>CAWHFL010000009.1:0-475236 GCA_963828665.1 uncultured beta proteobacterium
GGCGGGCGTCCTCTACCCGACCTTCGGACTCCTACTGAGTCCGATCATTGCCGCGCTGGCAATGTCGCTCAGCTCAGTATCGGTCATCGTGAATGCACTGCGCTTGCGCACGCTAATGCTTTAAGGCGACTACATCCCTCCGAGGCCGCTGATAAGCTCCGCCACGCCGATCCCTGGCGTTGATATCAAAACCATGCCATGGGGGAACTGGAGCGAGGCTTTCGCTGGGCGTTGCGTTGACGATTCTCGGCGTCGGTCAAGCCCCGAATTCTTGCGAACGGACCTGTGAGGAGAGACGGTCCTTGTTGCAAGAGCAGTGACGTCGCGATCTACAAACACACGACGGAGAATCCCCATGATCGAGCAGCTTAAGAATTTTCCTGAGAACGTTCTCGCATTCGTTTGCAACGGACGTGTCACGAGAGCGGATTACGATGCGGTGCTGGTTCCGGCCGTTATCAATGCGCTTAAGAGCCACGACAAGGTCCATCTTTACTATGAGACTGCAGCGGATTTCGTTGGCATCGATCCGGGCGCTATTTGGGAAGACTTCAAGGTCGGGATGGAACACCTCTCGCGCTGGGAGCGTGTTGCGGTGGTCACCGATATCGAATGGATCAAACAGACGATGCGTTTTTTCAGTTTCCTCATGCCCGGCGCGATGAAATCATTTCCCTCGTCGCAGACCGCGGAAGCACGCGCTTGGATCATTGCGAAAGGGGATCGATGACGTTTTGAGTTGCCAGATAGCTGCCGATGGCGACGGGCCGCTTGGGTCGAGAGCGGTAATTCCGACGCGACTGCAGCACGCTCGGCGAGCGCGATCGCCCATATGAGATCGCCGGCAAATCGCGCACCCCTCACCATCATAAAAAACATCGTCATTCCCTGACTGAGACCACCGACGGGAATCGCGTTTTGCTGCAACCAGACTTCTAAAAACGTGACAAAAACGTGACTTGCTCAGGGGGTCATCTGCGTGCGTGTAACTTTGTCAGTCACGCCCGGACCGTCGCACTACCTCCGGCGCATCAGGTTTGCGCCCGCCGATGCACATTGCTCACTGTCCAGGCAGATGAAAAGCCCCCGCAGTCAGGGCGGCAACGAATAGCCCCAGACAACCGACAAAGACAAATACGACGACGGTAGGAGCGTCAGTCGCGAAACCGGCCGCGGCCCCGCTTAGTCCCAACAAAGACGAGAGTAATAGTACCGGTATGAGTCGCAACATGGCTGCCCCGTTTTCTTCCGCTTGTGCGGTCAAAGCTTCCTCCATCCAGGGGCTCGAAAAATATCGGCGCTTTGCTGAATTTGATGTAGGAATTGCGGACGTCTTGCAGGCCCAAGCTGCGCTGACGCGGATTGGCGGCAAGTAATCCCGTTTGCTCTCTCACGGCCCCGCTCCGGGCGGGCTTGTGACGTTGGGGTATTCGTCGAAGGCATCGGATAGCATCGCCGCGACCGAAACCTGCCGGCGGCAGTACGAGACGAGCGTGCCCGCCCCGGAATAGCCCCGCAACCCGCCAAGCCAGTGGTTGGACTATGCTATCGCCGTATGCCGCAGGATCTCATCCTCTGCGACCCGCCTCACGCCCGACCGATTTTCGGCGATTGTGGCGGCGCTCGCGCGTCACCGCGTCGGATGTTGTCCGGCACGGCCTTGCCCATATGCCTACGAATGAATCAGGCATTCTCTGATGGTCGGCAAAGCGCCCAGTCACCAGACTAGCTGCATCCCGCGACCCAACCCCGGTACCAAACCGCTAGGAGAACAACAATGCGCTACCTTGTTTTTGCGCTGGCGATGCTGCTCGGCCCCGTGCTTTCCGCGCGCGCTCAGATCAGCGTCGATATCGGGATTCCCGGGCTCAACATCGGCATCAACATGCCTGTCTATCCTCACCTCGTCCGGATCCCCGGCTATCCCGTCTATTACGACCCGGACGTTAATTCGAACTACTTCTTTTACGACGGCCTGTACTGGACCTACGCGGGGGACAACTGGTATTCGAGCACCTGGTACAACGGGCCGTGGGAATTGGTCGAGCCGGAGTATGTGCCGCAGTTCTTGCTGCTTGTCCCGGTGCGCTACTACCGCGCCCCTCCGGTGTACTTTCGCAGCTGGTCAAGGGACGGCCCGCCACGCTGGGGTGAGCACTGGGGCCGAAGCTGGGAACAGCGGCGTTCCGGATGGGACCGGTGGGATCGCCGGTCGGCTCCAGCCGCCGCGCCCTTGCCCATTTACCAGCGGCAATATTCCGGCGACCGCTATCCTCGCGCGATCGCGCAGCAGCAGACGCTCCGGTCACAGAATTACCGCTACCAGCCGCGCGACACTCTAGCGAAGCGGACTTTCCAGCGGGCTACGCAGGGCCAGCAAGCTCAGCCGCAGGCGCAACCGCAACCGCAAGCTCAGCCGAAGGGAACCCCTCGACTGCGCACGCAGACGCAGCAACAGCCCGTGCAGCAGGGATCGTTGCCCCAAACCGAACAACGCCGCCTGAAGGGTCAGCAGCAGCAACAACAGCAACAACACCAGCAGCAGCAACAGCACCAACAACAGCAAGCGACGCAGGCGCAGACGATGCGTCCGGTGCGCCCTGCGCAGCCAGCGGTGCAAACGCCGGGCGGTCAGAACGGGCCGCAAGAAAGGGCTCACGTCGAGAGAGGTTCGCCGCAAGGCAAAGGCCCCGAGACCAAGAGCGCGCCGAGGGAAATCAGGGCCGCCCCGCAAGCTTCCGCGCCACAAGGCGGGGGAGCCCAGAATCGCGCCGGCCCGCAGAACCGGGGCCCCGAGAAGGCCGCGCCTCAGGAGGCCAAGGGCGGACAGCAGGGCAAGGGCAACGAGAAGGGGGCGCGGGGCGGACAGGTCAAGGCCGATGAAAAGAAGAAGGAGTAACGCGTGAACCGACGGGCGGTTCTTGCTGCGAGGAGTCAACGATGAGCGTTATCGGATTGCGCCGCAACCGGGTGCCGCGGGCCAAAGAGGTCCGCGACCAGTTGTCGGACGCTGCCTCCATACTGAGTCAGGTCGGCAAGGAGAGCGCGGAGAAGGCGACGACCTTGCTGTCGCAGGTCGAAGCGAAGCTCCGTTCGGCCACCGACGCGGTCCAGGGGTTGCAGGAGGATGCCCTCGATCGCGCCAGGGCCGTCGGTCGGGGCGCCGATGATTATGTCAGCAGGAATCCCTGGCAAATGGTCGGTGTCGCGGCGGCCGTCGGGTTTCTGGCCGGCGCGCTGCTGAGTCGCCGTTGACCTCTAGTATTGGCGAGTTCATGCTAGTGCGCTCGACACCGGTGATTGCGCAGCCTTTGCCCTGAGGAAACTCCTCCATGCTGAAATGGGCCTTGATCTTTTTTCTGATTTCACTCGTCGCCGGATTCTTCGGATTCAGCGGCGTCGCCGCGGACTTCAGGGGAATCGCCAAGGTGCTTTTTTTCATCGCGATCGCCATTTTCCTTATCGTCCTGGTATTCGGCGTGTTCCTGGGGACGCTGGTCTTTTGAAGCTCCGACTGCTACTCGCGCTCAGCGCCGCCATCGCGCTTCTCATGTCCGCAGGCGTCGCGGCCCAGCCGACTACCGTCACCGAAGAGCAGGAGAGGACGGTCAGTCCGTATCTGTACCTGGCCGATTCGGAGGGCAACAAAGTCCTGCTCAGCACGCAATTCTGGCGCAAGGATCCGAAATACGACGATCGCGCATTTCACCGCTTCCTGGACGTCATGGGCGCACTCGAAAAGCGCGGATTTCACAAGAACGACAAGATCGTGATCGACTGGGACAAGCCCGAGGCGGTCGTTCGCTGCTACATCTATCTGGAAGACTTGCAGGCGGCCCGGAAAACGAAGGGCGCGGTTGTCAGCGATTCCCGCCTGTGGTGCGCCGACAACGGCGCGTCGGAGCACGAAGTAAGGCCATCCGATACGCCCAAACACGTCGACCAAGTCATGAAGTACTTCGACGAATATTTCGCGCGAGCGAAGGCCAGGGTGCACAAGAAGGGCGCAACGGGCTAGTCGTCGGGCCACCGATCGCCGGTGAACGGACGCGGCCGGGGGCGTTCTGCCGGGGCGGCCGGGCTCGCGTTCGGCCCCGTTGACATCGCCCGGCCGGCCATGGAAACTGATTTCGCGGTTACCGCCTGACGATGCCCGCCATCCTCCCGCGCCGATGTTACTGCCATCGATCGACAAGGTTCTGAATCGCGATCGCGTCGCCGTTTTGGCCGCGCTTGCGGTCGTCGTCGCACTCGCGTGGGCATACCTTGCGCACATCGTTCTCGCGCAACCCGCGATGGACATGGATGCGGTCGCGATGGCCGCGATGCCGGCACCCCGCTGGGACGCGGCTTACTTCGCCGCCACGCTGGCGATGTGGATGGTGATGATGGTCGGCATGATGCTGCCCAGCGCCGCGCCGACGTTGCTGTTGTTCGATGCGTTACAGCGGCAGCGTGACGCTGCTCGCCGCCGCGACCACGGCACGACCGCGCTGTTCGCTGCCGGATATGTGGTCGCCTGGGCCGCGTTCAGCTTCGTCGCGACGACGGCACAATGGGCATTGAGCGCGGCGATGCTGTTGTCGGCGATGATGACCAGCAAGAGCCCGGTGTTCGCCGGCATACTGCTGGTGGTCGCCGGAGCCTATCAGTTCACCTCGCTGAAGACGGCGTGCTTGAGCCAGTGCCGCAGTCCGGCCGAATTCCTGGTCAGGCATCGCCGGTCGGGTCCGTTCGGGCCGCTGATGATGGGCTTGCAGCACGGACTCCAATGCATCGGCTGCTGCTGGGCGCTGATGACGCTGCTGTTCGCGTTCGGCGTCATGAACCTGCTTTGGGTCGCTGCGCTGGCGATCTTCGTCTTGATCGAGAAACTGATGCCGGCGGGCCCCCTGGTCGGCCGTGTTGGCGGCGCATTGATGATTTGCTCGGGGTTGATCCTGATGGTTATCGGCTGATAGCGAAAGGTGAACTCAAATGGCGATGATCGAGTGGTTCGTTAAAGCCAGGGAATTCGCAAACTGCAATTGCTCGTACGGTTGTCCATGCCAATTCAATGCCCTGCCTACGCATGGCAATTGCATGGCGGCCATCGGCTATCAGATCGACGAGGGCCGTTTCGGGGACGTCAAGCTCGACGGCCTGCGCGCTGCCGCGACGTACAAGTGGCCGGGCGCCGTGCATCAGGGCAAGGGCACGATGCAGCTCATCATCGACGAGCGCGCCGACAGCAAGCAGCGCGACGCGCTGCTGAGTGTGATGACCGGCAAGGAGACCAAGGACATGGCGACCATGTGGTGGGTCTATTCGGCCATGTGCCCGACCAAGCTCGAGCCGCTGTTCAAACCGATCGAATTCACCGTCGATGTCGATGGCCGGCGCGCTCGGCTGGTGATCCCCGGCGTTCTTGACGGCCTCGGCGAGCCTATCCGCAATCCGGTCACGGGCGCCGAAACACGCGCCCGCATCGATTTGCCGAACGGATTCGAATACCGACTTGGCGAAGTCGGAAGCGGCACGACCAAGGCGACGGCAGGGGTCGCACTCGACATGAGGCAAACGTGGGGCCTGTTCTCCAGGCTCCACTTGAGTCACGCCGGCGTCGTCGGCTAGCGCAGAACTTGCGGCGGCGGGTGGCCGCTCGGCATCAGCCGAACGGCACTGCTGCGCGGACCGTGTACCCGCAGGGCGCGGCCGCCGTGCAGAGCGAGCGCCAGACGTCGTGCGCAAAGCTCCTCGGGACCAGCATCGTGCAATCCGGCGGTTCGCAATGGCGGTAAAACAGCGCCGGAACGCGACCATACAGGCTTTGTCGACATTGTCCGGCGCCGAAGGCGCGCGGATGGAAGTCGAGCGGACAGCCGGCGGCCATGATCGCCGCCGCTGGCACTCCCTCGACGGCATAGGCGATGCGGCTCGCCGAGACGTCGAACAGCGCGCCGCCAACCGCGTTCACCGCATCGCGCGCGCCGGCGAAATCGCCTAACGCGCCCGCGTCGGCGGCGACCAGCAGCCAGGATTGAGGCCCGAGCCACAGCGCCGTCACACCTTCGCCCTTGCTCGTTGTATTGGCTGCCATCGGCAGAGGCACGCGCGCGATGCGCTGCACTTCGGCGCGCAGCGACGGTGATCCGCCATCGCCCTGAACGTTCCACGCGGTCGCGATCGTCGCTTCGCTTAAGAAAAGCGCCGTGCCCGCGGCGCCATAGTGCCCAAGCGCGGTCGAACCGATCGCTGTCGGGTCCGCGTCAGACACGCAGGCGCTCGCCTTCGGGATCGATGAAGCATGGCGGCCCTACGCGCACCCTGACCCGTGCATCGGCGAGCGGCGACACTGCCCACAGGGTTTCGCCGTGCCGCGCGCGGCCGCGCTCCAGCAGCGCGAGCCCGATCGACGCGTCGAGGTTCGGGCTCCAGCACCACGAGCTGACGTGACCCAGCATCGGGTTCGGCGCCGCTTGTCCCGGGTCGGCGACCAGCTTACCCCCTCGCGGAATCATCCCATCGATCGCAGTCAGGCCGACCAGCTGCCAGCGGTCGGGCGACGTCAGCGCCGGCCGCGCCAGCAGCGGCTTGCCGATGCACGATTTGGCCGGGCTCACGAGCTTGCCCATGCCGAGGTCATCGGCGGTCGTGCGCCCGTCGGCCTCGGGACCGACGACCACGTGTCCCTTTTCGATGCGCAAGGTGCTCATCGCCTCGGTGCCGTAGGACATGATGCCGAACGGCTCGCCCGCCGCCATGACCGCTTCCCACATCGCGCGACCGTGCGTCACCGGCACATGGATCTCGTAGGCGAGCTCGCCCGAGTAGCTCATGCGGAACAGGCGCGCCGGAATGCGCGCCTTGCCGACAGCGAGCTCGCAATGGCCGACGGCGAGAAACGGAAACGCCACGTTGGAAACATCGATCGACACCACGGTGGCCAAGACCTCGCGCGCCATCGGACCGGAGAGCGCGGCCGCCGCCCATTGCTCGGTGACCGACGTGGCGAATACATTCAGCTCGGGCCATTCGACCTGCAACAGGTATTCGAGATGCTGCATGACGTTGACCGCGTTGAGCGTCGTCGTCGTCATCAGGTAGTGCGTCGCGCTCAAGCGCGAGGTCGTGCCGTCGTCGAACACCATGCCATCGTCGCGCAACATGACACCATAGCGGCAGCGTCCGACCGCCAGCGTGTCCCATCGGTTGATATAGACGCGATTGAGAAATTCCGCGATGTCGCGCCCCTGCAGCTCGATCTTGCCCAGGGTCGATACATCGACCAGCCCGACGCGCTCGCGCACATTCTTCGCTTCGCGATTGGCGGCGTCGTCCTCCGATTCGCCGGGACGCGGATACGAATGCGGCCGCTTCCACAGGCCCGCGTTCAGCATCCGCGCACCGTGCTCGACATGCCAGTCGTGCATCGCCGAATGGCGCGTCGGCTCGAGGTCCGCACCGGCTTCGTGCCCGGCCAGCGCGCCCAGTGTCACGGGCGTGTACGGAGGGCGAAATGTCGTCGTGCCGACTTGCGGAATCGCGACGCCGAGTTCGGAAGCGAGAACTGCGAGACCGACGATGTTGCTGGTCTTGCCCTGGTCGGTACCCATGCCCAGCGTCGTGTAGCGCTTCAGATGCTCGACCGAGCGGTAGCCTTCGCGCGCGGCAAGCGCGATGTCGGCGACGGTCACGTCGTTCTGCCAATCGACAAAGCACTTGGCGCCGCGCCGCGCCGGCACCGACCACAACGGCAGCAACGGCCCGGTCGACACAACGTCGGCTGCCGGCGCGGCGTGCCTTGCGTGCGTGGCGAAGCCCGCCCGCGCAGCGGCGGCGAATCCTGCGGCGTGTCCATCGGCGAGGATGGCACCGAGGTCGAGCTTGCCATTGGCCGCGCCGGCGGCGACGATCGCCTGCGGCGCAGCATCGGGCAAGAACGTCGCCAGCGCGTCGTCGTAGCGAAGCTTGCCGCGCGATTGCGAGTAAAGATGCACGGCGGGATTCCAGCCTCCCGATATGCAAACGAGATCGCAATCGACACGGGTCGCTGCGCCGCCGCCGAGCGATACCAGATCGACGCCGGCGACCCGCAGCCTGCCATGCGCGCGGACGATGGCGCTGCCGGGCAATATCGGGATGCCCGCGGCGCGCACGCGTTGCGGATGGTCGCCGAAGAGCGCCGCTTGCGGCCGCGCATCGGCGATCGCGGCGACGGTGACGTCGGCGTCGTGCAACTGCAGCGCCGCGCCATAGGCGCTGTCGTTATTGGCAAAGATGACCGCGCGGGTTCCGGGCTTGACGCCGTAGCGACCGACATACGCCTGCGCTGCACCGGCGAGCATCGTGCCGGGAAGATCGTTGCCGGCATAGGCGATACCGCGCTCCAGTGCGCCGCTCGCGAGCACCACGATGCCTGCGCGCACATGCCATAGCCTCTGACGCGGTGTGAACGGCGGCGGCTCGGGCAAATGATCGGCGACGCGCTCGATCAGGGCGACCAGGTTCTGATCGTAATAGCCGAAGGCGGTCGTGCGCGGCAGCAGCGTGACATCGCCGTTGGTCGCCACGAGCTCGTCGACGCACGCCGCGATCCAGCTCGCGGGCGGAGCGCCGTCTATCGCTTCCGCGGCGCCGCGAAGACTGCCGCCGAACGCTGCGTTCTCATCGCACAGGATGACCCGTGCGCCGCACCGGACGGCGGATTGCGCCGCGGCGAGGCCCGCCGGGCCGCCGCCGATCACCAGGACGTCGCAGTGCGCGTGGCGATGCTGGTAATGGTCGGGGTCGGGATCGTGCGGTGCGCAGCCGAGCCCTGCGGCGCGGCGGATCGCGTGCTCATATTTCAGCCACCAGCGCGGACCCGGCGGCCACATGAAAGTCTTGTAATAGAACCCGGCCGGAAACAAGGGCGAGAGCAGATCGTTGAGCGCGCCGACGTCGAAGCGCAACGATGGCCAGCGATTCTGGCTGGTAGCGACCAAACCCCGGTAGAGCTCCTGCTGCGTGGCCCGCGTGTTGGGCTCGGTGCGCGCGCCCCGCGCGAGCTGGACCAGCGCGTTGGGCTCGTCGGCGCCGGCGGTGACGATGCCGCGCGGACGATGATACTTGAAGCTGCGGCCGACCAGATGCACGCCGTTGGCCAGCAGGGCGGAAGCCAGCGTGTCGCCGGGATGACCCTGATAAGCCGCGCCGTCGAATGAAAAATCGAGCGTTCGCGAGCGGTCGACGATGCCGCCGACCGCCAGACGGTGCGACTGCGTCACGGCTCGCCTCCGGGCAACGGCTGGTCGGGGCGGGCGCTCGCGAGGATGTCATGCGTGCGTGTGTCGCGGCGCACCTTGAACCAACGCCGACAGCCCGCACTGTGCAGCCACAGCTCGTCATGCGGACCACAAGGGTTGTCGCGCAGGTAGACGAATTCGTACCACGCTTCGACGGGTGCGTCCGGCGGCGGCCGTTTGAGCGTCGCGTCACCTCCGTAGGTAAACTCGACCTGATTGCGCGATCCGCACCACGGACAAGGGATCAGCAGCATGACGCGCTCAATGGGTCCATGCTTTGGGCCCGGTGCCGGCTTCGTCGATCGTCCGGCCTTCGGCAAAGCGCTCCAACGTGAACGCGGCGTTCAAGCGATGCGGCTCGCCACGCGCCATCGTGTACGCATGCAACCAGCCTGACGCGGGCGTCGCCTTGAAGCCCCCGTAACACCATCCGCCGGTCATTGTCAGCCCTGGCACCGGAAGCTTGGCGATAATCGGGCTGCCGTCCATCGTCATGTCCATGATGCCGCCCCAGCTGCGCAGCTGGCGCAGGCGACCGAAACGGGGAAAGAGCGCGAGGCACGCGGCAACGACGTGCTCGAGAGCGGGCAGGTTGCCGCGTTGCGCATACGAATTGTAGAAATCGAGGTCGCCGCCCATCACCAGCTCGCCCTTGTCCGACTGGCTGATATAGAAATGCACGGCACCCGAGGTGACGACGGTGTCGAGGACCGGCTTGATCGGCTCGGACACCATCGCCTGCAGCACGTGCGATTCGATCGGCAGCCGGATGCCTGCCATCGCCGCGAGCCGGCTCGAGTTTCCGGCGACCGCGATGCCGAGCTTGGGGGCCGCGATGAAGCCTCGCGTCGTGTCGACGCCGCTTACCGCCCCGCCGTCGAGACGGATGCCGGTGACCTCGCAGTTCTGGATGATGTCGACGCCGCAGGCATCGGCCGCACGGGCGTAACCCCACGCCACCGCGTCGTGGCGAACGGTTCCGCCGCGCGGCTGCAGCAGCCCGCCGACGATAGGGAAGCGCGCCGAAGGCGAGGTGTCGAGCTCGGGAATCCATGCGGCAATCTCGTCGCGGCTCAGGAACTTCGCATCGATTCCGTTCAGGCGCATCGCGTTGCCGCGCCGGATCGCGGCGTCCATGTCGGCCGGCGAGTGCACGAGGTTCAGCACGCCGCGCGCGCTGTACATGACGTTGAAGTTGAGCTCCTGCGAGAGGCTCTCCCAGAGCTTGAGCGAAAATTCGTAGAAATGCGCGTTCGGATCGAGATGGTAATTCGAGCGCACGATCGTCGTGTTGCGCCCGGTATTGCCGCCGCCGAGCCAGCCCTTTTCCAGCACGGCAACGTTGCGGATCCCGTGCTCTTTGGCGAGGTAGTAGGCGGTTGCCAGTCCGTGACCGCCGCCGCCGACGACGACCGCGTCGTAACTGCGCTTTGGCTCGGGACTGCGCCAGGCGAGCGGCCAGTTGTCGTGGCGGCTCAGCGCGTTACGGGCCAGCGAAAAGATCGAATAGCGCATCGTTTGGCCGCGACGACTCACTCGATATCCGGGCGCTTGGGCTGTGCACCGATCTTTTGACGCCCCAATTGGGGACGAGGCACCACGTCGATTCTCTTCGCGCTATCGACGGCGTCGGATACCAGCATTGCAAACTCGCGTACCGTCGGCATCCGGAAAAGCGCGACCAGCGGAAGATCGATGTCGAAGCGCTGCTGCACCCTTGAGGTAACCCGCATGACCGACAGCGAGGTTCCGCCCAACTCGAAAAAGTTGTCGTGCAGCGCAACCCGATCCTGCCCGAGAACTTGGGCGAACATGGCCGCAATCTCGATTTCGACAGGCGTGCGCGGCAAGTCGGTCGACACCGTGCGCCGCGACGGAACGGGGACCAGCGAGCGCAGGCGCTCGCGGTCCAACTTGCCCATCGCCGTGGTCGGCATCGTCTCGAGCAACACGATCGTGGATGGGATCATGTAATCGGGCAGGTTCGCGGCGAGTTCACGCCGGATATCGCGCTCGGTCACCGAACCCGGCCTCGATACGACAACAAAGACGACGAGCAGCAATTCCTGCTGCTCGGTCTCCTTCACGATGACGGCGGCGTCGGTCACCGGCGCGAGGTCACGAATTGATTGTTCGAGCCAGGTGAGGTCGACGCGATGGCCGCGGACTTTCACCATCGAATCTTTTCTCCCCAGATAGACAAGGCAACCGTCCGGCATGAGTCGGCCCATATCGCCCGTCCGGTACACGCGACCCTCGCCCTCGTCCGGACTGTGCCGAAAGCGCTCGTCGGTGAGATCGCCGCGACGCCAATAGCCTGGCGACATCGATCGATTGGCGACCGCGATCTCGCCGACGTCGCCAGGCCTGGCAATCTCGCCCGCGTCGTCAAGAAGAGCGACGCGAGCGCCGCCGAATGGATAACCGCCCGGCAGGAAGCGCTCCGCCACCTCGGTCGTGTGGTCGACGTAATAGAACCGGTAGTCCAGGACTTCTTTCGAGCCGAGGAAATTGATGAAGATACAGCTTGGCGGGAAATGCTTTTGATACAGGAGTACGCATTGTCGCGGCACCGGCTCGCCCATCGACTCGATGACGCGCAGTGAGGGAGCGAGAAACGAGTTCGATCCCCGGCTCGTATTCCCGGGTTCCAGGCTCGCCACGAGCTGCCGCAATACGCTTGGCGTGGAGCGGAACGCCGATATCTCTTCTTCATCGAGCCAGCGTTGCAGGCAGCGAAGGTCGTCGGTCCTGACGTCGAACAGATAGACGGTACCGCCCACCAAAAGGGGTCGCCAGAGATCGGCAAAGACCGGCGTCACCAGCAGCAATCGGTCTTGGGCGCACAAATGAACGGCGTTGTTGCGAGCGATGGCACCGAATAACGCCGTGCGATGCGTCTGCATGATGCCCTTCGGCTCACCGGTCGAGCCGGAAGTCAGCGCGATCCGAGCCAGGGCATCGGCACTTACGGCCAGCCCGAGGTTGCAGCACGCGTCGGTTCGATGCGAGGCGTCGACGTTCAGGACCGGGAATTCATCGCGCACCAACATACGGACCATCGGCCAATGCGCATCGTCGGTGACGACCATTTGCGTGCCGGTCGATTCCAGTATCGCCCGGTTTCTCGCCGGCGGATCGGACGACGAGAGCGATACAAGGATTCGTCTGGCCTTCAACACGGCGAGCATCGCGATAGCCTGCGCCGCGCCCAGCGGGCAGCAGACCGCAACGGGCGCATCGTCCGGCGGGCAGTGCGCGCTTATCGCGCGAGCAAGTTGATTCGCCTGCTCGTTAAGCTGTCGATAGGTCAGCGTGCATCCGGGAGAAACGACCGCCGCACTGTCCGGGATCGCCACCGCCTGCGCTTCGGCGATCTCGTGGATGGCGCAGGTCTGCGCATCGGGATCCATGCGGACCCAGCTGTTCCGCGGATGAAAGCAGCGGGACTCGATCGAGCGCTGCTCAGGGGGAAGGTAGGGCGATTGCTCGCTTTGCGTGGGCATGTGCATGAGGCAAATCCGGTCAAACCCCATCTTCCCGGCGCTCGCGAAAGTAGCGGGCAACGTATTCGTGCATCTCGGCCTTCTGACTGCTCCATCGCCAGCAGGCTTCTTCGTCGAGCGCGATATCGCTTGCCGGATCAAATGCGAAGGCGCTGAATTCGCGATGCCGCTCCTGGTAGCGCCGATGCACCAGGTCACCGTGCCACAAATGAATGAGCGCGCCATCGATGCAGCCGATGCCGCCGCCATCGAGGCTTCGAAAGTGTTTTTCCGCCCATGCCCGATAATGCTCTGCCCAGCCGGGCGTCATGCGCAGATAGTCGATCGCGTCGTCCGGCAGGCCCAGCGCGGCACATAGCATGGCGCGGTTTCCGCTCCCCATGATGCATGCATCATAGAACCCGTCGCGTTCGAGCACTTCGCGCCGCGCGAGCCACGCCATGCCGCCGTTTCTTCGTTGCTTCGGGCGCATGCTGCCGCGAAGCAAGTCCGAGGTGATCGCGCCCTGCGAGAACGCGTAGGCGAGTGAATACCCCAATGGCGTGTCGGCCGGGCATCCGCTCGACCGATCCCATGGGTCAGTTTTGGTCTCGCGCACCGTCTGAAACGGCTGGATCAATGGAAAGCGCTGCAATGCCTGCACCGCGCGCGTCGCCCAATCGTCGTCCTCGAACACGACATCGCAGTCGAGCCACGCCACGGCATCGCAACTATCCGGCAGCGCCGCGAGCGCAAGATTGAGCAAGCGCTCCTTCTGCCAGAGCACGTCATTGCCGCGCGAACGGATCAGTATGTCGGCGGCCTCGGCCGGAAGATCGAAGTCGTCGCGATAGGCTAGCTCGACGGTGATCAGCGGAATGGTCAGATGCCGGCGAAACAGGTGATAGTTCTGCAATCGTCGCTGGTAGCCGATTGGATTGAAATATGAGGTGATCCCCCAAAGCTCGGCCATACGAGTCCCAAGTCAGGCCCGCTTTGCGGCGCCGTCACTGCCGGCTCCGGCGTTTTTACCGCCGGAGCCATCCATAAGCGTAGAGACGCGGCTTGCGCCGCAGGAGTACGGTCAGCGCCGGCGTTGCGTGCAGGTGAACCCGATCAGCGTGATGACCATCGCCAGTACTGCGAGCGCCCACGCGCTGAGCGTCGGGACCGACGTCGCGACGACAGGAGGCGGCGGAGCGGCGCCGATCGTGATCTGCCAGTTATCGATGCCGGCGGCCAGCGTATAGCCTCCGCCGCCCAGGCTGGTCCCGTTGGCGCGGAAGAAGCCGAACTGGATCGGCGCGCCGCCGCCGGAAAAGTTCGGATGCTGCGTATTATCGGAGAACGACGACCCGTCAGCGGCCACACTCACCAGGCCGAAGTCTGCGGCGGTCAGTCCGCTCAACGCGTGGTTGGTCCAGGTGAGCGACGGGCCGGTGATCACACTGCTGCTGCTGAGGATGTAAAGGTTGCCCCCCTGCTGGACTGCCGGACCCGTCGATTGGCCCTGACCGAAACAACCCGACGTACACGCCGCATCCTCCGAGTAGGCGAGCGAGCTGATCGCGCCGGAAGTTCCGGGGTTGTAGGTAAATGGTGTGTAAATGCTGGTGCTGAGAACGATACCGTTGAGGCTGGGGCCACCTGCGGCGTTAAGGGCATCGGTGACGTTCCGGAAGGCGCCCGGATTGCCACCCGACAGCGACTGCGTGGCCGTAGCCGTCCCGCCCCCGGGGGTCGTGAATTGGGTCAGCGCCCAGTCGGCGTCGAGGAACGTGCTGTCGGAAACCGTTTGTGCCGCCACGGGCGACGACAGTGCGACGATCGTTGCGATCACCGACGTGAATGAAGCGAGCCACGCGAACCTTGCGCTCGTGCCGCGCCTTGCACGAATCATCTTTTTCTCCCTTGGGACGCCTGGCAAATCGTCGACGTCGCCCAATTCTCAAGCACAAAGCGACTCGCGCGCAACAATTGCGCGGTTTGACTGCTTCGGGACTGTAGTCCGGTCCCCAATAGGAGTCAACGCTCCTGCGCCGGCACTGGCGGCGTCGAGCCCGGTACCGGCGCCCTTTCCTGCTGTGTACCGACCGCGCTGGGGCCGCCGGATGCGGTCACTCGGGCGCGATCGCCGGCACCCGCGCGCTCACCACCGGAACCATCCATACCGCGTAACGCCGTGGGTCGCGGATATCGGCGATCATCTGCTCGAAATACGCGAGCGCCTGCTCGCGCGTGATCGGCGTCAGCTCGCTGATCGGCTCGACATAGCCGTCACGCCAGGCCTCGAGGATCGATGCAAACGTCCGTCTCGGCACCCGCACCGTATCGACGACGACGTAGTCGACCGTGATGGCCTCGAGATTCATCGCGGCAAGAAGCGCGAAGATATTGCGGCCGATAAAAAGGTCGGTTCCGGTCGCGGCGCCGAATCGCGCCGGAGCGACATGCCAGAAGTCCTGCGGATCGAGCGCGCCGCGCTGGAAATGCAGCATCCCGTAGTCTTCCGGAATCAGGTGCAGATAGCCGCCGGGGCGTGTCACACGCTTAAGCTCGGCCAGCACCCGCTCCGGATATGGAATCGAATGAATGACGTGCCGGCAGACGGTGAGATCGAAGCTGGCGTCGGCGGCGGTGAGCTCGTATACGCTCTGGTGCTCGAACGAGAGCCGGGCCGCGAGGCTTTGGTAGCGCGATCGCGCGAGCTCCAGATGCGCGTCGATGATATCGACGCCGAGGACATTGGCGCGAGGGAAAAGTCCGGCGAGCCGCGAAGCTGCCTCGCCTGTGCCGCAGCCGGCGTCGAGAATGCGCACGTCCGCGGGCAGCGCATAGCGGCCGAAGAGCGGCGCCTCCTGGGGCCAGATCGCCTGCGCTTGCGCGGCCAGGTTGCGCACCATCGACTCGTCGGCCATCTGCCGGGCCTGCGGGTTGAGATCCGTCACCGATTTCTCCTCAAAGCCTGCCGCAGCCGGAACACGGGACCCGCAGGCGCGACACACCGGCGCACAATCGAAGCCGTACAGGGCCCGTTTTTATACCACAATGCCACGCCGCCGCCGCTATCACGTCTACGTCGTCGAGTTGTCGAAAGACGTCTTGTACGAGCCCCGCTTTCGCAAGGCCAATCCCGATTACGTCACGGGCAAGCCATGCGTGTATGTCGGCATGACGGGTCTGGATCCCGATCTACGCTTCGACAAACACAAAGCCGGTATCCAGTCGAATCGATTCGTGCAAAAATTCGGGTTGCGCTTGCTGCCCGAGCTCTACGAAGTCTATAACCCGATGCCCTATGACGGCGCGCGCGACATGGAGGTCGAGCTGGGGATCGACCTTCGGGAAGCGGGCTATGGCGTTTGGCAGGCCTGACGCCTCTCCCGGCTTGCCGATTCGGTCGTTCCCTTCATGCCATCCATCATCTCCATCACCGATCTTTCCAAGACCTACGCGTCCGGTCTGCAGGCGCTGAAAAACATCAACCTGGAGATTCGCCGCGGCGAGATCTTCGCATTGCTGGGCCCCAATGGCGCCGGCAAGACGACGCTGATCGGCACCATATGCGGGATCGTCAAGCCGACCGTGGGGAAGATCCTGGTCGACGGTCACGAAATCGTCAGCGAGTACCGCGCTGCGCGCTCGTTGATCGGCCTCGTGCCGCAGGAGCTGACGACCGACGCCTTCGAGTCGGTATGGGGAACGGTTTCGTTCAGTCGAGGACTGTTCGGCAAGAAGGCAAACCCAGCCCACCTGGAAAAGGTACTCAAGGACCTGTCGCTGTGGAACAGGCGCGACAGCAAGATCATCACGCTCTCGGGCGGCATGAAGCGGCGCCTGTTGATCGCCAAGGCGCTGTCGCACGAGCCGCAGATCCTGTTTCTCGACGAGCCGACCGCCGGTGTCGACGTCGAGCTCAGGCGCGACATGTGGCGACTGGTGCGCTCGCTCAGGGAGAGCGGCGTGACGATCATCCTGACCACGCACTACATCAACGAGGCCGAAGAGATGGCCGACCGGGTCGGCGTCATCAGCAAGGGCGAGATCATCCTCGTCGAGCAGAAAGCCGAGCTGATGCGCAAGCTCGGCCGGAAGCAATTGACACTCCAGCTGCACGACCCGCTGAAGGCGATCCCCGAGGCCCTCGCCGGCCACCATCTGGAACTGTCCAGCGACGGCAGCGAGCTGATCTACACCTACGATACCCAAGGCGAGCGCCCCGGTATCGCGGCGCTGCTCGACGATCTCGACAAGGCGGAAATCCGGTTCAAGGATCTGCAGACGACGCAGAGTTCGCTGGAGGACATCTTCGTCAGTCTTTTGCGGGAGGAGAAGTGAACGTCCACGCAATCCAGGCGATCTACCGCTTCGAGATGGCGCGCACGCGGCGCACGCTGATGCAGAGCATCATCTCGCCGGTGATCTCGACGTCGCTGTATTTCGTCGTCTTCGGCGCCGCGATCGGCTCGCGCATCCAGCACGTCGAGGGAATCAGCTACGGCGCGTTCATCGTGCCGGGCCTGATCATGCTGTCGCTGCTGACGCAGAGCATTTCCAACGCATCGTTCGGCATCTACTTTCCCAAGTTCACCGGGACGATCTACGAGCTCCTGTCCGCGCCGGTGTCCTACCTCGAGATCGTCATCAGCTACGTGGGGGCGGCCGCGACCAAGTCGATCATCCTGGGCCTGATCATCCTGGCGACGGCGGCGCTGTTCGTGCCGCTGCAGATACTGCATCCGCTCTGGATGCTGCTGTTCCTGCTGCTCACCGCGGTGACCTTCAGCCTAGTCGGATTCATCATAGGCATCTGGGCCGACGGCTTCGAGAAGCTGCAGCTGGTGCCATTGCTGATCGTCACGCCGCTGACCTTTCTCGGTGGCAGCTTTTATTCGATCGACATGCTGCCGCCGTTCTGGCAGAAGGTCACGCTGTTCAATCCGGTCGTTTACCTGATCAGCGGCTTCCGCTGGAGTTTCTACGGGCTCGCCGACGTCAGCGTCGGCATAAGCCTCGCGATGACGGTGCTGTTCATGGCGACGTCGCTGGCGATCGTCGCGTGGATCTTCAGGACCGGCTACCGGCTCAAGACCTAAGACGTCGCGGGACACCGCGAGTCGGCGGCGATCAGCGCTCCGCTAAAGTATCTGCGACAGGAACGCGCGCGTCCGATCGGCCTTCGGCTGATCGAACAGCACGGCCGGCGGACCCGATTCGACGATGACGCCGCCATCGGTGAAATAGACGGTGTCGGCTAGCTCACGCGCGAAGCGCATCTCGTGGGTCACCAGCATGCAGGTCATGCCTTCGGCGGCGAGCTCCCGGATCGTATTGAGAACTTCCTTGACCGTTTCCGGGTCGAGTGCGGCAGTCACTTCGTCGAACAGCATGACCTCCGGGCGCATCGCCAGCGAGCGTGCGATCGCTACCCGCTGTTGCTGGCCGCCCGAGAGCTCCCCCGGATAAGCTTCCTGCTTGGCGGCGAGGCCGACCTTCTTCAACAGCGCGATGGCGCGGGTGCGCACCTCGTCACGCGGCTCCTTCAGCACGTAGATCGGCGCCATCATCACGTTTTCCAGCGCGGTCTTGTGCGGAAACAGATTGTATTGCTGGAACACGATCGACACTTCGCGGCGCAGCGCAATCCGTTCCTTGTCGGTGGTCAGGCTGTGCACGTCGAAATTCGCCACCCGGATGCTGCCGCTGTCGATGGGCACCAGCGCGTTGATGCAGCGGAGCAAAGTCGACTTGCCCGAGCCGGACGGCCCGATGATGCAGACGACGCCGCCTTTGGGCACATCCATCGACATGCCTTTGAGCACCTCGACCTCGCCGAACGACTTGTGCACGTCGCGTAGCGAGACGATGGGGCGGGCATCGGATTCGGGCATGACGGCTTCAGATGTTGACGGCATAACGGGCTTCGAGGCGCACGGTCCAGCGGCCGATCGGGTAGCAGTAGACGAAAAACCAGAGCAGTACGTAGCTGTAGAACGACAGCAACAGACCGGGGCGGTTCTCGGCAGAAAGCGCCTGACGGGTCAGCGTCATCATCTCGTTGACGCCGACGATCGAGGCTAGCACTGTCGACATCGTCAGGATCGCGTACAGGTTCATCCAGGGCGGCAGCATGCGCTTCAGGCATTGCGGCAGGATGATCATCCACAGCGTCTGGCGGCGGTTGAAGGCAAGCGAGGCAGCAGACTCCCACTGCGCTGTCGGGATCGATTGCATCGCGCCACGCAGGATCTCGCCGACGTTGGCCATCACCGGCAGCGCGAGACCCAGCGTCGCCTTGACCCAGTCGGGCAGCGGAATCGTTACGCCGAAGATGGTGATCTGGAACGGCAGCAGGAACATGCAATAGAAAAGCAGCACCAGCCACGGCGCATTGCGAAAAAATTGTGTCGTGAGCCACGCCGCCCGCTTCACCGGACGCAGCAGCGAGAGTTGCGCGAATCCGAGCAGCAAGCCGAATGCGGTGCCGACCGTCATCGCGATGAAGCTGATCGCGAGATTGAACACGAAGCCGCGAGCGAGCAACGGTGTCCATTTCCACAACGTGGCCAGGATCGACGGCTGGTCGGGGCCCGCCTGAGCCTGCGCGATACCGCAGCCAAGCACGAAGACGGCGAGCAGCACGACACCATGCTCGGCACGCAGCGCCAGCCACGGCGATCCGGCGCTGCGCTCGCCGGCGGCGCGGCGCGCTAGCCGCTCCGCCGCGGGCAGCAGCACCGGCAGGTCGGTCGAGCCCGGCGAATGATCGATCGCGTGCATCGAGCTCATTGTCCGAACCCCGGCACCGTGATGGCGCGCTCCCAGCGATGCATCACGTAGACGAGCGCCCCGACCAGCCCGAAATAGCAGACCAGAAGCACGTTCATCATCACCGGCACGTTCAACTCATCCGACCAGATCTGGCTCGAAACGTAGAGCATCTCGGGCACGGCGATCGCATAGGCCAGCGTGGTCGTCTTGACCAGATTGACCAGGTTGTTGTTCAACGCGGGCAGGCTGATCCGGAACGCCAGCGGCAGCACGATCAACGCATACGCGCGCAGGCGGCTGAATCCCAGCGACTCGGCCGCTTCCAGCGTGGTTTTCGGCACCGCCTCGACGCCCGAGCGGAAGATCTCGACGTTGAACGCGCCGGCGAAAAAAGATAGCGAGATGATCGCCCAGGTCACATTGCTGACCAGTGGCTGGTTTCCGGTCCCGAGCGAGCTCCGCAACAGGCTGCCGACGCCGAAATAGAAGAAATACAGCTGGACCAGCGGCGGGGTGTTGCGGAAGAACTGGATGTACCAGTGGACGACGTTACGCGTGACGCGCAGCTTCGATCCCTGTAGCCAGGCACCTACCACGCCGATCAGCACGCTCAGCACGATGCAGATCAGCGACAGCTTGAGGGTCATCAGGAAGCCGTCGGCGAAGCGATGACGGTCGAACGAATCGTAGAAGATCGTGAGATTGATGCCGGTCGTCTGGTACAACCAGCGAAACCAGTCCCAGATGAACTGCATCGGCCGTCCCCGTCGGCAGGCGGCGGCGGGCGAGGGACGCGGCAGCGACGCCCGCGACCCTACGAAGTCGCCGCCGCGCAGACCGCTATTTGTATTTGTCGTGCATTTCCTGCGCCCACTTGGTGGGCTTGATTCCCCACTTCTTTTCGAGCTGCTGGATCATCCCGGTCTTGTGCCAGTCGGTGATCGTCTTCGACATGAAGTCGGCGAAGCCCTTCTCGCCCTGATTGACCGCGAGACCCCACGGCACGAACAGGATCGAATCCAGCGGCATTTCGTAGCCCGCCCAGTCGGGCTTTTGCATTTCGCCGATGATCGCGGTGTCGTCGTAGGCGAACCCGACGCAGTTGCCGTTCTTCAGCGCCGCATAGGCTTCCGCCGTGCCGGGAAAGGCCACGCCTTCGACACCATATTTTTCCTGCAGCTCCTTGTTATAGAACGAGCCCTGGATCAGGCAGACCTTCTTGCCGCGGAGCTGGTCCCAGCTCTTAAGGTGCCCGGACTTCGGCGCCATCACATTGGTGCCCGACCCGTAGTACGAAGGCTCGACGATGTCGACGATCTTGCGCCGCTCGGGCGTGTCGCTCATCGTCGCGATCATCATGTCGATCTTGCCTTGCTGCAGGAACTGGATGCGATTGGACGCGACGACGGGCACGAGCTCGAGCTTGACGCCCAGCCGCTTGGCGACGTCGGCGGCCAGATCGGCCTCGAAGCCGACGATCTTGCCCGACGGGTCGAGGAACCCGAAAGGCCGGTAATCGGCCTTGGTGCCGACGGTCAGCACGCCCTTCTGCTTGACCGTCTGCAGGACGTCCGCGCGCGCGCCCGGCGCGACCACTGCGGCCAACACCAGGCAGGAAGCCAGTAACGACAGTAATCTTTTCAGCATTTTGAACCCTCGTTCGAATAAAACATTGATCTTCAGGAAGCCGACGTGCGCTTCCACTCCCCCACACAATCGCCCAGTGCCTGGTCGATGATCGCCAGCGCCCGATCGATCTCGTCGGGCTTGACCGTCAGCGGCGGAGCGATGCGCCATACCGCTCCGCGCGTGGGCACCTGCCGTATGTTCATCGACAAGCCCAGTTCCATGCAACGCGTCGTCACCGCCAGCCCGAGCCGATGCGCGGGCTCGCGGGTCTCGCGATCCTTGACCAGCTCGACGCCGAGCAGCAAGCCCTGGCCGCGCACGTCGCCGATTACCTCGTGGCGCGCCTTGAGCTCGAGCAAGCCGTTTTTCAGGCGTTCGCCCATTGCACGCGCGTTGGCCGCGAGCCGCTCGCGCTCGAGCACGTCCAGGACCGCGAGTCCGACGGTAGCCGGCAACGGATCGGAGACGTGCGAAGTGTAATTGGCGAATCCCTTGCTGTAGCAATCCTCTTCGATGTCCGGGCTGGTCGCGGTGGCGGCGAGCGGCAGGCCGCCGCCGAGCGTCTTGGACATCGTCAGGATGTCGGGCGTCACGCCAACGCCTTCGAAGGCGAAATTGCGGCCCGTACGGCCGAACGCGGTCTGCGCCTCGTCGAAGATCAGCAACATCCCGCGCGCATCGCAGTGCTTGCGCAGGCGCGCGAAGTAGCCATCGGGCGGAACGATGATCCCGCCGGCACTGAGGATCGGCTCGACGATGACCGCGGCCGGCGCGCCGACCGACTGCGCGTCGAACATGTTGAAGCCCACGTCGAGGCAAGTCATGTCGCAGCGGTCGCGGCAATGCCGGATCGGGCAGCGATAGCTGTTCGGCTCGGGAATCGCGAACGTGCCGGGAATCGTCGGCCCATAGCCTCGCCGGCCGCTGGCGTAGGTGGTCGAGCTCGCGCCCGCCGTCGTGCCGTGCCACGAGCCTTCGAGGCCGACGACCTCGAAGCCGCCGGTGAATTTCTTGGCCAGGCGCAGCGCCGTTTCGTTGCTCTCGCCGCCGGTATTGAGGAAGATGAGCTTGGACAGCTTTCGCGGCAGCAGCGCGGCCATGCGCTTCGCGAGTGCTGCGACCGACGGCGAGAGCATGCCGCTGAACAGATGCAGCACCTCCCGGCAGCTTTTTTCGATCGCGGCGACGATAGCCGGATGATTGTGGCCGAGCGTGGCGCACATCTGGCCCGAGGTAAAATCAAGGATTGCTCGCCCGTTCTCGTCGTAAAGGTACGACCCGCGGGCGCGGACGATGAACTCGGGATGGAATTCGGCGCCGTAGCGGATCAGATTCTCGCGCACTGCCTGGTGCAGCGCGGCGGGCGTTTCGGCGTCGCTCGGCGAGCTGTCGGACTTGGCGTCCGCAAGAGGCTTGCTCAGGCTATCCATGCTGCTTTGTCCATGCGACTGTCGCCACCCTGGGTCCGAGCCGGACAGTTTAGCACCGCCTGCGCCCGGGGCAAGGCGGCGCGACGATGAACATCGACGACTTCCTGCGCGGGCACGGCATCGCCGCCGCGCGCCACGAGCACCCGGCGGTGATGACCGTCGAGGAATCGGAGCGACTGGTGCCTCCGCTGCCCGGCGCCAAGACCAAGAACCTGTTCCTGCGCGACAAAAAGGGGACGCGGCATTTCCTGGTGACCGTGCCTGCCGCGCGGGCCGTCGACCTGGTTACCCTGGGCGCGGCGGTGGGCGCCGGCCGGCTGGGATTCGCCTCGCCGGAGCGCCTGCACAGGCATCTGGCGATCACGCCGGGCTCGGTCAGCCTGCTGGCACTGGTCAACGACACCGCCGGCGCGGTCGAATTCGTCATCGACCGCGCGCTTTGGGAGGCCGACGCCGTGCAGGCGCACCCGCTGATCAATACCGCGACAACGATACTCACGCACGCCGACCTCGAGCTGTTCCTGCGCGCCGCTGCGCACGCGCCGCGCGTGATCGATGTGCCGTCGGCCGGATGAGCGCGATGCCGCCTGCCTCAGCGCCGCATCCGCAATTCATCCTGACGCTTTCCTGCAGTGACCGGCCGGGCATCGTCGGCGCGGTCGCCAGCTTCCTGGCCGACAACGGCTGCAACATCATCGACAGCGCGCAGTTCGGTGACATGGATACCGGCAGATTCATGATGCGGGTGCTGTTCGAGCGTCTCGACGCCGCGCCGGAGCGACCGGTGCTTGCCGCCGCCTTCGCGGCGATCGGCGAGCGCTTTTCGATGCGCTGGGCGCTGCACGACGCGCAAGGGCGACCGCGCGTGCTGATCATGGTGTCGAAGCTCGATCACTGCCTCAACGATCTGCTGTACCGCTACCGGATCGGCGCTCTGCCGATGGACCCGGTGGCGATCGTGTCGAACCACCGCGACACCTATCAGCTCGCGGGCTCGTACAACATTCCGTTCGTCCATCTTCCGGTGACGAACGAGAACAAGGCGCAGCAGGAGGCGAAGCTCTGGACGCTCGTCGAGGATGAACACGCCGATCTGATCGTGCTTGCGCGCTACATGCAAGTGCTTTCGAACGACCTGTGCCGCAGGCTCGAAGGCCGCGCGATCAACATCCACCACTCGTTCCTGCCCAGCTTCAAGGGCGCCAAGCCGTATCACCAGGCGTACGCACGCGGCGTCAAGCTGATCGGCGCGACCGCGCACTACGTGACGCCCGATCTCGACGAGGGACCGATCATTGAGCAGGAAGTCGCTCGCGTCGATTACAAGATGGGCGCCGACGATCTGGTCGCGCTCGGACGCGACGTCGAGTGCATCGCGCTGGCGCGCGCGGTCAAATATCACCTCGAGCACCGCGTGTTCCTGAACGGGCAGAAGACGGTCGTCTTCCGCTAGGAGGGACTAGCGGCGCCGCGCGAGCCAGGTCCGCAATTCCGCGCCGAAGACATTTTCGGCAAGCCCGGCGAAAACCAGCAGCACACCGAGCGCCTGTACCGGCGCCAGCGATTCGCCGAGAAAAATCGCACCGCTGGCCAGTCCCGATACGGGGATCAGCAGCGCGAACGGCGCGATCAGTCCGGTCGGATAGCGATGCAGCAGGGCGGCCCACGAGGCGAAGCCGAACAGCGTCGCACCCCAGGCGAGAACGAAAACGCAGGCCCAGGTCAGCGCGCCCGCCGAGGCGACCGCATCCCAAACAGCCGGACCGCCTTCGAACGCATACGACAGCAACGCCAGCGGCAGCGGCGGTATCAGGCTCGACCAGACGATCAGCGCGAACATGTCCGGCTCGTGTGCGCCCGCCGCGTGCTTGGCGATCACATTGCCCACTGCCCACGCGAAGGCGGCGACGATCACCAGCACAAAGCCGATGAACGTCGAGCCGAGCCCGCTCCAGAGCTTGAACGCGGCGAGCAGGACGATGCCCGCAGCGGCGATCGCCGCACCGATCAGGTTGTGCCGCTGCAACTTGTCGCCGAGAAACAGCACGGCGAGACCGATGGTGAAAAACACCTGGAACTGGATGACCAGCGACGACAATCCCGCCGGCATGCCGAGCTTGATGCCGAGGAACAAAAGGCCGAACTGCACGACGCCGATCGCCACGCCGTAGCCCGCGATGTCAAGCCAGGGCATCCGCGGCCGCCGGATGAAAAATACCAGCGGCACCGCGGCGAAGAAAAAACGCAGCGCTGCCAGCGCGAACGGCGGAACTTCGCGCAGGCCGACCTTGATCGGAACGAACGAGAAACCCCACAGGGTCACGACCGCGAGTGTGAGCAGCAGGTCGCGTGGGGCCAGGCGGTTCTTCAGGAAAAATTCCGGGCGAAATAAGGCGAGAGGATCAACCTAATTCTATCATGCGCCGGGTTTGCAGCGACTCGCGCAGCGCGAGCGCGATGCGCGTCGCTTCGGTCGCGTCGTGCAAGGTCAGCGCCGGCGTGCGATCGTCGAGCACCACGTCGACGAAATGCGCGATTTCGTGCAGGAACGCTGCCTCGAAGCGCTCGTAGAACGTCGGTGTGCATTCGTTGCGCACGCCGTGCGCGTCGGAAATGTCGACGCGGTCGAGGCGCGGGTTCGCGCCGATGGCCAGCCGGCCGGCGGTGCCGAAAATCTCGGTCGCCGTCTCGTGGCCATGCGCCATCGTGCGCGACGCGTAGAAGCAGGCGAGTTTTCCCCCGTCGAACTCGCAGGTGGCGATACCGTTGTCGACGTCGCCGAATTCACGCAGGCCGGTATGGATCGCGACGGTGCCCGCGGCGAACACGCGCAGCGGGCGCGGGTTGCCCAGGAACCAGCGCGCCAGATCGATGTCGTGCACCGTGCAGTCGAGAAAAATGCCGCCGCTGGTCGGTGCGAAGCGCACGAAGAATCCCGATGGATCGTTCATGTCGAGGTTCTGCGAGCGCACCAGAAATGGCGCGCCGATCAGGCCAGCCTGGATCTTGTCGTAGGCATCGCGATAGCTCGGGTCGAAACGTCGCCCGTAGCCGATCATCACCTTGAGCTGGGGCCGCTTGGCTGCCTCCCGCTGTACACGCTCGCAGTCGGCGATGTCCAGCGACAGCGGCTTTTCGCAGAACACGTGCTTGCCGGCTTCCAGCCCCTGGATGATCTGTGCGGCGTGCAGCGTGGTCGGCGTCACCAGGAACACCGCCTCGACGTCCGGGTCGGCGAGCATCGCCGCGTAGTCGCCGTAACAGTGCGCGATGCCAAGCTGCTGCCCGGCCCAGGCGAGCTCTTCCACGACCGGGCTGCAGGCGGCGACCAGTTGCGCGCGGGGCGTGCGCTGGCCGAGATTCTCGGCGTGACGCCGGCCCAGCCGGCCCAGGCCCGCGATGCCGATCTTCAATCGACGCTTGGTGTCGATTGGGCCGATCATGCTAGAGCTCGACGATGCGCCGTTCACGCCACGACCGCGTCGCCGCGTCGGCCAGCTCCAGCGCCTTGACGCCGTCGGCGATCGTCGTGCATACCGGCTTGCCGCCGGCGACCGCATCGACGAAATGCGCCATTTCGCTGGCGTACGCGACGCGATAGCGCTCCAGGAAGAAATGTTCGGGTTTGTCATGGCTGACGCTCACGGCGGTGTGCGACGCGACCTCGGTCGGCCGGTGGTTTCCCGCCTGCAGCATGCCCTTGGCCCCGAGGACTTCGAAACGCTGATCGTAGCCGTAGGCCGCGCGGCGGCTGGTGTTGATCTGCGCAAGCCGGCCGCGGCGGGTGCGGATCGTCACCGTCGTCGAATCGATGTCGCCCGCCGCTTCGATCGCCGGGTCGGTCAGGCAGCTCCCGGTCGCGTACACGGTGGCCGCTTCGTCGTCGAGGATCCAGCGAAAAATGTCGAAGTCGTGGATCAGCATGTCCTTGAATATGCCGCCGGAGACCTTGATGTAATCGACCGGGGGTGCCCCGGGATCGCGGCTGGTCACGACGAGCATTTCCGGTTCACCGATCTCGCCGGCGGCAAGCCGCGCTTTCACCGCGGCGAACGTCGGATCGTAGCGGCGCTGGAAGCCGATCAGGCAGGTTACGCCGGCACGTTCGACGGCGCCGGCGGCGCTGACCGCGCGGGCCAGATCGAGATCGACCGGCTTTTCGCAGAAGATCGCCTTGCCCGCTTTCGCGGCGCGCAGCAGCAGGTCTGCGTGGGTGTCGGTGCTCGAGGCGATGACGACGGCGCCGATCGTGCGGTCGGCCAACGCCGCGTCGACCGTCGCGACTTTCGCGCCATGGCGCGACGCGAGCTCGTCGGCCGCGGCCTGGTTGACGTCGGCCACGTACTTGAGCCGTGCGCCGGGCAGCCGCGCCAGATTGCCGGCGTGGATCCTGCCGATGCGACCTGCGCCGAACAGTGCTGCTTCAATCATCGTGCTCTCCGTGATTGCGAGGTGCCTCTAGCGCTTGAGCATCCATTCGTGCGCCGGATCGTTCTTGAAATGCCATTCGCGTTTCGGCCCCGCCATCACGTTGAGGTAGTACGAATCGTAGCCGTGCGGCACGACGACCGGATGGTAGCCGCGCGGCACCAGAACGACATCGTGATCCTCGACTGCGTGCGACTCGTCGATCGAGCGGTCGTCGGTATAGACTCGCTGGAACGCGAAGCCCTGCGCCGGTTTCAGCCGGTGGTAGTAGGTTTCCTCCAGCAAGCTTTCGGCGGGAAGATTGTCGGTGTCGTGCTTGTGCGGCGGGTAGCTCGACGAGTGTCCGGCCGGCGTGACGACTTCGACCAGCAACAGGTGCGAGGCCGGCTCGGCCTGCGGCAGGATGTCGCAGACGTAGCGCGTATTGCTGCCTTCGCCCCGCTTGAAGCGCTTCATCGACTGCGGCTCGATCAGGCGCGCGGGCGGCCCGGCCGCGGCCGATGCGCCGCCGATGCCGATCTCGGCCGCGGTATGCGCGACGAGGCGAGCCTTCTCGCCCGGCGGCAGATAGACTGCGTACGGCGCGCGATCGTCGAATACGCTGTTGCGGTCGCCGATATCGCGCCAGCTATGACCGGCCGCTTCGACCGTGACCTTACCGTTCAGGATGACGATGCATGCCTCGGCGCGTGGCAGCGCGACGTTCAATGACTCGTTTGGCGCCAGCCGGTACGCGGCGAAGCCGACGTAGCGCCAGCCGGCGGATCGCGGCGTCACGCGCACGATGTCGCGGCCGCTGCGGCTGCCTTTGATCAGCAGGCTCATAGGACCCCCACGCTTGCGGCCGGGTTGGCCAAAGCGGCCGCTGCGCTGCCCCCGGAGGGAGCGCAGTTCGCGCCTTGGGACGGCCCGGCGGCGCTCACGCGGCGGCCTGCCGAGCCGACGCCGCATCGCCGAGCCGCGCGACCAGGTCGCGCAACTGCCGATACCCGAGGTCAGCATAGCGATAGCTGGGGGCGATACTCGGATCCTGCTCGGCTTCGACGACCAGCCAGCCCCGATATCCGTTCCGATGCAGCAATTCGAGCAAGGAAGCGAAGTCGACCGCGCCGTCGCCGGGTACGGTGAAGGCGCCGTTGATCACCGCCTCGAGAAAGCTCCAGTTGCGATTCCACGCCATCGCTAGCACGCGCGGCCGCACGTCCTTGCAGTGCACGTGGCAGACGCGCCGGACATGCCGCGCGAGCATCGCGACCGCATCACCGCCGGCAAAGGTCATGTGCCCGCTGTCGAACAGCAGACCCACTTCGTCGCCGGTCAGCGCCATCAGCCGGTCGACGTCGGCTGGCGACTGGACGTACGCGCCCATGTGATGGTGATAGGCGAGCCGCACGCCGTGCGCGAGCGTATGCCGCGCGAATGCGTTCAAGCGGTTGGCATACTCGCGCCAGGCGACCTCGTCAACGAAGCGCGGCCGCTTGTATAGCGGCTGCGGCGCGCCCTGGATGCTGTCGGCGACTTCGCCGTAGACCATCACCGTCGCGCCGTTGTCGGCGAGCAGCTTGAGATGCGGCGCGACCGCGGCGATTTCCTCCGCCACCGAGCGGCGCGCCAGCCGGCCCGAGTACCAGCCGGACACGAGCTCGAGCCCGTGTGTGGCCAGCACCGCGGCCAGCGACTTTGATTCGCGCGGAAACTTGTTGCCGAGCTCGAAGCCCTGGTAGCCGATCGCCTTACCTTCGGCGAGCGCCACCTCGAGCGGCGTCTCGCCGCCGAGCGAGGGCAGATCGTCGTTGCTCCACGAGATCGGGTTGATGCCTATTTTCACTTTGAACGCTTCGCTCATGGCCGCTGCTGCTTCTTCGCCTTTTCGTAGGCTTCACGTGCGCGGCGGACACTTTCGCGATCCGAAACCTCGGGCACGGCGACATCCCACCACCAGCCTCCGGCCTCGGTGGTCCGGTCGGGATCGGTCTCGATGCAGATCACGTAGCTCCGCGCCGCGGCGCGGGCGCGTTCGAGCGCCGCTTCGAGCTCCGGTATCGTCTTGACGTTTTCGGCCAGCGCGCCGAGCGAAGCCGCATGTGCGGCGAAATCGATGCGCGGCGCACCGTCCGTCCCCTGCGTGCAATCGTCGAACAGGTTGTTGAACGCCGCGCCACCGCAAGCCTGCTGCAAGCGGTTGATGCAGCCGTAGCCGCGATTGTCGAGCACGACGATGACGAGCTTCTTGCCCAGCATCACCGAGGTTGCGATCTCGCTGTTGAGCATCAGATAGCTGCCGTCGCCGACGATGACGATGACCTCATGCCCGGGCCTGGCCATTTTGACGCCGAGGCCGCCGGCGATTTCGTAACCCATGCACGAATAGCCGTATTCGACGTGGTAGCCGCCGGGCGCCGAGGTTCGCCAGAGCTTGTGCAATTCGGCGGGCAAGGTGCCAGCGGCGCAGACGACGATGTCTTCGCCCGCCGAGTCGCCGGCCGAGCGCTGCACGGCGCCGATCACTTCGCCTTCGTACGGCAACGCGGGATCGCGCCGGGCGGTGATGCGCTCGACCTCGTTGCGCCAGGCGCTCGCCGCCGCCTTGGCCTTGGCTTGCCACGCCGACTCGGACTGCCATTGCGCTAGCGCGCGCGACAGTGCGTCGAGACCAAGGCCCGCATCGCCGACGACCTCGACCGCGCGCCACTTGATCGCGTCGAAGCCATTGACGTTGAGGCTCAAGAGCTTCGCGCCGCCAAACATCGAATGCGAGCCGGTGGTGAAATCCGTCAGGCGCGTTCCGACCGCGAGCACCAGATCGGCATCGCGCGCGAGATCGTTGGCGGCCGGCGAGCCCGTTACGCCGATGGCGCCCAGCTGCAGCGGATGATCCCAGCGAAGCGCACCCTTGCCGGCCTGGGTCTCGGCGACCGGCACGCCGTGTTTTTCGGCGAACGCGGCGAGCGCGGCGCCGGCAAGGCCGTAGAGCACGCCGCCGCCGGCGACCAGCAGCGGGCGCCGGGCGTTGCGCAACAGCGCGGCCGCGCGCGCAAGCTCGGCTTCACCGGGCGCCTGCGCGCGAAAGACGATCGTTGCGGGCGCGAAGAACTCTTCCGGATAATCGCAGGCGATCGTCTGCACATCCTGCGGCAGTGCCAGAGTGACTGGCCCGCACAGCGCGGCGTCGGTCAGCACGTGGATCGCCCTCGGCAGCGCGGTCAAGAGTTGCGCCGGATGCATGATGCGATCGAAATAGCGCGACACGGGCTTAAAGCAATCGTTGGCGGACACGCCGCTGTCGTGGAAATCCTCGACCTGCTGCAGCACCGGGTCCGGCGCGCGCGAGGTGAACACGTCGCCGGGGAGCAGCAGCACCGGCAGCCGGTTGACATGCGCCAGCGCCGCGGCGGTCACCATGTTGGTGGCGCCGGGCCCGATCGACGTCGTGCACGCCATCATCCGCCGACGCATGCTGGCCTTGGCGTAGGCGATCGCCGCGTGCGCCATCGCCTGCTCGTTGTGGGCGCGGTAGGTCGGAAGCGCATCCCGATGGCGATACAGAGCCTCGCCGATGCCAGCCACGTTGCCGTGGCCGAAAATCGCGAACACGCCGCCGAACAGCGGCAGGACGCCCGAACCGGTGTCGGCCGACAGCGCGGCGAGATAGCGCACCAGCGCCTGCGCCGCGGTCAGCCGGATCGTGCCGCTCACGCGACAGCCTTTCTTTTTCGTGCTGCCGATTCGCCGCGCACGTTGCGCCAGGCGCCGATCAGCGCCTCGAAATTCGCGCGCACGGCGCGCACCAGCGCTGCATCGTCGATGTCGCCCGACAGCCACTGGCGGCTGGGCTCGTGAAAGATCGTGCGGCCGACGGCGAAGCCGCGGCAGGTCCGGCTCGACCGCGCTTCGCCGAAGGCGGCGGCGAGCGCGCCGGCGTCCGCGGCCTGTCCTAGCAGCAGGACACCCCGGCAGTACGGATCGCGCTCTTCGATCAGCGCATCGATCGCCTCCCAATCGGCGGCAGCCATCGGCTCGAGCTTCCACCATTCCGGGAAAACGTTCAGGTTGTACAGGCGCTTGATCGCGCGATAAACGGTGTCGGAAGCCGGCGACGGTTCGGTCGGCGGAATGATCTCGAGCAGCAGCTCGTGGCCGCTCGCCTGCACGGCGTCATAGAGCGCGCGAACCTGCGCCTCCTGCTCGAGGCGGTTGTCGACGTCGTCGTCGGGATGGAACCTGACCAGGCACTTGACGACGTGCTCCTGCGGCCATGCGATGAGACTCGTTCCGATCGACCGGCCGCGATCGAACACCAGCGGATTCGAGCCCGGCAGCTCGACCGGCCTGCCTATCCACCAGCCGCGTCCGGTCGCAGAGTTCAGCGCATCCTGCCCGTAGCGGTCGTCGCAGAGCATACCGATGGCGCCGGCGAGCCCCATCGAGGCTTCGGTCTGCGCGACGGCTTCGACGAAGAGTCTTTTGAGCTTCGGCAGCATCGCTTCGCCGGCCCCGACTTGCTGCGCCAGGTCGAAGAACTGGTTGCGGTGATCGAACGCGAATGCAAAAACCGGGTCGCGCACCGGGCGCGGCGCGGTCACCCGATGCAGCCGGGTCAGCTTTGCATCCTGATCGGGGCGCGGAATCTGCGCGGCGTTGGCCAGAAAATAGTCGAGCTCGACACGTGTCGGCATTGCCGGCGCGCAGCCATGGCGCGAGACAACCAGCGCGCCGCAGGCATTGGCGTAGCGGCAGCAGGCATCGTAGTCCTCGCCGCGGACCCACCCCGACAGGAATCCCGCCGAGAACGCATCGCCTGCGCCCAGAACGTTGAGCACCTCGACGTCGACGCCGCGCCCATTGAACGCGTCGTCGAGCGAGCGCGGTATCGGGCCGTCGATCACCGCGCAGCCGAGCGGCCCGCGCTTGACCAGCAGTACGGCGGGCGTGACCCGGCGCACTGCGGCCAGCGACTCGATAATGTCGGTGGCGCCGCCGGCGATGTTGAATTCCTCGATTGTGCCGACGACCAGGTCGATCTTCGGCAGGATCGTCTGCAGATGGGCGGTCACCGTGTCGGAGCGGACATAACGGGTGGCGCCGTCGCCGCGCGCGGTCAATCCCCACAGGACGGGACGATAGTCGATGTCGAGGACCGTGCGTACGTCGTTTTTCCGGGCGCGATCGAGCGCGAGCTTGCTGATGCGATCGACATGCGCGGTCGAGAAGTGCGTACCGGTGATCAGCAGCGCCTTGCTTTGCGCGATGAAGGCTTCGTCGACATCATCCTCGGCGATCGCCATGTCGGCGCAGTTCTCGCGCAGAAAGATCAGCGGAAACGTATCCTTGTCCTCGATACCGAGCACGACCGCGCCGGTCAGGCGCGATGGGTCGATGCCGACGTGGCTGACGTCGCAGCCTTCGCGAGCGATCGTTTCTACCAGGAAACGCCCGAGGCCGTCGTCGCCGACGCGCGAAATCAGCGCGGCCCTGAGGCCCAGGCGCGCGCAGCCGAAAGCCGTGTTCGCCGACGAGCCGCCCAGATACTTGGCGAAGCTGGTGACGTCCTCGAGCCGGGCGCCGATCTGCTGCGCGTAGAAGTCGACCGCGAACCGCCCGAGGCAGATGACGTCGAACCGCCGGCCGGCGGCGAAAGGCGTGGCGTTTCGCATCGGAACTATGCCGCTGGTGGTGCGAAAGAAGCGGACGGCGATTGTCGCGTATCCCTGTGGGCAATTCAAGTTTCTGTATCGGGCCAGTACATATTGCACTGGTGGTTTTGATGAAGGAATTGTACCGGGGAGAGTAAGTGGGGGGTTTTGCGACCGGGGATGGGTGTGGTGAGACTGAAGTGTGGGCGTTCGAGGTTGTACCAGGAGAGCCAGCGCAGCAGCTGGAGGTTGAACTCGGTGAGGTCGTCGAGGAAGAGAAGATCGTAGTGGTAGTCGATGCATTCTTCCTGGACCGTGCGGTTGAAGCGTTCGCAATGGGCGTTCATGCGAGGTGTTTGGGGAAAGGTATGCCCGTGGGTGCACAGCAAGCGGGCGAGCTCGGCGGCGAAGTAGCGTTGGAACTCGCTCCCGTTGTCGGTGAGGACGGACTCGATGGCGAAGGGAAACACGGCTTGGATGAGGCGGAAGAACTGGGTGGCCGCGGTGCTGGCGTGACTGCGGGTGGCCCAGGCCCAGGCGAAGTGCGAATGCAGATCGGTGCAGGTAATGATGTAGCGGCGCTGCCCCTCGGTCCGCAGCTCGATGCTATCCAGGGCTACGCAATGGCCGGGACGCTCGGCCCGGAAATGCTTGGGCTTGCGGCGGCGTGTGCCGCGCACCGACTTGGCTTTGCCCGGGGCTCCGAAGCGCCGCGGTTGGCGACGCATCTTGTCGGGCGCATCGGCGATGAGCCGACCGATGGTTCGCTATGTTTCTGGCCTTAGTCAGTTTCTGGCCTTAGTCAGTTTCGTCGCCAGGCAGTTTGGCATATCGTGTGCGTCGTGCGCTGCGCGTCGGCGTGAACGGAACGACGCCGCGCCGGTCGAAACCTTGAGCTTTTCGCCGATCCGGTTCATGTCGCGAACACCCGCCCGCCGGGAAAGGACGCCCTCATGCCGCTGACCGCCCGCTATTCCGCCGCGCAGCAGGTGGCGCTCAAGGCCGGCGAGCTCGCACGGGACCTCTTCGCCAAGCGCGATTCGCTTATTGTCGAGAACAAGGGCGCGCAGAATTTCGTCAGTCGCGCCGACCGTGCGATCGAAGACTTCATCGCCAGCAAGCTTGCCGCGGCATTTCCGGGCGATGCCTTCCTCGGCGAGGAATCGGCGGCATCGTTTCGCGGCGCCCCCGAGCACGTCTGGGTCGTCGATCCGATCGACGGCACGCACAATTTCCTGCGCGGCCTGCGCTACTACTGCGTCTCGATCGCGTATGTCGAGCAGGGAAAGACCGAGTTGGGCGTCGTCTACGATCCCGAGCACGACGAGATGTTCCACGCGCGCCGCGGTGACGGCGCCTGGCGCCGCCACGCCGGCGATCAAGGGCGGATCGCGGTCAGCGAATGCGCGACGCTAAAGGAAGCGTTGATCGCGGTCGGCCACCACGACCGCTTTCCCGAACCGCGCTATCTGGCGTTGCGTCACGCGCTGATGGACGCCGGTGCGGCGACGCGCAATCTCGGCGCGGGCGCGCTGCAGCTCGCGCATGTCGCGGCCGGACGTCTCGACGGCTTTGTCGAGCTGTCGTTGAACGCCTGGGATGCGCTCGCCGGCCTCTTGCTGGTCGAGGAAGCCGGTGGTTATGTGGCGACGTTCCCCGGACCGGAACGCTGGGGGGAGCCTGCTCCGGTGCTGGGCTGCGCGCGCGGCATTGCCGACGTGCTGCAGCCGATGGTCGGCGCCTGGTAGGCATCGTTGCGACGCCTTGCGCGCCGGCATCGCGACGGCCATTCGGATTACTCCTTTTTCACCTTGGCGAAATCTCCTGCAAAGACGCTCGCGAAAGCGTCCGGCTTCAGATACTTGCGGAGCGCTGCGTTGACCGCCGTCGCATCGAGGGCCTGGAACGCGGCGTCGAGCCTGGCCGAGTAGTCGAACGTGCGGCCGACAAACGATTGCTCGGTCAGCGCGGCGGCGAGCGTCGCATCCTGACTGCGCGCGAGGCGTCGCTGCTGCAGCAGCGCGCGCTTGGCGTCGGCGACTTCCTCGCTGCCGAAGCCCTCCCTTTGGGCGCGCTCGACTTCATCCTGGACGGCGCGGCGCAAGCGCTCGAGGTTCTCCGGCGCGAAAATCGCCGAGATCGAGATCATCGTGTTGGGCTCCCAGCTGCTGGCCTGTATCGAGCTGCTGATGCCGTAGCTTAAGCCCTCCTTTTGCCGGACGCGGTTCCACAAGCGCGAGTTGGTCGAGCCGCCCAGAATGTAGTTGGCGAGAATCAATGCCGGGTAGTCGGTGTCGTTGTCGCTGAGCGCGAATGCCGTCTGGCCGATCAAAAATGCGTTCGCCTTGTCGGGAGTCTCGATCGGCATCGCCGCGGCGCGCTTGGTCACCAGCGGATCCGGCACGCGCACGTAGCGGTTTGGCGCCCGCCACGCGCCGAACAGGCGCTGCAATTGGACCTTGACCGCGGCGACGTCGAAGTCGCCGACGATGCTGATCTCGGCCGCGCTCGCCCCGTAGAAGCTGCGGTGAAAATCCTGGAGCCGGGCCGTGTCGGGCGCGTTGATTTCGGCAAGCTCTTCGTCGAAGGTCGGCGTGTAGCGATCGTCGCCCTTCGGGTACGGGTTGTCGTAACGCGCCAGCGCCCGCACGGCAACCGCGCGGGGATCGGAGCGCTCCTGCTCGAGCCCGGCGGCGTGCGCGCGCTTGAGCGTATCGAGCTCGGCGGCGGGAAACGACGGATGCTGCAACGCCTCGGCCAAGAGGTCCAGCGTCGGTGCCAGATTCGCGCGCACCGTCTGGCCGCGCGCGCTCAGCGTCGTCTGCGCGCCGCTGATCGACAAGCTCGCGCGCAGCCGGTCGAGCGTGTCCTCGAGCTCCTGCCGGCTGTGCTGCAACGTGCCGCGCAGCAGCATGCCACCGGTGAGGCGCGCCTCGCCCTCGCGGCCCTTGATCGACGCTTCGTCGCCGTAGTGCATCGCCAAATAGAAGTGCACAGTTCCACCGCGGGTCTTTTTCGGCAGCAGCACGACCTTCATGCCGTCGGCAAGCGTGTAGCGCTCCGCGCGCGCGTCGAGATTGGCCGGCGTCGCGTCGAAAGTCTCACCCGCGGCGATCGCCGGATCGCCATGGTAGCCGTTGACCATCGCGGCGATATCGACCGTCGGCGGCGACGGGGAGCGATCGGGTTTGGCATCGGGAATGAATTCGCCGACCGTGCGGTTCGCCGGCTTGAAATAGGCGCTGGCCGCGCGTTCGACGTCGGCCGGGGTCAGCGCGCGCCAGCGATCGCGCCGCAGGAAGAACAGGCGCCAGTCGCCCGTCGCGATCGATCCCGAGAGCGCGATGCCCAGACGCTGGGGATCGTTGATCGTCTCGTCGATCGATTTCAGCGTCTTGGCGCGAACGCGATCGATCTCGCCTTCCGTGAACGGCTGCTGCGCGACGTCCTCGATCACGTGCAGCATCGTCTTGCGGGCGGTCTCCAGCGACTCGTTCTCGGGCACTTGCGCCAGGAACATCGCGAAGCCGGGATCGAAACCGTCGTAGACGAAGTCGTCGACGGCGGCAGCCTGCTTGGATTCGACCAGCGCCTTGTAAAGGCGTCCGCCGGGACTGATGGTCATCGCTTCGACCGCTGCGGTAATCGCGACCGCGTCCGGATGGGCGCCGGGTACCGTGTGGTACATCGCGGAGAGCCATTGGGTGTTGCCGACGCGGTGCAGCGTGACCTCGCGCGCGCCGTCCTGCACCGGCTCGTCGGTGTACAGAGGCGGCAGAACGCGCGCCGGTTTCGGTATCGGCCCGAAATATTTCGCGACCAGCGATAGCGCACGGTCAGGATCGAACGCGCCGGCGATCGTCAGCACCGCGTTGTCCGGCTGATAGTAGAGACGATAAAAGGCCTGCAGGCGGCCGATATCGACCCGCTCGACGTCGGTGCGCGCACCGATCGTATCCTTGCCGTAATTGTGCCAGTCGAAACCGGCCGCGGTCGTGCGCTGGATCAGCATGCGCACGGGGCTATTCTCGTTGCGCTCCATTTCGTTGCGCACCACCGTCATCTCGCTGTCCAGATCCTTGCGCAGCACGGTCGAGTTGACCATTCGGTCCGCTTCCATCCCCAGCGCCCAGTCGAGGTTTTCGTCGGAGGCCGGAAAGGTTTCGAAATAGTTGGTGCGGTCGTACCAGGTCGTGCCGTTGAACGCCATCCCGCGCTGCGCGAGGCCGGCCATCAGATTACCGCGCGTCTTCGTGCCCTTGAACACCATGTGCTCGAGCAGGTGCGCCATCCCGGTCTCGCCGTAGTTTTCCATCCGCGAGCCGACGAGATAGGTAATGTTGACCGTGACCTTGGGCTGGCTGGCGTCCGGAAAAAGCAGCACCTTGAGACCGTTGGCCAGGTCGTACTCGCTGATGCCTTCGACCGAGGCGCCCGGGGTGACGCCGGCCGGAATCGCGGCGCCGGCATTCGCGACGAAGAGCAGCGCAACCGCGGCGAGCAGGTTGCGGACCGGCGAGCGTGACAGCAAAGACATGGGCGATTCCTTCGAGCGGGACTGCGGGGGATCGAGTATGGCGGCGGCAGAATCGATGAATCCGGTTGGTCGCGACCGGCAGTTTGCGGCCGCTGCTAGGACCGCCGCCGGCTCGCGACGTTCCCAGTCGACCGCCCACCACATTGACGTTTACGTAAACGGAATATAATGTCGGCGGCAGGGCCTCGAGAGTAAGCTCTTCGACGCCGCCTCGACCGCGAGCGGCAGGATTTCGGGCTTGGCTTTAGCTGCCTGCCGTGCACTCTGGCCAAAACCGGTCAACCGCCGGAATAGTAATGAACGACCTCGCCATCGCCAAAAAGCCGCTGGTCTACAAGCCGGCGCACAAGATCCGCTTCGTCACCGCGGCGAGCCTGTTCGACGGTCACGACGCGTCGATCAATATCATGCGGCGCATCCTCCAGGCGTCGGGCTGCGAGGTCATCCACCTGGGCCACAACCGGTCGGTCGACGACATCGTCACCTGCGCGTTGCAGGAAGATGCGCACGGCATCGCGATCTCGTCCTATCAGGGCGGCCACGTCGAGTTCTTCAAGTACATGCTCGACCTGTTGCGCGAACGCGGCGGCGCGCACATCAAGGTGTTCGGCGGCGGCGGCGGCGTGATCGTGCCGGCTGAAATCGAAGAGCTGCACGCTTACGGCGTCACCCGCATTTTCACGCCCGAGGACGGCCAGCGCCTGGGACTGCAGGGCATGATCAACGAGATTGTCGCCGCCTGCGATGCTGATCTCGCGCACGACCTGCCGAAAGACTTGGGAGCGCTGAAGGGCGGAGACCGAAATGCGCTGGCGCGCCTGATCACCGGCCTCGAGGCATGCAGCGTCCCGGCGAAGCTGCGCGACGAAATGCTGCGTGCGGCCGAAGCGAGCAAGGCGCCGGCGCTCGGTATCACCGGCACCGGCGGCGCGGGCAAGAGCTCGCTGACCGATGAGCTGATCCGGCGTTTCCGGCTCGATCAGGACGATCGGCTGAAGATTGCGATCATCTCGATCGATCCGTCACGGCGCAAGTCCGGCGGCGCGCTGCTCGGTGATCGCATCCGCATGAACGCGATCCAGCACCCGAATATCTACATGCGCTCGATGGCCACGCGCGAAGCCGGCTCCGAGGTGTCGCAGGCTTTGCCCGACGCGATCGCCGCGTGCAAGGTCGCGGGCTTCGACCTGATCGTGATCGAGACTTCGGGCATCGGCCAGGGCGACGCCGCGATCGTGCCGCTGGTCGACGTCTCGCTGTACGTGATGACGCCGGAGTTCGGCGCGGCCAGCCAGCTCGAAAAGATCGACATGCTCGACTTCGCCGATTTCGTCGCGATCAACAAGTTCGACCGCCGAGGCGCGGCCGACGCGCTGCGCGACGTGCGCAAGCAGTATCAGCGCAACCGCGAGCTCTTCAAGCAGCCGCCCGATCAGATGCCGGTTTATGGCACGATCGCCGCCCGCTTCAACGACGACGGCGTCACCGCGCTCTACCAGGCGCTGGCGGCGCGGCTTGCCGAGGAAGGGCTCAAGCTCGGCAGGGCGAAGCTGCCGGCGATTTCGGCGCGGCATTCGACCGGGCAGAACATCATCGTCCCGCCGCAGCGCGTGCGCTATCTGGCCGAGATTGCCGAGACCGTGCGCGGCTACCACGCGTGGGCAAAAGCGCAGGCGAGAATCGCGCGCGAGCGCCAGCAATTGCGCGCCGCGAAGGCCATGCTCGCCAATGAATGCAAGGCGGTTGCCGCGAAGTCGACGGACAAGGTGGCCCGCACCACGGCGGCGCTGGAGTGCAAGGACGATCACGCCGCGCTCGACCACCTGATCGCCGACCGCGACGGCAAGCTCGACCCCCGCGCGCAAAAGCTCCTCGCGATGTGGCCGCAGACCAAGAAGGCGTACACGGGTGACGAGTACGTCGTGAAAATCCGCGGCAAGGAGATCCGCAGCGCGCTGACCACCGTCTCGCTCTCGGGCACGCACGTTCCCAAGGTCGCGCTGCCGAAATTCGAGGACGACGCCGAGATCCTGCGCTGGCAGCTGACCGAGAACGTCCCCGGCAGCTTTCCTTTCACCGCCGGCGTGTTCGCGTTCAAGCGCGAGAACGAGGACCCGACGCGCATGTTCGCCGGGGAGGGCGACGCGTTCCGCACCAACACGCGTTTTCACCTGCTCGCCGACGGCATGCCGGCCAAGCGGCTGTCGACCGCGTTCGATTCGGTCACGCTGTACGGCAACGATCCGGACCTGCGTCCCGACATCTACGGCAAGGTCGGCAATTCCGGCGTGTCGATCGCGACGCTCGACGACATGAAGGTGCTCTACTCGGGATTCGACCTGACCGCGCCGAACAACTCGGTGTCGATGACGATCAACGGACCGGCCCCGACGCTGCTGGCGATGTTCATGAACACGGCGCTCGATCAGCAGCTCGACAAGTTCCGTGCCGACAACAAGCGCGAGCCGACCGACGACGAAACCGAGAAGATCAAGGCGTGGACGCTCTCGACCGTGCGCGGCACCGTCCAGGCCGATATCCTGAAGGAAGACCAGGGGCAGAACACCTGCATCTTCTCGACCGAGTTCAGCCTGAAGGTGATGGGCGACATCCAGGAATATTTCGTCCAGCACGATATAAAGAATTTCTACTCGGTGTCGATCTCCGGCTATCACATCGCCGAAGCCGGCGCGAATCCGATCTCGCAGCTCGCGTTCACGCTGTCGAACGGTTTCACTTTCGTCGAAACCTACCTTGCGCGGGGCATGCGCATCGACGACTTCGCGCCGAACCTCTCGTTCTTTTTCAGCTACGGCATGGACCCGGAATACGCGGTGATCGGGCGCGTCGCGCGGCGGATCTGGGCGGTGGCGATGCGCGAGCGCTACGGCGCGAACGAGCGCTCGCAAAAGCTCAAGTTCCATTCGCAGACCAGCGGCAGGAGCCTGCACGCGCAGGAGATCGCGTTCAACGACATCCGTACTACGTTGCAGGCGCTGATCTCGACCTACGACAACACCAATTCACTGCACACCAACGCCTACGACGAGGCGATCACGACGCCGACCGAGGAGAGCGTGCGCCGCGCGATGGCGATCCAGCTGATCATCAACCGCGAATGGGGCCTCGGTAAGAACGAGAACCCGAACCAGGGCAGCTTCATCGTCGAGGAGCTGACCGACCTGGTCGAGGAAGCGGTGCTGAAGGAATTCGAGGCGATCAGCGAGCGCGGCGGCGTGCTCGGCGCGATGGAAACCGGTTACCAGCGCGGCAAGATCCAGGAGGAGTCGCTGTTCTACGAGCACCAGAAGCACGACGGCAGCTATCCGATCATCGGCGTCAACACCTTCCGCAACCCGCATGCCGATACGATGCCGCCGCAGAAGATCGAGCTCGCGCGGTCATCCGAGGAAGAGAAGCAGTCGCAGCTGAAGCGCTTGGCGGAATTTCACGCCCGCAACGCGAAGGCCGCGCCGGCGGCGCTGGAGCGGCTGAAGCGCGTCGTGATCGAGAACGGCAACGTCTTCGCCGAGCTGATGAAGACGGTGCGTGTCTGCTCGCTCGGTCAGATCACCAAGGCGCTGTTCGAGGTGGGCGGGGAGTATCGGAGGAGTATGTAGGACGGCGCGAAATGGCCCGGTCCTGCTGCGATCCGCAAGTCGCTCGCGAATGCGACACAATTGCCATCCGTACCCCGGAGGCCAGGAAAATGACGACCGACAAACACGATCCGGAAAACACGCAGACGCTGAACGTTTCGCGACGTGACTTCATCGCCCGCTCGGTAGCGGCGGGGCTAGTCGCTGCGACCGGCCAATCCTTTGCGGCGACGCTTGCGGTCGTCGAAACGGAAGTGACGGTGAAGACGCCGGACGGTAGCCTGCGACGCCGCGTTCATTCATCCGGCATCGGGCGCGTATCCGGGAGTGATCATCTGGGCCGACGCGTTGGGGTTGCGCCCCACGATGCGCGACATGGCGAAGCGCCTTGCCGCCGACGGCTACAGCGTGCTCGTGCCCAATCCGTTCTACCGGGTCAGCAAGGCGCCGCAGTTCACGACGGCGGCGAACCTCGACTTCAAGAGTCCCGACCTGATGACCAAGATCGGGCCGCTGATGTCGTCGGTTCAGGCACCCGGCGCCGCCGAGAAGGATGCCATCGCGTACGTTGCGCTTTCTCGACGCGCAACCGCAAGTCGACAGGACGAAGAAGATCGGGACGCAGGGTTACTGCATGGGCGGCGCGCTGGTCGTGCGGACCGCTGCGAGCGTTCCGGAGCGCATCGGCGCCGGCGCGTCGTTCCACGGTGGCGGGCTCGTGACCGACAAGCCGGACAGCCCCCATCTGCTCGCGCCGAAGATCAAGGCGCGCATGTACTTCGGCGTCGCCGCGAGCGACGATCGGCGGCAGCCCACCGCGAAGGACAAGTTGAAGGACAGCTTCGCGAAGGCGGGCGTTCCGGCGGAAGTCGAGGTGTATCCGACGAAGCACGGCTGGTGCGTGCCCGACATGCCGATCGAGGACGGCGCGCCGATCTACGACAACGCGCAAGCCGAGCGCGCGTGGAGCAAGCTCGTCGCGTTGTATAAGACGCTGGGGTGAGCGGCGCCGCTGGGGCGAGCGCCGCGCGTCCGCGACTTTAGCCCGTCCCCGGCGGCGTCGTAACGATCCCCCCGGCCATCACCGGCAGCGTGGCGCCTGCATGTGGCCAGTGCAATCGACGAGCGACGCCGGCGACATCAGCGATCGGCTCGCTTCCAGGTCACCGTTCCCACTCCGCCGCTCGACGCGGTAGGCGTGACGTATTTAAGCTCATCACCATCTGCGGTGACGATCAGCCTGTTCTGCGTAGTCCCATTCCAATTTGGAAATGTCGCGGTCTCAACGTGAAACGTAAGCGTCTTGTTTGTCACGTCCATGGAGTAGGTGCCTATCATCGCGATACTGCCGGCGGTCACCATCCTGCTTTCCTCGGCTGTCGCCTTCGCGCGGTTGCCAGAGTTAAATCTTGGCAGATCGGGCCCGATGATGGTGAGCATGAAATGTCCTTGCGCGTCCAGGCTCATCATGCCTTTTGCGCCCGCTCCGAACTGGTCGCTCTTGGTCCCGTCCTTCTCCGTCACAGAGGAGACGAGCATCCACGTTCCGGTCATGGCGCCGGCGCTCTGCTGGGGCGCGCTTGCGCAGGTAAAGGTGGCCGTCGCCAGGCAGGCCGCCACGAAAGTACGCTTCAGGACATCATTGCGCATGCTTTGCCTCGCGGTCCTAGGAGGGCGGCGTGAACTTTGACCCGCTTTCGGGTATAAGTGAAGTATCTATTTTCCGATAACCATATAGGAAATGCCGATAGATTCGAAGCTGCAGCGCGAGGCGCGTATTGGCCGGCGCATCAAGCTGCGTGACTTGCAGATACTTTCGGCCGTCGTTCGATGGGGATCGATGGCCAAGGCGGCAACGCATCTGGCGATGTCTCAGCCTTCTGTATCCGAGGCGATGCGCACCTTGGAAGATGCGCTTGGCGTGCGTCTTCTGGACAGAAGTCACCGCGGGATCGAGGCCACGATTTACGCGCGGGCCTTACTGAAGCGCGCTGACGTCGTGTTCGACGAGTTGAAACAGGGCGTCAGAGATATCGAATTCCTCGCCAACCCCTCCGTGGGCGATGTAACGATCGGGTGCCCGGAATCGTTGGCAGCCGGCTTCGTCCCCGCGGTGATCGGTTCCCTCTCGCGTCAATATCCGAACGTTGCCGTCCACGTTGTCTCGGCGCAGCCGGGAGAGCAGGAGTTCAGGGAGCTGCGAGAGCGCAGCGTCGATCTTCTGCTTGGGCGGCTTTTCAAGCCTGTGACGGTCGATGACGTGGCGGTGGACCACCTGTGCCGCGATGCGTTCTTCGTGGTGGCAGGCGCACATACCCTCTGGGCGAAGCGCCGCAAGATCGCCCTTGCGGAGCTGATGAGCGAACCCTGGATACTCTTCCCGGAAGGCAGCCTATCGGGCGCGTATATCGAGGCCGGATTTCGAGCACAGGGGCTGGCGTTGCCGCAGCATCGACTGACCTCTTTTTCGATGCAGCTGCGATTTCATCTCCTCGCCACCGGACGTTTTATTACGGTCCTGCATGACTCTGTGCTCAGGTTCAACGCCAAACGGTGGTCGCTCAAACCTTTGGCCACATCCTTATCTCTTCAGCCGATGCCGATCGCGATGTTCACGTTGAAGAATCGGACGCTAAGCCCGGTCGTCCAGCTCTTCATCGAACAGGTGCGACAGGTGGCGCGGTCAATGCCAACGACTACGACGTACGAACGATCATCGTTGAGCCGTGTCGCGCGGCTATAACGACGACGGCAACATAGCGGCGACTCCCAGGTCGCGTGTCCGGTGGTAGTGTTCCCGTTATTGAACTCGCCGCCGGGGGCGATGGCCTAATGTCACGAAGGCATGCCTCGGACACCTAGGTTCCTTCGCGGCCTTCACCCTTTGAGGAGACTGAAAAATGAAAAAATTTCTTGTTACCTATCTTGCGCCCGTCTCGGTCCTCGACGACTGGAAGAAGACCGAGCCTGATAAGCGTAAGGCAGCCGAGGAGAAGATGCAGGCCGACTGGAAAAAATGGATGGGTGATCACATCAAGATGTTCGCCGACAAGGGAGCCGGGGTCGGCAAGACCAAGCGTGTCACCTCGCAGGGCACTAAAGACGCGAGAAACGACATCATGCTCTATGCGATCGTCGATGCGGAGTCGCACGACGCAGCCGCAAAAGCATTCGAGGGCCACCCCCACTTGCAGATCCCGCAAAGCTCGATCGAGGTCATGGAGATCAATCCGTTGCCCGTGATGTAAGCGACCCCGCCACCGACGCCCGCTCAGCGCGGGGTATCGATATCGAGGTACTGCCACGGCGTCAGGAAATAGTGCCCGTTCTTGCGGTAACCGCGGATGCGCGGCGAGACAACAGTGTTGCTGATGCGGTAGACATCGGTGCACCACGGCGCCTGGGCGGAAACGATCTTCGTCATGGCTTCGTAGATCTTGTTCCGCTCCGCGGCGTCCGGTGTGCGGCGGCTCTTTTCGTACAGTGCGTCGAACTCCGCGTTCCGGAATCGCGAAAGGTTCCCGGCGCCGGCGTAAGGTCCGTAGAAAATGCGCATGAAGTCGTCGGCGATGTCTCCATTCCAGCCGAAACCCGCGAACTGGATCTTTCCTGCGTGTGCGGCCTTGAACGCCTCCGGGAACGGCTGCACCTGGAAGTCCATTCGAATGCCGACCTCGCGCATGCTCCGCTGCCACAGGTCGTCGTATTGCCGATACGCGGCGCCCACGAGCGTCGACTGGTGAATGGTGAGCGGCCGGCCGTCCGGCAATTCGCGGAAGCCGTCTCCATCGCCGGTCGCGATAGCCGAACCGGTCGAGGAGTGCCCGCGCCGTCGCAGGATCGTAGGGCGACAATCCCTTGTACCCCGGCACGTGTCCTGCGACGTCCGGCGGAAGGGGCTGGGTGGCCGGCAGCGCCTGCCCGTTGCGGATGACGCGGATCTCATCAGGAACGTTGTAGGCGCTGCAGATCGCTCGCCGCAGCGCGACCTTTTCCGGCGCGTAGCCGCCGACTACGGGATCTTCCATGTTGAAGTAGGCGAACGTGACGGCAAGCTCGGTCGCGCGCTCGAGCCGCATGCCGCGCGCCGCAAATTCGGGCAGCAGATTGCCCTTGCCGTCGATCATCTTCGGCGCGATGTCGCCGGGCACTTCGAGGATATCGAGCTCCCCCGCACTGAACATCAGGAGCCGCGGATTCGTCTCTTCGATGATCGGGATTTCGATGCGACCGATCTGCGGCAGGCGCTTGCCCTTCATCGACGCGGCAACGGCCTTGATCGCCGCGTCGGCATTGGCGGGGGCGGGCGGGAAGCGCTCATCGCGATACGCGGGGTTGGCTTCGAGAATGATGCGATGGCCGGGTTGCCACTCCTTGAGGCGATACGGACCGGTACCAACCGGATGATTCATCGCACGGCCGCTGGAATCCCCGTATTTCTCGATGACCTCGCGGGCCACGGCGCGTAACGCCGCACTGTCGAGGAGCTCGAAAAACGTGTAGTCGGGCACGATGAGCTCCAGCTTCAGCGTGTAGCGGTCGGCCGCGCGCAGGCCCGGAACTTCCGCGTCGTAATCGAACCGACCCGACGATTTCGCCTTCGCCACCGCCGCGTCGAGTCCGACGATCTTGTGCTCGAGCAGATCCGAATTCGGCGAGCGCACACGCGGATCGACGATGCGCTTCCACGCGTAGACGAAATCGGCCGCCGTCAGTTCGCGCTTCTTGCCCGCGAAGGCCGGGTCGTCGGCAAAATAAATGCCCGGCCGGATCCGGATCGTCCAGACGCGACCGTCGGCCGATATCTCCGGCATGCCGGTGGCGATGCTCGGTACGAACTTATACGGCCGCGCGAGATAGTCCCAGACATAGAGCGCGTCGAAGATCTTCTGCTCGACCAGGGTTGCGTAGGTTTCCTGCGTGCCGGCGGGGTCGAGTCCCGAAACGTCGATCGGGAACGCGATCTTCAGCACCTTGGCCGGATCGGCCCAATCGGCGGCGGCGACCTGCGGCGTGGCGAAAACGGCAATCGCCGCAAACAGCGAGATCAAGGCGGTCCGCACCAGCATGAGCTTCTCTCTAGGGCAGGAATGCCAGAAACAGAAACGCCGCGAACACGATGAGGTGTACGGCGCCCTGCATCATGTGAGTGCGGCCGGTTCCCAGCGTGACCGCGCTCAAGAGCAGGGTGACCGCGAGCATCACCAGATCCTTCGGCCCCAGGCCCAGGACCAGTGGTATGCCGAGAGCGATTGCGGTCGCGGCCACGACCGGTATCGTCAGGCCGATGCTCGCCAGCGCCGACCCGAGCGCCAGGTTCATGCTGGTCTGAAGACGGTTGGCGTGCGCGGCGCGCACCGCGGCCCACGTCTCGGGGAGCAGAACCAGCATCGCGATTACGATCCCGATCACCGCCTTCGGCGCGCCCGCTTGCTCGACCGCTTGCTCGATCGAGGGCGACAGAAGCTTGGCCAGCCCGACGACCGACACGAGCGATACGATAAGCAGGACGAAGCTGGCCCACGACTCGCGGTCCGTCGGCGGGGCGGCGTGCGCGTCGGGACTCGATGCGTCCACCGGCGGGAGGAAGTAGTCGCGATGCCGCACGGTCTGAGTGAAGACGTAGACCGCCCAGAGAGCCGCCGACATCAGGGCAGCAAAAGCAAGTTGCGCATCGCTGTATGTGCCGCCGGAAGTGGTCGTGGTGAAAGCCGGCAGGACGAGCGAAAACGCGGACAAGGCGATCAGCGCGGCAAGCCCGGCGCTCGATCCTTCGACCCGAAACGACTGCTCGTGGTGGACGAGCCCGCCCACCAGGATGCACAGGCCGACGACGCCGTTGCAGATGATCATGATCGCCGCGTAGATCGTGTCGCGCGGCAGAGCGGCGGCGTCGGGGCCTCCGGCCAGCATCATCGAGAGAATCAGCGCGACCTCGATGATCGTCACGGCGACGGCGAGAACCAGCGTCCCGAACGGCTCGCCGACACGGTGCGCGACCACCTCGGCGTGGTGAACGGCCGCGATCACGGCGCCGATCAGAGCGGCAGCGCAAACGATCGAAAGCAGCGGGCCCACACCTGCGACCAGCCCGCCGACGAGCAGCGCGAACGAAAGCGCAGGGACGAGCCAGGTCCACGCAGCCATGCTCATGCAAGACTCCCTGATTCGACGGCCGACGCTCATTTTTTCCGTGATTCGCTCGAGCACCCGTCAATGCGACCTGCGGTCGGCCGCCACCCGCGGCGATCCATTCGTCGACCAGCTTTTCGAGGACGGCGAGCGGCATCGAGCCGTTGTCGATGACCGCCGCGTGGAAGTCCTTGACGTTGAAGCGGGCGCCGAGCGCAGCTTTCCGCGCGGGCGCGGAGCTCCGTCATCTTGTGGTAGCCCAGCAGGTAGCCGAGAGCTTGCGCAGGGGTGGAGAAATAGCGGTCCACTTCGCTCTCGGCGAACGCCTGATCGACGCCGCCCTGGCGGCTCATGTAATCGATGGCCTTGTCGCGCGGCCAGTTGTAGGCGTGAATTCCCGTATCGACGACGAGGCGCGCGGCGCGAAACAGGCGAGCCTGCAGGTTGCCGTAGCGCTGGTACGGGTCCTTGTAGAAGCCCATGTCGTAGCCGAGCGACTCGGCATACAGCGCCCAGCCCTCGGCGTACGCGATGTTGAAGCTCGCCTGGGAACGCCACGGGTGCAGACCCTCGATCTCGGCGGCGCGCGCGAGCTGCATGTGGTGCCCCGGCACGGCTTCGTGCAGGAAGAGCGTCTCCGTCCGCCATTTTGCCTCGCTCGCGTACCCCAGCGAGTTGATGGTGAAGTAGGCGCTCGTCCCGAGGGCCAGCGAGCCGACCTGATAGTTCGCTGCAGCGCTGCTCGCGGACTCCGCCGGCGTCATGCTTCGCACCGCGTACGGCATGCGCGGCACGTGGTGGAAGAGCTTCGGGAGCTGCGGGTCGACGCGCGGCGCCATCGCCCGGTAGGCGGCGAGCACCGCCTCGGACGAGTCGAAGAAGAATTTCGGGTCGGTGCGCATGTACTCGATGAAATCGTCGGTCGTTCCCTTGAATCCGACCTCTTTCGCGATCGCGCCGATCTCTCCGCGCAAAGCCTGGACCTCGGAGAGTCCCAGCTCGTGAATCTGCTTCGCGGAGCGGCCGCGAACGATGCGCGCGCGGATCAGGAACTCGTAGTAGCGCGCACCGCTCGCAAACGAGGCGAGTCCCGCAATGTCCGGCGCCTTCGGGCGGTAGTCGGTCAGGATGAAAGCCTTGAAGCGGCGCAGAGCCGGCTGATAGTCGTCGGCGATCGCGCGGCGCGCATCGGCAGCGAGCGCCGTGCGCTCCGCTTCGGGAATGCCTTCGGCCATGCGCGCGAAAGGCGACATCAGCGCGCTCTGTTCGACATGCTCGACGAGGTGGGCGTCGATCGCCCCGACGATCCGGTCCAGCACCGGGCGGGTGCTCATCCATCCACTGACCATGCCGACCCTCAACCTGGCGATCGTGTCGTCGGCGAGCCGGGATGCCGCGCGGATCCGTTTGATGTAGTCGCGATAGTCCTCGACCTTGCGGAACGGTGTCACTTGCGCGGCGCGCGGCAGGACGTTGTGCAGGCCACCGAGCGTCGTCAGCACCAGCGCGTCGGCATCCGGAAACTGCTGCGCCTCGACCGCGAGTTCCATTTTGTCGAGCAGGAGCTCGTACGAAATCCGGTCCTGGCCGTGCAGCGCGTTGGCATCCAGCGTCTTCAGCCGCGCGAGCGCCGTGCGCTCACGCGCGTGCTCGCTTTCGAGCGTGGCGAGCGACAAGTCCGGCAGAAGATGGTTGTAGCCTGGGACCCCGCGAACGGTCGCCTGGATCGGATTGCGGCGGAACGTCGCGTCGAGGTCGTCGTCCAGCAGGACTTTGAGTTGTGCTGCCGCTTCGGCAGCGGGGTTTTTCGTCTGGGCGTGCACGCTATTGATCCCGAGGGTGATGAGAAGCGCGAGGAAGATAACAGGGCGCATGCTCCGCAGCCACAGGTCGTCGGGGGTCTGGGGGACTCTACTTTGCGATAGAAGATACCTGACGATCCGCTTGCGGGCGTCGAAATATCTGACATGTCTAGGGAGCGCCCCGCCGCCGAAATGGCGTTCTCCCAGCATAAACACGGGGATACAGCGCTAGCACGAATCCTGCTAAAGCCAATCGCCGTGCTGGCGACCCATGCCCGCGGGCCTTCAGGGGATGTTCATGCCGACAGTCAAAATGATGCTGGTATCGGCCGCCAAGACCGCGGCGATCGGTGTGCTTTCCGGGGTGGCAAGTGCCGGCGTCATCTACGACGGCGGGGCGGTCGCTCACGATCCAAGCGGACAGGATCAAAGCGGGCAGATCTTTGCCCAGTCGCCTGCGGCGATAGCGATGAATTTCACCCTCGACGCGCAGACGAGCTCGGTGACGGATGCGCATTGGTGGGGCGGCTGCTTTCCGGCAATCACATGCGGCGATTCGCCGGACTTCGAGCTTACCTTTTATTCGGACAGTGCCGGGTTACCGGACGCTGCCGTTTACTCGGTCGATGTCGGCACCGCCAATCAGACCGCGACCGGCGCGGTGATTGGTCCACCCACCGCTCCGCAATGGGATGAATACGCGTACTCCGCCTCATTCGGTCCATTCGCATTTACGCCGGGCGTGCAGTACTGGTTCAGCATCACGCAGACGGCGGCCGAGCCCCAAGGCGCCTGGGGTGCGGAGACGACCCCGTCGGCGCCTGCGGGCGAGGAGTTGGCGTGGATCAACATCTTGGGTCCGGCATGGACGATCGCTCCGGAGCAGATAGCGTTCCAACTGACGAACGATGCCGTGTCAGTACCCGAGCCGGCCACGCTCGCGCTGCTCGGCCTGGGGCTCGCAGGACTCGGTTTATCCCGGCGGCGTAAGTCGAGCTGATCGCACCATTGGATTGAAACGAAACCCCGCCCGCGTGGCGGGGTCTTCGCTTCCGGGACTCTTGCGCTCGACGTGCGCGCGGCCCTGTCGAGCCGTCATTTCTCGTTGCGCTTCGAGTGCTAAGATCGCCGCCAACCTCATGCCCGCTCCCGCGACCGACCGATGACACCGCTGTTGTTCAGGAACGCGCGCATCTTCGACGGCGCGAACGCCGACTGCCCCGAAGGCATGGAGCTGCTCGTGGCCGACGGGCTGATCCAGGAGGTCTCCGCGCGACCGATCACCGCCCCGCGTGCGCGGGTGATCGACGCCGCCGGGTGCACGCTGATGCCGGGTCTGATCGACGCGCACCTGCACGCGTACTGCAGCGACGTGTCGATGCAAAAGGTCGAGTCGATCGGCGAGCCTTACCGCACCGCGCACGCGATCCGGATGCTCGGACATGCGCTGGACTGCGGCTTCACGACCGTGCGCGACATTGGCGGCGGCGACTACTCGCTGGCCAAGGCGATCGCCGACGGACTGGTGCGCGCGCCGCGCTTCTTCTACGCGGGCAAGGTGCTGTCGATGACCGGAGGGCACGGCGATTTTCGTCCGCTGGAGCAGAAATCCCACGACCACGAGCTGTGCTCGTGCGGCATCGTCAACTGGGGGTGCCGCGTGGCCGACGGCGTCGACGCATGCGTCCAGGCGGCGCGCGACGAGCTGAGGCAGGGTGCGCACTGCATCAAGATCATGGGCTCGGGCGGCGTGGCTTCGCCGACTGATCCGATCTGGATGAACCAGTATCGCGAGGACGAGATCCGCGCCATCGTCAACGAATGCGCCGAGCGGCGGACTTATGTCGCCGCGCACTGCCATCCGGCGAGTGCGATCCGGCGCTGCGTCGAATTCGGCGTGCGGTCGATCGAGCACGGCACGCTGATCGACGACGATACGGCCAGGTTCGTCGCGGAACGCGGCGCCTACATCGTGCCGACGATGGTCGTCATTTTCGCGCTGGTCGAGATGGGCAAGGAGCTCGGCTTTCCCGCGGTCAGCCTGGAAAAAGCCGAGTACGCGTACAAGGAAGCACTGTCGGGCATGGACAAGATGCGCCGAGCCGGCGTCAAGATCGGCTTCGGTACCGATCTGCTCGGCTCAACCTACGTGCAGGAGTGTCGCGAGTTCACGATCCGCAGCGAAGTATTCAGCCCACTCGAGCTTCTGCGCCAGGCCACATCGATCAACGCCGAGATGATGATGCAGCAGGGCAAGCTCGGCTGCATCGCGCCCGGCGCGCACGCCGACCTGCTGCTGGTCGACGGCGACCCGCTGCAGGACATCTCGCTGGTGGCGGCGGACGGGAAGAAATTGCGGGTGATCGTGAGGGGCGGCGACCTGGTCAAGGAGGCGTAGCTCACTGCTTGGCGCAGTGCTTTCGCTGCCCCGAGCGGCATTAGGCGCTGCAAGCGCGCGTCGGCTCACCTCGAAGGGCTGCGTCCGACCAATCACCAGCGCCCCGTACGACCCGCCGCGGGTTCAACCACGAGATCGAGTTTACAATACGGCTTTGTTCGATTGCGATGTCGAACGATTGGGGGACAGACCCTCTTCAACCGCATGCGAGATCGGGGTCTGTCCCCGATTCCGAACACCAAAAAGGGGAGAAACAGATGAAGCATCGGCTCGAAGCGATCTGCATCAACGCGGTGCTGCCGCTGGCATTGCTGGCCGTCGCCGCCGCAGCGTCGGCAAAGTCCGAAATCAAGGGTTCGGCGATTCTCGATCATCCATGCGGCAAGGTCTCGGTCAAGCAGATGGGGCTCACGCACGCCGGGAAGATCGAGGAGGCGAACAAGCTCACGACCAAGGAGATGCAGGACCAGTGGAAGGCGATGCCCGCCAAGGACAAGACGATGATGTCGGGCATGATGAAGGAGATGTCCCAGACCGAGGAGCAATACTCGGCCGATATCAAGTCGAACGGCGTCCTCGTCGTCGACGGGCCGGCAGCGACGCTGACGGTCAAGAAGACGACCAAGGACAAAAACGGCACCAGCACGTCGACGCAGACGCAGAACTTCAAAATCGACGGAAGCCAGTGCCTGGTTAGCCGGTAACCGGACGCGGGGACTCCGGTCAGGGCGAATTACAGAGCTCGTGATTTCATAACTGATCGGTTTGTCCCTACTTGCTTGACATAGTGATCGACGGCACAGGACTCGAAAGCAATGTGAGGCTTTGCTGTGGCCTGCGACGGCGGCGTCGTATGGCTACTGTTGGCGGTGGTTGCCTGCGCAGTAAGCATGCCATCGCTCGCGCAGGTGGAGTATTCGGCCGCGTTCGTATCGGAGACGGTGCCGTCATTCATCGAGCTGGCGACGCCGACCTCGGTGTCGGTGACGATGCAGAACACCGGCACCGCGACCTGGTACCGTACCGAAGGCGATGTCTTCCTGGCTACACAGGAGCCGCAGGACAACTACTACTGGTGCATTCAGGACAACGCGTACGGCAGTCAGAGCGGCAACCGTGTTCTGCTGCCGTACGACGTGGCGCCGAACCAGGTAGTCACCTTCAACTTCGTCGTGAAAGCGCTGGGCTGCCGATTTTCAGCACCGTCGCCGCTTCGCTTTCGCATGCTGTCCGAAATGCATGGCACGTTCGGTGACGAGACTCCCGATCCGCAAGTCTTGGTGTCGACGGCGACCGAGTTCGTGTCGCAGCAAGTCCCTGCGACGGTACCGGTCGGCGCTGTCGTCCTCGTCACCGAGACGTTCAAGAATACGACGCCCACGACCTGGCAGACGAGCGACGGCTACACGTTGCAATCGGCCGGACCTGCGGGCAACACGACATGGAGCGTGAGTCCGGTTCCGTTGCCGACGTCGGTCGCGCCGGGCGCAACGGTGACGTTCACGTTCTACATCACCGCGCCGGCGACCGCCGGCACTTACAATTTTCAGTGGCAGATGCGCAACCCGGCCGGCGTGCCCTTCGGCGGCGTCTCTCCGGCGACCGCCGTGCAGGTGATTGCCGCCGGCCCGCCGAACTACGAAGGCCTGTGGTGGAACGCGCCCGCGGGGTCGGAGTCCGGCTGGGGCATCAACTTCGCGCACCAGGGCGACACGATTTTCGCGACCTGGTTTACTTATGATCCGACGGGCAAGGCGCTGTGGATGGCGATGACGGCGTCGCTGACGACGACGGCCGGTGTCTATACGGGCACGCTTTTTCAGGCGACGGGCCCGCCGTTCAACTCGGTGCCGTTCGATCCTTCGCAGGTTATCGGAGTCAACGTGGGCGCGGGAACGCTTACGTTCACGGATCTTAGTACGGGAACGTTTGCGTACACGGTCAACGGCATCGCGCAGACCAAGTCGATCGCCCGCGAGGTGTTTGGCCAGCTGCCGACGTGCACGTTCGGCATCCAGACCGACCTGACGCTCGCCTATAACTATCAGGACCTATGGTGGGCCGCGCCTGCAGGCGCCGAGTCGGGATGGGGCGTCAATCTCACGCACCAGGGCGACACGATCTTTGCCACCTGGTTTACCTACGATCTCGATCGGACGCCGCTGTGGCTAGTAGTCACGGCGCCGAAGACGGCTGCGGGCGTCTATAGCGGCACGCTCTATCGTACGACCGGGCCGCCGTTCAACGCGGTGCCGTTCGATCCGACCAAAGTGAGCGGCACCGTGGTCGGTAGCGCAACATTCACGTTCACCGACGGCAACACCGGAAGGTTCGCCTACACGGTCAACGCCGTGACGCAGACCAAGGCGATCACGCGCGACGTCTTCGTCGCGCCGGGGACCGTTTGCCAGTAAGTCAGCTGCCGCGGCAGCACGGAACGGCCAAGCCCGGACGCAGCGTCACTTCACGCGCCCGGCAAGCCGCCGGTACTTTTCCAGCTCTTTGCGCAGGAAAGGCTCGAATGACGCGGGCGGCTCGTCGATCGGTTCCGCGCCGAGACGCTCCAGGGCGTTGCGAAACTCGCTCGATGCAACCGCCTTCTGCAAGGCGCTCTGCAGCCGGGCTATCGTTTCCGGCGGCGTTTCCCTGGGGGCAAGAAGTCCCTGCCACGACTCGAAGACCAGGTCGAAACCCTGTTCAACCATCGTCGGGATATCGGGGAACAGGAGGGCGCGCGTCATTCCTGTATTCGCGATGACACGGACTGCCCCGGATGCATGCGGAGCGATTGCCGGGGCATCGGCGATCAGGAGATCGACGCGCCCAGCGACGACATCCTGCAGGGCCGGCGCGGTTCCGCCGTAGGGAATTTGAAGGATATGCACGCCGGTCGAGGCCTTAAGCGACTCGATCGCAAACTGGACCAAAGTCGCACCGGAAGCGTAGGTCAACGCTCCCGGATGCCGGCGCGCATACTCGATGAGTTGCGCTACGTTGGTCACCGGGAGGTCGCTGCGTACAGCCAACACCAGCGGCAAGCGCGCAACCCGCCCGATGGGCGCGAAGTCCCGCATCGTGTCGTACCGCAATCCGCTGTCCAGCGCGGGGGCGATCGTGAGATTGCTGGCGCTACCCAGCAGCAGCGCGGAGCCGTCCGCGGGCATGCGCGCGGCCATCTCGACCCCGATCGCGCCGCTGGCGCCGGAGCGGTTCTCGACGACAATGGTCGCGCCGAGCGGGTCCCCGAGCGATTGCGCCAGCACCCGTGCGATCAGATCGCTCTGACCGCCGGGCGGAAAGGCAACGATCAGCCGCACTACCTTGGCCGGGAAGACCTGCGCCCTGACTGGCGGCCCCACCATCGTGATGGCGGCCGCCGCGATTGCCCGCAGCATCGTGCGCCTGCGCATCATCTGCGCCTTTCGATCTTGCCCAGGATCGCTCCCGGCCCGCGATGCGTCGCGTCCGAGCGCGTGTCGCGCAGAATCGCCGCAGTGAATTCCGAAACCGTCGGATGATCGAACAACACCTCCAGGCCTACCGGGACGCCGAGGGCCGCTTCGACGGCGGCGAGCACTTGCATCGCGCTCAAGGATTCGCCGCCGAGATCGAAGAAGTTGTCTTCCCTGCCCACAGCCGGCGCCTTGAGCACGTCGGCAAAAATCCTCGCGACTTCGGTCTCTTCGCGACCGATCGGCGGCTCCTTGACCGGCTGGATCGATGCAGCGACAAGCGCCGCCAGTTTGCTGCGTTCGACCTTGCCTCCGGTTCCTCGAGGCAATCGCGCCACATCGACGATGCGCGCCGGGATCTTGAACGTCGCGAGGCCGGCCCGGAGAAAGCGGCGCAATTCACTCTCGCTGACGCGATCGCGCAGCACCACTGCGGCGGCGAGGTCCTGGCCCAGCGTCGGATGGGGGATCGCGAACGCCGCCGCTTCGATCACTTGCGGGTGCCGGATCAGCGCCGCTTCGATCTCGCTGGGCGCTATCTTCGTGCCGCCGCGATTGATGATATCGGTGTGCCGTCCCGACACGTAGACGAACCCGTCGCGATCGATGCGTCCGACGTCGCCCGTTCTGAACCACCCGTCGCGGAACGCCGCGCGGTTGGCGTCGTCGTCATTCTCGTATCCGTCGAATACTTCGGGACCTCGGACGACGATCTCGCCCGGCGCATCCGGCCCGAGCAGCTGACCGGCGTCGTCGGCAATCCCGATCTCGATGTTGGTCGCGCGACCGACCGATCCGGCGGGCGCTTGTGCCGGCGGAAACGGCGTCTGTGCAACGCTGCCTGACTCCGTGGATCCATACCCGACGATGACCGGAACGGCGAATACCCGTTCCAGGCGGGATCGGACAGCATCGGGCAGGTCGGTGGTGCCGGCCCAGATGGCTTTCAGGCAATGCCGCGGACGCGGCGTGCGGCGTTCGAATGCCTCGAGCAGGGCGATATGCGAAGCAGGCGGCGCGAAGTACTGCGTGGGCGCGAGCGACTCCAGCAGCTCGATCGTCGCGTCCGCCGCGATTGCACCGGGACAAATGATCGAACCTCCGGACACGAGGCCCGCCAGTGCACGCCGGATCCCGGCGCTGGAATGCAATGGCAAGGCGACCAGACACCGGTCGGACGCGCCGATCTGCGAAAGCTCGACGCGATTGCGCACGGTCTCGGCGACGCGCCATTGGTTCAATGGCACGATCTTCGGCGCGCCGGTCGTCCCCGACGTGTGCATGAGCAGAGCGATGTCGTCCGTGCGCGGTACGTCGAGCGCCACGCTGCCGCGAGTCGACTCGGGAACCAGGGCCAGGTTGCCGACCGAATCGGAAGACAAGCCGCGCAGTGCGATGGGTGTCACGGCCGCTCGTTGTGCCGCGCGGACCGCGGCCGAGTCCGCACCTTCGGGCACGATCAGCGCATCGATGCGCATCGCAACCAGGAGGCGAACGAGAGCTTCCTCGTCCAGCGCGGCGTTCAATGGGGCGCAGGTCGCGGTCGAACAGACGGCCAGCATCGCGATGGCGAAATCGCGCCCGTCGGGCAACGCGACCCCGATCCGCGTCCCACGCCCGAAACCGGCAGCGGCCAGGGTGGCCGCCATCGTATCGAGTGTGCGTCCCAGATCGGCGTAGCTCAAATCCGGGCCGCCCGGAGCCACGACGGCAACGGCCGGCCGATGGTCGCGAATCGAAGCCGCGAGCAGTCGGGAGAATGTGGCTGGCGGGTGCCGGGGCCGCGCCCAAGCCGGTGTCGTGGGTTCCGACGCGTCCATCAACGTCGCCCTAACGTTGTGCCGGATCGACGGCGAACACTTCCACGGCGCTTGATTTTCCCTTGAAGGGCACGGCGCCGAGCGGCTCGACCGCGAAGCGCTCACTCAACGCTGAGCGCGTGGCCTGGTCGATCAGAATCGTGCGTTGGGCAATCTTGGTGTGCGTCTCGAGCCTCGCCGCGAGATTGACGGTGTCGCCGACGCACGTGTAAGTCGCGCGCTTGTTGGTGCCGGTGTATCCGGCGACCATCTCGCCGGAGGCGATGCCGATGCCGATCTTGATCGGCGGCTTACCGGCGGCCTCACGTTCGACGTTGAACAATCCGATCAGCTCGACCATTTCCTGCGCTGCACGCACGGCGCTTTCTTCGTGGTCCGCCACCGGCACCGGTGCGCCAAAGACCGACATCAGCCCGTCTCCCATCATCAGCGTGACGACGCCGCCGTGGCCGCTGATCGCATCGAACATCAGCTCGTAGTAGGTATTGAGGAGTTCGATCGTCTCCTCGGGCGGCTGCGATTCGGCGAGCGAAGTAAAGCCGCGGATGTCGGAAAACATCACCGAAGCACGGACCAGCTTGCCGCCCAGTGAGAAACCGGAAGTCTCCAGATCTTCCTCGACTTCCGGCGTAGCGAAGCGGCGCATCAGCTCCTTTTGCTGGTCGCGCAGCCGCTTTTTCTCGAGGCTCGCTCCGATACGCGCCTTCAGCAGCACCGGATTGACCGGCTTGGACAGGTAGTCTTCGGCGCCGAGCTCTATGCAGCGCACGACGTTTGCGACGCCTTCGAGCGACGACGTAACGATGACCGGGAGATCACGCAGCTGCCGGTCGTTGACCAGCTGCTCGAGCACCTGAAAGCCGTCCATCTCGGGCATTTCCATGTCCAGCAGCAGGAGGTCGAAGCCTTCGCGCCGCAACATCTCCAGCGCGACCCGACCGTTTTCTGCCGATGCCACGCTGTGTCCCTGCAATTCAAGGTTGCGCGTCAGCAGCAGCCGATTCACCTTGTTGTCATCGACGACCAGCAGACGCGCCGCGCCGCTTCGCAGCTCACGCATGGCGCAATGCAGTCAAGGCCGCGGCGACGCGCGAATACTCCTGATCCAGCGCGTCGACCGACCGTCCGCCGGCGGCCGCAGTTGGCAGACCACCAACCTCCAGCTCGCGAGCCATCGCGGCCAGGGCGAGCGCGCCGAAGGTATTGCTGTTGGACTTCAGCGAATGTGCGGCCCGACGAAATCTTTGGGCGTCGCCCGCCGCCAACGCACGACGCAGATCCGCGAGCATCACCGGCGCTTCCTGCAGAAAGGTGTCCACCAGCTCGAGCGCAAACTCGGCTCCGGTCGTTTCCTTGAGCGTTTCGAACGTCGCGGCATCGATCGTCGGCGCACTCATCATCGATCCCTTCGCGCGGATGCCTGATTCAATGCCTCCACCAGGCGCTCGACCCGGATCGGCTTGGTCAGGTAATCGTCCATGCCTGCGGCCAGGCACATGTCGCGGTCGCCCTGCATGGCGTTGGCGGTCATCGCGATAATGCGCGGCCGCTCCCTCGATTGCCATCTCGCGTTGATCTGCCGCGAAGCTTCCAGGCCGTCCATTTCGGGCATCTGAACGTCCATCAATATGACGTCGTAAGTCTGCCGGCGCACCGACTCGATCGCCTCGATTCCATTCGATGCAAGGTCGGCGCGGTAGCCCATCTGTTGCAGCAGGCGCAGCGCCAGCTTCTGGTTGACCACGTTGTCTTCGGCCAGAAGTATACGCAGCGGGTGCCGCACCGCCTGATTCGGATCCAGTTGCGGCTTGCCCTGCGCAGCCTCGACCTTGGGCGCCGCGTCGCGCGCCAGGAGTCCCACCAGCGTATCGAACAACTGTGACTGACGAATCGGCTTGGCCAGATATGCATTGAAAAGCCGCTCGTCATCGCCCGCTTCGCGCCTTCCCAGCGAGCTGAACAACACGAGCGGCAGCTCGACATTTCGCTCGCGAATCCGTCGCGCCAGATCGATGCCGTCCATCTCCGGCATGTGCATGTCCAGTACCGCGAGGTTGAATTCCTCGCCGGCCTCGAGCCAGGACAGCGCCTCGGACGGCGAGCCGCTCGCGCGGCATTTCATTCCCCACTTCGCGGCCTGCAGGCTAAGCACGCGGCGGTTGGTGGCGTTGTCGTCGACGACGAGCACGCGCTTGCCTTGCAGCTCGGGCTGGACGCCGACGAAGTCGCGTTGCCGCGCAGCTGGGAGCTCGGCGACCGGTACCTGGATGCTGAAGAAGAATGTCGAGCCCTTGCCGGGGCCGTCGCTCTCGCCCCACATGCGTCCGCCCATCAACTCCGACAGACGCCTGCTGATGGCGAGGCCCAGGCCGGTGCCACCGTACTTGCGCGTGGTCGACGAGTCGGCTTGCGAAAAGGACTGGAACAGCCGACTCATCTCGTCGGCCGACAGTCCGATCCCCGTGTCACGAACCGAAAACGTGAGCTCCACGCGTTCTGCGGAGAGCGGCTTGGCGCTCGCCGTCAGCACCACCTCGCCGGCCTCGGTGAACTTCACGGCGTTCGAGAGCAGGTTCAGCATGATCTGGCGCAGGCGGGTGACGTCGCCGACGACGGCCGCGGGAACGTCGCCTTCGAACACGTAGACTGTATCGAGGTTTTTCTCGACCGCGCGCGCCGTGACCAGGTCCAGCGCCGACTCGACGCAATCGCGAAGATCGAACGGCTGCGCCTCGATGTCCATGCGACCGGCCTCGATTTTCGAGAAGTCGAGGATGTCGTTGATGATGGTCAGCAGCGCATCGCCGGATTCGCGAATGGTCGCGACGTAGTCGTGCTGCTCGGTATCGAGCTTGGTGTCGAGCAGCAAACCGCTCATGCCGATCACGGCGTTCATCGGCGTGCGTATCTCGTGGCTCATCGTGGCCAGGAACGAGCTCTTCGCCTCGTTGGCGGCCTCGGCCGCGGCGCGCGCTTCCTGCGCTTCCTGGAACAGACGCGCGTTCTGAAGCGCCACGCCGACGTTGGCGGCAATCGTGGAGAGCAGGCGCTCGGCGTCGGCGTCGTAAACGCCCTCCGTCAGTGTGCTTTGCACGCTGATCGCCCCCTGGCAGGTGCCGGCCACGAGGATCGGCACCCCCAGGTATGACAGCGCCTGCTTGCCGATGACGACGGCCCCGAGCTCGAGGCTGCGCCGGTCGCTATCGCGGTTGATGATCAGCGGCTTGCCCGACCGGATGATCCTGCTGGTCAGGCCTTCCCCATATTTGAGGGGACTCAGCTTGTCCCCGTACTGATAGGGAAAGTCGATGATGCCGGTGCGCCGGTCGAGCAGCGCGACATAGGCGACGTCTGCCTTGAACACCGTACGGATCTGCTCGCCGACGAGCTCGAGCAGATTGGCAAGGTCGAGCTTGCCGGCGAGTTGCTGCGAGACCGTGTTGACGGTGGCAAGCTCGGCCGCGCGCTGCTGCGATTCGGCGAACAGGCGCGCATTTTCGATGGCGACGGTCGCCTGCAACGACAAGCCGACCAGGAACTCCAGGTCGGTGTCGCCGAACGGCTGGCCCGCGCTGCGCCATACCGCCATGACCCCCTTGACCGTCTGGCCGGCCAGCAGCGGCGCCACCATCAGGCGCTCGTGCTCTTCCCGCGACGTTCCGGGGATCTGGATCGCGCGCGGATCGGCGCCGGTGTCGTTGATGAACTCGGCGCTGCCGCTTTGGACCAGGCTGCCGATGATGCCCTCGCCCACGTTGATCACCGTGGATTGGATCGCCTCCGCGATGTCGCCGACGCCGACGATCGCCCGGTAGCTTTGCCCGCCGGCATCTGGCAGGAAGATGGCGCTGCTACCCGCGTTGAGTAGCGTCTTCGCGTGGCGAGCGATGCGGTCCATCACTGTGGGCAGGTCCAATGTCGAAGAAATGTCGCGTCCGACTTCGGCAAGCGCGGCAGTCTCGCGGGTCCGGCGTTGCGTTTCATCGAACAGACGCGCGTTTTCCAGGGCCACGCTCATGCTGTTGGCGAGCGTTTGCAAAAGCCGCACGTCCGAAGCGCTGAACGCGTTCTCGCGGTCCACGTCCATCAGGTGGATCAGCCCTCGCGTCTGATCGCCCGCCACCAGCGGCACGAAGACAGCTGATTTCTCAGACTGGGTGCCCGGAATGGTAGTGCTGCCATACTTCGCCATCTCTTGCGCCATGTTCTTGTTGACGACCACCGTCTCACGGGTACGCAGAACATGAGCAGTGAATCCCTTGTCGCCAAGCGGAGTCGACACGACGGGGAGGCGCTTGCCTTTTTGGTAGGCGTACGGGAAGTGGAGCAAATCCGTCTGCGGATCATGGATGCGGATGCTCATGTCCGCCTGATTGAAGATCTCGCGGATCTTGTCGCCGACGGCATCGTAGATGCCCTGCATGTTGAGCTCGGCGGCGAGCGCCTGCTGAACGCTGTTGATGATGGCGAGCTCGGCGGCGCGCTGCTCGCTCTCCTTGAACAGGCGCTGCGTCTCGTCGAACAGGCGGGCGTTCTCCAGCGCCACGCTCATGCTGTTGGCCAGCGTCTGGAGCAGGCGGACGTCGGATTCGCTGAACGCGTGCTCGCGCTCGACGTCTGCCATGCTGATGATCCCACGCGCCTGATCGCCGACTACCATCGGCACCAGGATCACGGACTTCTCCATTTGAGTGCCCGGCAGCGTGTAGGAGCCGTACTTCTGCGATTCCTGCGCCATGTTCTCGTTGATGACCAGCGTTTCGCGGGTACGAAGAACATGTGCAGCGAACCCCCTTGCACCGAGCGGCTCGGAATCGAGGGCCAGGCGCTCCCCGCCCTCGTAGGCGTACGGATAGTGAATCAGGTCGGTCTTCGGCTCGTAGATACGGATCGCCATGTCCCGGTTCTGGAAGATCTCCCGTATCTTGTCGCCGACCGCGTCGTAGATGCCCTGGATGTTGAGCTCCGCCGCCAACGCTGCCTGCACGCTGTTGATAATCGCGAGCTCGGCATTGCGCTGCTCGGTTTCCTTCAGCAGACGCTGCGTCTCGTCGAAAAGACGGGCGTTCTCGAGCGCGACGCCCATGGTTGCGGCAATGGTCGTGAGCAGGCGCACGTCGGCTTCGCCAAAAGCATGCTCACGTTCGTGGTTCTCGAGCAGCATCGAGGCGATCACGCGGTCTCCGCCCACGATCGGGACTCCGACGACCGAATGGCTCTGGTCGGTCCCCGGAACCAGCGCGAAGCCGAGTGCATCCTGCTCGGCACGAGTCCCCGCCACGAGGACTTCACGCTGGCAGACGATCCTGTGGGCCGCTTTTCCGGGCACGACCGGGAACGGCTCACCGCGAAAGCGAACCCCGTGCTCGAAGGTGTAGAGTGGACGGGCCAGACGCGCACTTTCGTCCCACCACCAGATGCCGATGTCGCCGGTGTGGAATACCTCGCGCAGCTTGTCGCCGACCAGGTCGACGATCGCCTGGAAGTCGAGCTCGGCAGCCATGCCCTCCTGGATGCGGTTGATCACCGCCAGCTCGGCGTTGCGCTGCTCGGTTTCCTTGAGCAGCCGTTGTGTCTCGTCGAACAGGCGCGCATTCTCCAGCGCGACGCCCATGCTCGCAGCCACGGTGCTCAACAGTCGCACCTCGGCTTCGCCGTAGGCGTTCTCGCGCTCGAAGCTCTCGAGGATGATCGAGCCGAGGACGCGATCGCCGCCGAGTATGGGGACGCGCACGGAGCAAAGGCTTGCATCCGTACCGGGGATGACGGTGACGCCATCCGCCGCCATGTCCGCCTGATTCTTGTAGAGGACGGGCTGGCGCGCCTGCATGAGCTTGAACCAGGGTCCGCCGGCACGCGGCGTGACGGGCGCCACGCTCAGCCGCACCCCGTGTTCGTAGTCGTACGGGGAATAGAGAATGTTGGCCTTGGCGTCGTACCAGCGGATACCGATGTCGCCGGTTTGGAACACATCGCGGAGCTTGTCGCCGACCAGGTCGACGATCGCCTGGAAGTCGAGCTCGGCCGCCATGCCCTCCTGAATGCTGTTGATGACCGCGAGCTCGGCGTTGCGCTGCTCGGTTTCCTTCAGCAGCCGCTGCGTCTCGTCGAAGAGCCGCGCGTTCTCGAGCGCCACACCCATGCTCGCCGCGACGGTGCTGAGCAGTCGTACTTCCGCATCGCCGAAGGCGTCCTCGCGCTCGTAGTTCTCGAGAACGATCGAACCGAGGACCCGATCGCTCGCGAGAATCGGCACTGTCACCCAGGACAGGCTGGCATCGGTCCCCGGCACCGCGGCACCGCCCAGCGCTAAAGCTTCGCTCGGATTTCTGATCACTACCGGTTGGCGCGTCGCCATCATCTTCGACCGAACGCCGCCCGGACGAAACTTGGTCGGCGGCAGGTCCACTTGCCTCACGCCATGCTCGTACTGGTAGAGATAATGTGCATCGTGGGTTGCCGGGTCGTACCAGCGGATGCCGATGTCACCGGTGTCGAACACCTCTCGCAGCTTGTCGCCGACCAGGTCAACAACGGACTGGAAGTCGAGCTTCGAGGCCATGCCCTGCTGGATGCTGTTGATGACCGCCAGCTCGGTGGCCCGCTGCTGCTCGGCCTTGAACAGCCGCTGCGTCTCGTCGAACAGACGCGCGTTCTCGAGCGCGGTCCCCAGCGAGGCAGCGATGGTACCGAGCAGGCGCAGCTCGGCCTCGCCGTAGGCATTCTCCCGCTCGTAATTCTCGATGCCGATCATCCCGAGCACGCGATCGCTGCTGATAATCGGTACCGCGATCATCGACTTGCTCTGGTCCGTACCGGGAATGGCACCGCCGATCACTGCGACCGTGTTCAGCACCTGCGGTTGCCGCGTCCGCATCATCGTCTCGAACAGGCCGCCCGGAGCGGGCCGTCGAGGCGCTATTTTCAGCCGCTTTCCGTGCTCGAACGAATACAGATAGTGGAGCAGGTTGGCCTTTTCGTCGTACCAGTTGATGCCGAGGTCGGGTGTGGCGAACACCTCGCGCAACCGGTCGCCGACGAGGTCGACGATCGCCTGGAAATCCAGCTCGGCGGCGAGCCCCTGCTGGATCGAGTTGATGATCGCGAGTTCGGCGTTGCGCTGTTCGAGACTGGCGTTGGACGATTTCAGCTCCGCCGTCCGCTCTTCGACCTTCTGCTCCAGGCCCTGCGACCATTGCGCGTTGTCCAGCGCGACCGCGGCCTGGCTCGCGAGCATGCCGAGCAGGTCGCGGTCGGATTCGCGCAAACGTCCGAAGGCGCCGTCGATATCGACATAGAGGAAGCCGAGCAGCTGGCGCTGCGCGATCAGCGGCGCGATGATGCGCGAGCGCTGGTCGAGCTCGCGGAGAGCCGGAGGATCGTAGGTCAAGTTCACCGCGCGCGTTCGTCGCGCAGCCAGCAGCGCGGGCGTGACGTCGCGCAGCAGTGACTGCGCGTCCTCGCCGCGCGGCACGAGCGAGCCTGCCAACTGCAATCCTCCCGGCGTCTCCAATACCAGCAACACACGCTCGGCGCCCGATAGCTCGGTGGCTTCGTCGATCAGGAATTCATGCAATTCGGCGGCGCTGCGCAATTCGTTCAGGCGCAAACCGGTGTCCACCAGCCGCTCGAAAGGTTCGCGCAGACTCGCTTCGCCCGCCAGATGGGCGGTGCTGCGTTGCGGGGAAAGGCGCCGCTTGCGCGCGTTCTTGATCCACGCGCCGACGATTTCGCGATGTTCCTCGATCTTGTTCAGATAATTCCGGCGCAGACCTTCGTCGCTCAGTCCGGCAATGCCCTTGAGCATGAACTGATACGCCATGTCGAGCGCTTCGCGCGCAGCCGCGACCTCGCCGTTCGCCTGCAGCGCCTGGCTGTAGCGCCACCAGATCATCGGGGACGAAAGCGCCTGCAATGGAGCCAGTCCATGCGCGCGATGGATCTTGGTAGCGCGACGCGTGGAGGCCAGCGCGGCGCGCGTGTCTCCCAAGGCAAGCTGGGCCTGCGCCAGGCTCGCCAGCGTGTTCATCTCGAAAGCCGCGGCGTCCGCGTCCCGCGTGGCCGCCAGCGTCCGCTTGAAATGCCGGATCGCGGCCCGCTCATCGCCCTCGCGCATCGCGAGCCGGCCCGACGCGTAGGGAGCGAAATAGGAGGATCGCCCGTCCTGCTCCACATCCGCACCCATCGCGGCACTTTGGGCCAGGTAGGCGCGCGCGGCGTCCAGGTGCCCCATCTCGATTTCCCCGAAGGCCAATTGCCACGCGGTTCCGGCCAGCCCGACGCGATCGCCGGTGCTTCGTTGGATCGCGTCGGCCCTGAGGTACTGACGGCGAGCGCGACGGTAGAGCCCGAGCCTGAAGTAGGCGACGCCCAGGTTGCCGGTGACGATGCCCTGACGTTCGACGTAGCCAGCTGCTTCGAAAGCGGCGAGCGCCTGAATCAAGAGCTTCAGCTGCGCGCCAAGGTCGGCTTCGTTGAACATCAGCATGTTGAGCGCGTTGCCGACGCCATAAAGGTCGCCGCAGCGGCGACCGATGGCCAGCGCCTCGTTGGCCGCCTGGTCCGATTCCGCGGCGCGGCCCTGGCGGCTACGCGTGATGGAAACCACCCAGAACGCGCGCCCCTGGCCGGAAGGCTGGTCGAGCGTCTGAAACAGCTCGGCGGCGCGCGTCGCGTTCCGTACGGCCTGCTCATGATCGGTGCCGAGCCGCGCCTGTATTTCCGCCAGACGGAGCAGGCTCGTAGCGACGATCTGCGTTTTCCTGCTTTGGCGCGCTGCCTTCAGCGCGGCGGTGGCCGAAGCGAGGGCAAGCTTCATTTCGCCCTTGCGCATCTGCACCAGCGCGAGGCGATTGCGCGCCTGCGCCTTGAAGGCCGGTGTCTTGGCGCGGTCCGCAAGGTCGAGCATCATGCTCGCGTCAGCGCCGGCGCGCTCCAGGTCGCCCTGGGCGATGAAGCTTTCCGCTCGAAGATCGAGCAGATCCAGTCGGATTTCGACGTTCGAGCCGGTCGTTGCAAGCGCGGCGGTCGCCTGCTCGATCGCCTGGGCATGGTGCCCGGCCCAAGCCAGGTCGCTTACGCGTTGCTTAGTCGCGGCGAAAGCATTCGTCCGCGGCTGCACCCCCGGCCGGGCCCGCGACGTCTTTTTCCTTTTCGCATCCGCCAAAAGTTGCACAAGGTCTCCATCTTGCTTGGGTCACCGGCGAAAGGCACGCCCGTGGGGCCCGAATTGGCCCGGCGCATCCGGTCGCGTGCAAATCCGAAAGCGGGCGCAGCGAACCGGATATTAGTCTACCGGTGGCCTGCGTCAATCCATCTCGTGCGCCCGGCGTCAGGTCTCTCCCGAACCTGAAGGCTGGGATACCGTCCTCATCGCTGTACCGGCAACGCGCCGATGCTTTCAGACCAATCCGCGGTCCGACAGCTCGGTCTTGAGATAGGTGTAATAGATCGGCGCGGCGATGATGCCCGAAATACCGAACGCGGCTTCCATCACGACCATCGCCAGCAACAGCTCCCAGGCGTGGGATTCGGTGCGCCTTCCGACAATGCGGGCGTTGAGAAAATATTCGAGCTTGTGGATGATGATCAGGAACAGCAGCGAGCCGATCGCGACCTTGACCGAGGTGGACAAGCTCACCACCACGATCACGACGTTGGAGACCAGGTTGCCCACCACGGGCAGAAGTCCGACGATAAACGTCAGGACGATCAGCGTCCTCTTGAAGGGCAGATCCACGCCAAAGCTCGGAAGGACCAGCACCAGGTACAGTCCGGTCAGCGTCGTGTTGATCAGCGAGATCTTCATCTGCGCGAACACGACACGACGGAATGCATCGCCGAGTCTTTTGATGCGCTCGACAAGCTCTCGGGCGAGCGGACGATCGGTCTCCATCGGAAATGCCTCGTGCAGTGCGACCATCGCACCGAGCACCATGCCCACCACCGTCTGGATCAGCACGCCTCCCGCCTCCTTGCCCACCGACCGCACGTCGGCGGCGTGAATCCGGAACCACTCCCCGAGCGTTTCCTTCAGATCCTCCGGGCCGTCCGGTATCTCGTCCATGAGCCAGTTCGGCATCAGCGCACGTGATCCGTCGATGATCTCGGCCATGCGGCCCAGGAGCCTCGACAGACTCCCGGAATCGCTTCGGAAGAAAACGATGGCGCCGAGGATTGCAGCCGTTACCAGCATCACTACGAGCGCTGCCAGCAGGCCCACCGCAATGATCTTCGCGCGCTTGTCCGAAATATGCGCGTTCATCGTCGGCGCGATGAGGTGAACGAGCTCGTACACCAGCATGCCGGCGAGCAGCGCCGGCAGCAAGCGCAACTGCAGCACGAGGACCAGTGCAACGCCGGTCAGAACCCAGGCGGCGGCGGTGTATCGGGAGGAATCCGTTCGAGCAGGACGCATCCGGCGGAGTTTACGCTGCGCAGCACCGGAATTGCGGATGCGAATCCTTTCCGTCGCCGATGCCCGGAGTTTGTGATAGGCCCCTAAAGCCACGCATCATGCGGGCATCGTCCGCCAATTGGTCCATGCGGCGCAAACCGAATCGGCGATCTTGCATGTCGCTCCGATGGGCTCATCGGGCAAGTAGGCCTTGACGTCGTCAGCCGAGCTTGCCGAGCCACAGCGACAGATCGCGCAGCGTCTCGCGCAACGCCTTGAACCGACGCGCGCCCAGTTGCGCGGCCCACTCTCGCTCGATCGTGGTCACGCAATCGCGTATCGGCGCAACCATTGCCCGGCCCTGGTCGGTCATTCGCACGACCCTTGCGGCCGGACTGGATCCGGTCCGCCTCTCGATGTACCCGCGGCTTTCCAGGCCGGCCAGCACGTAATTCATCGCCTGGCGGGACATCTGACACTGTCTGGCCAGCTCGACCGGCCGGCGCCCCTCGGGTCCCGGATACAGGAACACGCCGAGCTCGGTAGGGGAAATGTCAAAACCATTCGCGTTAAGCGCTGCGAGTATGCGGGCCACAATGACCTCGTGCGGCAGGCGCAGCAGCGAGCCGATCATAGGCGTCATCGCCCGCTTCGTACGCTTCCTTCGGGCGAGGGTGGCGGGGTTTGACATTGGCGTAAAGAATTTGTACAGTAGCGCGTACAGAGTTTTTACGCAAGGAGTCTGCCATGAGTGAAGTGCTTTCGCCAGCCGCTCCGGAAGTCATCTGCCTCGGACAGCTGGAAATCCGGTATTTGCAGGAGGCCGGCAACGGGTGCCAGATGGGCGCTTTCGAGATGCGCGTGCCGCCGGGCTCCAATGTACCGCCGCCGCACAGCCATTCCGCCAACGAAGAGCTGGTGTATGTACTCGAAGGAACGCTGCGCTACACCGTGGGGAGCGAAACCCGCGACCTCAAGCCCGGTGATTCGATGGGCACGCCGCGCGGCGTAGTCCACGCCTTCAGCAATCCTCACGCCGTCGCGGCGCGCGCCCTTGTGATCAACACACCGGACATCGGAGCGCAGTACTTCCGCGAAGTGAAAGCGATCATCGACGCCGGCGGACCGCCCGACAAGCTCAGGCTGACAATGACGATGCAAAAGTTCGGGCTGGTACCCGCCGTGCCTCCGGGAGCGCCGCAGCGCTGACAGCCGCTGGCAGACGTTTGGGCCGATTGCCGGCGATTCAGCGCCCGCACATCGTTCGATTGAGCGCCGCGAGTCGAAAGCTCGCTCAAAGCGTCAGCGGTTTCCCGTAGCCGGTTAGCTCGAGATACCCGCGGCCGACTTCGCGTCCGCCGCGAAGCGCCCGCACCGCGCCTTCCCAGTAAACGGTGCCGGTGCTGGCGCGCGCATCGAGCTCCTGATCGTCCATCAAGGGTTCGAGCGACATAGTCGTCGTTACCTGCACTGACTCGCATGGCGACCGGGTATTCAATCGCCGGTGCGCGGCGAGCGCCAGCGCCGTTCCGCAGCGAAGCGGATTTCGGCAGGATCGAAGGATCGCGACGTGCCATCGCGTGCGCGAAACGTGCCGCCCGCCCAGAGCGCCGCACCCGCGTGATCGCGCATGCGGAACGCCATCAGCGAGCCGCCGTCGTCGAGGTTGATGCCGATCCAGTCCCAGCCGCTGGCTTCGGGCGCCAGCGCCGCGCTCGACCATTCGTGATCGAGCCACGCCATGCCGGTGATGTTGGCGGCCCTGCCATCGACTGCAACCTCGCCCGAGACGGCGAGCTGCGGCTGACTGTAGTAATAGCTGGCGTTCTCGATGCTTCGACCCTTTCGGGAAAAGCCGGCGTCACCCTCGAGGAGTACGGGCTGCGATGGTGCGAACCGAAGATCAAATCGGAAATCGCGCGCGGCGATTCTTGCGACATAGGCGCCATCGACGAGCTTCAGCGACCAATCGTCGATCGACACGGCGGTCGTGTCTTCGGCTGCGTCCGCGAGGCCGAAGCCCGCGCGCGCCGCGCGCTGATCGTGGCGGAGCTTGCCGTAGCGCGCGTCGGCGATGGCGGCGTGCGCAAACAAGAGCTGGCGCGGCGCAAAAGCGCTGGGGTTCGACTCCGCCACGCGCGGGCGATTGCGGAAAAAGGTGATCTGGACGCCGAATGGATCGCCGTCGGCCTCGCGGACCCAGCCGGTGATGTACCACCATTCGCTGCGAAAGGCGGGATGCGCACCCGCGTCGCGTGGAAACCCGATCGCGTGGCCGGCAAGCACGCGCGTGTAGTCGTCCGCGGCCAAGTTTCCGCTCGCCAGGAGCAGCAGCGGGGTCGCGAGAAACCGGCGTCTTCTCATGCAGCGCCCCGCGCGAGGCGTGCGAAGATCACCAATCCTCCTTGACCGCGAGGACGGCGCGACGGCTCATTGCCTGCCGGCCGCTGGCTATCGCAGTGAGCGTCGAAAGCGCAAGCACGACCACCGCGGCGCCCGCGAGCGCCGACCAGGGCACGTTGAGCTCCATGCCCCAGTGGAACGATTGCCGATTGACGACGTGGATCAGCACGAGACTGATCAGCCAGCCGAGTCCGAAGCCAGCGAGCAGGCCTACGGCGCTGATCGTCAGCCCTTCGGTGGCCAGCATGGCGGCGATTTGCCGGCGCGTCATCCCGATGTGGCGCAGCATGCCGAATTCGCGCCGACGCGAAAGGACGAGTGCGCCGAACGACGACGACAGGCCGAACAGGCCGATGACGACGGCGGCTAGCTCGAGCGCATAAGTGACGGCAAAGGTGCGATCGAATGCCTTGAGCGATACCTCGCGGATTTCTCCCGGAGCGGCGATCTCGAGTTTCGACCCGCCCGGGATGTCGTTCGCGATCGCGCGGCTCAGTTCGTCCGGATTCACGCCGGACGCGAGCCAGAGCGCGCCGCTGGTGGCGCTCCGGTCACCGGTCAGCGCGATATAGCGCTCGCGCTCGACGACGATGGCGCCCTGCGGCCGCGCGTAGTCTCGCCATACTCCGGCGACGGTAAACGATGCCGGCTTGCCCGCAATCGGGAGCTCGATGCGCTCGCCGGGCGCGAAGCCGTAGAGATCGAGCATCGCCTCATTCACCCAGACCGGAGGTGGCGCACCCGGAGCCACGGTCACGGGCCCACGCACGAGCTGAAGCTGGCGCGCCAGATTGGCCGCATCGATGCTGCGCGCGAGCAATACGACGCGTGGCCGCGCGGGGTCGAGCAGCAGTTGCTGTTCGCGCTGGAATTCGGCGCGGCGCACGCCGGGCAGAGCAGTGAGCCGCGCCTGGTCGTCGGCGCCGAGGTAAGCGGTATCGCCGGCCGCGCCCGCGCGTACGTAAAGGTCGGCCGGCAGAATGCGCTCCAGCCAGGCGTCGAGCGAAACGCGGAACGACGCGACCATGATCGCCATCGACACCATCAGGCTCACCGCGGCGACGATCGCCGCAAGGCTCACCGCGACTTGCCCTGGAGCGCCGCGCAGCTGCAACAACGCGAGCCGCGGCGGGCCACCGCGCGGCAGCGGAAGTGCCGCGAGCAGCATGACGGCGATTCGCGGCATCAGCATCAACGTGCCGATCACCAGAAGCGCGATCGCGATGTAGCCGAACAAGGGCAGGCCTGCGACCGGCGGCGCCAGCGCCGCCGTCGCGCCGGCGCCGATAATCACCCACGCCGGCCACAATGGACGAAGCCGCGAGAACGCCCGCTCTTCGTCGCCTGCCTTGAGTGCGGCAGCGGGCGCCGCCCGTGCCGCCTCCAGTGCCGGGACGAGGCTAGCGAGCATCGCGATTGCCACGCCCAGGCAGAAGAAGATCGCCAGCGGAATCGGAGCGAGTGCCAGCGCCGGTGCAACGCCGCGAAAATACCCTGCGCCCAGGTCGGCCCCGATAACCCGGACCGCGGCCTGCGCAAGGACAAATCCGCCCGCCAAGCCAAGCGCACTGCCGACGATGCCGACGATCGCGCCTTCGAGCACGAGCAGGCTCGCCAGCTGGCGGCGCGTCATGCCGAGAACGCGCAACAGCGCCAACTGCGAGCGGCGGCGCACGACCGCGAGCGCCTGCGTCGAAAAGACCAGCAGCCCTCCGGTGAACAGCGCGACGAGTGCGAGCACGTTCAGGTTGACGCGGTAGGAACGGGACAGACCTTCGCTGGCAGCCACCCCCGCCTCCGGACGCTGAACGGCAAGACCGGCGGGCAGCTGCGCCTGTATTTGCTCGCGCGCGGCCTCGATGTCGATGCCCGGCCGGAGACGAAGATCGACGCGGCTGACGCGGCCCAGCCGATCGAAATTCGCCTGCGCGCCGGCTATATCCATCACTGCAAACCGCTGCTGCGCTCCGCCAGGCACTACGCCGGCGACGTGCAGCGTCACGGTGCGCAAGCCCACTTGAAAGGCGATCTCGCCGCCCCGGTCGACGCCAAGCGTGCCCGCCGCGGCGGAACTTACGAAAAGCATCTCGGGGCGCAGATGATCCAGGCGGTCGCCGGCCTCGGCGACCAGGCCCGGCTGCACGGCGCCGGCGCGGAAGACATCGACGCCGATGATCTTCAGCACGTCGTCGCGATCGGCGAGCTTGGCGTCGGCTTCGACCACCGGACTCGCCACGGCGACCTCGGGCAAGCGCGCAAGCTGCGGATAGACCGCTTCGTCGAAGCCGTTGCGTGGTCCTCGCACCTGCAGATCGGCGTCGCCGGAGAGAAACTGCACGCTTAGCGCGAGCTCGTTGACCGCGGCGCCGGTGATGAGTGCAACGGCGTAGCCGAGCGCGACACCTAGCGCGATGGCGAGCACCGATAAGGCGCTACGCGCCTTGTTCCGCACCAGCGAGCCGGCGAGCACGGCGCGCGCTGCAAAAAGATCGGGCTTACGCATCGTCAAACCGGCGGGAGCGCGTGCAAGCCGGTCGGCGTCAGCTGCATGATGCGATCGCAGGTCTGCGCCGCCGCGCGCGAATGCGTCACCAGGATGCCGGCGGCGCCATGGGACTTGATCTGCTCGCGCAGCAGGCGCAGCACCTGGCCCGCGGTATCCGCATCGAGATTGCCGGTCGGCTCATCCGCGAGCACGACGCGCGGTGCATGCACGAGCGCGCGGGCGATCGCAACCCGTTGCAGCTCGCCTCCCGAAAGCTCGCGCGGCATGCTTTGATCGCGGTCATCCAGGCCCACACCGGCGAGTACCCTTCTCACCCGCGCATCCTTCTCGGGCGCGACGACGCCGAGCAGCGACAGCGGCAAGGCGACGTTCTGCGCGACGGTGAGATAAGGCAGCACATGAAACGCCTGGAACACAAAGCCAAAACGCTCGCGGCGCAGTGCGGTCAGCGCGTCATCGTCGAGCGTCGTGAGCTCGATGCCGTCGAGCGCGATCGAGCCTCGGTCGGGGCTGTCCAGGCCGGCAACCAGATTGAGCAACGTGGACTTGCCGGCGCCCGACTCGCCCATGATCGCGACGTAGTCGCCAGGAGAGAGCGAGAGGTCGACGTCGGCAAAAACAGCGCGTGGCCTGGGCCCGGCGTACGACTTGGTCAGACCATGCACCACCAGCATGGCTGTCAGCGTAGCGGCCGCACGACACCGTGACAAGCGGGGGCCAAACAGGCCCCGGCGCCCTCAGCCGTAACGGATTGTCGGTGACAAAAGCGCGACTGCAAAGGTTGCCGTGAAAGTGTCGACATTCTTTACGTTGGCAAAGGCTTCGGCGGAAGGCCCTGATGGTAAGCGGCTGAACCTTCGCAAGTTGGCGGTCGATGGAACGCCTTTTGCGACATGTTGGGACGAAATGCGTTAAATGTTTTCGTACCTCACAGCACCGAAGTGGAGGGCACATGAAGTCCATCCTCGATCCGTCGTTCCGTTACACCAAAAGCGTGGAGACGGATTTGCGAAAGACCTTTGCAAGGGTTCGCCGAGAGCTGCGCAGGCAAACGCAACAATCGGCCAGCGTCGAAGCAATGCGGAAGGTTCTTCCCTTTCAGACCCGGAAAGGCGCGGCTTAGTGATCGTCTGATGGGCACGCTCAATTCCTCTGGTCAAGTGATCTTGAACGCCGACGGCAAGCAATACGCCGCCTCGTATCAATTCCAGCGCGGCGTGTTTACGGTGACATCCGGATCCGCTTCGAGAGTCGTGCGAGTGGGGATGGTGGCGGCCCCGGAATCGCTTGCACGGACGATTCTGAAAGCGATGGTCAGAGAAAATGGCCAACGCGCTGAACTAAGCGAAACGCCCGCGTCCCGATGCACGCGCGCGGGCATTGAGAGCAAGCAGTCGTTTTGGTCGCAAATCGGGTTGAATCGACGATTCTGAGGTGTTCATGGTGCCTTACTGGGCCCCCGGTTTTTCGGGGGTTCTTTTTTTTGGCCACGCAGAATATGTCGGTCGCCATTCGCGAACACGACGGTCCGGCTTTCCGATCTCGATGGCGGCCGACTTTCGGGGTGAATCGTCTGCGCGCAGGCAACCGATGGCCGAGGCTGCGGCTAACCCGGCCCGGGCTTGTCGCCGGCACGCTTCGCCGCTGTGTGGGCGACCGCGAAAGCGCGGCTTTCGTCGCCGCCGTATTCCTTGTACGCGCTGTTGAACGCCTTGAGGAATGCTTCCTTCTGATGCGGGTTGTATTGGTCCGTTTGGGCCTTCGGCAGATCCGCTATGGTGTTGTAGGGCATCCTTGCCTCCTTGGCAGGGGTGTTGGAAGGGCGATGCGAGAGCCCCCTCTGTGGGATTGGTCCGGTCGCGATCGCCGCTCCGGCGGCGATCGCTTTCGCTCGTCTGGGCGTCAGTGCGTCGTCGTCTGGTCGTGCTTGCCGCCCGGCGTGGAGACACGCGACACCGTCCGCCCGATCGTCGTCGGGTCATCGTTGCGGGCAAGGTCGCCCAGCGAGACGATGCCGACCAGGCGCTTGGCACGACTGACGACCGGCAAGCGGCGGACCCGCGCCTTGGCCATATTGCGCGCCACGTCGTCGATGCCGTCGCTCTCGAAGCAGTAGAGCATTTCCCTGGTCATGACGTCGGCGACCGGGGTGTCCAGAGACTTGCCCTGAGCCACTGCGCGCACGACGATATCGCGGTCGGTGACCATGCCCACCAGGCGGTCGTTTTCGCCGACCGGCAGCGCGCCGGCGTCGATGTTGGCCATGATGTCGGCCGCCTCGCGGATGGTTTGATCGGGGCTCAACAGATGCACATCGCGAGTCATGATGTCGCTGATTTTCATCGCTATACCTCCACAGCCTTTACCTGCGGGCAACGTGTCCGCAGCAGCGCGGCCGGTTGAAAAAGCCTCTCTTCGCGGTCGCGCCGATTTCGGTCTGACAGCGGCTGCGGACGGGTGTTCGGCCAATTTTTGCAGCGGCCGGTTGGTCTCGCGCCACGTCCTTCAACCGGGGGCTTGACAATCGAGTGTCGTTACTATTATACTAATAATATGCAAACGACGAATGTCATCGACGCCCTTGCGGCCTTGGCTCATGACAGCAGGCTGGGAATATTTCGCCTGTTGGTGGAGCAAGGACCGGAAGGCCTGCCCTCGGGGGAAATCGCGGCGCGACGAAAGCTGGCCAATGCCAACGCTTCTTTCCATCTGAAAGAGCTCGAACGCGCCGGACTCCTCAGGTCCGTCCCTGCCGGCAGGTTCATCTACTACGCCGCGAATTACAAGACGATGAACGACCTGATCGATTACCTCACCAAGAACTGCTGCAAGGGAGCCGTGTGCGACATCGCTTGTGCACCAGTGGCCAAACGCAAGATGAAAATGCCATGACGCCGTGTAACATGCGCCGCGTCCAAACCGCATCAAACCGCAATTTCGAGGAGCTCAGATGAAGCGCTTTCACGTGCACGTTGCAGTAAGCAACCTGGATAAGAGCATCGCGTTCTACTCGGCGATGTTCGGCGAGCAGCCGAGCGTGGTGAAACCGGACTACGCCAAATGGATGCTTGAAGACCCCCGTATCAACTTTGCGATATCGCACCGCGGACAGACGCCAGGCGTCAACCACCTTGGCATGCAGGCGGAAGACGACGTTGAGCTCGAAACCATCCACGCCAACCTGCAAAAGGCAGACACGACCGTCGTTGCCGAAAAGGGTGCGCACTGCTGTTACGCGAAGTCGGACAAGTATTGGGTGACCGATCCGCAGGGAATCGCCTGGGAGAGCTTCCGGTCATTGGGTTCCATCCCATTGTTCGGAGACGCCGAATCCGTCCCGGCGGAGCAGTCCGCCAGCTGTGGCAGCGGCACCGCAACTTCTTCCTGCTGCGCGCCGGCATCCGGTTCCTCACAACCCGATCGCGCAACCCGAGGTTGCTGCGCCTCGGCGGCCGGCTCCTCACAACCCGATCGCGCAACCAGGGGTTGCTGCGCTCCGGCGTAGCCATGGCCGAGCATCTACCCTATAACGTGCTGTTCCTCTGCACGCACAACTCGGCGCGAAGCATCATGGCCGAGGTGATCATCGACTATGTCGGTCGCGGAAAATTCAAAGGGTTTTCCGCCGGCAGCCAGCCGGCGACGGTGACGAATCCCTTTGCGCTGGCCACGCTGCAGCGCCTGCGTTTGGCCACAGACGGGTTGTACAGCAAGAATTGGGACGAGTTCGCCAAACCTGGTGCGCCGGTGATGGATTTCGTGTTTACCGTGTGCGACAACGCTGCCAACGAGGTCTGCCCGGTCTGGCCGGGACAGCCGATGACCGCACACTGGGGCGTCGAAGATCCCGGCGAGTTTCAGGGGACTGACGAGGAGAAGAGTCGAGAGTTCCTTCGCGTTGCCAATATTCTGAAGCGTCGCATCGAGTTGTTCACGAGCTTGCCGGTCGACAAGCTCGACCGCCTGAAGCTTCAGCAACAGCTGAAAGACATCGGCAGGCAATGACGCTGTCCCGGCGCCTGCCGGCGATGTCTTTGGCACGATGACCGCGCAATCCGAAATCTCCGTCAGTGCTCCGGTCGGCGCACCGATGACCATTTTTGAACGTTACCTCACCGTATGGGTATTCCTTTGCATCGTGGCCGGAATTGCGTTGGGGCAAGGCTTACCTGGCGTGTTCCAGGCGATCGGCCGGATAGCGCTGGCCCAGGTCAATCTGCCGGTCGGAGCGCTGATCTGGGTGATGATCATTCCGATGCTGATGAAGGTCGACTTCGCCGCACTGCGTGAAGTCCGTCAGCATGCGCGTGGAATCGGCGTGACGCTCGTCGTCAACTGGCTGGTGAAGCCCTTCTCGATGGCGTTCTTCGCATGGCTCTTCATCCGCGGGCTTTTCGCGCCGTTGCTGCCAGCTGCGCAGATTGACAGCTACATCGCAGGCCTGATCCTGCTCGCCGCTGCGCCATGCACCGCCATGGTCTTCGTGTGGAGTCGCCTCACCAATGGCGATCCACTGTTCACCTTGTCGCAGGTCGCACTAAACGACACCATCATGGTGTTTGCTTTCGCTCCGATCGTTGCCCTGCTGCTCGGCATCTCGAGCATCAGCGTGCCGTGGCCGACGCTGCTCACTTCGGTCGTGCTCTACATCGTCATTCCGGTCGCCATTGCGCAGGCCATCCGGGGCGCGTTGATGGCGAAGGGGCAAGCGGCGTTCGACCGCGCGATGACCAAGATCGAGCCATGGTCGATTACTGCACTGCTGGCAACACTGGTCCTGCTGTTCGCGTTTCAGGGTGAAGCGATCCTGGGGCAGCCGCTGGTGATCGCCCTGCTGGCCGTGCCGATCCTGATCCAGGTGCTGTTCAATTCAGCACTCGCCTATTGGCTGAATCGCAAGGTCGGCGAGCAGCACGCCATCGCCTGTCCGTCCGCACTTATCGGTGCCAGCAACTTCTTCGAGCTGGCGGTCGCCGCCGCAATCAGTCTGTTCGGCTTTGAGTCGGGTGCCGCGCTTGCGACGGTGGTGGGCGTGCTGATCGAAGTCCCGGTGATGCTGCTGGTGGTCAAGGTGGTCAACGCCACGCGTGGTTGGTACGAGGCCGGCAGCGCGCGGCAGGGTAGGCGCTGACTCCACTGAGCTACGAGCCATGATGCGTTACCTATCCACGAATAGGCGCCAAATCGCCTCCGGCTCCCTGGCAGCTGTCAGCCGGTCGCGAAAATCCCTATCGGAGAACATTTCCGAAACGGTCGCCAGAATCTGTAGATGTTCGGCGGTCGCATGTTCGGGAATGAGGATCACGAACAGCAGCGACACGGGCTTGTGATCCGGGGCGCCGAACGCGATCGGATGTTTCGTGCACATGAAAAGGACGATCGGCTCATTCATGCCGGCAATACGCGCATGCGGGATGGCAATACCGTGGCCGAGTCCGGTTGATCCGCTCTGCTCCCGGCGCCAGAGTGCGCGGAAAACCAGGGCGTGATTGATGCCATAGCGACGTTCGACCATCAAGGCGACTTCCTCAAGTGCTCGATGCTTGTCGGCAACGTCGACGCCTACCACGACGTCGTCGCTGGAAAGAAAACGATGGATGATATTCACGATGAATCGACTCTCCGTTCGGATATCGGCGAGGCTTTTGAAGCACACGATGTCAAATAACGTACAGCCATCCGAATGAAAGTGGCGTCGAGTTTCGCCATCAAAGCGTAAAGATCATATAAAGATTTGGCAACGCCATCGGCCAAAGCCGACCCCGACCCTCCCCTCCCTAGGACAGGCGGCCCCGCACCGATGCACGCGCCGGCCGATCCTCCGTCGCTCGTATCGGCGGCCGCACCGGGTAGTTGCACGCCGCCGCAGAGCTCGAACTTTATAGAGTCTTTACACGGCACCCTGAAGAATATTCACCGTTTTTAGTCATGACTGTTTATCGTCACAACTGTCGTTTTGAGGAAAGAAAAGCCATGAATAGCTGGAATACATTTTGGCTCTTACGGCCGCTTATCGTGTTCGCGATAGCGTGTCCGGCCCTGATCGTCGTCGCGCTTCTCAGCTTGCGCGAGAAGCGCTCGGAAGCCGAGAAGTCGGAAGAAACGCAAGCACACTGTACGCCGCAAGGTACGCTTTCGGCGCTCGGGACGTGGAGCAAAGACGCTGACCGCCGGTCACCATTGGGCGCTTCCGACGAAGCGGATTCGTCAACCCAAAAGCGCGCGGCGTAGGGGAGCAACTCATGCCTTTCAAGAAGAAGCTTCCGTCATTCGCGGCCGCAAGCGCAAACCCCCGCGCAGCCGGCCCCCGCGGCCGAACCTGCCAAGCCGGCGGAACCGTACACGATCACCGGCAATTTCGGCATCTACAGCCAATACGTTTTCCGCGGCCTCACCCAGACCGACCGCAAGCCCGCCTTCCAGGGCGGATTCGACTATGCGAACACCAACGGCTCTACCTCGGCACCTGGGGGCCTGCACGATCGAGTGGCGCACCTAGCAGAATCAACCGAAGCCGGCTTCTGGAGAAATCGCAATGGACTTTATCTATATCGCGTTGATCGTGGGTTTCTTTGCCGCTACCGCCGGCTTGATTCGCTTTTGCGCGGCGCTGATGGATAAGGGAGGCAGGTCATGAACTGGGTTTATTGGCTGAGCGGCCTCGCGGCGCTGGGCATCTTTGTCTATCTGGTCATTGCGCTGTTCAAGCCGGAGCTCTTTTCATGAACACCTCGGGTTGGCTGCAACTTGGCTTGTACGTCGTCGCTCTCCTGCTCCTGGCGAAGCCGCTCGGGGCCTATATGGCCGCCGTATATGACGGGCGCGCGACATTCGCGCAGCGCATTGGCGGCCCGTTGGAGCGGTTGATCTACCGCGGCGCGGGCGTCGACCAGACTCGCGACATGGGATGGATCGACTACGCCCTGGCGATGCTCTGGTTCAACCTCGTCGGCGGCTTGGCCGTTTATGCGTTGCAACGGTTCCAGCAATGGCTGCCTCTCAATCCGCAGGAGATGGCTGCGGTCAGCCCGGACTCGGCGTTCAATACCGCGACGAGCTTCGTCACCAACACCAACTGGCAAGGTTACGGCGGCGAGAGCACGATGAGCTATCTCACCCAGATGCTAGGGCTCGCCGTTCAGAACTTCGTTTCCGCTGCGACCGGCTTGGCGGTGCTCGTCGCGCTCGTGCGCGGCTTTGCTCGGAAAGAGTCGAAGGGTATCGGCAACTTCTGGGTGGATCTGACCCGCTCGACCGTTTACATCCTGCTGCCGCTGTCTCTTGTGCTCGCCCTCGCGCTTGTCAGTCAGGGCGTCGTCCAAACGTTCGACAAGTACGCGACCGTCACGCTGGTCCAACCCGTGACCTACGACAATCCGAAGAATGGCCCGGATGGGCAACCGCTCAAGGATGAGAAGGGAAATCCGGTCACTGAAAAGGCAACCGCCACCGAGCAGACGATTCCGTTGGGGCCCGCGGCGTCGCAAATCGCGATCAAGCAGCTTGGCACCAACGGCGGCGGCTTCTTCAATGTCAATTCGGCGCATCCGTTCGAGAACCCGACGCCGCTCGCCAACTTCCTGGAGGTGTTGGCGATCCTGCTCATCCCGGCAGCGCTCTGTTACACCTTCGGGAAGATGATCGGCGATACCCGGCAGGGCTGGGCCCTGCTCGCGGCGATGACCATCGTGTTCGTCGTCTTGCTTGCTGCCGACTATGCGCTCGAGGCGCCAGGCAATCCGGTCCTCACCACGCTCGGCGCTGATCAAGTCGCGAGCGCGGTCAATCCCGGTGGCAACATGGAAGGCAAGGAAGTTCGCTTCGGCGTCAGCAATTCGGCGCTGTGGGCCGTTGCGACCACGTCGGCATCGAACGGCTCGGTCAACAGCATGCACGACTCCTTCATGCCGCTGGCCGGCATGATTCCGATGTGGCTCATACAATTGGGCGAAGTGATCTTCGGCGGCGTCGGATCGGGCCTTTACGGGATGATCATGTTTGCGGTCATCGCCGTATTCATCGCTGGCCTGATGATTGGCCGCACGCCCGAATATCTGGGCAAGAAGCTCGGCGCCTTCGAGATCAAGATGGCGTCGATCGCGATTCTGCTCCCGCCCCTGCTGGTGCTCTGCGGCACGGCGGTAGCCGTGCTCGTCGATGCCGGCAAAGCGGGTGTTGCCAATCCGGCCGAGCACGGCTTTTCGGAGATCCTCTATGCCTTCTCCTCCGCCAGCAACAACAATGGGAGCGCGTTTGCGGGAATTTCCGCCAATACGCCGTTCTACAACACCGCGCTCGGCATTTGCATGCTCTTCGCACGGTATTGGTTGATCATTGCCGTGCTCGCCCTCGCAGGCGCTCTGGCCGCGGCCAAGCGCGTCCCGGCTTCTTCCGGCACGCTGCCGACACATACGCTGTTGTTCATCGTCGTGCTGATTGGCACCGTCATCACCGTGGGCGCATTGACGTTTGTGCCGGCGCTGGCGCTGGGCCCGGTCGTCGAGCATCTTCTGCTGTTCTCCGGCAAATGAAGCGCCTTCACCTTCGAAAGAACTGATCATGTCGACTGCGACTGCGACTGCGAAGCAAGCGGGCCTTTCCTGGTTCGTGAACCCGGATGTGATGAAGAGGGCGTTGCTCGACAGCTTCCTCAGACTGACGCCACGCTACCAATGGCGAAATCCGGTGATGTTCGTCGTCTATATCGGCAGCATTCTGACGACGGTACTGTGGATCCAGGCACTTTCCGGCAAGGGTGAAGCGCCCGCCGGATTCATTCTGGCCGTCACGCTGTGGCTGTGGGTCACGCTGCTGTTCGCCAACTTCGCCGAGGCGGTCGCCGAGGGGCGCAGCAAGGCGCAGGCAGCCTCCCTCAAGAGCGCCCGCAGGGACACTACCGCCAAGAAACTCGCCAAGCCGCAGCGCGACGCCGTGCAGACGCCCGTGCCGTCCAACAGCCTGCGCAAAGGAGATGTCGTCCTGGTCGTGCAGGGCGACCTCGTTCCCGGTGACGGCGAGGTGATCGAGGGCGCGGCCTCGATCGACGAGAGCGCGATCACCGGCGAAAGCGCTCCGGTCATTCGCGCCGCCGGCAGCGACTTCAACACGGTGACCGGCGGGACGCGCGTGCTTTCGGACTGGGTGATCGTGCGCATCAACGTCAATCCGGGCGAGGCGTTCCTCGATCGCATGATCGGGATGGTCGAAGGCGCCAAACGTCAGAAGACGCCGAACGAGATCGCACTGACGATCCTGCTGGTGGCGATGACGCTGGTTTTCCTGCTCGCCACGGTGACCTTGCTGCCCTATTCGCTCTACAGCGTCGAAGTCGCAAAGGCGGGCACGCCGGTGACGATTACCGTGCTGGTTGCGCTGCTGGTGTGCCTGATTCCGACGACTATCGGCGGCTTGCTGTCCGCGATCGGCGTCGCTGGCATGGGCCGCATGATGCGCGCCAATGTGGTGGCGACATCCGGCCGCGCGGTCGAGGCCGCAGGCGACTGCGACGTATTGCTGCTGGACAAGACGGGCACGATCACGTTCGGCAACCGCCAGGCATCGGCACTTTTTCCGTCGACTGGCGTAACCCTTGCGCAGCTCTCCGAGGCGACGTTGTTGGCCTCGCTCGGCGACGAGACGCCGGAAGGCAAGAGCATCCTGGTCTACATCAAGCGCGCGTACGGGGTCATGCCGCCGCCGCTGGAGCCCGGCAAGTTCACCATCGTTCCCTTTTCCGCGCAGACGCGGATGAGCGGAGTGACCTACCAGGGACGCGACCTGCGCAAGGGCGCGCTCGACGCGATCCGCGAGTGGGTCGTCGCGCAGGGCGGCACGATCGACGTCGAAACCACCACGCGCGTCGAGGAAGTGGCGCGCCGCGGCTCGACTCCGCTGGTCGTCGCCCAGGGTCGCCACGTCCTCGGTGTCGTCGAGCTCAAGGACGTCGTCAAGACGCACATCAAGGAGCGCTTTGCCGAGCTGCGAAGGATGGGCATTCGCACCGTCATGATCACCGGCGACAACAAACTGACGGCGGCAACGATCGCGGCAGAGGCGGGCGTCGACGACTTTCTCGCCGAGGTGACGCCGGAGGCCAAGCTCAAGCTGATCCGCGAAATCCAGGCCGAGGGAAAACTCGTTGCGATGACCGGCGACGGAACCAACGACGCGCCTGCGCTGGCGCAAGCCGACGTTGCGGTCGTGATGAACAGCGGCACGCAGGCGGCGAAAGAAGCAGGCAACATGGTCGACCTCGACTCGAATCCGACCAAGCTCATCGAGATCGTCGAGATCGGCAAGCAGCTCCTGATGACTCGTGGCGCGCTTACGACGTTCTCGATCGCCAACGACGTCGCCAAGTACTTCGCGATTATTCCTGCGGCTTTCGCCAGCACCTATCCGGTCCTCGACGCGCTCAATGTCATGCACCTTGCGACGCCGAACAGCGCCATCCTGTCAGCCGTGATCTTCAACGCGCTGATCATTCCAGCGCTGATTCCGCTGGCGCTCAAAGGGGTCAAGTACCGGTCCGTCGGTGCCGCGGCCATCCTGCGGCGAAACATGCTGATCTACGGTGTTGGGGGAATCTTGCTGCCGTTCGCCGGCATCAAGCTGATCGATCTGATGTTGGCTGCGCTGAATCTCGCCTGATACAAGGACAACAATCATGTTTGCGCAATTCATGCCTGCACTGCGAATGCTTGTCATCATGACGGCGCTGACCGGCGTCATCTACCCGCTGGTCGTCACCGGTGTCTCGAAGGTCGCGTTTCCGCGCGCGTCGACCGGAAGCCTGATCGTTTCCGATGGCAAGACGCTGGGATCCGACCTCATCGGCCAGCCGTTCGACGATCCGAAGTATTTTTGGAGCCGGCCGTCGGCGACTTCGCCGCAGCCTTACAATGGCGCCGCGTCGTCGGGCTCGAATCGGGGAGCTCGCAATCCGGCGCTGGCCGACGCGGTCAAGGACCGGATAAAGGCGCTCCGCGAAGCGGACCCGGGCAACAATACTCCGGTGCCGGTCGATCTGGTCACTGCTTCGGGCAGCGGGCTCGACCCCCATATCAGCGTCGCTGCCGCGGAGTATCAACTGTCCCGCGTCGCCAAAGCGCGGGGGCTGGGTGAAGAACAGGTGCGAGCTTTGCTGAATGCGAACACCGAAGGTCGCACGCTGGGGGTGCTGGGCGAGGCGAGAGTCAACGTGCTCAAGCTCAACATCGCGCTCGATCACACCGCAAAATGACACGACCGGCCGACCACTGCTACGATCACGCATGCCGAAGCAGCGTCCGGATCCTGACCAGCTTCTCGCCGAATTCGAAGCGCAGGAAGCGCGCGCCGCCCGCGGGCGGCTGAAGATCTTCTTCGGCGCGTCGGCGGGCGTCGGCAAAACCTACGCGATGCTGGTCGCGGCCCAGACGCTGCGCCGCGCCGGGTCCGACGTGGTCATCGGCGTCCTGGAGACGCATGGGCGGGTAGAAACCGCCGCGTTGCTCGAGGGGCTCGAGCGGCTGCCGTTGCTGGCGCTCGACGTCCAGGGGGCAACGGTCAGTGAATTCGACCTCGACGCGGCGCTTGCCCGCCGCCCCGCACTGATCCTCGTTGACGAGCTGGCGCACACCAATGCGCCGGGGGCGCGGCATCCGAAGCGGTGGCAGGACATCGACGAACTGCTGGCCAGCGGTATCGACGTGTTCACTACGCTCAACGTCCAGCACCTGGAGAGCCTCAACGACGTCGTCGGCGGCATCACCGGCATCCGGGTATGGGAAACCGTTCCCGACACGTTTTTCGACGAAGCCGACGATGTCATCCTGGTCGATGTCCCGGCCGACGAACTGCTGGCGCGGCTCAAGGCAGGCAAGGTCTATCTTCCCGAACAGATCGAGCGCGCCGCGGGAAACTTTTTCCGCAGGGGCAATCTCATGGCGTTGCGCGAGCTGGCGCTGCGCCGCACGGCCGATCGGGTCGAGGAAGACGTCCAGGCGTATCGCACAGACCAGGCGATTCACCGGATCTGGAAGACCGAGGCGTCGCTGCTATGCTGCGTCGGACCGGACCCGGGGAGCGAACACGTAGTCAGAAGTGCTGCGCGGCTTGCCAATCAGATCGGCATCGAATGGACGGCGGTGTATGTCGAGACGCCCAAGCTGCAGCGCCTGCCGCCGCAGAAGCGCGAGCGCATTTTGAAGTCGGTGAAGTTGGCGCAGGAGCTTGGCGCCAAGACCGCGATTCTGTCCGGCAGCGACCCGGCCGCGCTGATCGTCGAATACGCTCGTACGCATAATTGTTCGAAGCTCGTGTTGGGCCGCTCCGCGGCGACGAAAAACTGGCCCTGGGCGCGCGGCATCGGAAACCGCCTCGGGAAACTTGCGCCCGATGTGGACCTGATCGAGGTCGGCCGCGGCGAAACATCGGTATCCGATCGATCCACAGCGGATTCCGCGGAAGCCGGCGAAGATCCGCGGCGCGGCGTCAAGCGAATGGGCTATGCGTGGGCGCTGGCGGCTTGTGTTGCGACGACACTGGTCGCGACACCCCTGCTGCACTACCTCGATCTGGCCAATATCGTGATGCTCTTCCTGCTCACGATCGTGCTGGTTGCCGTCAGGTTCGGACGAGGCCCTGCCGTCTTGGCTGCGTTCACCAGCGTAGCGAGCTTCGACTTCTTTTTCGTGCCGCCGCGCTTCTCCTTCGCGGTCAGCGACGCGCAGTATCTGGTGACGTTTGCAGTGATGCTCGCCGTTGCGCTGATCACCGGCCAGTTGACTGCGAGCCTGCGCTACCAGGCGCGGGTCGCGTCGTACCGCGAGGAACGTGCCCGGGCGCTCTATGAATTCGCGCGAGATATGTCCAGCCTGCTGCAAACCGACCAGGTGGTCGAGGCCGCGACCAAGTTCATTGCCGATACGTTCCGCACCAAGGTGGCGATCCTGCTACCCGATGAACAGGAGCGGGTCGAGCCGCACGATCCTGGCGGACTCGCGCTTACCACGGATCTGCGCGTTGCTGCGCAATGGGCCTATGACAAGTCTCAGCCAGCCGGCGCCGGCACGGACACGCTTCCGAACAGCGAATACCTGTTCGTTCCGCTGCGTGCACCGATGCGCACCCGAGGCGTGCTTGGCATCAAAGCCGAAAACCGTCGTATGTTGATGGTGCCCGAGCAGCAGCGCCATCTCGACACCTTTGCCGCCCTGACCGCGATCGCGCTCGAACGCGTGCACTATGTCGAAGTGGCGCAACAGGCGCTGATCCGCATGGAGTCCGAGCGCTTGCGCAACTCGCTGCTTGCCGCGCTTTCGCACGATCTCCGGACTCCTCTGGCCGGCCTGGTGGGACTTGCCGAGTCGCTCGAGCTCACCAAACCCGAGCTTGCGGGATTGCAGCTCGAAACCGCTCGAGCGATCGCCGAAGAAGCGCGCCGGATGAGCGCACTGGTGAACAACCTGCTCGACATGGCCCGAATTCAGAGCGGGGAAGTACAGCTCAATCGGCAGTGGCAGCCGTTCGAGGAAGTCGTCGGCAGCGCGCTCCAGGCGGTTCGGACGGGTCTCGGTCGCCGTCGAGTGGAAGTTGCGCTGGCGCATGACTTGCCACTGGTCGAGTTCGACGCCACGCTGATCGAGCGCGTGCTGTACAACCTGCTCGAAAATGCCACGAAATACACACCCGAGGGCACACTGATCCGCATCGGGGCCGCGGTATCGGGCGACAATCTCCTGGTTACCGTAAGCGATCAAGGACCGGGATTGCCCAAAGGTCAGGAAGAATCGATCTTCGAGAAATTCACGCGTGGCTCGCGGGAATCGGCGACGCCGGGCGTAGGCCTGGGGCTGGCGATCAGCCGCGCGATTATCGAGGCACATCGCGGCCGGATCTGGGCACAGGACAACCCCGGCGGCGGCGCCCAGTTCTGCTTTACGCTGCCGCTGGGGACGCCACCCGAAATGCCGCCGTCCGAAGAACCCGCGAGCTGAATCTCGGAACTCATCGAACGAATGAGCGACCCCGCTCCCATCGCGATTCTGGTCGAAGACGAACGCCAGATTCGCCGATTCGTACGCACCGCGCTGGAGACGGAGGGCTGGCACGTGTTCGAGGCCGATACGGTCAAGCAGGGGTTGATCGAATCCGGGACGCGAAAGCCCGATGTTGTCATTCTCGACCTGGGATTGCCCGATGGCGACGGCGTCGATTTCATCCGCGATTTGCGCACCTGGTCAAAGACCCCGGTCATCGTGCTCTCGGCGCGGGTCAACGAGACCGACAAGGTTCAGGCGCTGGACGCGGGGGCCGACGATTACCTGACCAAACCTTTCGGTGTCGGCGAGTTACTGGCACGTGTCCGGGCCGTCCTGCGCAGGAAGATCGGGGCAGCTGCAGAAAACGGGACCGTGTTCCGCTTCGGCGACGTTGAAGTCGATCTGGTCAAACGCCTGGTTCGAAAGCGCGGCGCAGAAGTTCATCTCACTGCCCTGGAATATCGGTTACTGTCGACGATGATTTCGAACGCGGGAAGAGTGCTGACGCATCGCCAGATACTCCACGAAGTGTGGGGGCCAGCCTATGCATCGCAGGAGCACTACGTACGTGTTCACATGGGTCATTTACGCCGCAAGCTCGAGGACGACGCCGCCCAGCCGAAGCACCTGGTGACCGAAACTGCCGTAGGTTACCGGCTTGTGCCTTAGCTTCGCGCCGATGCTGCCGGGAAAACAGGCGTGCTACGCAGCCGACTTGTAAAGGTCAGCCGAAGCCTGCGCCGCGGCGACACCTGCATGGCGGATCGGCAGGCGCACGGTGAACTTGGTGCCGACGCCGACCTCGCTTTCGACGTCGATCTGCCCGCCGTGCTTGAGCACGATCGCATACGACACTGACAGCCCGAGACCGGTGCCTTCGCCGACGGGCTTGGTCGTGAAAAACGGGTCGAAGATGCGTCCCAGGTTTTCTTCGCTGATGCCGGAACCGGTATCCTCCACGCGGATCCAGACCTGGCCGCCTTCGACACCTGTGGAAAGCGCGACCTTGCCTTCCGCGCCGACGGCCTGTCCGGCGTTGACCAGCAGGTTGAGGAACACCTGGCTCAGCCGCGACGGCAAGCATTCGACTCTCGGCAGATTGCCGTAGTTGATCTCGATGCGAGCCTTTCGCTTGAGCTCGCTGCGCACGATGTTGAGCGTGCTGTCGAGGACCCCGTGGAGATCCGCCATTTCCCATGCTTCTTCGCCGCTGGTGCGCGAGAAGTCCTTCAGATCCTGCACGATGCCTTTGACCCGAACCAGACCCTCGCGCGACTCACGCAGCAGGTCGACGATGTCGCCGCGCAGAAAATCGAAATCGTGCCCGTCGCGCAGCGCCCTGGCGCGAGCCAGCGCCTCGGTGACAGGTGCAGGCGCGGCCCGGTCCGCCTCGATGTAGGCGCCAAGCAGTCCGAAGATGCGGTGCAGATACGATTCCAGCGTGCCGAGATTCGAGCTGACAAATCCGACCGGATTGTTGATCTCGTGCGCAACCCCCGCCGCGATCTGCCCGATCGACGCGAGCTTTTCGGACTGGATCAGCTGGCCCTGCGCGTCCTCGAGCATGGCGTTGACGCGTTGCAAGGTATCGTTCAGCGTCGACAGCTCGACGATGCGATTGTCGCGGTCGACGTTCATTTGATGGTTGGCGATGACCAGCGCGAGCAGGCTCGCCAACGCCTGGCCCCGGTCGAGATCTTCCACCGTATAACGCTGGCGCGACGTGGCCCGGTTGACCGCGAGCGCCCCGATGATCTGTTCCTGGACAACCAGCGGCCAGCACATTGCCGAATGCGCGGGCCGGTTGCGCGGTTCGGACACGCGCAGCGGCAACCCGGCCTCGGCCGCATTGCCGTTGATCAGGATCGGCTGGCCGGTCGCAACCACATGGCCGAATACACCGACGCCGCGCTGCAGCCTGCTACCGACGACGCCCTCCGGCAGGTCGGTACCCGCTGCAATCTCGAGCTCGTCCTCGGTGCCGTCGACGATCAATGCGATCGATCCACTTTCCGCGTCGAACCCCTGGACGATATGAGTGAGGATGTCCTGCCGCACGCGCAGCGGATCGGCGCCATAGGCGGCCGTCTGGCCGAATTCGTACAGCGCGCGAATCCAGGCGAGGTCGGCGGTCTTGTCGCCGCCCAGGGGCGCGACCGGTTCGGTGGCAGACAAAAGTGGATCCCGGTGTCGGTCAGTCTTCGAGCAACACGCTGCCGTCTTCGCCCCAGCGCACGCGGGTGATCCCGGGCGATTCGAGCTCGAGGCGTTCGAGCTCGGCCTGCTGCTCGGAGATGACGCCGCGTTGCCGCCGGACCTCGTTGGCGAGTTGCTGGTTTTCGACCAGCAGTGCGCGGTGCGCGAGCACCTGCACGATCGCAGCTTTCAACTCATGGTCGGACCACGGCTTGCTGACGAACTGGAAAATGCCGGCGACGTTGATCGCCCGCATGATGCCTTCGATATCGGCGTAGGCGCTGATGATGATGCGTGCCGAATTGGCTTGCAGCTTCCGCGCTTCGGTAAGGAACGTGGCGCCATCCATTTCGGGCATGCGGAAGTCGGAAATAATGAGATCGACGGGATGATCCTTGAGGTAGGCGAGCGCTTGCACCGGCGAGGTGAAAGTCATGACCTCCGGATCCGGAATAGCGGGTAGCGCGTCGCGATTGAGACACATCCGACGCAAAGCGTTCAGGACGTTCGGTTCGTCGTCCACGATCAGGAGCTTGGCCATGGTCAATTTCTCCAGCGAATGCAATCAGTTAGGCGCGGGAGGATCCGCTCGCAGGAAAGCGAGCAGCGACAGCCGCGGTTGTCCGGTACAGGCGGAGCAAGCGGCGTGCCAAACGACGCCGGCCGGCGTAACGCCGGCAGCGTTATTGCGGTGACCCGTGGGTTCGACTACGGGCGCGGCGCCCGTCGCAGTACGCGGCGTTTGCGCAGCACCAGCGCCGCGCTGGCTGCGAGGACGAGGCCGAGCAGCAACAGCGACTGCTCTGACAACGTCGGGATCGCGCCCGGCGCAACGTTCTGCGTCACCGAGATATTGTCGATGAAATACGCAACGTCGGTGGTGATGCCGGGCCCGCCCGGAGTGCGCGCGTCGAGTTCGCCCGCAAGGATGATCGTCGCCGACGTGCTGGTCGCGGTGAAATTCACTCGAACCGTGTGCCAGTTGCCATCCAGAAATTCCCTCAGCAGCAGCGGATTTGCCGGCTCGCTGTCGAGGAACACACCGAAGCTCCTTCCCGTGCCGCCGCCGGAGGAATTGGCGAACAGGCGGACGTCGACCTGGATCGTGTAGCTGGCGCCGACCGTCAGCCCGCTGATCGTCTGCGATGCGGCCGGGTCGGAATCGGGCTCGCCGCAGGCGTTCAGGCGGATCGCGCCCGGAGGATTGCCGTTCGCGCCGTCCCAGGCCTCGTCGCCGCAGCCGCCGCCGAGACTCCAGCCGCTCGCATCTGCATCAAGCGTGCCGTTGGTGATGAACTGCGCATGCAGCGGGCCCGCGCAAAGCGCCAGCGCCGCCGAAGCCAGCAGAACCGAGATCCGACGCATGTTATCTCCCTGCAGACATTGAGCGTATCGATCGGAAAGCATCTTTCGCGCGCAATCATACGTCGGACGCAAGCGGGAGGGTGTCAGGTACCGCCCGACGGCGTTCAGCCGTGTGTCTTTTTCGCAACAAGATCGATCAGCGCCGACATGCCGTCATGGGCGTGGCCTTCGCGAATTTCGGAGTCGTAGTCGTCGAGCACCAGGATTTCCCAGTCCGCGAAAGTCGTCTCCAGCCATTCGCGCGTATACAAGTGCTCGCGTTTCGGCGGACCGCCAGTGCCGTATTCGATCTGTTCGGGCCGATAGCCTTCGAGGAGGAACAGCCCTCCGGGCGCCACCGCCGACTTCATCCCGGCGAACGCGGCGTCGCGCCGATGCGGCGGCAGGAACTGGATGAAGACCGCCACCAGCGCATCGTATTGCCGGGCGGCCCACGGCCAGCTGTAAGCGTCGCCACGGTGCTGATCGACGCTCACGTTGCGTCGTCCCGCCAGGCGCCTGGCCTTGGCCAGCGCATTGGGCGCGAAGTCGAACGAGGTGACGTCGAAACCCTGTTCCGCCAGCCAGACGCCGTTGCGCCCTTCGCCATCGGCAACGCAGAGCACCGAGCCGCCGGGCTTGATCCAATGCGCCTGCTTGCGCAGGAACGCGTTCGGCTCCTCGCCGAACAGATAATCGTCGCGCGCGAAGCGCGCATTCCACGTCTCGAGTGGTTTGTCGAAGTCGGCCATGCTTCCGCAGTCAATGACTGGGGAATCCCATTTTCTTCAGGAAAGGCAACCATCGCGGGTCGTCGTGCAGCGGCCGGAAGAACGGATCGGACGAAGTCATCCCCAGGCCAGGATCGCGCTGCGTGTAGGCCCGCTCCAGCCATTCGAACACGCGGTCGCGCTCACAGCGCCAAGCGTACGCCTCCGCAATCTGGTAGGCGGCCTCGTTGCCATGGCGTTCGATCAGCTGCGCCATCGCGGCGTCCGACGCTTCCTTGCGGCCGAGCGCATGTTGCGCGAGCGCGATTCCCAGCAACCGAAAATCCGGCAGGGCCTCGCGCTCAGCCAGCTCGAGCGCCTCGGTCGCCCGGCCTTGCGCGAGGCTTGTGGCGCAGAGAAAACAATGGACCAGGCCGGCCTTGGGATTCAGATCGAGGGACGTCTTCAGCGCTGCGGTCGCCTCATCCAGGCGCCCCGCCAGAAAACAGCGCAAACCCAGCATACGATGAGCGGACGAGCTTAACGGATCAAGCTCTGCCGCCTGGCGCAACAGGTCGACGCCCGCATCCGGGCCGACGAAGATGCGGGTCATGCCGGCGACGGCACGCAGTACGGCGGCGTTGCCGGGCGCCAAGGCGAAAGCGCGCTGATATTCGGCGTTGGCGGCTTTCCAATCCCAGTCGTGGGCCTCGTGAATGTTACCGAGGCGGACGTGTCCTTCCGCCAGGTCCGGCGCCAGCGCGAGCGCCCGCTTGGCGGCATCGCGCGCACGTTCGTACCCTTCCGTCACGGGCGCCCAGCCATAGCCGGCCTGGGTGGAGTAGGCCTGGGACAGCCCGGTCCAGCCGAGTGCGAAGTCCGGGTCGATCGCGATCGCCTGCTGAAAGTAGTCGACGCTCCGCGCCAGGTCGGCCTGCGTCATCCGGTCGATGAAATAGCGACCCTGGAGGTAGAGCCGATAAGCCTCGGGATTGTCGGCGCGGCCGGTTGCCGCGGCCTGCACTTCGGCCTTTGCCTTCGCGTCCGCGACTGCACCGAGACCCTCGCCCAACAGCGCCGCACGCAGCTCCTTGACCACCGACTGCGCGATGTCGTCCTGGACGGCAAAGATGTCATCAAGCTCGCGGTCGTAGGTCTCCGACCACAGGTGTGAATCGGTCGCTACCTGGATCAGCTGCGCCGTGATGCGGACCCGGTTGCCGGACTTGCGAACGCTGCCTTCAAGGACCGTGGCGACGTTGAGCTTTTGCGCGACCGTCGGAATGTCGATGTCCTTGCCCTTGAAGAAGAACGCCGACGTCCGCGATGCGACGCGCAGGCCGCGGATTTTCGCCAGGACATTGAGCAACTCCTCAGAAAGGCCGTCGGCGAAATACTCGTTCTCCTCGTCGCGCGACATGTTGATGAACGGCAGCACGACGATCGACGGTGTCTCGCGGTCGAGCGGCGCGAGCGTCGTCTTAAGCGGTGGAAAGCTCTGCGGAAGATCGGGATGGCAGAGCTGGAACACCGCTTCGCGCCGCGCCAGATCCTTGAGCCCGTGCTCGCCCAGCGCCTTGGCGGTGACCAGCGGCGGCAGATGATCGCGGCACAGGTCGTGCGTCGATTCTGAAAGAAGTGTCTGGCCGCCGTGGCCGGCAGCCAGCAGGCGCGCCACGCGATTGAGCGGGGCGCCGAAGTAATCGCCGTCACGTAATTCGGCTGCGCCGGTATGCAGGGCCATGCGCACGCGGAGTTTCGCCGATTCCGGCCAGCGCTCGGCGTGGATCGCGCGCTGCGATTCCAGTGCCGCCGCCAGCGCATCAGGGGCGGTGTGGAACGCCGCACAAAAGGCATCGCCTCCGGTCTTGAACACATGGCCGCCATGGTGGGCGATGCACTGACGTACCAACGCATCGTGCCGCGGCAGGGCTGCCTGCATCGCTGCTTGCTGCGACTCCCAGAGGCGCGTGCTGCCTTCGATGTCGGTAAACAGAAACGTTACCGTTCCGGTTGGCAGCGACGGCGTCGAACCGTCGGCGTGGGTGCTGGAGGCCATCGAGTCGTGTGCTGATCGGCGAGGGGGAGTTCGTTCGCCGGTACGAGGTTTTGCGTGGATAAGACTATCATGCGGATGGCCCCCGAAAAAGACCACCGATTCAATCGACTTTGGCCCTCTCACGATGAATCCCTGCAATCGCGTTGCTTCGATAATCGCCGGCCTGCTGGTCTCGACCGGCGCGCTTGCGCTGGATGTCAACGTCGTCGGCCTCTTCCCGAACAAGGCGGTTGTCCAGATCGACGGCGGCGCGCTGCAAACGCTGTCGGTGGGGCAGAAGACCCGCGAAGGCATCGTCCTGCTATCGGTCGAGCCCGATGGCGCGACCTTCGACATTCAGGGACAGCGGATGGCGCTCGGACTCGGGCATGCGCGCATGCAATCGACCGGGGTGCCATCCGCGATGGCCACCGTCGACGAGCGCGGCCATTTCGTCGCCGACGGCCAGATAAACGGCGTGCCGATCCGCTTCACCATCGATACCGGCGCGACGCTCATCTCGCTTCCGGCGAGCGAGGCGCGCCGCCTGGGCCTCGACTACCTCAGCGGTCGCAAGGCGATGATGGAGACGGCCAACGGCGTCGCACCCGCCTACCGGGTCAAGCTCGATACCGTGCGCCTCGGAGACTTGACCGTGAACAACGTCGACGCCGTCGTCATGGAGGGTGACAGCCTGCCGGTCGCGTTGCTCGGCATGAGCTTCCTCAATCGCATGGACATCCGGCGCGAGGGCCAGATCATGACGCTGACCAAGCGCTATTAGCAGCATTCAGAGATCGCGACGCGGTTTGGCGTCGCGCATCGCCTTGTCCCACATCCCTTCCAGCGCCGCTTCGAGATTGCGGGCGAAGCGCGCGGCGTCGAATAGCGGCGAAGCCAGCACCTTTTGCCGCAGCTCCGATCGCATCGCAGCCAGTCCGTCGATATCAGCGGCGTGCGCCAGCGCCCGCGCCACATAATCGTCGACGTCGCTGGCGACCCAGTCGTCGAGGCCGACGCAGGTGAGCAGGCTGGCACCCTGGCGCGAGACCATCGTATCGCCCGCCAGCGTTAGCGTGGGCACGGCCATCCACAAGGCTTCGCAGGTAGTCGTCGCACCGGGGTACGGGAACGTGTCGAGAATGATGTCGACGCCGGCGTGCGCCGCCAGATACTCGTCGCGTGGCAGAACGCCGATCATCGTCAGGCGTTCCGGCGCGATGCCGGAGCGACTCAACCGGTCGGCCATGCGTCCTCGCGCCGGGGCGTAGCGCAGGTGGCGGTTCAGCACCAGCAGCCGGGCGTCCGGCAGCGCCGCCAATATACGTCCCCACGCCGCTAACACTCGATCGTTCAGCTTGAGTGGATTCTGAAAGCAGCCGAAGGTGATGCTGCGATTGCGAAGCGCAGGCGGCGGTGTCGGTTGCAGCCGGGCGCCGTCGACCGGCGGAGTGAAGCAGAACCGGGTCTCGGGCAGATACCAGATCGTCTCGGTGAACTCGGCCCGGATCGATTCCGGCACCGATACGCGGTCCGCCAGCAGATAGTCGACCGTCGGCACGCCGGTGGTGGCGAAATAGCCGAGCCAGCTCACCTGCACCGGTGCCGGCTTCCATGCCAGGATCGGCAGGCGATTGTGCGCGGTATGCCCGGCGAGATCGATGAGGATATGAATTCCGTCGCGGTGAATCCTCGCCGCCGCGGCTTCGTCGCTCAGTTCGGCGATGCTGTTCCACGCGGCAAACCGAGGCTTGATGCGCGCGGTGGTCTCGTCTTCGTTCGAAAGCGTCGTATAGGCCACCAGTTGGATGCGGTCAGGATCGAGGTTGGCGATGATGCTCTCGACAAAGAATCCGACGGGATGCGTTCGTAGATCTCCTGAGACCAGCCCGACGCGTAGCGGCCCGGCGTTGACCGTGCGAATGCCTGCGTCGGCGGTCCATCGGTCATACGGCCTGGCTCGCGCCATCACCGCGGCGCCATAGCGCTGCGCCTCCGCGAGTCTTTGGCGCGGTGAGTAACCCGGATCGAAGCTCAGCAGGAACAGAAGGCCGCTGTGCGCTTCGGCAAAATCGGGCCGTAGCGACAGCGCTTTGCGGAAGCTATTGATCGCGGCATCGAGATTTCCCTGCGCTTGCAGCGGTGCGCCGATGTTAAGCCACGCCAGCGCATGGTCGGGCTTGATGGCGAGCGCTTTGCGGTAACCGTCGACCGCCGCGTCCACATCGTCCTGCGCGTAGAGGGTATTCGCGAGGTTGACCCAGGTCTCGACATGGTTCGGATCGATGGCGAGCGCCTTGCGGTAACTTTCCATCGCGGCCGGCAGCTTGCCCTGTGCCGTCAGAACATTGCCTAGATTGCTGTGAGCCCACGCAAGGTCCGGCTTGATCGCGATCGCTTTCCGGAAACTTTCCACGGCCGCGTCGCGTTTGCCGAGCTCGCCATACAGGAGGCCAAGGTTGTTGTGGGCTTCGGCAAGGTGCGGCATCAGCGCAACGCCCTTTTCCAGGCTCGCGGCCGACTCGGCGTTCCTGCCCAGGCGTCGCAGCGCCTGCGCGAGCATCAAATGCGCCTCGGCGTAGTCGGGCCGGATGGCGACCGCGCGCTCGAGGCACCCGATCGCTTCCGCAGGTTTGCCCTGCGACAGCAGTGTGGTTGCCTGCCTGAATTGCGCGGCGGGATCGTTGCGGCCAACGGTCTGCATCGTCGTCCGGAGCCTTTGCACGCAAAAGCGTCGTGCGCGGCCGTATTGTAATTGCCGCCGGCCAGGCCGACAGCCTCAGAATCCGAGCTCGCCCAGCGCCTGGATTAGGTTTGCCCGCTGCGCAACGTCGGTCATCGGATAGGTTTCCAGCCAGGCGCGGCTGGAGAAACCGGGCCGCAGCGCGCGGATCTCGTCCGCTTCCCAAGTCGCGGCCGCTTTGTCGCCAGCAAGCACATGCAGCGCCGCCAGGTAGACATGCGTCTCGAGGTTGACCGGGTTTCGTTCCAGCGCTTGTTCCAGATTGACCCGCGCCTGCTCAAGGTCGCCGAGAAACAGGTACGCACGTCCGAGCAGCAGGAAGTAAAGAGCGCCCGCCTCGGGATTGAGGCGCATCGCCGTACGAAGTAGCGGCACGGTATCGGCGGGACGCCCGATGTAGGTATCGATGCCGCCCATCAGCGCATAGCCGTCGGCGAACGACGGATAAAGCCGGACAGCCGTCTGCAGATACTGCAATGCCTGCTCGTGCTGGCGCCGTTCCATGTGCACGAAAGCGAGCACCCAGTAAGTCTCCCGGATGTCCGGATTGATCTGGTATGCGGTCCGCGCCATCTCCAATGCGCGGTCGAGGGCGGCGGGGCCATCGTCGGCCCACTGATTGCGGTAGTCCGCGGCGTACGTCAGCGCGAGCCCCGCATACGCCCGCGCAAAGGCCGCGTCCAGCGCGATGGCGCGGCGGAACATGTCGCGCGCCGTCTCGTTGTCCGGTCTTTGCCGGACGAGCAGCGCCGATTGCCCGCGCTGGAAGTATTCATAGGCTTCCAGGTTGCGGGTATCGCGCTGGGCCACACGCCGCAGTTCGGCCTCGCTGACCTTCGCCGGCAAAATCTGCAGAATCTTCGGCCCGAGCTCGTCCTGGATCGCGAACAAGCCGCTCTGTGCGCGATCGAACCGCTCGGACCACAATTGCTTTCCTGTCTGTGCATCGGTTAGATAGACGTTTAGCCGCAGGCGCTCATCGACGCGCTCGACGGTCCCGGACACGACATAGCGGATCGGTGGAACGTCGGTCGGCGACTCGGCGGCTTGCTTGCCCAAGGGCGCGACGTCGATGACCCAGAGTCCCGACAGTTTCGAGAGGTCGGTGATCAAGTCTGCGGTGATGCCTCGAGCCAGCAACACCGACTGCGGGTCGTCGCCCAGCGCCTCGAACGGTCTGACCGTAACGGTCGGTCGCGCGGTGCGGGCAGCTTCGCTGCTCGGGATCGTCACCGCGGCCGGCGCGACGCCGGATATCCGCTCGTCGTCGCTCCACCAGATGCCGGCTGCCGCGACCAGCAGTGTGGCGAATCCGGTTGCCGCGATCCATGCAACGCGCCGCCTGCGTCCGGCAGACCGGGACGTCGAATCCGGCGCGATGGAGGCGAAGTTGACCTTCGCCGACCGGACGACCGGAGCGATCAACCGGTAGCCTCGCTTCGAGATCGTCTGGATATACGCTGGCTTTTCCGGAAAGTCACCCAGCGCCTTGCGCAGCTTGATCACGACCTGCGTGAGTGAGTCGTCGCCGACGACCACTCCCGGCCAGACGGCCGAAAGCAGCGCTTCGCGGCTGACGACCTCGCCCGGCCGATCGGCGAGGACCATCAGCACCGACATGGCCTTGGGCTCGAGCTTCACGGTCTTGCCGGCGGACGAAAGCTCGTTCAGCGAAGGCTCAACCGCCCAATCGCCTACCCGCAGCCGGTCGCCGCCGGGCACCGGACGGGGCTCAGTGCCAGCGAGCATGATTTGCGTTCAACCTAAGCTCATTCGAACCGCCTGAATTACGCGTCTTGCGCAGCCTTCGCCAAAGTTTAGCCGTTTCTTCGGGACTTTTTTGCCCGAGTCCACGTTCAATGCACCTGCTATCGCGCGTCCGATGAACGTTTGCTTGTCGAGGAGATGTTCCGATGAAACGGTTTGTTACGCTTATGCTGATAATTTTCGCGTCGACACTGGGCTGGGCGGCATCGCCGGCGATCGCGCAGCAGGCCCTGGTCGTCAAGCCACTGGCCGAAAGGAAGGTGACGGAGTTGCCGACCGGCCCGCTGTTCTGGCGGCTGGAGAATTTCCCCACGCTCGAACAAGCGCAGGCCGCTGCCGGCCCCACGGGCCTTGCCGCCCAGGCGGGGGGCAAGGTCTGGCTCTTCACGCTCGGACCGGCGGGGGGCGCATCGGCGGGCGGGACCAGAGTCGCCGAGGTCGGACCGCTTCCCAGCGTGGTGGCGCCGCAGTATCTGCTCCGGATCAATGAAGCGAGCGGCCCGCCGGGCAGCGTAACGGCCGTGCACTCGCATCCCGGGTCCGAAACGTTCTACGTGCTCGCCGGAGAATCCAGCAGTCGTACTCCGGATGGCGTGATGCGTGTCGGAACAAGCGAGGGCGCCACGGGTCATCGTTCCGATACGCCGATGCAGGTTTCGAGCACTGGTGCGACAGACCTCCACTCGCTGGTGATGTTTATGGTGGACGCCACCAAGCCGTTTTCGTCTCCGGCCAAGTTCCCCTAAAACGGTCGGGCAAAACCGATTAGCATGGCGCCAGCGGAGGGAGGCGCGATGCGAAGCAGTCGGCTCGGAGTCGTTGGACCTTTCCTGTTCGCCGTCGCGGTTACGGCGCTGCTGCTGGATCTGTGGCAATCGCAGCTTATCGCGCCGTCGGCCGCGGGCAATAGCGCGTTCTCCGAAGAGCATGCGTTTGCAACGCTGTCGGGATTGCTGAAGGAGCAGCGACCGCATACGGCCGGGTCACCGGAAAACGCCGTCGTGCGCGATCGCATCATCGCCGAGCTCAAGTCGGCCGGGTACGCGCCTGAAGTGCAGGCGGCGCTGCAATGCGATACCGCCCCGCGCAATCCCGGCTGCACCGCCGTCGAGAACATCATCGCCGTGCACAAGGGAACGGGCGACGGCAAAGCCGTACTCGCCAGCGCGCACTACGACAGCGTGCCCGCCGGTCCCGGCGTCAGCGACGATGGCGCGGGCGTTGCCGTGGTGCTCGAGCTCGCGCGCGCCTTCGCCGCCAGGACTACGCGGAACGACATCATTTTCATGATCTCCGATGGCGAGGAGACGGGCCTGCGCGGGGCACGCGCCTTTGCCGACCGCCATCCGTTGATACGTCACGTGGGGGTCGTCGTCAATTTCGAGGCGCGCGGCGCGTCGGGCCCGAGCATGATGTTCGAGACCGGTCCCGGCAATGCGCGGTTGATGAATCTCTTCGCCCGGGCCGTCGCGCGGCCGTCGGCTAGCTCGGTGAGCTACGAAGTCTACAAACTGCTGCCCAACGACACGGATTTTTCGGTCTATCGCAAGCTGGGGCTGTCGGGCTTTAATTTCGCGTTCTCGAATTCGGCGTCGCTCTATCACTCGGTCCGGGACAATCTTCAGTACATCGACCGACGATCGCTGCAGCACGCCGGCGAGCATGCGTTCGAGGTTACCGCCGCGCTTGCCGACGCCGATCTCGCAACGCTGAGTGCGTCATCCGATGCCAGTTTCTTCGACGTCTTCGGACTCGTCACCGTGGTCTGGCCGGCCGCGATCAATGTGCCGCTCGCGCTGGTAGCCCTCCTGGGCATGATCGGCCTGATCGTCGTGCATCGCGAGGCCTTCACACTGCGCGCGATGCTCCGGGCGGTGCCCGCCTTCATCGCCGTGCCCGCGCTGCTGTTTGCCTTCGGGTGGATGCTGTCGTATCCGCTGGGCATCTGGCCTGGCGTGCATCCGCTCGATCATCCGCAGCCCTGGCCGGGCCGCGTCGCGCTCGCGACGGCAGGCATCCTCGTTCCGCTGATCGTTGCGGCGATCGCCTGCCTCCGCGCCGATGCACGCGCGTTGCTGCTGGTGAACTGGCTCGTGCTCGCGCTGCTCGCCTTGGGCGTTGCGCTCACGATCGGCGGTGCGGCCTATCCGTTTCTTTGGCCGGTATTCGGCGTCGCCATCGCCGGATGGATCGAGACTTTGATGCGGAAGGGCCGTGAAGTTTCGTTGCGCGTAACCGCGCTGGTCGGATTCGTTCTCGCTGCATTCTTTCTGGTGCCGTTCCTGCTCGGACTCGAGCTCGTGCTCGGCTTCGATCTGAGCCAGTACAAGATACTCGTGCTGATCCCGTTTTCGCTGGCGCTGGTGCCGGTCTTCGCCGCGAGTCCCGGCGATCGCCCGCGCGTTGCGTGGGCCTTGTCGACTCTGTGCGCGCTGGTCGCTGCCGGTTCGGCGGCAGTCGCGAGCCAGACGCCCGCCTATGCGGCGGGTCATCCACGCGGCCTGAACATCGTCTACTACGATGATCATGCGGCGAAACCGCGCTGGCTTATCGGCTTTGTCGGCGCGCCGGACGAGAGGTTTCTAAAAGCCCAAGGATTTCCGCAGCTGGAGGAGGATTATCGGGCGCTCGGCCTTGCGAAGGCGCGAGGACGATTCAAGAACACGACCGGACCGCAGCTGCCGGCGCCAAGCTTCACCGTCAAAGAGGTCGCGACGCAGGGTGGGATAACGCTGGTGCGAGGAACGCTGCGCAGCGGGCGCGGCGGCTTTCAAATCGGCGTCGGCATCGCGCCCGCTTCGGGCGTCAGGTCGATCCGCCTCGACGGCCAGGAGGCGGCGAGCGCCGATCAGCTCAAGGGCAAGGAGCCGACGTTCGTGCGCTTCTGGGGCCTGGCATCGCGCGAGGTGCCGATGGAGATTTCGTTCGACGCGGAGAGCGCGCCGAAGATCACCCTGTTCGAACGCTCGCCGTTGCCGGATTCGGACGAAGCGCGCGCGCTAGTCGCGGCGAGGCCAATCGATGCGGCACCCGATCACAACGGCGATTCGGCGCTGGTGTTCGTCGTGCTTGATTTGATGTCGCAAGTTCGGCCGAGCGGATCACCATAAGATGATGCGCTGATCCGGAGGCAAATACATCCGGTCGCTTTCCTTGACCCCGAAGGCGTCGTAAAACCCGGGTTGGTTGCGCAGCGGCGCGAGCCCGCGCACTTCCTGCGGCGCGTGCGGATCGACCTTGATCAGGCGGATCGTCTCCGCCTGGCGCGATTTGCCGCGCCATACCTGCGCCCACCCGTAGTAGAGACGTTGCTCGCCGGTCAGACCGTCGATGACCGGCGCCTGCTTGCCCTTGAGCGAGAGCTTGTACGCTTCGTAGGCGATCGCGAGCCCCGAATTGTCGGCGACGTTTTCGCCCAGGGTCAGCGCGCCGTTGACGTGGAAGCCGGGCACCGGCTCGTACCGGTCGTACTGCGCCACTAGCGCTTGCGTCTTGTCCTTGAAGCGCTTGAGATCGTCCACGGTGAACCACTGATGCAGGTTGCCGTCGCCGTCGAACCGGCTGCCGCCGTCGTCGAAGCCGTGGCTGATCTCGTGGCCGATGACGGCGCCGATGCCGCCGTAATTGACCGCATCGTCGGCGGCGACGTTGAAAAACGGCGGCTGCAGGATCGCCGCCGGGAAGACGATCTCGTTCTTTTCCCGGCTGTAGTAGGCGTTGACCGTATGCGGCCGCATGCCCCATTCGTTGCGGTCGATCGGTTTACCCAGCTTGGCGATATTGCGCTGGTACTCGAACGCCTGTGCGCGCATCCAGTTCCCGACGAGGTCATCTCTGGTGACGGTGAGCTTGGTGTAGTCGCGCCACTGCTTCGGATAGCCGATCTTCGGACTGAACTTGGCGAGCTTCGCCTGGGCTTCAACCTTCGTCTCGCGGCTCATCCAATCCAGCTTGTCGATGCTTTGCCGGTACGCGGCAAGGAGGTTGCCGATCAACGCTTCCATGCGGGCCATGTTCTCCGGCGGGAAATACCGGGCGACGTAGAGCTTGCCCAGCGCTTCGCCGATCGACGCATCGACGAACTCCACGCCGCGCTTCCAGCGCAGCCGGTTTTCCGGAATGTCGCGCAGCACCGCATCCTGGAACGCGAATCGCTCGTCCACGTACGCCTTCGCCAGGTACGCCGAAGCGTCGTTCACCAGCTTCCAGCGGAAATACGACTTCCACACCGGCAGCGGCGTGTCCGCAACCAGCTTCGCCAATGCGGTCAGGTAGCTCGGCTGCGCGACGATCAGATAGTCGACGCGGGAAGCGACTCCCGAATCGACGAGCCAGCGCTTCCAGTCGAAGCCCGGCGCGAGCGCGGCAAGCGCCGTCAGCTCGACCTTGTTATAGGTCTTGACGGGATCGCGATTCTCGACCCGCGTCCATTGGACTTTGGCCAACTCGGTCTCGAGCGCGAGGATCTCCCGCGCCGACCTCGCGGCATCGCGCTCGCCGGCCATCGCGAGCATCTTTTCGACGTGCGTGGCGTAGCGCGCACGCACATCCTTGAACTTGTCATCGAGGTAGTAATCGCGATCGGGCAGGCCCAGTCCGCCCTGGCGCAGATCGACGACGTACTTCGTCGAGTCACGATTGTCCTGGTGAATGAATGGCGAGAACGGCGCATCGATGCGAAGACCGTCGAAGGTCGCGATCAGCGCCGCGACGTCGCCCCGATCCTTGGCCGCTTCGACGCGCGCGAACAAGGGTTCGAGCGGCTTGGCGCCCAGCGCTTCGATCTTCGCCTCGTCCATGAAGCTGTTGTAGAGATCGCGAATCTTCTGCGTCTCGGAGCCCGGGGCAGCGTCGGTCGCCTTCGCCACGTCCTCGATGATCGCCTTGAGCTGCAGCTCGGTGTCTTCGCGCAGCTTGTCGAACGCGCCATACCGCGCCCTGTCGGGTGGCATCGGGAAGGTATCGAGCCATTTGCCGTTGACGGCGCGGTAGAAATCGTCCTGCGGCCGGACGGCAGGATCGACATAGGTCAGATCGATGCCGGAACGCAATGACGAATTCGCGTTGGCGGCCGTTCCGGCGCCTGCGGGTTCGGCCGCGATCGCGCATCCGCTAATCGATGCGAGGCCGATTGCGGCAAGCAGGGCGCGGGTAGTTTTTGCGATCACGCCGATGTCGTCGGCCGAAATTACCGCGTCGGCAAAAAAGCGGTCCGCGCCCGCCTCGCGTAGAGGCCGAGGTGCCGGGGGTGCCAGTTGAGACGGAACTGTCGATCGGCCCGGCGGCATTATCACACGACCGCCGGTCCGTCACCTGGCGCCCGGGTGTGCGCCAGTTGTCGACCAGCGTCATGTACGCGATCGGCATGTTCGCGCATGTTCGACCTCGAAGCGCACATGTTCGTACCTGGTCGCTCCGCGCCGAGGCCAATCGCAGAGGCAGCACACTGCACACTACAGGGCGGGCGCCCGATTTTGCCCCGCAGCGTCCACTTTGACGCTCATCGACTCCAAGCCACTCTTCGCGATGGCCGGAAAAACGATTGGCATACCCTGTGCTACATCGGGTTATAGGCTGTCCTTGGGATGTCGAGCATGAGCTTGTCTGTAGCACTGTCGCCGGTTGGAGCTGAGCGCCACGATCACGTGATCGAGGGGATGGCGGGCGAGAGCATTTTCTATTCCGTGCAATCCGACCCGATCGAGGCGCAGAAGGCGGTTTGCGAGGCGATCAACGGGCTCATTCGAGATGACCAACTTGAAATCAGCCGGCTCGACGCTCTTCTTGCGCTAGAACGGCAGATGCAGCCGGTGATTGACCTCCTACTGACCCACTACGTTGAAGGCGACGGGCATATAGGCTCATTCGAATGGACGGCCTGGTATTCCGCGTTGCGGCTTAGCCAGTCGTTTTGCCAAGCGCACGAATATTTTCTGTGCCACATTGCGAAGATAACCGACGCCTACTGGACCGACCCTGAGCCGTTGGTCCGGGTTCAACTGTTCCATCACAGGAAGGTCGAATTCCTGCTGCGGTTCCTCCGATACAAGAAGCGCAGTCCCGAATTATGGAGACAGCTGCATCAAATGTATCGGCTTGCGCGTGAGCGGGATTTGCTGAAACGCCTTGGCCGGACGATCGGAGAGCTGGAGAAGCAGTATCTGCAGATCCTGTTGCTGGACGCCATGAACAGCGGCCGGTTTTCGCCCCGCGAAGCGCTGTGGGCGCATCGCTGGTTTGCGCGTTGGTGCAGCGCGCCAGGCCTGCAACTGTCGCAACTCAACGGTAGCGTCCACCTCGAGCCGAAGGGGTTTGTGGTTGACCTGGGCGGCACGGAGGGGCTCAAAAGGGCTCCGGCCGAAGGGGATAACCTCCTCGGGGGCAATCTTCTTTATCTTGACTCGTCGCCACTGAGCGCGATGATCGACCAGGAAATGGTTTCGCTGCGGGATGGCGCCACTCTTCCAAATGGGGCGACGCCTGCGGCGCGCGCCGGGCAGATCGCTCTGCTGAACAAACTCGCGATTCTCTTCGCCCCCAACCCGGTCGATATCGAGCGCCGCGCGGAGCGCAAGCCCGTTGCTCTGGCCGTCCAGGCTATCGTGGGCTTTCACCACATCATCGACGAGTTGCGCAGGAACGGACGGAGGCAGAACGAGGGATTTTCGTCCGCCGCGGCGCTGGGAACCGAAAAGACTATCTCGCCCTTTGGCCATCCTGCCCTTTCAACAATCTTCCCTGCCACCGGCAACGCCAGCCCAATAGGGCTTCCGATCACTGGTGTATTCGACGGGATTCCGCAAATCTGGCAGGTCAAGGACCGAAGTGATTCGGGCTGTCGCATGCGCGCGCAGATCGACAATCTGAATGGCGTGACCCCGGGCTCGCTGATCGCCCTTCGCGAAAGCGAAACTGAACCCTGGACCGTGTCGGTCGTACGCTGGTTCAGGAGGCTGATGGTCGACTATGTCGAGATCGGCGTGGAGTACCTCGGACGCGAACCTCGCTTTGTCAAACTGGTGACCCATTGCGATCGGGATTTGTCGACCGCCGAGGCGCCGCACCTTGCGTCGAGGTGCTTCGCGGCGCTTTACTTGCCGCCGAGTGAGGAATATCCGACGATGCCGATCAAGACGCTGCTGCTTTCCGCACACGACTTCAGGGCTGATTCTGAAGTGACATTGCTTTCATCCAACGCAACCTACAGGATGCTTCTAAGCGAGCCGATCCAGCAGCAGTTCGAGTATGTTTGGACCTCATTTGCTTTCATCGATGAGGCGGCGCCGCTACCTTCACTCACTATGGCACAGGGGAGCTAGTCAAGTGGAAACGCGGCTGGCTAACATCGTTGAAGCGACCCCGGAAGACTGGGCGCGGATACGCGTAGTCGATCTTTATGCGCTGTTGGACAAGCTGACCTCGATGCAGACGGGCCTGATGTCGGTGTGGGATCCGGACGCGACCATTCATCCGTTGACCGACCATAGACGCCGGCAGGCACGCGACTCGTTGCATGCTGCCATCGCAGACCTTATGGCGTGGATCGAGCGGCAGCAATCGGCAGGTAAGCTCGTTCAATAAATTGCCTGGCTTCGCGCCAGCGACGGTGCGTCGATCGGACCGGCGCGGGGCGGTTCGCCTGCGATCGCGAATGCGGTACTCATGGCGAGAACGATTGCAAGGGGCAGGGCAGGGGTCACCCGCTCGCCCCACGCATCAACCGGCGCTCTCCAAGACCTGTGTCTTCTTCGCCTGCCAACGGTCGAGAATCGCGCGCGCGTCGTTGGTTGCCGGGTCCATCATGCGCGCGTGCTCCGACGTCTTCGCCGTCAACTCGATCACGTAGCCGTTCGGATCCCGAAAATAGATCGAACGCACGAACCCGTGCTCGGAGATACCGCGGGTCTCTATCCCGCGCGCCTTGCCCTTGGCCAGCATCTCGGCGAGTACCGGTGGCTCGACCTCCAGCGCGATATGCAGGTCGTAGTCGTGCTGCGCCTTCCACTCGAACGGCATGTCTGGCGCCTCGAAGAACGCCAGATACGAGCCGTCGTCGAGCCGATAGAACGTATGCAGCACCGATGTCGTGCGACCGGTCTTCGTCTCGCCGATTTCCAGGCTTCCGGAAAGCGGCAGGCCCAGGAAGCCCTCGTAGAAATTCCGCGTCTGTTCCGAGTCACGACAACGGTACGCGTTGTGGTGGAGTCCTTTGATCATCGCTCGTCTTTCGTTGATGCCGTTGCGGCCGGCAAAGGGGGTCACAGCTGCACGAATTCCTTCCCTTTGTTGGGGTCGACCATGTACTTGTAGAACGCTTCGTTGACCTTCGCCCAGCTCTTCAGTGCCTTCATGTTGCCGAGCCAGCGGCAAATGTTGGGATACGCGCCGAACTTGCAGTCGATCACTTCGCCGCCGAGGAGCATCACCGAGCCCAGATAGTCGGCGATCGTGATGTCATCGCCGCAGAGAAACGCGCTTTGCGGCCCGAGCAGGTTTTCGTCCAGCACCTTGAGCCACCCCAGCGCCTTGTCTTTGCCCCACGCCACCGTCCCAGCCTGCACCCTGTCGTCGGGCCGCTTCATGAACGGAAAGATCTGCGGGTAGAGAAAACCGTAGGAAAAGTCGCGGTAAAAACCCGTATTGAGCCAATCCATCCGCTCGTTGACTCTTGCGCGCTTGCGCAGATCCGATGGGTACGCGGGAGAACGTGTTTTCTCGGCAAGGTACTTGAGAATCGCCGAGCTCTCCGTCAGACGGAAGTCCCCGTCCTCCAGCACCGGCACCTGGTGGCTCGGATTGATCGCCGAATATGCCGGTTGGTACTGTTCGCCTGTGAACAGGTCGACGACCTGGTAATCGAGTGAAATGCTGGCCTCGGTTGCGAACAGCACGACCGGCCGGCTGGTAGTGGACACAGGATGGTAGTAGAGCTTCATGGTTTCGCCCTCGCCGATTATAGTTAGGCCGCCAGCGTTGACGGCGGAAAGAATGGGACGGTACGCCGTTGCACTCGGAGGATCAAGAGCGTCATTGGGCGACCACGTGCAGCGGTCGTCAACGTGTGACTATCTTATTCCGGCCCTCCAATATTACCCGTAGATAACAGGCGCGCAGCCCGTGAAAATCGCAACTTTCAACGTCAACGGCATTACCGCGCGGTTGCCGACCCTGTTACGCTGGCTCGACGAATCGCGCCCCGATATCGCCTGTCTGCAGGAGTTGAAGGCGCCGCAGGAGCGCTTCCCCGAAGCTGCGCTACGCGATGCCGGGTACGGCTTCGTCTGGCATGGCCAGAAAAGCTGGAACGGTGTCGCGATTCTCGCGCGCGGCCGGGAGCCCGTGGAACGGCGCCGCGTGCTGCCAGGCGATCCCGAGGACCTGCACAGCCGTTACATCGAGGCCTCGGTGGGAGAAGTCATCGTCGGATGCCTGTACCTGCCGAACGGCAACCCCGCGCCGGGACCTAAGTTCGACTACAAGCTGCGGTGGTTCGACCGCTTGATGCTTCATGCGACGGAGCTGCTGGCAAGCGATGCGCCCGTCGTGCTGGCCGGCGACTACAACGTGATCCCGACCGATCTCGACGTCTACGCGCCGGAGCGATGGATCGAAGACGCGCTGTTCCGACCCGAGGTGCGGGAAGCTTATCGCCGGTTGGTCGAGCAGGGCTGGGTCGATGCGGTTCGCGCGATGCATCCGGCCGAACGCGTCTACACGTTCTGGAAGTACCTGCGCAACGCGTTCGAGCGCGACGCCGGCCTTCGCATCGATCATTTCCTGCTGAGCCCGCCGCTGGCAGCGCGCCTGACCGGCGCAGGGGTTGACCGCGAAGTCCGCGCTCGCGAGAAGGCGAGCGATCATGCGCCGGTGTGGATCACGCTCGCCGGCTAGCGCAACTACCCTCTGATCGCTACGAGGGCGATCTGCCCGGTGGCGAGGTTGTACACGCCGCCGTCTGCGGCGCTCACCTAATCCGGGGCCATTTTGTCGCGCTCGAAAAGTGCGGCCGCCTGGGAACGGCGACGGACATGGAGTTTCTGGAATGCGTTGCTCAAATAGTTCTTGACGGTCTTGTCGCTCAGATCGAGGGCCTTGGCTATTTCCTTGTTGGTCTTTCCGTTGACAACCAGTGCAAGGATGCGCCGCTCCTGCGGAGAAAGATTTTCATCGTTCGAGCGCTTTGCAACCGTGTCCCCGGCCAATAGCGACATGCGGCGAAGGACGGCCCTGGTGACCTTGGGGTCGAGTATCGATTCGCCGCCGTGCACGATCTCGATGGCGCTGACCAGCGCCTTGGATCCAATCTCTTTGAGAAGATATCCGGCAGCTCCTGCCAGGATCGTGGACGCGACGGCCTCTTCATCCGAATGCGATGTCAAAAACAGCACCCGCGTGCCAGGATTGTCGGACAGAATTTCGCGGCACGCGTCGAGCCCGGTGCCGTCGGGAAGGCGCAAATCCATCAGCACCAGATCGGGTCGATGCTTCTTTGCTATAGCTATCGCATCCGCGACAGTTCCCGCCTCCGCGACCACATCAATCTTTCCTGTCTGGGTGAACAGCGCCCGCAGCCCGAGTCTGACGACCTCATGGTCATCGACCAGCATCACCCTGATTTGCGGTTTGGTCACCACCGGGTGACTCAGCTCTGCCCGAGCTTTACGACGATCCGTGTCCCCTGATTCGGCGCCGAGCTCACCCGAGCTGTGGCACCCATCTTCCGCGCTCGGGCCTCGATATGGTGCAACCCGAGGCCACGGCTGTTGACCTCCTTGACCTTGAAGCCGCATCCATCGTCACTCACCTCCAAGCACACTACTCCGCGCCGCCTTTGCAACGACACGCGTCCAGACCGCGCGTCCGCATGCCGGGTTGCGTTGCTTATGGCTTCCCTGGCGATTTGAAGCATGTGCAAGGCCTGCTCGGAAGTGAGTGCCTTCATGGCGCTCTCATCAATGTCGACCGCAAATGACACACCATGATTGCTCGCGGCCTGCACCGCCTTTTCAATTTGTGACCGCAAGTCCTCGCCGTTGACGATTTGCAATCGGTGTCCGGTGATAAAGGACCGCAGGTCCTGTATCACGAGCGACAGGCTGGCGGTAGCGTCCGCAACGATTTCGGCTGCCTTTTTCGGGTTCGCCTCCATCAGCCCCATGCAGGCTTCCAGATTGAGACCCACCGCATAAATCGACTGGATGCAACCGTCATGCATGTCCTGGAACAGTCGCTCTCTTTCCTCGGCGAGAGCCTGAAGCCGCGCGTGCGAACGCCGGCGTTCTACGCTGGCGTTTTCGAGCGCGGCTTGCGTTTGCTCCAATTCATCGAATGTCTTCAGCGCGTAGATGCGCTCTGATTCATCGCCGTGAATCACCAGGGCGTCGATCTGGCCCGCGCGGATCGCATCGAGCGTCGCTTCCGCTTCGTTGTATCCCTTCCGTCCGCCCTTTCGCCTGGTACCAGATACCGCGGCTCTCGTCGATCGCGCTGCAACCATGCCTCGCAATCTGCGTGGCGCGCCCTTGCCTTTCTTCAAAGCGATACTCATTCTATCGACTCGACATCGAGGCCGACCAGAACGCGTTCGGTATCAGACAAATCGCCGATGATCTTGCGAATCGGCACCGGCAGTTGGCGAACCAGCGTCGGCAAAGCGAGAATCTGGTGGACGCGAGCTAGTTTCGGATTTTTCACCAGGTCGATGACCTTGACGCGATATCGACCCTCCAGGTGCTCGACACAAATCTTCTTCAGATTGCTAATCGCAGACCGTGACTTTGGCGTGTCCCCCGCTATATACAAGGAAAGCACGACCTTGATCGGTGGCGACGGGCGCTGCTTGACGCGCGCCTTCGTTTTTTCGCTCATGCGTATTTCCGGGACCATGCATCACTCTTGAGCTCCACACCGTTTTTCGACATCACGAACTCGTGCGTCTGATTCGAATGCCCCATGCCCCGAGCCTTGACCACCGAAAGCGAACGCGCCCGAATGCCGTTGATCTCACGGTTTTGCAGCATGATCCACGTGTCGACCAGCGAAGATATGTTTACGCCCGTCGTCTCGGACTGCCCGCCGGCAGGGATCAGCGCCGTCATGACCGCGGTGATGCCGTTCATCTTTAAAAAATCGATCAGACGCACGATCATCGATGTCACCTCCGATGCAGACCCCATCGACAGCAGGCTCGTTATCGAATCGATGACGACCACCTGCGGCCGATATTCGACGACAATCTCATGAATCGACGCGAGGTGCATTTCCAGGCCTCGAGCCGTAGGTCGCGAGACGTGGAATCGCAACATATCCTTGGCAAGCAGCGGCGCCAGCGAGATGCCGACCGACTTCGTGTTGCGGACGATTTCGCTTTGCGATTCCTCGAGGGCAACAAACAGTGATCGTTCGCCGCGGCGGCCGGATTCCGCCACGAAATGTCCTACGATACTGCTTTTCCCTGTGCCGGCTCCCCCGGAAAGCAGGATAGTGCTGGAACGGTAGAATCCTCCCGCGCCCAACGTTTTGTCCAGGGTTGCCACACCGCTGCCGATCACTTCGGCGGATGCGTTGTGGTCCAGGCGAATCGACGTTATCGGAACGACTGAAACGCCATTGTCCCTGATCAGGAAGGGATATTCGTCGGTGCCGTGAACCGAGCCGCGGTATTTGACTATTCGCAGCCGCCGGACGGTAAGCTGATCTACAACGCGGTGATCGAGCAGAATCACGCAGTCCGACACGTATTCTTCGAGGCCGTGCCGGGTTAGCGCGCCTTCGCCGCGTTCGGCGGTGACTATTGCGGTCACCCCCCTCTGCTTCAGCCATTCGAAGAGCCGCCGCAATTCCGCTCGAAGAATCGCCGTATTGGAGAAACCTCCGAACAATGCCTCCAGCGTGTCCAAAACCACCCGCTTCGCGCCGATGGCATCGATAGCGAGCCCCAATCTGATGAACAGTCCCTCGAGGTCGAAGTTGCCCGTTTCCTCGATCTCGCTTCTCACCACGCGTATGTGATCGACCAGGAGCTTCTTGCGCGCGACGAGCGCTTTGAGGCCGAAACCCATCGAGGCGACGTTCTGCGCCAGATCATCGGCACTCTCTTCGAACGAAATGAATACGCCCGGTTCGCCGTATTGCTGCGCCCCACGAACGAGAAACTCCATGGCGAACGTTGTCTTCCCGCAACCGGCGCTGCCACAAACCAGCGTGGTGCGTCCTTTGGGCAGGCCGCCTCCGGTTATTTCGTCCAGACCTTGGATGCCGCTCGCCGTCTTGGGTAGCAGCCGGGGGGGCGAAGTGCGCCGGGCCGAACCGCGCGGATGGGTGCGAGCAAGGGTCTTCGTCTTGGGCATAAGTCTCACGTTTGGAAATATTGGTCGAGTAAAACGCGATTCCGTCGCCAGGGTAAGGTCCGAATGGCCCTATCGCTCTAGGGCCATTCGGCAGCTTGTGGCAGACAAATCATGGATATATCGTTCTACCCAATGCTCCGGGAGGCGGGTCACGATTCCTTTCGGGGTCTGACTGGGCGTTGGGAAGATGGATACATGTCGAATCTAGAAAAAACGTTTGAGCGCTATGTCGCAGCGGAACGACAATTGTGCGACGAAGCGGGGCCGCTCCTCGGCGCCATCATTCGGGGTGTGGAGGACCGCTGCCGCGTCAGGATTTCCGAGCTCCGCGTGACCGTCGATTGGGCCAATAGCACTGATGGCGTGATCAGCGCCAACTGCACGATAGTTCAGGGTCAGGAAATCGATCATTCGAGCCACTCGACGGCCTCCACCGGCGCTTCGGTTTCTCCTCAGACGTAGATTTGCCTCAATCCCGGCAGGGCTCGTTTCGGCAACCGCCTCGACGGCCGAATATATCCGCCCGCGACGCTAAAGCGGTATCTTTTTCAGCAGTTGCGCACCTTGAATTCTACGCGCCGATCGAGCGCGTCGCGTAGATCGTCGGTGCCGGATCCGACAAGGTTTTCGCGGAAGCCCATCCCGAGGGATACCAGCCGACCCACAGTCTCGGGCTCCAGAGCCTCGATCCGACGCTGGATCGTCACCGCTCTTTGCAGCGACAGCCTGTCGTTGAACTGGTCCGCCCCGGTGTGGCTGGTGTGACCGACGATGTTGAGACAGGTCTTCGACGTCGCGACTTCATGCGCAACGAGGCGCAGCCACATATTGTACGGGCCGCTGACCTTCGGATCCGCCAGGAAATCGAGAGAGCCGGGTTTGAACAGGAATTTCACCGAAAGGCTGTTGGTCGCTATACCGAGGGCGACGATTTTGGCGAACGCTTTTTCGGCCTCATCGGTGCGCCCGAGCTGGCTGTTGACCAGATAGAGACCGTTGAGCACGCGCAATTGCTGCCCTTCGGGGCGACCCGCGGCTGACTCGTAGTAGCGCAGCGCCTCGGCGTAGTTGCCGGCTTCATAGAGCTTGGAGCCTTCGCTCACCAGCGCATTGACCGGAAGGCGCGAAATGTAGAACTCGTCGGCGGCGCCGCCGGCCGGCGTCTGCGCCGTCTTGATCTGCCCTTCGACGACCCGGTCCTTGGTCAGCGAGGGGCTGTCGCGATAAAAGGCGGTCGGCGTGGTATCGATTCCTTCGCTCTTGACCCTCGCGGCGGACTGGGCGACGACAAATCCCGTCTTGATATCGGTCAGCGACAGGCTGATGCGGAACGTTCCCGCCGCACCCTTCGACGCATCGATCGGAGTCAAGGTCCCGGCCAGGACGAACTGCGCCTTGCCGACGGTGTTCGAACTGACCGCGACCACGTCGAACTGCGCGAACTTGTCGGCAGCGCGTTGCAGCAGTCGCGAATCCAGGGTTTTGGACGCGATCGTCTGCTGTCCCGTGTTTCCGTCGATAGCCGGGTCGACCGCGATGACGCCGCGCGGTACGTCGGACTTGAGCAATCCTGATCCGCCGCTGAACGCGGGGAGCCGCCGCGCCTGAACGAGCAGGTCGTCGATCGCGTAGTCGATGCCCGCGTCGAATGACAGTTCGGACGATGGCGCCGCTGGACGCTCGGGCGCGGGCGCCGCGCAGGAAGCAAGCAGTATCACAGCAATCAGGCTGGCGGCGGTCAGCCCACTCGTCATGCTCCGCGGCAGATTTAGCGACATGAGCTTGCAAGCTCCTTCTTTTCTTCGGTGGTTAGCGTCTCGCCCAGCGTTGCCTTTTCCATGATACGACTGCAACGCGGGCTGTTCCGGTCAGACGCGGTATTGGCGCGGACGGATGCGGCCGGGGATGCGTCGGTCCTCGGCTTGATCCTGGGACTCGTTTTTGCCGCCGCCGCGGCTGGGGCGTTCACCGGCGGCGTCGAATCGGGCGTGGACGCGCTTTCCGCAACACCTGCGGCGGGAACCGGAGGCGGTGCCTCGGACTTTGGCGTGACGCCAGGCGATGCTTGTGAATCGACTGCGGTCTTATCCGATGTCGGCGGCGCGGCCCCCTGCTTCGGCGGGCTCGGAGAGATCGCGGGTTCGATCGTCGCTTGTGGACTCTTCGAATCACCGGGCGCCGTCAGCTTGTTGACCGCGAATAGCGAAACGGCGCCAAGCGCGCTCACCGCGATCAGGGCAAACAGCGTTTTCTTGACGATCTCGCCGGCACGGCTCGACTTGGGGGCAGTATCGATGGCAATCGCGCTCGCCGGATTCCGCGGCGGCTTTAGCGGGGAGGGAATGTTGGCGGCGAATTGCGCAGGCTCATCCGCTGCGGGCGCGAGATCGAGCTTGAGCTTCTGCAGGACCGCCGTACTCGGGGCGACGGCGTACAACTCGTGCGCCCGCCCGTGCTTGTCGTCGGGAGCGCCAACATGCCTGAACAGCTCGGCATACGCGGAATCCAGGCTGCCGACGGCGTCGAAGAAGGCTCGCGAAGCCGTGATCTGCCCGGGCTCCGCAAAGTCCATGATCCGCTTGGCGGCATTGATGCCATCGCCGACGAAATTGGGCCGCGCTTCGAGGTCGGTCGACTCCTTGACCGATCCGAGATGAAGGCCGGTGCGCAGGCGATTCGACGGGAAGCCCGCCACGCCCGCAGCCCGCCCGAAATCCTCCGCGATCGCCAGCGCCATATAGAGCGCGTGCTCGGGGCTGGAGGTAAACGCGATCAACGCACCGTCGCCGGTGTCCTTGATCCGGTAGTCGACGTCGGAAAGGGTTGCGAGATTCGTGCGCAGAACCGACGACAGCGTCGCCTTGGCAGCGTACTGCTCGGCCGCCGTCCCCTTCGAGTATCCGACCAGGTCGGTGAAGAGGAAGCTCGCGACGAGCGCGCGGCTCGTCGGATGCCGCTCGGTTTCGGTCACGGAGAATTCACCAATGGAAGTCTCGCGCCTGCGATTTCGCTGCGCCGGGAAACAGTCTAGCGGAAAAGGCTACTGCGGGCGACAGCGCTCGGTGTTGCGAAAGGCAGGAGATGTCGAGGGGCGTTGTTGTTGGCGCGCCGGGGGGAAGCGGCGGTGGGGATTGACTACTCACTGGATATTCGAAGTCTCGGTACGTTGCGAGCTTGGCAAGGCTCTTCCCTGAGGGTGTATCGGTTGCCGCGAACGACTGCCATCGGACCCATTGCTGCCTGCCGTGCTCCAGGGAAGCAGACGTTCGCGGATTTCGCTGAGCTGTCGACTTAGGTCGGCCGGCAGGCCAGCCGCGAAGGCATAACGACAAGCCTTCGGGGCCGCCTTTTCAGAACTTCACAAGAAACCGTAGGCAGATTCTCGGCCTATGCGGAGACCGACTCGACGATGAAGATCTGCGAGGTCGTCGGAATCAAGCATCGGAAGGCGAAGCCGGTTTCCGTCAGCAGATCTCTGAACTCGGCTTCGCTGCGCTCCCGGGCCGCGCCGAACATTGCCATCATCTGCGTGTCGATCAAATAAAGGATGGGATCGCCGCGGGCCGGATCGGGTTCGAGGATCTGTTCGCAGATCAGGAGGCGTGCGCCCGTCTCCATGGCCGACCGGCAATTGTCAAGAATGCGCCGGCAATCGGCATCGGAGTAGTTGTGCAGCACGCGCATCAGGAGATAGATATCTGCCCCGCGTGGAACGCGGTCAAAAAAACTACCGCCGTCGGTGGAGATGCGGCCAGCCATCCGTGCGGATTCCGGAATTGCCGCCACCACGTCGTCACGGTCGAACACCAGACCGCGCAGTCCAGGAAAGCGGCTGAGGATGCGGCGCAGTGCCTCGCCATCACCCCCGCCGATATCGGCAATCAGCCGGGCACCGGAAAAATCATAGCCATCGGCGATGGCCTGGTGCCGGTCATCGGGGAAATGCGCCATGAACTCGTCGAAGATGCGCGCTTCGTCCGGATGTCGGCGCAGATAGTCGAAGCGGCCCGTATCCCAGGCTGCCTGATGAGGTACCTCGTCCGCCAGTGCCACATCGAGTTCGCCCCACGCCCGCCACGAACCGGGTCCGGTCCAGAATCTTGCGCCGTAATGCATACTACCCGGCATATCGGTGCGCAGAAGAAGCGACGAGGGCGAGTGGGAGATCCGATCCAATGCGGTGACGCGGAAGATCCCAAAGCTGGCAAGTGCGCGCAGGATACGGAGCAACGGCGTCGCATTCACCTTGCACTCCGCAGCAAGATCGGCGACCGGGCGACTTTCTTCCGGGGCAACGCGGTCTGCCAACAATAGATCGGCTGCAAGGCGGATCATGCGCGAGATCTGGAAGCCCCGGATCAAGCGGTCGAGTGCTGCGCGGTCGCGCTGGTCTTGTGCCGCGTCAGTCATTCCAAATTCCTCCACTATGCCGCCCACTTGCGCATGACCGCCGTCGGCGCCATAGCAAGAAATGGTAAATCCAACGGCGCCATTCGTTGGTGGCCGAATGACGGGGATCGGTCGATAGCGCCATCGAACGACCCTGTACGACTTCGCGGTACGGCGGCCGTTGGCCGGTAAGCGCCCGTCCGCAGACGGGCGCAATCCTGCAAGGGAGAACCGGGGAACGTCGCAGTTGATCAGACCTCAGTCTGTTCCGCGATTTCCAGCGCGTCATCAACCTCTATGCCCAGGTATCGTATCGTGCTTTCCAACTTCGTGTGCCCAAGAAGCAGCTGAACCGCCCTGAGATTCCTCGTGCGGCGGCAGATCAACGACGCTTTCGTCCGGCGCATCGAATGTGTCCCGTACGACGCCGGATCGAGTCCGATTTGCTCGACCCAATGATCGACAATCCGCGCGTATTGCCTAGTGCCAAGGTGCGGCGATTTGCGGACGCGGCTCGGGAATAGGAACGATTCGAACTTCAGCCCAGCACGCTTGATCCACGTCTTCATCGCTTCGCGCGTGGACGCCGTGATCTCAAACTGCACCGGACGTCGGGTCTTCTGCTGCAACACCATAGCTCGGGCTGCAACTCGATCACCGTGACACACGTCGCGCACACGAAGGCGCACGAGATCGCAAGCGCGCAGCTTGCTGTCGATGCCAAGGTCGAACAACGCGAGCGCTCGCAGCCGCTCCTGCATCTGTAGGCGAATACGGATTGCCCAGATCTCCTTGAGCTTGAACGGTGTTTTCTGGCCGACGAGCTTACCTTTATTCCATGTTTCGTGACGTTGCGGATTGTGGGTTGATTCCATGAGAACAGTGCGGCAAAAAGGGCTCAATGTCGTCGCGGGCGCGCGTACCGGCGGTTGGCCCTCGCATCTGGGTCGTGGATCAGCGATAATTTTCAGTAAAGGCCCGGCAGCGGGAGCACCGCCGCGAAGCAATTGGGAAGAACAGGGAGCGTCAGCGTGCAACCAATTAACCATCTCGTCGTCGACCGATGAAGGGAGAGTTGGTACTGTTGGTCGCGACCGCAACAAAGTGGTTCGCTGCGGCACGGATGCCGAGCGCGCTAAGTCGGGCGGGATTCGAAGTCGCGCTGCTCGCACCACGCGGTTCGCTGGCGGAAAGGAGCCGCTACGTTGCAAAGATCGGGCATCTCGCCGCCAACGCGACGCCGCGGGACTGGGTGTTTGCGTTCGCGGCCATGGTCAAGGCAACGTCTCCGCGTCTGGTTGTTCCGTGCGACGACACCACGGTCCGGCTACTGCAAATGCTCGCATTGTCGCCGCCGCCGGACATGCAGCCAGGGATTCACGCTGAACTCTCCGCGTTGGTGCGTGAGTCGTTGGGTAACCCTGAGTATTTTCGTACAAGTGTCGATAAAGCGCGGCTGCCGGCGGCCGCCGAAGCGCTGGGCGTGCGCGTCCCGCAGTACGCTATCGCTGCCGACGTCAATGAGGCGCAGGCCTTTGCGGCAATTCGTGGTTACCCGGTCGTGCTGAAGCGAAGTCACGGGGCGGCCGGAGAGTGGGTGGCAATCGCTTCCGATCCCGTCGAGCTCGCGCGTATCTACGCGCGCTTTGCCGCAGCAGAAACGCCGGATCTCGAAAGCGAGGGGGACGCACGCATGCTGGTTCAAGCGCATGTTTCGGGAAAGGTTTTCTCGCAAGCGATGACGGCTTGGGAGGGGACGGTTCTAGCGGGGTTTGTGCGCGAGAAGTTGGTCACGCATCCGCCACTCGGACCGGCAACGGTGGTTCGCTGCCTGCGGATGCCCGAAATCCGGCAGTTCTCTGAGCGGCTTGCGATCGGCCTCGGCATGAGCGGGTTTTTTGGCCTCGAATACATCGTCGACGCCCGCACTGGTGGGGCCTACCTCCTCGAGATTAATCGGCGAGCCACGCCCGCCACGCCTCTGGGCGGCATGATCGCCGTCGATCTCTGTGCTGCGCTGTATGCCGCGGTCAACGGCCAGCCGCAGTCGGGCCGTCGCGACCTCGACCCAGGTGAAGAACATTTGATCACCCACTTTCCACAGGAGTGGCTTCGCGATCCTCAAAGCCGATATCTGCAGGACTTCCGCATCGACGCCCCTTGGGACGACCCTGAAGTGATGAAGGCGATGCTGGCGCTAAGGTTTGACGGCTGAAGCGCGTGCGATTCGGGACTGGCGAAATAGCGAAATCCTGCCGGCGTCGCGGCTGCTGCGACGCCACGGCCATCACTCATGCGGGGCACTCAAGAACGCGCCTCGCGTTGCGAGATTCCAAGTGCCGGATTGGGTCAGTTTCTGTCGCGTTGCGTGCATGATTTGGTGCAGGCGCAGGCCGGAGGGGTGCTCGATGCTGCAATGCCCCTCGAAATGACGCCGCCCACTTTCGTGTAGCCGCAGCGTGAACAACGTGCTGAGCGAGAGGAGATAGAGCCAACCATTGATCTGTGTCCGATGCCTTGGAGAGCGAGCATCGCGTTCGGGGCATATTAGTTGCGTCGATGGGCCATGAACCTAATGCAGTCAACAGCGTGAAACCCGTCGCTCTTGTGCGGCACTGACCAACTTGTGGTAAACAAATCCAATCGAGCAGGTGTGGCTTTGAGCTCCGATGAGGTGAAAGGCGAAGTGGTGCTGTCCTACGCCACATTCAGTCCGAGCAATAGTTGCCTGTCCAATGTGCTTTCTCAGCATCGATTTCCGACTATCGCCTGTTCATGCGCGCGTTAATTAAGACTGTCCCAACGCAACGCGGCGACGGTCCGCGCCAGCCTACAGTGATTCGCGATGCAAAAATTTTGGAGGCCTACTTTAGCGACTTGCTGGACTCGATGCCTGACGCAGGTTTCCTGGTGGACTCGACCGGCAGTTTCGTGCTGGTCAACGCCTTGACCGAGAAGATGTTCGGATACGAGAGCGAGGAGCTGCAAGGAAAGTCGATAGGTACGCTGATTCCGGAGCGTTTCCGAGGCGTGCATGCGAGCCATTGCTCGGACTACATTGCAAGACCGCGCGCCCGCGACATGGGCGTTGGTTTGAGCCTCCGCGCCTTGCGCCAGGATGGCACCGAGGTCCCCGTGGAAATTAGCCTCAGCCCGATCGAAACTGATCGAGGCATCTATGTTCTTGGCGCGATTCGCGACATCAGCCAAAGTGAGGAACGTTACCGGGCGATCTTCGAACAAATAGGCGTCGGCGTCGTACATACCAGTTGTGACGGACGACTTCTCAACGTAAATCCAAAATTTTGCGAGATATCAGGCTATACGCCGGAAGAGGCACTGACGCTCGGCATTCGCGAGATGACTCATCCGGACGACCTGAGGAATAGCATCGAGGCAAGGGCAGAGATCCTCTCGGGGGCGCGTTCGGCTTACGACCGGGAACTACGCCTCTTTCGAAAAGACGGAACCGAAATCTGGACCCAGGTTACCACTTCGGTTATTCGGGGCGCAGACGGCCGGCCGGTGCATTTTATTTCGTTGATCCATGATATCTCCGCAAAGAAGCTAGCCGAGGCGAAGCGGTGCGAGAGCGAGCTCAGATTCCGGCAGGTGACCGAAAATATCCGCGAAGTTTTCTGGCTCGTCAATTTGCCAACGAATCAATTGCTGTACATCAGTCCGGCTTATGAGGAGATCTGGGGGCGCACCGCGCGGGCGCTGTATGCATCGCCGGGTGAGTGGCTCGAAGCGATCCATCCGGAAGATCGGGCCCGGGTGCTCGAGGCGATGCAGACGAAACGGCTCACGGGCGACTACGACGAGGAATACCGCGTCGTGCGCCCCGACGGCAGTGAGCGATGGATCCGCGACCGCGCGTTCCCAGTGCACGGCGAGGCAACAGAAGTCGTACGGGTAGCGGGCGTCGCCGAGGACATCACCGAGCGTAAACGCGCCGAGGCGGAAATTCAGCGCCACTTGGTGGAGCTCAAAACCGCGTTCATGAGCACCGTTGAGGTGGCAACAACCCTTAGCTCGATGCGCGACCCGTATACCGGCGGCCACGAGCGGCGCGTCGCGGACATCGCGGTTGCCATCGGCCGGGAACTCGGGTTAGACGCGGATCGGTTGGAAGGATTGCAGGTCGCCGGTAAGTTGCATGATATCGGCAAGATCACCATTCCTTCGGAGATCCTTTCCAAACCCGGCAAACTTACCGCGATCGAGTATCAGTTAGTTCAGGGACATCCCCGTGCGGGCTACGAGGTGCTGAAGAACGTGACCCTTCCGTGGCCGGTAGCGCAGGTGACGCTCCAGCACCACGAGCGCATGGACGGCAGCGGTTATCCGCAAGGTCTTAAGAGCGATGCGATCCTGCTCGAGGCGCGGATCATTGCGGTGGCGGATGTGGTTGAGGCGATGTCCTCGCACCGGCCGTATCGGCCGGGATTGGGAGTCGATAAGGCTCTGGCCGAGATCGAGCGTGGGCGCGGCAGCGTCTACGACGCGGTGGTTACGGACGCCTGTCTGAAGCTTTTCCGCGAGAAGGGTTACACGATTCCGGAATAGCTCGGGCGCCGGTCACGGGTCATTCCTCTTGCCGATATCGGCGTGTTCGCGCTTCGCAGAACGACCCACAGCGGCTGTTCGCCAGGCGTCGTCGAATGCTTGCTTCGTGCTCCAAAGCGGCCAGCCAATCGGCATGCAGCGATGCCCGAACTGTGACGCGGGCGAGCTGTAGATCATCGCGGCACTCCCGATGGCGAGCGGGTTTCTGCGGAACAGCGCGCCGGCGCGCCCCATGGCCGAATGCGATTCCGGCACAATCTCGGCTCGTCATGCGTCGGAGCCCAGCCATGCCTATTGAGTCCGCTTATAGTCCGCTCCCCGGACTGCGCCAGATTATCGCCGATTCCGGCGGGCTCTACCTCGCTAACGCGGTGATCGCATTCATCTTCGCCGCCTCGGGGCCGGTCGCGATCATCCTCGCCGTCGGCGCGCGTGGTGGGCTGAGCGAGTCCGATCTGTCGTCGTGGATCTTCGGCTCCTTCTTCCTCAACGGGCTGATCACCCTGCTCTTTTGCACGCTGTACCGGCAGCCGCTCGTTTTCTTCTGGACGATCCCGGGAACGGTACTGGTTGGCCAGGCGCTCGGCCACCTCAGCTGGGGCGAGGTCATCGGCGCCTTCCACGCCACCGGACTGCTGATGCTGGTGCTGGGCCTCTCGGGCTGGGTACGGCGCGCGATGCAAGCCGTGCCGATGCCGATCGTGATGGCGATGGTGGCGGGCGTGTTCCTGCGCTTCGGCCTGGGCCTGGTATACGCGGTGCGCGACGACTTCTGGATCGCCGCGCCGATGATCGTCGCCTTCCTCGCGCTCGGCGCCTCGGACGGATGGTCGCGCCGGCTGCCGCCGCTGATCGGCGCGCTCTTCGTCGGCGCGGCGGCGATCGCCCTCCTCGGCGAGTTCCCTCCGCACGGCTGGGCGCTGCACGCGCTCGCCCATCCCAACCTGTACGCGCCCGTGTTCTCGTGGCGCGCGATGGTGGAGCTTGTCATCCCGCTCGCGATCACCGTGCTCGTGGTGCAAAACGGCCAAGGGATCGCGGTGCTCGCCGCCGCCGAACACGAGCCGCCGATCAACGCGATCACCGTGGCCTGCGGCGCGGGCTCGATGCTTGCCGCGCTGGTCGGCACGGTCTCGACCTGTCTAACCGGCCCGGTGAACGCGATTATCTCGGGTTCGGGCGAGCGGCACCGGCAATACACCGCGGGCCTCGCCGTGGGCGTGTTCGCGCTGGCGTTCGGGCTGTTCGCGCCCGTGTTCACCCGCCTGATGCTCTCCACTCCGCCCGCGTTCATCGGCGCGCTCGCCGGCCTCGCCATGCTGCGCGTGCTCCAGACGGCGTTCAATGTATCTTTCCGCGAGCGCTTCACGGTAGGTGCGCTTGTCACGTTCCTCATCACGGTGGCCGACGTGCCGATCTTCAACGTCGGGGCGCCGTTCTGGGGATTGGTAATCGGCTACGCCGTGTCGCGCCTGCTCGAGCGTAAGGACTTCGGCGCTGCCTGAGGGGAGACCCATCCGGCGCCCGCGCCGCCGCGGACCGCAGTGCAGGGTGATCGGGCGCGGCGTTGACGGTCAATCAGGGCTGGGGCGCGGCACCGTGGAATGGCTGCCCAGCGGCACCGGCGTACCGCGAAGAAAATCGACGACCCATACCGGCTGTTCGTGCTGGCCGAGAGCTGCCGTTCAATCGCAGTCTCAGCGCGGCCGGCGAGCGGTCCGGTTGAGCGCGGGGTTGGCGGTCTGCGGCGGCACACTACTCGGCCGTTTTGTGGACTGTAGATGCTCACCGCTTGCGGCAGATTAACTGTATTGGGTGGGTACGGCCCTCCTCGATGTTTCGCGCGGCGTTCCGCGTCTTCTGCGAAGCGGTCTCTCCCATGAGGATATGAATGCCGAGCGGCGGCAACATTCCTTTCTCTGCTTTCTCGATCACAGCCTTGTATCCCGCGAGGTACTTGGCTCCGGTGTCCTCCAGGACAATATCCTCAAAGCCTGCCGACTCCAGAAGGGCGCGAGTCTCGAGCGGCGGCACCAAGTAGGCTCCGCTGCCGTCTTCCGACCAAGGCAAGGGATAGTGCGGATCGCCGTTTGGTCCTAGCCCGTGCTCAGTGAGTGCGAAGAAGGCGCCACTCTTCAGCACGCGATGGGCCTCGGAGAAAAACCTCGGCCGATCGGACACGTTCATCGTGACGTGCTGCGTGTAGGCGCCGTCAAAAGCAGCATCTCCATATGGCAGACGCTGACCATCGCCCTGTTGGATCGTTACTTGATCTTCCATTCGGAGCAGCGCGGTGAGTCTGTTGCCTGCCTCGACAAACGGCTGCGTGATATCGAGCCCGCTAACCTTGCATTGAAATCGTTTCGCGATATAGCGAGCGGGCCCACCGAGGCCGCAACCAATGTCAACGATGTGTTGACCAGCTTTGATGGGCAGACGATCGGCGAGCTCTACGGTGGCGGGAAATCCTCGAGCGTGAAAATGATCCACCGGAGCCAGGTCCTCAAGCGTCACCTCGTCTAGCGACTTGGACATCTTTCCCAACGCAGAGACGATGAGAGCGTAGACGTCGCCCTTAGCCCACTGGTCTGCGATTGCTTTCTCGTTTGTCATGTTTCCTCGCGGCGCAGGAATGCCTGACTAAGGTGTTTCAGATCGTGGTTACAAGACTCGGCGTGCCCGACGCGTATAGCGTAGGTACTGACGGCCAACGTAGCCGTCCTAACCGCGACGGAAGATAAAGCGTCGGTCATCCGTTCGTCGCATAGCCCGCTCGCGGAAACCTGTCCGGATTCATCGCCGTCAACTCCCAGGGGTGGCGACCTAAAACTCGGCCCGCCCCACTGACGCTCCCGTATCTCAGGCGTCCGCCATGTCCCGGAACAGGCACGATCCACTATATCACCGGAAAGAGCGGGTCGTGGGTCTGCTATCGGTGACGATGTTGAACGCCTGCTCATGGCCCGACACCAGACTTCTGCCGCATTGCGCGAACCAAACTATGCGGGAAGCGGTACACCGGAAATCTTCGCGCACTCCGCGACAAGCCGCGCTTGAGTTCTCTCATCCTGGGCGGAGGCCTCCGCCGCCCGCGGCTTCCGATGATAAAAGTACTCCCCGCTGACCATCGCCTCAGCATCGTTGCTCGTCGCAAGCCACGCCTGCGTCTCCGCGCCTGTATCGAGATCGTCCGGCGCGCCCGGACCGCCCATCTTGGTGCGCACCCAACCGGGATCGACCGCGTTCGAAAGAACATCCGGCCACTTGCGCGCGACGGCGAACGCGAGCATCACGTCGTACAGTTTGGAGTCGGCGTACGCGCTCGAGCTATTCCACTTCCGCTCGCTCCAGGTCAAATCTTTGAGACTCGGGTCACCGCTCCGATGCAGGCCTGAGCTCAAATAGACCAATCGCTTCGGTTTGTGGATCAGCGCGGTGAGGACGTACGGCGCCAGTGTGTTGACCGCGAACACCTGCGGCAGGCCGTCTACGGTCGGGATCCGGCGCGGCTGCAGATAGACGCCGGCGTTGTGGATGACGGCGTCGAACGCGCCAAGCGCGTTGACCTCTTCGGCGATCCGCTTGCACTCCGCGATGCTGGAGAGATCGCCGGCCACGGCGGTCTCCGCTCCGGGCACTGCTGCGAGCGCTTCCTTCGCGCGCTTGTCGTTGCGCGCATGCAGGACGACGCGGTGGCCATCCTCGACCATGTGCCTCGCGGCCATCTGTCCGAGGCCGTCTGCCGAGCCCGTTACGAAGACGTGTGCCATCGTTTCCCATCCCGATCGAGGCGGACGATTTACAATATACTTCGCCCGTTCAGTTCGTGTCGATCTCGCGGCAAGCGGCGACAGACGCTTATCAAAATGGCCAACGACTCCACTGCGTCGCAACGGCTGCCCGATACCGGACCGAAGGCGCGCAGTCGCGCAGGCCGGTCATGAACATCGTCGTCGACGTCGTGCGTCACCTGGTCCCTTTGCTGCCGCTGTATTTGCTCGACGGCAGCATCGCGAGCTACCTCTTGCTGACCGCGTTCGACCTGTCGCTGGGACTGATGTTGATCGTCGGCACGACGCGCGACCGCAAGGACCCGACGTCGGTCGACCCGCGCTCGCGCTGGCTGGCGATGCGTTTGCTCGCCGTCGTGTTCATCGCGATCTTTCTGGCGATCGTGGCGGCCATCATCACCGTGCCGATCGCCGCACCCGCTTTCATTTTCGGTCTGGCGAACGGTGTCGATTGGTGGGGCACGGTCACCGACAAGCACTTCTGGATACCTGTCGCCGGCATGTCGCTGCTTGCCGCGGCCCGGGCGCAGGGTTTGTTCGAAGCGACGACGACCCCGGGACATCGAGGAGCGCCGGCACGCGCGGGGCCGGTCATCGGCGACCTGGAGGGGGATCGCAGGCGCTCGCTCGCCGACAACGCTGCGCAGATCACCTTGATCGCCACCTTCGTGGCGCTGTGCTATGTGTTGCTCATCTTCGGACGCTGGGGCGCGTATGCGCTGCCGATCGCCTACGCCGCCCTGCTGGTGTTCTACGACGCGCGACCGGATATCGCGCAACGCATTTTCCCGAAGCTATGGCAGCAAAAGTGACGGACGCCCGTTAACGTCGCGACTCTTCGGTGCGCCGCACCCACCCGAGCGTATTCCTGTTCCTGATCGTTCCGTTCGGAGCGATGGGCGGATACCTTTCGGTGGCGATCGGTTATCAGCTCACGCAGGCCGGCGTCGGCGTGGAAGAGGTCGCCGCGCTCATCGCAGCCAGCTACATCCCGCAGACCTGGAAATTCCTGTGGGCGCCGGTGGCGGACACGACGCTGTCGCGCAAGACGTGGTATCTGCTCGCAGGCCTGGTCAGCGCGCTGGGTATTTTCGTGACCGGAGCGCTCCCCGCCGATGCCGCCTCGCTGCCGCTGTTGTATGCGGCGGTGCTGATCTCGAATGTCGCATCGACGTTTCTCGCGATGGCGACCGAAAGCCTCATGGTCTACAACACGCCGCCGGAGTTGCAGGGTCGCGCCGGCGGATGGTTCCAGGCCGGCAACCTCGGCGGCAACGGCCTGGGTGGCGGCGCCGGACTGTGGCTCGCGCAAACCCTGCCCGATCCGTGGATGGCCGCCGCCGCGATCGCGGTGGCATGCGCGCTGTGCTGCGCGGCGCTGTGGTTCGTCCCGGAGCCGCCGCCGCTCGCGCGAACCGGTCACTACGGCCGCATGCTGGTCGGCGTGTGGAAGGATCTGTGGCAGGTCGCGCGGTCGCGGCTGGGTATTCTCGCGCTTCTCATCTGCTTTCTCCCGATCGGTTCCGGTGCCGCAACCAATCTGTGGGCGGCGGTTGCCGACGACTGGCACGCCAGCGCGAACACCGTGGCGCTGGCGACCGGAGTGTTCAGCGGCATCATCTCGGCGCTCGGCTGTCTCGTCGGCGGTTACGGCGCCGACCGGATGGACCGCAAGACGGCGTACGCGCTGTACGGCCTGCTGATGGCGCTATCGACGGTCGCGATGGCCCTCGCGCCGCGAACCGAGACGATGTACGTCGTGTTCACGCTGATCTATGCCTTCATCCAGGGACTGACCTACGCCGGCTTCACCGCCGTGGTGCTTGAAACGATCGGCCTCGGCGCGGCGGCGACCAAGTACAACCTGTACGCGTCGCTGTCGAACATGCCGATCGCGTACATGACGCTGGTCGACGGCTGGGCGCACACCCGCTGGGGGGCGGGCGGCCTGCTCAACGTCGAAGCCGCGTTTGGCGTGGTGGGCATCGTCGTGTTCATTGCCGTCGCGATGATGTTGCCGCGGCGCTGAATCGCCTTCGCAAGGCTCAACCGGGTCGGAACGCCGGATCCGAACACCGGTCTGCCTCCATAAGTGTCCCACCGCACAGACGCCGACCGCGGCAAGTAAGAGGATTTCTTGCTTTTGGTGCAGGCCTTTGCTGTCCCGCGCGCGGTCGCAACCACTTCCGGGAGATGCCGAGAACCGCCCCCACATCCACATACGCTTGGCACGAAGGCTCTACATGCACGAAAAACGAAGCGATTCCCTCCTGCTCGACGACGCCCGCAAGGCGGATCGCATCGTCGAAGGGCTGCGCCAGGAGGCGTTGCTGAAGACTGGAGCCTTGCAGAACGCCATTCTGACCAGCGCCAATTTCTCGATCATCGCCACCGACGAAAAAGGCATCATCCAGCTGTTCAATGTCGGCGCGGAGCGCATGCTCGGCTATCAAGCGGCCGAAGTCGTCAACAAGATCAGTCCGAGCGATATCCACGATCCGCAGGAAGTGATGGCGCGCGCGCAGACCTTGAGCGTCGAGCTCGCGACGACGATCACGCCCGGATTCGAGGCACTGGTCTTCAAGGCCTCGCGCGGCATCGAAGACATCTACGAGTTGACCTATATCTGCAAAGACGGCAGCCGCTTTCCGGCGATCGTCTCGATTACGGCGCTGCGCGACGACTACGGCGACATCATCGGCTACCTGTTGATCGGCACCGACAATTCGGTGCGCAAGCAGGTCGAGCTGGCATTGCACGACGCGATGGCCGTCGCCGAAAAGGCCAATCTCGCCAAGTCGGATTTCCTTTCCAGCATGAGCCACGAGCTCCGCACGCCGCTGAGCGCGATCCTCGGCTTCGCCCAGTTGATCGAATCGGGCTCGCCGGCGCCGACGATGACGCAAAAGCGAAGCGTCGACCAGATTCTGAAGGCGGGTTGGTACCTGCTGGACCTGATCAACGAAATTCTCGATCTCGCGCTGATCGAGTCGGGGAAGCTGTCGCTGTCGCTGGAGCCGATATCGCTGTCCGAAGTCATGCGTGAATGCCAGACGATGATCGAGCCGCAGGCGAAGAAGCGCGGCATCAGCGTGACGTTTCCGCACATCGAAATCCCGTACTTCGTCGAGGCCGACCGGACACGGGTGAAGCAAGTCCTGATCAACCTGCTTTCCAACGCGATCAAGTACAACAAGGTGGGGGGGACTGTGGTCGTGGAATGCGTCACCGGCTTTGCGGGTCGCATCCGCATCTGCGTCGCGGACTCCGGCGACGGGTTGACGGCAGACAAGATGGCGCAGCTTTTCCAGCCGTTCAATCGGCTCGGCCAGGAGTCCAACGCCGAGGAGGGCACGGGCATCGGCCTGGTCGTATGCAAGCGGCTGATGGAGTTGATGGGCGGCGTCATCGGCGTGGAAAGCGAAGTCGGCAAGGGCAGCGTGTTCTGGATGGACCTGAACCTGACGGCCGAGCCGCAAGCTGTCGCGAGCGCCGCCGAATCGACGGATGCTGCTCCGGCGCAGGTTCGGGCGGGCTCGCAAATGCACACGTTGCTCTATGTCGAGGACAATCCGGCCAATCTGATGCTCGTCGAGGACCTAATCGCGCGCCGCGCCGATATCCGCCTGCTGAGTGCGAGGGACGGCAATCGCGGCATTGAGATTGCGCGCGCCGCCCACCCGGACGTAATCCTGATGGACATCAATCTGCCCGGCATCAGCGGTATCACTGCGCTGAAAATCCTGGCGCTGGATCCTAAGACAGCGCACATCCCGATCGTCGCCCTCAGCGCCAATGCGATGCCGCGCGATATCGAAAAGGGCTTGGAGGCGGGATTCTTCCGCTATCTGACCAAGCCCATCAAGGTCAACGAGTTCATGGAAACGCTGGACGTGACGTTGAACTTCGCGAAGACGCAGTCGGCCCGGACAACCAAGGAAGAAACGGCATGAGAGTGAGCGACAGCGACATTCTTGGCGCCCGCATCCTGATCGTCGATGATCAGGAGTCCAACGTCGCTCTGCTCGAGCAGATGCTGAGCGACGCCGGCTATACCAACGTCGCGTCGACGATGAAACCGCAGGAAGTCTGCGCGCTGCATCGCAAGAACCGCTATGACCTGATCCTGCTCGATCTGCAGATGCCCGGCATGGACGGATTCCAGGTCATGGAAGGTCTCAAGACCAACGATGTGGACGCCTACCTTCCAGTGGTCGTCATCACGGCGCAGCCGGGCCACAAGCTGCGCGCGCTGCGAGCCGGCGCGCGGGATTTCGTCAGCAAGCCGTTCGATCTGGTCGAAGTCAAGACGCGTATCCGCAACACGCTGGAAGTGCGGCTGCTGTACAAGGAACTCGAAAACTACAGCAAGGTGCTGGAACAGACGGTGCAGGAACGGACCGCCGAGCTGCGCGAAAGCGAGGCCCGCTATCGCAGCCTGACCGAGCTCGCCTCCGACTGGTACTGGGAGCAGGACGAGAACGGCAGGTTCACCAAGGTTTCCGGGCCGGCGCTGGAAATGCTCGGGGTACAGGTCGATACGTTGAGCGGCGATACCCGCAGCATTCCGGCGGGCGGCTGGAACGACGCGGAACGCGAGACGCTTCAGGCGACGATCGCCGCCCGGCAGCCCTTCCTGGACTTCGTCTTCAGCCGCGTCAATGCCGATGGCTCGAAGCAAAAGTTCCAGGTGAGCGGGGAGCCGATGTTCAACCAGTCGTGCCGCTTCATCGGCTATCGCGGCATCGGCGTCGAGCTCACCGCAGCGAAAGCCGGCGATGCCGCCCCCGCATAATCCCAACCAGAATCATCTTCTCGCTGCGTTGCCTACGGCGGAATTCGAGCGGCTGGCCAAGCACCTGGAACCGGTCGCGATGCCGCTCGGCCAGATTCTCTATGAACCCGGCAGCCAGCTGCAGCATGCCTATTTCCCGACGACCGCCATCGTGTCGCTGCACTATGTCACGGCGTCCGGCGCATCGTCGGAAACCGCGGGCGTGGGCAATGAAGGTGTCGTCGGCATTTCGCTGTTCATGGGCGGCGATACGACGCCAAGCTCGGCCGTCGTGCAGACCGCGGGTCACGCCTACCGGCTGGAGCGAAGTTTGCTGAAGCAGGAATTCAATCGCGGCGGCCTGATGCTTCGATTGCTGCTGCGCTACACCCAGGCGCTGATCACGCAGATGAACCAGACGGCCGCCTGCAACCGCCACCACTCGCTGGAGCAGCAGCTTTGCCGCTGGCTGTTGCTGACGCTCGATCGATTACCTTCGAACGAGCTGGTGATGACGCAGGAACTGGTCGCCAGCATGCTCGGCGTGCGCCGGGAAGGCATTACCGAGGCGGCCGGCAATCTGCAGCGCGCCGGTCTTATTCGCTACCGCCGGGGCCACATTTCGGTGCTCGAGCGGCCCAGGCTGGAGGCCGCCGCGTGCGAGTGCTACGCCGTCGTCAAGAAGGAATTGGCGCGCCTGTTGTCCGATGTGCAATACCGTCAGGGCGCTTCGGCCATCGCCGCTTGACGGGCCCCGGCGGTCACGCGCGATCGGCGTGCGATCGCGCGGCCTCCGGATAGTATTGCGGAGCTTCGCGCCGGTCGAACATACCGTAATCGCGGACCACGCGGATGCGGCGAAGCCTCGCACCGTCGTTCAACCGCGTCGTGCTCTCGAAGCCTTGCGCGGCCGCCTGATCACGCCAGGACAAGAGCAGCATGACGTCACCCGGCGTCAGGACGGCGTCGAACACATCCCAGACGACGAGGCCCGAGGCGTTCGGCGTGAGCCCCAGCGATTGCGCGACAGCATCGGGACCGGCATCGTTGACCCGCTCTGGCGTCCACCTGGCGTCGATCAGCGTCACCGTGGTCGCCCCGCCGGCTTGCGTCTCGTCGAGCCGCTGTTCATGCAGCGCGTGGCCGGCGGAGAGCCGTGTGTCCTTGGTCACCTGGCCGACTCTCAAGTGGTAGTCGAGAAAAACTTCGGAGCGTCCCTTTTCCTGCACGCCATGGTGCATCGCCTGCGTGCGCCAGCGGACCAGCGCCTTTTCATCGCGCCAACCCGAAAGCGAAAGTATCCAACCCTCCCGCGTGAGACTGCGGTATCGGATGTTGTCGACAAATCCTTCCACCTTCTCCAGTTCAGGCCGGAGCATTTTGGCGTAACCAAGGTAGGCATCCCACCGGTCGGCTTTCGGATGGACTTCGAACAGCACGGAAAACATCGAGGGCTCGCGGTCGGATGATCGGTGGCGCCGCGTGTGCGTGCGCTGACAACCAACACATTATAGAAAGCGCCCCGGGCTGATGGTTCGCCGCCGAACGAACCGTTGCCCAGCCCGCAGCGGTCATGGCCACGGCCTCGCAAGGGGGCTTTTCTGCATTCCGTCCCCTCGGGGGCGCATTGTGTCTCGTTGCGCTGGAGCCCAGGGTCCCGGTCCCGTATTCTTGCCCGGTGACGAGCAATAGACCCTAAGGCAGGAAAATGGCTACCGAGCAACGCGGCGACAGGAGCGGTCCCACCATGCAGCGATCCTCTAACAAGGGAACCCTGCGCGAGGTCTGGGACGGCATTGTCGTCGTGTGGTGGCGCTTTTTCGATTGGCTGGCGGTGGTGTCGTGGAAGAAGCTGCTGCTCGTTTCATTCCTGGGCCTGATCCTGGCCGGCATGCTCACATCAATCGGTACAGCCGGCCACCGCGTCAGCGGCGCGCCCAACCTGTTCATCTTGCTCATCGTCGCTTCGTTCATCATCAAGGTGGTGGCGGGCGGTAAGCGCCGAGCAGACCTGACCGCCAGCGAGGCCACCAAGCGGGCCGAAACCGAGCAGCTCGAGCGCACCGTGGTGGAAGCGCGAATGGAAGCGCTGCAGGCCCAGATCGAGCCGCATTTCCTGTTCAACACGCTTGCCAGCATCGACCAGCTCATCCAGACCGACCCGCCGCGCGCCTCGAGGATGCAGCAGAGCCTGATCCGTTACCTGCGGTCGGCCATGCCGCAAATGCGCGACGGAAGCCGGCCATCGCTGGGTCAGCAGATCAACCTTTGCACCGCTTTCCTGGAAATCATGGCCGTGCGGATGGAGAGACGCCTGCATTCGGCGGTGAGCGTTCCGGAAGGCTTGAAATCCGCGGTTTTTCCATCGATGATGTTGCAAACGCTGGTCGAAAACGCCATCAAGCATGGTTTGGAGCCCAAGCCCGAAGGAGGCAGGATCGAGATCGGCGCCGAGGTCGCCGATGGCCGACTGGCCGTCCATGTGCTCGATACCGGCATGGGCTTCATGCCCAAAGCTGAAGCCGGCGTGGGACTGGCCAACATCCGCGAACGGTTGCAGGCTTTGTATAACGGCCGGGCCGAGTTGATCATCACCGTGCCGCCCGCGGGCGGCACTTGCGCCACCATCAAAGTGCCCTACGAAATCGCCCCAACCGCGCCGCCCGCCTGATCAACGACTGCTCGCATGCCCGCCTCATCCGCCTCCGCGGCGCCCTCCGCCGTCGTTGCCGACGACGAACGCCTGATGCGCGAGCAGATCATCGACCGCCTGAAGGAAGCGTGGCCCGAGCTCCTGATCGTCGGCGAGGCCAGCAATGGCCGCGAGGCCGTCGCGATGGTGCAGAGCCTGGAGCCGGACATCGTCTTTCTCGATATCAGCATGCCCGGCATGGACGGCATCGAAGCTGCCCAGGCGCTGGCAGGCAAGGTGCATGTCGTCTTCGTCACCGCGCATGACGAATACGCGATCCGCGCCTTCGAGCATGGCGCCATCGATTATCTGCTGAAGCCGGCGGAGCCGGCGCGGGTGGCGCTAACCTGCGAGCGCCTGCGCGCGCGGCTCAAGCAGGCGCCCGATCCGATGAACGAGCTGCTGGCGCAGCTATCGCAGCGAATCGGCGCCGGCGGCATCAAGCCGCGCGAATACATGCGCTGGATACAGGCGAGCGTCGGCGCCAATATACGGATGATCCCCACCGGCGACATCCTGTTCTTCCGCGCCGAGGACAAATACACGCGGGTGCAGACGCGGGGGTTCGAGGCTCTGATCCGCAAGCCGATCAAGGAGCTGATCGATGAGCTGGACCCGGACGAATTCTGGCAAATCCACCGCGCGATCGTGGTTCGCGTCGATGCGGTCGAGCAGGTCAGCCGCGATTTCCGCGGCCGCCAGATCGTGCATGTGAAGGGCAGCAGCGAAAAACTCGAAGTCAGCCGCACCTTCAATCATCTGTTCAAGCAGATGTAGTCTCGCCGACGCGGGCGCGCCCGTGTCTGTCGGTCAGCTATTTCGGTTGTCGTCCACGGCCGTGCTCGTTGATTCGCGCACGCGCGCGCGGCTGAGCCTGACCCCGCCAACTAGCGGCGACAGGAAATTATCGGCTGATCAGATCAGCCGCCATCGCACGCCGAAGTCATGGCTCATCTTATCGCGTGCCAGCTTCGTGCCGCATACCTGACATCCGTAGTATTCGAGGTCGTCCCGCACCGGGGCGTCGAAGACGTAGCTGGTCAGCCCCCCGTGCGGCTCATTGGCAACGAACGCGCCGATCATATTTCTGCACGGAGAGCAGAGTACTTGCGGCTTCATGGGCGGCCGAGGCTGCCTCACTTTGCGTCGGGCGATTCGACCGAATAGCGATTCAGCCGCAGGCGACACCTGCGCAAACATTTCACCATCGACTGACATGGCATTCACTCCAGAAAGGTTCTCGAGCGACAAAAATCATTGGATGGCAACGGTGAATCCAGCCCGGCGGTTATTCGTCACCGCATGCCCCGCAGGGACGCATGCCATGCGGACACAGCGCATGGTGGATTTCGGCCGCAGCATCCTCAAATGCGGTAATCGCCGAGGCTATCGCTCCGCGCTCGAGCATGTGCGCAACTTCCCTGGTCACCGCTTGCTCGAAAACCTGGCGGAGGGCATCGGACGAAGTCACCGCTTCGGCATCGTGCAGGACGACGCGCGCGCGAGTCTTGGCGTTCGCTGCAGACTGCTTCCGATCATCCGTCTGGTGCGGCATCACATCTAGCCTCCTGTTTTGCTAGGCTGGACCTCGGCCTCAACCAGGTCTGTGCGCGAACGCACGTCCGGCAGGCAAAATCGTGGCCGCTCGCGCCTGTGCGCAACCAGGACCGGACCTTGGTCGATGTGAGCGCCGACTGAAAGGCCGTCCCATCGGCGATCCACAGAAATACGTTGCGTGGCAGGCAACATGCGTGTATGCATGGACTGCAGGTTCGTCAAGTAAGTGAAAATGCCGGTCGGTCGTTGCCGCTTTCGCGGTATTCCTCAGGTCTTCGTCTCCCTCCCTTGAAGTTCCGGCATTCGGGCGTAAGCCCATCATCCCTATTTCAAAGGACAGCAGACATGGGTACAGGTACAGTGAAATGGTTCAACGACAGCAAAGGGTTCGGCTTTATCACCCCCGACTCCGGCGGCAAGGATCTCTTCGCGCATTTTTCAGCGATCCAAGGTGAAGGTCACAAGAGCCTGCGGGATAACCAGAAGGTCTCGTTCGACGTAACGGCGGGCCCGAAAGGGGATCAGGCGTCGAACATCAAGTCGCTCGACTGATCCGGTTCGAGTGGTGAAAGGCCCGCGCAAGCGGGCCTTTTCATTTGTGCGATTGGAGCACCAAGCTCCGCACCCGCCGCGAAGCGACGAACTCGCCCCGGACGAACTTCTCGTGGTTGCTCTCGATCGCCCGAGGCTCGTACAGATAATTGACCATCAAGCCGAGCGACTCTCGTAGTCCTTTCCTGGACGTGTCGGCCAGCCAGTCGATCCGCTCGAGGCTTGCCCCGTTGTTGAGGTGGAATCTTGCCACCGGATCCTGCGCCCGTTTGCCGGCGCCGGGGCGACGCAGCAGGTAAGCTGCGCATAGCTGCATCAACGGCTCTTTCAGCGGCGCCAGGCGCGCGACGCAGTCCGGGTCGCTGGCGATCTTGGCGATGTTGACGCCGAGTCTCGCTGCGACGGCGTTCAACGCCGGCACCGCCATCCCGATCTCCTCGAAGGTACCCTTCCCGAGCAGCGCGCCGAGCCAGGCCACGAAACCGGGGACCGGCGACAGCGTGCAGAACACCTTGAGCCGCGGAAATTCGTCGGAGAGCACGTCCACCACATTCTTGATCAGGAAATTGCCGAGCGACACGCCGCGCAGGCCCGGCTGGCAGTTGTTTATGGAATAGAAGACCGCCGTCGTTGCCTTGCTCGTATCGCTCGAAGAGAATTGCGCGTCGAGCACCGGCGGCACTGCGTCGGCCATGCGGTCCAGCAGCGCCACTTCGACAAAAATAAGCGGCTCGTCGGGCAGGGCCGGGTGGAAGAAGGCGAAGCATCGACGGTCGGCCTCGAGCCGCCGGCGCAGGTCGCTCCAGCCGCGAATTTCATGCACCGCTTCGTGCACGATGATCTGCTCGAGAAGATAGGCCGGTGCATGCCAGTCGACGCGAACGATCCGCAGGAAGCCGGGATTGAACCACGACGACAGCAGGTGACGAAAATCCCAGTCCACGGCGTCGAGCTCGGGTTGCTCGTCGATCAATTCCAGTAGGCGCTCGCGCATGCGCAGGATCGTCGCCGTGCCTCCCGGGGCACGGTTCAGCCGCCGCAGCAACTCCTGCCGCGGCGGCTCGGCGGCGAGGCTGAGCTGGGCCAGCGTGGAGGCCGACGGGTCCGCAGCGTATGCCTTCGACGCAGCCAGCACTCGCGCCGGATCGGGAGAGAACCCGGTGAGCAGCGTCGCGAAGAATCGCGCCTGATCTTTCTTGTCCAGGTTCCGGTACAGGTCCAGCGTGATCTTGGCCAGCGACACGCCGGCCGCCTCGCCGCGCTCGGATAGCAGCTTCCTGCAGCCGAGGACAAGCCGGCGGACCTTGAGACCGCCGCCCGCGATGACTGCCGCACGTTTCTGGACCGATTCGAACACGCGCGTCCGACTGGTGATTCCCGGACGCCAATATACTTCGGTCGTTCGCTTCGTGTCGACTTCGCGGCAACCCGCGCGGCACGGTCAATTTCGTCGTCAATGACCGCGGTGCATCGCAGCGTCCCGATAGAGGGTCGGACGTCGCGCACTCCTCGCGAAGTCGAGCATGAACATCGCCGGTCGACGCTGCGCGACACCGCGGCAACTGTCGACGCCGCGCGCTATCTAAAGCTTGACACCGGACCGTGCCGCCGCTTGCGGGATGGGCTTACAATCATGTTGATGCTTATCGGGTGCCAATAATGCGCACACGGATCCTTCGGGCGGTTTTGCTGGCGGTCACCGCAGCCGTGCTGCCGCTCGCTCACGCAGACATCTATACGTGGGCCGATGCGTCCGGAAGGGTCAACGTCAGCAATATCAGTCCGCCCGAGGGGGTCCGCGTGATCAGCGTGGCGCATGTCAGCCCGGAAGCGGCGGCAGCGCGGGACAATGCTGCCCGGGAGGCCGCGCGCCGCGCCGATACGCTGGCGCTCGAAGCGCGCGTTCGACAGCTCGAGGAAGAGGTCGAGGCGGCCAAACGGCCGCCGGCACCGCAGGTCGTCTATCCACCGATCCCGGTGCCGCCGCCGATGCAATACCGATTCGATCCCGCGCCGCCGGTGCAATACAGCGTCTACTCGGCTCTGCCGGTGTACACGGGAACGGCGGCGTGCGATCTCTCGTGGATGGATTGCGGGCTGGGCTGGTATCCGAATATCTATACGAGCGGCGTAGTCTTCGTGCGCGCGCCGAGCTTCCGCCGCTTTCCGTCCGGGCTCGTCAGGAACCACTTTGGCATGCGGCAGCCAGCGCGGCGGCCAGTCGGCCACTTCGGCAGAGGCTGACCCGCCACCCGCTGGCGGCGAGTCAGCGAGGCGCTTACTTCGCTCTGGGTTTCGCCTTCCACAGTCCGAGCGCTGCGCCGGTTGGGTCGACGATGATCGACAGCCAGCCCATGCCCATGACTTCGGTGACGTCCTTCATCACCGTGCCGCCCAGTGATTTGGCCTTCTTGGTCGCGGCTTCAATATCGTCGACCAGAACATAGGCGAGCCAGAACGATTGGCCGCCCGGCATCGGATTCTTCATCATCCCGCCGCCGGTGCCGTCGCCGACGCTGATCATCGTATAGCTGCCACCCGCCGCCGCGTTCGGCACGTCTTCGAGCTTCCAGTCGAACAGCTTGCTGTAGAAGCCTTTCGCCTTGGCGACATCATTGGTTTCGAGCTCGACGTGTACAAAGGGATTGCCCATTGGCTTGTCTCCGGGTTGGTTGTTGGTGAGCGAGCAGCTAGTGCGAAATGTGCGAAATATGTGAAATGAAACGGTCGAGGCGACCGAGGCACCCGTCCCAACCTTCCCGATGCTTGTCGCGCGCCTCCTGGTCCGCGAACCGCTGGTGGGCGAGCACCAGCTCGGTGCCTTCGCCCGAAGGTTTGAACTCAAGCGTCACCAGAGATTCCCGCTCGGGTGTGCTCTCCCACGCCCAGGTATAGACGAGCCGCTTGTTGGGGACCACCTCGCGATACTCGCCGCCGACGCGATGCGTTTCGCCGTTCGGCGCGTGCATGACGATCCGGTAGCGCCCGCCGACGCGCACGTCCATCGTGACTTCGGATTCGCCGAATGCGTCGCTCGGCCCCATCCAGTGCTTCATTTGCTCGGGGTCCGTCCACGCCGCGTAGACGGCGGCGACGGGCGCTTTGTACACTCGTCGGATGTGGATGCTGGTCTTGTCTTCGGTTGCGGCTTCCATGCTCGACTCTCCTTTTGCTCCAGAAACGCGCCCAGTCGGTCCAGCCGCGTGTTCCAGAATTCCTCATTGCGCTCCAGCCAATCGAGCGCACCCTTCATTGCCCCGCCCTTGAGCTGACAGCTCACGACGCGACCTGTCTTTTTCCGCTCGATGAGGCCGGCGTCTTCCAGAATGGCGAGATGCTTGATGACTCCCGGCAGCGACATGCCGATAGGCGCGGCGAGCTCGCCGACCGATCGCTCGCCGTGTCGGAGCCTGACCAGCACCGCGCGCCGCGTGGGATCGGCGAGCGCGCTGAACACAGCGTCGAGTTTGCGTGACTGATAGTGAACCATATGGTTAAGTGTGCGCGGGGATTGTCTGGCTGTCAAGCAATCGAGCGCGCACGCCGGCCGCTGTTACCGAAACAGGCGAGAGGCAGGCCGGTGACGTTGGCGTTAGCCGGCACCGAGCTGCCGCGCCGCGGTCAATATTTACACGGACACGCTTTCCGCGAAGCGTTTGCGAAGGTTGGCCAAACCGTCTTTGCCCTGTTTTCATAGGACATTTTCCGGCTGGCACGCGATATGCGGAAGCTGACCCATGATGCACAAGAGCCAATTCCGCGACCGCGACACGATTGTCGAGCCCACGCCTCTGTACGCGAGCGACGCCGACATCGAGCTCGCACAACAGTTGCGACATCAGCTCGAGGAGCGCTACTTCGGGTCACCCGAAGCGTCGCCGACGCAGGGCCGACCGGACGAAAAGCACTGAGTCGACAGGCGGTACCATACGCCTGGGCAGCGCGGGACTGTCAACGCGACCGTGCGCTGATCTGAATGTTGTCCTTGGTCCCTACCGCATGCCGACCTTCACGTGCGCAATCACATTGGCGGCCTCGCGCGGAGGAGATCGCCAGTACTGCTGCGGCGCCTGAACTTCCGCGCCCAGTGCGGCGGCCGCATGCCACGGCCAGCGCGGATTCCAAAGCATCGCGCGCGCCATCGCCACCAGGTCGGCGTCGCCCGACGCGATGATCGCTTCGGCCTGCTTCGCTTCGGTGATCAAGCCCACCGCCATCGTCGCAATGCTCGTCTCGCGGCGTATCGCGCGCGCGAGCGGAACCTGGTAGCCCGGGCCGAGCGGAATCTTCTGCGCGGGCGAGATGCCCCCGCTCGAAGTGTCGATCCAGTCGCAGCCGGCAGCGCTGAGCCGGCGGACCAGCGCGACCGAATCCTCGATCGTCCAGCCGCCGTCGACCCAGTCGGTAGCCGAGACGCGTACGCCCATCGGCTTGTCCTGCGGCCAGGCGTCGCGGACCGCCGCGAAGACTTCGAGTGGAAAGCGCGCACGGTTGTCAAAGGAGCCGCCGTACCTGTCATCGCGCCGGTTCGATATAGGCGAGAGAAATTCGTGCAGCAGGTAACCGTGGGCGCAATGCAGCTCTAGCGCATCGAGGTCGAGCCGCGCCGCCCGCTTCGCGGCGGCGACGAATTCATTTTTGATCTGCTCGAGGCCCGCGGTATCGAGCGCTGACGGCGGCGCTTCGTGTTCGAGCTGCGGTATCGCCGAAGGCGCCACCGGCGTCCAGCCGCCTTGCGCGATCGGAATAAGCTGCCCGCCCTCCCACGGTACCTGCGATGAGCCCTTGCGTCCCGCATGCGCGAGCTGGATCGCCACCGGCATCGGCGGCGCATATCGGCGCGCGATCGTCAGGCGCTCGCCCAGCGCCTTTTCGCAGGCGTCGTCGTAGAGCCCCAGGCAGCCGTAGGTGATGCGTCCGATCGCCGACACTGCGGTGGCCTCGATCGTGAACATCGCCGCGCTCGATTGCAGCAGTTGTCCCCAATGCACCAGATGCCAGTCGGTCGCGCAGCCGTCGACGGCCGAGTACTGGCACATCGGCGAGACGACGATGCGATTGGCGAGTGCGAGCTTGCGCAGCTTGTACGGCGTGAACAGGGCGGAGGACATTGCGCGAAGGAAGTTGGGATGCGAAACCGCGAGCGTAGCCGATTTTCGAGGGCCGTCGGTGACCGTGATGACATCGCCTGGGAGACAATCGTGCGCGAAGCACGCGCCGGCGAGGCCCGCACGGAACAAACGCCTTGCCTTTCCGTTCGTATTGCCACGGCGAATCTGCCGGTGGACTATTCGATTCGATGAATGCTCGCAGCAACGCCACGGCGATGAGCCCCGACGCCGTCCCCGATCCGCAGCCGCCAGACTACGAGCGGCCGATGAGCCATTGGCTGCACAAGCCGGCTTCGCGCCAGGACGTCGTGACGATTCCCCGGTGGTCGGTGACGCTGGTCGCGTCGCTGCTCGTCCACGCCCTCGCGTTGCTGGTGTTGCTTAGCCAACTGCCGACGGCCGGGCCGAGCCAGGAGGCGCTGGAGGAGGAAAGCAGTCCGGTACAAGTCCAGCTCGCCGAGGCGACTCCGCCACCGCCGCCGGCGGCCGCACCCGCACCCGCCGCCGCGCCGGTACCGCGTCCGAGGCCGCTGCCCGCGAGGCCGCGGCTCCGGCCGCCGCCGGTCGCAATGCCTCGCATCGAGCCGCAGCCGAGTCGAACGCCGGCTCCGGCGCCGCCGCCAGTCGCTGCGGCCCCTCCGGTGCCGCAGGCCAAGCCTCCACCGCAAGGCGATTTCCTGTCGTTCGTCCAGTCGAATCGCCGTGCGCGCGGCGAGCCCGAATCGGCGGAGTCCAACACTGCGGCCGCTGATTTCAACAGCAAGATTGCCGCCAATCTTCCCTCAGCCGCGCACGGTGTCGCCGCACAGAGGCCGATCCGGGGCGGCGGGATGTTTGAAATGAAGCGGATGACCTACGATGACGCGGCGTTCGAATTTTTCGGATGGAATACCGAGATGGGCCGGCGCACGCCGCAGCTGATCGAGGTGCGCAAGGGCGACAACGCGAATATGCAAATCGCCGTCGTGCGAAGGATGATCGTCATCATCCGCGAGCACGAACACGGAGACTTCACCTGGGAGTCGGGGCGGCACGGAAGCATCGTCACGTTGTCGGCGCGCCCGGCCGACACCGCGGCGCTGGAAAATTATCTGCTGCACGACATGTTCGACGGTACGCGCGATGCGCCCTGACGCGCGATCGACTGACGGGCGCAAGGGCTGCGGCGCCGCAAGCGCCTGACCGCGAGGCGCCGTGTCGGCGGCGGCGGTCTGACGGCGGCGGACGCGACACGGTTGTTTGCCACAACCGCGCGCGCCGGACAAAGGGCCATCGTGCCGCCGCACCTGCGATAATGTCCGCTTGCTGCGCCAGATGGCAGCATCCGCTTGCCCGCCGACGATTTGCGCAAAATCCCCGCTCCCGACAATCCTCCCCTGCATGGCCGGGAACGCAGGCGCCAGATGCGGTTCGTCCGTCGCATTCATCGGATGCGCACGTTGGGCCTCGCGCTGGGCTTCGTGTGTGTGGCATCGGTGTTGCTATTGCATCGGTCGTCGATCGGATGGTGGATCGCTCTGGCGGTGAATGCGTTCGCCTGGCCGCACGTGGCCCGGTGGCTGGCGGGCCGCAGCGGGCGCCCGACGCAGGCCGAGATCCACAACCTGATGGCGGACTCGGCGATGGGCGGCGTCTGGATTGCGGTGATGCAATTCAACCTGCTGCCGAGCGTCGTGCTGGCAACGATGCTTTCGGTCGACAAGGTCGGGGTCGGCGGCATGTGGTTTGTCGCACGGACCTCGGTGTTGCTGATCGCGACCTGCGTCGCGACGGCGGCGCTGCTCGGTTTCCCGGTTCAGATCGCGACGCCGATGGACGTCATGCTGGCCTGTCTGCCGCTCCTGGTCGTCTATCCGTTGGCGATCGGGACCGCGGCGAATTCGCTGGCCAACAAGCTGGCGCGGCAAAACAGGCGGCTGGACGAATTGGGCCGCACCGATGAGCTGACGGGTCTTGCCAATCGGCGGCAGTGCCTGTCGCTGGCGGAAACCGAGCTGGCGCGGTATCGCCGGACCAGCCGCTGCGCGGTACTGGTGATTCTGGACGTCGACCATTTCAAGGAAATCAACGATCGATACGGCCATCCGATCGGTGACGAGGTGCTGTGCACGGTAGCGAGAGTCCTGCGCGAGTCCAGTCGCAAGAGCGACTCGGTCGCGCGCTACGGCGGCGACGAATTCGTGATGATGTTGCCGGAGACTACGTTGCGCGGCGCCGAGGAAGCATCGCGACGCGTTCGCGCCAAGCTCGAGGGCGCTGCGTTCGAGCGCGCTGCCGATCTGCGCTGCACCGTCAGCCTAGGTGCGGCCGAGGCGCAGGCGGAGATGGACGTCGATGCCTGGGTGCGGCAGGCGGACGCCGCGCTCTATCGCGCCAAGCTCGCCGGGCGCAACCGCTTCGAAGCGGCCATTCCCGCAGGCGCCGCACTTTAGCCGCGGACGATCCCGAGCCGGCTCGCGGTTTGTCGGCTGAATATCGCGCGGATCACCAGCGCACTTCCATTCCGTCGTAAGCGGCGCTGACCAGCAGCGGTTCGCCGGTGCGGGTGATCTCCTCGATGCGGCGGGTCTCGGCCAGCAGGCGCTCGATCCCCTCGTCGTCGTGCATCGGCTCGTGGTGGAAGAGGCAAAGCTGTCGCGCACCCGCCATCTGGCAGAGCTCGACGCCGGCGATATTGCTCGAATGTCCCCAGTCGGCCTTGACCGACATGGTGTCGGCCAGTGAATACATCGCATCGAAAATGACCAGGTCGGCGGCGCGAAAGAACTCGACGAAGCCTGCCGTCTCGGCGGCATCGCTCATTCGGTGCTCGGAGTCGGTCGAGTAGACGACCGTCTTTCCGGCCGAGCTGAAACGGTATCCGTATGAGTCGCCGCCGTGCCGTTGGAGCTTCATCCTGACCGTCATGCCGGCGAGCTCGTAGTCTCGCCCCGGCTCCAGATGAACGAACTCGATGTCGGCGCGCAGCGCCGCAAAAGTCACCGGAAAGGACGGCGGCGACTGCTGCCTGCGCAGCGCTTCTTCGAGCACCGTGTGTCCGCCATAAATGAAGATGCGATTGCCGGGGAAGTACGCCGGCGTGAAAAAAGGGAACCCCATGATGTGGTCCCAGTGGGCGTGCGACATGAAGAAGTGATAGGTCTGTGGCGACCCCCGGCCGTGGCGCTCGATCGCCTGATGGCCGAAGCGCCGCAGACCGCTGCCCATGTCGCACAGGACGTAATCCGAGCCGCCGGTCTCGAGCTCGACGCACGACGAATGCCCGCCGTAGGTGCCGGCCACGGCCATGCCCAGCGTGTCGACGTAGGCCTCGAGCTCGGCGCCGGAAGCGAAGTGTCGACCTGCGGCGCCGGCGAGCGCGGTGATCACCTTGCGACGCACGCCCGACGCCGTCAACGCCACCGGCAGCGAGCCGCGCGTGCCCCAGAAGCGAACACACTTCATCGTGCAGCGGCCTCCCTCGCCCGCCAGTGGCGGGCAGGCGTCGTAGTCGACGCTGCGTCCACCCACCGGCACGAACGCCGGTGGCGGATTATAAGCGAGACGTTCAGGAAACGCCCCGCGTGGCGTGCGCGCCGCCCACGCAAGCCCTGGTCAAGTCGCGCGGCGCAGTGTCAGGTTGATGCGATGCGTGCCGGCGAACGGATGGTGCGCGGCCTTGACCGGCAATACGCCGTGGTAATTGAGCCGCGCCGGACCGCCCCAGACCAGGACGTCGCCGTGCTGCACCGGTACGCGCAGCGTCTTGCCGGCGCGCTTGGTCCCGCCGAACAGAAACGTTGCCGGCACACCGAGCGACACCGACACGATCGGCTGGCCGAAGTCGCGTTCATCCTTGTCCTGGTGCAGCGACAGCTTGGCGCCGGTTTCGTAGCGATTGATCAGGCAGGCGTCGGGCACGAATTCTTCGAAGCCGGCGGCCGCTGCCGCTTCGCGCGCGAGCCGCAGAAACGTCTCGGGCATCGGCGGCCAGCGTCGTCCGCTTTCCGGATCGATCGCGTCGTATCGATATCCGGCGCGGTCGCTGATCCAGCCGTAGTCGCCGCAGTTGGTCATTGCCACCGCCATCGACAGGCCGCCCGGCGTGACCATGTGGCGAAACGGCGCCCGGACGATCACGCTTTGCAGGCCGGCGGAGAGCGAGTGCGACGCCACGCCGGCGAAACCGCGCAGCAGCACCGCTCCCGGCGTCAGACACTGCTGCCGCGATTCGATTTCGGCATCGAGTTCGAACAGATCGCCCGTCATCGCAACTTCCTCACGCCGCATCGTGGAAGATGATGCCGAGCGTTTGCCGGTGGCCGCTGCGCACGCGGCTGACGCCGTGCCGCATATTGACCCGGTACGCGCCGCGCGAGCCCTGCACCGGGCGGTGCTGGACGGCGAACACGACGGCATCGCCCTGACGAAGCGGTACGACTTCCGGCCGCGATTGCATACGCGGCCGCTGCTCGGTGAGAACGAATTCGCCGCCGGCGAAGTCTGTCTCGTCGGAGAGCAGGATCGTCGCCTGCAGCGGAAACACGTGCTTGCCGTAGAGGTCCTGGTGCAGGCAGTTGTAGTCGCCGGCGTCGTAGCGCAACAGCAGCGGCGTCGGCCTGGTTTGTCCCGCGGCATGGCAGCGCGCGACAAACGCCGCATGCCCGGGCGGATAGCGCACATCGATGCCGAGCTCGGCGTTCCAGCGGTTTGCGATCATCGCAAGCGGCGGGTAGAGCGCGGCCCGCAGCTCGGCAACCAGCGCCGGCAGCGGATAGCTGAAATACTTGTACTCGCCGCGACCGTAGCCGTGGCGCTCCATGACGACTTTGCTGCGAAAGCGTTCGGTGGTGTCGTACAAGGCGGCCAGCGACCAGCATTGCGCCGGTTGAAGGAGCTGCTCGATCACCGCGTGTCCGCGCGCATCCAGATCAGCGGCGATCACGGCCCAGTCAGCCGAGGCGAGCCGCGTTTTCGCATCTGGCGCAGCAATCGTTGCGACGTCGCGGTCGCGGGCATTCATCCGCGCGACTCGCGGTCGAGCAACGCGCGCTTGCGCTCGACCCCCCAGCGATACCCGGCCAGGGCGCCATTGTTGCGCACGACGCGATGGCAGGGGATCGCCACCGCGATCGCGTTGGCGCCGCACGCCTGGGCGACGGCGCGCACCGATTTCGGCGCGCCGATCCGCTTCGCGAGATCGGCGTAGCTCAGCGTCTTCCCGGAAGGAATCTCGCGCAGCGCCTGCCACACTCGCTGCTGGAACGCGGTGCCGCGGACATCCAGCGGCAGATCCAGGCCGAGCCCCGGCGCCTCGACCAGGCCGACCACCTTCGCAACGAGCTCCTCGAAGCCGACGTCGCCGCCGATCAGCTCGGCACGCGGGAATCGGTCCTGCAGATCGCGCGCCAGCGCGTCGGGATCGTCGCCGATCATGATCGCGCACACGCCGACCTCGCTGGCTGCGACCAGAATCGCACCGAGCGAGCACTCGCCGATCGCGAACCGTATGTCGGTGTCGGCGCCGCCGGCGCGATAGCGCGAAGGCGTCATGCCCAGCATGTCGTTGGATTGCGCGTAAAAGCGTCCATTGGAGTTGTATCCGGCGTCGTAGATTGCCTCGGTCACGGAGTCGCTGCGTGCGAGCTCGGCGCGCATCCTGCGCGCGCGATGTGCCGCGGCGTACGCTTTTGGCGTCAATCCGGTCGCCGCCTTGAACGTGCGATGCAGGTGAGAGGCGCTCAGGCCCGCCTGCTTCGCCAGCGCCTCGAGGCTTGGCGCCTGCTCGGCGTTTTCGATAAAGCGGCACAGACTCGCTACCGTGGTCGCATGCTGCTCGGCCAGCGGCGGCAGGTCCGGCCGGCAGCGCTGGCACGGCCGGAAGCCGGCGCGCTCGGCGTCGGCCGACGTCAAGTGGAACGCGACATGCTCGGGCCGCGCGCGGCGCGAAGCGCACGAAGGCCGGCAGTAGACGCCGGTCGTCCGGACCGAATACAGAAAGCGGCCGTCGGCGACCGGATCGCGGGCGACGACTGCTGCCCATCGCGGGTCGGCCAGCGTCGCTGCAGCCGCCGATATGCTTTTGGAAGTCGTCTTCATGTTGCGTCCTTTCAGCTCATCGTGATCGATGGCTGAAATTTAGGCTTGGAACGCGGTCCTCGCACTCCGGGTCTTGCTCTCGAATCCGGCCCGGTTCGATTTTACGCCCGCGGCGGCGAGCGGAAGTCCGACGGCGAAGGGCAATGGCCGCGATCGAGCGCCGGGTCCCGGCCCCAAGGTCACCGTGAATGTCGGACTGCGTCCTGCACGGGCGCGCGCAACCATCGGTGGCGGCACGACTCCAATAGTTGTGAATCGACTTCGTATTCCTTGCCTGCCGCTTGTCATGCCCGCGCAGCATGTCGTTCGTCGGCGCCGTCTCGCAGCCGACAAAAATCGCCGCAACGTTGGCCGGGCGTGGCTTGCAAGATCGGTGCTGCTGTCGGGCTTGTTGGCCGCCAACGTCGCGGCGGCGCGCGAGTGGCATTTCGATGTCAGCGTCGACGGGATCGCCATCGGCACGCACGACATTTCGCTCGAGGAGAATGGTCAAGCCCGATCAACGCGCAGCGACATGCGCTTTCGGGTGGCCCTGCTGGGCTTCACGGCCGGAAGCTACGAACAGCACGAAGAGGAAACTTGGCGGGGCGATTGCCTGACCCGCCTCGACACCCGGACGGCAGAAAAGGGGGCCGTCACGACGGTCGCAGGACGTCTCGAAGGCGGCAGCTTCGTGGTCGACGGCCCCAACGGGCAGCAGCGGTTGCCTTCATGCGTGATGAGCTTTGCCTATTGGAATCCGCGTGTGCTGAAGCAGACGAAGCTGGTCAACGTCCAGACCGGCGCCTTGACGCCGATCACCGTTCAGCCGCCCGCCAAGGAAGCCTACGAGCTGCGCGGCGCATCCTTCCAGGCGATGCACTATCGCATCGAGACCGCACGCAATCGCATCGACGTCTGGTATTCGCCGGAAGGCGAGTGGATCGGGCTCCGCTCGACCTCGCACGAAGGCCACGTACTCGCGTATCGGCTGAAATAAGGTCGTAGCCGAAGCCGACCATCGGCGCGCGGCCACTGACTTCTCATCGTGGGGGAAGCTCGAGAGTCGACATGGAACTGACCAAGCTGCTGGCCGGATTCGACGACAGTTGGCTCGCGGTGGCCTTCGCCGTGGTCGCCGCGCTCGCGCTCGGACTGCTGGTGCACGTCATTGCGTTCGGCGTATTGCGGCGCATAGGCCGCTTCAGCGTGCTTGTCGGCACGCTGGCGAAAGAGCTCGATCGGCCGGGGCGTGCGGTGCTGCCGCTGCTGGCGTTGCAGTTCGTCTGGACGGCGCTGCCCGACACCATTTCGCTTCCCCGGGCAATCTCGATTGCCACGGCGCTGCTGCTGATCGCGGCGCTGACCTGGCTCGCGATGCGTGCGGTATCGGCCGTTGGCGAGACTGTTATCCGATTGCATCCGTCGAACGTCAACGACAACCTCGAGGCGCGCCGCGTCGTGACGCAGACGCGAGTGCTCGCGCGGACAGTGATGACCTTCGTCGCGCTGATCGGCGCGGCCGTGGGTCTGATGATGTTTCCCGCGCTGCGCACAATGGGCACCAGCCTGCTCGCCTCTGCGGGCGTCGCGGGGCTGGTCGCGGGGATCGCCGCGCGTCCGGTGCTCGGCAACCTGATCGCCGGGCTGCAGATCGCGCTGACCCAGCCGCTGAGGATCGACGACGTCGTCATCATCGAAGGCGAATGGGGGCGCATCGAGGACATCACCTCGACATATATCGTCGTGAAGCTCTGGGATGAACGCCGGCTGGTCGTGCCGCTGCAATGGATCGTCGAGCATCCGTTCCAGAATTGGACGCGAACCTCCGCGCAGCTGATCGGAAGCGTTTTTCTCTGGACCGACTATCGTATGCCGCTTGCACCGTTACGCGCCGAGCTCCAGCGTATTTGCGCCGCCGCGCCAGAATGGGACGGCAGGGTCGCGCTGCTGCAGGTGGTGGAGTCGAGCGAGCGCGCGATGCAGTTGCGCGCGCTGGTGAGCTCGGCCGACGCTTCGAAGAACTGGGACCTGCGCTGCCGCGTGCGCGAAGCGCTGCTCGATTTCATGCAGCGCGAGCACCCCGACGCGCTGCCGCGGCTGCGCGCGGCCGTGGACACCGCGGATGAGGCGAACGCGCCGCAGCAACGCGCGCAACTGCCGCCCGAGCACGCCGGTCGCGGCGCTTCATCGTCGATCGAGCAGCCCGAGCACGCGGGCGAGCATGCTCCCGACAAAGCGCGCAACGGCGTCTAGTGTTCAGAACCCTTGCGCTGCGATCTGCCGTCGCCCCGGGATTCGCGCCCGCCCTGCCGCACGCCTTCGCGCGCGCCGCCGGACGGGCGATTATCGGGGGCGCGCAGCGCCGGCCGCTCGGGCCGCGTCGGACGAGTGCCGCCTGCCGGCCCTCGATCGACGCGCCGCGGCTCGGGCCCGCGATTGAATCCGGGTCGGGGCTGTGGTCGTTGCGGCGGCCTGAAGTGCCGCGGCGGCGCGCGATTCACCCAATAGCTGCGGTTGCGGTACCAGGGGCGGCCGCGATAATAGCTGTCCCAGTAATTGCCCAGCGAAAAGGTAATGATCGGCAGACCGATGACGGCACCGTAACCGAGGATGGGCACGCGTCCGCTTTGATACGGGTAAGAGAGGCTGCCGGCGTAGATCCATCCGCGATTGTCGCCGAATACGATGTCGCACCAGCTATAGTCGTCGATGCAACCCATGACCTGCACGCCCACGCCCGGCGGCAGCTGCGCGACCGCGGGATAGGTGCGGTCCGGGCCGGCGCGGACGTTCGCGGTGCGATTGGTGTAGGCCTCCTGGGCGAGCGCGGCGGCAGGAATCGAACAAAGGAAGGCGGCCAAGAGAAGGCTCGATCGAATTGGCGTCATGACGTGCTCCCGTTCTCATTGATCCGGCAACGGCGGCCGGCGTGGTCCATCATACGCGTCCTCTCGCCTTTGCTCGAACTGCTACCATCGCCGATGCGCGCCGGCCATGCTTGCGCCATGCCAAAGTGCTTCGCCGGCGGACGGCGCGATTCCGACGGCGGCCGTAAATCCAATTGAGGACGGACAAAAATGGCCACACGCGTTGCACCCGTCACGCCCGGATCCCGCCCGGAGCTCTCGGCGATCGAGGCGGCTATCGTCGCCGAACGTGGCGAGATTATTCTGCTCTACCGGGTCCTGCTCAACAGCGCGCCGCTCGCGGCCGGCTGGGAGCAGATGCTGACGGCGGTGCGCAACCGAAGCTCGGTTGCGGCGGATCTGCGCGAGCTCGTTATCCTCAGGGTCGCCGTGCTCAATCGCGCGCCGTTCGAATTCGAGGCGCATCTGCCGGTGGCGCGCCGGTCCGGCATCAGCGAGGAAAAAATCGCGGCCCTGCATGCGGAAGGCCTCGGCGAAGCGTTCACGCCGCTCGAGCGCGCGGTATTGACCTTGACCGACACCATGACCCGGAACGTTCAGGTTCCCGATGAAGAATTCGAGCCGCTGCGCCAGCACTTCGATTCGCGCGGACTGGTCGAGCTGGTGGCCACCGTCGCGGCGTACAACATGGTCTCGCGCTTCCTGGAAGCGCTCAACATCGGGCATTGACGCTGCGGCCTTCGGCCGGCCAAGTTTGATTACTGGACGCTACCAGCGACAACCGCCGTCGCCGATCGTGCTCGCCACTAGCACCGGGACCGCGAGCAGGCCCATCCCGGCGTAGGCTGTGCGGCAATCGGGCTTGACTGCTTTTTCCAGCGCCGTGCTTTCCTTGGATTTCCTTTCCGGCGGCGGCGGTAACGCGGGCAGGATGCCGCGCGCACTCGTCGCTTCGCTGGCGATTTCGCGCGCGCGCTGGCGCGCCGCGTCCATGTCGATGTGAGTGCTGCCGGAGTCGCCCGGCGCTGCGGCATCGCGCCGCGGCTTGAATATGTCTTCGTCGGCCGCGGGCGCGCCCAGTTGCAGCCGGGGCAGTTGGGCGGCCGGCGCGGCAACCGGCGCTGCGGATGGGCTCGGCGCGACCAGGCTCGGCGCCGGGGCGAGCTCGTTCTCGATCCGCGGCACCGTCAGGCGATCGAGCGGTGCCGGCACGACAGGCGCCTCGCGCGGCGGCGCCAGTTCGACCGGCGCTGCGAGCTCGCGCTGCAGAGGGGGCGCGGCCAGCCGTTCGATCGGTGCGGCGGGAACCAGCGGTGCCGCACGCGGCGCAAGCTCCATCGGTGCGGCAAGCGGCGGCGGCGTCGGCGGCAGGGCAAGCCGCTCGATCGGCGGCGGCGCGATCGGCGGCGGCGCCATCAGCGGCGGCATGGGCGACTTGTCCATTTCCAGCACTGGGCGCGAATCGATCCGCGGCATGGGCTCGATCGCTTGCAGCAGTATCGGCGGCGGCACGGTATCGGGCTCGACCGGTCGCTGCGTCCTGGGCAGCAGGGGTTCGAGCGGGACCGGCTCGCGGGTCTTCGCCGGTTCGATTGCCGGCGCGGCCTCGTTGCGCGGTGGCGCCACCCGCGGGGGATGCTCGTCGGCACGCGGTGGCAACGCTTGTCCCGCAGCTGGCTCGGCGTCCGGCGCCGTACGAAGAACGGCGTCGGGCATCGCCGGTTGTCGACGCAACGTGACGTCGAGGACATCCAGCGCGCCCTCGCCGCGGCCCGCGCCGGTGCCGTGCGAGGTGCCGAAAAGAATGACGATCGTGGCGTGCAGCAGCATCGACAGCAGCACGAATCGCAAGAAAGCCGGGGACGGCGCGTCCGTGCGCAATCGCCATTGCTGTATCGAGCTTCCGGACCTCGTCACCATCTGTTTCGCCGTGCTGGCGCTCCGAACGGCTGGTAGCTTACCGCTTTCGCCGGGCCGGCAGGCTCCGGTGGCGGCGCCGCCTCGCGCAACTGGGCCGACCGCGGGCACGGGATTTGCGGGGTGCGTGGTGGAGACGGGTCGGGCCGCGGCCTCACCAGCGCGCGATTGCACTGGGGACGTCGGGGCACAGAGCCGGCGGTTTGGTGAGCAATATCAACGACGGATCGAGATAAAGGCACCGGTGGACGACCCGACACAGAACACCCGGTTCAGTGACGCAACGCGTCGCAATGCAGCGTATTTGGTGCGGTGCGAAAGGCGTGAAATGAGGTCAGGACGGGGTTGCTTGAAACAGGAGACGCTCGATGGGGCATTCGCTCTATAGGCGGCACACGCAGTCGCTCGACCGCTGGGCGGGCGGCGGCAACGGCCGGACGGCGATGGCCCGCGTCCTGGGCACGATCGGATCGCTCAAATCAGCCCGAGACCGCGCGCTTCCGGCGCGCCCGCGGGAGCTCGCCGGTGCAACGGACCAGACAAAGCGGCTCGAAGTCGAAGCTCCGAGCCGCCTTCGTTACTTGCGCCGTGATCGCCAGCGCATGAGTTGCGTTAACGCAGACTTGTCTTGGCGCCGCCGGCCGCGCGGCTGATTGCATCGGCGAGCCGGTCGGCCTGCGGATTGTGCGCGGTTGCCATCAACAGGATGTCAGGCGGGGAGACGTTGCGCCCGTAGTAGGCCTCGTTCCAGTTGCTGGCGACGCTGACCACGGTGCCGCTCAGATTCAGTCCGCCATACACGCCCTTCGACCGGCTGAACGCAATCAAGTCAGTGGTGACGTCGCTATTCGCACCGGCGCCGATCGGCCCTGCGGCGATGCTGGCATCAGCACCCAGCTTCACCGAGTTCGCCAGTAGCGAGTTCAAACCCTTGTCGGTCATCACCAGCGTGACCGTTTCCGAAACATCGACACCGGCCTGGAAGCCTACGCTCGCCGTTCCGAGGTTGTAGAATGCGGGACCGGACCAGCGACCGCTTTGCGCGTTGCGCGAAAACAGCACCGCGCGTCCGCCGGAGCCACCGAATATCCAACCTGCGCGCACGATCTTAGGCGAGATCAGTACGGCCTTCGCCTCACCGAGGTGCCGTTGGAACCATGTCATGTCGGGATCACGGACAAAATTCGAAAACGTCGTCTGTGCCTCGCGGACCAGTTTATCCTGATCCGTCTGCGCAGACGCCGGTCCGGTCGCGGCCGCCAGCGACGCGAAGGCGACCAGACCGATCCATCGTCGTGCAGCGTGGACTGCCGGGGATGTGCGACTCATATGTCTTCCTTTCGAGATTGATTGCGGGCGCAAGAGCCGTCATCTGCGCAGCGCGCCAGCCGCATCGCGCGGCCGAGGGGCCCGTGCGACGACCGGTTCCGTCGACCGCGGCGCGACAGCGCGCCGAACGTGCCGGAATCGATGCCGCCAGCATGCTCGGTCCCGTGCAGCGGCGGTATCGGTGCGGGGCTGATTTGGCTGTAGGACCGGCGGAGACATCGGCCGGGTCGTTCACTGCACCGCTTCAGGGCGTCTCGGGCAAGCGGATGTCCGCCACCACCGGGATGTGATCGGAGGCCGCGCGGGCCACAGGGCTGCCGTGCGCCCACAGCCGTTGCAACAGCGCACGCGGCTCGACCCAGATCCGATCGAGCGCCAGCAGCGGCGCGCGCGCCGGGAAGCTTCGCGGCGAAGGTGTGGCCTCGAAATGCGCGTGCAACCAGCGCAGCGGACGGCCCCACAGAAACCATTCGTTCAGATCTCCCATCAGCAACGTCGGATGCGGCGTCTCGGCTTCGAGCGCCTTGAGGAGGCTGTGCACTTGGGCGCGCCGTTCCGCTGGGCGCAAGCCCAGATGGGTTGCTAGCACGCGCAACAGCACGCCGTCGCAATCGACGACCGCGTCGAGCGCGCTCCGCGCCTCGCGGTGCCCGTAAGTCAGGTCGATATGCGTGCATTCGACTATCGGGTGTCTGGACAGCAGGCAGTTGCCGTGCGCGCCGGCGGCGCGCCATCGCGCGGAGCCCGCGACGGCATAGAGACCCGTCGCGTCGCGAAGACGCGCCAGCGTGTCGACCCCATTGTGCTGCGCACCGACTTCCTGCAGAGCGATGATGTCGGCACCGATCTCGGCGAGCACCGCGACGACCCGCTCGGGCGCAAATCTTCCGTCGCCTCCGACCGCGCCATGGATGTTGTAAGTCGCGACGGTGATGGTCGATGACGTCATCGCGGCCTTCAGTACGCGCGCGGCGCAGCGTGTTGGGTGGCATCGGCGTCGTCGCGCGGCTTGAGACGAGCGCGGACCGCGAGCGTGCTGGCAATCGCGACACCGGCGACCATCGCCAGCAACGCGAACGATACCGGCCCCGGCTGTCGCACCGCCGCGATAATGCGGTCGACGAAAAATACGATGATGACTGTGCCGGGCGCGAGGCCCAGGATCGTGCCGATGACGAAGTCGCGGAAAGCGAGATGCGATGCGCCGGCGACCAGATTGATGATCGAAAATGGCGCAATCGGCACGATGCGCACGAACAGCATCGCGAGGAGGCCGCGCTTGGCGATGCGCCGGGACAGGTCGTTGATGCGGCGACCGGCGACCCGCCGCACCGCGTCGCGTCCGACCTCGCGGCCGATGCCATAGACGAAGACCGCGCTGAGCGTCGCACCGATCAGCGAATAGAGCATGCCGAGCCAGGGTCCGAACACGATGCCGGTCGCGGCGATCAGCATCGTCACCGGCATGACCAGCAGTCCGCCCAGCACGAAGCCGCCGATGACGATCAGCGGCGCGAACGGGCTCGCTTCGAATCGGTCGCTCAAGCGCACCAGCGATTCGACGTTGATCCATTCGCGCAGCGGCGTGTAGCGCCACGCCAGCGCCAGCGCCGCGAGCGCGAACAGGATCAGCGCGATAGCGACGATTCGTCCGGATGCCGGCCGGCGTTCGTGGCGGGCGACGACATCGGACAGTAGACTGTCGACGTCGACCGGTTCCTCGGGATCGATCATCGGCTGGTCGGCGAGCAGGGTGCGCCACTCGTCCTCTTCGATGATGTCGAGCGGGCGCAGCGACCGGCCTTCGCCGCGCAGCGCTTCGATCGCGCCGATCAGCGATCCGGCCCGTTCGACGGCGGCCGTGACCACCGACGGGTCACGATCGAGGTGCTCGCCGAGCAGGCGCGATCGCAAGCCGACGATCGCGGCGCGCACTCGCGCCTCGCCTCTGGCCTCGATCGCGAGATTGCATTCGGTGTCGAGGTTCATCGAGCGCGCTGTCAGGTTCGCCGAGCCGACCGACAGGATCTCGTCGTCGATGACCAGCACCTTGCTGTGCACGTTGAGGCACGCCGGCGGCGCGGCATCGTCGCCCAGCCGCGGGCAATACAATCGGTAGCGTGCGCCGGCATCGGCTTCGACCAGCCGCCGGTGCACCCGCGCGCGCAGCACCCCCATCGTCGAGACCTCGAGCCAGCCGCTTTGGGTGATCGGCGAAACGAGAACGACTTCGGGGCCCTCCGGTTCGACCAGGTGCGACTCGAACGCGTCGGCGATCAGGCGCGAGGTGAAGTACTGATTTTCCGAAAAGATCGAGGTCTTCGCCGCGGCAATCGCGTCCAGATGGAGCTGCCGGATCTCGGCGATGGCCGGCGCGCCATCGAGCGCGGGTTCGGTGCGCACGATTGCGACGTCGATATCGGACAGCGCGATCCCGACGCACGCCGGCCATGCGGCGGGCTCGGGGGCGCGTTCGGGCGGCCGCGTGCGCCTTCCGGTCGCACGGTGCCAGCGCTTCCGCGCCAGATCTCCGAGCGCCCGCGCGGCTTCACCGTCGACCAGCGCGCCGACATCGTGGAACGGCTCGTAGCTGCTGCCGTCAGCATTGCGCCGGGCCGGGTCGGCCGGCAAATGAAGCGGCGTGTCCCAGCGGTTGCGCGTGAGGTCGAAGCCGCTGACGAATGCCAGCGCATCGTCGACGACGACGAGCTTCTGGTGATGCGAAGCGCCGGTCGGATGATGATCGTCGAGCTGGAAATGCAGGCGTCGGCGCGTGCGCCAACCGAACTTGAGCCGGCCCAGCCATTCGCGCTCGAGCGCGAACAGGAGGGCGAAGTCCCAGCTCAGCACATGTATCTGCAGCTCGGGGCGCTCGGCGAGGAGCGCGTTGAGAAATTCCCGCAGCGGCTCGGGAAAACCGTCGTTCGCACCGGTTGGCACCAGATGCATGCGGCTGTCGATATCCCAGCCGAGAATGAATATTTCCCGTTGCGCACCAGCCAGCGCGGCGCGCACCGCGCCGAAATATTCGCTTCCGTCGATCAGGAATCCGAGCCGCGTCGCGCGCGCCAGACGCCAGCAATTGTGTCCTGGCACGAACAGACTGCGTGCTTGTCCCCGCATGTCGCGCTCCGCCGGGCGATCACGGCTATCGACCGCAAGCAAGGAGGGTGCCGCCGAAGAAGTCATTGTTTATCAAGTGCAAGGCCAGATCGGCTGCCAATATCCTGCTGCAAGAACTGCCAAGCCTCGTAAGAATTGCCCGGCGTCCGCCGTGGACTGCGCCCGGGCGCCTCCGCTTGGGTTGCGCCCGCGGCGGCGGCAGGTATTATGACCTCCCGGCGAGATAGACCGCTCAAGCGGCAAAGGTTCGAGGAGGAAGCCACGAAAGACTCGACGTTCCCCCGGTTGCTGGTCCAGCACGCGCGTACGCGCGGCCATCGTCCGGCGACCCGCGAAAAGCACTTGGGCATCTGGCAGACCTGGACATGGAGCCAGGTGGCGGCCGACGTGCGCGCGCTCGCCTGCGGACTCGCCGCGCAAGGCTTCCGGCGCGGCATGCATCTGGCGATCATCGGAGACAACCGGCCGCGACTTTACTGGGCGATGACCGCGGCGCAGTCGCTGGGCGGAATCCCGGTGCCGATGTACCAGGACGCGCCGGCAGCGGAATTCGTCTATGTGCTCAACGACGCCGGAATCGCCTATGCGCTGGCCGAAGATCAGGAGCAGGTCGACAAGATACTCGAAGCGAAGCCGCAGGTTCCGACCTTGCAACACGTCTACTACGACGATCCTCGGGGCTTGCGCAACTACGAGAACGTGACCAGCCTCGATCGCCTGCTCGAGATCGGCCGCGAATTCGACCGCGCGCATCCCGGATTCTTCGACGGCGAAGTGGCCAAGGGCCGGCCGGACGACGTGTCCATCATGCTCTATACGTCGGGAACAACCGGCAAGCCCAAGGGCGTGTGCCAGACGCATGCGGCCTTCATCGTGGCCGCGCAGGGCGGCTGCGCATTCGATCACCTCAGCGCCGACGACAGCATCCTCGCCTACCTGCCGATGGCGTGGGTCGGAGACCATCTTTTTTCCTATGCGCAGTGGCTGGTTGCCGGATTCACGATCAACTGTCCCGAATCCGGCGACACGGTGATGATCGATCTGCGCGAGATCGGGCCAAGCTACTATTTCGCTCCGCCGCGCATTTTCGAGAATCTGCTGACGCAGGTGATGATCCGGATGGAGGACGCGTCGGCGCCCAAGCGCTGGCTGTTCCGCTATTTCACCGCAGTCGCGCGCCGCTGCGGGCCCGAGATCCTCGACGGCAAGCCGGTTGCCTTTCTCGATCGCCTGCGTTACGCGATCGGCAATCTGGTCGTGTATGGGCCGCTGCGCAACGTGCTCGGGATGAGCCGCATTCGCGTCGCCTATACGGCGGGCGCCGCGATCGGCCCCGATCTGTTCCGCTTCTATCGCTCGATCGGGATCAACCTGAAGCAACTTTACGGTTCGACCGAGACCTGCGCCTATGTCTGCCTGCAGCCGGACGGTGGTGTCCGGTTCGACACGGTGGGGCATGCCGCGCCTGGCGTCGAGATCAGGATCGCTGACAACGGCGAAGTGCTGGTGCGCGGGCCGATGCTGCTCAAGGAATACTACAAGCGCCCGGACGCGACGGCCGAATCGATCGACCCTGAAGGCTATTTCCGCACTGGCGATGCCGGCTTTTTCGACGACACCGGCCAGTTGAAGATCATCGATCGCGCCAAGGACGTGGGAAAACTCGCGACCGGGGCGATGTTCGCGCCGAATTACATCGAGAACAAGCTCAAGTTCTTTCCGCACATCCGGGAAGCGGTCGCCTTCGGCAATCAGCGCGACAAGGTTTGCGCGTTCATCAACATCGACATCGGCTCGGTCGGCAATTGGGCCGAGCGGCGCGGCATCCCGTATTCGGGCTACACCGATCTCGCCGCCAAGGTGGAAGTCCAGGCCCTGATCCGCGAATGCGTCGAGCAGGTCAATGCCGAGCTCGCGCAGGAAGGCTCGCTCGCCGATTCGCAGATCCAGCGGTTCCTGATATTGCACAAGGAACTCGATCCCGACGACGACGAGATGACGCGCACGCGCAAGGTGCGGCGCGGCTTCATCGCCGAAAAGTACGCGGTTCTGATCGAGGCCCTCTATTCCGGGAGGGCCGTGCAGCATGTCGAGACCCAGGTAAAGTTCGAGGACGGCCGCACCGGCATCGTCGCTGCCGACCTCGCCATCGTCGAGGCAAAGACTTTTGCCGCGAGCGCGGCCAGGGCCGCGGCTTAGCGCCCGCGAACATGACGGCGCTGCGCGCGATCGGCGACCCGGTTTTGCGTCTGGACGGCGTGTCACTGGCGTTCGGGGGCGTCAAGGCCCTGAATGACATTTCGCTGGACGTGCGCGAGCACGAGATCCGGGCGATCATCGGCCCCAACGGTGCGGGAAAAAGCTCGCTGCTCAACGTCATCAATGGCGTCTATCACCCGCAGCAGGGCACGATCACCTTTCGCGGCAAGCCCAGGCACAACATGGACACCCACGAGACGGCGGCGCTCGGCATCGCGCGTACGTTCCAGAACATCGCGCTGTTCCGGGGCATGAGCGTGCTCGACAACATCATGACCGGCCGGAATCTGAAGATGAAGGCAACCGTTCTGGAGCAGGCGATCTGGTTCGGACGGGCGCGTCGCGAGGAGCTCGAAAATCGAGCCAAGGTCGAGGAGGTGATCGATTTCCTCGAAATCCAGCACATACGAAAGACGCCGGTCGGCCGGTTGCCCTACGGGCTGCAGAAGCGCGTCGAGCTCGCGCGGGCACTCGCCGCGGAACCCTCGCTGCTGCTGCTCGACGAGCCGATGGCCGGCATGAACGTCGAGGAAAAGCAGGACATGTGCCGCTTCGTGCTGGACGTCAACGAGCAATACGGGACGACCGTCGTCCTGATCGAGCATGACATGGGCGTCGTGATGGACATTTCGGACCGCGTCGTCGTCCTCGACTACGGCAGGAAGATCGGCGACGGTACCCCCGACGAGGTGCGCAACAGCAAGGCGGTGATCGACGCCTATCTCGGCGTCGCCCATTAGCTGACGACAAGCGATGCAATTCTTCTTCGAAGTGCTGATCGGCGGGCTGCTTTCCGGCGTCATGTATTCGCTGGTCGCGCTGGGCTTCGTGCTCATCTACAAGGCCTCCGGCGTGTTCAATTTCGCGCAGGGGTCGCTGGTGTTCTTCGCGGCACTGACCTTCGTCGGGCTGATGGAGCATGGCTTGTCGTTCGGCGTTGCCCTGGCGGTTACCCTGGGGGTGATGATCCTGCTCGGTCTTTTGATCGAAAAATTCGTGCTGCGTCCGCTGGTCAACCAGCCGCAGATCTCGCTGTTCATGGCGACGATAGGCTTGAGCTTCTTCATCGAAGGGCTGGCGCAACTGCTATGGGGCGCGAACGTGCGCGGACTCGATATCGGCATCCAGGACGAGCCGCTGGCGTGGATCGCCGACGCGACCGGCGTCAACGTGTCCAAGTTCGACCTGGTGGCCGCCGGCATCGCCGCGCTGCTGGTCACGATGCTGGCCTTCTTCTTCAGCCGTACCCGCATCGGGCGCGCCTTGCGCGCCGTCGCCGACGATCACCAGGCGGCGCTAGCCGTGGGCATCCCCTTGCAGCAGATCTGGGGTATCGTGTGGGCGGTCGCCGGATTCGTCGCGCTGGTCGCCGGCCTGTTGTGGGGTGCGCGCAATGGCGTCCAGTTTGCGCTGACCTTCGTTGCGCTGAAAGCGCTCCCGGTGCTGATCCTCGGCGGTTTCGACTCGGTGCCGGGCGCCATCGTGGGCGGCCTGATCATCGGATCGACGGAAAAGCTCGCCGAAGTTTACCTGGGCCCCCATGTCGGCGGCGGCATTGAGGGCTGGTTCCCGTATGTGCTCGCGCTCGCGTTCCTGCTGGTACGCCCTGAAGGCCTTTTCGGCGAAAAGATCATTCGCCGGATCTGACGAGACCATCCGATGCTTTATCGTGAAGCCGGGCAGTTCAAGAGCACCTACGCCGCGGACTCGGCGATGCTGCCGATCCGGCAGGATCGCATCGGTCTTGCGTTGATCCTGCTCGTCGCCTTTGTCGTCATTCCGCTCACTGCATCGCCGTACTTTTTTTCCGCACTCCTCATTCCGTGCCTGATCCTCGCGCTGGCGGCGCTTGGCCTCAACCTGCTGACCGGCTATGCGGGACAGTTGTCGCTGGGAACGGCGGCGTTCATGGCTGTCGGGGCGTTTATGTCGTACAATTTCATCCTGCGCATACCGGGCATTCCGCTGCTGCTGGCCTTCGCCGGCGGCGGCATCATGGCGGCGGCGGTCGGGATCGTCTTCGGCCTCCCGAGCCTGCGCATACGCGGCTTCTACCTCGCGGTTGCCACACTCGCCGCGCAGTTCTTTATTCTCTGGTGTCTGACCAAGGTGGGCTGGTTCACCAACTACAATCCGTCGGGCGTGATCACCGCACAACCGATGGTGATCCTGGGCTACGCGTTCGATACGCCGAAGGAGAAATACCTGCTCGTGCTCTCAATCGTGTCGCTGATGGCTTTGGCCGCGAAGAACATGGTCCGCGGCAACATCGGCAGACAGTGGATGGCGATCCGCGACATGGACGTCGCCGCCGAGGTGATCGGCATCCGGCCGATGCGCGCCAAGCTGCTGGCCTTCGCCGTCAGCTCGTTCTATTGCGGCGTGGCGGGCGCGCTGTTTGCGTACGCGTACCTCGGCACCGTCGAGCCGGAAGCCTACAATCTCGACCTTTCGTTCCGCATCCTGTTCATGATCATCATTGGCGGCGTCGGAACCGTGCTCGGCGCGTTCCTCGGCAGTGCGTTCATCGTCGCGCTGCCGATCGCCTTGAGCACGGGAGTCACCTTTCTCGACAGCACGCTGCACCTCAACGTCCCCAGCAGTGTCGGATCGAACCTCGAGCTGATGGTATTCGGCGGCCTGATCATCTTCTTCCTGATTGTCGAGCCGCACGGACTCGCGCGCATCTGGCAGATCACCAAGGAAAAATTGAGGTTGTGGCCGTTTCCGTATTGAGATTGACGTTTTTTGGCTTCGGACGACGAGCACGTCGCCGATCATAGGAGGAAGTCATGAAGTGGTTTTTGCGAACGTTGTTGGGCATGTTATTCGTGGGTGCGGCGAGCTTCGCGACCGCGCAGAACGAGCAGTACATTCCGATCCTGTCGTATCGCATCGGGCCTTACGCGGCCGGTGGATCAGGCTACTTCGGCGGGGCCATCGACTATTTCACCTTGGTCAATCTGAACGGCGGCATCAACGGCGTGAAGCTCGTGTGGGAGGAATGCGAGACCGAGTACAACGCCTCGCGCGGCGTCGAATGCTACGAGCGGCTGAAGACCCGGCATGGCGGCGCCAGCACCGTCGAACCCTTGTCGACCGGCATCGCCTACGGCTTGTTCGAGCGAGTCGCGCAGGACAAGATTCCGATGACGACCAACGGCTACGGGCTGGCCATTTCCGCGGAAGGAAGTGTTTTCCCGTGGGTATTTCCGCTGGGCACGACGTACTGGGATCAGGCGGCGGCGATGATCGCCTACCTGGGCCAGAAGGTTGGCGGCGAAGCCAACCTCAAAGGCAAGAAGATCGTGTTCATGTATCACGATTCGGCCTACGGCAAGGAGCCGATCCCGGTGATCGATGCGCTGGCCGCGCGCGACGGCTTCGAGCTCACGAAGATCCCGCTGACGCCTCCGGCCACGACGCAGGAGTCGCAGTGGCTGCAGGTCCGGCAGATCAAGCCCGACTACGTCATTCTGTGGGGTTTCGGCGTCATGAACCCCGTCGCCATCAAAACCGCAGCGAAGCTGGGCTTCCCGCGCGACCATATCCTCGGGGTCTGGTGGGCCGGTTCGGAGGAGGACGTCATTCCGGCGGGTGCCTCGGCCAAGGGCTATGTCACGGCGGCGTTCTCGGCCAGCGGCACCAACTTCCCGGTGATGCAGGATATCGTGAAGAAGGTCTACGGTGCCGGCAAGGGCAACCTCGAGGACAAGGAGCGCGTCGGGTCGATCTATCACACCCGCGGCGTCACCTACGCCATCATGATCGTCGAGGCGATCCGCCAGGCGCAGAGCCATTTCGGCAAGGGCAAAGTGATGTCGCCGGAGCAGGTGCGCTGGGGCCTCGAGCACATCGACTTGAGCGAAGCGCGCCTGAAGGAGCTCGGCGCGTCCGGCCTGTTCCCGCCGGTCAAGACAAGCTGCTCCGACCATGAGGGCTCGGGCATGGTCAAATTCCAGCAATGGGACGGCAAGGAATTCAAGACGCTGACACCGTTCATGGCGGGCGACCGCGCGCTGGTGCACAAGATGGTCGAGGATGGTGCTGCCAAGTACGCGGCGGAAAAGAAGCTCACGCCGCGCGATTGCACGAAGGAAATGTAATCGTACGATGGTTCAGATGACCTCGATGCCGGCACAGGTCGAAGCGGCGGCGCCGATCGCGCTATCGGTCAACAACATCGAGGTCATCTACGACCACGTGATACTCGTTCTGCGCGGCGTCTCGCTGCAGGTGCCGAAAGGGCGCATCGTCGCGTTGCTGGGCGCGAACGGCGCAGGCAAGACAACGACGCTCAAGGCGATCTCGAATCTGCTTTCTGCCGAGCGCGGCGACGTCACCAAGGGAACGATCGAATTCGAAGGCAAGCGCGTCGACAAGCTGACGCCGAACGAGCTGGTCCGCCGCGGGGTGTGCCAGGTGATGGAAGGACGTCACTGCTTCGCGCATCTGACCGTCGAAGAGAATCTGCTGACGGGGGCGTTCACGCGCAAGGCGTCGCGCGGCGAAATCCGGGTCGCGCTGGAGAAGGTCTATCACTATTTCCCGCGTCTCAAGCAACGGCGGGGAAGCCTCGCCGGCTATACATCCGGCGGCGAGCAGCAGATGACGGCGGTCGGCCGCGCGCTGATGGCGCGGCCGTCGATGATTCTGCTCGACGAGCCGTCGATGGGACTCGCGCCGCAGATCGTCGAGGAGATTTTCGATATCGTCGGCAACCTGAACCGGCAGGAGAACGTGAGCTTCCTGCTCGCCGAGCAGAACACCAACGTCGCGCTGCGCTTCGCCGACTACGGCTACATCCTGGAGACCGGCCGCGTGGTGATGGACGGCGCCGCGCGCGATCTGGCGCAGAACGAGGACGTCAAGGAGTTCTATCTCGGCCTTTCCACCGCAGGACGAAAGAGCTTTCGCGAGGTCAAGCATTACCGCCGCCGCAAGCGCTGGCTAGCATGAACGGCCCGACCGGGGCGCGCCGGGCAACGACGAAGCGATGAGCGGCAACGGGCATTTCGATACGCTGGAAACGCGCGATCCGCGAGCTTCGCGAGCGTGCGCAACTCGCGGCGCTGCGCGAGCAAATCGCCTACGCGCGGGCCCACGCGCCGTGGTTCGGGCGCGCGCTGTCCGGCATTGATCCGATGAACATCGATTCGCGGGCGGCGCTGGCCTCGATTCCGGTCGTGCGCAAGTCCGAGTTATTGGAATTGCAAAAGGCCGATCGGCCGTTCGGGGGTTTCGCCGCAACCGGGTGGGGACGGACTCACCGGCACGCGCGGCAGGTGTTCGCGTCGCCGGGGCCTATTTACGAGCCCGAAGGGGATCGTCCCGATTACTGGCGCCTCGCGCGTGCGCTTCATGCCGCCGGTTTTCGCGCCGGCGATCTGGCGCACAACTGCTTTTCGTACCACTTCAGTCCCGCCGGCTCGATGCTCGACACCGGCCTCCGCGCGTTAGGATGCACGGTGTTTCCCGGCGGAACCGGGCAGACCGAGCAGCAGGTGCAGGCGATGGCCGAACTCAAGCCCGACGGCTATGTGGGCACGCCGTCGTTCCTGAAAATCATTCTCGACAAGGCTGACGAGCTGGGCGTGCGACTCCCCGGGCTCAAGAAAGCGCTGGTCTCGGGCGAGGCGGTCCCCGCGGCGCTCTCCGCGGCGCTGCGCGCGCGCGGCATCGAGGCCTATCAGGTCTACGCGAGCGCCGACTTAGGCTCGCTCGCGTACGAATCGGTCGCGCGCGAAGGGCTTATCGTCGACGAGGGGGTGCTGCTGGAAATCGTGCAGCCGGGGACCGGCGAGCCGGTCGCGCCCGGCGAGGTCGGCGAAGTCGTCGCCACGCCGCTTCATAACCGCGACTACCCGCTGATCCGCTTCGGGACTGGCGACCTGTCGGCGGCACTTCCGGGCGCGTCGCCGTGCGGCCGCACCAACCTGCGCATCAAGGGATGGCTCGGTCGCGCCGACCAGGCCACCAAGGTCAAGGGTCTGTTCGTGCACCCTGCCCAGGTCGCCGATATCGTGCGGCGCCATCCGGGCATCGTGCGCGCCCGCCTGGTTGTCGACCGGGTCGACGGGAACGACCGGATGACGCTGCATGTCGAAACCCAACCCGGGGCGGCGCTTCCATCGGATGCCGTCGTGGCTACGATGCGCGAGCTAACCAAGCTGCGCGGCGAGCTGGCGCTGCACGCTCCTGGCGAGCTTGCCAACGACGGCAAGGTAATCGACGATATCCGGAAATACGATTAGTGCCATCGGATCGGCAACCACTCGCGCCAGCGCAACCGCTTCGCGTGCTACGATGCGCGCCCAAGGCATGACTGCAACATGACCACGACGACATCGCCCGGTGACCCGCTGGCGCCGCTCGCCGAGCAGACGCTCGGCGCCATCGCGGCAACAGGAGTGGTTCGCAACTTTCCCAAGAACGCGATCCTGATCAACGAAGGCGACACCGCCGACTCGCTGTTCATCGTGTTGTCCGGAAGGATCAAGGTTTTCGCCAGCAACGAGGCGGGTCGCGAAATCGTGCTGAGCTTTTTCGGCCCGGGCGAGTACGTCGGCGAAATGTCGCTCGACGGCAGTCCGCGTTCCGCGTCGGTCATGACCGTCGAGCCGACGACCTGCGCGATCGTCAACCGCGCCAGCGTGCGCGAGTTCCTGCTGGCGCATCCGGACTTCGCGATGAACCTGATCGGAAAGCTGATCCAGCGCGTCCGCGTCACGACCGAGAACGTCAAGAGCCTGGCGCTGACCGACGTCTACGGCCGGCTGGTGCGCCTGATCACCACGCTGGCCGTCGAGCGCGACGGCGTGATGGCGGTTCCCGAAAAGCTCACCCAGCAGGACATTGCCGAAAGAGTCGGCGCGTCGCGCGATATGATCAGCCGGCTCCTCAAGGATCTGGTGACCGGCGGGTATTTGAGCATCGTCGACAAGAAGATCACGATCCTCAAGAAGCCTCCGAACGCCTGGTAGTCGGCGGTTTCGCGTCCCGCGCCTGCCGGGCGAAGCGAAGCTTCGCAAACTCTGGCAGCGAGCTGAAGCCCGCCTCGCATCGCGCGGCCGGCCTTGCGGTCCGCTCTTCGTATTTATCCCCGGTTCGCTCGCAGTGGCCGTCCTGTACGCCGGCGGGAGCGTGAATTTTGCGCATTTTTTGCGACGAACCCGCCGGCGCATTGCCGAGGCTTGTCGACTACGATCTGCTCATCCGACGACGAATGGTTCGTTGCCGGTGAAGCGGCCAAGTCGCAGGTGAGTGCAACGCCGCCGCAACAAGCATCACAAGGAGCCGGTAATGTTTACACTGCACAGTTCGAAACCGTCCATGGGTCCAGTCGCCTCGTCGTTGAAATATGGGCTGATACTCGTGCTGCTCGGCCTGATCGTCGTGGCGACCGAGCGTCCGATGTTGTTGTCGCCGGCCGCGGCAGTCACCGTCGCAGACGATGCGGCCTATGTGGCCGATCAGGCAAAGGCCCAGGCGGCAGCGGGTGGCACGTCCGCGACCATCGTCGGGCCGGTGCCCGGAGCCGAGGACACGTATTTCCCGTCGCAGTTCGCCGCGCCTAGCGGACCGGTCGAAGATCTGCCGGCGCAGTTCTAGACCGCAGTCACCCCTAGCGCCGCCGCCCGCCGCGATGTAGCTTGAGAGAACGCGGCAGGCGCGGCGTTTTTAGTTTCTGGCGGGGCGCAGCGTCACTAGCCCGACGCCGGCGAGCACCAACGCCGCGCCGACCAGCTGGATCGCGTGCACCGGCTCATCCAGCAGCCACGACCCAAGCCAGATCGTGAACAGCGGCCCCATCGATCCGAGCAGTGACGTACGGTTGGCGCCCATCCGCTTGATCGCTTCGGCGATTAGATAGGTTGGAAGGACCGTCGAGAAGACCGCCATCGTCAGCGACAACAGGTGTATGCGCGCCGGCACCAGCAGCGTCGTCACCGGACGCGTCGCGAGGAAATGGGTAAAAATGAATAACGTCGACATCAGCATCGCCAGCGCAATGAAGCGCATGCTCCCGAGCCGCGCGATCACCGGTCCGACGCCGACCAGATAGCAGGCGTAGAGGAACGAGCTCGCGAATACCAGTGCGGCGCCGAGCCAGAGCGAGTCGGGATCGCCGGCGAACTTGAGATCGCGTGCAAACACCAGCAGGATTCCGGCGTATGACAGCGCAAGTGCGACGACGATGCGCCCGGTGATCCGCTGTCGGAAAAAGATGGCCGACAGCACGACGACGATCGTCGGATAAAGATAGAGCATCAGCCGCTCGAGCGCGGCGGTGACGTATTGCAGGCCCATGAAGTCGACCAGGCTCGACAGGTAGTAGCCGATGAAACCGAGCCAGGCGATCGACAGCCAATCGCGTCGCGTCAGCGGTTTCGCCTCGGGTGCGCGGGTCGACCACCACGCCATCAGGGCGAAAAAAGGCGCCGAGTAGATCATCCGGAGCGTCAGCAGCGTGACCGCATCGATCGGTGTCGAGGCGTAGGCGAGCTTGATCAGGATCGCCTTGAACGCGAAGCCGAGCACACCGACGATGGCGAACGCCGGGCCGATGAGGTCGGTGCCGCCGCGGCGGCGAAACCCGGCTAATCCCAATGCACGAGTCCGGCGTACGCAGTGCCCAGGATCACCAGTCCGAAGGCGATCCGGTACCAGGCAAACGGGACGAAATCGTGATGCGCGACATAACGCAGCAGGGCTCGAATGGTGAAAAACGCGCTGACAAAGGCGACGGCGAAACCGACGCCTATCATCGACAGGTCACCGCTCGCCAGCAGATGGCGGTTCCTGACGAATTCGTAGCCGGTAGCCGCGAACAGCGTCGGAATGGCGAGGAAAAACGAGAACTCGGTGGCCGCCTGCCGCGACAGGCCGAACAGCATCCCGCCGATGATCGTCGCTCCGGAACGCGATGTACCCGGAATCAGCGCGAACGCCTGCGCGAGGCCGATCTTCAGCGCGTCGCTCCAGCGCAACTCGTCGACGCTGCGAATGCGCACGCTGGCGGGCCTCGAGCGCTGCCGCCGCTCCGCCCAAAGGATGGCCAGCGCGCCGGCGATGAAGGCTGCGGCGACGGGCACCGGCGCGAACAGTCGTGCCTTGATCGCTCCGCCGAAGGCGAGTCCCAGCAAGGCGGCGGGCAGGAATGCGATCAAAAGGTTCAGTGCGAAGCGCTGTGCCGGGCGCTCGCGCAAAAGCCCGCGCGCCACCGTCCAAAGCCGAACGCGATATTCCCAGCAGACGGCGACGATGGCGCCGGCCTGGATCACGATCTCGAACAATTTCGCGCGCTCGCCGGTGTAATTGAGCAGCGATCCGGCGACGATCAGGTGGCCGGTGGAGGACACCGGAAGGAATTCGGTCAGGCCTTCGACGAGGCCGAGGATCGCTGCAACGAAGAGGTCGGATGATGTCATTGCTCACGCGGGTCGCAAAAAAAAGACGGGCGGCTCGCGCCGCCCGGCCGGTGCATTCCAGCCACGATGGTGCCGCGCCAGATCGGCTTTCGCTAGGCCCGGCGCCGCGCCGCGAAGGCGGCCATCGCCTGCTCGAGCAAGGCGCCGTGATTGCCAGGGACCTGTCCGTCCGGGGTCAGCTCGTTGATGATCTGCGGCAGCATTTGCGCCAGTCCGCCGGCGGCGGCACCCGGCGCGATGCCGCATTGCTGCGCGATGCGGCCGATGGCACCGCTGCCAAGGACCTGCGACAACTGGTCCTCGCTGACCGGCAGGTTGGCGCCGGTGCCGACCCACGAATCCGCAAGCCCGCCGAGGCCCGTCTGCCGCAGCTTGCCGAGAATGCCGGGCAGCCCGCCGTTCTCATGGATCATCTGCAGCGCCATCATCACCAGTGCACTCTGGCCCACACCGCCGATCGCAGTGCCCTGAGTGGCGGCGCTGCTGTCCACCGCACTGCCGTCGGCCGTCCGGCCCATCAAGTTGCCCAGCAATCCATCCAGCAAACCCATGTTCGTTCTCCCGGCACCCGACGTCGTGTATCGATCGTCACTGCGGCACCGATTGTACGCCTTGCCGCTGTCCCGGTCAGGCCTTAGGGCGCATTGCGGCGCGATCCTTTGCGCGCAACGGAGGGAGTCGATGTCGGGCAGGGCTTCGTCGACATCGACGACCGCGCCCGATTGTGTTGCGCGGTAGCCCGGAAGCGAAGCGATCAGTGCGCAGCAAGCAGCGCTCCCGAGATAGTCGATCAATGCGAGCACGCGGGGGTCGTGCAGATGATCGCGGCGCAGCGCCAGACAATATTGCTCGGTTGCCAGCGGCACGAATTCGAGGCGATATTGCGCGGCTGCGGCCTCGATACCGAAGCCGACGTCGGCCTGACCGGCGGCGACGGTCGCCGCGACGGCAAGATGCGTGAACTCCTCCTGGTCGTAACCGGCGATGCGGGCCGGCTCGATTCTAGCGGTGCGCAATAAACGGTCGAATAACAGGCGTGTGCCCGAGCCCGGTTGCCGGTTCACCAGGCGCGGACCGCCCGGCAGGTCGGACAGCGCGCGAATAGCCCGCGGATTCCCGCGCGGCAGCATCAGCCCCTGACGCCTTTCGGCAAAGCGGATGACGGCGTGGCGATGCGCATGCAGTCGCTGGCGATAAGGTGCGACCAGATCGGCGCCGCCGTGACCATCGACGTGGAACCCGGCCAGCTCGCAGCGATCGGCGAGCATCGCGTCGATGCTGTCGATGCTGCCGCGGAATTGCAAGTCAAGCTGGACGACGCCGGCCTCATCGAGCGCATCGCGCACGGCGGCCAGCGCGAGATCGTGACTCGCAATGATCGTCAGTCGCCGGGATGCGTCCGGCGCGAGGCCGAGCTGGCGATCGAGCCGCTCGCGCAGCTTGGTGCACTGGGGCTCCAGCGTCGCGCGAATCTCGTCGTCGCAAAGCAACAGCAATTCACCCAGTTCGGTGAGCCGCGTCCCGCGTCCACGCGTCTTGTCGATCAGCGGCCGCTTGAGCTCGGTGCTCCAGCTTTCGAGCAGGCCCCAGCCGTTGCGATAGGAAATGCCCAGCGCCGCGCTGGCGCGCTGGATCGATCCCAGCTCGCGGATCGCGCGGAGCAACAGCAGCAATAGCGGCGCGGCTCGCGCCCGCTCGCCGGCCAACCATGCCACCGCGATGTCGATCCTGGCCATTGCCCAATGCGCGCTGCGCCAAGCGCCTTCAGGCCGCCGGTGCGGCGGGCGCGGCAAAAACCCAGAAATCATCCTGCGGAAGCTCCAGATAGCAGTCGCTGCCGCCGGCGTCGGGCACCGGCGTTCCATAGCAACGCAGCCGCGCGGCGCCGAGCTTGAACAGATTTTCCTTGCGATCGCCCAGGAACATGCCGGTCACGAGCTCAGTGCGCAGGCGGTTCTCGCCCGCGGCGGTGGCGATGCGAGTCCGCTCTAGCCGGATGATGCCGGTCGCCGCATCGCCGGTCTTGAGCGAGCCGCGCGCGGCGCCCCACAGGCGCCAGCCTTCGCCTTCGAGCAGCGCACGGCCGTCGGCCATGTCGCGCACGCGGCCCGACAGCTGGTTGTTGCTGCCCATGAACTCGGCGGTGAACTGCGTTTGCGGGCGGTTGTACAAATCTTCCGGCGTTCCCTGTTGCTCGATCCGGCCGGCATTGAGCAGCAGGATCTTGTCCGACATCGCCATCGCCTCGGTCTGGTCGTGCGTGACCACCAGCGCAGACAGGCCCAAACGTACGATCAGCTCGCGCAGCCACGCACGCGCTTCCTCGCGGAGCTTCGCGTCGAGGTTGGACAAGGGCTCGTCCATCAGCACGACCGGCGGGTTGTAAACGAGCGCGCGGGCGATCGCGACGCGCTGCTGCTGTCCGCCGGAAAGCTGGTGCGGCAGCCGGGCGGCGAGCATGCCCAGGCCGAGATTGGTCAGCGCCTGATGGACGCGGCTTTCGATTTCACTGGCCGGTATGCCGCGCAGACGAAGGCCGTACGCGATGTTGTCGAAGACGCTGCGATGCGGCCACAGCGCATACGACTGGAAGACGAGTCCCAGATTGCGCTTTTCGACCGGCATGTCGACTCCCGCGGCGCCGTCGTAGAGGACGGTATCGCCGATCGCGATACGGCCCTGGCTCGGCTGCTCCAGACCGGCAACGGAGCGCAACAGCGTCGTCTTGCCGCTGCCCGAAGCACCGAGCAGCGCGACCACTTCACCCGGATTCAGCGTCATCGAGACGCCTTCGAGAATCTTGTTGCTGCCGTATTGCAGATGCAGATCGTCGACAACGAGCTTGCTGGCCGGCTTATTCATGGAGGCGGACTCCGAAGCGCAGGGCGGCCGCGAGACCGACGGCGACCAGCGCGATATTGATCAGCGACAGTGCGGCGACCTGGTCGATTGCGCCGGCTCCCCACAACGACACCAGCATCGAGCCGATGACTTCGGTGCCTTGTCCCAGCAGGTAGACACCGGTCGAGTACTCGCGCTCGAAGATCATGAACACCAGAAGCCAGCTCGCCAGCAATCCGAACCGGATCAGCGGCAAGGTCACTTCGCGCATCACCTGCGCGCGCGTCGCCCCCGCGGTGCTCGCCGCCTCCTCGAGCTCGGGGCCGATCTGCAACAGCGCGCTGGAAATGAGTCGCAGGCCATACGCCAGCCACACGACCGTATAGGCGAGCCACACCGAGAACACCGTGTTGCGCAGTTCCTTCAGGCCCGGCACGAACAGGAAGATCCACAGGAAGGCCAGGCCCGCGAGCAGTCCGGGCACCGCGCGCGGAATCAGCACCAGGTAGTCGAGCACCCGGGCGATCCCGCCCTGCTGACGATGGCCGGCAAGCCCGATCGCCGTATAGCAGGCGACGGCGAGACCGCCGCCGATCGTCCCGATCAGGAAGGTGTTGACGATGGCGCGCACCTGATCGCTCTGGTCGAACACCTGCCGGAAGTTGGCCAGCGTCAGCACGTCGCCGAGATTGATGCCCTCGCCCCATTGCTCGACGAATGCGCGCAACGCGATGCCCGAAATCGGCACGACGATGGTAAACACGAGCCAGAGCGCCACGATCGCCAGAGCCAGCCACTTCCAGCCGCCGAGCGGCAACAGCTTCTGCCGGGTCGCCTTGCCCTTGACCGAGACGTACTTGCCCGCCGTCTTGAGCAGCCAGCGTTGCAGCAGCACAAGCGGAAAGGTGATCGCGACAATGCACACGGCGACCGCCGCCATCAGGTGATACGACGGCGTGCCGAGTTTGTTGGTCAGCTTGTACAGGTAGGTCGACAGCACCAGATGCCCTTCCGGATCACCCAGCACCAGCGGCAGGCCGAACAGCTCGAAGCCCAGGAAGAATACCAGCACGGCGGCGTAGAGCAGCGCCGGCATCGTCATCGGCAGGCTGACGTTCAGTGCCACCTTAAGCGGATTGGCGCCGACGACGCGCGCGGCCTCCTCGACGTCCGAGCCCAGGCTTTTGAGCGCCGCCGACGAATAGAGATAGACATGCGGGACGTGCGTGAGCCCGGCAATGACGGCGATGCTGGTCAGCGAGTACACGTTCCACGGCACGTCGCCGACGATTGCCTTGGCCCACAGCGAATAAAAGCCGACCGGACCCATCGAGACGACGTAACCGAACGCAAGCACCATCGGCGAAACGAACACCGGTATCAGCACCAGCACTTCGATCGCCCGCTGTGCGGGCAGGTCGGTGCGCGTCAGCAGGAACGCCAGTGCCGCGCCGAGCGGCAGCGCGATCAGCACCATGCCGGCGGCGATCACGATCGAATTGAAAAGCGAGGTCCAGAAATCGGTGTCGGCGAAGATGAACGCGTAGGCGTCGACGCCGATCTGCCGCTCCGGATTGAAGAACGGCGCGTTGAGGAAGCTCTGCCAGAAGATCAGCGCCAGCGGTGTCAACACCACCAGCGCCGTTATTGCGACCACCGTCGTGCGCGGCAAGCTGAAGCTGCGGGCGATCATCGTTGGTCGATCGTGCTGGCCATCCCGGAGTCCCGCCCGCCGCTTGAGTCTGGACCTCGCTGTCCGATTTCCGGCTGGCGCCGCGCAGAAAAACCGATTGCGTCACATCGGGCTTATTTGCGGGCGAGCGAAGTCTGCCATTGCTTCAGAAAAGCCAGTCGCTTCGTCTGGTCGAGTCCCTGCAGCAGATCTTCGCTGACCGCGATCGGCTTGACCGCGCTGCCGAGGTCCTTGGAAAACCCGACGCCCGAGTCTTTGCCGGTCATGTCGGTGCGCACCGAGTAGAGCTCGGCCTGTTCGGCGGCGATCGTCTGTCCGCGCTTGGACAGCACGTAGTCGAGCCACAGCCGGCCAGCGTTCGGGTTCTTGGCTTTCTTCGACACGAACAGCAGTCGCGACAGCACCAAGTTGTAATCGGTGGTGAACGCAACGCCGAGCGACGGATCTTTTTTCGCCCGCGTCAGCGCATAGGAGCCGAGCACGTTGTAACCGAGCAGATTCTCGCCGGAGGAAACGCGCTCGAGCATCGTGCCGGTCGACGACTGCACCTTGAGGCTGCGCGCGCCCAGCGCCTTGACCAGCTCCCAGAACTGCGGATCGAGCCTGGCGTCCTGGTTGGCGAGCATGAAGCCGACACCCGACTTCTCCGGATCGTATGCGGTGATCTTGTTCTGGTACTTGTCACCCTTGGTGTTGAGCAGCTTGGCCAGGTCGGCATGCGTCTTGGGCACGTCCTCGGGGGGGACGAGACGCTTGTTGTAGACGATGGCGATCGGCTCGAATGTCGTCGCGTAGATCGTGTCCTTCCAGTGCGCCCACGCCGGCAGGGCCGAAGCCTCCGGCGACTTGTACACCGCGGCCAGGCCGTCGGCGGCGAGCTTCATCTGCAGGTCCATCGACGAGCTCCACACCGCATCGGCTGACGCCGCGTTGGCGGCGCTTTCGCTGATGAAGCGGTTGTAGACCTCGGTCGAATTCAGATCGGTGTATTCGACCTTCACGCCGGGAAACGCCGCCTCGAAATCCTTGATCAGCGGCGTGACCAGCTTGGCGTCGGTGGTCGAGTAGACGACGACCTTGCCTTCCTTTTTCGCACCGTCGATCATGGCCTTGTAATCGGCCGGATAGCCGGCGGGCACCTGCGCTTGCGCGCTTGCTGCGAGCGCCATCGCGCCAAAGACGAGCGACAAAATCCCGATCAAGCGCATGGCGAACTCCTCCTGAAATGATCTTGGCGCGCGCGATGCCGAAAGTCGGCCGTGGACGGCGCTGGCGGCCAGTTTACACCGTTCCGGTTCGACGGTTGCCGGCCGCGGCGGTCGCCAAGGCCCCGGAAGGGCGACCGTGACTTCAACTGCCGTCGCTGTCCTGCGGCGTGCTCAAGCGGGCAAGCGCTTTCTTGAGCGACGCGATCTCGTCCCGCAGCTCGCCGACGCTTTGCCTGAGCTCGGCGATCTCGGCCTGCAGCGCGTCGTCGATGCGCCGCGGCGCAGCAGTCGTGCCGACCTCGGCCGCCAGGTCGGCCGGCGGTCCCGATAACAGATGCATCCAGCGATTTTCGCGTGCGCCGGGCAGGCGCGGCAGCATGACCACCAGCGCGCCGGCACTGCGCTCCGCGAGCTCGTTCAGGAATCCCTCGATCGCCGAGCCGTCGGCGAAACGATGCAAACGATCGCAGTTGATGCGAAGCTCGCCGACGGTCTGCGGACCGCGCAGCATCATCGCGGCGAGCAGCGCCACGGCCTGCGAAGGCAGGCCCAGGACGCGCTCGACGTTGTGCGCATACCGCATCACCCTGCCGCCGCTCGATTCGACGACCAGCGAAGCGCCGCGCAACCGGTCGATGCCGGCCTGAACCTCGCTTTCGGTCGCATGGAGCACCGGATCGCGACTGGTCTTCTGGTTGCACCCCGCGGTCAGCGCATTGAGGCTCAGCGGGTAGATGTCGGGCACCGTGTGCTGCTTTTCGACCAGTACCCCGAGGATGCGCGCCTCGAGCAGCGAGAGCTCGGGTGAGTTCATCGCCATTGCCGGCGGAGGCAGCCGTTTGCAGTCGCTGCGACGCTGCGCATCGTGCTGCGGGATGGTGGCCTCACTTGCGCCCGTATTTTCCGGTGAATGTCGCCTTGCCGATCTGATTGGCGTTGATCATGAAGCCGGCCAGCGCGCCACCGGCATCCTGATCGGCGTCGATATGGTCGACCTTCAGCGCGTGGATCGTGAAAATGTATCGATGCGGACGGTCGCCCTTCGGCGGACACGGTCCGCCGTAGCCGGGCTTGCCAAAATCGGTGCGCGACTGGACGGCGCCGTGCGGCGCCTTGCCGCTGGCCGGATCGCCGGCGCCGGCGGGAAGCGCATTGACGTCGGCGGGGATGTTGAACATCACCCAGTGCCACCAGCCGCTGCCGGTGGGAGCATCGGGATCGTAGACGGTCAGCGCGAAGCTTTTCGTTCCCGCGGGCGCATTCTTCCAGGTCAGCGACGGCGAGACATTGCCGCCGTCGCAGCCGAATCCCTTGAATACCTGGGTCTCGGCGATCGTCGCATTCGGCTTTATTTCGGCGCTCGATAGCGTGAACGATCCGGCGGCGAATGCAGCGGCGGGCAGCAGGACGACGGCGAACAGCAGGCGGCGAAGCATGGGGACTCCTTCAATGGATAGGGTCGGACCAACGCTAAGTCTAAACCGGCTTTGGCGACTCCGGAACGCGCCGCATCGCGGCGAAGACGCCCGCCTGCCGGTGCTTGCGCTATGATGATTGGTTGAGCGAGCTTCGCTCGCCTGGCATTTCCGGATCATCATGGCCAACCCGCCCGAAGTCACCAACATGGCGCTGTTCTGCGATTTCGAGAACGTCGCGCTCGGCGTGCAGGACGCAAAGTACGAGCGTTTCGACATCGGCAAGGTGCTCGAGCGCCTGCTGCTCAAAGGCAGCATCGTCGTCAAGAAAGCGTACTGCGACTGGGACCGCTACAAGGCTTTCAAGGCTCCGATGCACGAGGCCTCGTTCGAGCTGATCGAGATTCCGCACGTCCGGCAGTCGGGCAAGAATTCGGCCGACATCCGCATGGTGGTCGACGCACTGGACCTTTGCTATACCAAATCGCACGTCGAGACTTTCGTCATCATCAGCGGCGACTCCGATTTCTCGCCCCTGGTGTCCAAGCTGCGCGAGAACAACAAGGTGGTGATCGGCGTCGGCGTCAAGAATTCGACTTCCGACCTGCTGATCGCGAATTGCGACGAGTTCATTTTCTACGACGATCTGGTGCGCGAGCAGAAGAAGGCCGAGTCGCGTAAAGCGGGCGCGAAGAAAGCGGCAGCGGGGGGCGCGAAGAAAAAGAACGCTGAAGCAGCCGCCGGCCAGGTCGACGGCAGGGACGGGACCGGCGCAGCCTCGCCGGCACGCCCCGATGCGAAGCAGGCCGACGCCGGGCGGCAGCAGGAGGCGATCGACATTATCGTCAGCACGGTCGAGGCGTTGGTGTCCGAGCGAGGCGGCGACGACAAGATCTGGGGCTCGATGGTCAAGCAGGCAGTCAAGCGTGTGCGGCCGGGCTTCAATGAATCCTATTATGGATTCCGTTCGTTCAACGGCATGCTCGAAGCGGCGGAGCAGGCAGGAGGCCTTCGGTTGGAACGCGACGAAAAGTCGGGCGGATATATCGTCCGACTTTCCACGCAGGAGGAATGAGCACGATGTTCGGCGCGCTGGTAAGGCTGGGCGGAGCGCTGCTGCTGGCACTCGGCTGCACGGCGATCGCCGCCGCTGCCGAGCCCAATCTGACCATTACTGTTGCAGGACGCGCGACGACCTACGCGCCGGCGAGCCTGCTCGGCATGCCAGCGGCAACGACCGTCAACGTACCGAACGACGTCGCGTACAAGCGCGACATGAGCTTTCGCGCGGTCCCGGCGGCAAGCCTGCTCGGTGGTGTCGGCCCGGACGATACGCTGCGCTTTGTGGCCAGCGACGGCTTTGTCGCGACGATTCCCGCGGCACTGCTGCTGGCGCGAAGCGGCTCGGTCGCGTACTTGGCCATCGAGCCCGGCGACGCCCCCTGGCCATCGCTCAAGCCCGAAGGGGGACCGAGTGCGGGACCGTTCTACCTGGTATGGGTGAGCCCGGAACGCGCCGGGATCACGCCGGAGCAGTGGCCGTACCAGGTGGCGCGCATCGAAGCCGTTGCGCCGCTGATCAAGCGCTATCCAATGCTCGCGCCAGCGGCGTCGGCGCACGATGCAGTGCGGCGCGGCTACGCCGTGTTCGAAAAGAGCTGCTCGGTCTGCCACACACTGAACCTCGGCGGTGACGCGACGGTCGGTCCGGACCTCAACGTTCCCTACAATCCGACCGAATACATGCGGGTCGACGCTTTGCGGCGCCTGATTCGCAATCCGCAATCGCTGCGCCGCTGGCCGGCCGCGAAGATGCCCGCGTTCGAAACGAAACTGCTGAGCGACCGCGACCTGACCGACCTGCTGGCCTACCTGCGCCACATGGCCGACCGCAAGGTGGCAGTGCCCGCGCTCAAGTAGCGGTCCCGAGATCCGGGCCGCGCAACGGGTCGGCGGCCGCGCGCACTATTCGAACGCGAGCTTTCGGATGTCTTACCGGTTCGCCGCCGATGCCGTCCTGGCAGCGCATCTTGCGTTCGTGCTGTTCGTGGTTGGCGGCGGTCTCCTGGTGCTGCGGCGGCCGGGCTGGTCCTTGGTGCATATTCCCGCGGTGGTGTGGGCTGCCTTCGTCGAATTCAGCGGCTGGATTTGCCCGCTGACCCCGCTCGAAGTCGCGTTCCGCCGAAGCGCCGGCGAAGCCGGGTACGGCGGCGATTTCGTTGAGCACTATCTGCTGGCTCTGATCTACCCGAGCGGGCTGACGCGCGAGCTGCAGATGCTGATCGGCGCCGCCGTGATGCTGGTCAACCTGGCTGTCTATTGGGTCCTATGGCGGCGCCGGCGCTGACCATTCGACACCGAGCTTCTGCATCAGCCGCCGGGCGTTGGCCGGCGCCTCGACCTTGTCGGTATTGTCGAAATAGCAGAACACCTCACGTGTCCCCGCCGCGGGTGCAGCCTCGCGCGAGATGCGCTCGATACCGCGCGGCTCGCCGCCGTCGGCCCACGCCCGGATGCGCTGCACCCAGCGCGTCAGCACAGGCTCGATGTAGGCGCTGCGGTAGAGCTCCTCGTCGCCGTGCAGCCGGATGTAGACGAAGTCCGCGGTGATGTCGCCCACTTGCGGCCATTTGCCCGCCGTGTCGGCAACCACCAGCGCGACGCGACGGCGGCGCAACTGATCGATCAACCTTGGGTCGACGAAGCTACCGTGGCGCACCTCGAGCGCATGGCGCAACGCGCGCACCGGTCCGAAGGCGAGGCGCGCGCGTCCGGTGACCCTTGCGTCGTGGCGTCGCGCGAGTTTCGATGCGGCGGCCGTATCCGGTGGCAGCGACGACAGGAATCGCTCCAGCAGCATTGCGTCGTAGCGCATTGTCGGCGGAAGCTGCCAGAGGATCGGTCCCAGCTTTTCGCGCAGGTTGGCGATCCCCGAGGCGAAAAAATTGGCCAGCGGCGCGTCGATGTCGCGCAGCCGCTTGATGTGGGTGATGAAGCGCGGCGCCTTGACGCTGAAGACGAAGCCGGGCGGCGTCTCGTCGTACCAGGTCGCGTAATTTTCCGGTCGCTGCAGCGAATAGAACGAGCCGTTGAGCTCGATCGAGGAAAACACCCGGGAAGCGAATTCCAGCTCTCGCCGCTGCGGTAGACCCCTCGGATAGAAGGGCCCGCGCCAAGGCGGATATCGCCAGCCGGATACGCCGATGCGGATCGCTGCGTTTGTCGGGCGCATCGTGGCCTTCGCTTTCGGGATGCGGCGGGTCGATCTCCTCCCGGAATCCTGTGGGCCGGACGGATTCGTTACGCCTTGCTGTAGATCTCGGCGCCTTTTTTCACGAACTCGATCGCCTTCGACTCCATGCCCTTTGCCAGCGCGGCGGCCTCGTCGACGCCGAGTTTCGCCGCGTAGTCGCGCACGTCCTGCGTGATCTTCATCGAGCAGAAATGCGGGCCGCACATCGAGCAGAAGTGAGCGAGCTTGGCGCCGTGCTGCGGCAGCGTCTCGTCGTGGAATTCGCGCGCCTTGTCGGGATCGAGCCCCAGGTTGAACTGGTCCTCCCAGCGGAACTCGAAGCGCGCCTTGGATAACGCGTTGTCGCGGACCTGCGCGCCCGGATGACCCTTGGCCAGATCGGCTGCGTGCGCGGCGATCTTATAGGCCATGATGCCGTCCTTGACGTCGGCCTTGTTCGGCAGGCCCAGGTGTTCCTTCGGCGTCACGTAACAGAGCATCGCCGTGCCGTACCAGCCGATCATCGCCGCGCCGATCGCCGATGTGATGTGGTCGTAGCCCGGCGCAATGTCGGTAGTCAGAGGGCCGAGGGTGTAGAACGGCGCTTCGCCGCAGAGCCGCAGCTGCTCGTCCATGTTGTGCTTGATCAGATGCATCGGCACGTGACCCGGACCTTCGATCATCGTCTGCACGTCGTGCTTCCACGCCACCTGCGTCAACTCGCCCAGCGTCGCGAGCTCGGCCATCTGAGCCTCGTCGTTGGCATCAAATCCGGATCCGGGGCGTAAGCCGTCGCCCAGGCTGAACGAGACGTCGTACGCCTTCATGATTTCGCAGATTTCCTCGAACCGCGTGTACAGGAACGACTCCTTGTGATGTGCGAGGCACCATTTGGCCATGATCGAACCGCCGCGGCTGACGATGCCGGTCATGCGCTTGGCGGTCAGCGGGATGTAGCGCAGCAGCACGCCGGCGTGGATCGTGAAGTAGTCGACGCCCTGCTCGGCCTGCTCGATCAGCGTGTCGCGGTACATCTCCCAGGTCAGCTCTTCGGCCTTGCCGTCGACCTTTTCCAGCGCCTGGTAGATCGGCACCGTGCCGATCGGGACCGGCGAGTTCCGAATGATCCACTCGCGCGTTTCGTGGATGTTCTTGCCGGTCGACAGGTCCATGACCGTGTCGGCGCCCCAGCGCGTCGCCCAGGTCATCTTTTCCACTTCTTCCTGGATCGACGAGCTGACTGCCGAGTTGCCGATGTTGGCGTTGATCTTGACCAGGAAATTGCGGCCGATGATCATCGGCTCGGCTTCCGGATGATTGATATTGGCCGGGATGATCGCCCGGCCGCGCGCGACTTCGGCGCGGACGAACTCGGGGGTGATGAGCTCCGGAATCGCTGCGCCGAAGCTCTGTCCCGGATGCTGGCGCGTCACGATCTCCGGCAGCGAGCGCAGCATTTCCTCGCGCTTCAGGTTCTCGCGGATCGCAATGAATTCCATCTCCGGCGTGACGATGCCGCGCCGCGCGTAATGCATTTGCGTGATGTTGCCGCTGACGTTGGCACCCGATATGGCGCGGCGCGGCTGGCGCTGCAGGTCGAAGCGCAGGCCCGCGAGCTCCGCGTCGGCAAGACGCGCTCGCCCGTAGGCCGAGGTGAGGCCATCGAGCGCCTCGCTGTCGCCACGTTCTTCGATCCAGCGAGCGCGCAGCGGCGGCAAGCCGGAGCGGATATCGATTTTCGACGCCGGATCGGTGTACGGACCCGACGTGTCGTAGACGACGATCGGCGGATTGATTTCGGCGCCGAATGACGCCGGCGTGTCCGCTTGCGCGATCTCGCGCATCGGCACGCGCAGATCGGGCCGCGAGCCCCCGACGTAGATCTTGCGCGAATTGGGCAGCGGCTGCACCGCCGCGTCGTCGACGTGCGCGTCGCGGGCGAAAAACTGGTCGTTGGCGTTCATGGAACAACTCCTTGCGAGTCGGATCGTTCGCAAGGGGCATCGGAGGCGCTTCCCTGCGGCAGGATTATCTGCATCAGGTTCGAAGGGTCTCTCTCACCCGACGCGGCTAAAGCGTCAGGACCCCCAGCAGTCGCATTGTCGGTCAAATCGCGCGCCGGTTCAATGGCGCCCGCATTCTTGCGCAGCCTTCAGTCGGCGGCGGCTGGGACCGCGGAGTGCTCACGCCGCGCCGCCAACCACTGTGTGAACTCCTCGAAATAGGTGTAGACGACCGGCGTGAGATAGAGCGTCAGGGCTTGCGAGACGATCAGTCCGCCGACGACGGCGAGCCCGAGCGGCCGTCGTGCCTCGCCACCAGATCCCAGCGCCAGCGCGATCGGCAGGCTGCCCATCAGCGCGGCCATCGTCGTCATCATGATCGGCCGGAATCGCGTCACGCACGCCTCGTAGATCGCGTCCTGCGGAGACTTGCCCTCGGTACGCCGGGCCTCGATCGCGAAGTCGATCATGATGATCGCGTTCTTCTTGACGATGCCGACCAGCATGATCATGCCGACGAAGCCATACATGTTGAGATCGATGCGGAAAAGCCAGAGGGTCAGCAGCGCGCCGAAGGCGGCGGTCGGAAGCCCCGAGAGAATAGTCACCGGGTGGATGAAACTCTCGTACAGAATTCCGAGCACCAAGTAGATGACGAATATTGCGAGCGCGAGCAGGACACCCATGCCGGCCAGCGACGATTGGAAAGCCTGCGCATTGCCCTGGAAGGTGCCGTTGATCGTCGGCGGAAGCCGCATTTCCGCAGTGGCCGCCTGGATCTCGGCGATCGCCTGCGAAAGCGCTACGCCGGGCGTGAGATCGAAGGAGATCGTGACCGACGGAAGCTGGCCGAGGTGCGTGATCGCCAGCGGCCCGATCGTCGGCCTGAGCGACGCCACCGAGTTGAGCGGCACCAGCGCGCCGCTGTCCGAGCGAACGTACAGCAGTGACAGCGCCGAAGGGTCGGCCTGGAAGCGCGGCTGCAGCTCCATGACGACCCAGTATTGATCGGTCGGCGCGTAGATCGTCGACACCTGGCGGGAGCCGTAGGCGTCGTAGAGCGTGTTTTCGATCGATTGCGCGGAGACGCCCAGCGCGGAGGCGCGGTTGCGGTCGATGTCCACGGTGACTTGCGGCTGGGTGATCTGCAGGTCGGTCGTTACGTCGACGAGCCCGGGCAGCGTCTTGAGCTTCGCGTCGACCTTGGGCGCCCATTCATAGAGCTCGCCGGTGTCGGTCGCCTGCAGCGTGTACTGGTAAAGGCTCTTGGTCAGCTGTCCTATGCGGATCGCGGGCACGTTCTGCACGAAGGCCTTGATGCCCGGGACCGTTGCGATCGCCGGCCGCAGCTCCTGCAGCACGACGTCGGCCGTCGGGCGTTCGCTGTGGGGCTTCAGCGTGACGAACATCCGGCCGTTGTTGAGCGACGAGGCCGAGCCGCCGCCACCGACGAACGACATGACGCTCTCGACATGTGAATTGCCGCGGACGATGTCCGCCACCTGCCGCTGCAGCTTGGACATGGCGTCGAACGAGACATCCTGCTCCGCTTCGGTGAAGACGAACAGCTGCCCGACGTCGTCGCTGGGCAGGAAGCCCTTCGGCATGTAGACGAAAAGCACTCCGGTCGCGACGAACAGCGCGGCGAAGCCGAGCATCGACAGCCGGCGATGGGCGAGCACGGCGGTCAGCGTCCTGCGGTATCCCGCCAGCAGGTAATCGAACATGCGGCCGGCGAACGCATAGATCCGCCCGTGGGTTTCTTCCCGCTCGGCTTTGAGCATCCGGCTGCACAACAGCGGCGTCAGCGTCAGCGATACGAAGCCCGAAAGCAGCACCGCGACAATGATCGTGACGGCGAATTCGTGCAGCAGCCGGCCGACGATGCCGCCCATGAACAGCACCGGGATGAACACTGCCACAAGCGACAGCGTCATCGACACAATGGTGAAGTTGATCTCCCGCGAGCCGTCCAGCGTCGCCTGCAGGCGCGGCTTGCCCATCTCCATGTGCCGCGTGATGTTCTCCAGCATCACGATCGCGTCGTCGACCACGAAGCCGACGCACAGGGTGAGCGCCATCAGCGAAAGGTTGTCGAGGTTGTACCCGAACACGTACATCAGCGCGAAGGTGCCGATGATCGCCATCGGCAGCGCGAGGCTCGGGATCAGCGTCGCGCGGGCGCTGCGCAGGAAGACGAATATCACGCCGACCACCAGGCCGAGCGCCAGGATCAGCGTCATCTGCACGTCGCGCACCGATTCGCGAATCGACTGCGAGCGGTCGTACAACACCCCGAGCTTGATCGACGGCGGCAGCTGCGACTGGAACGCCGGCAAAACCCGCTTGATTCCATCCACCACTTCGATGGTGTTGGTGCCCGGCTGCCTCTGGACGGCGAGAACGACGCCCCGCGTGCCGTTGTACCAGGCCGCGATCTTGTCGTTCTGCACGCTGTCGAGCACCCGGCCGATCTGATCGAGCCGCACCGGCGCGCCGTTGCGGTAGGCGACGATAAGCGACGCGTACGTCGCGGCGTCCTGCAGCTGCCCGGTTGCCATCACCGAAGTGGCGCGATCGCGGCCGGAAAGCGAGCCGGTCGGGAGGTTCACGTTGGCATTGCCGATCGCCTGCTCGACGTCGGTGAGCGCGATGCCTCGCGTCGCCAGTGCATTCGGATCGAGTTGTACACGCACGGCGTACTTTTGCGACCCGAATACCTGCACCTGCGCGACGCCGTTGACCGTCGAGATGCGCTGGGCGAGGTTGTTCTCGCCGTAGTCGTCGACGACCGACAGCGGCTGTGTCTCCGAGGTGAGCGCGAGCAGCAGTATCGAGAAGTCAGCCGGGTTTACTTTGCGCAGCGTCGGCGGCGTCGGCATGCCGGTAGGTAGCGATCGCGCGGCCGCGGAGATCGCCGACTGGACGTCCTGGGCGGCGGCGTCGATATTTCGCTCGAGCGAGAATTGCAGCGTGATCGAGGTGGTGCCGCTGGTCGAGGTCGAAGTCATCGAGTCGATGCCTGCGATGGTCGACAATTGTTTTTCGAGCGGCGTCGCCACCGCCGAGGCCATCGTATCCGGGCTCGCACCGGGCAGGCTTGCCGACACCTGTATGGTCGGGAAATCGACGTTGGGCAGCGAATTGACCGGCAACAGCCGGTAGCCGGCCAGCCCGAAGATCAGAATGCCGATCATGATCAGCAAGGTCATGACCGGCCGCCGGACGAAGAGGGCGGCGATGTTCACGTTGCCGGCGGCGCATTGGCCGCGTCAACCCGGGCGCCAGGCGCGAGTCGGAGCTGACCGACGGTGACGACCTGCTCACCGGCTTTCAGCCCGCTGGCGACGACCGTATCGTCCCCTTCGGTGCGCATGACCTTGATCGGGCGCATTTCGACCGTCTTATCGGGTTTGACGACGAACACGTATTGCCCGTTGGGGCCGTTCTGCACCGATACCGCGGGCGTTACGATCGCATTCTGCTGCTCGGAGAGTGTCAGCGCGACATTGACGAACTGCCCGGGCCACATCGTTTTATCCCTGTTGGAAAACGTCGCCTTGAGCTTGATCGTCCCGGTCGTGAGGTCGGCGCTGTTGTCGATGAAGATCAGCTTGCCGTCGATCGGCGTCGGGACGTGGGCAACGGTTGCCTGCACGCCGAGGTCGCCCTTGGCCTGATGCAGGCGCACGTCGCTCAGGCTCTTTTCAGGCACTGAAAACGAGACGTAGATCGGGACCACCTGGTTGATGGTCACCAGCGGATTGGTGTCGTTGGCCTTGACCAGGTTGCCGCGCTGGATCGCGATCTTTCCGGCATAACCGGTGACCGGCGATCGGATCGAGCAATAGTCGAGCTGCAACCTGGCGCTGGCGACCGCAGCTTCGTCGCCGCGGAGCGTAGCCGCGGCGCTCTCCATGTTGGTCTTCACCTGGCCATAGGCGTCGGGCGAGATGAATTTCCTGTCCAGCAGGTCCTTGTAGCGCTTCTCCTGGTCTGCGGCGCGGTCGAGCAGTGCCCGGTCGCGGAGCACGTTCGCCTGCACTTGCTGCAGCGCGGCGGCGAACGGCCGCGGATCTATCTCGAACAGAAGCTGCCCCTGGCGGACCTCGTCGCCGTCGTTGAAATGCACGCTGTCGATCTGTCCATCGACGCGCGCCTTGATCGCCACCGTCGTAAACGGCTCGACATTGCCGATCGCGTACAGCCGTACCGGAATGGTCTTCGTAATTACCAGGGCGATGGTGACCGGGACCGCGGGCGGCGCCTTCCGGACGGCGGCTCGGGATTCCTTGTCGTATTGCGCGACCACGCCGACGGCCACCGCCAGCGCGGCCAGCGCTGCGACTATCGCGAGAAACTTCTTTCGTCTTGGCATGTTGAGCGGAGTCTCGGGCATCGCCTCGGCGAGCTTGGTGCTGCGCTCGCGACGGGCTCCAATGCCGCATCTATCGCCCGGACGCTCAGGGGCGTGCGCCGGGCAGCCGCATATTGTCGCGCAATTGCCGGGTGCCGGGGCGACGTCGACACATCCTGTAACAGACGCCGTTGGCGGCGTGCAGCCTACCGCCGCCGGCGGAGCCGTTCGCTATAATCCGGCGAGCAAGATGCGGGTGTAGCTCAATGGTAGAGCAGAAGCTTCCCAAGCTTACGACGAGGGTTCGATTCCCTTCACCCGCTCCAATCCCGAGCGCCCGCGGCGCGGCTGCTTGAAACCAATCTGAACCCATCCATGTCCAGTCCCAGAGCCGCAGCGATCGCCGCAGCAGCGACATGGTTCGACACCGGCGCTCTGCTTGACGAATTGCGGCGCCGGGTCGCGTTCCGGACCGAAAGCCAGGATCCGGCCCGCGCTGCAACACTTGAGAGCTATCTCACCGAGGACATCGGTCCCTGTGTCGCGCGCTGCGGATTCGAGTGGGCGATCTGGCCGAATCCGGTGCCCGGCGCGCCGCCGCTGTTGTTCGCCGAACGACGCGAGGACGATGCGTTTCCGACGGTGCTGATCTACGGCCACGGTGACGTCGTCGCGGGCTACGACCAGCAATGGACCGACGGACGCTCGCCCTGGCAGCTGTCGGTCGCTAACGGCAAGTGGTATGGCCGCGGCACGGCGGACAACAAAGGCCAGCACACGATCAACCTAGCTGCACTCGGTCGGATCCTGGCCTGCCGCGGCCGGCTCGGCTTCAATGCCAAACTGCTGCTCGAAATGGGCGAGGAGATCGGGTCGCCGGGGCTGCACCTGACCTGCGAGCGTCGCGCGGAATCGCTGTCCGCCGATGTGCTGATCGCGTCGGACGGCCCGCGCCTCACCGCGGCCTCGCCGACAATTTTTCTGGGTTCGCGCGGCGCATTCAATTTCGATCTCGATGTCAGCTTGCGCGACGGCGCGCATCATTCGGGCAACTGGGGAGGCTTGCTCGCCAACCCCGGAACGATCCTGGCTAATGCGATTGCCGCGGTGGTCGACGCGCGCGGCCGCATCCTGGTCGACGCCTTGCGGCCGCCGCCGATTCCCGCCTCGGTCAAGGCGGCGTTGGCCGGAATCGAGCCGGGCGAGCCCGGCGGCCCGGCGATCGATCGGGATTGGGGCGAGCCTGCGCTGACCCCGGCCGAGCGTGTGTTCGGCTGGAACGCGCTCGAGGTTCTGGCCTTTCGCACCGGCAATCCCGACCGGCCCGTGAACGCGATCCCGCCGCGCGCAAGCGCGCACCTGCAACTTCGCTTCGTCGCCGGCTGCGACTGGCGGACGTTCGTTCCGGCGGTGCGGGCGCACCTCGACGCGCAGGGCTTGACGATGGTCGACGTGCGGCAGGCATCGATGGAGCCGATGGAGGCCACCCGGCTCGATCCCGAGGACCCGTGGGTGCGCTGGGCGAGCGAATCGGTCGCGGCGACCGTCGGCGCGCCGCCGGTCATCCTGCCCAACCTGGGCGGTGCACTGCCCAACGATTGCTTCGCCGATGTGCTCGGCTTGCCGACGATCTGGGTCCCGCACTCCTATCCGGCTTGCTCGCAGCACGCACCGAACGAGCACATGCTCTGCGCCGTGGCCCGCGAAGGGCTCGAGATCATGACCGGATTGTTCTGGGACTTGGGCGTTGCGGGAACGCCGCCGCGTCGCCGGCGGGTCGATCAGGGCCGGATGTAGGCCCACCCTTGCTGCTGGCGCTGCATCAACTCGACCACGCCGGAGGGCACATAGCCGATGCCGCTCAGCATGTCGGCTTGGGTCAGCTTCTGTCCCCGCATCGTGTTCTCGCAGGCAACGACCTTGACGCCGGCTTTTCCGGCTTCGTCGATGCGATTGCCGACGACCGAGTCGGACTTCAGCATGCCGATGCCGGGTCCGTACGCGACGATTTCGATGTCGACGTTGGCGGCGCCCACGTCGGTCTGGATGTTGCGCGCATTATTGAGCGCGAGGTTCCACTTGGCGGGTTCCACATCGCTCACCTGGATGACGACCCGGCTGCGCTGGGCGGTCCCCTGGACCTGCGCGCCGGCCACGCCGGCGGCGAACCACAGAGCCGGGACGAGCAGGGCGGCGGCGAACAAGCCCGAATGTCTGGCAACCATGTTTTCTCCTGGAATTTATCGTTACCAGGCGCCATTTAGCCCCGGTCCGCAGCAGCATTATCGACGTTTTTACCCGCGGCAGGGCGACGCGGCGCGGCTGGCGGGACGACACCGCGCCGGCTAAAATGGCGAGTGACCCGACCCGCGCACATGCCGATCGCGGCCATCGCGCTGATCGTTGCCGCGTGCGCCTGCTTCACCAGCATCGACGTCACCGTCAAGCACCTGAGCCAGCGCTATCCGGTGCCGCTGCTCGTCTGGGCGCGCTGGGGCGTACAGGCGCTGCTGATGTTTGCGGTGCTGGCACCGACGATGCGCTGGAATCTGGTGCGCACGGCGCATCCGAGTTTGCATCTGGTGCGTGGCGTCGTGCTGATTGCGTCGTCGCTGTGCTTTTTCACCGCGGTCAAGTACCTGCCGCTGGCCGAGGCGACAGCGCTCAACTACACGAGCCCGATCCTGGTGACCTTGCTTGCCGGATGGCTGCTGCAGGAGCGCATCACTTTGCCGCGCTGGGGCTTCGCTGGCGCGGGCTTCGTCGGCATGCTGCTGATCGTGCGTCCGGGCATGGGCATTCTCGACAGCGCGTCCTTGTTCGCGCTGGCCGCGGCGGCAGCGTACGCCGGCTATCAGATCCTGACCCGGAAGCTCGCCGGCGAGGACTTGCGGGTGCTGCTGTTCTATCCCTGCCTGTGCGGCGCGGTGCTGATGTCGATCGTCGTTGCGTTTCAGCACGACGACGCCTGGTATCCGACGTCCGACCTGGCCCTTTTCCTCGGCATCGGCGTCATGGGATCGGTCGGCCACTGGCTGTTCACGCGGGCATTCCGCCTCGCCGCGGCGTCGGCGATCGCACCGTTCACCTATGTCCAACTCGTTTTCTCGACGGTCGCCGCCTGGGCCTTGTTCGGGACCTTTCCCGACGGCTGGGCGCTGGCCGGCATGATCGTGATCGCCGGCAGCGGCGTCGTGCTCACCTGGTACGAGCGCTGGCGTGCGAGCCTGGGACCGGCCGAGCCCGCCGCGGTCGACTGAACGCACCCGATCGACTAGAATTGGCCTGACCGCCTTACCAGTTCGGCGCTAGTCCGCCGTCCACTCCCGAAGGAAAAACGACATGAGCGACGCATCATGAGCACGACCGCAACCCGCATCGGTTTCATCGGCCTCGGTCTGATGGGACACGGTATCGCGAAGAACCTCATCGCCAAGGGCTTTCCGCTGACGGTGCGCGTGCACCGGAATCGCAAGCCTGCCGAGGACATACTCGCGGCTGGCGCCAAGGAGGTCGAGACCAACGCCGAGCTCGCGCGCGCGTCCGACATCGTGATCCTGTGCGTGACCGGCTCGCCGCAGATCGAGGAGATCGTCTACGGGCCTGACGGTATCCTGGCGGCGGCACGCGACGGCCTGATCGTCGTCGACACCTCGACCGCGGAGCCTTCGTCGACCGCGAAGATACGCGAAGATCTGGCGGCGAAGGGTACGCGCTATGTCGATGCGCCGCTGGCGCGTACGCCCAAGGAAGCCGAAGAGGGGCGGCTGAACACGATGGTCGGCGCCGATGAGGCGACGTTCGCGCAGTTGAAGCCGGTGCTGTCCGCGTACTGCGAAAACGTCATTCACGTCGGCGGACCGGGGCACGGCCACATGCTGAAGCTCATCAACAACTTCATGGCGATGGCGATCGCGACGGCGACCGCCGAAGCCTGTGCCGCCTGCGCAAAATCCGGCGTATCGATCAAGAAGCTGCACGAGATCATCTCGGCCGGCGCGGTGAACTCCGGCATCTTCCAATTGACCGCTGGCAAGATGCTCGAAAGCGGCGATCTGTCGGGCCTCAAGTTCACGCTGGTCAACGCGATGAAGGACCTTCGCTATTACACCCATATGGTCGAGTCGCTGCCGTCGCCGGCGATCGTCGGCGAGGCCGTGCACCAGAGCCTGGTCAACGCCAACATGCTCGGTTTCGGGGACAAGTACGTCGCGTCGCTGATCGAGGCGCAGGAAAAGCTCGCCGGCGTCAAGATCGTCGGGCGGTAATCGGAACTGACGCAGAGGGGATTCGCGCGGATGCACACGGCGTCCCGCAGCGGTATGCTTGGATTCCGGCGGTTTGGCAGGAGAAAATCGAGTCATGTCTGTTTCTTCCCTCTGGGAAAATCCGCTTGGCACCGACGGTTTCGAGTTCGTCGAATACGCGGCGCCCGATCCGGCGGCGCTCGGCCGTCTGTTCGAGCAGATGGGGTTTTCGGCAATCGCCAAGCACCGCTCGAAAAACGTGCTGCTGTACCGGCAGGGCGACGTCAACTTCATCGTCAATGCCGAGCCGGGCAGCTTCGCGCAGGGATTCGCCCGCGTGCACGGCCCGTCGATTTGCGCGATGGCGTTTCGTGTCAAGGATGCCGGCCGCGCGTATGCCAAGCTGATCGAGCAGGGTGCGTGGGGCGTCGAGGCGCATCCGGGACCGATGGAGCTCAGCATCCCGGCGATCAAGGGCATCGGCGATTCGCTGATCTATCTGGTCGACCGCTATCCGGTCGACGGTGCCGGCGTGTCGATCTACGACATCGATTTCGTGCCGATCGCCGGCGTCGAGCAGCGTCCGCAGGGCGCGGGACTCGTGACGATCGATCATCTGACGCACAATGTCCATCGCGGCCGGATGGACGAATGGGCGAGCTTCTACGAACGCTTGTTCAATTTCCGCGAAATCCGCTATTTCGACATCGAGGGCAAGCTGACGGGCCTCAAAAGCAAAGCGATGACGAGTCCCTGCGGCAAGATCCGCATCCCGATCAACGAGAGCTCCGACGACAAGAGCCAGATCCAGGAATACCTGGTCGCCTACCACGGCGAGGGCATTCAGCACATCGCTCTCGGCACCGGTGACATCTACGACACCGTGCATACGCTGCGCCGGCGCGGCGTGGCGTTTCAGGATACGCCGGACACCTACTACGAGGCGCTGGCGGCCCGGCTTCCAGGGCACCAGGAAGACACGGCCCGCCTGAAGAAGGAGCGCATCCTTCTCGATGGCGCCCCGGCTAAAAATGAGATGCTGCTTCAAATCTTCACGACGACCGTCATCGGTCCGATTTTTTTCGAGATCATTCAGCGCAAAGGGAACGAGGGCTTCGGCGAAGGCAATTTCCGCGCACTGTTCGAGTCGATCGAACAGGACCAGATCCGGCGCGGCGTGCTCAAAGGCTGAATCGGGCCGGCGCTTTGCGCGCCGGCCCGGGAAACTCGCGCTGACATCAAACCGTGCTAACTCCTCTGGGCTTCCGACTGCTGCGCCGTCTTGCCGACGGCGAAATCCACTCCGGCGAGGCGCTGGCGAGCGCGGTCGGGATGTCGCGCGCCCGGGTGTCGCAGGTGCTCAAGGAAGCCGACACCGCCGGACTCAAGCTGGAGCGCATCCGCGGCCAGGGCTATCGCCTGCACGATCCGGTCCCGTTTCTCGAGCGCGACGCCATTGTCGCGGCGCTCGGCGCGACGGCCAAGGCATTGAAGATCGACGTGGTCGACACGGTCGATTCGACCAACAGCGAGCTCAACCGCCGCGCCGCGCGCGAAGACGTGCACCGGCGGCTGCTGATCGCCGAATGGCAGACGGCGGGACGCGGCCGCCGTGGCCGCGGCTGGACCGCGGTAGCCGGCGGCAGCCTGACCTTTTCGCTCGGCTGGCGATTCGAGCAGGGGGCGGGCTTCCTCGCGGGCCTCTCGCTCGCCGTCGGCGTGGCACTGGCGCGCGCTCTGGAGATTGCAGGCATCAGCGGCGTCGAACTCAAATGGCCGAACGATCTGATCCATCGTTATTGCAAGTTCGGTGGCATCCTGATCGAGCTTTCCGGCGACGCGCTCGGGCCCTCGCTGGCGGTGATCGGCGTCGGGATCAACGTGCGGCTGCCGCCCGCTGCGCGGCGCGCTATCGCCCAGCCGGTCACCGATCTCGCGACAGTCGCCCGGGGACGGGTCATCGATCGCAACCTGCTGCTCGCCGTGCTGGTACGGGAACTGACGGCGATGCTGGATCGTTACGCGGTCGAGGGCTTCGCTCCGTTGATCCCCGAATGGCAGCGGCGCAATGCGTTCCGCGGCAAGGCGGCCAAGATCGTGTTGCCCGACGGCAGCACCGCATCGGGCGATGTCGTCGGCGTCGACGCCAGCGGCGCGCTGGTCCTCGACCACGGCGGGCGGCGCCTGCGCTTTGTCACCGGCGAGGTCTCGCTGCGGCGACCGTGACGAAGGCCGCGTCCGTCGCTGCCGCCCGCGGGCTTCCGGCCGCCGTGCCGGTCGTGGATAATCGCCGCATCGCGCCGGCGTCGAGCCTGGCAAGGATCCGATGAGAACGCTGGTATTTCTGCTGTTGCTCGCCAACCTGAGCCTGTTCGGTTATATCAAGCTCGACAGTCTCGGCAGCGGCGAGGGCGCTCGGCTTTCGCAGCAGTTCCAGCCGGACAAGATCAAGCTGCTTACGCCCCAGGAGGTGGCAGCACTCGGCCCGGCCAAGGCCGCGTCGCTCGCCGACGTTTGCGTCGAATGGGGTCCGCTGTCGGACACCGATCGCATTCGCGCACTGGCCAGCCTCGAGCCGCTGGATCTTTCGCGGCTGATGAGCCAGAAAAAAATCGAGGTCATCGCCAGCTACTGGGTCTTTCTGCCACCGGTCGCCAACCGCGCCGCCGCCGACCAGCGCCTAGCCGAGCTCAAGGGCAAAGGGATCAAGGATGTCTCGGTCATTGAAACCGGACCCCAGCGCAATGCGATTTCGCTGGGTGTGTTTCGCGGCGAAGACGCGGCTCGCGCCCGCCTCGCTGCGCTGCAGGCGCAGGGATTGACCAATGCGAAGCTCGAACCGCGAACGCAGTCGGTACAGCAAACGGTGCTGATCGTGCGCGATCCCACGGCCCAGGCGATGGCACGCCTCAAGGAATTGCAAGGCGAATTCCCGGGCAGCGATACCAAGATCGGCGCGTGCGACAAGCCAGCTTGAGCCATCCGCCGGCAGCGGGCGCGCTGTCGATCCGCGAGGCGGCGACGGCGACCGACCTCGAGCTCGCCCGCGCGCTGTTCGCCGAATACGCGGACTGGCTCAACGTCGATCTGTGCTTTCAGGGCTTCGACGAGGAATTGCGCACGCTGCCCGGCGCCTACGCACCACCGCGGGGACGGCTTTTGCTCGCGGGGCACGAAGCGGATGCGTTCGCGTGCATCGCGTTGCGACCGCTCGCCCAAGCGGCGGTCGGCGAAATCAAGCGACTCTATGTCCAGCCCGCGCGCCGCGGCGAAGGCTGGGGCGGGCGGCTGGTCGCCGCAGTCCTCGCCGAAGCCCGCGCGATAGGCTACGAAGAGCTAAAGCTCGACACGCTGAATTGGATGAGCGCCGCGCGTGCGCTGTACGAAGCGGTGGGATTTCGTCGTTGCGCACCGTATTACGCCAATCCGCTTCCCGGGGTCGTCTACCTGTCGCTGCGGCTGGACGACGCCGACGCGAGCAGCGGCTGAGTCGGCGGGCGCGATGCGACGGCACTCGTTTCTCGATCCGGGTGAATCGGCCGCGCTCGAGAAGGAAATCGCCCACCTCGAGGCACAAACCGGCGTCCAGCTCGTCACCGCTGTCATCGGCAAGGCCGACAGCTACGTCGAGCTGCCGTGGAAGGCATTCGCGCTCGCGGCCGCGCTGGCCGGCCTCGCACTCGTCATCGCCGCCGCGCTGTGCCCGCGCTGGACCGATGCCGAGGACGCGCTGATCTTCGCCGTCGCGATCCTCGGCGCAGGGGCGGCCAGCGCGATCCTCGCCGTCGTCGCACCGCCTTACGCACGGCTGTTCCTGCGCGCGACGCGCCGCGATCTCGAGGTCCGTCATTACGCGCAGGCGTTTTTTCTGCGCCGCGAATTGTTCGCCACGCGCGAGCGCAACGGCATCCTGCTGCTGGTGAGCCTGTTCGAGCGCAAGGTCGAAATCCTGCCCGACGTCGGTCTGCACGCCCGCTTCGACGCGGCCGACTGGCGCGCTGTGATAGACGCGATGACGCCGCTGTTGCGCGAGCGCCGTTGTTTCGGCGCGTTGCAGCAGGGTGTCGCCCGCGTGCAGGCGATGTTGCTCGCCAAGGGCATGGCCGCCGCGGCCGACGGCAACGAGCTTCCCGACCGGCCGATTCAGGAAACGGGCGCGCGATGAGGGCGATGCGATCACTCGCCTGGATCATGCTCGCCGCGTGGTTTGCGGCGGCAACTGCGTTTGCGGCCGACGTGCCTTATCTCACCGGACGCGTCGTCGACAACGCCGAGATCCTCGCGCCGGCGACGCGCGATCAGCTCACCGCCACGCTTAAGGCGCGCGAAGACGCCAGCGGTGACCAGATCGCGGTGCTTACGGTCCCGACGATAGGCGACGAAGCGATAGAGCAGTACGCGACCCGCGTCTTCGAAGCCTGGAAGCTGGGACAAAAGGGCAAAGACAACGGCGTGCTGGTCATCGTCGCGCCGAACGATCGCAAAATGCGCATTGAAGTCGGCTACGGCCTCGAAGGCACGCTGACCGACGTCGCGGCCAGCCGCATCATCCGCGACCGGATGACGCCTCGTTTCAAGGAGGGCAACTACGACCGCGGAATAAGCGACGGCGTCAACGCGATCATTGCGACGCTCGAGGGTCGCGCCGATACGGCGCCGGCAAGTGCTGCGGCGGCGAAACCGGCAGGCGCCAAGCCGCTGATGCAGATCGACGGCCCCGAGCTGTCCTGGCCGATGCGTATCCTGCTGGGCGCATTCATTTTCGGCATCATCGGGATCTTCACCGTGGTCGGCGTGATGACGCCGGGCGTCGGTTGGTTCCTTTATGTCTTCCTGATTCCGTTCTGGGCGATGTTTCCGCTCATTATCGTCGGCGCGCGCGGCACGCTGTGGCTGCTCGGCACCTATGTCGTCGCCTATCCGATCGCAAAGCTCATCCTGTCGCGGCAACCGTGGTATCTGAAAGCGGCCAGCGAATTGAAGACCAAGGGTCACGCTAGCATCGGCGGATTCATGATGAGCTCCGGGGGCGGCTCGTCGGGCGGGTTCTCGTCCGGCGGTGGCGGAGGCTTTTCGGGCGGGGGCGGCAGCTCCGGCGGCGGCGGCAGCTCGGGGAGCTGGTAGACCTTCTCATCCGATTCGTCGCGCCCGTCGGTCCTTCGGCGGCGGCGCCGTGAGCTATTGCACCAGCAGGGAATATGCATCGGCGCCACCTCCGGATATCATGTGCGACCGGCAACTTCTGTTTCCCGCCATGACCGACCCGCAATCCGTTGCACGCTATGCGCTGAACCAACCTCCGGTCGTCGGCGAAGTCATCGACGGCGAGGTCATGGTCATCAATCTCGACACCGGCGTCTATTACAGCGTCACCGGCGCGGGCGCCGCCGTATGGCCCATGCTGGTCGGCGGCGCGACGCAACGCGACATCAGCGACCGGGTAGCACGGCACTACGGCGCTGACGCCGCGTCGGTCGAACGCGACGTCGATACGTTCGTCAAGCAGCTGGCCGACGAGGCAATTCTGCGCCCGCTGCAGGACGGTGCGGCCGCTGGGCCGGTCGACGCGATCGATCAATGGCCTGCGATGGCCTACCCGGGATTCGGTTTCGAGCGTTACGACGACATGCAGGCGCTGCTCCTCATCGACCCGGTGCACGAAGTCGGGGATTTCGGTTGGCCTTCGCGTAGCGCGGACGACAGCGAGAACGCATGAGCGGTGCGGTGGACGGGGTGTCGGAGCTCGCGCTCCTTGCCGCCACACTCGACGGCGCGATCGCGCGGCTTCCCGCTGCGCCGCGCATCTATCGCGTCGCCGGCGATCTCGTTGCGATTCGCGCCGGCGATCGCGCCGCGGCGTTGCTGGAGGCGCTCGCCCCGATGCGGGCGAGCGACGACGAGGGAGCGGTCGCGCTCGAGGTCTTTATCTTCGATGGCGCGACCGACAAGCTGACGCTTCCGGATACCGCGATAACACGTCGCCGTGTTGCGCAGGCAGGAGGGCTCGGCGCCGTCTCTGCCTCCGGAGCGCAGGCGTTTTTTCAGCCCGATGCCGGTGTCTTTTCCTTGCTCGACGCGTCGCGGCGGCGAGCCTATTGCTGGCTGCGCGATTCGACCGCGTTGCCGTACTACGAATTCGCCGCGCCACTGCGGCACCTGCTGCAGTGGTGGATGCTTTCCCGCGGCGGCGTGCTGCTGCACAGCGCCGCGGTCGGCACGGCCGAGGGCGGCGTGCTGATCGCTGGCCCCAGCGGCAGCGGCAAATCCACGACCGCGCTGGCCTGCCAGGAATTCGGGTTGGGGTTTACCAGCGACGACTATGTGCTCGTCTCCGCGGGCGCACCGCCCACCGTACACATGGCCTATTCGACGGCTAAAGTGGTGCGCGAAAGCCTCGGCGCGCACAGTACCTACCGCCGCCACTTTCGCAATCTCGAACGCGGCGACGAAAAACCGATGATGTTCATGCACGAGGCCGCGCCGCAGCGGGTTCTGCCGTCCTTTCCGCTTCGGGCGATCGTGCTTCCGGTCATTACGCAGCGCAGCTCGACGCGTATTGTGGCCGCGAGCGCGGCGGAGATACTGCGCGCGCTTGCGCCGAGCTCGATTCTGCTGTTTCCACTGGCCGGCGCGACGGCGTTCGAGCGAATCGCGGCGCTGTGCCGGTCGGTGCCGTGTTTGCGTGCCGAGCTTTCCGGCGATCCGCACGACGTCGCCGGCGCATTCGTACGCTTGCTTCGCGATGGAGCGATCGTCGGCGTGGCGGCGGCCGCATGATGCGCCTGAGCGTCGTGCTGCCCGTGTTCAACGGCGCGTCGTATCTGGCCGCGGCGATCGAGAGCGTGCTCGCTCAGACCCGGCCGGCTGACGAGCTCATCGCGGTCGACGACGGATCGACCGACGATAGCCCGGCGATACTCGCGCGATACCCGGATTTTCAGGTCATCAGCCAGGCCAATTCGGGCTGTGCGACCGCGCGCAATGCCGGCGCTGCCCTCGCGAGCGGTGACGTGATCGCATTCGTCGACCAGGACGATATCCAGGACGTCGACCGGTTCGCGCGCCAGATTGACGCGGTGCAGGCGGATCCCAGGCTGGGCTTCGTCGTTTGCGCGCAGCAATATTTCCTGAGCGAGGCGATGGAGCGGCCGCCGTCGTGGTGCGACCCGCGCACGCTGGCCGTGCCGCAACACGGGTTTGGCACGAATACCTTGCTGCTGCGCCACGAAGTGTTCTTGCGGGTGGGAGCTTTCGACCCCGACAAGGTGCCGCTGGACGATTCCGACTGGCTGGTTCGTGCGATTGACGGCGGCGAGCGCTATCTTCATCTCGACGCAGTCCTGGTGCGCCGACGCATTCACGACGCCAATCTCAGTGCCCGACGAATGTCGCCGCGATTCACGCACCTGATGGCACGCACGTTGCATGAGTCGCTGAAACGTCGCCGCGACCGGGATGAGACACGATGAGCGCGATCGACGTCGTTGTCCCGGCGTTCAACGCCGCGCGTTATCTGGATGAGGCGCTGGTGAGCGTTCTTTCGCAGGACCATGCCGCGAATCGAATCATCGTCATCGACGACGGCTCGACCGATGGCACCGCCGAGGCTGCGTCGAGGTTCGGCGCACCGGTCGAGATCACGCGCCGTGACAACGGCGGGGCAGGCGCAGCGCGCAACACTGGAATCGTGCGATCGACGGCGGCCTTCGTCGCCTTTCTCGACGCTGACGACCGCTGGATCGCGCGCAAGCTGACTCTTCAGCTGGCCGCGTTGAACGCCGATCCGGCGATCGATCTTGTCCTGTGCCTTGTCCATGCCTTCGCAAGCCCGGAACTGCCGCAGGCGGAGCGGGTTGCGCTCGAGGCACAGCAGCCGCGTCCATTCGAGGGATGGGTCCCCGGATCGATGCTGATCCGCCGCACATCGTTTGATCGGGTCGGTCCGTTTGCCGAAGACCTTGGCGTTGCCGAAAGCGTGGATTGGTTCAACCGGGCACGCCGCGCCGGGCTGAGCTATCGCGTCATTCCCGAGGTACTGCTCGAACGGCGGCTGCATCGTCACAACACGACGCGTTTGCAGGCTGCCGATCGTCGCGACTACCTGCTTGCCGCCAAAAGAAACGTCGAACGGTTGCGCAAGGACGGCGAAAGCGAACGTCGATGATCGGCGGCGGCTGGCAGCCGACGCAAGCACAGGAAGATCTGCTCGAAGCCGCCGTCGGCGGCGAAGCCGGGGTACCCGCGGCTTGGCGATCGTGGCGGGCGCGACTGGGCTCCCTGGGGCCGGATGCGGTCGACGACGGCAGCGCGCGGATCCTCCCGTTGCTCAAGCCGCGCGTTGCCCTGCTTCCACCCGACGACCCGATGCTGCCGCTGATCGTCGGCTATTACCGGCGCTCGCTCTATCACGGCCGTATGCTGCGAGCGCGTGCGGCGACCCTGCTGGCGCTGTTCAGCCGCGCCGGCATAGCGACGATGGTGTCGAAGGGAGGCGTGCTCGGCGCCGCCTATTACGGCGATCTCGGATTGCGGCCGATGAACGACTTCGACGTGCTGGTGCCGCGCGGGCGGGCACTCGACGCCATTCGGATATTGCTCGGTGCCGGATGGGTCAGCACGCAGCCGATGGCCGAAATGCTGCCGGATGCGTATCACAGCGCATGCTTCCAGTCGCCGGATCGCCTTGACTTCGATCTGCACTGGCATTTGCTGCCGGAATCGTGCTTCGCCGATGCCGAGAGTCCTGCTTGGCAGGCGGCCGAGCCCTATAGCGTCGATGACGTGACCACGCGGGCACCTTGTGCGACCGATCTGCTCGTCATCGTCTGTGCGCATGCCGCGCATTGGTCGCCGGTAGCGCCCGCACGCTGGGTCGCCGACGCGCTGGCGATCCTGCGTCGCGCGCCGGAACGCATCGAATGGGCGAGAATCGCGATGCTGGCACAACGCTGGCATGTCGCCCCACACCTGGAGGACACGCTTTCGTACCTCGAGCGACGATGGGGCGCCGACATCCCGCGCCCGCTGCTGAACGAGCTCAGGCGCGCCTCGGTCGGGCGCATCGATCGAAGCGCCTACGCGCTGCTCGGCCGCATGCCCGGTCGCCTGACGTATCTCGGCCGGCCCTGGTTCCGCTATCGCTTGCGCACGCGAGATCGCTCCGCGCTGGCTGCGTTGCCCGGCTTTGTCGAGTACCTGAAGATTACGCTCGGCCTCGCAAGCGGTCGTGCGTTGACCGGGGAGGTGTTTCGCCGCTATCGGCGCTGGCGCGCCGACCGGGCCCGGGGCAAGCGCTAGCTTCTTGCCGATACGGCGAAATGCCGCGCTCGCGCGACGTCGCGCCAGGGCAGCGGCTCGAAGCGGACATCGTGATAGCCGGCGTCGCCAACGAGCGCGACAATCTCGGCCTCCGCGTACCACGTAATCTCGCGCACATCGTCCTCGCGTGCGAGCACGCCGGTGCGATCGCGCTGCTCGAAACGACTGCGGACGACGCTGCGCCGGCGTGCCATGTCGATCATGGTTTCGGAGCGGCGGGCGATCTGCGACCCATCGGCCAGCGCCAGCGTGGAGAGCTCGACCACCGGCGCGCCTGGTGGGTGGGCGGCTTCGCCGGGCACGAACAGATCGAGCAGCAGCAGGCCGGGATCGATCAGATGCGCGCGGACACGCAGCAGCGCGTCCAGCGCGGCGACGCGCTCGGTGAGGGACTGGAACGCGCCGCCGGCGATGAATGCGGCGCCGTAGCGGAATGGCAGGTTCAGCGCGGTTACGCTCTGCCGGAACAATTGGGTGCTTCGACCGATCGACGTTAGCTGTGCGCTGCAGCGCGCGAGCGCCGCTTCCGATGCGTCGGCGCCGTGCACATTGAATCCCGCGTCGAGCAGCGGGACCAGCAGACCTCCGCTGCCCGTCATCGCATCCAGCAGTGTGCCGGCGTCACGCGGCAAGCGCGATGCGTACCACGCAGTCGCAGCGCTCGGCGCCCGCTGCGATGGCGTCGTCTCGAACGCCGCGCGGAGCGCGCCGTCGCTCGGCGTCGGCGCGGCCGGCGCGGCGCGTTGGAATTGCCGGCGCGGCTCCTGAGTTCGCAAGCGGCTTTAGGCTCCGTCCAGCGCGGCGCGTCCCGCATCGACGATGGCGTCGATCCAGCGGTGCGCCGCCGGCACCGCGCCCGTCCAGCGCAGGAAGCCGTGGATCATGCCGGTGCAGCGGATCAGGCGTACTCCTATTGCCGCTGCCTCGAGCCTGGCCGCGTAAGCGAGCGCCTCGTCGCGCAGCACGTCGTATTCGGCCACCGCAATCACGGCCGGCGGCAGCCCCGAGAGATCGGCGGCCGCCAACGGCGACAGTCCGACGGCGTCCTTCGCCGCTCCGGCGCGGTAGGCGTCCCAGTACCATGCCATCAGCACCGCCGAAAGGTTGTAGCCTGCCGTGAACTCGCGATACGATGGCCGCGAGCAGGTCGCGTCCAGCGCAGGATAGAGCAACAGCTGCAGGTTGGGTTGAGCGGCGCCGTCGGAGCGCAGGCGCAAAGTCAGCGCAGCGGCGAGATTGCCGCCCGAGCTGTCGCCGGCGACGCCGAAGCGCATGCCGTCGGCGCCGAGCGTCTTCGCCTGGGCGCGGGCCCAGCGCCAGGCGGCTTCGAAATCGTCGAGCGCGGCCGGATAGACATGCTCGGGAGCACAGCGATAGGCGACGGAGACCAGCACGACGCGCAATCGATTGGCGAGGATGCGGCAGAGCCGGTCGTGCGAATCCAGCGAGCCGGTAACCCAGCCGCCGCCATGCGCGTAGAGGAGGAGCGGCAAGAGTTCCGACGCTGCAGGCCGATAAACGCGCACCGGCAGCGGGGGGTCGCCTGCACCGGGAGCGAAGGCATCGGTGATCGAGGCTACCGGCTCCGGCTCGCCGCCCAGGAGCACCGGCGCGACCTCCGCCGCGGCGCGCAACTGCGCGATGTCGGGCGCTTCCGCGCCGACCGGGACGTTGAAGACCGTGTCGAGCAGACGCTGGATATCGGGGTCGAGCATCGACGCCATCGGTGGACCGGGTGCGAAGATATTACCCGAATCGTGCCACGCGGCGCAGTTGACAACGGTGCGCCCAACCCTTACCTTAAAGCCAGCGCCGATTTGATTCGGGGGTGACTCCGCAGCTTGCGGGCGCTATACAAATCCAGCTAAAGCGGCTTTCGACCGAAACCCGCTCGGCGGCAAGCTGAACGGGTTTTGTTTTTTTGGCGGCTCCATGACAACCACCGACAAGACTGCGCTGCTGCAACGGCTGCTGCGCGAACGCATCCTCGTCCTCGACGGCGCGATGGGCACGATGATCCAGGCTGAGAAGCTCGGCGAGGCCGACTTTCGCGGTCCGCCGGCGTGCGGGCTCAGCGACCATACGCATGATCTGAAGGGCGACAACGACCTCCTGGTGCTGACCCGGCCCGCGGTCGTTGCCGCGATCCACGACGCCTTCCTCGAGGCCGGCGCCGATATCATCGAGACCAACACCTTCAACGCGACGCGCATCGCGCAATCCGACTACCGGCTGGAGGGGAAAGTCCGCGACATCAATCTCGCGGCGGCGAAGATCGCGCGCGAACGCGCCGACGCCTGGACGGCAAGGACGCCCGACAAGCCGCGGTTCGTCGCGGGCGCGCTGGGGCCCACCAACCGGACGGCGACGATCTCGCCCGACGTCAACGATCCGGGCTTTCGCAACGTGAGCTTCGACGAGCTGGTCGAGGCGTACGGCGAAGCGGTCGACGCCCTGATCGACGGCGGGGTCGACCTGTTGCTGGTCGAGACGGTATTCGACACGCTCAATGCCAAGGCTGCGCTGTTTGCGATCGACGAGGCGTTCGAGCGTCGGGGGAAACGCCTGCCGATCATCGTGTCGGGCACGATCACCGACGCATCGGGACGAACCTTGTCCGGTCAGACGACCGAGGCGTTCTGGAATTCGGTGCGGCATGCGCGCCCGCTCGCTGTGGGCTTGAACTGCGCGCTGGGTGCGGCGCTGATGCGCCCGTATATCGAGGAGCTCTCACGCGTGGCCGACACATTCGTCTCCTGCTATCCGAACGCCGGCCTGCCGAACCCGATGAGCGACACGGGGTACGACGAAGCGCCGGCGACGACGGCGACGCTCCTGGCCGATTTTGCGGCGAACGGCTTCGTCAACATCGTCGGCGGCTGCTGCGGTACCACGCCGGCGCATATCCGTGCGATCGCCGAGGCGGTGAAGAATCTGCCGCCGCGCATGGTCCCCGTCGAGGAAACCGTCGACGCGGCCGCGTGATGTCGATGTTCCCGGTGATGCGGGGACGGACGAGAACAACAGGTACCCAACCTCTCCCATGCCCCGCGCGATGCGCCTGGCCGGCCTCGAGCCGCTGACGATCGGCGACGATGCGCTGTTCGTCAACGTCGGCGAGCGCACCAACGTCACCGGCTCGCGCGCTTTCGCCAAGCTGATCCTCGCCGGCGACTACGCGGGCGCGGTCGAGGTCGCGCGCCAGCAGGTCCAGAACGGCGCGCAGATGATCGACGTCAACATGGACGAGGCGATGCTCGATTCGAAGGCGGCGATGGTCAGGTTCCTGAATCTGATCGCCGGCGAGCCTGATATCGCGCGCGTGCCGGTGATGATCGACTCGTCCAAGTGGACCGTCATCGAGGCGGGGCTCAAATGCGTGCAGGGCAAGCCCGTGGTCAATTCGATTTCGATGAAGGAGGGCGAGGCCGAATTCCTGCGCCAGGCGCGGCTGGTCCGGCGCTACGGCGCCGCTGCCATCGTCATGGCTTTCGACGAAAAAGGCCAGGCCGACACCTTCGAGCGCAAGGTCGACATCTGCCGCCGGGCGTACGAGCTGCTGACGCGGCAGGCCGATTTTCCGCCGGAAGACATCGTCTTCGACCCGAACATCTTCGCCATCGCGACCGGCATCGAGGAGCACAACAACTACGCGGTCGACTTCATCAACGCGACGCGCTGGATCAAGCAGCATCTGCCGCATGCCAAGGTGTCGGGCGGCGTGTCCAACGTCAGTTTTTCGTTTCGCGGCAACGATCCGGTGCGCGAGGCGATCCACACGGTTTTCCTCTACCACGCGATCAAGGCGGGCATGACGATGGGCATCGTCAACGCCGGCCAGCTCGGCGTGTACGACGACATCGATCCGGAGCTTCGCGAGCGCGTCGAGGACGTCGTGCTCAATCGCAAGCGCGCCGACGGCGAAAGCCCGACCGAGCGCCTGGTCGCTTTCGCCGAGACGTACAAGACCACCGGCAAGCACGTCGTCGAGGACCTGGCGTGGCGCGACGCTGAGGTCGAAGCGCGCCTTTCGCACGCCCTGGTCAAGGGGATCACGACCTATATCGTCGCCGACACCGAGGAGGCGCGGCGCAAGATCGAAGCGCAGGGCGGCAAGCCGATCCAGGTGATCGAGGGGCCGCTGATGGCCGGGATGAACGTGGTCGGCGATCTGTTCGGCGCCGGGAAGATGTTCCTGCCGCAGGTTGTCAAGAGTGCACGCGTGATGAAGCAGGCGGTCGGGCACCTGATCCCGTTCATCGAGGCGGAGAAGGCGAAGTCGGGTGACGCCGGCAAGCCCAAAGGAACGATCGTGATGGCGACGGTCAAGGGCGATGTCCACGACATCGGCAAGAACATCGTCGGCGTCGTCCTCCAGTGCAACAATTTCGATGTCATCGACCTGGGCGTCATGGTGCCGGCGCAAAAGATCCTCGACGTCGCGCGCGAGCGCAACGTCGATCTGGTCGGCCTGTCCGGGCTGATCACGCCTTCGCTCGAGGAAATGGCGCACGTGGCGCACGAGATGCAGCGGCTCGGCATGGCGCAGCCGCTGTTGATCGGCGGCGCGACCACCTCGCGCGTGCACACCGCGGTCAAGATCGCGCCGAACTACGGTGGCGTCACCGTCTACGTGCCCGACGCGTCGCGCGCGGTCGGCGTCGCCAGCAACCTCCTGTCAGGTGAGCTCAAGGAGCCCTACGTCGCCGAGGTCGCGGCCGACTACGAAAAGATCCGCGTTCAGCACGCCGGCAAGAAAGGGCCGCCGCTGATGTCGCTGGCCGCCGCCCGCGCCAACGCCTTGCACCTTGACTGGCCACATTACCGGCCGCCGCGGCCGGCGCTGATCGGTGGGCGCGAGATCCGCCGTGCCGACCTGGCCGAGCTCGCCAGATTCATCGACTGGGGGCCGTTCTTCCAGACCTGGGAGCTGTCGGGGCCGTATCCGGCGATCCTCGACGATCCGGTCGTCGGCGAAGCGGCGCGCAACGTGCTGGCCGACGGCCGGGCGATGCTGAAGCGCATCGTCGAAGGTCGCTGGCTCACCGCCAACGGCGTGATCGCGCTACTGCCGGCGAACTCGATCGGCGACGACATCGAGCTCTACGCCGACGAGGCGCGGACGAGCGTCGCGCTGACGTGGTACAACCTGCGCCAGCAGAACGAGCGGCCGGCGGGAAAGCCCAATTACTGCCTCGCCGATTTCGTCGCACCGAAGGATTCCGGCGTGGCCGACTACCTGGGGGCGTTCGCCGTCACCGCAGGTTTGGGCATCGAAAAAAAGCTCGCCGAGTTCGAAGCGGCGAAGGACGACTACAACGCCATCATGCTGAAGGCGTTGGCCGATCGCCTGGCCGAGGCCTTCGCCGAGTGGCTGCATATGATGGTGCGGCGCGAGTACTGGGGTTACGCCGGCGACGAGCGCCTCGACGCCGCCGGCCTGATCCGGGAGGAATATCGCGGCATCCGGCCGGCCCCCGGCTATCCGGCGTGTCCTGATCACGCGGTCAAGGCGCCGCTGTTCGACTTGCTGCGTGCAGGCGAGATCGGCATGTCGGTGACCGAAAACTATGCGATGCTGCCGGCCGCATCGGTGTCGGGCTTTTACTTCGCTCACCCCGAGGCAACTTATTTCGCCGTCGGCAGGATCGGCGACGACCAGGCGGCGGACGTCGCGCGGCGCAGCAGCGCGCCGGTGGCGCAGGGCGCCTTGTAGTCCGCGAGCTCGCCCGGCGCTCCTAGGGCGCGCGCGGCCGCGTTCCGCGTGCGAGCATCGAGGCGACGCCTCTGCCGACGGCGTAAGTGGCAAACGCCAAGACGATGCCCAGCAGCAACGATGCCGCGATGCCGGTCAGATCGGGCCAGGAAAAGGCGCCACCGCCGAGCCTGCGTCCGATGATCGCGACGACGTCGTCGCCGCGCCAGTCCCGGCCTTCGACGCCGAACATCGCCGCAGCGCGCGAGACGGCGATCGCGCCGAGCTCGTAGTAATCCCCGCCGATCGAAAGTATCGGCGCCCACGCCATAGGCAACACGAAGCCGAACAATGCGGTCGACGCCATACTCGGTGCCGGCGCCCGTGTGGCGCGAACGAGCAGCGGAACGCCGATCGCGATGCTCAGCACGAACGGAAAAAAGACCGTCAGCGCATACGCGAGGTCGCTGCCATGCGTGTCGAAGCCGGTGAGCTGCCCGGCGTAGGCCGAGCCGACCTGGACGTAGGGAAAGATGCGCTGCAAAAGCCGCGCGCCGTAGATCGGGTCGATGTCGAGCCGGGTGACCGTGCCGCCGCCGAGCTCTGCGCCCCAGGCATGCATCAGCTCGTGCAGCGGCACGTAGGCCCACCAGCCTGCCACACACGCCACGAGCAGCAGCGGCAGCGCGCGCACGCCGAGAACGTCGGCCAACCGCTGCAGCCCAGCGAAGAGATCGGTGAAAGGCGTGGTGAACAAGCGCATCGGACAGTCATCGCAGCAGCGGCGACATCGACGTCGAGAATTTTTACTTCCAGGCGCCGACGGCCTGCCGCGCGGCCTCGTTCAGCGGCCGAGCGACCAGCCCGCTTTGCGACACGACGACCTCGTAGCGCGCACCCTCGCTCATCGGGACGTACACCGCGCTGCCGTACAGCGCGTCGGCCCAGGGCACGTAGTGCCGCCCGGCACGCAACAACGTCCAGACGTCGACGCGATCGGGAGGGTTCAGTGCATAGACGGTGCGTTCGCGGTCGCGCTCGCGCGAGATGTCGGTGTAGCGCCCGCTGATGCGCTCGAGACGGTAGGCGGTATCGAAACCGAGAAGATTGGCGAACGGCCGCCACTTGAGCACGCGCGCATCGACCTGCCATTCGTCACCGGAGAGGGCGAGCTCCTGCGTCTCGCCCGACGGGTAGGTTAGCAGCGCCTTGTAGCGCTCGTCGCCCGCGCGCTTGAATTGTGCCTCGAGCGCCGGCTGCTCATGCGTCAGCCGGTGGTAGGTCAGCAGATTGGCGCCGAGGAGGCCGACCGCGATTGCCGCCAGGAACAGCACCAGCGATGAGGTTCCGTGGACCGCGCAGGCGCCGAAGCGGCGATGTCGCAGGCGTTTGACCGCCAGCAGCAGGAAAAGCAATCCCGCAATCGCACAAACGCTGACCAGCGTACCGAGCAGCATGCTCTCGCCCCCGCCGTCCTTTGAAGTCGTGCCATTATCGCACTGCGGCCGCCGCCGGTTCCGACCGGAGGATGCGGTTCCTTCGTTTTGATAGAGTACGCGACCCGGGGTGGAACCGGACGGCACCCGGCCGCGCCGACGGCGCCTTCGACAAAAGAGGTTTCCGATGAACGGCAACATGATGCAGATGCCGCTGTTGGTTTCGGCACTGATCCGCCACGCCGACCGTTATCACGGCGACGTCGAGATCGTCTCGCGTCCCGCCGAGGACGAAATTCACCGCTACACCTGGCGCGATGCCCACCGCCGCGCGCGCCAGCTTGCCAAGGCGCTGCTCGCCCTCGGCGTGCGGCCGTCGTCGCGCGTCGGGACGCTGGCGTGGAACACGCATCGGCATCTGGAGCTGTACTTCGCCGTGTCCGGCATCGGCGCCGTGATCAACACTGTCAACCCGCGGCTGTTCCAGGAGCAGATCGAGTACATCGTCAACCACGCCGAGGACGAGATCGTATTCTTCGATCTCCCGTTCGCGCCGCTGGTCGAAAAGATCGCGCCGCGCTGCCGCGGCGTCAGGGCATGGGTTGCGCTGTGCGACCGCGAGCGCATGCCGCGCATGTCGGTTTCCGGGCTGCAGCTCTCGTGCTACGAGGAGCTGGTCGCCGCGCAGACCGACGATTATACGTGGCCGCATTTCGACGAGAACACCGCGGCCTCCCTTTGCTACACGTCGGGCACGACCGGCAACCCGAAGGGCGTGCTGTTCGCGCATCGCTCCACCCTGCTGCACACGTTCGGCATCAGCCTCGCCGACAGTCTCGCCGTTTCGTCGCGCGACGTGGTGCTTCCGGTCACACCGATGTTCCACGTCTTTTCATGGGGGTTGCCATACGCGGCGTGCATGGTCGGAGCCAAGCTGGTGCTCCCCGGCGCGCAGCTCGACGGCGCGAGCCTGTACCAGCTGTTCGAACAGGAGGCGGTCACGCTCACCAGCGGTGTGCCGACGGTGTGGCTCGGGTTATTGCAGTACCTGGAAACGCAGAAGGCAGCGCTCAACACCTTGAAGCGCGTAGTCATCGGCGGCTCGGCCTGTCCGCCGGCGATGATCGACAAATTTGCCGCGTTGGGCATCGAGGTGATCCACGCCTGGGGCATGACGGAAACGAGCCCCGTCTCGACCGTGAATCAGCCCAAGGCTAAACACCTGGCACTGCCTGCGGATGAGTTGCGCAGGCTTCGCACCAAGCAGGGGCGACCGGGATTTGGCGTCGATCTGAAGATCGTCGACAGTGAAGGCAAAGAGCTTCCGCGCGACGGCGTCGCTTTCGGCGACCTCATGGTGCAAGGGCCTTGGGTGGCCGCCGGCTACTACAAGGGCGACGGTGGCGACGTGCTGCGCGACGGCTGGTTTCCGACCGGCGACGTCGCGACCTTGGACGCCGACGGCTTCGTGCAGATCACCGACCGCTCGAAGGACGTCATCAAATCGGGCGGCGAGTGGATCAGCTCGATCGGCGTCGAGAACATTGCGATCGCGCATCCGGCTGTCGCGGAGGCCGCGGTGATCGGTGTCGCGCATCCGAAATGGGACGAACGGCCGTTGCTGGTGGTCGTGCGCAAGGAGGGCGAGGCATTGAGCCGCGACCAGATGCTCGATTTCCTGCGCGGGAAGCTCGCCAAATGGTGGCTGCCGGACGACGTCGTGTTCGTCGACAGCCTGCCGCACACCGCGACCGGCAAGCTGTCGAAGCTCACGTTGCGCCAGCAACTGAAGGACTATCGGTGGCCGGCGGCGACGACCGCCGCCGGGAGATAGCGCGAGATCAGTCCATCTTGCCGATATAGTCGCCTTTGCCTACTTCGATGCCGTTGTGACGCAGGATCGCGTAGGCCGTCGTCGTGTGGAAGAAGAAATTTGGCATCGCATACTGCAGCAGATAGTTGACTCCGCTGAACGTGTGCGGCTCGCCGCGGACCGGACGCACGATCTCGCGACTTTCGGAGCCGTCGATCTCCGCGGCTTTTTTGGTGCGCAGATAATCGAGCGTGCGATCGATTCGAGCCGTGAGCTCGGCGAATGTCTTTTCGTTGTCTTCGAACGACGGGGGCTCCCCGCCGGCGAGCCTCGCGGCGGTGCCGCGGGCGAAGTCGCTCGCGATCTGTATCTGCCGCGAAAGCGGCAACATGTCGGGATAGAGCCGAGCATTGACGAGCACGGTCTCGTCGATCTTGCGCGCCTGCGCGTGCGCGGCGGCCTTTTGCAGGACGCCTTTCAGGTTGGTGAGCATCCTGGCGAATACGGGTACGCTTGCCTGGTACATCGATAGGGCCATGGTCGTTTCCTCCGGTTTGGGAGGCGAATTGTAGCAGCGCCGCGCCGACGAAAGACCATCGGAGGCGGGGCGCTTTTCATTGCGCCCGCTGCCGCCCATAATGCTCGTGCACCGCCCATAAAGGAGATCCCGATGCATGCACAGGGCGAATCCAAATGGCGCCTGCACGGCGTTCGAGTCGTGCACGGCGACGAGCTCGACGTCAACACCCCGCAGACGCCGGGGATGAATCGCTCTGCCGCGATCACGAACGCGCGCGCCGGAGCGGAAAAGCTCTGGGCGGGCACCGTCGTCATCCATCCGAGAGCCAAGACCGGGGCGCATCATCACGGTGCGGTCGAAAGCGTCATCTACGTCGTCAGCGGCAAGGCCCGTATGAAATGGGGCGACCGGCTCGAGTTTACCGCCGAGGCGGGGCCGGGCGACTTCATCTATATTCCGCCCTACGTGCCGCACCAGGAAATCAACGCCAGCGACGACGTGCCGCTGTCATGCGTACTGGTCAGGAGCGGCCAGGTTCCGGTGGTCGTCAATCTCGACATTCCGGCGGTCGAGCCGAATCCGGAGCAAGTGCATTGGGTGGACAACATTCACCCGGCCCCGAAAACCTGACGCCTGAAGGTACTGATGAGCGATTTCTATCTGCAGGCAAGTCGGTCGCTGCAGGACCGATTCGATACGCGCCGACTGGCCGACCGGATCGAACAGCGCCTGGTGGCGGATTGCGTCGGCGACGCCGACCGGGCGTTCATCGAGGCCGCCGACATGTTCTTCCTGGCGACCGTCGACCAGGATGGGCAGCCGACTTGCTCGTACAAGGGCGGCGCGCCAGGATTCGTCCGCGTCGTCGATGCGCGAACGCTGGCGTTTCCGAATTACGACGGCAACGGGATGTTTCTGTCGATGGGCAACATCGCGCAAAGCCGCAAGGTCGGCATGCTGTTCATCGACTTCGAGCATCCCCGGCGGCTGCGGCTGTCGGGCGAGGCGAGCATTTCCGAAGGCGACCCGCTACTCGCCGACTATCCCGAGGCGCAGTTCATCGTGCGGGTCGCGGCGACGCACGTGTTCCCTAATTGCCCGCGCTACATTCACCAGTACCGCCTGGTCGAGCGTTCGAGCTATGTGCCGACGACGGCCAAGGCTACACCGGTGCCGAACTGGAAGAAAAGCGACTGGGCCTGCGATGTGCTGCCGAGAAACGACCCGGCGCGTGCCTAGTTGCCGACCGTCAGCGCCTACACCCCGGTTGTCTAGCGGACCTCGAGCCCGCGCTTCCTGTGCCAGTCGGCGATCGACTCGTTCGGGTACTCGCGAAAGTGCTTGTGGCCCTTTCCTTTGGGCACGTCCGACCAGGGCGCCGCGAAGTCGAGCATGATCGATACGTCCTCGGGCGGCTTGGGCAGCGGCGTATCGATCGCCGACGCGAACGGATAGACCCATTCCGCCCAGCGCGGGTCCCAGACCCACAGCGCACTCGCGCATTTGGCGCAGAAGTGGCGCCGCGCCTTCGACAGCGTCGGCTTTTTGGCGCCGGATTCCTTGAAGCGGGCGCGGTAGACGGCGATGTTCTTCGCGCCGCGCACCTTCAGCGTTTTGGTGTCGCCCATGATGTTGATCGCATAGCCGCCGCCGCCCGCAGTCTTGCGGCAAATCGAGCAATAGCAGCGCATGTACGGCTGCGGCGTATGCGTGTCGACGCTGAACGTGACGGCGCCGCAGTGACAGGACCCTTTGAGCTTCATCGTCGTCTCCTGTGGATCGGTCTTTCGATCATAGCGCGGGTGGCCGGCGTTGCCGACGTCCGAAAACCGCTTTACTTGTGCCGCGGGTCGAGCGCGTCGCGCAGTCCGTCACCCAGCAGGTTGAAGGACAGCACCAGCAGGAAGATCGACAGGCCGGGCCAGATCGCCATCCATGGCGCGTTGTCGATGTAATTCTTCGCGGTGTTGAGCATGCTGCCCCACGATGGCGCCGGCGGTTGCTGACCTAGGCCCAGGAACGACAGGCTCGCCTCGGCGATGACGGCGGCGGCGATCGCCAAAGTCGACTGGACAATCAGCGGCGCAATGACATTGGGCAGGATGTGGCGCAGCGCGATGCGCAGATGCGAGTTGCCGATCGCGCGCGCCGCCTCGACGTAGTCCTCGACCTTGACCGAGAGCACCTGTGCGCGGGTCAGCCGGATGAATACCGGTGTCGCTGAAATGCCGATCGCGATCATCGCGTTGGTGAGGCTCGGTCCGAGAAACGCGGCCAATGCGATCGCGAGGATCAGGAACGGACAGGCGAGCATTGCATCGGTGATGCGCGAGATCAGTCCGTCAGTCCAGCCGCCGGCGTAGCCGGCAAGAAGCCCGATCGGCACGCCGAGGATCAGCGCGATGGTCACCGACACGAGACCCGCCAGCAGCGACGCGCGTGCGCCCCAGATGACCCGCGATGCGACGTCGCGACCGATCTCGTCAGTGCCGAAAATGTACATCGCGCTCGGCGCCTTGCGTATGGCGCTCCAGCTCGCCTGCAGCGGATCGTGTGGCGCGATCCACGGCGCGAACAGTGCCAGCAGAACGAAGAATACGACGACCGCCAGTCCGACCAGCGCGCCGCGGCGGCGCATGAAGCGGCGCAGCACGCGCTGCCCCGGCGTGAGCTCGCGGTAGAGTGGAAGTTCGGCAGCTATCGTGGTCATCGTCGCAGCAGTTGCATGACGCGCGCTAGCCGCGCAAGCGCGGGTTGACCGCGAAATAGGCGAGATCGGCAAGAAGGTTGAGTAGGATGTACGCCGTCGCCGTGAACAGCACGACGCCTTGCACGACGGCGTAGTCGCGATTGAATACCGCGTCGACGATCAGCTTGCCGAAGCCGGGTATCGTGAACACCTGTTCGGTCAGTACCGCTCCCGATAGCAGCGTGCCGAATTCCAGCGCGCCCAGCGTAATGACCGGAATCAACGCATTGCGCAGCGCGTGCTTGAGGACGACGACACGCTCGTCGAGCCCCTTGGCGCGCGCCGTGCGCACGTAATCGGAGTTGAGCACCTGCAGCATCGCGCTTCGGGTGTGGCGCATCAGCACTGCGGCGATCGCGTTGCCCAGGACGAAGGCCGGCATGATCATCGACGCCAGGTTAGCCTTCAGATCCTCGAACGGGCTGACGTAGCCCGATGCCGGCAGCCAGCCCAGCGTGACTGAGAAGAAGAGGATCAGCATGATCCCCAGCCAGAAGTTGGGCGTCGACAAGCCCCACAGCGCGAAGATGTTGGCCGCATAGTCCCAGGCGGTGTCCCTGGCCACCGCGGCGATGATGCCGGCGGTGATCCCGATCGACAAGGCGATGATGATGGCGAGCACGGCGAGCTCGAGCGTGACCGGAAGCTTTTCGAAGATCAGCTCGCGCACCGGTTTCTGGATGCGCACCGATTCGCCCAGATCGCCTTTGAGCACGCCGCCTGCCCAATACAGGTAGCGGACCGGCAGCGGCTTATCGAGGTGGAGCTTCTCGTGCAGATGCGCGATCACCGTCGGATCCTGGTCCTCGCCGGCGAGGATCAGCGCCGGGTCGCCCGGCAGTAGCTGCTGCAAGCCGAAGATCAGGATCGACACGAAGAACAGTGTCGGGACCAGCGTCGCCAGGCGCTGGACGAGGTAGTTGAGCACGCGGCTGGATCAGGATCCGCTCATCCGCAGTCCCTGCACCCGAACCAGCCCGTCCGGGATCATGCGGAAGCCGCTCAATTTCGCCGTGTGCGCCCACAACCAATGGCGGTGGAACAAGTAGATGATCGGACGATCCTTGAGCACGATCGCGGCGATCTGCTCGAAGACCTTCTTGCGCTCGGCCGGATCCAGCGTCGTGCGCGAACGGGTCAACAGCTCGTCGACTTCGGGCTTGCAATAGCCGGCGTAATTGAGAGGCTGCTTGCAGCCGTCGAAGCTGAACAGATTGCCGTCGGGATCGGCGCGTCCGCTCCACGCCAGAATGTAGGCCTCGAACTGGCCTTTGTCGGCCATGTCGAGCGAGGTGGCGAACTCGGTCGCCTGGAGCTTGACCTCGAATCCGGCCTCCTTGACCATCGCCTGTATCACCTGTGCCATCTTCTGCGCATCCGAGGTCGTCGGCGTGATCAGCGTGACGCTTGGATTGGGAACCCCCGCCTCCCGCAGCAGCTCCTTGGCGCGCGCGACATCGCGCTTCGGGATCGGTATGTTCTTCGCGTAATACGCATTGGTTGGCGCGACCCACTGGTTGCCGACGTCGGCTTCGCCGTCCATCGCCACCTGGACGATGCCGTCGCGGTCGAGCGCGAGCTCGAAGGCTTCACGCACCTTCGCGTCGCGCCCGAGCGGGTTCTTTTGCGCGAGATCGCTCTTTCCGACGTTGATCGTGATGCCCTGATATCCGATCTCGGTGATCTTGGCTACCCTGAAGCGGCTGTCGGTCTTGAGCTGCGGCACGTCGGATGCCTGCATGCGCTCGATGAAGTCGAGCTGGCCCGAGCGCAGGTTCGCCATGCGCACCGTCGCATCGGGGATGGGCACGTAGACAATCCGGTCGAAGTGGATCTCGCCTTTGTTCCAGTAGTTGGGATAGCGTTCGACGACGATGCGGTCCTGCGCGACGCGCTCGACAAAGCGGAACGGCCCCGAGCAGACGGGCTTGGCACCGAACTTGTCGCCCTCCGCCTGCGCCGCCTTCGGCGACACCATCATGCCGGCGCGGTCGGCCAGCGCGGCGAGCAGCGGCGCGAACGGCGCGGACAGGTTGAGCCGCACGGTGGAGTCGTCGACGACGTCGACGCCGCTCACCGGCGCGAGCTCGCCGCGGCGATTCGAGCCGGGCATCGTCTTGTGCCGCTCGATGTTGTACTTGACCGCCGCGGCGTTGAATTTCTCGCCGTCATGGAAGGTCACGTCCTTGCGGAGCTTGATCGTCAGCGCCTTGTGGTCGGCCGACCATTCGTAGCTGGTCGCGAGCTGGGGCACGATGCCGAGCTTTTCGTCGACGTCGAACAACTTGTCGCACAGCGAGGCGAATACGATGCGGCCGACAAAGGTGCGGGCCAGCGTCGGATCGAGCACGTCCGGATCTTCGGCGAGGCCGAACCGCAAGGTTTGGGCTGCGGCGCCGGCCGCCGCGATCGCCGCCAGCAGGACCAGGGCCAGCCGGAGGGTCCATGATTTCGCGTTCATTGCTTAGCTCCCGTCGCTGTTCTTCGGATTTCCGGATTGATCCGGCGTTACGATCTTATCGCCAATCCTGCCTCTTCGGCCAATCGTTGATCGCGATTGCGAAAGGCCCGTTGCAACCGGGCCAGCCGCACGCCCGCCGCCGTCGGTACCCGCACCGCTTCCGGCTCGATCGAGGGTGCGATGTCGCGCCAGAAATGACAGGCGACCGCATGACCGCCTTCGAAGGCCAGCGGCGGCGTTTCGGCGGCGCAGCGCGGCTGGGCGTACGGACAGCGGGTGCGAAAGCGGCAACCCGACGGTGGATCGATCGGGCTGGGAACGTCGCCCTGCAGTATCGTCCGTTGCCCACGCGCGCCGGGCTCGGGGACCGGAATAGCCGAGAGCAGCGCCTGCGTGTACGGGTGGCGCGGCTGCGCGAACAGTTCGCGCACCGGAGCGTACTCGACGATGCGGCCCAGGTACATGACGGCCACGCGCGCGGCGATATGCTTGACTACCGCCAGATCATGGGCGATGAACACGTAGGCGAGGCCGAGGCGATGCTGCAGGTCCATCAGGAGGTTGATCACCTGGGCCTGGATCGATACGTCGAGCGCCGACACCGGCTCGTCGCAGACGATCAGCCGCGGCTCGACAGCCAGTGCCCGCGCGATGCCGATCCGCTGTCGCTGCCCGCCCGAAAACTCGTGCGGATAGCGCTCGGCATGCTGCGGCGCCAGGCCGACCAGTCCGAGCAGCTCGGCGACGCGGTCGCGCCGCCGTCCGGGCGCGAGATCGTACAGCGCCAGCGGTTCGCCGACGGTCTGGCCGACCGTCATGCGCGGGTTGAGCGACGCGTACGGGTCCTGGAAGATGATCTGCAGCGCGCGCCGCTCCCGGCGCATTGCCGCCGCGTCGAGTGTAAACAGATCGATGCCGTCGAAGCGCACGCTGCCGGCCGTCGGCTCGAGGAGCCGCAGCAAAAGCCTGCCGGTTGTCGACTTGCCGCAGCCCGATTCGCCGACCAGCGCCAGCGTTTCGCCGGCCGAGAGTTGGAAATCGATGCCGTCGACGGCGCGCACGACACGCGCATCGCGCTGCAGAAAGCCGCGGCTCAGCGGGAAATGTTTGACCAGCCCCGCGACCTGCAAGAGCGGTGCACCCGGAGCCGCCGCGCTCGTCACGCCGGCACCAGAACGTCGGGCTCCAGCGGTGCCCGCCAGCACGCCGACCGGTGACCGTCGCCCAGGTCCAGCAGCGGCGGGTCCTCGCGGCGGCAGCGCTCGAACGCGAACGGACAGCGCGGATGGAAGCGGCAGCCCTCGACGGGCGCCATCGGATTCGGCACCTGCCCTTCGATCGCCGCCAGCCGCGTCTGCTCGAGGTCCAGCCGCGGGATCGACCCGAGCAACCCGACCGTATACGGGTGCTGCGGCTCGGCGAACAAGGCCGCGACGCTGGCACTTTCGACGATGCGCCCGGCGTACATGACGACGACGTCGTCGGCGAGCTCGGCGACCACACCCAGGTCGTGCGTGATGAGGATAATCGCCGTGCCGGTCTCCTCGCGGAGCTGGCGCATCAGATCGAGGATCTGCGCCTGGACGGTCACGTCGAGCGCAGTCGTCGGCTCGTCGGCGATCAGCAGCGCCGGCCTGCAGGCCAGCGCCATCGCAATCATCACGCGCTGGCGCATGCCGCCGGACAGCCGGTGCGGGTAGTCGTCGAAGCGCTCCTCCGGCGACGGGATGTGCACCCGGCGCAGCATTTCCAGCGCCAGCGCCTTGGCGTTCGGCGAGCTGGCGGGCCGGTGGCGGACGATGCCCTCGACGATCTGATCGCCGATGGTGAACGCCGGGTTGAGCGAAGTCATCGGCTCCTGGAAGATCATCGAGATCCGATCGCCGCGCAGCTCGCGCATCGCCGAAGCGGACAAGCGCAAGAGGTCGACGCCGTCGAACAGGATGCTGCCGCCGCCGATACGCCCCGGTGGTTGCGCCACCAACCCCATGATCGACAGCGCGGTGACGCTCTTGCCGCAGCCGGATTCGCCGACAATGCCCAGCGTGCGTCCGGCCCGCAGCGCAAAGCCGATGCCGTCGACCGCCGCGAATTCACCGCCGCCTTCGACGGCGAATAGCGTGCGCAAATCCCGCACTTCGAGCAGAGGGGTCATTGTCGCCGGCGGGCCGCCTGGAAGCGCTCGATTTCGGCTTCGATCTGGGCGCGATCGGTGATGCCGGCCGGCCGTGCCGCGCTGGGCAGGCAGGCGACGAACGGCTGGTAGCGCTCGAGGCTCACCTCGTACAGACGCTTCAATTCGGCAATGGGGTCAGGATGATCGTCGACCCGCAGATCGAGGAACGCGTAGTCCTCCGTCGTGTGGATCAGCAGCGCCGCGGCCTGTTTGCCGCGCTTGTCACCGCCGGCCGCTTCGCCGGCCGCCATCGCGGCCAGCAGCCGCTCGGCAAAGGGAGCGCCGGCATGCGCCCGGTAGGCGAGCGCGGTGTCGTCGAGCACGGCCGGCCCGGCCAGCATGTTGCCCGCGACCGAAAACCCCTGATGCACGCGATGCCCGCACCAGTCGATGCACAGGGCGCCGGTATGGGCCGCGCTTCGGCCGCCGCGGTCGACGAGGTGCACCTGCCGATGCTCGCGGCCTCCGTCGCCGGCAACCAGCAGCGCGACGGCATCGGCGGCGCCACGGCCCTGCTCGAGCAGGTCGAGCCCGCGCGGGCCATAGCCCGGATTGACCAGCGCCTGCGTCGACAGCGCTCCGACGCCGCTTCGCCCATGAGGACACAGCGCACCGACGGCAAAAAAACGGCTGGCCACGGCAACGCCGAACGTCCCATCCGCGTCGCGCGCGACGATCGACCAGGTCACTGCGGTCTTCCGCGCGGATTACGGGCGGAGCGCCGCTCCAAGCGGGTCAAGCGAGACAGGAGAAAGCGAGAAACTCGGCAGGATCGTCGGCATGGGCATGCCCGAAGCTGACCCTTCCGCGGCCGCGCAGCATCAGCTCCTCGCGGCGGATCATGATCTCGGGCTCGCCTTCAATCGTTATCCAGGAGCCGTTCGAGCTGTGGTCGATGAACACGAACTTGTCGCGGCGGCGCTCGATGCGCGCGTGCATGCGCGATGCCTTGCGGTCGGCGATGACGACGTCGCTTTGCAGGTCGCGACCCAGCGTCAGTACCGAGTGCGCCTCGCCCAGCTCGATCTTGCGCAGGCCGTGCACCAGCTTCACCATCGCCGGCGCCAGCGCGAGACGCGGCGACATCGCGGTCAGCTCGTCTTCCGAGTCCTGCCACAGGATCTCGAACAGGCCGACGTCGCGCTCCTTGCCCTTGACCGTTTGCGCGGCGTGGTCGCGGGTGCGGCCGCGCAGCACCGGCGATAGCTCGGCGACGGTCTGCGCGGTGGTGAAGATCTGGCCACCGGCGGCGAACGAGGTCATGCGCGCGGCGACGTTGACCGCGTCGCCGAAGACGTCGCCGGCATCCTCGATCGTCGGGCCGGCGTGGAAGCCGATATGCATCGACAGCGCGGTGCCGCGGCTGGTTCGCTGCGACGACACGCGCATCTGGATCTCGATCGCCGCCTGCGCCGCCGCGTCCGAGGTCGGAAACGTCGCCAGCACTTCGTCACCGATGGTCTTGATGACTTGCCCGCCTGTGTCGCTGCACACGCGCTTGACGATCGCCAGGCAGCGGTCGATCGTCTGCTGTGCGTCGGCATTGCCGAGCATTTCGTACAGCTTGGTGCTGCCGGAAACGTCGGCAAACAGGACGGCGAGGTTGCGCGTTGAGGTGGTCATGCGGCGATTGCTCGGCGGATCGGCGCAAGTATAAGGCAAGACATCCGCGGCAGCCTGTGTGGACCGGCCTTCCGGTGAGTATTCACGTTGACTTGACGGGGGTGCCGGCCTAGTATGCCCCGTACGTCGCCACCGCTTCGCCCATCGGCCTGACGGACCCCGTAATGAAACGATCGTTGACCTGGCTAGCCTGCTTTTTGTTTCTGATTGCCGTGCCCTGTTTCGGCGCGGAGACCAGTACCGTCACGCTGCTGTTCGGCCAGCCCAAGCTTCTGCGGGGCACCACCTGGTTCAACCTGAAGGAGGGTGTCCGGCTTCGCGATGGCGATGTCATCGACCTGCCGGCGTCGGGGCAGCTGCAGCTCGAATTCACCGATGGCGGCGCGGTCGGCGTCATCGGCCCCGGCGCGCTCTACATCGTCGCCGCCTCGGCGCGCGACGCCAAGCAGTCCGGGTCGGCCGAGCTCCAGCTCACCCGCGGCTGGCTCAAATTCGTGACCAAGCCGCCGGGGCCGCGGCTTCGCGTACGTACCGGCCTGGGAACGATAACGGCTTCCGAGGCCACCGTAGTCGTCCACGCGGGCGACGGATTCGAGACCTTTGTCGAGACCGGGACCGCTCGCCTGTCGGACGTCGGTAAGATCGAGCTTACGGGCGGCGAGATCAAGGGAGGCGGATTCGCCAGCCGCGCCGCCGGCAAGTCCTTGCAGACCGAGCGCCGCCCCCCGGCGCCGTTTGTCGCGGCGCTGCCGCGGGATTTCATGGATCCGTTGCCTTTGCGCGCCGCCAAGTTCGCTTCGATGCACGTCGATCCGGTCGCCGATCACGAGGCGACTTTCGCCGAGGCGCAGCCGTGGCTGACCGGGCCTTATCGCGCCAGTTTCCTCAAGCGCTTCCAGGCGAGGCTCGACGACCCAGCCTTCCGCGACGCGATGGCGACCAGCGGAAAAGCGCCGCCCGAGTGGAGCGCAGCGGCGGCCCCGCCCAAGGTGGAGATTCCGCCGCCGGCGCCGGCCGCCAAGGCGGAACCCGAGCGGAAATTCCGCTGGCCGTGGGAAAAATGACACCATAAGGCGGACACATTTGAAGCTGATCTGGAAATTCAATCTCGCCATACTGGCCGTCGCGGCCGTCGCCTTCATCCTGGCGGCGATCGTCTCGTATACGGTGCTGCACGCCAACGCCCGGGATGAAGTATTGCAGAACGCCCGCGTAATGATGGAGTCGGCCAATGCGTCCGGCGATTACACCAACGCCCAGGTCAGGCCGCTGCTCGAAACGCAGCTCAAGTACAAGTTCATCCCACAATCGGTGCCGGCGTTCGCCGCAACGGAGCAGTTCAACGAGCTGCGCAAGAATTATCCGGACTACACGTTCAAGGCGGCGACCTTGAATCCGACCAATCCGCGCAATCACGCGGTGGACTGGGAAATCGACATCGTCAACCAGTTCCGCCAGTCCGCGTCCAAGACCGAGGTGATCGGGGAGCGCGCCACCCAGAGCGGTCGCTCGCTCTACCTCGCCCGGCCGATCCAGATCAAGGATCCCGCGTGCCTGACCTGCCACAGCACGCCCGACGCGGCGCCCCGGACGATGGTCGAGACCTATGGATCCGCCAACGGCTTCGGTTGGAAGGTCAACGAGATCGTCGGAGCGAACATCGTTTCGGTGCCGACCTCAGTGCCGGTGCAGCGCGCGAACTACACTTTCAGGATTTTTCTGCTCTCATTGCTCGTCGTATTCGCGTTTACGATAGGGATGCTGAATGTCATGCTTTACCTGTTCGTCATCCGCCGCGTCAAGCGATTGTCCAAGCTGGCGGACGAAGTGAGCCTTGGCAACCTCGAGGCCGGCGAGTTCCAGACACAGAGCAAGGACGAGATCGGCGTCCTGACCGAAGCGCTTGGACGGATGAAGACCAGCATGGTGCAGGCGATCAAGATGCTGGATGCGCACGGCTAAAGGCGCATACTCGCGAATGACGAATCGAGCAAAAAGTGACTGAACCTACCCGTATCGGCAAGTACACGATCGAAAGCGTGCTCGGCAAGGGCGCGATGGGCGTCGTCTACAAGGCATTCGATCCAGGGATCGAACGCGTGGTCGCGATCAAGACCGTGCGCAAGGACCGCGTCGACCAGGACATGATCGAGCAGTCGATGGCGCGGTTCAAAAACGAGGCCAAGGCGGCCGGCCGGTTGCTGCATCCGAACATCGTCAGCGTCTACGAATATGGCGAGGACGAGGCCAACGCCTTCATCGTCATGGAGTACGTCGAAGGCACCGGCCTGCGCGAGTACCTGACGCGCAAGGCGAGCTTCGATCTGCCGCACGTGGCCTCGATCATGACTCAGCTGCTGCGCGCCCTCGACTTCGCTCATGAGCGCGGCGTCATCCACCGCGACATCAAGCCGGCGAACCTGATCCTGACCGCCGACGGCACGCTGAAGGTCGCCGATTTCGGCATTGCGCGCATCGACACGTCGAACCTGACCACACTCGGTATGGTGATGGGAACGCCGTCGTACATGTCGCCCGAGCAATGTCAGGGCCAGCCGGTCGATAAGCGCTCGGACCTGTTCAGCGCCGCGGTCGTGCTCTATGAGTTGCTCGCCGGCGAAAAGCCCTTCGCCGGCGCGACCGAGACGATCGCCTACAAGATCTGTCACGAAAACCCGCGCCCGGCGTCGACCGTCTCGCGCCTGACGCTGTCGGCGACGATCGATGCGGTGCTCGCCGTGGCGCTGGAGAAGAGCCCCGATGCCCGTTTCCAGAACGCGCGCGCGTTCAGCCGTGCGTTGCGCGAAGCGCTGAATGCGCCCGTGCAGCAAAACCCGGACGAGACGGCGGCAACCCAGATCAACACGGCGAGCGCGGCGATGCAGCCGTCGATCGCCGCGCCGCCGGTCTGGGAGGACACGCTGCTGCGCACCGTCGAGCGCCAGCTCGCGCACTACGTCGGGCCGATGGCCAAGGTGATGACGCGCAAGGCGGCCACGCAGACGGCGGACCTGGGGAAGCTTTACGCGTTGCTGGCCGAAAACATCAGCGATCCGACGACTCGCGAAAAATTCAGCGCCGGCATCCGCACCGCGATGACGCCTGATGCGACCCCTCCCGGCAGCTCGACCGGGACCAATACGCGATCGCTGCTAAGGCAGGCGGCGCTCGAGCAGAGCTTCGTCGACCAGACGAGCAACCAGCTCGCGGTCTACTTAGGACCGATCGCCAAGGTCGTGACCAGCCGCGCCGCGCAAAAGGCCACCAGCCGCCAGGAATTCGTGCGCCTGGTCGCCGGTCATCTGGGCGACCAGGAGCGCAACACCTTCCTGAAGGAAATCGGTTTCGAGGAAGCCTGAACCGCGCGCTACACGCGCTCGATGATGGCCGCGATGCCCTGGCCGCCGCCGATGCACATCGTGACCAGCGCGTAGCGCCCACCGGTGCGCTGCAATTCGTACATCGCCTTGATCGTCAGGATGCAACCGGTCGCGCCGATCGGATGCCCGAGCGCGATCGCGCCGCCGTTCGGATTGACCTTCGCCGCGTCCATGCCAAGCTCCTTGCTCACACCCAGCGCCTGCGCGGCGAACGCCTCGTTCGATTCGATGACGTCGATCTGATCGAGGGTCATGCCGGCCTTCGCCAGCGCGCGCCTGACGGCGCTGACCGGACCCAGGCCCATGACTTTCGGGTCGACGCCGGCGTGGCCGTAGGCAACCAGTCGCGCCATCGGCCTGAGGCCCTTTTTGGCTGCCGCGGATTTTTCCATCAACACGACCGCGGCCGCCGCATCGTTGATCCCGGAGGCGTTGCCCGCGGTGACGGTGCCGTTTTCCTTGGCGAACGCGGCGCGGAGCTTGGCCATGCCCTCGATCGTCGAATCGCCGCGCACGTGCTCGTCGGTGTCGAACACCGACGGCCCCTTTTTGCTCTTGAGCTCGATCGGCAGGATCTGGCTTTTGAAATGGCCGCCCGCGATTGCCGCCGCGGCGCGCTTGTGGCTCTCGACGGCGAAGCTGTCCTGCTGCTCGCGCGTGATGCCGCAGCGGGTCGCGACGTTTTCCGCCGTGACCCCCATGTGGATCGTATCGAACGGGTCGGTCAGCGCGCCGACCATCATGTCGATGTCCTTGGCGTCGCCCATCCGCGTGCCCCAGCGCTGCGTCAGGTTGGCGTAGGCGGCACGGCTCATGCTCTCGGCGCCGCCGGCGACCGCGGCGTCGGTATCGCCCAGCAGAATGTATTGCGACGCGCTGACGATCGCCTGCAGGCCGCTGCCGCAAAGACGGTTCAGCGTGAGCGCACCAGTGTCGTGCGGCAGCCCGCCGTTGACGCAAGCCACGCGCGACAGATACATGTCCCTGGGCTCGGTGTGGATCACGTTGCCGAAGACGCACTGGCCGACGTCGGCCGGATCGACCCTGGCGCGGCTCAACGCTTCCTTGACCACTTTCGCCGCCAGATCAGTCGGCGGTAGGTCCTTCAGACTGCCGCCGTAGTCGCCGATCGCCGTGCGTACGCCGCTCAGGATGACAACTTCTCGTTGCTCGCTCATGACTTGCCCTTCGATGACGGGATGTCGATTATCGCGCAACTTTCGACCGCGGAGCGCGGTCGGCGGTTCACCGGTGGCGCCCGCCGCGCTACCTCGCGGTGACGCGCCGACGACTCAAGCCGCGGCTAGCGTCCGGCTGATGCAATACAGGCCCTCGAGCACCAGGTTGTCGTGCAACTCGAACGGTATCGTCAATCGCGGCGCCAGGGCGCGCGCCGCGCCGCCCGAGAGTACGCAGACGAGCCCAGGCGCTTTCGGCTCATGCATGCGCCAGACGCGCTCGATCGCGCCGGCCTGCGCGTGCTGGCAGCCGCTGGCGATGGCGTCGACCGTCTGCAGCGGATTTTCGACGTATTCGCCGTCGGCGTCGGGCAGCGCTGCCGTATGCTGGTGCAGGGCGCGCAACATCAGTCCGACGCCCGGCAGGATTACCCCGCCGTTGAATTCCCCGCCGGCGGTCAGGTAATCGATCGTCGTCGCGGTCCCGCAGACGACGACCAGAGCGGGCTTGGCGCCGACGATCTGTCGCGCCCCGATCAGCGCAGCCCAGCGGTCGCTGCCGAGTTGCGCCGGATTGCGGTAGCGATTGACGACGCCGCACTGCTCGTCCTGCGGAATCACCCACTGCGGCGCCGGCGCGTCGTGCCAGGTTTCCAGCACCCGGATCATCGTGGCGCGTACGCGCGTGCCGGCGACATTGGAGATGACGATCTGCGCGGGCGTGCGGAACTTGGCGAACTGCGCGGCGAGCCCGGCGATTTCCTCGAGCAGCACGTGGCCGGATTCGAGCCGGTTCTCCCGGGCTTCGCCGCCGGCCCGGGCGCGAAACAATCCCCACTTGAGAAAGGTGTTGCCGATGTCGATCAACAGATCGTAATCGGGCTTGCGGGCGGGGCTCATTGCGGTTCCGTCCTTGATCGGCTTCAGATGGGGTCGAGCGGAAAGATCGGCCGCGTGAGTTTCCGATAACGATACACCGACAGGTCGGCGTTGGTGACGCCGGCGCCCGCGCATTCGACGATGTGCGCGGCGATCGGCTTGAAGCCGGCGCGATAGTGGATGCGCGATTTGAGCATGATGTAGCGCTTGCGCTTCGGGTCGATGCCGCAATGGGTGAACACGCCCAGATCCATCGGCTCGTGCGCACGCTCGGTGATCACGATTTCCATCTTCGCGCCTGCGTTGTCGATTTCCAGGACGGCGGTGCGCCCGAGGAACGTGCGGATGCCGGTATACATCGGGCCGGTGATCGTGAACGCGCCGTCGGTGATCGCGCCGACCTTGCCCGAGACCTCGAGCGGTTCGCCCTTGCGGCCGATCGCCGGCATATCGGTATGTCCGCCGAGCGCAAGCGTGACCGGATTGCCGCTGCCGGCCGCGATCATTTGCGCCACCGCGACCGGATCGCGGATCGGCGCGACCGCAACATCGTCCAGACGCTGCCGCAAAATCTCGGCGACAACCGCCATCACGTCCTGCGCGCCGCCCGAGCCGCAGTTGTCGCAGTGATCGACCAGCAATACCGGTCCGCCTGGCGCGGCTTCGCCCAACCGACGCGCGGCGGCAACCGATTCGGCGAGCGGCGGTGCGGCGAAGGCGTACTCGGCGCGCCTCTGCCAGGCGATCGCCAGCATATGGTCGCAAACCTCGCGCGCAGCAGCGGCTCCGCCGCGACGGCCGTCGGCGACGACGATCGCCGACACCCCGGTGTACGGGGTGTCGGCGTGCGGGAACGATGGCAGCAGGCTCGCCGCGAGCACCGTGCCGCTTGCCTCCATCGCGCGGGCATAGCGCAGGATGTCACCCGACGGGCCATCTTCGGGGGCGTGGCGCATGACCGAGGCCAGCAGCGGCAGCCAGCCCCATGCCATCACCGGGTCGATCTCGCGGTTAAGCGCGCGCAGCAGGATTTCTCCGGCCAGCTTGCCGACCTCGTACATGTCGACGTGCGGATAAGTCTTGTAGCCGGTGATCACCGTCGCATTGGCGACGAGCTCGGACGAAAGATTGGTGTGGTAGTCGAGCGTCACCGCGATCGGCAGTTGCGGCGAGATCGCGCGAAGCCGCCGCACGATCTCGCCTTCGGCGTCGTCGCAGTCCTCGATCACCATCGCGCCGTGCAGGTCGAGCATGGCGGCATCGCAGCCGGCGCGAACCGCTTCCTCGAGCGGGCGGACCAGAGCCTCGAACGTCGCGCGCGAGGTCTTGTTCGACGGCCAGGCCTCGGCGGCGACCGGCGTCACGATCTCGGCGTCTTCGCGCATCGCCAGATCGAGATAGGCGCCCATCGGCGTGTTGGTCCCCGTGAAGCGCGCGCGCGCCGCCTCGCCGAACGCGGGCCCGTTGCCGTGGCCGAAAGCGATGAGCGGCGTCGGCAACGGCGAAAACGTGTTGGTTTCGTGCTTGATCAGCGCGATGACGTAGCGGCGCGGCATGCGTTGTCTTTCGGCGCGGCTCAAGCCGGCCGGAACGAGGGTCCCAGCGGCTTCAGCCGCAGTCCGGGGCGCAGCCGCCGCCAGGAGAACATCGTCGGATCGGCCTTGGCGGGGCCGGGCGCAACGACGACCAGAACTTCCCGGGCGATCGGCTCGAAGTCGGCGCGAAAATGCACCGAGCTCTTCAATGCCAGAATGCGCTCGCGCTTGGGCTCGATGCCGACGTGGCGGAACATCTCCTGATCGGCGGCCTGGCACTTGCTCGAGGCCAGCACGACCCGCACACCGTCCTTTTCCAGCAGCGCCATCGGCCCCAAGTCCATACGAAAGCCCTGGAACATCGGACCGGTACAGGTGAAGCGGCCGTCGCCCAATGCAAGCACGCTGAATTCGCCGACGAGCGGCTTGTGACCGGGCACGCCGGACGTCTCGCCCAGCGCGAATATCGACTTGAAGCCGACGCCGACGACATGTGCCTGGGCGGCGGAGGCCGGATCGATCAACAGTCCCAGCACCGCGCCGGGCGCGCGACGCGCAAGCAGCGCCGCGAGGAGTCCCGTCGTGTCGCCGTTGCCACCGGCGCCCGGATTGTCCTGCGTGTCGGCAAGCACGACCGGCGCGCCCGATTCGCCGCGCTGCATCGCGCGAAGCACCGCGGCGTCGGGCTCGAAAAGCTGCATCGAAAAATCGCCTTCGGCGTCGGCAACCGCATGGGCCAATGCGGTCGCTGCGGTACTTACGCGACGAGCATCGGGCCCATAGCCGAACACCGTCATGCCGCACTCGGGGAAGTCGGCCATCGGAAAGCCCGGCGCAAACGAAAGCGAGGCGTCATGCTCGTGTTCCAGGCGATCGAGCAACGCATACAGGCTTCGCCCCGGCTCGATCAGCGTGCACTGCGAAGGCAACCCCGTCAGAAAATCCAGCGGGTGGAACGATCGGGCCGCGGGTTCGCCCAGTCGCAGCGTCCGGTCGAGCAGCTGCGCCGCGCGCCCGCCGGTCGCCGCCATGTCGATGTGCGGATAGGTACGATACGCGACCAGGCCGTCGCAATTCTCGATCATCGCGCGCGTCACATTGGCGTGCAGGTCGAGGCTGGCGACGATCGGCGTGCGCGATCCGGCGATGCGGCGCACGCGCGCGAGCAATTCGCCCTCGCCGTCGTCGAAGTGCTCGGTAACCATCGCACCGTGCAAATCGAGGTAGATGCCATCGACCGGGAGCACTGCGGCGAGGCGTGCTAGCATGTCGCCGACGATGCGTTCATAGGCGTCGCGCGTCACGTGCGCCGAGGGCGAAGCGGCGCCCCAGACGAGACCGACGGTCTTGTGCCCGAGGGCGTGCAGCGCGGCGATCGCGCCGGCGGCGGGAATGTTGGCGCCGGCAACGCGCGGTGCGATATCTGCACCATAGGTCAGCGGCGGCCAACCTCCGCCGTGTTCGAACGCGGCGTAGTCCGCCTTCGACGGCGCGAAGGTGTTGGTCTCGTGCTGGAAACCGCCTACCGCGATGACGCTCACCGTTTCTCCCGTGCAGCGTCACCCGCTGCCGGACGAGATTAGCCGGATTCTCCGGTGCGCGCAAACGATGCGGGGTTCGCGAAGAGCCGCGCAGGAGACATCGATGAGTGAAGCCATCTGGCGCTGGAGTGCGACGCGCGTCGCGGCCGCCATCCGCAGCCGCGAGATTTCGGCGCGCGAGGCGCTGGAGGCGTCGCTCACGCGCCTGGCCGAGGTCAACGGCAGGCTCAACGCAGTCACCGTCGATCTGTCCGAGACGGCGCGCGTGGCGGCGGACCACGCCGATCGCGCGCTCGCCGCGGCGGATGCGCCGGTCGGGCCGCTGCACGGCGTTCCGGTGACGATCAAGGAAAACGTCGACCAGCAAGGATGCGCGACGACCAACGGCGTCGTGGCTTTTCGCGACCTGATTGCCGCCGCCGACTGCCCGGCCGTCGCGAATCTCAAAAGCGCCGGTGCGATCATCATCGGTCGCACCAATACGCCGGCGTTCAGCTTCCGCATCGACACCGTGAACGATTTGCGCGGTCGGACATACAACCCGTGGTCGAAAGCGCATACGCCCGGCGGTTCATCCGGAGGCGCCGCTTCGTCGGTTGCCGCCGGCATCACGCCGCTGGCGCACGGCACCGACATCGCCGGCTCGATCCGCTTTCCCGCCTACGCCTGCGGCATCGCCGGCATCCGGCCGTCGTTCGGGCGCGTGCCTTCGTACAACCCGACGCAGACCGTGGAGCGTTCGCTGTCTTCGCAGCTGATGTCGGTGCAGGGGCCGCTGGCGAGATCGGTCGCCGATTTGCGCCTGGGGCTCGCCGCGATGGCCGCGCGCGATGGGCGCGACCCCTGGTGGGTGCCCGCACCGCTCGACGGGCCGCCGCCGCCGAGGCCGATCCGCGTCGCCGTCGTGACCGCGGCTGCCGACCTGGCGCGAGCGAACCTGCATCCGGATGTCGCCGCCGCGATCGATCAGGCCGCGCGCTGGTTGGCCGACGCCGGCTACCAGATCGTCGACGAGCCGACGCCGGGTTTCACGCGCGCCTACGAGCTTTGGTTCGAGATGCAGTTGCCGGAATTTCGCGAATATCTGCAGCCGCTGATCGAAAAGGAGGGCGACCAGGGCATCCGGACCGCTGTTCGGTTCATGCTGCAGAACGTGCCGTCGCGCGACGCGCTGCCGTACATGAAGGCGCTGGCCGAGCGTGCGCGCCTGGTGCGCGAGTGGACGGCTTTCCTCGACCGCGTGCCGCTGGTGCTGGCGCCGGTGTCGTCGGTGCCGGTCTACGAGCAGGGGTTCGACGTCGAGAGCGCGGCGCGCACCGAGGCGGTGTGGCGCGAATGCGCGAGCCTGATGGCGATCCCGGTGTTGGGATTGCCGGCGGCGGTCGTGCCCGTCGGCGTAACGGGAGGCTTGCCGATCGGCGTGCAGCTGATCGGTGCGCGCTTTCGGGAGGATCTCTGCCTCGATGCCGCGGCGGCGATCGAGGCGCGCGCCGGCGTGCCGACGCCGATCGATCCGACATGGTGAAAGCGCGCGCCGAGGGCGGCCATTGCCACGGCGACCACGGTTCGGCTATCGTGCGCATTCCCCCTTCGCGGCTGCGCTTGCTTCGTACACAGGAGAATTCGATGTCGACTTCCCGTTGGCTCAAGACGGTGGTGCTCGCGGCGGTTGCCGGGTTCGCCGTCCTCTCGGGGACCCCGAACGCGCAAGCGCAGGGTACGGTGCGCGCCGTCATGCATTCGGACCTGAAGATCCTCGACCCGATCTGGACGACGGCCTACATCCAGCGCAACTACGGCTACATGGTCTACGACACGCTGTTCGCGACCGACGCCGACGGCCAGGTGAAGCCGGAGATGATCGAGCACTACGAGGTCAGCCCCGACCAGCTCAGCTACACGATGACCTTGCGCGACGGGTTGCTATGGCATGACGGCAAGCCGGTGACCGCCGAGGACTGCGTCGCTTCGATCAAACGCTGGGGCGCGAAGGACACGACGGGGCAGAAGTTGATGACCTTCGTCAAGGACATGCCGGTCGTCGACGCGAAGACGTTCAGGATCGTTCTGTCCACGCCGACCGGGCTGGTGCTCGCGGGGCTGGGCAAGCCGTCGTCGAACGTTCCGTTCATGATGCCCAAGCGTGTCGCCGAGACGAGCCCGAACGAGCAGATATCGGACACGACAGGCAGCGGCCCGTTCGTGTTCAAGCGCGATGAGTGGAAACCGGGCGACAAGGCCGTGTTCGTCAAGTTCGACCAGTACAAGCCGCGCGCCGAGCCGCCTTCGGGGCTGGCCGGCGGCAAGGTAGTCAAGGTCGACCGGGTCGAATGGAAAGTCCTCGCTGACCAGCAGACGGCGATGAACGCGCTTTTCGCCGGCGAGGTCGACTACATCGAGCAGCCGCAGCACGACCTGTTGCCGCTGATGAAAGCGGACAAGAACGTCAAGTTGATCGACGTCAACCCGCTGGGCAACCAGTACGCGCTGCGGTTCAACAGCACGGCCAAGCCGTTCGACAATCCGAAGATCCGGCAGGCGGTCCTCTATGCGCTCAATCAGGAGGATTTCCTGAAGGCGACGATAGGCGATCCGCAGTATTACAAGGTCTGCAAGGCGATGTTTGTCTGCGGTTCGCCGCTTGCGTCGACCAAAGGCATGGATGGACTGCTCGAATCCAACTTCGCCAAGTCGAAAGCGCTGCTGAAGGAAGCCGGTTACGACGGGACGCCGGTGGTTTTGCTGCATTCTACCGACCTGCAGGTGCTGACCAATCTCGCGCCGGTAGCCAAATCGCTGCTGGAAAAGGGCGGCTTCAAGGTCGACATGCAGTCGATGGATTGGCAATCGGTGGTCGCGCGCCGAGCGAAGAAGGATCCGCCGGCGCAGGGCGGGTGGAACGCAATGCTCACCTCCTGGGTGTCGGCGGACATCCTGAATCCGGTGTCGACGGCATTCCTTAACGCCAGCTGCGACAAGGCGCCGTTCGGGTGGCCGTGCGACGCCGAGCTCGAGCGGCTGCGCGACCAGTTCGCGCGCGAGACCGATCCGGCCAAGCAGAAGGCGATCGCCGAAGCCGTGCAGGTGCGCTGGACGCAGTATCCGACGCACGTTTTCCTCGGACAGTGGTACCAGCCCTCGGCGGTGCGCAAGAGCATCAACGGTGTCATCGTGGCGCCGGTGCCGGTCTTCTGGAACATGACCAAGTCGGGCGCGTAAGCGTCGGAACGCCAGCGCGCCGCGCGGCCGGCATTGCCCGCGCGGGCGCCACCCCATGCTCGCCTACATCGGACGACGCCTGCTCGCGACGATTCCGGTCATGGCCGTAGTCGCGGTCTTCGTGTTCATGATGCTGCGGCTCGCCTCGGGCGATCCGGCCGCGATCATCGCCGGCAATGCTGCCACCGCGCAGGACGTGATCGACATCCGTGAAAAGCTGGGGCTCGATCGGCCGATCGTCACGCAATTCTTCATCTGGCTCGGGCACGTTCTGACCGGTGATTTCGGCGAATCGTTCTTCTACAAAAAAGAGGTCGCCGAGATCATCGCTGATCGCGCCGGCCCGACCTTGGCGCTGGCCGCGTGTACGCTCGGCCTTTCGGTCCTGATCGCGGTTCCGCTGGGTGTCATCGCGGCGTACCGCCACGGCACGTGGCTCGATCGCGTCGTCATGGGCTTTTCAGTGCTCGGTTTTTCGGTGCCGGTGTTCGTCATCGGCTATGCGCTGATCTACGTGTTTGCGATCAGACTCAACTGGCTGCCGGTGCAAGGCTATCAGCCGCTGGCCGAAGGCATCGGCGGTTTCCTGTCTCGCCTGGTACTGCCGAGCCTCACCTTGTCGGTCATCTATATCGCGCTGATCGCGCGCATCACGCGCACCAGCGTCCTCGAGGTGCTGGGCGAGGACTATATCCGGACCGCGCGCGCGAAGGGTCTGTCCAACCGCGTCGTGCTGATGCGCCACGCCTTACGCAATGCGGCGGTGCCGATCGTCACGGTGATCGGCATCGGCGTGGCACTGTTGATCGGCGGCGTCGTCGTGACCGAGAGCGTGTTCAGCATTCCCGGGCTCGGCCGGCTGACTGTCGACGCGGTGCTGGCGCGCGACTATCCGACTGTGCAGGCGGTCATCCTGCTGTTCTCGCTCGCGTACGTGCTCATCAACTTGCTGGTCGACGTCGCCTACACGCTGCTCGATCCGCGTATCCGCTACTGATGGAAGCGCTCACCGAGCCGGTGCCGATCGACGCGGTTGCGCCGCCGATTCTCACGATGGCGGCCGGCCGGCGCCTGCTGCGCAATCCGGGCGTGGTCGTCGGCGCGGCGATCCTCGCCGTCATCCTGCTGCTGGGCCTGGCCGCGCCGTGGCTGGGCACTGTGGACCCGGTCGCGATCAATCCGTCGGTGCGGAACAAATTGCCCGGCTTCGAGGAAATCGTGCGCAATGACGACGGCAGCAAGACGACGATCGTGCACCGGATGGGCACCGACACGCTGGGCCGCGACGTCTACAGCCGCACGCTTTACGGCGCACGCGTGTCGATGCTGGTCGGCACTGCGGTCGCGGCGATCAGCGTCGCGATCGGACTGGCCATCGGGCTCACCGCAGGTTATGTACGCTGGCTCGACGGCCCGGTCATGCGGCTGATGGACGGGCTGATGGCGATCCCCGCAATTCTGCTGGCGATCGCGCTGGTGTCGCTGTGGACGGCGGGCATCGTGGCGGTGATCGTCGCCATCGTCATCCCCGAGATACCGCGGGTCGTGCGGCTGGTCCGCGCCATCGTGCTGTCGGTGCGCGAGGAACCTTATGTCGAGGCGGCGATCTCGGTCGGCACGCCGACCTTGCCGCTGGTCATTCGACACATCCTGCCGAACACACTGCCGCCGTTGATCGTGCAGGCCACCTACATCGTCGCTTCGGCGATTCTGGTCGAAGCGATCCTGTCGTTCCTCGGTGTGGGCATTCCGCCGGAAACGCCGACCTGGGGCAACATCATGGCCGAAGGTCGGGCGCTGTTCCGCATCTTCCCGCACAACATCCTGTATCCGGGCATCTTCCTCGCGCTGACGGTGCTCGCCGTCAACATGCTCGGCGATGGACTGCGCGACACCCTCGATCCGCGCATGAAGCTGCGGCGGGTATAAACCGTGCTGCTCGAAGTCGACGGTCTTGCCGTCGCGCTGCCGGCCGGCGCCGAACGCGCGCACGCGGTTGAGGGCGTGAGCTTCGACGTCGCCGCCGGCGAGATCGTCTGCCTGGTCGGCGAATCGGGCTCGGGGAAAACGGTGATCGCGCAATCGGCGATGGGATTGCTTCCGCCCGAGCTCCGCGCCAGCCGCGGGCGCATGCTGCTCGAGGGAGAAGACCTGCTCGCCGCCAGCGAATCGAGGCTGCGCGAGCTGCGCTGCACCCGGATGTCGATGATCTTCCAGGAGCCGATGACGGCACTCAATCCGGTGATGCGTTGCGGCGAGCAGATCGACGAGGTCCTGGCGACGCACACGGCGATGAGCGCCGCCGAGCGACGAGCGCGCGTGGCGGCGATCATCGGCGACGTCCATCTGCCCGATCCGCAGCGGATGATCGAATCGTACCCGCATCAGCTGTCGGGCGGCCAGCGCCAGCGCATCATGATCGCGATGGCGCTCGTGCTCAATCCCAAGCTCCTGATCGCCGACGAGCCGACGACCGCCCTGGACGTGACGACGCAGGCGCAGATCCTCGCGCTGATCCGGGAAATGCAGCGCCTGCACGGCACCGGCGTGCTGTTCATCACCCACGATTTCGGCGTCGTCGCCGAGATCGCCGATCGGGTCGGGGTGCTGCGGCGCGGCGAGCTGGTCGAGTTCGCGCCGGTGGACGAGCTCCTCGCGCACCCGCAGCACGATTACACCCGCATGCTGATCGCCGCCGTTCCGGGCGTTGCGCCACCGCGGCGCGAGACCCTGACGGGGCCCATCGTCCTGGCGACCGAAGGCCTGGCCAAGACCTACACGCGAGGCGGGTGGCTCAAGCACCGCGACGGCGACGTCGCCGCCGCAACGGACGTGACGCTGGAGATCCGGCGCGGCGAAACGCTGGGCATCGTCGGCGAATCGGGCTCGGGCAAATCAACGGTCGCGCGCTGCATCGCGCGGCTGATCGAGCCATCGGCCGGGCGCATCGTGCTCGACGGCGAGGACATCGCGCGGCTGTCGGCCGATGCGCTGCGCCCGCGGCGGCGCCTTGTGCAGATCGTGTTCCAGGATCCGTACCGATCGCTGAACCCGCGACGTACCGTCGGCGATGCAATCATCGAAGGCCCGATGAACTACGGCGCGACGCGCGGCGATGCGATGAAGATCGCGGGCGAGCTCTTGACCCTGGTCCGCCTCGACGCCGCCGCGCTCGATCGTTATCCGCACCAGTTCTCGGGCGGTCAGCGCCAGCGCATCTGCATCGCGCGTGCGCTGGCGATCGGGCCGGATCTCCTGATCGCCGATGAGGCGGTCTCCGCGCTCGACGTCTCGGTTCAGGCGCAGGTGCTCTCCCTCCTCGATGAGATCCGGTTGCGGCTGAATCTCGCGATGCTGTTCATCACGCATGACCTGCGCGTCGCGGCACGCGTCTGCGACCGGGTCGCGGTGATGCAGCGCGGGCGCATCGTCGAGCAGGGTCCGGTCGCCGAAATCTTCGGGGCACCGCGGCACGAGTACACGAAGGCGCTGTTCGCCGCCGTCCCCGGCAGACGCTGGTCGTTCGCCAGCGATTCAGCCGCAAAGGCCTAGCGACGCCGGTCGACGTCGTAGTACTTCCACTGGTTGCGCTGGAACGGGTTCTGCTTGTACCCCTTGAGCCACGGCTGCGCGAGCACGCTGACGTAAGCATTCAGATCGAGCAGCCACGGCGCGTAATTGAGCACCGACTCGGTCATCTGCCGGTAGAGCGCCGTGCGCGCCGGCCCGTCGGGAAGATTGAGCGACGCCTCGTAGGCGCGATCGTAGGCCGGCAGGCGGAAGCGCGCGTCGTTCGACGTGCCGATGTTCTTGCTGTACAACGGGCTCGCGAAAGCGTCGCCATCCGGTGAATTCGAAATCCACGACAGACCCCACATCTGCAGCTGCCCGGCCTCCGACATCTTGTTGAGCTCGGGCCATTTCTGCGTGAAAAACACCATCCGGATGCCGATGGCGTCCATGCATTTTTTCCACAGCTCGTTGTCGACGCGGTCGATCGCCGACGGCGTGTTCGCCTTGGTGATCACCAGAGGCTTGCCGTCGGGCGTTTCGCGATAGCCGTCGCCGTCGCGATCCTTGTAGCCGAGCTTGTCGAGGAGCGCGCGAGCGCCGGCCGGGTCGTACAGATCGTTCGCTTTGAGCGTCGGATCGTGGCCGGCAAGTCCCGGTGGCACGAGCTGCGAGGCAGGCTCGGCCTGCCCATGCCGCAGGACCTGGATTTCGGCCCTTCGATCGTAGCCCATGATCATCGCGCGCCGCAGGGCGATCTTCTCCGGCGTGTAGCCGCCGACCACCGGATCGTCCATGTTGAAAAAGACGAAACTGAGCGACGGCTCGGTCTGCCGATGCAGCTTGATGCCGCGCTTCGCGTATTCGGGGCGAAGCCGATCCTTGTCGAGGACGTTGTCCGCCAGCGCCCGCGGCAGCTCAAGCAAATCGAGCTGGCCGCTGTCAAAAGCGAGCACGCGCGGCTGGTCCTCCTCGATGACGAGGACCTCGATGCGGCCGGCTATCGGCAGTTTCTTGCCGGCGTTGTCCTTCGCGATCGCCGCGTCGCCCGGTTCGCTGCCTTCGCCCGGCACCGGGTAGGTCTGGTCGCGAAAATCCGGGTTCGCTTCGAGAACGACCTTCTGGCCGCGCACCCACTCTTTCAGCCGATACGGGCCCGTGCCGACCGGGTGCTCCATCACGCGGTTCGACGAGTCGGCATGGGCCTGGACGACTTCGCGTGCGACCGCGGACAGCGCAGCGTCGGCGAGCCAGTGTAAAAACGTGTAGTTCGGTTCCTTGAAGCGCAGCCGCAGCGTGTAGCGATCGATCGTCTGCAGACCCTCGATCGGGGCGCCGTAATCGAAGTGCCCCGCCTTGCGCGCGCGGGCAAGCGCCTGGTCGAGCCCGAGCAGGCGGTGATCGAATACGTACAGCCAGTACGAGCGTATCTTCGGGTCGAAGATCCGCTTGATGCTGTAGACGTAGTCGTCGGCGGTCAGCTCGCGCCGCTTGCCTTTGAATGCGGCATCGGCGGCGAAGTAGATGCCCGGCTTGACCTTGACCGTGTAGGTGCGGCCTCCATCGGTGATCTGCGGCATGCCGTCGGCAGTGTTGGGCACCAGACGCACGGGGCGCGCGAAATAGTCGTAGGTGTACAGCGACTCGAAAATCGACCGGCAGATGTCGAACGAGTACGAGTCGATGATCGCCTGCGGATCGAAGCCCGATTCGGCAACTGATTGGACGACGTGTATCGTCTTCGACATGTCCGCGGCTGATGCGCCCGGCACCGACAGCGCACAGGCGAGCATCAGCGACAGCGCCGCCGCAACCCACTGCGCCAACGCCGCGGTCGGCGAAGGTGCAGGACGATCGATCGGCATAGCGGCCGGTGACACGGCGACTAGGCTGTTCGCAATGCGCGGCGCAGCCGTGCGACGCCGTCGGCGAGCCGGTCGGTATCGGCCGCGAAGCACCAGCGCACGAATCCTTCGCCCTCGGGCCCGAAGGCGCTGCCGGGTGCCAGCCCCAGGCTGACCTCGCGCACCAGGCGTTTGCAGAATTCGAGGCTGTCGGTAATGCCGGCGACGCGGAAGAAAATGTACATCGCTCCTTTCGGCGCGGCGGCGCTGACGCCGGGAATCTCGTTCAGCGCGGCGACCAGGAAGTCGCGCGCGGCACGGTAACGCTCGAGCGTTTGCGCAATCGTCGGCTCACCCGCGTTGATCGCGACGACGGCTGCGCGTTGTACGAACGTCGGCGAGCAGGACGTGTTGTATTCGATCAGCTTGCCCAGATCGGGCAGCAGCGCATCCGGCGCGACGATCCAGCCCAGCCGCCATCCGGTCATCAGCCATGCCTTGGAAAAGCTGTTGGTGCTGACGATGCGATCGCCAGGGTCGCCAAGATCGAGAAACGACGGCGCACAGGCCAGCGCAGCGGGCGCGTCGTAATACAGACGCTCATAGACGTCGTCCGCGATGATCCAGATGCCGTGCTTGCGGCAATGCCCGAGTATCGCCGCCTGGTCGGCGCGCACTGTCGTCCAACCGGTCGGATTGTTCGGCGAATTGATCAGCACCGCGCGCGTACCCGGCGTCAGCGCGTCCAGCAGCCGGTCGACGTCTAGCGTCCAGAGGCCTGCGTCGAACGAGAGCCCGACCCGCACGACCTCTGCACCGAGTATTTTCGGAATCTCGGTCAGGTTCGGCCACAGCGGCGTGACGCAGACGACGCGATCGCCGGGATCGATCAGCGCCTCGACGGATAGCATCAGCGCCGACATGCCCGATGCCGTCACCGCGATATTGCCGGCAGCGACCCTCCGGTGCCAGCGTGACACGTAGTCGGCGATCGCTTCGCGCAGCTCTGGAATGCCGAAATTCTGCGTGTAGAACGTCTCTCCGGCGTCGAGCGAGGCGACGGCCGCATCGCGGATGTATGCGGGCGTCACCTGGTCGGGTTCGCCGAACCAGAACGGCAGGATGTCGGCTTCGCCGATGCCGACATTGGCGACTTCACGGATTTGCGAGGCGACGAGCGAGCGCACGGCGTGGCGTGCGTGAAGGTCGAGGTCGCGTAGCTGGGCGGTCATTGCAGGCGCGCTTGCCGCGAGAGGGCATCAGCGCAGCGCCTTTATACTGTGCACCCGTCGGGATGGCAATGAGGACAAATCATGCGAAGTGATGGCCACTGAGGGCAACTGAGCACGAGGGCAAGCGCGAGCCCGCTGCTATAATGGTCCGTCTCCCTCCGCTTTAGAATCGGCATGAGCTACCTCCGCAGCGCGATCGCCATACTTGTTTGCGGGAGCCTGGGGACCGCGATCGCATGGTATGCGGTGTCACCGCTTGGCCTCGGCAGCGTTGCCACCGGCCTCGCGATGGCATTCGCCGCGATGATGGCCGCAACGTTTCTGTTTGCGTGCGGTGTGGCGGTCGGGCGCGCGTTGCGCCTTTTCAAATAACCAAAGCGCCGACCGGGGAAGACTCGACCGGCTTCGCCGGACGCCGTAACGCCTCTGGCGCTGCGCCGGCCGAAAGGTCCTCCCCGCTCGGTGTCGAGGCCCTTCAGCGTTCCTTCACCGCGATGCGACGGTGGACAACGCCGTCGCGACAGGCTCGGGCTCGCCGGTCAAGCTATCGTCGGGTCGCGCTCGCGTCATCATCAGGACCGCCAGTGCGAGCAATACACTGAACAGAACGCCGATGGCGACGGCTTCGGCCGCGAGGCCGGCGAGATCGCGCCACACGCGCGGGGTGATCGCCTGGGCTCCGTTGCTCGTGTGCATTCGTTCTCCTTGCGATTTGAAGCGGGTTGATCGGCCGCAACGCCATTGAAGGCCTGCGCAACGGCTATGGCGGGTACCCGCGGTGGCGAACTGGCGATCAATCATGGCCAAACGAAGGCAACGACGACAGCCGGCGGCGAGGCACGGCGGCGCTGCGGTATATTCGAATCGCCATGAGCCGCCGCATCGCCATCGTCGAGGATGAGCCCGCGATCCGCGCCAATTACGCCGACGCGCTGGGCAAGCAGGGCTACGAGGTCGCGACCTACGCCAACCGGGGCGACGCGCTGGCGGCGTTGCGCACGCGGCTGCCCGACCTTGCGTTGATCGACATCGGGCTGGGCGACGAGATCGACGGCGGATTCGCGCTCGTCCGCGAGTTGCGCGCGCTATCGGAGTCCTTGCCGATCATCTTCCTGTCGGCGCGCGACTCCGACTTCGACGTCGTCGCGGGCCTGCGGCTCGGCGCCGACGACTACCTGACCAAGGACGTGAGCCTGCCGCACCTGTCAGCGCGGATCGCCGCGCTGTTCCGGCGCAGCGACCTCCTCGCCGCGCCGCATGCGGTCGAGGAAGTGATCGAGCGCGGGCCGCTCAAGCTCGACCTCAAGCGGCTGACCGCGTACTGGGGCGGACGCCGCGTCGACCTGACGCTGACCGAGTTCTGGATGGTGCACACGCTGGCCAAACATCCGGGACACGTCAAGGACCGTGACAGCCTGATGCGCGACGCCCGCATCGTCGTCGACGACAGCACGATCACCTCGCACGTCAAGCGCATCCGCCGCAAGTTCGCCGCCCTCGATCCGGCGTTCGATTGCATCGCCACCGTCTACGGCATGGGTTACCGCTGGAGCGCGACCGAGTCATGAGCCGCTTTCGGATTGCGCTCGGCATCCGCGCGCAACTGCTGCTGGTGCTGATGGTGTTCCTGACGATACCGTGGCTCGGCTATGAATACGTGCGCGAGCTCGAAAGCTTCCTGCGCGACGCGCAGCAGAAGACGCTGGCGGGAACCGCCCAGGCGGTGGCGACCGCGCTGCACGATCGGCCGCGGCTGTTCGATCTGCCGGACGCGGCGCGCGAGTCGCTTGCCGCGCAACGCCTGCTGGACGGCGCACCGGAAGGCGAAGCGGCGCCGCTGCTCTTGCGCAGCGCCGGTCCCGCGGTGACGCCGTCGGCCGAGATCGGCCAGATCATCCAGGGCCTGTCGCGGACGACCGCACGGATCTGGGTGATCGATCGCCGGCTCGACGTGCTGGCGCGCGCCGGCAGTCTGAAGCGCCCGCCGCTGCCGGAGACCGACGCGCCGGACTCGGCGATCCCGCGCCTGTGGCACTGGGTCGAGCGCGAAACGCTGCATCCGTTGTACGCGCTGATCCTTCGCCAGCCGACCGACGATTTCGTCGACGAGCTCGCGGCGCACGTCGCGATGCCCGCACGGGAAGTCGACGGCGCGCTGTCGGGCATCCTGACGATAGACCGGCGGCCGACCGGCGACGGCAAGGCGGTAGTCGTTTCGGCTGCGCATCCGATCTGGGTGGGCGACCAGGTCAAAGGTGCGGTGATCGTCGAGGAAACGACCAATGCGGTGCTGGCCGAGCGCAATCGTGCGTTCGAGCGGCTGTTCAACATCGTGCTTGCGGCGCTGCTCGTCGGATCGGTGGCGCTGACACTGTACGCGTCGCGCTTGACCGCGCGCATCCGCCGGCTTCGCGACCAGGCCGAGGCGGCGATCGACCTGCAGGGGCGCATTCGCGGCGCCATGTCGCCGTCCATGGCAGGCGATGAGATCGGCGATCTGTCGCGCAGCTTTTCGAGCGTCGTCACGCGGCTGTCGCAATACGCGAGTTACCAGCAGAACATGGCGAGCAGGCTGTCGCACGAGTTGCGCACGCCGGTCGCCGTCGTCCGCTCGTCGCTGGACAATCTGCGCGCGGCGACCTTGCCCGACGACGCGCGCGTCTACATGGAGCGCGCGCAGCAGGGCCTGACGCGGCTGACCCACATCCTGACGCGGATGACCGAGGCGACTCGGCTCGAGGAGAGCCTGGGCGACGCGCAACGCGAGCGCTTCGACCTCGCCGCCGTCGTTACCGGTTGTGTCGACGGTTATCGCGTCGCCTACCCTGGTCACGAGTTCCAGTTTAGGCTTCCCGCCGGCCCGCTTCCGGTCGACGGCGCGCCCGAGCTCGTCGCCCAACTCCTCGACAAGCTGATCGCGAACGCGGTCGAGTTCGGCCTTCCGGGAACCCCCGTCGTCGTCGCGATCGAACGTGACGGCGATGACGTCAGTCTGCGGGTGGAGAACGAGGGCGCGCCGCTGCCGTCGGGAATGCACGAGCGCCTGTTCGACTCGATGGTATCGATCCGTGCCGAGCAGAAGAGCGACGAGCCTCATCTGGGGCTCGGCCTCTACATCGTTCGCCTGATCGCCGAGTTCCATCACGGCGGTGTCAGGGCGGAGAACCGCCCCGACGGCCGCGGCGTCATAGTCAGCGTATTGCTGCCGCAGTCGTGGTATCCGTTCGACGGGCAACGGCGACAATGATCTCTGAGGGCCGCTTCGGACGGGACGCGCCTCAGATCAAGCGCTGGATTGCGATCGAAGAAGCTTCTTCGAGCGGGGTCCGTCGGGTGGGCGTCGCGCCGCTATCCCGATCAACCCGACCAGCACTGCTAGGAACGCGAGCATCCACCCGGACAGCGCTGGAACAGGCGTCGATGGCGCCGCGGACGGCCCGCCCCCAGGTGGTGCGCCTGGCCCGCCCTGGTCGGCGATGGTGCCGTTTGCCGTCAGGTCGTCGTCGCCCAGCCCGCCGTCGGTGATCGAGAACGTGACGGTGTTGCCGCTGACGGTCGCGGGCAGCGTATACCAGTGGGGTGTCGGATTGCCTGTTGTCGGGCCGTATTTGTAATAGACGGTGCCCGGCGGCAGCGGTTGCGGATACACGATCGTGAACGACAACGTGCTCCCGGGCGTGCAACCGACGGTGCTGAAGGCGAACATGCCCTGCGGAAAAGTCACGCCGGGTGCGGGCAATGTCGGCGGCACCGGCGGCGTACCCGGCGGCGCGCCGATGAATTGCGGATTGCTGAACGCGCAGCCGCGCCGCCGCCGGTGAAGGTTGCGGTGATGTTGCCGGTGCCGGTCGCGCTGGCGCCGGTGAACGAATCGCCCGAAGGCGGTCCGGAGATGGGCTGATCGAATCCGAGTACGCGATTGTTGTTCCGATCGACAACGTACAGGCTGCCTGCACTGTCGGCGGCAAGGCCGGCTACGTTGGACACGGAATCTGCGCTCACCCCGCCGTTGTTCGGCACGGCCATCGTGAAACTGCCTCCCTGACCGAACACGAAATCGGCCACCGTATCGCCCGCCGGCGTGTCACGGTATGCGACCACCCGATTGAAGCCGGTGTCGGAAACGTAGAGGTTACCTGCAGCGTCGATCGCCACGCCCTGAGGATTGCGGAGGTTGCTTGCGGTTGCAAATAGGTTCGGAATCTGTCCTGTAAAGTCCACCTGCCCGTAAACGCGATCTGCGATGGCGTCCGTACCCAGCGGATTGTTGTATTGCAGGACACGGTTGTTTGGCCCGTCTGCGACGTAGAGATTGCCGGCACTATCGACGGCGACGGCGGTTGGAAGGCAAAGCGAGCTGGCACTGCGTCCGCCATTGTTGCAGCCCGCACTCGCCGTGTCCGGTTGACCGAACACTCGATTCGCGGCCGCGTTCACGGCACCCGAATCGTATTCGAGTACCCGGTGATTCGCTTGGTCGACAACATAGATGTTGCCTCCGGCGTCGACCGCGACGGCGATTGGCAGGTTCAGACTGCTGGCGTTGAGACCACTGTCGTTCGGTAAGCGGGAAGAAAAGTCTGGCTGCCCCAGAACCGCGCTCGCGGACATGCCTGTGCTCGTCGGCGCTTGATACTTCAATACCCGGTTGTTGCCGTAGTCGGCGACGTAGAGGTTGCCGCCGGAATCGACCGCGAGTCCCGAAGGGCGGTAAAGCGTTGACGCGCCGAGCTGCGGCGACGGCAAACCCCCATTGATGGCAATGCTGGTGAAGTCAGTCTGCCCGATGACACGGTCCGCGCCTTGACCGTTGGTGAAGGTCGCCGCGCTCGGCCAGCTCAGGATTCGGTTATTCTGTGTGTCGGAGACGTAAATACGCCCGCTCGCGGGATCGACCGCGACGAAGCTCGGCAGACGCAGTCCGGTGGCGCCACCGAAGCTTTGCGTGGTCGTCGCAAAGTCGGGCTGTCCGAGCTCGCGATCGGCAGTCGTATCGCCAGAAGCAGCCAAAGCGTCCCACGCCGGTAGGCCGAGGGCCACACCGAGGACAAGCGCGACCGTGACGGCGCATCGCCGCCCTTTGCCCTTCACAATGCTTGCTTCTGCAAACAGGCGCACCATTTCCTATCGCCCCCAGCGCAGGTCGACGCAGCGCATGGCGTCTTCAACCTTAAAGACGCAAACGCGCCGTGAAACGGATCATTCCCCGGGGGTTGCGGCGGCGTTACTGGGCGTTACGGAAATGCGTGAGTTTGCGATTCCCGCAACACGACGTTCAGGTACCGCAGCGCAGACGCTTTCCACGGCCGATATCGGCGAGATCCTTTTCCGTGTTGGCGACTTGCCTGTCGAGTCGCTTGTCGCCAGCGTGATCGCGCAGGATCGCCTGCCGGGCCGCCTCGAACGCACGCTGAGAGTCGTCGGCACGGCCGCTGGTCAGGTAACCCTCGGCAAGGGTCATGCGCGCGACGATAACGTTGGGGTTTTTCTCGCCGACGTGCCTTATGAAACCGGCCACCGAACGCTCGAGCAGGGGAATTGCGTCGTCGGAGTTGCCGCCCTTCAGCAGCAGGCTGCCAAGCAACCAGCTTGCCTCGTCGACGAAAAGGTTGTCGGCCCCCTTCTGGGCGAGGGTCCGGCGCAGCATCTCTTCGGCAGCGGCCCTCGCTTCCTCGGGTTTGCCATAGCTGCAGGCGGTGCTGGCGAGCTCCCTCAATGCCCAGAGGATCTCTTCCTCGTCAGGGTAGCGTTCGCGCAGCAGGTCGGCAGCGCGCCGCACCGGGTGCGTCGGCCAAGGCGGCTGGGCATGGGTGGCACGCGCCAGCGTGGCCTGGGCGAGCAGCATCCGCGCCCACTCGAGCGAGGTGCGCTTGCCGGCGTAATCGAGCACCGCCTCAATGTGCGTGAGCAGCTTGGCCGCCTCCTCGTTCTCACCGTAATTGAGCAAGACGGTGGCGAGCATCACTTCGGCGGGAGCCACGCGGGCGTCCTCGGCGCCGAAGCCGGCGCGCGCCGCGGCCACGCGGCTCCGCGCGAGCGCGAGCGTCTCTTTGGGATCGCCGGTATCGGTGTTGAGCTCGACCAGCATCCTGTAAATCTCGTCGCGGATCGCCGGCTGTGTCGCCAACGAATGGTCGATCTGCTTCGCGCCGGCGGCGAGCATGTCGTTGATCGTCGCCTCCCGTGCTTGCACCCCCTCTGCGCGCACCGCCCCGTTCGCCTGCTCGAACAGGTCGACCAGAAATTGCTTGACCGCGTTGGCCTTGGCCGCTTCGGCCTGGGCAACTGCAGCGTTCTGCCGCGCTTCGTGCGCCTGCCACGCCGCGACGCCGGCGCCTCCGATCACGGCGATGAGCGCGACGCTGGCGAGCGCTACTGCAAGTCGATTGCGCGAGACGAACATCCGGGCGCGATACCCAAGCGTGTCCGGGCGCGCGGAAATCGGCTCGTGCGCAAGATAGCGCTTCAAGTCCTGCGCCATCGCGTCGACCGAAGCGTAGCGTTGCCCCGGGTCCTTCTTCAGCGCCTTGCCCGCGATGGTCTCGAGATCCCCCGACAGGTTCCGGCGAAGCCGCTCGGGTGACGTCGAACGCTGCTCGGCGATGGTCGTGGCGGAGTCACCTGCCTTCTCGCCACCCTCCGAAAGGCGCGCGGGCTCGGTGTCGACGACGTGGCGCGCACGCTGCAGCGGCGACTCGCCATCGTTTCCGTATGGAGGCCGGCCGCATAGCAACCCGTACAGGACCACGCCGAGCGAATAGACATCGGTTGCGATCGTGATCGGCGCGCCGCTCAACTGCTCCGGCGCCGCATATTCCGGCGTCAGCGCGGCGCCGGCCAGCGCGGTCAGCTGAGTGGGTGCGTCATCCTGCGTCGCGTCGAGGAGCTTGGCGACACCGAAGTCCAGCAGCTTCGCCTGTCCGTCCTCTTGCACCAGGATGTTCGACGGCTTCAGGTCGCGGTGGACGACGAGGTTCGCGTGTGCGTGCGACACCGCCGAGCACACTTGCAGGAACAATCCGATCCGAGCATCGATGGAGAGCTTGCGCTCGTCGCACCAACGATCGAGCCGCTCGCCAATCACGTATTCGAGGACGAGATAACGCTGTCCGGCCGCCGTAAATCCGGCATCGAGCAAACGCGCAATGTGGGGATGCGTCAGGCGGGCGAGGAACTGTCCCTCGCGGGCGAAGCGTTGGTTCGCACCGCTGTCGGCCACGGCGACACGCAGCATTTTGATGGCGACATGGCCTTCGTACAGTCCGTCGTCGCGGCGGGCGAGCCAGACCTGGCCCATGCCGCCCGAGCCGATCGGTCCCTCCAGCCGCCACGGCCCGAGCCGCTGCCCGCCAAGATCGACGTTGTCGGGACTTTGTCGCTCGTCCTCGCGGCCGATGTCGGCCAGAATATCTGCGGCGAGAAATCGCTCGGCGTGCGCCTCCGCATCGGCGCGAATCAGCGCGAGCAGACGACGTTGCAGATCCGGCGCCTCAAGGCGCAATCGCTCGATGAGTTGAGCCTTGTCCGTGTCGCTGCCGGCGAGCCACGCCTCGAACACGGACAACGTCTGCCGCCATTCGGCAGTCGTGGTTTCGGCGTCGGGATGGCTCATGGAATATCGCTCATGTACTTGTGCAGGAATGCGCGTGCCGTGCGCCAGTCCCGCTTGACGGTCGGCACCGAAACGCCGAGCACTTCGCCGACCTCGTCCTCGGTCATTCCGCCGAAGTAGCGCATCTCCACGACGCGGTGGGCGCGCTCGCTTACCCGCTCGAGCGCGGTCATCGCCTCGTGGAGCCGCTCGATTCTGCGTTCGCCCACAATCTCGCCCACGCAGCCCGTGGTGAGCGTGATTTGCCACTCGCCACTGCCGCGTTTCTGGGCGCTGCGCTCGCGCACGTAGTCGATCACCACGCTGCGCATGACCTTGGACGCATACGCGAAGAATACCCGGCGCTCCGCGAACATCGACCCGCCGCGTGCCTTGAAGCGCAGGAAAGCGTCGTGGACCAGGGCCGGTGCGTCCAGCGAGACTGTTCCCGCGCGCGACAAGTGCGCACGTGCGAGGCGCTTCAGCTCGGGATATAGCGCGGCGTAGAGCCGGTCCGCGGCCGCACGGTCGCCGGATGATGCCTGCCGCAGCAGTCCGGTCACGCTCTCGGTCAAGCGCGACCTCCCGACGAGGGCGTAGACACGTGTCGTTGCAAGGGCACCACGGCGCGCTCAATGTGCCGGCGCTCGCGTGGCCGCGGCGCCGCCGAAACCCGACATCGGCGATAATACCGCGCGTCGCCGCTATCGTCTGCTATCCGAATGCCCACCAATCTGTTGCAACATCCGGTGCTCGCTGCCGCCTTGCTGCTGTCCGCGTCGAACCTGTTCATGACTTTCGCCTGGTACGCGCACCTGCGAATATGCAGGGCCGCGCCTGGTGGGTCGCCGCGCTGGCGAGCTGGGGCATCGCGCTGTTCGAATACCTGCTTCAGGTTCCGGCCAACCGCATCGGTTACACGGTGCTCTCGCTCGGGCAGCTCAAGATCATGCAGGAAGTCATCACGCTCGCGATCTTCGTTCCGTTCGCGTTCCTGTACATGGATCAGCCGCTGAAGCTCGACTACGTCTGGGCAGCGCTTTGCATGGTGGGCGCGGTGTATTTCATGTTTCGCGCATGACCGCACTGCGCGACCTCCTGGCGAGCGCAGCGCAGAACGCCGCGGCCGGCCGGGTCGACGATGCGCTGGCCAAGTATCGCGGCGTGCTCAAGCGCTCGCCGGCGCTGGCCGAAGTGCATTACAACGTCGGCGTCCTGCTAGCGCGCAAGGGTGAGCCGGTGGCCGCCGAAAAAAGCCTCGGCGAAGCCCTGCGGCTCAAGCCCTCGTGGCCGCAGACCCATCTCGCGCTCGGCCATCTTTATTTCAGGCAGGCGCGATATGCCGACGCCGAGCGCGCGTTCGGTCGCGCCGCCACGCTTTCGCCGGGTTCGATCGAGGCCTTGTTCAACCTGGCGACCTCGCGCGACCGGCAGCGCCGCTGGGGCGATGCGTTGCCACCGCTCAAGGAAGCGCGACAGGTTGCGCCCGGCAATGAGGAAATCTGGTTCGCGCTGCGCGCGCACCTGCTGCTGTTCCATCGCGACGAGGAAGCGTTCGACGATTTTCGCCGCTTCGAGCCGAACGCCGCGCTGTCGGCACGCATCGTCGCCGCGGGTCTGCTGTCGGCTCGAATCGCGCCGGGCACCGATTACGAGACCAAATATCTCCCGCTGGCGCTCGATTGGCCGTACCAGCGAGGGGAGGGCGCTTATGCCGCCGTTGCGGTCGCGCAGGCGCAGTATTTCGACGTTACGCGTGAACAACTGTTGCGTACCTACCAGGCGCACGATCGCGTCCGCCAGGCCGAGCGCGGATCGATCGCCGATTTCGCCGCGCCGCTGCGGGCTGTCGAAGCCGCCGGCAAGCCGGTTCGCATTGGCTACCTGTCGGCTGATTTCCGCTCGCACGTGATGGGGCGATTGATGCTCGAGGTCGTGCGCCGGCACGATGCCGAACGTTTCGCCGTGCATGCGTATTCGCTGGCGGTGCGCGAGATCGAGGACGACGTCACCGCGCAATTTCGCGCCTGCTGCTCCGGTTTCCGCCGGCTGGACGACGTCGACGACGCAAGCGCCGCGAGATTGATCGCCGACGACGGCCTCGATATCCTGGTCGACCTGATGGGGCATTCCGGCTCGTCGCGCCCGACGATACTGCTATACAAGCCGGCGCCGGTGATCATCACCCATCTTGGCAATCACGGCGCCATCGGCCTGCGCCAGGTCGACTTCAAGCTGACCGACGCTCACGCCGACCTGCCCGATGCCCATCGCTACCAGATCGAAGCGCCGCTTGCGCTCGATGGCTGCGTGCTGCCGTTCCGGCGGGTCGCCGCCGCGCCCGAGACGCCGGTAACGCGCGCCGACCTCAACCTGGCGGCCGAGTCACCGCTATTCGGCGTGTTCGTGAGCCTGCTTAAGCTCTCACCGCGCTGCCTTGCGCTGTGGAAACGGATTCTCGATGCCGTCCCGGGGAGCGCACTGGTGTTCTCCCCGCGAAAGCAGGGTGACTACGCGCCGTATCGGCGCCGCCTGGAAAGCTTCGGCATCGCAGCCGAGCGGATCGTATTCATTCCGTGGGCGCTCGACGATGCGCTCGATCGCGCGCGGTACCAGCTGATCGACGTCGTCCTCGACACACTGCCTTATAGCGGCGGCGACACGAGCGCCGCTGCGCTGGACATGGGCGTGCCGGTCGTCACTCGCGTCGGCGAGCGGCAGGCGGAACGGATGACGTTCAGCCTCCTTGCGCACCTGGGCGTCACCGCGACCGTCGCGCACAGCGACGACGAGTACGTGGAGATCGCCTGCCGGCTCGCACTCGACCGTTCCTGGCGCGATGCGATCGCCGCGGAAATCGTCGCGGCGCTGCCGCGCTCGGGTCTCGCCGATCTCGATCGCTACACGCGCAGCCTCGAGGCCGCGTACGAGCGCGCGTTGGCGCTCAAGGCGCGCGAGTCGGCCTAAAGAGCGACGCATGCATCTGCACATCCTCGGCATCTGCGGGACGTTCATGGGCGGGATCGCCGCGATCGCGCGGCAGAGCGGCCACACGGTCACCGGCTGCGACGCCAACGTCTATCCGCCGATGAGCACGCAACTCGCGAGCCTGGGGATCGCGCTGACCGAAGGCTACGATGCGGCGCAGCTCGACACGGTCGCCGCGACCGCCGATGTGTTCGTCGTCGGCAACGCGATCTCCCGCGGCAACCCGTTGCTCGAGGCGGTACTGGATGCCAATCGGCGTTACATTTCGGGTCCGCAGTGGCTCGCCGAAAACGTGCTGCTCGACAAGTGGGTGCTGGCGGTCACCGGAACGCACGGCAAGACGACGACCAGCGCGATGCTGGCCTGGATACTCGACCGGGCGGGACTGCAGCCGGGTTTCCTGATCGGCGGCGTCGCGCCCGACCTCGGCGTCTCGGCTCGGCTTTCGGACAGCGCGTTCTTCGTCATCGAGGGTGACGAGTACGACACCGCGTTCTGCGACAAGCGCTCGAAATTCGTCCACTATCGGCCGCGCACGGCGATACTCAACAATCTCGAATACGACCACGCCGATATCTTTCCCGATCTCGCGGCGATCGAGACGCAATTCCATCATCTGGTGCGAACGATCGCGCGCACCGGCCGCGTGATCGTCAACGGCGGGCGAAGCAAGCCTCAAGAGGGTGCTGGCGCGAGGTTGCTGGAGCGAGGTCGAGCGATTTGGCTTTGCGGCGGTCGCCGATACCGGCGCCGACTGGACGATCGCGGTCGACGGCACGATCAAGCTCGGTGGCGCACCGCAGGGCGTGCTCAAGCCGTTCGCGCTGCTCGGACGGCACAATCAGTTGAATGCGCTCTCGGCGATCGCCGCCGCCAGGCATGCCGGCGTGCCCGTCGCGCAGAGCCTGGCCGCGCTCGCAACGTTTCGCGGCATCGCGCGGCGGCTGGAGGTGCGCGGCAGTGCAAACGGCGTTACCGTCTACGACGATTTCGCGCATCATCCGACGGCGATCGCGGCGACGATAGCGGCGCTCCGGCGCGACGTCGGCAGCCAACGCATCGTCGCCATCGTCGAGCCGCGGTCGAACACGATGAAGCTGGGAACGATGAACGCACGGTTGCCGGCGAGCCTGGAGCAAGCCGACCGTGTCTATTGCTACGCGGCAAATCTCGGATGGGACGCCACGGCCGTGCTCGCGCCGCTGGGCGATCGTGTTCGGATCGACAGTGATCTCGAGACGTTTGTCGATGCGATAGTGCGCGACGCGCGGCCCGGCGATCACTTGCTGGTAATGAGCAACGGCGGGTTCGGCGGCATACATGGGAAATTGCTGGCGAGACTTAGCGGGCCTGTTCGCTGAACCGGCTTCCGGGGGCGCAAGCTTTTTTGTGCACCGCAGCGGGCTTTAACCGGCCTTCAAGGGTAGAATTCGGCCCCATGTCCTGGCGAAGTCGCCTGCCGCTTCAATTCTGATCGCGCCATCCGGCGACGAGCCGGATCTGCGCGTCGACATCCCGATAGTCCGGTCGAATCGCGCTCCCAAAAGGAGCTTTGGCGATGCCACCGAACCGCGACGACCGAGCAACCCTCCGGTCGACAGACAAGGAGTCAAAGATGAAGGACCGTAGTCTCAACGCCAGCAAACCGGCAAAAGCCGAAGCGAGCGCGGCTTATATCGACGTCGAAAAGACGTTCGCCTCCCGCAATTACGATCCGCTGCCGGTCGTCGTGTCGCACGGCGAGGGCGCGTGGCTATGGGACATCCACGGCCGCCGCTTTCTCGACATGATGAGCGCGTATTCGGCCGTCAGTCACGGGCACGCCCATCCGCGCATCGTCACCGCGCTGGTCGCGCAGGCGCAGCGGCTGGCGGTGACCTCGCGCGCCTTTCACAACGACAAGCTGCCGTTTTTTCTCAAGCGGTTGACCGAGGTGACCGGACTCGCGCGCGCGTTGCCGGCGAACGGTGGCGCCGAAGCGGTCGAGACCGCGTTGAAGGCGGTGCGCAAGTGGGGATACAAGGTCAAGCGCATTCCCGACGGGCAGGCCGAAGTGCTCGTCTGCGCGGGCAACTTCCACGGCCGTTCGATCACGATCGTCGGATTCTCCTCGGAAGCGCAGTACCGCGACGGCTTCGGGCCGTTCGCGCCCGGATTCGAGGCGATTCCGTTCGGCGATCCGGGCGCACTCGAGGCGGCGATCACGCCGAATACCGCGGCCTTTCTGGTCGAGCCGGTGCAAGGCGAGGCGGGGATGATCGTGCCGCCGCCCGGCTATCTGGCCGAGTGCGCTCGCATCTGCCGGAAGCATCGCGTGCTGCTTATCTGCGACGAGATCCAGACGGGCATGGGACGCACGGGCAAGTTTCTGGCCTGCGAGCACGATGGCGTCACGCCCGATGGCGTGATCCTGGGCAAAGCGCTCGGCGGCGGCGTTCTGCCGGTGTCGGCGTTCGTCGCGACGGACGACGTCATGCAGGTGTTCCAGCCGGGGGACCACGGCAGCACGTTCGGCGGCAATCCGCTTGCCGCCGCGGTCGGGCTCGAGGCGATCGCGGTGCTGTTCGACGAAAAGCTGATCGAGCGCTCGGCCGAGCTCGGCGCCTATCTGCTGGCGCAACTTAAGACGGTGCGGAGCTCATTGATTCGCGATGTGCGCGGCAAGGGCCTGTTCATCGGGCTCGAAGTCGACGCCCGCAAGACCGATGCGCGCGCGGTCGTCGATCGGCTGCTGGCGCGCGGCGTCATCTCCAAGGACACGCACGGCACCGTCGTTCGCTTCGCGCCGCCGCTGGTGATCGATCGCGCGCAGATCGACTGGGCCGTCGGCGAAGTTCGCGCGGTGTTCGCCGAGCTCGACAACGGACTGCGCAGGGCGGCCTGAGGCGGCATTCGCCGGGTCGCGCTCCGGCGCTGTCGCGCGCGGCGCTATACTAGGGCGGTGCCCAAGCCCACGCTCGCCGACAAGCTGGTCGTCGCGATTTCGTCGCGCGCGCTGTTCGATCTGACCGAGAGCCATCGCGTCTATACCGAAGCCGGCGTCGACGCCTATCACCGCTACCAGATCGAGCACGAGGAGCAGCTGCTCGCGCCCGGGCCGGCGTTCGTGCTGGTCCACAAGCTGTTGCGCTTGAACCGCGCCGACAAGCAGTACGTCGAGGTCATCCTGTTGTCGCGCAACAGCGCCGACACCGGATTGCGCGTGTTCAACGCGATCAAGCACTATGGGCTGGACATCACGCGCGCGGCGTTCACCAAGGGCGAGCCGACGTCACGCTACGTGCCGGCATTCGGCGCGCACCTGTTCCTGTCCGCCGACACCGAGGACGTCAAGCGCGTGCTCAACGACGGTTACGCGGCGGCGACGATCGTGCCGTCGACCGTGGGCAAGAACGAGTCGGACGAGCTTAGAATCGCGTTCGACGGCGACGCGGTGCTGTTTTCGGACGAGGCCGAGCGCGTCTACCAGGAAAGCGGGCTGGCGGCGTTTTCGAAAAGCGAGACCGACGCGGCGCTGCGGCCGCTGTCGGGCGGTCCGTTCAAGGAATTCCTCGCCGGCCTGCATCGCATCCAGAGCGATTTTTCCGATGACGCGAGCCCGATCCGCACCGCGCTAGTCACCGCGCGCAGCGCGCCGGCGCACGAGCGCGTGATCCGGACCTTGCGCGCGTGGAACATCCGCATCGACGAGGCGCTGTTTCTCGGCGGGCTCGACAAGGGCGAGTTTCTGCGCGCGTTCGGCGCCGACATTTTTTTCGACGACCAGCGCACCCATGTCGAGTCCGCTTCGAAGCACGTCGCGACCGGGCACGTTCCGCACGGCGTGGCCAACGAGTAGCGGCCGCGAGCGCGGACCGCGTATCAGCGCCGGCTAGTCGACGATCCGCCCGAAGAACGGATACTGCGGATCGTTGTAGCCGGGCGTCGACGGATGCCCGGGTGTGACCAGCGAATCGATCAGCGCTTCGTCATCGGCAGCCAGCGTCTTGCCGGTGGCGCTGAGGTAATCGTCCCACTGCTCGATCGTGCGCGGTCCGCAGATGACCGAGCTGACGATGCGGTTGGCGAGCACCCAGGCGAGCGCGAACTGCGTCGCCGTCAGCCCCTTTTTCTCCGCGTGCGCCTTGATCTTCTGCGCCATCGCGATCGACTCGTCGCGGAATTCGGTCTCCATCATCCGCCGATCCTTGCGCGCGACGCGCGAGTCGGGAGGCGGAGCGGCGCCCGGCGCGTATTTGCCGGTGAGCACGCCGCGCGCCAGCGGGCTGTAGGGCACGACGCCGATGCCGTAGTAGTCGCAGGCCGGCAGGATCTCGACTTCCGGCATCCGGTTCATCGCGTTGTAGTAGGGCTGGCAGACGACCGGCTGGGGCACGCCGAGCTCGGCGCATACGGCGACGACTTCAGCGATACGCCAGCCGCGATAGTTGGAGACACCGAAATAGCGGATCTTGCCGGCCTGCAACAATGCACCTATCGCCTCGATCGTCTCGACCAGCGGCGTGTCGGTATCGTCCTTGTGCAAATAATAGATGTCGATGTAGTCGGTGCCGAGGCGTTTCAGGCTGTCGTCGCAGGCGTGGATGATCCAGCGTTTCGAAAGCCCGCCGTCGTACGGCGACTTGGTCATCACGTTGCCGACCTTGGTGGCGAGTATCCACCGGCGCCGATTGGCGGCGATCGCCGGACCGACGATCGTTTCCGACGCACCCTTGGCGTAGACGTCGGCGGTGTCGATGAAGTTGACGCCGGCGTCCATGGCGGAGCCGATGATGCGCTGCGCGACCGCGGCGTCGGTGCGGTCGCCGAACATCATCGTGCCCAGGCACAGGACCGATACTTCGAGGCCGCTGTCGCCGAGACGGCGGAATTCCATGGTTGACTCCGGAGTGGAAATGCTCGCCACTATCGTGCAGCAAAGGCCCCGCTCCTGCAACCCGGGCGCGAGCACGGTATAATTCGCGCCTCCCTCCGCAGCAACTTTCGCTTCCCATGCATGTTTTTTTCGAGGACGACGGCGCGTTCAAGGCCGGCACGGTCCTCGCCGACAACGATACGTCGCTGCAGGTCGAGACGACATCGGGCAAGCGGATGAAGATCAAGGCCGCGAACGTGCTGCTTCGATTCGCCGATCCTGCCCCTGCGGCGCTGCTGGCCGAGGCGCATGCGCTGGCCGACGACATCGACCCGGCGTTTCTTTGGGAAGCCAGCGGCGGTGGCGAGTTCGCGTTCGTCGATCTGGCAGCCGAGTATTTCGGCCGCGCGCCGCAGCCGGGTGAAGCCGCGTCGCTCGCATTCTGCCTGCACGGCTCGCCTATGTATTTCTACAAAAAGGGCAAGGGGCGCTACAAGGCGGCGCCGCCCGAGGCGTTGAAGGCGGCGCTGGCCGGTGCTGCGCGCAAGCACCGGGAGGCCGAGGAAGTTGCCGAGCTCGCCGGCGAACTCGTCGCTGGCCGCCTGCCGCAGGCGATTCGCGAATCCCTGCCGATGCTGCTCTACCGGCCCGACAAGCAGGCGCTCGCCTCGCGCGCCGTCGCCGCGGCATGCGATTCGGCACACACCAACGCGCTGGCATTGCTCGCCGCCTGCGGGGCGATCACCTCGACGCACGACTATCATTTCGATCGCTTCCTGGCGGAGGCATTTCCGCGCGGCACGGCATTTCCCGCCTACGGCGCCGTACCGGAGGCCCCCGAGTTGCCGCTGGCGGGGGTCCAGGCATTCTCGATCGACGACGCGGCGACCACCGAAATCGACGATGCCTTTTCGGTGCGCGCGCTGCCCGACGGCAACTTCGAGATAGGCATCCACATTGCAGCACCCGCGGTGGCGATTCCACGCGGCTCGGCGCTCGATGCCATCGCCCGCGCGCGCCTGTCCACCGTCTACATGCCGGGACGCAAGATCACGATGCTGCCGGACGAGGTGATCGGACGCTTTACGCTCGCCGCGGGCATGCCGCGCCCCGCACTATCGCTCTACGTCGAGACGGCGCCGGACGGCACGCCTCTGCAGCAGGCGACGCGCCTGGAGCGGGTGCCTGTTGCCGCGAACCTGCGGCTCGACGCAATCGGCGAGCAATTCGCGATGTCGGCATCCCCGAACGAGCCGCGCTGGACCGATGAGCTGCGCGCCTTGCGCCGATTGACCGAAAAGCTCGAAGTGGCGCGCGGCAAGCCTGATGTGCCGCGCCTCGATTACACGTTCATCGTCGACTGGGACGCGGTGCCCGGCGGCAAGGTCTCGATCGTGCCGCGACCGCGCGGTTCGCCGCTGGACAAGCTGGTGGCCGAGCTGATGATTCATGTCAACAGCAGCTGGGGAAAGCTCTTGCAGGAAACGAACGCGCCGGGCCTGTATCGCACGCAGCAGGCGGGCAAGGTGAAAATGAGCACCAAGCCCGAAGTGCATCAGGGCCTCGGCGTCGCGCAATACCTGTGGGCGAGCTCGCCACTGCGCCGTTACAGTGACTTGGTCAACCAGCGTCAGCTGATCGCTGCCGTCAGGGGCGACCCGCTGCCCTACACCGAAGGCGACGCCGAGCTTTTCGCGGTCCTCGGCGATTTCGAGGCCACTTACGCGCAGTACGCCGAGTTCCAGAGCCGGATGGAGCACTACTGGTGCCTGCGCTGGCTCGACCAGGAAAAGCCCGCGGAAGCGACGGCCAGCGTCGTGCGGGACAATCTGGTGCGGTTCGACGCGCTGCCCCTCTACGTTCGAGTCGCCGATCTGCCGGCAGCGGCCGGCCCGCGCGTGCGACTCGCGATCGGCGCCGTTGATCTGCTCGCAGCGACCGTCGAGGTGCGCTACGCGGGGGTGGCGGCCGACTGAGGCATCCTTGGGCGATATACTTGGAGGTTATGCCCAAGGGCACGCGAGCCAGCGCGGCGGCCACGCCACAGATCACTGCGAGGAAGAAACCCGCGGTGCGGCCGCGCGCACTGGTCGTGCATACCGAAGCGCGGACGATGTCGCTGCCGTTCCTGTTCCCTGCGGAGACGGCGGGCAGGCGGCTGCTGATGAACGCAATCGGCGCCTCGGTGCTGCTGCATCTGACGGCGCTGGCCGTGCACTTCAGCCCGCTGGATCTGGCCAAGTTCGACCGCAACGGACCTCCGCTCGAAGTCGCGCTGGTCAACGCCAAGTCGGTGTCGAAGCCGACCAAGGCGGAGATCCTGGCGCAGGCGCATCTGGACGGCGGCGGCAACACCGACGCCAATCGCCGGGCGAAAAGTCCGCTGCCGGTCCTGCCCAAGGAAAGCGTCAGCAGCCAGCTCGCGGTGGCTACCCAGAAAGTCGATGCACTCGAGCAGCGAACCAGCGAGATGATGGCGCAGCTCAAGGCCGCGGCTCCGGTCGCGGTGCCGCAGCCCAAGCCGAACGAGACGCCGGAGCGCCCCGAGCTGCCCACGGCGACCGAGATGATGCAGCGCATGCTCGAGTCGATGCGGCTCGAAGCGCAGATCGCCAAGGACATGGATGCCTACCAGAAGCGGCCGAAGCGGCGCTTCGTCGGCGCCCGCGCCGAGGAATATCGCTTTGCGCGCTATGTCGAGGACTGGCGGCTCAAGGTCGAGCGGATCGGCAATCTCAATTATCCCGAAGCGGCGCGCGAGAAAAAGCTCTACGGCAGTCTGCTGCTGACGACCGGGATTCGTGCCGACGGCAGCGTCGAAAGCGTCGTCGTCGAGCGCTCGTCCGGGCAGCGGATCCTCGATCTGGCGGCCAGCCACATCGTGCAGATGGGAGGTCCGTACGCGCCGTTTCCGCCCGACATCCGGCGCGACACCGACATCCTTTATATCACGCGGACCTGGACGTTCGCGCCCGGCGATTCGCTGACGTCGCAATGAGCGATTCGGTGCGCGCGTGAACGGCGGCGGGACATCGCCGGCCGGCCGGCGACCGGCACGCCGCAGCGGCGAGGCCGGTCCCGCGTCGTCGCCGCCTGTGCTGCAGTCGCAGCTCGACCGTTACGCCGTTGTCGGCAATCCCGTCGCGCACAGCAAGTCGCCGCTGATTCACGATGCCTTTGCCCGGGCCACCGGCCAGCGCATGCGCTACGAGCGCTTGCAGGCGCCGCTCGATGGCTTTGTCGCGACGGTGCAGGCTTTCGCCGAGGCGAAGGGCGTCGGCCTCAACGTCACGATCCCGTTCAAGCTGCAGGCGTTCGCGCTGGCGCGCGAGCACAGCGTTCGCGCACGATCGGCGCGTGCATGCAACACGCTGGCGTGGCGCGATGATCACTGGTTCGGTGACAACACCGACGGGGCCGGGCTGGTGCGCGATCTCACGCGCAACCTCGGCGAGCCCATCGCCGGCCGAAGGCTGCTGGTGCTCGGTGCCGGAGGCGCGGCGCATGGCATCGTGGCAGACCTGCTCGCCGAACAGCCGCAGCGGCTGGTCATCGCCAATCGCACGCATGCCAAGGCGCTCGAGCTGGCGGCTCGATTCGAGCATGACGGCCACGTCAGCGCGGAGCCTTTGGCCGCGCTCTCGGGGCAGCAATTCGACATCGTCGTCAATGCGACCAGCGTCGGACTGGGAACTAAAGTCCCGCCAGGTCGGTGGCCGCACCGCCTGTTCGCCCCGCAATCACTCGCCTACGACCTGATCTACGCCGACCACACAACGCCGTTCCTCGATTGGGCGCGCGGGGAAGGCGCCGGGCGCACGGCGGACGGGCTCGGCATGCTGATCGAGCAGGCCGCGGAAAGCTTTTATCTCTGGCGTGGCGTGCGTCCCGACACCGGTCCCGTCTTCCGGCTGCTCGGCGCGGCGGGGCGAGGCTAGACCCGTGCACGTGGCGGTGCGCTGGGCGGTCCGGGCGCTGCTCGTGCTCGCGGCCGCGTTTGTGCTGCTGCAAGGCTGGTACGCGGCTCACATCTGGTGGTGGCGCGTTCATCCGCCGCTCGAAACGGCGTTCATGGCGGTGCGACTGGCCGAATTGAAAAAGGCCAATCCCGGCGCGCGACTGCAATATGTGTGGGTGCCGTACCAGCGCATCTCGGTCGAGCTCAAGCGCGCGATGATTGCCGCCGAAGACGCAAGATTCGTCGAGCACGAAGGATTCGACTGGGAAGGGATCCAGCATGCACTGGACAAGAATCTGAAGAAGGGGCGTGTCGTCGCCGGCGGATCGACGATTTCGCAGCAACTGGCGAAGAATCTGTTCCTGACCGGAGAGCGAAGCTATTGGCGCAAGGGCGAGGAAGCACTGATCACCGTGCTGCTCGAGGCGATCCTGGACAAGCGGCGCATCCTGGAGATCTATCTGAACGTCATCGAATGGGGCACCGGCGTGTTTGGCTGCGAGGCTGCCGCGCGTCACTATTTCGGCGCGTCGGCTGCAACGCTCGACGCCATCCAGGCGGCGCGGCTCGCTGCGATGACGCCGAACCCGCGCCGCTACGAGCGCAATCCCGGATCGAAGGTATTGGCGCGCAGGATTCCGCTGATCATGGCGGGCATGCCCGCGGCGGAGTTGCCCTGACGCGCATTGTGGGGCAGGATGCGCGGCATGCCGCCCGCCTTTCGTGCGCTACCGGTCCTTTTGCGCGTTTGCGCGGACATCGACCAGCTCTTTGTCGTCGAGGTGGGACCATTCGGGCGGCAGCTCGCCGAGGATGCCCGTGTCGCGTGGCTCGCGACCGGCAACAAGACCAAGCCATCCGACGTTGAACGATATGTCGCGCTGCTGGCGCGGCACATCGCCGACGCCGAACGGCGCGACGCTTTCACCAACGAAGCGCGCGCCTGCATCCACGTGTAATCGCGTCGCGTATTTCGCGGGCGCCAAAAGGGGAAAGCCATGCTGCTCAATCGCTCGATCACGACGCAATTCACGATCGTCTTCATCGTGGCATTGCTGCTGATAGTCGGCTCGTTCTACCTGGTGCTCGAGAGCGTCTACCACAGCCAGCTCAAGGCGCAGGCCGAGACCGTCGCCGACAACGTCGACGCGTTCGGCAGCTGGGTCTCTCAATACGGTCGCGTCTGGGTCAGGGACAACGACAAGAGCTATCTGGGCCAAGTGACGCTGGTCAATGCGCCGGACCCGGCGCAGGGCGCACCGGCAGCCGATGCCGCCCCGCCGGCACTCTGGCATTTCTACTCGAAGAACCCGGCGCTGGCGCAGCGCGAGTTTTCGGAAGTCGTCGAGAAGTCGGCATCGCCGGCGAAATTTCGCGTCACCTCGCACAATTTCATGAACCCGGTCAACAAGCCGGACGCATTCGAGGCCAAGGCGCTGGACGCGATCCGCAGCAAACACCTCGCCGAATACTACGAGATGCTCCCGGACACTTACCGCTACGCGCGCACGCTCTATGTGAAGGCGTCGTGTCTTTCCTGCCACGCCAGCGCCGAGAACGCGCCGGCCGACGTCAAAGTGCGTTACGGCACCGAGCGCGGCTTCGGCTTTCGCGAAGGCGAAGTCGCCGGGATCATCAGCGTACGTCTGCCGACGCGCTCGTTCTGGTCGGTCGCGACCAGCGTCATCGGACCGGTGCAGATCGCGCTGTTGCTGAGCGCGTTCCTGGTGGCCGTGCTCTTCATCCAGTTCGCCGTCGTGCGGCCGGTCCGCCGCCTGACCGCCGCAGCCGGACGAATCTCGGTCGGCGAGCAGGCGGACCTGGGCGTCGGGCAGATCGCGCGCAAGAGCGGCAACGAGATCCATCAACTGATCCTCGCCACCGAACGTCTGCGCGCGAGCCTGATGCTGGCGATTCAACGCAGCAGGCGCCAGCCGCCGCCGTCTGCGTAAAGCCGCGTGACACCACCGGGAATAAGGCGACGCGGCGCATGTTAGCGGTGCCGTAGCGTAATGGAACCGAGGCTGTACAACCGAAAACGAAGAAAGGATGAAAACGATGATACGCACGCTTGTATTCCTGTTCGCCACAATCGCATTTTCCGGCGCCGCGCTGGCTCAGGCGCCGGGCAAGATGACCGGCGATGTGATGACCGACAGCGCGGGCATGACGCTTTACATGTTTGACAAGGACGCCGGTGGCAAGAGCGCCTGCAACGGCCCTTGCGCGGCGCTCTGGCCGCCGCTGCTCGTCGCCGGCGATGCCAAGGCGTCCGGCGGCTGGTCGATAGTCGCGCGCGACGACGGCACCAAGCAATGGGCGTTCAAGGGCAAGCCGCTTTATCACTGGTCGAAGGATCAGAAACCCGGTGACAAGACCGGCGACGGCTTCAACGGCGTCTGGCATGCCGTCAAGGGTTGACATCGACACGATGACAAGGGCATCCGGGGCGCTCGCTGCCGCAGGGAATACGCTCGGCCGCGACCCTGTTTTCCTGGGCATGCCTGGTCCGCACGCATGAGGCCGGAATAATGCGGCGTCGCGGGCAGTCAGACGCGTAGGGAGTCGCGATGGCTGAGTCGCTGCCTCACCCGGATCTGGTCGCCGCGCTGCCACGTTTGCGGCGCTACGCGAGGGTGCTGACCGGGGACCTCAATCGCGCCGACGACCTGGTACAGGACACGCTGGCGCGCGCATGGGAGAAGCGGCGGCTGTGGCAAGCCGGTAGCGATCTGCGGGCTTGGTTATTCACGATCATGCACAACGTCCACGTCAACCAGTTTGCCATTCGGCGCCGCGAGCTTTCCGAGAGCTCGATGGATGCCGACGACGGACCGGTTGCGGGCTGGGAGATTCCGGTGCGCGCGACGCAGTCGGATCGGGTAGAACTGGCTGAAGTGCTCGCGCAAATCGGCCGGCTGCCCGTCGAGCAGCGCGAAGTGCTGATCCTCGCCGCCGTCGAGGAGTTGCGCTACGAAGAGATCGCGCGCGTGCAGTGCGTTCCTATCGGCACGGTGATGTCCCGACTCAATCGCGCACGGGAAAAACTGCGGCGCATGACCGGTGTGTCACCGGCGCCGCTGAAAGTGGTCAAATGAGCTCGAATCTGCCTTTGTCCGATGACGACGTGCATGCGTATGCCGACGGCCAGCTGCCCGAGGCGCGCCGAGCCGTGGTCGTGGCCGCGCTCGAGCGCGATCCGGCGCTCGCGGCCCGCGTGGCCGCAATCCGCGAGCAGAACGTCGCGCTGCGCGACGCGTTCGATCCGTGGCTGGCCGAGCCGCTGCCGCGCGGGCTCATCGCCGCGGCGCAGCCGCCGCGTGGAAGGAAGGCGTCGCGCGGGCGCTGGGCGATGCCGGCGCTGGCCAGCGCCGCCACGCTGATCATCGGCGTCGGCCTTGGATGGATGGGCCGCGGCGAAATCCTCCATCTCGACGGCACGCCGACGACGTTCCCACGGCAGGCCGCGCTGACGCACGCGCTTTATGCGACCGACCCGAATCGGCCGGTCGAAATCTGGGCCAACGAAGAAGACCGGCTGGTACGGTGGCTTTCGAAGCGGCTGAATTTTCCGCTGCACGCGCCGAATCTGCATGCGATGGGCTACGACCTGGTCGGCGGTCGGCTGGTCGCCGGCAACGAAAAGCCGGGCGCCCTGTTCATGTATGAAAATGCCGACAAGCAGCGCATTTCGTTGCTGGTGCGCAAGGACAATGAGCACACGTCCGAGTCTGCGTTCCGCTACGCGCTCGAGGATGGCGTCGGTGTCTTCTACTGGATCGACGATGCCTGCGGCTACGCGCTGTCGGGAAGGGTCGACAAAGCGCAGCTCCTGGCGATCGCGCGGGTGGCCTACGGCGAGCTCGCTGCAGCCGAAGCTGCGCCGAAGCCCTAACAGTCGACCGAGACGCCGTTGCCGCGCGAGCGCATCGCGCGGGTGAAGTGCGCCTGAACTGTCTGGCTGTCGCAGGTAGTTCCTCCCCGCCTCCGTTTCGATTCGCCGCGACCAGATCGGATATAATCCGCCCGTCCCGGGCGGGTACGCTTCGCTCCGTGTCCCGGCGGCTCGTGCGTGCCGCGCTGGCCGCAAGCCTCGCCGTTTCTTTCACCCATTCCCATGAGCATGAACGAGCTGGAACGCGAGATCGCGACACTGATCGTCGAAGAGTTGCGACTCGACGTCGCCGTCGATTCGATCGACCCGGCCGCGTCGCTTTACGGCGAAGGCCTCGGATTGGATTCGATCGACGTGCTGGAAATCGCGCTGGTGATTTCCCAGCGCTACGGCGTCCAGCTGCGCTCCGACGATGTGCAGAACAAGCATATCTTCTCGTCACTAGGCGCGTTGGCGAACCATGTCGCCCAGGCGCGCACCCGGTAAGGCGGCGTCCGGTACGCGACTTCGGGTTCGGCGATCGGCGGGGCGCCCATTTCGGCCGGTCGGGCGCCTGGTATTGCAGGTACTGGCGTTCGCCTACCTCGCCTACCCGTTCGCGGTTCACTGGCTGCTCGCCGCGGGCCGGCCCAGGATTGCACTGGGGCTGGCCGCCGTCGCCCTCGGTGGCCTATGCTGGTCGCTGACGGATTCGCGCTGGCGCTGGCTTGCGCTGTCGATGATCGCCGTAACGTCGCTTGCGGCCGGCGCCTTGCACGCCGACGAACTGGTTCTGTTCTTGCCGCCTATCGCCATCAATCTCGGTCTCGCACTTTTTTTTGCGAGTACGCTCGCCAGCGGCCGGGAGCCGCTGATATCGTGGTTCGCGCGCGTCGAGCGCGGAGAGCTGGCACCCGACCTGAACGCGTATACGCGGCGCCTGACCTGGATCTGGGTCGGGTTCTTCCTGCTGATGGCTGCGATGTCGCTGGTCCTCGCCGTCGTCGGCCCGCGCATGGCGTGGGCGTGGTTTACCGCCGTGGGCAATTATCTTTGTGTCGGCATGCTGTTCGTAGGTGAGTATGTTTACCGACGCGTGCGATTCCCGCACTATCAGCATGCATCGCCGCTCCGATTGATGGGGATCGTGCGTCGCGCAATGCGTGAGTTCCGTTGACGAGGCGATCGATGGCGCTCGACCCCCTCCCGATCCTGGACGGCTTTGCACCGGACGATGTGCTTACCTGGCATCGCGGCAGGGCGGTGGCCGCGGCGCCGTTCTGCGGCGCGGCGCGAGCCCTCGCGGCCCGGCTTCCACGGGCGCGCTACGCGTTCAATCTGTGCGAGGAGACACCGAATTTCCTTCTCGGCAGCGTTGCCGCGCTGCTGTCGGGGCAGACGCTGCTGCTTCCGCCGTCGCGGCTCGCGCAATCGATGGCCGACATCCGGCTGTCGCATCCCGACAGCTACTGCCTCACGGATTCCGATGTCGCCGGAACCGAAGGCGCGCTTTGCGTCGGCGTCGATGTTGCGTCGGAGATCGAGGCCGGCAAACCCGGCTGGCCGCCGCCGGCAGCCGAAGGGGCACAGGTCGCGGCGATCCTTTTCACGTCAGGGTCGACGCGCGCGCCGCGGCCGCAGGCCAAGACGTGGGCCGAGCTCGCCACGGGCACCCGGACCTTGATGGCGTCTTTCGGCCGGCCGCCTCCTGGCGCGGCGATCATCGGCACCGTGGCGCCGCAGCACATGTTCGGTTTCGAGACGACGGTGATGCTGCCATTGCAATCCGGGACGGCGGTGCTCGAAGCTCGTCCTGCCTATCCCGCCGACCTTGCCGAAGCCCTGACGATTGCGACCGGCCGGAACATCGGTACGCTATGGCTGATGACGACACCCCTGCAATTGCGTGCCTTCTATCGTGGGCTGCCTGCGCTGGGCGGCTTGCACCGAATCATCACGGCGACGATGCCTTTGGCGCGCGAGCTCGCCCAGGGCGTCGAGCGCGACTGGGGGGCGCGGCTGGACGAAATCTTCGGTTGCACTGAGGGCGGGATCCTTGCGACCCGTCGACCGGCCGAAACTCCGGTATGGATGCCTGCCGCAGGGCTCGAATTTTCGGTCGACGCCGATGGCGGCGCGCGCGTCCAGGGAGGCCATCTCCCGCAATCGCTCGCGCTCAGCGACCGAATCCGCATGGTCGAATCGCCCGCCGGCGGACGAACCGGGATGTTCGAGCTGGTCGGTCGCGACGAAGACGTGGTCAAGATCGCCGGCAAGCGAGCGTCGCTTAGCGGGCTCGCCGAACAGGCGCTGGCTATCGCCGGTGTGCGCGACGCAGTCTTCTTCGTCCCGGCGTCGGGTTCGGTTCGGGTGGCTGCGATTCTGGTCGCTCCGGAACGCTCGCTCGCCGATTTGCGCGCCGGGCTTGCACGGCGCATCGACGCGGCGTTCCTGCCGCGCCCGCTGCTGCTCGCGGAAACGCTCGAACGCGATGCGAATGGCAAGCTCCCGGCGGCGACGCTCGAGAAAATGCTCGGCGCCGCCACCGCATCGCGCGCCCAGACGTCGGAAGATGCCGTGCTCGAGCGCGCGTGGTCTGTCCCGGCCGATCATCCGGCGCTGCCCGGGCATTTTCCCGGCCGGCCGATCGTGCCCGGCGTCATGTTGCTAAACGCCGTAGAAGCGACGCTCGCGGACCACGGCTTTCGCGTGCGCGAGTGCCTGCAGGTGAAGTTCATCGCGCCGGTTGCGCCAGCATCGCCGCTGACCTTGCGACTGGAGATCTCCGAGGGCCGGCAGGTGCGCTTTGTGATCCACGCGGCCGGTCAGGCGGCGGTTGCCGGCGTCCTTCTCTGCAGCCGCGTCGAGGACAGCGCGTGATTGTGCGGCCGTTGTGGCTCGACCAGGCCGAGCGTGGCAGCCGCCTGCTGATGCAACTGATGGTGCACCTGGCGCTGCTGCTCGGACGCGCGGGCGGGCGTGCGCTGCTTTATCCGATCTGCGCTTACTTCCTGGTATTTTCCCGGCGCGCGCGGCTCGCGTCGATCCACTATCTGTCGCGCGTGCTGGATCGCCGTCCAGGCGTGCGCGACATGTTTCGCCATTATCTGTGCTTCGCGACGACGATACTCGACCGGGCGTACCTGATGGCAAAGCGCATCGGGTATTTCGATTGCCGCGTCGACGGCGCGGACATGCTGCTCGCCGTTGTCGCCAGGCGCGAAGGCTGTCTGCTCTTCGGCGCGCATCTGGGCAGTTTCGAGATGTTGCGCGTCCTAGCGGCGACGGGCTGCCCGGTTCCGGTGCAGATTCTGATGTACGAACAAAATGCGAGGAAGCTGAACAGCGTGCTTAGCGACCTCAATCCGAAATCGGCGATGCAAGTCATCGCGCTCGGAAGGCCGCAGACGATGTTGCTGGTTGCCGAGGCGCTGGCGCGCGGCGAAATCGTCGCCTTGCTTGCCGATCGCGTCGTTGCCGGAGACAGATTTCAGCTGTGCCCGTTTCTCGGCGCCGAAGCGCCGTTTCCGGAGGGGCCGATGGTCCTGGCTGCCGCATTGCGGGTGCCGGTCGTTCTGTTTTCGGCCATATACCGGGGTGGACGACGCTATGACATTCGCTTCGAGCCGTTCGCCGAGCGCATCATCCTGCCACGGGCCGGTCGCGCCGAGGCGCTGCGAACCGAATGCGCGCGCTACGCGGCATGGCTGCAAAGCCACTGCCGCGACGCGCCCTACAACTGGTTCAATTTCTACGACTTCTGGAAGCATGACAAAAGTTGCTAGCGCAAAGCGCGCAGCGTCGCATTGTCGGCTGCTTGCCCTGGCCGCGCTGTTTCTCATTCCGTACAGGCTTTCCATCGGCGCGGCGCCGCTCGATGTCACCGAGCTCATGGGTCTTTTGTCGCTGATCGACAAAAGCAGCGTCAATTTCGAGGAGACGAAACACCTGGCGGCGCTTACTGCGCCGCTGGTCAGACGAGGAACAATGCGGTATGTCCGGCCCGACCGACTGGAAATGCAGGTCGACAAACCGTATTTCGAGCGGCTCGAGATCGTCGGTGACCGGCTGACGATCGAGAACCGCGATGGCAAGCGACAGATCGACCTGGCAAGTCAACCGCTGGCCGGTGTTCTGGTTGAGGGCTTGCGCGCCGTGCTGGCCGGCGACCTTCCCGGCCTTGCCCGCCGCTACCGGTATCGCTTCGAAGGCGAGATCGGCGCATGGAAGCTCGAGCTCGAGCCGCTCGACAAGGGTGCAGCCGCAGCAGTCCGGCGCATCGATATCGAGGGGTCGAAAGCGCAGCTATCGCGAATCGCGATCGAAGAGATCCAGGGCGACCGGACCGTCTTTGCATTGTTGGCAGTGCCGGGCGCGCAATGAGCGCGCGTCGTCTGAGCCTCGGGATCTGGCTCCTTCTCGCGGTGCTGGCGCTGATCTATACGACGACCCGGGTGTCGATCGAATCCGATTTCTCGGTCTTCCTGCCGCGCGGATTGAACGATTCGCAGCGCACATTTCTCGCGCAGCTGCGCAGCGGCGCGGTGAGCCGGCTGGTGCTGATCGCGCTGGAAGACGATGAACCGCAGGCACTGGCCAAGCTCAGTGACGCATTCGCCGCAGCGCTCGACAAGGATCCGGCCTTCATTTACGTGAACAACGGCGGCAGCGCTTTCGCGCAACGCGAGCTCAACTCGATCGCGGCGGTTCGCTATGTGCTCAGCGATCGCGTGACGAGCGACCGGTTCAGCGCCGGCGGACTTCGCGCGGCGCTCGAAAAGCGGCTCGAAGGACTCGCGGGCAGCGCCGGCGCGTTCGAAAAGACATTGCTGGCGTCCGATCCTACGGGTGAGACGTTGCATGTGCTGCAGCGACTGACGCCCGACCGGCAACCGCGCCGCATCGACGATGCGTGGTTCGACGAGTCGGGCAAGAGTGCGCTCCTGGTGGCCGAGACGCGTGCGTCGGGCTCCGACCTCGCCGGACAGGACGAGGCGCTCAAGAGGCTTGGCGCCGAGTTTGCCTCCGTTCGCGCCGGCGGTCCGGCCCGGATGCGATATTCCAGTCCCGGGGCGATGGCCGTCGAAAGCAGGACGCTCATCGCCAAGGATGTCGCGTGGCTGTCGCTCCTTTCGTCGGTTCTCATCCTCCTGATCCTGGGCGCGGTCTATCGCTCGCGCCTTGTCGTGGTGGTTTGTGTCGTCCCAGCGCTGAGCGGCCTCCTCGCGGGCATCGTCACGGTGAATCTCGCGTTCGGCAGCGTGCACGCCATTGCGCTCGGTTTCGGCGCGACGTTGCTCGGCGAGGCGGTCGACTACCCGAGCTATCTGTTGACGCAAAGGCGTGCCGACGAATCGATGCGCGACACGCTTGCGCGGATATTGCCGATGCTGCGCCTGGCCGTCGCGACGACGACCTTCGGCGCACTGGCGCTGCTGCTGTCCCATTTTTCCGGGCTGGCGCAACTCGGGCTACTGACGGTCGTGGGCGTCGTCGTCGCCGGCCTGGTCACCGCGCTCGTGTTGCCGCACCTGATACCGCCGGGATGGCATCCGCGAGCCATGACCGCGCGACCGACGAGGCTCCCGGCCGCATTCGTCGGAATCGGGCCGCGCATTGCCATCGTGCTGATCGTTGCAACGACCGTCATGGTGCTGGCTGCGCGCCGATCGTGGTGGGACGACGACCTGGCCCGCATGAATCCGTTGCCGGCGGCGGTGCTGGCGCAGGACCAACAATTGCGGCAAGCGCTGAATGCGCCCGAGGTCGGATCGCTGCTGGTGGCCGGTGGCGCGACACGCGAGGAGGTGCTGAAGACAGTCGAGTCGCTTCGGCCCGCGCTCGAGGGCTGGCAGGCGGCCGGCGACATCGGCAGCTTTACGCTGGTCAGCGATTATCTGCCGAGCGCGGCAACCCAGGCCGCGCGGCGAGCAGCGCTGCCGGAGCCGCAGCGTCTGCGCTCGGATCTCGACGCTGCGCTCGCGGGTCTGCCGTTCCGCGCCGACACGTTCGAGCCGTTCCTGAGGGACGTCGAGCAAGCGCGGACGGCCAAGCTGCTGACATCCGAAACACTGCACGGCAGCGCGCTCGGGCTGAAAGTTGACGCGCTGCTCAGCCAGCAGGGTGCCCGCTGGTCCGCCGTCGTGCCGATGAGGCGCGTTGCCAGCCCCGGTATGATGCCCGGCAAGGTTGCGGCCCTTGGCGTTCCCGGCGCGCAATGGATCGACTTGCGCGCGCAGGCGGCGGCGATGGTAAGCGCCTATCGCCGGCAGACGCTCGCGTACACCGCGATTGGCATCCTGATGATATTAGGCGCTGTTGCCTACGGACTAAAAAGTTGGCGTCGGGCGATCCAGGTGCTGCTGCCCGTCGTTCTCGCGCTGGCCTTGACGACGGGAACGCTGGTAGCTTCCGGCCAAAAGGTCTCCATCTTCCATCTGGTAGCGCTGCTGCTGACGCTGGGCATCGGCACCAACTATGCGCTTTTCCTGGCCAGGGCGGGGCAATCGGGCGCCGAGCACGGCGGCACGCTGCGCACGCTGGCAGTCGTCGGCGGCACGACGCTCTGTGCATTCGGCGCATTGACGCTGTCGAGCGCGCCGGTGCTGCACGCGATCGGCCTGACGGTGTGTCTGGGAGTCGTCTACAGTCTGCTGTTGAGCCTACTGCTACTTTGGCCACCGCCGTTGCCATCGACATTGCCATCGACATTGCCATCGACATCAACCTCCGCGACCGACGCATGACACCACTCCCGCTGGCGGCGGCTACGCTGACCAATGCCTGTGGCGTCGGCCTGGACGAAATACGCCGTGCGTTGCGCGCAGGAACAAGCGGGCTGCGGCACAACGATTTCGAACCGGCGCTTGGACTCGATACCTGGATCGGGCGCGTCGACGGTCTGGAGTCGGCGGCGCTTGCGCCGGACTGCGTCGCGCACGATTGTCGCAACAACCGCCTGGCGCGGTTGTGTCTCGAACAGGACGGTTTTGTCGGGGCGGTGGACGCGGCGCGAGCGCGTTACGGCGAGGACCGCATAGGCACGTTTATCGGCACGACGACGTCGGGGATTCTGTCGACCGAGCTCGCCTACCGGTCGGGATTGCTGACGCCGGTCAGTCCACGGGCGCCTGAAGGGGAGTCGGCGGCCGGATTGTCGCCCGAGTTTTATCGATACAAGCACAGCATGTACGCGACGACGATGTTCGTTCGTTCCTTCCTCAAGCTTTCGGGGCACGCGCTGACGATCTCGACGGCGTGCTCGTCCAGCGCCAAGGTTTTTGCCGCCGCGGCCCGGGCGATTGACGCGGGTCTGTGCGATGCTGCCGTCGTGGGTGGCGTCGATTCTCTGGCCATGTCGACGCTGTTCGGGTTCCATTCGCTGGAGCTTTTGTCGCGCCAGCCTTGCCGACCGTTAGCCGCGGAGCGCGACGGGATCTCGATCGGCGAGGGTGCGGGCTTTGCACTGCTCGACCCGCAAGGCGAGGGCCAGGTGAGCCTTCTGGGTGCCGGCGAGAGCGCCGACGCCTTCCATATGTCGAGTCCGCATCCCGAGGGCGCGGGCGCGGCCCAAGCGATGCGCTTTGCGTTGTCCAGCGCGGGCCTGACCGGCCGCGACATCGATTACATCAATTTGCACGGCACCGCCAGTCGCGCCAACGATTTGGCCGAGGATCGAGGCGTGGTGTCGGCCGTGGGCAAGGAGGCAGCCGCGAGCTCGACCAAAGGCTGGACCGGACACCTCCTCGGCGCGGCGGGCATCACCGAGGCGGTGATCAGCGCGCTCTCGCTCGTCGATCAGTGGATACCCGGTACGCTCAATTGCGAGCGCGTCGACCCGGCGCTGAACAGCAACGTTCGCGTAGAGTCGCAGGCTATGCTTTTGCGCCGCGCGATGAGCAATTCGTTCGGCTTCGGCGGCAGCAATTGCAGCCTGGTGTTCGGGCTCGGTCGATGAGGCCGCTGGCAATCACCGGCGTCGGCGTCTGCGGCGCCGGTTTGCGCGACTGGACGCAGGCGCGGGCTGTGCTGGATGGAACGGCTGTATTCGAAGCTCGAGCCGTGGAGAAGTTCGACCTCGCCTGCCTGCCGCCGATCGAGAGGCGCCGCGCCAACGAGACTTCGCGTCTGGCGATTGCCGCGGCGCTCCAGGCCGTCGAACATGTGAGTGCCGCCGGGCGCGAGCGACTGCCGACGGTGTTCAGCTCTGCCGATGGCGATACCGATGTGCTCGCGCACCTGCTCGCCAAGCTGGCGGCGAGCGAAATAATGCTTTCGCCGACGTTGTTCCACAACTCGGTGTTCAACGCGCCGGCCGGATACTGGAGCCTGGGCTGCAAGGCGCAGGCGCCGTCGACCACGGTATGTGCCGGTCGGGCGTCATTCGCCGTGGGTCTGTGCGAAGCCAGCGCGCAGGTGCTGGCCGCAGATGAGGCAGTGCTGTATGTGGCCTACGATATGGCGTTTCCCGAAGCCCTGAATAGCCTGGGCCGGACGGCGATGGCGTTTGCCTGCGCGCTGTTGCTCGAGCCGACGGGCGACGACGTGCCGGGGCGCTTTGGCATGATCGAGGGTTGGGAACGCGAAGTTGGAGTGCGCGAGGCCGACGTCGGACCCCAGGCGCTGGCGGAGGAATTTGCCGGCAACGCCACGGCCGCGGCGCTCCCGCTCTTGACGGCGATGGCGATGCATGCCGGCGCGGAGATTCGCCTGCCTTACCTCGACGACGAACGGCTGCGCCTGCGGTACTCCCCATGGTCCTGAACCAGGACGCGATCCGCGAGCTGATCCCGCATCGAGGGTCGATGTGCCTGCTCGATACGGTGGAGTATTGGGATGTCGGGCGTGTGGTCTGCCGAACGAGACAGCATCGTTCGCTGGCCAATCCGCTGCGCGTCAACGCGCGATTGTCCAGTATCCACGGCATCGAATTCGCCGCCCAGGCGATGGCCGTCCACGGCGGCCTGCTGGGACCGAACGGGGCGGCGCCCAGCATCGGCCTGCTTGTCAGCTTGCGCGATTGCGTGCTTCACTGCGAGCGTCTCGACGTCCTGGATTCGCCTTTGACGGTCGAGGCGCGACGAATCACGGGCAACGACGACATCATGATGTATGGATTCTCGGTGACTGCGGACGTTCTGGTAATCGAGGGTCGCGCCAGCGTGCTGCTGCAACGCACCGCCACCGGATGATGCGTGCACTGGTCACCGGTGGGAGCGGCAGCATCGGCGCGGCAGTCTGCCGCACGCTGGCGTCCGCCGGTCACCACGTATTCGTGCACACTCACAGCCAGCCCGACAAGGCGGCGGCAATCGTCGCTGCTATCGCCGAGGCGGGCGGCTCCGCCGAGGCCGTTCAATTCGATGTCGCCGATGGCGACGCGACGTCCCTCGTCCTGCAGCGCCTGCTCGAGCAAGGGCCGATACAGATCCTGGTCAACAATGCCGGCCGCAACGCCGACGCTCCGTTGGCCGGCATGTCTCGCGCGCAGTGGTCCGGAGTGATCGATGTGATCCTGAACGGCTTCTTTCACGTCACTCACCCGCTGCTGCTGCCGATGATACGTACGCGATGGGGGCGCATCGTCAACGTCGCATCGGTGGCGGCCCTGGCAGGCAACCGTGGACAGACGAACTACGCGGCAGCCAAGGCGGGACTGATCGGCGCCGGCAAGGCGCTCGCCCTCGAAGTCGCGTCGCGCGGCATTACCGTCAACTCGATCGCGCCCGGCATCATAGCGACGCCGCTGACCGACGGCGTTTTCGATGCCAAGCGAATCAAGGAGCTCGTCCCGATGCAACGCGCAGGAACACCGGAAGACGTGGCGCAGCTGGTCGGGTTTCTCGTATCCGACAACGCGTCCTACATTTCGGGACAGGTATTGTCGGTCAACGGGGCTATGATCTGATGCGCGCGGTGATTGTCATCCCCGCATTCAACGAAGCTCGCACGATACGCGACATTGCGCGGCGTTCGCTGCAACAGTGCGACAAGGTCTTCGTCGTCGATGATGGCTCGACCGACGGAACTGGTGAGGCGCTCGACGGTCTGCCGGTGGTCCTGCTGCGGAATGAGGTCAACCGCGGCAAGGCGGCTGCCCTGTGGACCGGTTTTGCTTCTGCCCTTGCCGACGGCGCCGACGTCGTCATCACGCTGGATGGCGACGGCCAGCATCGGCCCGAGGACATACCGCTCCTGATGAATGCGGCTCACATCTATCCACATCGGTTGATCGTTGCGGCGCGACTTCGGGGTCGGGACAAGTATCCACGAGCCCGCTATTTTGCCAATCGGCTGGCCGACTTCTGCGTGTCTTGGGCGGCGGGCCACTCAGTGGCCGATTCGCAGTCGGGCCAACGCCTCTATCCGGCTGCGCTGCTCGAAAGCATCTCGCTGCGGCACGACGAAAAGGCCGCGTTCACGCTCGAGAGCGAAATCATTATCGAGGCTGCGCGGCGCGGTTATACCTGCGTCGGTGTGCCGATTCTGGCCATTTACGATCCGGCGGGCCGCCACAGCCACTTTCGCCCGGTCCGCGATATCGCGCGCATCGGCTGGATGTTGATTTTACGATTGCTTGGAACCGGGATGAATCCTGCCGGCCTGTGGCGTTGCCTGCGCCAGCCGCCGTGCATCGTCGATCTCGCGCACGACGCCGCAGTGGCGGAGCCCGTCGCAGAAACCGCCTGATTGATGCGCAGCGACTCGACGCGAGCCTATGTCGACGCGCCCCCGAGGATCGGCGATGCACTCGACGACGTCGATACGCCGGCGCTGATCGTCGAGCTCGATGCGCTGGAACGCAATGTCGCGACGATGGCCGCCGCGGTCGAAGGACGCGGCGTACGCCTGCGACCGCACGCCAAGAGCCACAAGTGTCCCGACATTGCCCGGCGTCAGATCGCCGCCGGCGCGGTCGGCATCTGCTGCCAGAAAGTCGGCGAGGCCGAGATCTTCGTCAAGGCGGGCATCCGCGATGTGCTGATTACCAATGAGATCGTCGGCACCGCGAAGCTCGCGCGCCTCGCGGCACTAGCGCGAAGCGCGAGCATCGGCGTGCTGGTCGACGACCGCGCCAATGTCCATGCGCTGGCCGCGGCCGCGCAAGCGGCGGGAACATCGGTCGACGTACTGGTGGAAGTCGACGTGGGCGCGCACCGCTGCGGCGTTCCTCCCGGTCTTCCCGCACTCGAGCTGGCGCGCATCATCGCCGGCGAACCCCGGCTTCGGTTTGCCGGATTGCAGGCCTATCACGGTGCCGCACAGCATCTGCGGCGCCCGGCCGAACGCCGCGCGGCCATCGCACGCGCGTCGGAGCTCGCATTCGAGACCAGGACGCTGATCGAAGAGGCGGGGATCGAGTGCCGCACGGTAACCGGCGCCGGCACCGGGACGTTCGCGCTCGAGCGCGACAGCGGCATCTATACCGAGCTGCAGCCGGGCTCGTATGTGTTCATGGATGCCGACTACGGCCGCAATGAGCCTGCCGACGACGATGTGCGCTTCGAGCAAAGTCTGTTTATCTGGACGACGGTCATGAGCACGCCAGCGCCGGAGCGTGCGATCGTCGATGCGGGGCTGAAGGCGTTTGCCGTCGATTCCGGGATGCCACTGATCGCCTGCGCGCCGGGCCTCGAGCTCACCAAGGCATCCGACGAGCACGGCGTCGTGCACATTTCGGCAGGCGCTGCGGGGGCACGGCTCGGCGATCGGCTCAAACTCGTTCCGGGTCATTGCGATCCGACGGTCAATCTTTACGACTGGATCGTCGCTGTGCGCAACGAGCATGTCGAGGCGCTTTGGCCGGTCGCCGCGCGCGGCGCGCTGACGTAAAGGACGCTGCTAAAGCGTCACGGTGCCGCGCTTGGTCGACAACATCGCCGCAAGCCGGGGCGCGGCGTTGAACGTGACCTTCAGCGTATCTCCAAGGCCGAGGGCCGCCAGCGCGGCGCGTATCGCCGCCGGTTCGGGATGGGCTGCGGCAAGTGCGGCCAGGCGCACGCCGGGATCGGGCATCGTGTCCGCGGGATGCCGTTCATCGTCCCACTGGATCAGCGTCGGCAGCACGCCTGCGCCAGGCCGCGCGCCATCGTCGGGAATCGTGATCTGCCAGCGGAAGCTGCCGCGCGACATCGCATGTACGGGACCGGGATCGACGGGGCTCGCGCGGCGTGCCGCCTCGATGTCGTCGGTACGGGCGACCCAGTGGATCAATCGCGGTTGCTGCGCCAGCAGCGCGCGCATCGCCGGACGATCGAGCTCGAACCATCGCGGCCGCGCCGGCGCCGCGGCTTCCGGATCGATCGCGATCAGCTCGAGATAGCAACGCTCGCCGAGCCTGAGCACGCTGTTGTGCGTGCCCATCGCCTCGTGCCTGCCCCCGCGCTGCGGACGAACGCCGAGGATCGACTCGAGATGGTCTTCGCCTCGAGCCAGCGTGTCGGCGGCGACGACCAGATGGTCGAGCGTCGCGCGCGCCGGCTGCATCAGGCGTCGACGCGCTCGTTGGCGGCGAAGTCCAGCTCGACCTTGGCGCCGTTGGGATCGAGAAAAAAGACCTGCCACAGCCCGGTATCGGCCTGCTGGCGACAGTCGTATTTGACTGCGTGCGCCTTCAATATCGACAAGGTCGCGGCAAGATCCTTGCCGCTGAACGCCATGTGGTCGATCACGCCTGGCTTGAGCTCGCTTTTCGGCCGCCCTCCGATGACATGCAATATCGGCTGCCCTCCGGCATACAGCCACGCGCCGGGAAAGTTGAACTTCGGCCGCGGACCGGGCTCGAGGCCCAAGAGATCGGCATAGAAGCTCACCGTGTTGTCGACGTCGTCGGTGAGTATCGTGAAGTGGTTCATGCCTGCGACTGCCATCGTGGGCCTCCTTGCTGCTTGCTGCCGCCCTTAGCGGATCTCTTCGGCGACGAATGCGCCGAGCAACGCCGTTGCGTCGGGCGGCTGCGGATCATTGTACGGGAAGGCGGGATCGCCCCCGCTCCAGGCGTGGCCCAGGCCGTCGACCCGCACCATGCGAACTAGCACGCGAGCGCCGTCGCGATACTCGATCGTCGTCGCCGTGCGTCCGGGTGAGAGCGCTTGCGACGTCTCCCGGTCGGGCGGCGGCAGCTCGTCCCGGGCAGCGGCCTCTGCGTCGAGGCGTCCATTGAACACGAGGTACTGGCGGACCAACTGGCGCGCGTTGCGCATCGCGACGACGTGATCGTCGCTGCCGTGCACGACCAGCAGCGGGACCGGCAGTGCTCGCTTCGGCGCAACCTCGCGCGCGGTGGCGGCGATCGTTTCGACGGCGGTGTCGGCGCCGTGAGCCAGCACCTGCATGGCGGCCAGCGGACCCGACGCTGCGCCGCAGGCGACAGCGGAATGCACGGCGACACCGGCAAACAGCGCCGGATAGCGCATGCCCAGTACCGCGGCGAGACAACCGCCCGCGGACATGCCGGCCACGAATATCCGTCGCGGGTGCACCCGGTAGCCGCGACGCACCGCGCGAACCTGGGCGGCGACGATCGCCGCCTCGCCGCGTCCGGCACTGGTCGGCTTGTCGAACCAATTCCAGCAGGTCCAGGCATTGGCCTTGCTCGACTGCCGCGGCAGCAGCACCAGCCAGCCGTTGCTGTCGGCGAGGACCGCGATGCGCGTGGCCGCGGCGAAATCCTCGGGTGTCTGACGGCATCCGTGCAGCAGCACCAGCAGCGGCCGGCGTCTCCAGCCGCCGTAGGCGCGCGGCACGTAGAGCAGGTATTGGCGCGAGGGCCATAGCCACGGCATGACCGCCAGCCAGCCGCGCCACGACATCCTGCTATCGGCCACGAAATGGCCCGGCTCGACGGGCTTGGGCCGGAACAGGCGCGCCGCCCATTCGCGCGCGACGGACCAGAACTTGGCTATCATCGAGGCGATTGCGGCGACGCGACGCTTTGCGCCAGCGCGGCAATCAAATCAGCACGATGTCGTACTGTTCCTGCGTGTAGATCGACTCGACCTGCAGCGAAATCGGCTTGCCGATGAAATCGCCAAGCTGGGCGAGGCTTTGCGATTCCTCCTCGAGGAACAGGTCGATGACCGACTGTGAGGCGAGGATGCGAAAAGCGCGCGCATTGAACTGCCTGGACTCGCGCACAACTTCGCGCAATATCTCGTAGCAGATCGTCTGCGCGGTCTTGATTTCGCCGCGGCCCCCGCAGGTCGCACAGGGCTCGCACAGCACGTGAGCCAGGCTCTCGCGGGTCCGCTTGCGCGTCATCTCGACCAAGCCGAGCTGGGTAAAGCCGTTGACCGTCAGCCGGGTACGATCGCGCTCGAGCGCCTTGTTGAATTCGGCGAGCACCGAGGCGCGATGGTCGGCGTTCTCCATGTCGATGAAGTCGATAATGATAATGCCGCCAAGATTGCGCAGGCGAAGCTGCCGCGCGATCACCTGCGCCGCCTCGAGATTGGTCTTGAAGATCGTATCGTCGAAGCTGCGCCCGCCGACGAAGCCGCCGGTGTTGACGTCGATCGTCGTCATTGCCTCGGTCTGATCGATGATCAGGTAGCCGCCGGACTTCAGGTCGACGCGCCGTGCCAGCGCCTTCTGTATCTCGTCCTCGACTCCGTAGAGATCGTACAGCGGCCGATCGCCGGAATAATGCTCGATGCGATCGAGAATATTCTGCGTGTACTGGCTCGCGAATTCCTGCATCTTCTGGAACGTCTCGCGCGAATCGACCAGGATCCGCGATGTCTCCTCGGTCGTCATGTCACGCAGCACCCGTTGCGCCAGATTCAGGTCCTGGTAGACGAGCGACTGCGCCGGCACCGCGCGAGATTTTTCGGTCAGGTCGCGCCACAGCTTGGTCAGGTAGTCGATGTCGTTCTGCATTTCGCGCTCGCTGGCGGTTTCCGCCATCGTGCGGATGATGAAGCCGCCGGCGAGGCCTTCGGGGAGCAGCTGCTGCAGCTTTTCGCGCAGGATCTCGCGTTCGGCCTCGTCCTCGATGCGCTGCGATATGCCGATATGCGAATCCTGCGGCAGGTAGACCAGCAGCCTCCCGGCAAGGCTGATCTGCGTCGACAGGCGCGCGCCCTTGGTGCCGATCGGATCCTTGATCACCTGGATCAGCAGCGACTGTCCCTCGTGGATGATCCGCTCGATCGGACGATTTTCAAGGCCGTTCTGGCGGTGCTCCCAGATGTCGGCGATGTGCAGGAACGCGGCGCGCTCGAGTCCGATTTCGATGAACGCCGACTGCATGCCGGGCAGGACGCGCGCGATGCGGCCCAGGTAGACGTTGCCGACCAGGCCGCGCGCGCTGGCGCGCTCGATATGGAGCTCCTGCACGACGCCCTGCTCGAGCATCGCAACGCGAGTCTCCTGCGGCGTGACGTTGATGAGGATGTCGTGACTCATGGCATGAATGCGCTGCGAGGACGGCGCCGGAAGGTCGGTCGCGGCCGGGTGCGGATGGGGAGCGGCAGCCGCTTCGGCCGGAAGCGTCGTATGGGCAACCGGAGTGTACATCAGGGCCTGAACAGGCCCCAGGTCGCCGGCGGGCTTCATATGACGTGGAACCCAATCTTGGCGAGGACCTCGGCCGTCTCGAACAGCGGCAGGCCCATCACGCCTGAGTAGCTTCCCTCCAGGCGGCTGACGAAGGTCGCGGCGCGTCCCTGGATCGCGTAGGCGCCGGCCTTGTCGAAGGGCTCGCCGGTCGCGATGTAGCGTTCGATCTCGTCATGCGCGACGGTGCGGAAGGTCACCCGCGACACCGACAGGCCGAGCACGATCTGCGCGTTCCACCGGATAGCCACCGCCGTCAGGACGTCGTGCGTGCGGCCCGACAATTGCGCGAGCATCGCAGCCGCATCGGCCGCGTCGTCGGGCTTGCCCAGCACGACGCCATCGACGACGACTTCGGTATCGGCCGCCAGCACCGGCTTCGGCGGCAATTCACGGCGTCCCATTCGATGCCAGCCGACGGCGGCCTTGGTGCGCGCGACGCGCTTGACGTAATCGAACGGAGCTTCGTCCTTGCGCGGAACTTCCACGATGTCGCGCCTGCGGCCCGGCGCCTCGCGCAGCAGCAGCTCCTCGAATTCGACGCCGATCTGCCGCAGCAATTCCTGCCGGCGCGGGCTTCTCGAAGCCAGATAGACCGACGGACGCTCGGTCAGCATGAACAGCGTGCTCATTCGCGATGGTACGGATGTCCCGACAGCAGGCTCGTGGCCCGATACAGCTGCTCGGCCAGCACGACTCGCGCAAGCCCGTGCGGCAATGTTAGCGCGGAAAGCGCCAGCACGGCATCCGCATTGCGCTTGACTGCTGGATCGAGCCCGTCGGCGCTGCCGATGACGAACGCGACTGCCAGCGCGCGCTCGCGCCAGTAGGCCAGCTTCGCGGCGAGGTCTTTGGTCGTCCAGGCGCGGCCGCGCTCGTCGAGCGCAACGACGTGATAGCCGGCGGTTGCCTCGGCGATCCGCGCCGCTTCGGCCGCCAGCATCTGCGCCGCCGTCTTGCCCCGGTTGCGGGGCTCCGGCTTGAGCTCGAGCAGGTCCAGCGCGAATTCGCGCGGCAGGCGCCGCGAATATTCGGCATAGCCGGCCGCGATCCAGGCCGGAAGCCTCGCACCCAGCGCGACGAGACGAAGCTTCATCGCGGGCGCAATGGTGTTCCGCTAGGCGGCGACGGAGTGAATGCGGCGCCGCGCGGCCGGCGGCGTCCATAGCTCTTCGAGATTGTAGTAGGCGCGCACCGCCGGCTGCATGATGTGCACGACGATGTCGCCGGCATCGACCAGCACCCACTCGCCCGATGCTTCGCCTTCGACGCCGACTATCGTCGCACCTGCCGCCTTGAGGGTATCGCGCACGTGGCGCGCTAGCGCGCCGCCCTGCCGGCTCGATTCGGCGGTGGCAATGATCAGCGTGTCGTAGAGGCTGGTGAGCTTGCGGACATCAAGCACGGTGATGTCGCGGGCTTTGATGTCTTCGAGAGCGGTGATTGCGATCTTCTGAATCTTGTTAGCGCGCATCCGGAACGGATCGATAGAGTTGGTTGCGGTCAATATAAGCCAGAACGGCGGCGGGAAGCAAACCGCGGATCCGCTCTCGCGCTTCGGCGCCTCCGGCGAGCGCGGCGCGCAGCGCCGTCGCCGAAATCGGCTGCGGTGTCACCGCCAGCCGGAGGACTGCGCCGGCGAGCTGTCGCGACAGTCGCATCGGATCGGTGGTCAGGCGGCGCTCGCACTGGATTTTCAGCGCCGGATCCAGCGCATCCAGCACCAGCGGCCGCTCGGGGCGATCGATGACGACGAAATGCGCAAGCGTGAAAAGCTGCTCCCAGCGCCGCCAGCCCGCGATGCCGGCGAAGGCGTCGCTGCCGACGACCATCGCCAGCGGCCGCCCCGGATTCTCGTCGTGAATCTCCTGCAGCGTCTGCACGGTATAGCTCGGCCCCGGCCGCAGGACCTCGCGATCGTCGGCAACGAGTCCCTGAAACTCCGCGCAGCCCAGGACCGTCATCGCCAGTCGCGCTTCCGCCGACGCCACCGGGGCAGGGCGGTGCGGCGGAACGTTGGCGGGAATCAGATGCACCTCGTCCAGGCGCAACGCAATGCGCACCTCGGCCGCAGGCTTGAGATGTCCGTAGTGGATCGGATCGAAAGTTCCGCCCAGGATGCCGATGGCTCCGCTCATGGCCGGCGCGCCTCCGCGCAGTGGACGGTCGCGCGCCGCTCGGGATCGCGTTCAGATCGCATCGCGCGCCACACCGGCAACGCGCGTTTCCTCCAGATCGAGATCGACCTGGAGCCGCCGCAGCACTTCATCGTTGATCACGTCGGTTTCGCGCATTTGCATCAGCTCGGCGCGTTCGGCCGCGATCGTTGCCAGCCAGATCCTTCGCTGCGTCGCGTGCTGGGCGTCGAGCAGGCTTCTGCGGTCAGAATTGGCCGAATAGCGTCGCAGGCGCTGCTCGTATTGCGCAAGCAGCGAATTCGCGAACGCTGTCTCGTCAACGGTCATCAGTCGCGGCAGCCGTTTGCGCAGGCTCTCGATCGCCGCCTGGGCGGTGGCGATGCGGGCTGCTCGCTCCTCACGCTCAGCGATGTGGTCGCCCCGGATGTCCAGCCAGCGAATCACCAGGGGAAGCGTCATGCCGTTGACCAGCAGCGTGACGATGATCACGCTGGCCGCAAGCAGAATGATGAGTTCGCGCCCCGGGAACGGTGCGCCGGCCGAAGTCACGAACGGAATCGAAAGCGCGGCGGCGAGCGTGATCGAGCCGCGGATGCCCGCCCAACCGGTCAGGAACACCGCGCGTGGACTGTGCACGCCTTCGCGTTCGCGAATTCGCCGGGACAGGAGCAACGGCAGGTACGCTGCCGGAAATACCCAGAGGATGCGCAGCACGATCACAATGGCTGACAGCCCCAGCGCGTAGCCGGCGAGCTCGATTGCGCTCGCGCGCGACAACGCGAAGATGATCGAATGCAGCTCGACGCCGAGCAGCACGAACACCAGGCCGTTGAACGCGAACAGCACCATCCGCCACACTTCCCATGAATGCGCACGGGTCGCGGCATCGAGATGACGCAGGTCATGCGCGCCCGCGTAGAGTCCGGCGCCGACGACGGCCAGAATGCTGCCGACACCCAGCGCTTCCGCGGCGAGATACGCCGCATAAGGCGTCAGCAGCGAGATCACCGTCTGGATCGTCGGATCGTCGGCGCAGAAGCGCTTGAGCCCGACGCGCGCCTGGCCTATCGTCCAGGCGATTGCGAGGCCGAGCAGAAAACCCCCGCCGGAGGAGACGAAAAACTGCAGCACCGCACGCTCCCAGCTGAAAGCGCCGGTCATCGCGGCGGCGATCGCGAACTTGAACGCGATCAGGCCCGATGCATCGTTGATCAGGCTTTCGCCGTCGACGATCGTCGAGACACGCGACGGAATCGCGAGCCTCGATGTGACCGCCCTGACGGCGACCGCGTCGGTCGGCGAGATCACCGCGCCGAGCGCGAACGCCGCCGCCAGCGGCAGATCGGGAACCAGCCAATGCATCAGATAGCCGACGACGAGCACCGTCAGAAACACGAGGCCAAAGGCGAGCAAAAGCACCGGCCGCATCACGGTGAGCAAATCGCGCTTGGGTATCAGCCAGCCATCAGCGAACAACAGCGGCGGAATGAACAACAGAAGAAAAATGTCCGGCTCGATCGAGAGCGACCGGAAGCCGGGCAGGAACGACAGGCACACGCCGCCGGCGACGAGCAACAGCGGCAGCGGCGCGCCGATCCACTTGCCGAGCGCCGCGACGGCGGCCACCGCCAGCAGCAGCCCCAGCGTGATTTCAATCAGTTCCATTGACCGACGTTAGCTGATGGCTTCAAAAACTGCTGCCCTGTGTGCGCAGAAAGGCAATCTCCTCCGCCGTCGACTCGCGGCCGAGCAACGCATTGCGATGCGGATATCGACCGAAGCGGCGAATGACGACGGCGTGTTTCTCGGCCCATGCCAGCGGGTCGGCCAGCCCGGTTTCGTCGCGTAGTTGCGTGAACAGCGCCAGCGAGCGCGTCTGTGCGGCAGCGGATTCCGAGTGCTCGAACGGCATGTACAGGAACCAGCGCTCGACGGGATTGAGCTCGCGATCCTGTCCTTGATCGACCGCAGCAGTCGCTGCGGCGAGCGCCTGCGGGTCGCCGGCAAATGCGCGTGCCGAGTCGCGATAGCAGTTACGCGTGAACTGGTCGAGCACCAGCACGCGTGCGAGCACGGCGCGCGTCGCGGTCCAGTCGTCGAGGCCCCCGCGAAGCGCAGTCTCGAGCACGGCGCCGAAGCGCAGGCGGATCTCGGCGTCGAAAGAGGCGTCTTTGCGAAACCAGGCTTCGAGCGTCGTACCGTAGACCGCGCTTTCCGGCGGCCCGAACCAGAAGTCGAGTATTGCCTGCTGCATCGCGAAACTCATCGCCCGCCCGCCAGGCGCCCCGGCGCAACCACCAGCGGGAATTTCCAGTAGACCTCGTCGATCGTCTTGCCGTCCGCGGCCAGCAGTTTCGCCTTCAGAGCCTCGCCGAGCGCGTAGGAATCCGAGGTGTCGAACGGACGGGTGCTGCGGGGAAGCGCCCGCAGGAAGACGACTGCGTGGTCGTCGTCGACGACGACCGAGCTCACCTCGGTGTGCGCGCCTTGTTCGGCCAGGAATTGTTGCGCAGCGCGATCGAGGTCGACGTCGGAGATGTCGATCAGCAGCCGCCGGTTGATCGACGCCAGAAACAAGGCCATCGCACCGAGCAGCGCACCGACCGCGATCGCGACCGCGGCGTCGAACGCCGGATGCGTCCCCCACGCAAACGAGACGCCGGCGACGACGAGGGTCAGCACGATCCCGAGCAGTGCAACGGCGTCTTCGAGGACGACGGCGAGGACCGTGGTGTTGTGGCGGTTGGCGACGAGACCCTTCCAACCGCCGATTTCGCGCAAGGCGACGACCAGCGTGAACGATTCCAGCGCGAAGGCGAACAGCAACAGTCCGAGCACCAGCGGGGTGAACGGCTCGACCGGCGCGCTCTGGATCAGCGCATGCACGCCGTGGTAGAGATTCAATCCGCAACCGACGAAGAAGACGCTGACTGCGGAGACCAGGGCCCAGAAGTACTTTTCCTGGCCATGCCCGAACGGGTGTTCGCGGTCGGCCGGCCCCCTGCCGCGCACTTCGCCTGTCCTCAACAGGATCTGATTGGCCACGTCGGCCAGCGAGTGGACCGTCTCGGCGAACAGCGTCGGCGACCCGGTCACGAACCAGCCGAAGGCCTTGGCCGCGGCGATCGCCGTGTTGGTTCCGATCGAGATGGTGACCGACGTCGACATCAGGCGCCTCGCGGCGCGGGACCGGACATCAGCGGCGGATCTGCCCGGTGCCGAGCACGATCCATTTCTGGCTGGTCAGGCCCTCGAGCCCCACCGGACCGCGCGCGTGCAGCTTGTTGGTGGAGATGCCGATCTCGGCGCCAAGGCCGTACTCGAAGCCGTCGGCGAACCGGGTCGATGCATTGACCATCACCGAGCTCGAATCGACTTCGCGGATAAAGCGCATCGCGTTGCCATAGTGCGAGGTGACGATCGCATCGGTGTGCTGCGAGCCGTAGCGCGCGATGTGCTCGATCGCTGCATCGAGATCCGGCACGATGCGGACTGCGAGAATCGGCGCCAGGTATTCGGTCGTCCAGTCCTCCTCGGTCGCAAGCTTCATCGCGGGAACAAGCCCGCGCGCCGCGTCGTCGCCTCGAAGCTCGACGCCCTTGTCGGCGTAGATCCGCGCCAGCGGAACCAGCACTCGGGCGGCAATCCGTTCGTGCACCAGCAGCGTCTCCATCGTGTTGCAGGGGCTGTAGCGCTGCGTCTTGGCGTTGTCGGCGATGCTGATCGCCATGTCGACGTCGGCATGTTCGTCGATGAACACGTGACAGACGCCATCCAGGTGCTTGATCACCGGCACCGTCGCTTCGTCGGCTACCCGCTGGATCAGGCTCTTGCCACCGCGCGGCACCAGTACGTCGACATAGCGGTCCATCGTCGCGAGCATGCCCACCGCGGCGCGGTCGGAAGTCGCGATCACCTGCACCGCGTCCTCGGGCAGGCCGGCCACTGCGAGGCCCTCGTGCATGCATGCCGCAATCGCCTGGTTCGAGCGCATCGCTTCGGAGCCGCCGCGCAGGATCGACGCATTGCCCGATTTGAGGCACAAGGCGGCTGCGTCGGCGGTGACGTTGGGTCGCGATTCGTAAATGATGCCGACGACGCCCAACGGAACGCGCATCCGCCCGACCTGGATGCCGCTCGGCCGGTAGTTGAGCTCGCTGATCTCGCCCACCGGATCGGGCAATGCGGCGACCTGGCGCAAGCCGTCAGCCATTGCGGCGATGCGCTCGGGGTTCAACGCTAGCCGGTCGATGAATGCCTCGTCGTCGCCGGCGGCGCGCGATCCCGCGACATCGCCCGCGTTCGCGGCGAGCAGCTCCCGGGCATCGCGTTCGATCGCCGCCGCCGCGGCTTCCAGTGCCGCGTTCTTGGCCAGCGTCGGCGTCCGCGCGACCAGCCGCGCCGCGCCGCGAGCGCGTTCGCCGACCTCGCGCATGTACGCGGCGAGGTCGAGATGGGGAACACTCAGGTTGGTCATGATGACATTCTAGCGCGACGGCCCTGGCTGGAACCGATGCGCATCGAGCGTCGTAACGCCGGCCGGCGTTCCGACCAGGATGACATCGGCGCCGCGAATGGCGAACAGGCCGTTGGTGACGACACCGACGATGTTGTTGATGCGCGCCTCGAGCTCGGCCGGATTCAGGATGCGAAAGCCCTCGACGTCGAGGATCACGTTGCCGTTGTCGGTGGTGAACCCGGTGCGCAATTCCGGTTGGCCCCCGAGCTTGACCAGCTCGTGCGCGACGTGGCTCCTGGCCATCGGGATCACCTCGACCGGCAGCGGAAAGTTGCCGAGCACGCCGACCACCTTCGACTGGTCGATGATGCAGACGTACTTCGCGGCGACGGCGGCGACAATCTTCTCCCGGGTCAGCGCACCGCCGCCGCCCTTGATCATCGCGCCGTGCGCGGTTGTTTCGTCGGCGCCATCGATGTATACCGGCAGCGAATCGACGCTCGTGAGCTCGACCACCGGGATGCCGTGCTTGCGCAGCCGCTCGGCGGTCCGCACCGAGCTGGCGACCGCGCCCTTGATGCGACCCTTGCTGCCGGCGAGCTCGTCGATGAAGAAATTGGCGGTCGAGCCGCTGCCTACGCCGATATAGGCATCGTCGACGACGTACTTGATCGCCTCGCGGGCGACCATCTGCTTCAATTCGTCCTGGGTCATCGCGGTCGGAACATGGCTCATCGAGCCGTCATCGTAACAAAACCGGGTCGGGCCGACGATCGATCAGCGCCGGATCATCGTTCGACGATCGTGGCGCTCGTGCCCCAGCGGCGCCAGCGCCGGTCGAGCGGATCGAACGACAGGCTGCGATGCTCGCGGTCCCAGCGAAACTGCCGGCCATCGATCGGGTTGGTGGCGTCCGTGCCCGCGCGCTCGAGAAACTGCGGCACCTCTGCCGGCGAAACGCCCGCGAGTTTGAGCTCGAGCTGCATGCGCACCAGCTTGAGATAGGCGGCGACGCCGTGCGCATGGGCGATGTAGTCGACGTGCAGCGGCAGATGCCGCCCGAGCAGCGACTTGCCCAGTGGATTGTAGAGCCAGCCGGGCCCGACCGACGTGAGATCGCTGTTTTGGGCCAGGAACGCGTCGCGAGAAGCGCTAAAGCGCGCCGCCGGTTGCGCGGCCAGCGCGGCGAGCCCGGCATAGACCACGGCACAGCGATTGATCGAAGCATTGCGCCGATAAAACAGGTCGTAGATCGGCGTCTCCTTCAAATGGCGATCTGCCCAGGATTCGGGCTCGACGCTGATCGCGGGGTCGGGCCAGCTCGCGAGCATGCGCACGATCGGCACGAATGCCATCCTGAAGGGGTCGGCGAGGTTCAGTTGCGCGTCGGTCAGCGGTGCCAGCAAGCTACGCAGCGACGTCGCACAGGCGGCCGGATCGAACGCCGGCGATGCGACGATCTCGCTGGCGAGGCGCGCATTCTCCGCCAGCGCGCGGAATGCGGACAGCTTGTCGCCCAGCGTGGCGGCTCCGGACAGCACGCGCCGCCAGAAGTCTCCGTCGTCCTGCAGGAAGCTGCACGCTTCGGCTGCGTGCCCCTGCTGTGCATCCAGCGCAGCCACCGTCAGCAGCACGGTGTGCACGCGGCCCAGATTGCCGTGCTCGATGTCGGCGCGCCGCTTGTCGGCAATCGCCACGGCGGCGAATCCCGGCAGTCGCCGCGCCTCCCGGTAGCGATCGATCAGCACGAAATTTCTGGCATAGAGGTCTCGAACCGCGCGATCGCGCGCCAGCGCGAACGGCAGGCACGGCTCGTTGAAGATGTCGCAGCCCGCGTCGAGGTCTCCGGCGAAAGCGAGGTGGTCGTCGGAATCGGAGTCGGTCTCTCGTTCCGGCTCCGGGACGCGTTGCCGGGCAAACGGGTCGGCAAAGCGCGTGCTGTCGCGCTCGGCAGCAAGCCGCAGGCCCTCGGCCAGCGGATCGACGCGGGGCGGCGCATCGAGCCCCAGCAGTGCGACATAGGCGTTGCCCTCGGCGGCAATGGCCGGCAGCTCGTAGCGCGCCATCGCGCGCGCCTCTTCCGAGATTTCCGGGTCGCGCAGATTGACCAGCACCGCCAGTGACAATGCGCTCGCCGCTGTCGCTGCCATTATCGCTGCGGCCAGCCGAGCGACGCGCGCCGGATTGGTCGCCATGCTCAGCGGCCAGTGCCGGTTCGCGGTTTACTTTTTTTTCGCGATGTAGAGATCGGTGATCGTCCCGGCGAAAGCTTCGGCCGCCATGCCCACGGTTTCAGACAGCGTGGGATGCGGATGGATCGTCTTGCCGATGTCTTCGGCGTTGCAACCCATTTCGATGGCCAGCGCGACTTCGGCGATCAGGTCACCTGCGTTCGGTCCGACGATCCCGCCGCCGATGATGTGATGGCTCTCCTGGTCGAACAACAGCTTGGTGATGCCTTCATCGCGGCCGAGCGACAGCGAGCGACCGTTGGCTGCCCAGGGGAACGTCGCCTTGCCGTATTTGATGCCCTGAGCCTTGGCCTCTTCCTCGGTGACGCCGACCCAGGCGAGCTCGGGATCGGTGAACGCGACCGACGGAATCACGCGGGCATCGAACCAGGACTTTTCGCCCGCCGCAGCCTCGGCGGCGACGTGCGCCTCGTGCACCGCCTTGTGCGCCAGCATCGGCTGCCTGGCGACGTCTCCGATCGCAAAGATATGCGCGACATTGGTCCGCAGCTGGCCGTCGACGGGAATGAAGCCGCGATCGTCCACTGTGACGCCGGCATGCTCCGCGCCTATTTTCTTACCGTTGGGTGAACGTCCGACGGCGACGAGCACCCGGTCGTAGACCTGCGGCGTGGCGGGGGCCTGCTCGCCTTCGAACCAGACCTTGAGGCCATCCTTTTGCGCTTCGACCTTGGTCACGCGCGTCTTCAGCATGATTTTTTCGTAGCGCTTTTCCATGCGTCGTGCGAATGGCCGCACCAGATCGGGGTCCGCACCCGTCATCAGCTGGCCGAGCATTTCGACGACGGTGATCTTCGCGCCGAGCGCCGAATACACTTGCGCCATTTCCATGCCGATGATGCCGCCGCCGATGACCAGCATGTGCGCGGGCACGTCGTCGAGCTCCAGCGCTCCGGTCGAATCGATGACGCGCGGATCCTCGGGGATGAACGGCAGCTTCACCGCTTGCGATCCGGCGGCGATGATGCATTGGTCGAACCGGACGGCTTGTTTCTTGCCGTCCGGGGTACTGATTTCGAGGTGATGCGCGTCGATAAAGCGCGCGACACCGGTGACGACTTTGACTTTGCGCTGCTTGGCCAGCCCCGAGATGCCGCCGGTCAGCTTGCCGACCACCGATTCCTTCCAGCCGCGCAACTTGGCCAGATCGATCGCCGGCTTGCCGAAAGTGACACCGAAGCGAGCCATTTCCTCCGCTTCGTCGATCACCTTGGCCGCGTGCAGCAGCGCCTTCGATGGAATGCAGCCGACATTGAGGCACACGCCGCCAAGCTTCGTGTAGCGCTCGATCAGCACGGTGTTTTGCCCCAAGTCAGCGGCGCGGAACGCGCCGCTGTAGCCGCCCGGGCCGGAGCCGATGACGACCATCTGGCATTCGATGTCGACCGCGCCCCGATATTCATCGGCGGCGCGCGCCGTTGTTGCCGCTGCTGGTGCACGTTGCGGCGCGGGCTGGGGCGCGGCCGCGGCCGGCGTCGTCGGCGCGGCGGGAGGCTGCGGCGGTGGGGAGGCGGCAGTCTTCGAAGACGGCGCTTCGGCCGCCGAGGTCTCGATCGTCAACAGCAGCGCGCCCTCGCTGACTTTGTCGCCGAGTTTGACGCCAAGCGACTTGACTACGCCCGCGGCGGGTGCCGGAACGTCCATCGTCGCCTTGTCGGATTCGAGCGTGACCAGCGAATCCTCGACCTTGACCGTGTCACCGAGCTTGACCAGGACCTCGATCACCGGCACGTCGGTAAAGTCGCCGATGTCCGGAACCTTCACTTCGATCGTGCTCATCGCGTCCTCAATTGACGGCGGGGGCGGCGTATAAACAACAGCGGCAAGGGGCGCATCAGTTGATCTCGCGCGCGAACTCGCGGCCCAGCATCCAGTTCCGGATCGCCTGCGTCGTCGGCGCCTCGCGGCCGAGGTAGCCGTGCTGCGCCATCGCCTCGCATGGCTCGCTCTGCGGTGGGTTGCCTCCCCTCACGCTGATCAGCGGAAATTTTTTCGACAGCCGCTCGGCGCCCGAATACGGGCTCGCGCGGCAACCGTCGTCGCGATGATGGACCAGCAGCACCGGCACCTTGATCGAACTGAAATCGAACCCCGACAGCGCGCTGCCCGTCCGGTCGGCGTTGGTCACCGTGGAGGTGAGGATGACGCCCTGCACGATGTCGCCGAGACTCGCTGCCAGCGCGGCCGCCGAAATCGTGCCGCGACTGGTGCCGAGAAGAAAAACCTTCCCGGCCGGAAACCGCTGCTTCAGATCGCGTATCAAGGCGCGAATGTCCGCCGCGTGATCCTGCCCCAAGCGGAACGTGTCGCTCATGCCGCCGGGAAGCTGGTCCGAAGGTGAATCGACGATGACGTCGGCGATGTCGGCGTCGGTCATCTGATCCCTGATGCGCACCAGGAAATTCGCTGTCGGCCCGAACTTCACCGGCCCCTTCCGCGCTCGCCGTTCGAGGGCGACCGCGCCCAATCCGCCGACGAATGAGATGACGACGATCTTGGGCGAAGCCGACTTGTCCTGATCGAGCAGATACGACAGCGTGACGCCCTGGCGCGTCGGAATCGTTATCAGATCTTCCGCGGCATAGCACCCGGACGCGAGGGGCAGCGAGAGTATCGCGAGCAACAGCGCCATGGGCAGTCGATTCATAGCATCGACCTTCTCATGTCCAAGAGCAACGTACCGAGATGGCTGTTGAAGCGCGCAGCCGCTGCGCCGTCGATGACACGATGATCGAACGAAAGCGACAGCGGAAGCATCAGCCTTGGGGTGAATTGCTTGCCATCCCACAGCGGTCGCATGCTCGACCGGCACACGCCGAGGATCGCGACCTCGGGCGCATTGATGATCGGCGTGAAATACGTTCCGCCGATTCCGCCCAGGCTGGAGATCGAAAAGCATCCGCCCTGCATATCGGCGGGACCGAGCTTGCCCTCGCGCGCTTTGGCTGAAAGCTCGGCCATTTCGCTAGCGATGGCCAGCACGCCTTTCTGGTCGGCGTTCCTGATGACCGGGACGACGAGGCCGTTCGGCGTGTCGGCGGCGAAGCCGATGTGGTAATACCGCTTGAGCACCAGGTTCTCGCCGTCGAGCGAGGCGTTGAAATCGGGAAATTTCTTCAGCGTCCAGACGCAGGCCTTGATCAGGAAGGCCAGCAGCGTGACCTTGATGCCGGCTTTTTCGTTTTCCTTGTTGATCTGCACGCGAAACGCCTCGAGCTCGGTGATATCGGCGTCGTCGTGATTGGTGACATGCGGGATCAGCACCCAGTTACGGTGCAGATTGGCGCCGGCGATCTTCTTGATTCGCGATAGCGGCCGGGTCTCGATTGGGCCGAACTTGGCGAAGTCGACTTGCGGCCAGGGCAGCAGGCCGAGCGCGGCGCCGCCGGCGCCGGCGACGGCGCTTGCGACTGAAGCGCCGCTCATCACGCGCTTGACGTGATTCTGCACGTCCTCCTGCATGATCCGCCCGGCAGGACCGCTACCCTTGAGCTTCGACAGGTCGACTCCCAGCGCCCGCGCATAGGCGCGAACCGACGGCGACGCGTGCGCCTTGCGGAAAGCCGCATCGTCGACCGGGGCGCTCGGTGCCGCGACCGGTTGCGGCGCTGCGGTGGGCGCCGGCGGCGCGGCTTCCGCCGGTGCCGCAGCCGGCGCTACAGGCGCGGCCGGTGTGCTCGCCGGCTCAGACGGCGCGGACTTGGCGGCCGCGGCCGCCAGTGGTGCGGCGGCGCGCGTTGCGGCGGCAGGTGTCGCGGCGGCGCTTCCTTCATCGATCGTCAGAAGAAGGCGGCCTTCGCTGACCTTGTCGCCCACCTTGACGCCGACCGATTGGATCACCCCGGCGGCGGGTGCAGGAACATCCATCGTCGCCTTGTCCGACTCGAGCGTAACCAGCGAGTCCTCGGCGTTGACCGTGTCGCCCGGTTTGACCAGCACCTCGATCACAGGCACGTCGGTGAAGTCGCCGATGTCGGGAACCTTGACTTCGATTGTGCTCATCGCGACCTCAAAGGCTTAAACGGCCACGGCGGACTGCCGTTGGCGCCGGATCAGACCGTCCACGGCGCAGCCTTCGCCGCGTCGATGCCGTATTTGGCGATCGCTTCGGCCGCCTTGGCGGCGGGCAGCGTCCCGTCGTCGGCCAGCGCCTTCAGCGCAGCAACGGCGATGTACCAGCGGTCGACTTCGAAAAAGCGACGGAGCTTTTCACGCGTGTCCGAGCGGCCGAAGCCATCGGTGCCGAGCACGACATAGCGGCGAGGCACGAATTCCCGGATCTGTTCGGCAAATGCGCGCATGTAATCGGTCGCGGCGACGACTGGACCTTGCGTATCGGCGAGGCGCGCCGTCACATGCGGCACGCGGGGAGCTTCGGTCGGGTGGAGCATGTTCCAGCGCGACGCAGCATAGCCTTCGCGCGCGAGCTCGGTGAACGAAGTGCACCCCCAGAGATCGGCGTCGACGCCCCAGTCCTCCTTGAGCAGCTCCGCTGCCGCGATCGCCTCGCGCAGGATGACGCCCGAGCCGAGGAGTTGCACGCGTGGCCCCTTCGACTTGGCGCCGCCTCGTCCGGCCCCGGCCTTGAACAGGTACATGCCCTTGATGATGTCCGGCGCGGCGCCTTCGGGCATCGCCGGATGCGCGTAGTTCTCGTTCATCACCGTCAAGTAGTAATAGACGTCCTGTTGCTCGGTGACCATCCGCCGCAGCCCGTCCTGGATGATGACGGCCAGCTCGTAGCCGAAGCTCGGATCGTACGAGATGCAGTTCGGTATCGTTGTCGCGTAGACGTGCGAATGTCCGTCCTCGTGCTGCAGGCCTTCGCCGTTGAGCGTCGTTCGCCCGGCCGTTCCGCCGAGCAGAAAGCCGCGAGAGCGCATGTCGCCTGCCGCCCAGGCCAGATCGCCGACGCGCTGGAAGCCGAACATCGAGTAGAAAATGTAGAAGGGAATCATCGGCACGCCGTGCGTCGAATAGCTGGTCGCTGCCGCCATCCAGTCGCACATCGCACCCGGCTCGTTGATACCTTCCTGCAGCACCTGGCCGCCCTTGCTTTCCTTGTAGAACATCAGCTGATCGGCGTCCTGCGGCGTGTACAGCTGGCCGAGCTGGTTCCATATGCCAAGCTGGCGAAACATGCCTTCCATGCCGAAAGTGCGCGACTCGTCGGGCACGATCGGCACGATGTGCTTGCCGATATTCTTGTCGCGCAGCAAGGTCTGCAGGATCTGCACGAACGCCATCGTCGTCGAGATCTCGCGGTCCTCGGTGCTCTTCAGGAATCGCTCAAGCGCCGCGAGTCCCGGCACCGCGAGCGAAGCGGACGTCCTGCGGCGCGTCGGCAGAAAGCCGCCGAGCTCCATGCGACGGGCCATCATGTACTCGGCCTCGGCCGATCCCGGCGGGAACTTGACGTAAGGGATTTCGTCGAGCTTGTCGTCCGGCACCGGGATCTGGAAGCGATCGCGGAAGTGCCGGATCGAGCCGCCCGACATTTTTTTCTGCTGGTGGGTGATGTTCTGCGCTTCGCCGGACTCGCCCATGCCATAGCCCTTGATCGTCTTGGCGAGAATGACCGTCGGCTGGCCCTTATGATCGACCGCCGAGTGGTACGCCGCGTACACCTTGTGCGGGTCGTGGCCCCCGCGGTTCAGGTTCCAGATCTCCTCGTCGGAATAGTCGGCCACGAGCGCCTTGAGCTCGGGTGTGTTGAAGAAGTATTCGCGCACGTAGGCGCCGTCCTTCGACTTGAACGTCTGATACTCGCCGTCGACGCATTCCATCATGCGGCGCATCAGAATCCCCTGCTTGTCGCGCGTGAGCAGCGCATCCCAGCGCGAGCCCCAGATGACCTTGATGACGTTCCAGCCGGCGCCGCGAAATTCGGCCTCGAGCTCCTGGATGATCTTGCCGTTGCCGCGCACCGGGCCGTCGAGCCGCTGCAGGTTGCAATTGATGACGAAGATCAGGTTGTCCAGCGTCTCGCGCGCCGCCATGCCGATCGCGCCCATCGATTCCGGCTCGTCCATCTCCCCGTCCCCGCAAAAGCACCAGACCTTGCGGCCCTCGGTCTTCGCCAGCCCCCGGTCCTGCAGATACTTCATGAAGCGCGCCTGGTAGATCGCCATCAGCGGTCCCAGGCCCATCGATACCGTCGGAAACTGCCAGAAGTCCGGCATCAGCCAGGGATGCGGATACGAAGAGACGCCTTTCCCGTCGACCTCCTGGCGAAAGTTGTCCATCTGCTCGTCGGTGAAGCGGCCGAGCATGTGGGCACGCGCATACACGCCGGGCGCCGAATGGCCCTGCACGAATACCAGGTCGCCCCCGTGTTCGGCCGAGGGCGCATGCCAGAAATGGTTGAAGCCGGTGTCGTAAAGCGTCGCTGCTGAGGCGAAACTCGCGATATGGCCGCCGACGTTGGTGTGCTTGTTGGCGCGCACGACCATGGCCATCGCGTTCCAGCGCACGTACGAGCGGATGCGATGCTCGATCGCCTGATCGCCGGGAATGCGGACCTGCTTGTCGACCGGGATCGTGTTGATATAGGCGGTGTTGGCCGAAAAGGGCATGTACGCACCGGATCGGCGCGACTTGTCGATCACCTGCTCGATCAGGAAATGCGCGCGATCCGGACCTTCGTTCTCGAGCACGCCGTCGATCGCGTCCAGCCATTCTCGCGTTTCCTGCGGGTCGAGATCGGGTTTGATGTCCATGCGGCACTCCTTGGTAGTGCTCTCGCCGTTGCCGTTGCGCGCTTTCGATTGTATTCGTCGCCGCAGGGCATCGCATTGCTGCGACGCGGTAGCGGCAACGCTCGGGGCTCATCCGAGGATACCACGTCGTGGAAACCATTTCCAAAAGCCGAACCGAGGTGGCCCGAGCCACCTGTTACGACTATTGCGGCATCGCGAAGGTGCCGCTTTCGGTGACGAGCACCTGCACGAGCACGTCGTGCGGCGCGGCCGGGACGCGGTCGACCCGTTGCATCTCGTAGGCGCCGGCGATTCTCGGCGCGCCGCTTCGCAGTTGAGGCAACAGCCGGTCGTAATAACCGCCGCCGTAACCCAGCCGCCGTCCGGCGAGGTCGAAGGCGACGCCCGGCACCAACACCCAATCGATCGCATCCGGCGCGATCAGCGCACAGTGCGGTCGCGGTTCAGGTATGCCGCGATAGCCCGGCAGGACATCGCGGGAGGGCTCGGTCAACCGGCAGAGCTCGAGCGCGCGCGTCGCCGTATCGACGCGCGGCAGCGCGACCGTCTTGCCGCGCTCCAGCGCTGCCAACAACAGGGGCAGCGAATTCCATTCGCTGCCGAACGGCAGCGTCAGCAGCACGGTCGCCGCCGCAGCGAAATCGTCGCGACTTGCAAGAGCGGTGCCGATGGCAGCGCTTGCCTCGGCGCGAAGCTCGGGCGACGTCGCATCGCGCGCGGCGAGTATGCGCAGGCGCAGCGCGCGCTTGGCCTCGCGTAGCGCGTCGGCGGCCGGCGGCGAATCAGCGAAGGGAGACTGCGCCACGCAGCGGATGTTACCGCATGCTCGGCGGTCAGGCCCGGTGCGCCTATAATGGCGGCTTGCCCGTAGCAGCACGAACTCCAACGATGAATCACAGTCACCAGCACCATCGTGCGCGCCGCGCGCGACTGATCGCCGAAATGCGCCGCCAGAGCGGCGGCGGCATCGCCGCGATCCCGACGGCGCCCGAGGCGATCCGCAACGCCGATACGCACTACCCGTACCGGCCGGACAGCCACTTCTATTACCTTTGCGGATTTCCCGAAGCCGAAGCGGTGGTCGTCTTGCTGGCGGGAGCCGACGAAGGCGATTCCAAGCAAATACTGCTGTGCCGTGACAAGAATCCGGAACGCGAGATCTGGGACGGCTTTCGTTACGGCCCCGACGCCGCGCGCGAGATCTTCGGTTTCGACGAGGCCTATTCGATCGGCGAGCTTCCGGTGAGGCTCACCGAATGGAGCGGCGACCGTCCCGCGGTGTTCACGCCGATCGGCGGCTATCCGGCGTGGGACGGACTAGTTACCACGACCTTGAATGAAGTCCGCAACCGCGTGCGCACCGGCGTCGCCGCGCCGGAGGTGGTCGTCGACGTGCGCGCGGCGCTTTCGGCAATGCGCCTGACCAAGGACAGCCAGGAGCAGCAACTGATGCGGCGCGCGGCCGAGATCTCCTGTGGCGCGCACCGCCGCGCAATGGCGCGCACGCGCGCCGACTGGTACGAGTACCAGGTGGAGGCCGAACTGCTGCACGAGTTCCTGCGCTCGGGCGCGCAGGCGGTCGCCTATCCGTCGATCGTCGCGTCCGGCCCCAACGCCTGCGTGCTGCACTATCGCGACAACAACCGCCAGATGCAGCAAGGCGACCTGCTGCTCATCGACGCCGGCTGCGAGTACGAAGGCTATGCGTCGGACGTGACGCGAACCTTTCCGGTCGGCGGCAAGTTCAGCGGCCCGCAAAAAGACGTCTACGAGCTCGTGCTGGCCGCGCAGCTCGCCTGCATCGACGCGGTGGCGCCCGGTCGCCCGTTTCATGCCTACCACGAGGTCGCCGAACGCGTCCTCGCGCAGGGCTTGATCGATTTGAAGCTCTGCGAGGGCTCGCTCGATGCGGTGCTCGAATCGGGTGCGTACAAGCAGTTCTATATGCATCGGGCCGGGCACTGGCTCGGACTCGACGTGCACGACGTCGGCCTTTATCGCATCAACGGCGAGTCGCGCCTGCTCGAGCCGGGAATGCTGCTGACGGTCGAGCCGGGATGCTATATCCGGCCGGGCGACAAGGTGCCGGAGGAATTCTGGGACATCGGCGTGCGCATCGAGGATGACGTTCTGGTCAGCGCGGAAGGCAACGAGAACCTGACTGCGGCGGCGCCGAAGACCGTGGCCGACATCGAAGCCCTGATGCAGCACTGACGGCGCCAAGCGCCGCCGGCCTGCTGGACTGCAGCTTCTTTGATCAGGCGCTTCAAGGCATGCTGAACGACGTCGTCATCGTCGGCGCGGGCCCGGTCGGCGCGACGCTGGCGCTCGCACTCGCCGACGGCGATCACGACGTGGTGAGCCTGGATGCGCGGGCGCCGGACACCCTGGCGCGCGGCGATCGTTCGCTCGCACTGTCGCACGGTGCCCGGCTGATTTTCGATCGCCTCGGCGTTTGGAGCGAAGTCGCGTCCGCGGCGGACGCGGTGACGGCGATCACCGCCATCGACGTATCGCAGCGCGGCGGATTTGGCGCCGTGCGCCTGGACGCGCATGAGCACGGCGTGCCCGCGCTCGGCTACGTCGTCAGCTATCGCGCGCTGCAGGCGGCGCTCGATGCGGCACTCAAACGCGCGCGCATGCCGGTGCATCACGGTGTCACCGTAACGAAGATCGACGCGACGCCGGCGTACGCGCGGATCCGCGGCGAGTGCCAAGGCGCGCCATCTGAATGGACGGCGCGGCTGGCGGCCGTCGCCGACGGCGGCGGCGACATCGTCGCGGCCAGCACCCGCCATCGCCATGACTACGGACAGGTCGCGCTGATTGCAAAGGTGTGGAGGGACGAGCCGCACCAGGGTGTCGCCTACGAGCGCTTTACGCCTGAAGGACCGATGGCGCTGCTGCCGGAGGGCGATCATTACGGCCTGGTCTGGACGACGACGCCGGCCCAGGGCGCGGTGCTTGCCGCGATGCCCGAAAAAGACTTCCTCGCTGCGCTGGCGGCGCGATTCGGTGCGCGCGCCGGCGGCTTTTTGAAAAGCGAGGATCGGCGTACGTTTCCGCTTTCGCTCGAGTTTGCCGGCACCGTCGCCGACGCGCACACCGTTCTGGTCGGCAACGCCGCGCAGGCGCTGCATCCGGTTGCCGGCCAGGGTTTCAACCTGGGCGTGCGCGACGCGTACGAGCTGGCGCAGGCGTTGCTTGCGACGCCGCGCGATGGACTCGGCACCGCCGACAGTTTGTCCGAGTACGCGCGGCGCCGCCTCGTCGATCGCTGGGCCGGCATTGCATTGACGCACGGTTTGCTCGGCGTGTTCGGCAGCGACGACGCGCTGCTTCGCTGGCCGCGCGGGTTGGCGCTTACTCTGCTCGATGCGCTGCCGCCGCTGAAGCGAATCTTCACCGATGCAATGCTCTACGGATTGCACTGAAGCGCGATTCACACAAAACCGGACTAGCAAGAATGGTTCCCGCGCGGCGAACGGCGCGACGACCCAAGTGTGCTTATCGCGCAACACGTCAGCAATAATTTGTTCGCGATGACGATCGCGCCGCAAACTCGGTATAATCCGTTCCCCGCCGCAGCGTCCAGTAACGAATCCACCGTGCAGATCGGTCCGTATCACATCCCAATTCCGCTGGTCGTCGCGCCGATGGCAGGCGTCACCGACCGGCCGTTCCGCCAGTTGTGCAAGCGCCTGGGCGCGGGCCTCGCCGTTTCCGAAATGGTCGCCTCGAACCCGAGGCTGTGGAACACGACGAAGTCGTTGCGGCGCACCGATCACCGCGGGGAAGTGGCGCCCGTCGTCGTGCAGATCGCCGGCGCGGATCCGGCGATGATGGCCGACGCCGCCCGGTACAACGTCGACCGCGGCGCGCAGATCATCGACATCAACATGGGCTGCCCCGCAAAAAAGGTGTGCAACGTCGCAGCCGGCTCGGCGCTCCTGCAGGATGAACCGCTGGTCGCCGCGATCGTCGCCGCCGTCGTGGCCGCGGTGCCGGTTCCAGTGACGCTCAAGATTCGCACCGGCTGGAACCGGCAGAACAGGAATGCGGTCCGCATCGCGCGCATTGCCGAGGACGCCGGCATCGCCGCGCTGTCGGTCCACGGGCGAACGCGCGAATGCGCGTATGTCGGGCCGGTCGAGTACGAGACGATCCGCGCGATCAAGCGGGTGGTCGGCATACCGGTCATCGCCAACGGCGACATCGATTCCCCGGAGAAGGCGAAAGAGGTCTTCACCTGCACCGGCGCCGACGCGATCATGATCGGGCGGGCGGCGCAGGGCCGGCCGTGGATATTCCGCGAGATCGGCCATTTCCTGGCCAGCGGCGAGCGATCGCCGCCGCCTCGCGTCGACGAAATTCATCGGCTGATCATCGAGCACCTGGCCGATCATTACGCGTTCTACGGCGAGGTCGACGGTGTGCGCATTGCGCGCAAGCACCTCGGCTGGTATACAAGCAAGCTCGCCGGCGGCGATGCGTTTCGCGCTCGGATCAACCGGCTGGAAAGCTCGGCAGATCAGGTTGCAGCCGTCGACGGTTATTTCGGCCGCCTTGCGGCCGTTGGGGAGCGCCTGGTCTATGCGACGGGGGCGCAGACGGAAGCTTCGTGGGTGGAGGAGGCCCTCGCAGCGTGAAACGAACCATTCGCATGAATGGCGGCAACGAAATTTGCCGCAGCGTCGAAAAATCGCTCGACGAGTATTTTCACAAGCTCGACGGCGAGCAGCCGCACGGCATCTACGAGATGGTGATCGCGAACGTCGAGCGTTCGCTGCTTGCTTCGGTCATGCACCGCGCCGGCGGCAACCAGACGCAGGCAGCCGACATGCTGGGGCTCAATCGCAACACGCTGCGCTCGAAGCTGTCGAAGTACAACATACGGTAAGGCCGGGCTCTCGCTTGCGGAAGACGGCGCCGGGCTCGTTGTTGCCGTACGGCACGCGTGTCGCGCCGATCGCGTCGGGCCGCTGTTCGGAATGAGCCCGCCGATCGCCCGCGCGCTCCTCTCGGTCTCCGACAAGGCCGGTCTGGTCGACTTCGCGCGTGGACTGGCCGGCCTGGGTGTGGCACTCCTGTCGACCGGAGGCACCGCGAAGGCGCTTGCCGGCGCCGGACTCGAGGTCACCGAGATCGACGCCTACACCGGCTTCCCGGAAATGCTCGACGGGCGAGTCAAGACGCTGCATCCGAAAGTGCACGCCGGGATTCTCGCCCGGCGCGATTCGTCCGAACACGTCGCCACGCTCGTCGCGCACGCAATTCCTCCGATCGACCTGGTCGTCGTCAATCTCTATCCGTTCCGTGAAACGATCGCCAAGGCAGGCTGCACGCTCGACGAGGCGATCGAGAACATCGACATCGGCGGCCCGACCCTTGTGCGGGCGGCGGCCAAAAATTATGCCGGCGTCGGCGTCGTCGTCGATCCGGGCGACTACGACGCGCTGCTGGCGGAGTTGCGGGCCCACGCAGGAGGCCTCTCGGCCGCAACTCGCTTCCGCCTCGCACAAAAGGCGTTCTCGCATACGGCTGCCTACGACGGCGCGATCAGCAACTATCTGACGGCACGTGACGCGGCGGGCGCCGTCAATCCGTTTCCTGATCGCTTCAACTGGCAGGGCGCGAAGCTGCAGGACCTGCGCTACGGCGAAAATCCGCACCAGCGGGCCGCCTTCTACCGGGACGAAGCGCCGGCGGCGGGAACGATCGCCATGGCGCGGCAATTGCAGGGCAAGGAGCTCTCCTACAACAACATCGCCGACAGCGATGCGGCATGGGAATGCGTCAAGACATTCGGCGAGACGGCTTGCGTGATCGTCAAGCATGCCAATCCCTGCGGTGTCGCTGTGGCGGCAACGCCGTTGCAGGCCTACCGCAAGGCGCTGGCCACGGACCCGACGTCGGCCTTCGGTGGCATCATCGCGTTCAACCGCGAGGTCGATGCGGAAACTGCCGACGCGGTCGGCGCGCAATTCGTCGAAGTGCTGCTGGCACCGTCCTATACGGCCGAGGCGCTCGAGCGCAACGCGAAAAAGGCCAATGTGCGCGTGCTCAAGCTCGCGCTGGCGGTGGTTCCGGAGCGCACGTGGGACTCGAAGCGCGTTGGCGGCGGCATGCTGATCCAGACGCCGGATGTCGATAACATCGCCGCGGGAGAGCTCAAGGTCGTCACGAAAAAGGCGCCGACGGCCGCGCAGCTCGTCGACCTCCTCTTCGCTTGGCGCGTCGCCCGCTTCGTCAAGTCGAACGCCATCGTCTACTGCGCCGGGGGCGCAACGCTCGGGATCGGCGCCGGCCAGATGAGCCGCGTCGATTCAACGCGGATCGCCGCGGCCAAAGCGGCCAGCGCCGGACTGTCGCTTGCCGGATCGGTCGTCGCATCGGATGCGTTTTTTCCATTTCGCGATGGCCTGGATGTAGTCGCCGACAACGGCGCGATCGCCGTCATCCAGCCGGGCGGCAGCATGCGTGACGCGGAAGTGATCGCCGCCGCCGACGAACGCGGTATCGCGATGGTTTTCACTGGCATCCGCCATTTTCGCCACTAGCGCCTCGAACGAACGCATGCCTGTCATCGCCGCGGCGAGGCTGGCTATGGCGCGATGAAGCTGCTGGTCATCGGCGGTGGTGGCCGCGAACACGCGCTGGCATGGAAAATCGCGCAGTCTCAGCGCGTCTCTCATGTTTTCGTCGCCCCCGGCAACGCCGGCACCGGCCGCGAGCCCGGCGTGGTCAATGTTGCGCAGCAGACGATTCCCGAGCTGGTCGAATTCGCGCGCCGCGAGCGCATCGCGCTCTCGGTCGTCGGACCGGAGGCGCCGCTGGCGGCAGGCACGGTCGACGCTTTTCGTGCCGCAGGACTCAAGATATTCGGACCCACGCAGGCGGCTGCGCAACTGGAAAGCTCGAAGGATTTCGCCAAGGCCTTCATGGTCCGGCATCGCATTCCGACGGCGCGGCATCGCACGTTCGACACGGCGGCGGAAGCGCACGCCTATGTCGACGCCCACGGCGCGCCTATCGTCGTCAAGGCGGACGGTCTCGCCGCAGGCAAGGGTGTCGTCGTCGCCGCGACCGTGGCCGAGGCGCATGCCGCGATCGAGGCGATGCTGGTCGCACATGCGATCGCGGTCCAGCATGCCGGCGCCGGAGCGCGCGTCGTCATCGAAGATTTTCTCGAGGGCGAGGAGGCGAGCTTCATTGTGATGGCCGACGGCAAGCATGTGCTCGCGCTTGCCTCGTCGCAGGACCACAAGCGGCTTTCCGACGGTGACCGCGGACCCAACACCGGAGGCATGGGCGCCTACTCGCCGGCGCCGGTGGTGACACCGGAGGTGCACGCGCGAATTATGCGCGAGATCATTCTCCCGGCGGTCAATGGCATGGCGGCCGACGGCATCCCGTACACGGGATTTCTCTACGCAGGCGTGATGATCGATGCCGCAGGCAATCCGTCGACGCTCGAATTCAACTGCCGGCTGGGCGACCCGGAGACGCAGCCGATCATGATGCGGCTCAAATCGGACCTGGTCGATTTGTTGGAGCACGGCATCAACGCCACGCTCGATCGGGTCGACGCGGAATGGGACCGGAGGGTGGCGCTCGGCGTCGTCCTCGCCGCCGCGGGCTATCCCAACGATCCGCGCCGCGGCGATGCGATCTCGGGCCTCGACCGGCCAGGCGAGGGATGCAAGGTGTTCCACGCCGCCACGTCGGTCGCCGAAGGCAAAGTCGTGACCAGCGGGGGCCGCGTGCTTTGCGTCACCGCACTGGGCGACACAGTGCGGCACGCGCAACGCAATGCCTACGCGGAGGTCGCCCGCATCCACTTCGACGGCATGCAGTATCGTACCGACATCGGCTACCGCGCGCTGGCCGCGCGCCGCTCCTAGAGGTTTTGCCAATGGACGTCGAGAGCGCCGCCGAATATTTCACCGGACTGCAGGAACGCATCGTCGGCCGCCTGGAGGCGATCGACGGCACGGCATTCCGGCGCGACGCCTGGCAGCGTCCGGAAGGCGGCGGCGGCATCAGTCGGGTCATCGAGCGCGGCCACGTCTTCGAGCGCGGGGGCGTCAACTTCTCGCGCGTCCTCGGCGAGCGCCTGCCGCCGTCGGCGAGCGCCGCGCGGCCACAGCTCGCCGGACGCGCGTTCGAGGTGATGGGCATTTCGCTGGTGCTGCATCCCGCCAATCCCCATGCGCCCACCGTGCACATGAATCTGCGCCTGTTCGTCGCGAAAAAAACAGGCGCCGATGCGATCTGGTGGTTCGGCGGCGGCATGGACCTGACGCCCTATTACGGCTACGAAGAGGACGCCGTTCATTTCCACCGCTGTTGTCGCGATGCGCTCTCGCCGTTCGGCGGCGACTACTATCCGCGCTTCAAGCGCTGGTGCGACGACTACTTCCTGCTGCGGCATCGCAACGAGCCGCGTGGCGTCGGCGGCATCTTTTTCGACGACCTGAACGATAAAGACTTCGGCCACAGTTTTGCGCTGGCGCGCAGCGTCGGCGACGGCTTCCTCGGCGCCTACGAGCCGATCCTTTTGCGGCGCAAGGATCTGCCGTACGGCGAGCGCGAACGCGAATTCCACACCTATCGCCGCGGGCGCTACGTCGAGTTCAACCTCGTCTACGATCGCGGCACGCTGTTCGGCCTGCAGTCCAACGGTCGTACCGAGGCGATCCTGATGTCGCTGCCGCCCGTCGTCAGCTGGCGTTACGACTGGCATCCCGAGCCGGGAAGCGCCGAGGCCAAGCTTTACACCGACTTTCTGATCGCTCGCGACTGGCTCGCCGAGACAGCGCGATGACCGCCGATGCGGAACGCCCGGACCTGCGCGAGGCCGGCCTCGATTCCGAGGACGTCTTCCGCGGCCGGCTGCTGCACGTCAAGCGCGACACCGTCCGCCTGCCCGACGGGAGCGAGGCGACGCGCGAATACATCGTGCACCCGGGGGCGGTGATGATCATGCCGCATCTGCCCGATGGCAAGCTGCTGTTCGAACGCCAGTTCCGCTATCCGCACCAGCGCGTTTTCATCGAGTTTCCCGCGGGCAAGATCGATGCGGGTGAGGACGCGCTAGCGACGGCAAAGCGCGAGCTGGTCGAGGAAACCGGCTACACCGCCGCGCGTTGGACTTATGTCGCGACGATGCATCCGCTGATAACCTATTCGACCGAGCATATCGCGATCTACGCGGCGGACGAGCTTGCTTATGTCGGTGCGCGTCTCGATCCCGGCGAGTTCGTCGAGACTTTCGCCGCAAGCCTGGAGGATGCTCTGGGCTGGCTCGATCGCGGCGAGGTCACCGACGCCAAGACAATGCTGGGATTGTTGCTCCTCGCGCGCGCCGCCGCCGCGCCGCAACGGGCATGAGCGTCGCCGGACCAAGGCGCGGGTGTGCCCCCAACGGGCGCAGCGTAGCGGCCGCTCTGGCCAATCCGGCCGCAAGCGTGGGGGAGCCGTGAGCACCGCCGTCGAGTCGATCGCGCGGCGCCTGGTCATCTCCGGGCGCGTGCAAGGCGTCGGATTTCGCTACGCGTTTGCGGATGAAGCGCGCGTGCGCGGGCTGGCCGGATGGGTCCGCAATCGGCGCGACGGGACGGTCGAGGCGCTGATCAGCGGCCCCGCGCCCGCGGTCGAGGCGATAATCGTCTGGGCGCGGGTGGGCCCCTCCGCGGCGCGGATCGCGTCGGTCGAAGTCGAGGAGGCGATCGCGGCGTCGGGCGCCTTCGAGATTCTCGCGACGCTGTGAGCGCCGAGCTAGACCGCCTCACCCAAATACGCTGCGCGCACCTTCGGATCCGACAGCAGCTGCCGCGCGTCGCCGGACACCGTGATCGTGCCACTTTCCATCACATACCCGCGATGGCTCACTTCCAGGGCCAGCTTGGCGTTCTGCTCGATCAGCAGGATCGTCACGCCTTCGGCGGCGATCGTCAGCACTGTCTCGAAGACCTTCTGCACCATCAGCGGGGCGAGCCCCATCGACGGCTCGTCGAGCAGCAACAGCTTCGGTCGCGACATGATCGCGCGCCCCATCGCAAGCATCTGCTGCTCGCCGCCGGACAGCGTTCCAGCCGTTTGCTTGTGCCGTTCCTTGAGCCTCGGAAAGAGTCCGAAAACGCGTTCGATGTCCTGCTTGATCGCGGCACGATCGCGGCGGCTGTACGCGCCCATCGCGAGGTTCTCCTCGATCGTGAGCGCGCCGAATACGCCGCGACCCTCGGGAACCATCGACAGGCCTCTGCGCACCAGCTGGAACGCCGGCTTGCCGGTGACGTCGGCACCGTCGTAGACGATCTTTCCCGCCTTGACCGGCTGCAGGCCGGTAATGCCCTTCAGCGTCGTCGTCTTCCCCGCGCCGTTGGCGCCGATCAGGCAGACCAGCTCGCCCTGGCGCACGATCAGATCGATGCCCTTGACCGCATGAATGCCGCCGTAGGCCACCTCCAGCCCGGTGAGCTCGAGCAGCGCTGGCGCAGCCATCAGCCGGCAGCCTTGACGTGCAGGGAGACCTCGCCGCCGAGGTACGCGGCGATGACCCCCGGGTCGTTTTGCACGGCGGCGGCGGTCCCTTCGGCGATCTTGCGTCCGTAGTCGAGGACCAGCACGCGATCGCAGACGCTCATCACCAGCTTCATGTCGTGTTCGATCAGGAGGATCGTCGTGCCGTCGCGCCGGATGTCCTCGAGCAGGCCTTTAAGCGCCTGCGTTTCGGTCGCGTTCATGCCGGCTGCGGGCTCGTCGAGCGCAAGGAGCTTCGGGTCGGTCGCCAACGCGCGCGCGATCTCGAGCCTTCGCTGATCGCCGTAGGCCAGATGCTTGGCCAGATCGTTCGCCCTCGTGGCGATGCCGACATAGTCGAGCAATTGGTAGGCGCGGCTGGTGATCGCCGCTTCCTCGGCCAGGGTCGTGCGGTCGCGGAAAATCGCGCCGAAGACGCCGGCGTGGGTGCGCACATGCCGGCCTATCATCACGTTCTCGAGCGCCGACAGATTCTGGAACAGGCGGATGTTCTGGAACGTGCGCGCGATTCCGCGCTCGGCGACTTCGTTGGGCTTGAGGCGGTTGAGCGGCGCGCCGTCGAAGGTAAAGCTGCCGCCGTCCGGGATATAGATACCGGTCAGCACATTGAACAGCGAAGTCTTGCCTGCACCGTTCGGTCCTATGAGACCGTAGATTTCTCGATCGCGGATGCTGAAGCTCACATCGGAGAGCGCCTGCACGCCGCCGAAGCGCTTGTCGATATGCTCGGCGACAAGGAGCGTTTGCTCGCTCATGCGACGGCCCCTTTCTTGGCGACCTCGAGCTCGCGCTTGCGCACCGCGGACGGCCACAGACCCGCCGGCCGGAAAAGCATGATCGCGACCAGGGCGACGCCGAACACCAGCAGCCTGATCGTTTCCGCGTCGATCACCACGCGGCCGAACAGCGCCATCTGCAGAGGCTCCATCGTGTAGCGCAGCACTTCCGGCAGCAAGGTCAGAAGAACTGCGCCCAGAATCACGCCTGGAATGTTGCCCATGCCGCCCAGCACGACCATCGCGAGGACGATGATCGATTCGAACAGGCCGAAGCTTTCCGGGCTGATGAACTGCTGCGTGGCCGAGAACACGGCTCCGGCGATGCCGCCGAACGAGGCGCCCATCGCGAACGCAAGGAGCTTGACGTTGCGGGTATTGATGCCCATCGCCTTGGCCGCGATCTCGTCCTCGCGGATGGCCTCCCAGGCGCGTCCCAGCCGCGAATTCTGCAGCCGCAGATTGACGACGATGACGCCGATCGTCAGCAGCAGCAGCATGTAGTAGTACTTCTGCGGACCGCTGAATGTGATGCCGAAGAACGTTTCGGTGGTCGCCAGCGAAAAGCCGCCGATGCGGAACGGATCGATCAGGTTGATGCCTTGCGGCCCGTTGGTGACGTTGATCGGCGAATTCAGGTTGTTGAGAAAGATGCGGATGATCTCGCCGAAGCCCAGCGTCACGATCGCCAGGTAATCGCCGCGCAGCTTCAACGTCGGCGTGCCGAGCAAGACGCCGAACAGACAAGCGATCGACGCGCCGATCGGCAGGATCACCCAGAAAGGCAGGTGGATCCCGAACTGCGGCGAGGCGAGCAGCGCGTAGGTATAGGCGCCCACGGCGTAGAAGGCGATATAGCCCAGGTCGAGGAGCCCGGCGAAGCCGACGACGATGTTGAGCCCGAGGGCCAGCATCGTGTAGATCATCGCGAAGTTGAGGATGCGGACCCACGCCTGGCCGGCGAGTGCCGCGACGAACGGCAGCACGCCTAGCGCGATCGCGACCAGGGCGACGCCGGCCCAGACATGCAAGGGTATCCCGCTGCGGCGAGCAGCGAGACTCATGCGCGGTCGGCGACGCGTTCGCCCAGCAGGCCCGAAGGTCGGAAGATCAGCACCAGGATCAACACGAAGAACGCGAACACGTCCTGGTAGTTGCTGCCGAAAAGGCTCACCTGGCCGTCGTTTTCCACGCACTGCTGATGCAGCGCATCGCTCAGCGACGACAGACCGCAGACGTTGGTCAAATCGCCGATGTAGCCGGCGCCCAGCGCCTCGATGATGCCGAGCAGCAGGCCGCCCAGCATCGCGCCGGCCAGGTTGCCGATGCCGCCTAGCACCGCGGCGGTGAAAGCCTTGAGGCCGAGCAGGAAGCCCATGTAGTAGTGCGCGATGCCGTAGTAGCTCATCACCATCAGGCCGGCGACGGCGGCCAGCGCCGCGCCGATGACGAATGCCGCCGAGATGATGACGTTGATGTCGATACCCATCAGGCCCGCGACCTGCGGGTTCTGCGCGGTCGCACGCATCGCCATGCCCAGGCGCGTGCGCTGCACGATCAGCACGAGGCCGCCCATCAGCAGCCCCGCCAGGACTACGATGAGCATCTGCAGATCGGTCATCGCCGCGCCGAAGATGAAGTGGGGCGTCGGCGTGATCAGTGTCGGAAACGTGCGGTAGTTGCGGCCCCAGACCATCAGCGCGAGGTTCTGCAGCACGATCGACATGCCGATGGCGGTAATCAGCGGCGCGAGGCGCGGTGCGCTCCGCAGCGGCCGGTAGGCGATCTTCTCCATGCTGTACGCGATCGCCACGCAGACGAGGATCGCGACGAAGAGCCCGGCGAGGATGATCACGACCGCGGGAAGCGAGGCATGCAAGCCAAGCAGGCCGGTGATGACCGACAGCGCGACCATCGCGCCTATCATCACCACCTCGCCATGCGCGAAATTGATCAGGCCGATGATGCCGTAGACCATCGTGTAGCCGAGCGCGACCAGAGCGTAGACACTGCCCAGCGTAAGACCGTTGATGATCTGCTGCAGGAACGTTTCCACGAAGCGAGCCCCCAGTCGCGCCGCGGCGGCGCCCGGCTTTGACCGATTCTCCGCTGCGGCCAGCGCGGCGGCAATCCCCTTGGCCATAACCGGACAACCAAAATGAAACGGCGCCCCGGAGGGCGCCGTTTCGGTCTTGCGAGGAGCGCGGCCTTGAATCCGCGTCGTTTTATTTCTTCGCCGGTGCTTCCGACTTCATCGCGTCCGCTTTGGTTGCGTCGGACTTCATCGCGTCCGGCGCCGCGGCCGGTGCTGCTGCCGCCGGCGCTGCCGGAGCCGCCGAGAGCTTCTCGGTCTTGCCGCCGACGTTCATCGCCATCGGCACCAGTGCGCCATCCTTGACCGTGTACAGCGTGATCGCACCATTCTTGGTATCGCCGTGCTCGTCGAACTCGACCTTGGCCGTGATGCCGTCGTACGAAATCTTGGCCAACTCGGGCAGATACTTCGCCGGGTCGGTCGAGTTCGCCTTCTGCATCGCCGCGATCAGCGTCATCGTCGCATCGTACGAATACGGGGCGTAGACCTGGATCGGTCCGTACTTGGCGGTGAAGCGCGTCACGAAGTCCTTGGCGTTGGCCATCTTTTCCGGCGGGACACCGGCCTGCGTGCAGTACTCGCCTTCGGCCGCGCCTCCGGCGAGCTTCGGCCACTCGGCCGAGCACACGCCGTCGCCGGCGATGAACTTGGCCTTGATGCCGAGCTCCTTCATCTGCTTGACCATCGGGCCGCCCTGGGCGTCCATTCCGCCGTACATGATCAGGTCCGGTCTTTTGGCCTTGATCTTGGTCAGGATCGCCTTGAAGTCGGTCGCCTTGTCGTTGGTGAATTCGTGCGCGACGATCGTGGCGCCTGCGGCCTTGGCCGCCTTCTCGGTTTCTTCGGCCAGTCCCGCGCCATACGCGGTCTTGTCGTCGATGATCGCGATCTTTTTCGCGCCCAGCGTGGAAACGGCTTCCTTGCCGATGACGCTGCCCTGCTGCACGTCATTGGCCATCACGCGAAATGCCGTCTTGAAGCCCTGCAGCGTGTATTTCGGATTCGTTGCCGAGGGCGAAATCTGCGGAATGCCGGCATCGCTGTACAGCTTGGAGGCAGGGATCGTCGTGCCCGAGTTGAGGTGGCCGACCACGCCGGCAACCTTGGCGTCGACGAGCTTCTGCGCTACGATCACGCCCTGTTTCGGGTCGGCCTGGTCATCTTCGGCAACCAGCTCGAACTTGACCTTCTTGCCGTCGATCATGATGCCCTTGGCGTTGGCATCGTCGATCGCCATTCGGGCGCCGTTTTCGTTGTCCTTGCCCAGATGCGCCTGCGGGCCGGTCGTCGGACCCACATGGCCGATCTTGACGACCACTTCAGGCGTGGCCGGCGCGGCGGCCGGGGCTTCCGCAGCCTTTTTCGGCTCTTCCTTGCCGCAGCCGTAGGCGGTCATCAACGCCGCGGCGACAAGCGTCAACGCGAGCGTGCGATTGAATCTCATGAATGGTCCTCCACTAAGGCGGGTGATCGGAAAGGCGGGGAGCGCGAAATTATCGTCGGCCCGGCGTATGCTGTCAATCGGGTTCCCGGAGCGGAAACCTTGGCGCGCGGCACGCCGTACGCGCCTCATCGTCGCTTGCGGCAGTTGCCGCCCGACGCAAGGCATTTCGTCGGCTTCGGCTTGTGTCGATGGCCCGCGGAACCCTAGACTCGCCGACAAGTTTTGAATCCGGCCGCGGTGGCCGGCGCATCCAACGGGCAGTGCAGGGTGGCCAAAAGCTGCCGACTGCCGGCCGATCGGGATACGAGGGAGACATACTGCTCATGGCAAGCTGGTTTACGCGGCGCCGCACGGTCGGCGCCTTGGTTGCGATTGCGGTGGTCGGGGCGCTCGCCGCCGCCGTTGTCGTGCGGACGAGCAATCGCGCGACCGCGGCGACGGGAGACGCGCCGGTCGTCCTCGAGTTCAACCCGGCCGACCTGGCCATGGTCGAGGCTCATGCGCTTGCGCGCTGGTTGCCGGTGTCCGGCGCCCTGCAGCCGGTCAATCAGACCACGGTCCGATCCAAGGTGTCCGGCGAGCTCCGCCAAGTCATGGTGCGCGAGGGCGATACGGTCCGCGCAGGACAGACGATCGCCCGGTTCGATACGGCCGATCTCGAAGCGAAACTCACCGACCGCATGGGAGCCTTGGAATCGAGCCGGGCGCAGCTCGCCCTGGCCGAAAAGACGCGAGCGCAGAACCTGGCGCTGCTCAAGCAGAATTTCATCTCGCAAACCGCGTACGACAGCGCGGAGAGCAATCTTTCAGTGAGCCAAGGCACGCTCAAGTCCAACGAGGCGCAGGTCCAGCTGGCGCGTAACGCGCTCCGTGACGCCTTGGTGACCTCGCCCTTGTCCGGCACCGTGGCCAAACGCCATGTCCAGCCCGGCGAGAAAGTGCCCTTCGACGCTCCGCTCGTGACCATCGTGGACCTGTCGGAGATGGAGCTCCAGGCGATGGTCCCGGCCAACGATATTCCGGAGCTCAACGTCGGCATGAAGGTCGCGCTCGCCATCGACGGTTTCGGCGAACGCCACTTCACCGGCACGATCGATCGCATCAATCCGACGACGGAAGCCGGCACGCGCGCCATCCTGGTGTTTGTCCATGTGCCCAACCCCGACGCGGCGCTGCGCGGCGGCATGTTCGTGACCGGCCGCGTTACTCTGGCGGCGGGCGCCCCTGTGCCTACCTTGCCCGCAATCGCGGTGCGGACAGAAGCGGGACAGAACTTTGTCTGGACGATCGAGAACGGCAAGCTCGCACGCCGCCTCATCACGGCCGGCCGCCGCGACGACAGCGCCGGCCGCGTCGAGATCAAGACCGCGCTTCCTTCGGGTGTTCCGATCCTGGCGGCTCCCTTCGATAATCTGAAGATCGGGTTGCCGGCGGCGGTTCGGGCGGCAACCGGAGCGCGAAGCAGGACCGCCGGCTGACGCCGGCGCCAACAGCCGAAGGGAAACGCGCATGTGGATCACCCGCGTCTCGATCAAGAACCCGGTCTTTGCCACGATGGTAATGGTCGGGATCGTCGTGCTGGGTCTGTTTGCCTATGCACGTCTGGGCGTCGAGCAGATGCCGGACGTCACGCTGCCATTCTGCAACGTCATCACCGTTTATCCGGGCGCCTCGCCGGAGGCTGTCGAAACCGACGTCAGCAAGCCGATCGAATACGCAGTCAACACCGTGTCCGGGGTCAAGCGGATCTATTCGAATTCGCGCGAAGCGCAGAGCCAGGTGTTCGTCGAATTCCGGCAGGGCACCGACATCACCCGCGCGATCCAGGACGCGCGCGACAAGATCGCGCTCATCCGGTCGAGTTTTCCCCGCGACGTCAAGGATCCGCAGGTGGTCCGCGTGGATGTCGAGGACAATCGGCCGACGATCTCGCTGGCGGTCCTTTCCCCAACGGTCGATCTGCGCGAACTCACGTCGCTGACCGATCAGACGATCGTCAAGGCGGTGGAGAATATTCCGGGCGTGGCACAGGTCGACGTCAACGGCCGGGTGACCCGGCAGATTCTTATCCAGATCAAGCCCTCGCAGCTGGCGTCGCTCGGCATCGGCGTCGATCAGGTGATGACGGCGGTGCAGAACGCCAACCAGGACGTGCCTGCCGGTCGCATCACGCGCGGCCAGAACGACTCGGTGGTGCGGGTCGAGGGCAAGATCAAGGATCCGGCCCAGTTCGGCCGGATCATCGTCGCGCAGCAGGGAGGGGGGCCGGTTTATCTCTCCCAGGTCGCCGATGTGATCGACGGCGAGAAGGAGCTCGATTCGATCTCTCGCATCAATGGCCGGCCGTCGATCACCATCGATATCCGCAAGGCGCAGGACGCGAACATCGTCGAAACCGGCCGCGGCGTACGCGACGCGATCGAGGCGCTGAAAGCTCGCCTGCCGCAGGACGTCGAAGTGCGGGTGGTGTATTCCCAGGCCGAGCAGGTCGAAGCCAGCGTGGCCCGCGTCAAGGCTACCATTATCGAGGGCGCGCTGCTGACCGTGCTGATCGTTTTCCTGTTCCTGCACTCGTGGCGCAGCACGATCATCACCGGCCTCACGCTGCCGATCGCGGTCATCGCCACTTTCATCGCACTCTACGCTTTCGGCTTTACGCTGAACATGATGACGCTGATGGCACTGTCGCTCTGCATCGGGCTCTTGATCGACGACGCGATCGTCGTGCGCGAGAACATCGTGCGCCATCTCGGGATGGGCAAGAGTCATCCGGCGGCGGCGCGCGAGGGGACCGACGAGATCGGGCTTGCGGTCATGGCGACGACGTTCGCGATCGTAGCGGTGTTCGTGCCGATCGCGTTCATGAAGGGCATCGTCGGCCAGTTCTTCTTCCAGTTCGGCCTCACTGTCGCGGTGGCGGTGTTGGTGTCGCTGTTCGTGAGCTTCACGCTCGATCCGATGCTCTCGTCGGTCTGGCACGATCCGCCGGGCTCGCGCTTCTCGCGCGTGCCGTGGCTCGGTCGGTTCATGGACCGCGTCGAGGACGTCGTGCAGTGGTTCCACGGCGTTTACGGACGGCTGCTCGAGTGGGCTATCTCCGAAAACAGGCGCCGGCTCTTCATCCCGACCATCGGCATCTTCGCCGCGCTGCGCACGGGGAGCTCGGCGTCGCTCAGACCTCGTTGGGTCACGATCACCAACCGCGGCATCGTGCTGTGGACCGCGCTGCTGATCTTCCTGGGCAGCTTCGGGCTGCTGCCGTTCATCGGCAAGGAGTTCTCGCCGCAGGTCGACGAGAGCTTCATCTCGCTGCGGCTTAACACACCGGTAGGCACCAGTCTGGAGTTCACCGACAAGAAGGTGCGTGAGGCAGAGGAGGCGCTGAAGCAGTTTCCCGAGATCCTGCTGGCGATGACGACGGTGGGCAACGCCTGGGATGGCCGCAACTACGCGCGAATCAATCTCAAGCTCACGGATCGCGACAAGCGCGCGCGGACGCAGAAGGATCTCGAGCGCGACATACGCAACGCGCTCAAACCCATTCCGGGCATCGAGCTCGCGCTGGGTTACGATCGGCCGATCTGGGTCAACCTGATGGGGCCTGATTCGGACACGCTGACGCAATTGATCAACGAGTTCGCGGCGAAGGTGGCCAAGGTTCCAGGGATCGTCGACATGGAAACCTCGGAGAAAGCGCTGAACCCCGCCTTGTCGATCCGACTCAACAACGATGCGGCTGCGGATCTGGGCATCTCGGTACAGCGGGTCGGCGCGACGGTCCGTCCGCTGCTCGCCGGCGAGACCGTCAGCTACTGGCTCGGACCGGACGGCCAGAACTACGAAGTCAACGTGCAGCTACCGCGGGAAGGCCGCCAGCTCGCCTCCGACCTCGGCAACCTGTATCTGTCGACCAACAAGCGTGGCCCCGACGGGGAGCTGCGCATGGTGCCGTTGCGTCAGGTTGCCGACATCGTCGAGAGCACGAGCCCGCAGATCATCAAGCGTCAGGACTTGCAGCGGCGCGTGGCGCTCTACGCCAACGCCGAGGGCCGACCCTCCGGCAACGTGGGCGACGACGTCAAGAAGATCGTCGACTCGACCGTTCTTCCGCCGGGATACCGGTTTGCCATTGCCGGGCAGCAGGAAGACACGCAGGAATCGATGACAGCGCTCGTCGCGGCGCTGGGCCTGGCGATTATCTTCATCTATCTCGTGCTCGCTTCGCAATTCGCAAGCTTCACCCAGCCCATCGCGATCATGGCCTCGCTGCCGTTCACGCTAATCGGTGTGTTGCTGGCGCTGTTACTGACCGGAACCACGCTCAACATCCTGTCGATGATCGGCTTCGTGATGCTGATGGGTCTCGTCACCAAGAACGCTATCCTGCTCGTCGACTTCGCGAATCGCTCGCGCCGTGGCGGCGCTTCGCTGCACGACGCGCTGCTCACCGCGGGACAGGTCCGCCTGCGGCCCATCATGATGACGACGGCGGCGATGATTTTCGGCATGCTGCCGCTGGCTCTTGGTCTCGGCGAGAGCGGAGAAACACAGGCTCCGATGGGCCGCGCGATCATCGGCGGCGTGCTGACCTCGACGCTACTCACCCTCGTTGTCGTGCCGGTCATCTACACATACCTCGACCGGCTCACCGAATGGCGCCGCGCCCGAAAAGCGCGTCACGCCGCGCGCATCGCTGGCGCAGACGCGCCTGCTCCGGGCGATTGACGTGCGATAATGCGCGGCGCCGCGAGGCCGACCGCGTCGTGCACGACATCGTGGCCTAGCATCGCGAGGAGACTCCATGGATCTCGAGAAAGCGCGGTTCAACATGGTCGAGCAGCAGATCCGGACCTGGGACGTGCTCGACCAGCGCGTGCTGGACCTGCTGTTCGAGCTGCGACGCGAAGACTTCGTGCCGGCCGCGTACCGCGCGCTCGCGTTCGCCGATCTCGAAATTCCGCTGGGTGAAGGGGAGCGCATGTGGCCGCCGAAACTTGAAGCGCGCGTACTGCAGGAGCTCGAGCTCGACCGCAACGACGCCGTGCTCGAAATCGGCACCGGCAGCGGTTATCTGACGGCCTTGCTCAGCCGCTGTTGTGCCGCGGTGACCAGCGTGGAGATCGTCGCGCGCTTTTCGGCCGACGCAGCAGGCAAGCTGACCCGTGCGGGGATCCGCAACGCGCATCTGGAGGTCGGCGACGGCGCCCGTCGATGGGGCGATGGGCAATACGACGCGATCGTGCTCACGGGCTCGACGCCGGTCATTCCCGATTCGTGGCTGCAGCAGCTCAAGCCGGGCGGCCGGTTGTTCGCCGTCGTTGGGGACTCTCCGGTAATGACCGCGCGCCTGGTGCACTGGACGGCGCCAGGAGCATTCTCGACCCAGAATCTCTTCGAAACCGTGATCGCGCCGCTGCGCAACGCCGCGCAGCCCGAGCGGTTCGTGTTTTGACTCCATTCGGGCAGCCAGACGGACTGCTGACGAGCGCGCCGAGCCACGGCCTGACCTCTTTCCCGACCGAATGACTGGATCGCTACGATGGTGAAAAGATTGCTCGCAATCGCGCTCGTCGCTGCCTGCAGCAGCACGATTTCTGCGGCCTGGGCCGACGACCTTTTGCAAATCTACCGCGACGCGCTGGCCAGCGATCCGGTGCTCGCATCGGCACGCGCCAACTGGGCAGCGACGCAGGAAAACGTGCCGCAGGCGCGCGCCGGGCTGTTGCCGGCGGTCGGTCTCGCCGCCAACGCGACCGAGGAGGACTTTTACGAACGAATCCACGTCGACCCGGCAGAAAAAGTCCGTGAACGATTTCCGCAGCTCGGCTACACCGTGTCGGCCAGCCAGCCACTGTACCGCCCGCAGAACTCGATTGCGTTCGCCCAGGCGAAGCAGCAGGTCGGGCAAAGCGATTTCGTGCTCTCGTCGGCCCAGCAGGACCTGATCGTCCGTGTCACGCAGGCGTACTTCGACGTGCTGCTGGCGCGGTTCAACATCGAGCTGACCGAGAGCCAGAAGGCCGCCGTCAGCGAGAACCTGGCGCAGGCGAAGCGCAATTTCGAGGTCGGAACCGCGACGATCACCGACACCAACGATGCGCAGGCCAAATACGACCAGATCGTCGCGCAGGAGATCGCCGCGCGCACCGATCTGGACAATAAGCTCGCGGCGCTGCGCGCGATCGTCGGACGCTTCCCCTCCGATCTGAAGCGCTTCGGCGACAAGTTCGACCCGCACCTGCCGGTGCCGAACGAGCTCGAGCCCTGGGTCGAACAGGCGCTGAGCCAGAACCTTCAGGTGCGCATCGCGCAGGCGAACTTCGACATCGCCACGTTGGAAGTCGACCGGCAGCGCGCTGCCCACTATCCAACGATCGACCTGGTCGCGAGCATCAACCAGGGCTACGCCGGCGGCTCGGCCTCGACGTCGTCGATTTCGTCGGCGGCATTCGATTCGCGTCTGGCGCAGATCGGTGTGCAGCTCAACGTGCCGCTGTATCAGGGTGGCGCGATCGAATCGCGCGTGCGCCAGGCGATCGCCAACCGGGACCGCGCGCGGCAGGATCTCGAAGCGGCGCGGCGCAGCGCCCAGCTGCTGGCGCAGACCTCGTTCTCCGGGGTGACCAGCGGCGTTGCGCAGGTCAAGGCATTCGAGCAGGCGCTGGCCTCGGCGCAGGTCTCGTACGACTCCAACAAGCTCGGCCTGGAAGTCGGCGTGCGAACTAATCTCGATGTCCTGAACCAGCAGCAGCAGGTGTTCCAGACGCGATTCAACCTCGCGCAGTCCTATTACAACTTCCTGATCAACCAGCTCAAGCTCAAGCAGGCTGTCGGCACGCTCACCGACGCCGACGTCGAACAGATCAACCGCGACCTGCGCGTCTAGCGCGCCTCCCGCGCAGCGTCTTCGAGCTGCGGCGCGAGCCAGGACCACAAGCGGTTGGCGGCACCCTGGTGCGCCGCGTGGAAGGCGCGCGCTGCGGTTCCCATCGCCCGGCGCCTCGCCGCGTCCGACAGGATCGCGCGCGCGGCCGCGACCAGCGCATCGGCATCGGCGACGATCTCCGCGGCCCCCGCCGCGACGGCACCCGCGCTTGCATCGGCGAAATTGAACGTGTGCGGTCCGATCAGCACCGGCACGCCGAGTGCGAGGGGCTCAATCAGGTTCTGGCCGCCGAGCGGCAGCAGGCTGCCGCCGACAAAAGCCAGGTCGGCCGCGGCGTAGTACGAAAAAAGCTCGCCCATCGAATCGCCGAGCACGATGCCTACATCGGCGGGTACCTGGGTATTGTCGCTGCGGCGCGCGAACGGCAGACCGCGCTCGCGCAACAGGTCGGCGACACTGTCGAAGCGCTGCGGATGCCGCGGGACGATGACCAGCAGCGTCTGGGGCGGCAGCGGCGCCCGTTCGAGCGCGTCCAGCAGTAGCTCCTCCTCGCCTTCGCGCGTGCTTGCCGCAATCCACACCAGGCGCGTCGAGCCGAAACGCAGCGCGAATTCGGCGCCGAGCGCCGTGGCGGCGTCGGGAACCCTTGTGTCGAATTTGAGATTGCCGGTCACTACCGTCTTGCGCGCGCCCAGAGCGGCCAGCCGTGCCTCGTCGGCGGCCGACTGCGCGGCGACGCCGGCAAGTCGCGCCAGCATCGGCCGGGTCAGCGCGGCAAAACGGCGGTACCCCGCGGCGGAACGCTCCGAAAGACGCGCATTGACCAGGTAGACCGGCATGCGCCGCGCTGCGGCCCGCGCGATCAGGTTGGGCCACAACTCGGTCTCGAGCAGAAACCCGGCAGACGGACGAAAGTGTGTAAGAAAGGCATCGACCGCGAACGGCAGGTCGTACGGCAGCCACGCCTGCGTGACGGTATCGCCGTAGAGCGCGCGGCCGGCCTCGCGGCCGGTCGCAGTCATGTGCGTCAACACGATAGCGACATCGGGATAGGCACGATGAAGATGCTGCACCAGCGGCAGCGCGGCCCGCGTTTCACCCACCGATACCGCGTGCACCCACCAGATGGCCCCCGCCGGCGCCGGCGTGCGATAGTGCCCGAACCGTTCTCCCCACTCGCGGCGGTACCCCGGCTCGCGGCGTCCGCGCCACCAGAGGCGCAGCGGCAAAAGCGGCAGCAGCGCCGAGCCGGCCAGCGTGTAAAGCGCGCGCACGAAATCCATCAGCAGTCCGGCACAGTGCGCAGCAGGGCGCCAACCGAGGCGATGACTTCCGGCGGCGAGGGAACGATGCCCGCTCCGCCCAGATCGCGGCCATGCGGACTCGCGCGCGCGACGCCGGCGAGGCGCGGATCGGTAGCGACGAACAGCGCGACGGTCGGCGTGCCCAGTGCCGCTGCCAGGTGGACCAGACCGGTATCGACGCCGCAAACGACCTCGGCCCGCGCGAGCAGCGCCGCGAGCTCTGGCAGGTCGCGGCGCGCGCAGACGGCAGCCCCCGGAATGCCATCGGCAAGCCGGGTACTGCGTTCGGCTTCGTCGTTCGTCCCCCAGGGGAGCAGCACGGCGAGGCCGGCCTGGGTGAAATGCGCGATCAGCGCGCGCCAGTGCGGTTCGGGCCAAACCTTGTCGGCACGGCTGCTCGCATGCACGAACACCGCATACGGCGTCTCGGGCGCGGCGAGCAGTGGGGGAGGCGACAGGTCGAAGTGCGGCGGCCCCTCGGGTTCGTAGCCGAATGCCGCCGCGGCGAGCTGGCGGCAGCGGTCGATCAGATGCTGTGCCGGATCGATCCGGTACCGGTGACGATAGCTCAAGCTCGCCGCAGGCTCGCGGATGCTGGCTCGATCGGGTCCGTGCACCGGGCCACGCGCGAGCCACGCCAGCAGCGCGCCCTTGACCTGCTCCTGCAGATCGAGCACCAGATCGTAGCGATCACGGACAAGCGCGCGGCGGAACGCCGCGGCCTCGCGCCACGTGGCGCGCTCGAGGAGCCCGTGCCGCCAGCGGCGCAGCGCGACTGGAATCACGCGCTCCACTCCGCGATGCATTGCAACCAGCGCGGCAAAGGCCTCCTCGGCGACCCAGTCGACCGCCATATCGGGACGATGTCGCCGGATGTCGTGCACGATCGGCATGGCATGCACGATGTCGCCGAGCGACGAGGGCCGGATGATCAGCGCGCGACTCATCGGATGCGTCTCATGCGTGTCGCGGCAAGCGATCCCGCCGGTGCGTTGATGATGGCGGTCGGCGGATGACTTGACGGTGCGTTGCACGTAGAATGGGCCGCGCCCTCCGCCGCATGTCGCATCGGAGACTCTTCTGCCCCGACGCCTGACGCGTTGTCCGATCTTTAGCCACGCCCGCCCTTGCCTGAATTGAGCCTCGTGGTGATCACGCGCGATGCCGGTGCGCAGCTTGCTGCTTGCCTCGATTCCGCGCGCTTTGCCGCGGAAATGCTCGTCGTCGATTCCGGCAGCCAGGATGATACCGTAGAAATCGCCCGTGCCCGAGGTGCGCGGGTGATCGTGCAGCAATGGCTGGGATTCGGCCCACAGCGGCGCTACGCGGTGGGAGAGGCCGCGCACGACTGGGTGCTGTGCATCGATGCCGACGAGCACCTTTCGCCGGAGCTCGCGATCGCGATCAACGCCGCGTTGCGCGAGCCCACGCATGTCGCGTTCAAGATGGCACGGCGCAATCGCTTTTTCGGACGCTGGCTGCGCCATGGCGAAGGTTATCCCGACTGGACGCTGCGCCTGTTCGACCGTCGTCACGCGCGCTGGTCCGACGATGCCGTCCACGAGCACGTGCTCGCCGATGGTCCGGTCGGACGCCTCGACGGCGACCTGCTGCACGCGTCCGCCGAGTCGCTCGATGCTTATCTGGCGAAGCAGAACCGCTACACGACACTCCAGGCCCAGGCGATGCATGCGCGTGGAGAGCATTTCTCCTGGCTGCGGCTGATCGGCTCGCCGCTCGTGCGCTTCGTCCGCTTCTATCTGCTGCGCGCGGGTTTCCTCGACGGCGCCGCAGGGCTGGTCCATATTGCGATCGGCTGTTTCGCGAGTTTCTGCAAGTACGCCAAGCTGCGCTCACTCGAGCGCCCCGCGGATCTGTCATGACGACGCTGGTCACGGGGGCGGCCGGGTTTATCGGCATGCACCTCGCGCTGCGGCTCGCACGCGATGGCGGCGATGTCGTCGGCGTCGACAATTTCGACCCATACTACGATGTCGCGCTGAAACGCGCCCGGGCTCGCGAGCTTGCGCGCGCCGGCGTCCGCTGTATCGAGCTCGATCTGGCCGATCCCGGCGCGACGGCGGCGCTGTTTCGCGATGGTCGATACACGCATGTCGCGCATCTGGCCGCACAGCCGGGCGTCCGGTATTCGCTGCAGAACCCCGCTGCCTACATCCGCAACAACATCGATGCATTCGGCACGGTCATCGAGGCGTGCCGGCACACCGGCGTCGCGCATCTGGTGTATGCGTCGAGCTCAAGCGTGTACGGCGCTAACCACAAGCTGCCGTATTCCGAGGATCAGAACGTAGACCATCCGATGAGCCTGTACGCGGCGACCAAGAAGGCCGACGAGCTGATCGCGCACAGCTACAGCCATCTGTACCGGCTGCCGACAACGGGCCTGCGCTTTTTTACCGTCTACGGCCCCTGGGGCCGCCCCGACATGGCGGCCGCGCTGTTCACGCGGGCGATCCTCGACGACACGCCGATCAAGGTGTTCAACTTCGGCCGCATGCGGCGCGACTTCACCTACATCGACGACGTCGTGGAAGGCGTCGTCCGGGTGCTGGCGCGGCCGCCCGAGGCGGCCGAAGCCGGAGTTGCGCCTTACGCCATTTTCAACATCGGCAACCATACGGCGATCGATCTCGAATCGTTCATCGGCGAGATCGAACGGCTGCTCGGCAAGCGCGCGATCCGGGAATACCTGCCGCCGCAGCCGGGCGACGTCCCGGCGACGTTCGCTGCGATCGACCGGCTCGCCGCGACAACCGGATTCGCGCCCACGACGTCGCTCGCAACGGGATTGCAGCGCTTCGTGACCTGGTATCTCGACTACTACCGGGCGGACCGACCGGCGCGTGCGACATGATAAAATCCGCGCCCCGAGCAAGCGTGTCGCTCGCTTTCAGGCACATGGATCTCGCATGATTCTGGTTACCGGTAGCCTCCGATGATCCTCGTTACGGGCGGCGCCGGTTTTATCGGCGCCAATTTCGTGCTCGACTGGCGCGCCGAGTTCGACGAGCCCGTCGTCAACGTCGACAAGCTGACCTACGCCGGCAACCTCGGCAGTCTGGCCGCGCTCAAGGATGATCCCGGCCATCATTTCGTGCGCGCGGACATCGGCGATCGCGAGACGATCGATGCGCTGCTGGCCGCGCATCGGCCGCGCGCGATCATCAACCTCGCCGCCGAGAGTCACGTCGACCGGTCGATCCACGGTCCGGCAGCCTTCATCGATACCAACATCGTCGGCACGTTCGCGCTGCTCGAAGCGGCGCGCGCCTACTGGTGGTCGCTGCCGGAGCCGGAGCGCTCGCGCTTTCGCTTTTTGCACGTTTCGACCGACGAGGTCTACGGTTCGCTCGCGTCCGATGCGGACGGCTTCTGCGAGACGACGCCCTATGCGCCCAACAGTCCGTATTCGGCGTCGAAAGCGGCTTCCGATCACCTGGTGCGCGCTTACCATCACACGTACGGACTGCCGACGCTGACGACCAACTGCTCCAATAACTACGGACCGCTGCAATTTCCCGAAAAGCTGATCCCGCTGATGATCGTCAACGCGATCGCGGGGAAGCCGCTGCCGGTCTACGGCGACGGCAAGAACGTCCGCGACTGGCTGTACGTCGGCGATCATTGCGCGGCGATCCGCACCGTGCTCGCGGGCGGAGTGCCGGGTGCCACGTATAACATCGGCGGCAACGCCGAAAAGACCAACCTCGAGGTCGTGCATACGCTTTGCCGCGTGCTGGCCGAACAGCGTCCGGGCCGCGACTACGCGGCGCAGATCAGCTTCGTCCGCGATCGCCCGGGGCACGACCGCCGCTATGCGATCGACGCGTCGAAGATCCGCAGCGAGCTCGGCTGGACGCCGCGCGAGACGTTCGAATCGGGACTCGCGCGCACGGTGCTCTGGTATCTCGAGCATACGGCATGGCTGCAGGCGGTGAGCAGCGGCGAATATCACAAGTGGATCTCGCTCAACTACACGGGCGAGCCCGCATGACGCCGCGCAAGGGCATCATTCTCGCCGGCGGCTCGGGAACACGGCTCTATCCGGTCACGCAGGTGCTGTCGAAGCAGCTGCTGCCGGTGTACGACAAGCCGATGATCTACTACCCGCTGTCGACGCTGATGCTTGCCGGCATCCGCGACATCCTCCTGATATCGACGCCCGAGGACACACCGCGCTTCGCGCAGCTTTTGGGCGACGGGCATCGCTGGGGGATCGCCTTGAGCTACGCGGTCCAGCCGTCGCCGGACGGCTTGGCCCAGGCGTTCGTCATCGGTCGCAACTTCGTCGGCGGTGCGAATTCGGCGTTGGTGCTGGGCGACAACATCTTCTATGGTCACGATTTGCAGCCGATGCTCGCGCGTGCGACGGCGCGCGCTGCGGGCGCGACGGTGTTCGCCTATCCGGTGGCCGATCCCGAGCGCTACGGCGTCGCGGAGTTCGACAAGCAAGGGCGGGTGCTGAGTCTCGCGGAGAAGCCGCAGCAGCCTAAGTCGCGCTACGCGGTGACCGGCCTCTACTTCTACGACAACCGCGTGCTCGACATTTCCGCCGGCCTTAAGCCGTCGGCGCGCGGCGAGTTCGAGATCACCGATGTCAACCAGGCCTATCTTGCGCTGGGCGAGTTGTCGGTCGAGGTCATGGGCCGCGGCATGGCGTGGCTCGATACGGGCACGCACGAATCGCTGCTCGAAGCGGCGCAATACATTGCGACCATCGAGCGTCGCCAGGGACTCAAGATCGCCTGTCCGGAAGAGATCGCCTATCGCCAGGGTTATATCGATGCCGCGGCGCTGGAAAAGCTCGGGCAGGCGATGGCCAGGAACGGCTACGGGCAGTACCTGCTGAGCCTGCTGCACGGGCCGGCGATCCGCTGACGCGACGATGAAGGTCACACCGACCGACTTGCCGGAGGTGCTGCTGCTCGAACCGAAAGTGTTCGGCGACGAGCGCGGGTTCTTCTTCGAGAGCTATAACCGCCGCACGCTTGCCGAGGCAGGGCTCGACGCCGAGTTCGTGCAGGACAACCACTCGCGCTCCGCCCGCGGCGTGCTGCGCGGTCTGCACTACCAGATCGAGCACGCCCAAGGCAAGCTGGTGCGCGTGACCGAGGGCGAGGTGCTCGACGTCGCGGTCGATCTTCGCCGCAGCTCGCCGCGATTCGGCCGCTGGTCCGCAGTGCTGCTGTCCGCCGAGAACCGGCGCATGCTGTGGATTCCGCCCGGATTCGCACACGGCTTCCTGGTCGTGTCCGATGCTGCGGAGTTTCTGTACAAGACGACCGACTACTGGTATCCGCAGCACGAGCGCTGTCTCTTGTGGAGCGATCCGGCGCTCGGCATCCGGTGGCCGCTCTCGGGCGTCCCGCTGGTCGCACCCAAGGATGCCGCCGGGCGCACGCTGGCGCAGGCCGACACGTATCCGTGAAGCGCCCGGTGATTCTGCTCACCGGGGCCACAGGCCAGCTCGGCGTCGAGCTGGCGCGGCTGCTTCCGGAGCACGGCGAGGTAGCGGCGCGCGATCGCGCCGCGATGGACCTCACCGATGCCAACGCGATCGCGGCGACCGTGCGGCGGGTCAAGCCGCAGATCATCGTCAACGCGGCCGCGTATACCGCAGTCGATCGCGCCGAAGCCGAGCCCGAGCTGGCCGACGCGATCAACGCCTTGGCTCCCGCGATCCTGGCCGAGGAAGCCAAGCGCCTCGACGCACTGCTGATCCATTATTCGACCGATTACGTGTTCGACGGAACGGCAACCGGACCGTATCGCGAACAAGATCCGACAAACCCGCTGAACGTCTATGGCAGCAGCAAGCTTGGCGGCGAGCGAGCGATCGCTGCCGCCGGAGGCGCGCATCTGATTCTGCGCACGAGCTGGATCTACGGCTGGCACGGCCAGAATTTTCTGCTGACGATGCGTCGACTCGCCGCGACGCGGGACGAACTGCGCGTCGTCGCTGACCAGTTCGGTGTGCCCAACTGGAGCCGCACGCTGGCCGAAGCGACGGCGAGCCTTATCGGCCGCGGCGCGTCCGCACTGGCCAGGAAAAGCGGCGTTTATCACTTAAGCGGGCGCGGCCGCGCGAGCTGGTTCGATTTTGCCCGCGCGATTTTCGACGATAGCGATCGTCCGCGCGTCGTGCCGATCACGACGGCGGAATTTCCGACGCCCGCCCGCCGCCCTGCGTCGTCGGTACTCGCAACTGGCAAGCTCGAAGAAGCCTTTGGGATCGCGCTGCCGGATTGGCGCGAGACGCTGGCTGCGTGCAAGGCCGTCGCGGGCTAAACGTTTTCACGCTTCGTACCGAGCCGCCCCGAAAGATAGGGCCAGGCCTTAAAAACGATACGAATGCGCGACCGGCGAAGCAGATGAGAGCGTCGCACCGACGCCCGCTGTAACGATCGCATTCATGCCGAATGCGACGCCGTCCAGCAACGCATTGTGGCGGTAGCCGGCCAGTGTGTGCAGGGGTTCGAGGCCTCGCTCCAGCGTTTGCTGGTCGATCGTCGTCACCTGGCAGCGCGTGCAAGGCTTGACCATTTTCATCGCCACTTCGCCCACCACGATCTGATCGATGTGATCTTCGTCGTAAGCGTCGATTCCCGAGAGCACCAGATTCGGACGAAAGCGATCGATCGGAAGTGGCGTGACGAGCCGGCCGTTCAGGTCGTCGAGCGACGCTTCCGAGAGCACCAGCAGCGGGTAGCCATCGGCGAACGCCGTGTGCGCGCCGGAAGCGCCCGCGTACAGCGGGTTGCAGCGGCGCCTCGCTGCCGGGTCGAAACGGACCAGCCGGTACGCCCCGGCCAGGCGTGCCGACAGCCAGGCGGCTGCCGCGGGTCCCTGATCGATGCCGGCGACCGTGTCGCGCCACACTGTCACCGGGCTCGTAACGCCGGCTTGCTCGAGCGGCAACTCCAGCGGCCCCGCTCCGGGCGCGCTCAAAAGCAGCGATGTCGCGGTGATCGCGGTCGTGATCGAGGCCAGTCGGGGTTCGGTGCGCTGCGTGACGAATCGCCCGTCGGCATCGACGATCATCCACTCGCGATCGTGCTCGAGCCCGCGCTCGGTGACCCGCGCTGAAGAAAGCGTGATGCCGCGACAGCCCTTGACCGGATAGATAAACAACGCCGCTATGGCGGCGGCCACGTCAGCGATAAAAAAGGCGGCGCGAACGCCGCCCTCCATTCGGTGGTTGTCGCCGCACTAGTGCAATCCGGCGACGTACTGCGCTACCGCGGCGATCGCCCGGTCGTTCATCCGGGCCGCGATCTGCACCATGACTCTGCCGTTGACGTCCTTGCCTTCTTTGTCCATGCCGCGCTCGCCCGCCTTGAACGCCCGGAGCTGCGCCGACGTGTAGTCGGCGTACTGTCCGCCGAGACGCGGATAGCGCGACGGGATGCCTGCGCCATCCGGCGAGTGGCACGCGGCGCACGCCGGCACGCCGCTCGCGGCATCGCCGCCGCGAAAGAGTTTTTGCCCGGCACTGGCGAGGTCGGCACCCTTCGCCGCCGAGCCCTTGGGTTTCTGCTCCGCGAAATAGGCGCCCAGCGAGCGCATGTCTTCCGGCGACAGCGCGGCGGCCATCCCGGCCATTATCGGATTGCTGCGGACGCCGCTTTTGAAATGGGTGAGCTGAAGGGCGACGTAGTCAGCCTGCTGTCCGGCCAGGTTCGGGTTCACCGGGCTCGGGCTGTTACCATCGGCGCCATGGCAGGCCGAACACACCTGGTTGACGATCTGCTGCGCTTTGGCGAGATCGGGCTTGGCGGCGGCCTCTTCGGCCTGCGCCGGTGCGCCGTGGGTCGCGCCGACCGCGACCGCAAAGGCCACCCCCGTCAGCAACAACGCGCGTTTCATCGTTTGACGCTCCCTCGATTCGGCGGCCCGGCGGTCCAGTCCGCGCATCGGGCGTCGCCTGCGCATGCATGCGGCGCAAGCCGACCGCGCATTGTACCGAATCCGTTGTGGTCGGCCCAAGCCTCGCGCTTCGGGCAAGCGCGATGAAGCATCCGTTCCTCAACGCGGAATTCCTGACGACGGCGGCAGACTGGCACCAGCTGCCTGCCGACGGTGTGCCCGAGGTGGCGTTCGCCGGGCGCTCGAACGCCGGCAAGTCATCTGCGATCAACGCGCTCGCGCAACGAACGCGGCTGGCATTCGTCAGCAAGACACCGGGACGCACGCAAAACATCAATTTCTTTCGCCTGCGCTCGGGCGCCTTGCTCGCCGATCTGCCCGGTTACGGCTACGCGGAAGTACCGGCGGCGATGCGCCGTCACTGGCAGGTCTTTATCGCGCGCTATCTTGCCGAACGCGTGGCACTGACGGGGCTGGTCCTGGTGATGGATTCGCGGCGGCCGATGACCGACCTCGACCGGCAGATGCTCGACTGGTTCCTGCCGTCGCTGCGGCCGACCCATATCCTGCTGACCAAGGCCGACAAGTTTACCGTCGCCGAACAGCGACGCGTCCTCGCCGGTGTGCAGCGCGAGATCGGCCAGGACTACGCGGCGCACGCGGATCGGATCGGCGTGCAATTGTTTTCGGCAACGCGAAGGCTCGGTCTCGCGAAAGCGGAGGAAGCGGTGGCTGCATGGCTCGCGCCCTTTGCCGCGGATACCGCAATTGCGCCGGCACAAAAAGAAGGGCCCCGACATCAAGGGGAGTGAGTCGGGGCCTCAAGAACGCCCTTCGGTTGGTAGGGTTACGCAACCGAAGGGCACCCGCTCAGGGAGGAAAGCGGGAGACGATGCTATCGTCTGCGGAATATGACCGGCCCCTTGTTAAAAGAGTTCCACGTTCTCTGCGACGATTCTTCGAGGGCATGCGGACCGACAAGACAACGCGGTTGCCCGCGATGAGCCGCGCAAGCTACGATGCGCTTTGCGCGAGTCGCGCAACCGATTCCGACCACCCGCTATGTCGATGAACTTTACCGGAAAGTTTCCCGAACGCCGGCAGCGCCGCATGCGCCGCGACGACTTTTCGCGCCGCCTGATGCGCGAGAATCGACTGTCGAGTGACGATCTTATCTATCCGGCGTTCGTCCTCGACGGCAGCCGACGCGAGGAGGCGGTGCTTTCACTGCCTGGGATCTCGCGCAAGAGCATCGACCTCTTGCTGGCCGACGCCGAGCGCTGCCTGATGCTCGGGGTGCCCGCGATAGCGCTGTTCCCGGTGATTCCAGGCTCGCAGAAGTCGCTGGATGCAGCGGCCGCCTGGGATCCCAACGGACTGGTGCCGCAAACGGTGCGTGCGCTCAAGGCGAGATTTCCCGAACTGGGCGTGATCACCGACGTGGCGCTCGATCCTTACACCAGCCACGGCCAGGACGGCCTGCTCGACGACACCGGCTACGTCGCCAACGACGAGACGGTCGCCGCACTGACTCGGCAGGCCTTATGCCACGCCGAGGCGGGGGCCGACGTGGTTGCCCCGTCCGACATGATGGATGGGCGCATCGGCGCGCTGCGCGCCGCGCTCGATCGCGCCGGACACGACAGAGCGCGCATCCTTGCGTATTCGGCCAAATACGCCTCGGCCTTCTATGGCCCGTTTCGCGATGCCGTCGGATCGGGCGCCGCGTTGAGCGGCGGCAACAAATACACCTATCAGATCGATCCGGCCAACGGCGACGAAGCGCTTTGGGAAACGTATCTGGATCTGCAGGAAGGCGCCGACATGGTGATGGTCAAGCCGGGCCTTCCGTACCTGGACATCCTGCGGCGGGTCAAGGACAGCTTTGGCGTGCCGACCGCCGTCTACCAGGTCAGTGGGGAGTACGCGATGCTCAAGGCGGCCGCCGCCAACGGCTGGCTCGACGAGCGCACTTGTGCCATGGAGACCTTGATCGCATTCAAGCGCGCCGGCGCCGATGCGATTCTGACCTACTACGCCCTGACGGCCGCGGCCTGGCTCAAGGAATGATCAGCGGTCAACACTAGGACGCCGGATCCGCGGCGCTTGCGGCGCTCGCCAGCAACGACTTGAGCTCCGAGGCCGTCAAGCGCTCCTCGTCGTTGCGACGCGGACGGTTGCGGCGCTGTTGCGGTGAAACGATGTCGAGCCGCACCGCGGCCGCGCCGCGCCCCGCGTTCAGGCGCGCGCCTGGCGCGGGTCCGCCGAGCGGCGCGGCGGCGGTGTATTCGATCCCGGCGTTGATCAGGCCGAGTTCCACCGCCTTGGGGTCCTCCGCTTCCAGTTCGAGCCTCACGTCGCTGTGCGCGGTCGCCCAGCCGGCCGCCACGCCGCCGACCAGAAGAGGCCGCCATTGGGCCAGGCGCTCCATCCAGTCCAGCGCGACCAGCCGCTGGGCGCGCAACGAAGCCTCTTGAGCCCGCGGCTGGAAGAGACTGTTGTAATCGCGCAACGCCTGCTCGATCTCTTCATTGGCCGGCAGCGCCTCTCGATCGCTCAAGCCCAGCTCGCGGCAGGCCTTGCGCTTCGCCGCCGCCCAGTCGGACAGGCCATGCTCGGCGATCAGGCGAGCCGCGGCCTGGGCGATCCGCACCCGGTTGCGCGAGGCCTGTGACGATGCGATATGCGATGCCAACGGTCAGAAGAGCTGATTGCGCACCTCGGGTGGCGCGCGGCCGCCGTCGGTGGCCAGTGCATCGTCGCGCTTGCGCGGCAGGAACTCCGAGAGGAAATATTCGGGAATGCCGCTGCGGTCGTCGTTTTCGCGCAGGCCGGAATCGGCATCGATTCGCGCAACGACGACTCCATCCGGCTGCTTGAGCGGCGCTTCGGGCACGCCCTTGAGCACCTTGGCCATATACATCATCCAGATCGGCAATGCCGCCACCGCGCCGGTCTCGTTATTGCCGAGCGTCCGCGGCTGGTCGAAGCCGATCCAGGCGACCGCGACGATCGAAGCGTTGAAGCCGCAGAACCAGGCGTCGATGCTGTCGTTGGTCGTCCCGGTCTTGCCGGCGAGGTCGTGCCGGCCGAGCTGGTTGGCGCGCGCCCCGGTGCCGGCGCGGACGACGTCGCGCAACATCGTCGTCATGATGAATGCGTTGCGCGGATCGATCGCCTGCTCGGCATTGACGCCCGCCACGGCCGGAGTCGCCTTCGACACGACGTTGCCGCGGGCATCGACGACGCGGTCGATCAGATACGGCGCCACGCGATAGCCGCCGTTGGCGAATACCGCATAGGCCGCGACCATCTGCAGCGGCGTCGCGGCCCCGGCGCCGAGCGCCATCGTCAGATACGCCGGATGCAGCTTCGGATCGAAGCCGAAGCGCGCGATGTAGTCCTGCGCATACTGCGGTCCGATCGCCTGCATCACCCGCACCGTGACCAGATTCTTCGATTTCATCAGCGCCGTTCGCAGTCGCATCGGCCCGTCGAAGGTGCCGTCGTAGTTCTTGGGTTCCCAGGGCTCGCCCCCGGTCTGCGCCGCATCGAAAGAGAGCGGCGCGTCGTTGACGACCGTCGCCGGGCTGAACCCTTTCTCCAGCGCGGCCGAATAGATGAAAGGCTTGAAGCTGGAACCCGGCTGCCGGTACGCTTGCGTCACGTGATTGAATTTGTTGCGGTCGAAGTCGAAGCCGCCGACCAGCGACAGGATCGCTCCGTCGACAGGCCGGACCGAAACCAGGGCCGACTCGACCTGCGGCAACTGCGCGATCTGCCACTTGCCTTTGTCGTCGCTGGCGATGCGGATCAGCGCGCCACGGCGAATCCGGCTCGCCGCCGGACCCTTTTCGGAGAGCGAGCGGGCGGCGAACTTGAGGCCCTCCCCGTTGATGACCAGGTCGTCGCCGTCGCTGCGCACGACCTTGACCGAGGTAGGCGATGCCTCGAGGACAATCGCCGGTTCGAGGTTGTCGGCGTCGCTCACGTCCTGGAAAGCCGTGTCGAGCGCATCCTCGAGCTTCTCCGGATCGCTGGGCAGGCTGATGTAAGCCTCGGGCCCGCGATAGCCATGTCGGCGGTCGTAATCGACGACGCCGCGCCGGACGGCGAAATAGGCGGCGGCCTGGTCGTCCTTGCGCAGCGTCGTGTAGACGGTCAGACCCCGGGTGTACGCCTCCTCGCCGTAGCCTTCGACGACGATCTGGCGGGCCATCTCGGCCGCGAACTGGGCATGAGTGTCGTATTCCTGCAACGCCTGATGGACCGCCAGCGGGGTGTTCTGCGCGACGACGAACTGGTCGTCGCTGATGTAGTGGAGGTCATGCATGCGCCGCAGTACATATAGCTGGCGGCCCCGGGCGCGCTTGGGATTGGCGACCGGGTTGAACGCCGATGGGGCTTTGGGCAGCCCCGCCAGCATTGCCGACTCGGCGATGCTGAGCTCCTGCAGCGGTTTGCCAAAGTAGATCTGCGCGGCGGCGGCGAAGCCGTACGCCCGCTGGCCAAGGAAGATCTGGTTGATATAGAGCTCGAGGATTTCGTCCTTGCTTAGGTTGGACTCGATCTTATAGGCAAGCATGACCTCACGAAGCTTGCGAGTGAGCGTTCGCTCACGAGTCAGGAAGAAATTGCGGGCAACCTGCATCGTGATCGTGCCAGCGCCCTGCGGCGCGCCGCCGCTGAGGTTGGCCAACGCGGCCCGGACAACCGAGAGGTAGTCGACCCCCCCGTGCTGGTAGAAGCGCTCGTCCTCGGCGGCCAGGATCGCGTGGCGCATGACATCCGGGACTTCCTTGATTTTGACGATGGCCCGCCGTTCCTCGCCGAACTCCCCTAGGATAGCCCCTTCCGCCGACACTATTTTGAGGGGTATCTTCGGCTGGTAGTCCGTCAGCGTGTCTAGCGACGGCAAAGTGGGATAAAGCAGAGCAAAGACAAAGGCCGCCAACAGGGCCCCGACGAGCCCCAGGCCCGCCATTACAGCCGCGAGATAGATCAGCCAGCGCTTTAGCATGGGTGAATTAAAGTTACCGGGGCGCCAGGCGGGAGCCACGATTATATGCAGGGTTAGGAGCCAAGATAAACTTGAAAAAACAGTTTTACATGGTTTATATTTGCTGCTACTGTTTAATGTAATTTATATGAATTACGCCTAAAGCACCTATGTTGAAGGAAAAACTCGATTCCGCGTTTGCCTTTTTGCAAACGAAGGCGCCGCCGCTGGTCGGTGTGGACATCAGCTCGTCCGCCATAAAGCTGGTGGAACTTTCCGAAACCGGCAAGGGAGCCTATCGGCTCGAGCGCTACACGATCGAGCCGCTCAGCAAAGATCTGGTCACCGACGGCAATATCGTCAACCTCGACCAGGTCAGCGACGCGCTCCGTCGCGCACACAAGCGGCTTGGCAGCCGCAACAAGCATATCGCAATGGCGCTGCCGACGGCGATGGTCATCACCAAGAAGATCATCGTGCCCGCGGGCCAGACCGAAGAGGAGCTCGAGCTGCAAGTCGAGGCCGAGGCCAACCAGTACATCCCGTTCGCGCTGGACGAAGTCAACCTGGATTTCCAGATCCTGGGGCCGGCACCGAACAATGCCGAAGACGTCGAGGTGCTGATCGCCGCGTCGCGCAAGGAGAAGGTCGACGACCGGGTAGCCATTGCCGACAACGCCGGGCTGCGGCCGCAGGTGATGGACGTTGAATCGTATGCGACCGAAGAGGCATTCCGCATGATCGCGCCGTCGCTGCCGGCCAACGGCCGCGACCAGAACGTGGCGCTGGTCGACATCGGCGCCCACGTGATGCACTTCTACGTGCTGCGCAACAACCAAATTCTGTTCTCCCGCGACCAGGCCTTCGGCGGCAACCAGTTGACCCACGACATCCAGCGCGCGTTCAACTTATCGCCCGAAGAAGCCGAATCGGCGAAGAAAAATGCCGGTCTGCCGGAGAATTATGACGCCGATGTGCTGCAGCCGTTCATGGAGACCCTTGCGCTGGAAGTGACCCGTGCGCTGCAGTTCTTCTTCACGTCGACGTCGTACAGCCAGGTCGACCAGGTTGTCCTCACCGGCGGCTGCGCACTGCTTTCCGGGCTCGACGAGCTGGTTGCCAAGCGCGCAGGCGTCACCACGATCGTCGGCAACCCGTTCGCCAGCATGACGATGTCCGATCGCATCCGGCCGCGTCAGCTCGCCGCGGATGCGCCCTTGCTCCTGATCGCCTGCGGCCTCGCGCTGCGCGGGTTCGAATAGCCATGGTCCGCGTCAACCTTCTTCCACACCGCGAGCAGAAGCGTCAGGCGCGGCAGCGCCAGTTCATCTCGATGGCGGTCGGACTTGCGGTGCTCGGCGTCGCGGTCGTCGGCCTCGTGCACATCGTCATTGCCGCCCGCATCGAAAACCAGAACGGACGCAATACGCTGCTGAAGGCCGAAATCGTCAAGCTCGACGAGCAGATCAAGGAAATCGACAAGCTGCGCGAACAAACCCAGGCGCTGCTGGCGCGCAAGCAGATCGTCGAGACGCTGCAATCGAACCGGACCGAAGCCGTGCACCTGCTCGATCAACTGGTCCGGCAGCTGCCGGACGGCCTCTATCTCAGGTCGGTCAAGCAGGTCGGCGCCAAAGTGACGCTGACCGGATACGCGCAATCCAACGCGCGCGTCTCGACGCTGATGCGCAGCATCGAGAGCTCGCCGTGGCTGACGACGCCCGAGCTGATCGAAATCAAGTCGGTGCCGCTCGACAAGCAGAAGGTCAACGAATTCACGCTGAGCCTGCAGATGAAGCGTCCGGCTGAAACGGCCGGTCCCGGGGCGAAGCCTCCGGCGACCGCGGTGAAGGGCCCGACGGCCGCGCCGCCCGCGAAGAGGCCGACAACATGACACTCGACGACATCCGCCGCCTCAATTTCCGCGAGGCGGGAAACTGGCCGCTGCTGCCGAAGATCGCCGTCCTCGGCATCCTGGTCGTGCTGATCCTGCTGGCCGGGGCGTTTTTCGACTGGAAAGACCAGCTCGATGCGCTGGATCGCGCGCAGGATGAGGAAGCGAAGCTGCGCGTCTCGTATTCCGAGAAGAAGGCCAAGGCGGTCAACCTCGAGCTTTACGTTCAGCAGCTCAAGGAGATCGAGCAAGCGTTCGGCGCACTGCTGAAGCAACTGCCGAACAAGAGCGAAATGGACGCGCTGCTGACCGACATCAACCAGGCCGGGCTTGGCCGCGGGCTGCAGTTCGAGCTGTTCCGGCCGGCTACGCGCGAGCGTATCGCCGAGTTCTACGCCGAATTGCCGATCACGGTTCGGGTGACGGGCACATATCATGATATGGGCGCATTCGCCAGTGATGTGGCGCAGCTCCCGCGAATCGTCACGCTGAATGACATTGGCATCACCAACGACAAAGGCACGCTGGTGATGGATGCAACCGCCAAGACTTTCCGCTACTTGGACGAGGACGAAATCGCCAAGCAGCGCAAGTCGGCGAAGGCTGCCAAGGGCAAAAAATGAATCCGCGATTGGCCGCCTGTGGCATCGCTGCCATCCTCGTCGCCGCTTGCGGCGGCGAAAGCCATCAGGATCTTCGCGCCTGGATGCAGGAACAGGGCAAGGGGGTCCGGGGCAAGCTCGATCCGCTGCCGCAGGTCCGGCCGTACGAGCCGTTCACCTATAACGCGTTCGACCTGGCCGATCCGTTCAAGCCGCGCAAGATCGAGCCGCTCAAGGGAGGCAGCAAGCTCGCGCCGGATCTCAACCGACGCAAGGAGCCGCTCGAGTCCTATCCGTTGGAATCGCTGCAGATGGTAGGAACGCTGCAGCGAGGCAAGAACACGTATGCGCTGGTCAGAACGACCGAGAAGGATGTCTATCAGGTCAAGGTCGGAAACTACATGGGCCAGAACTTCGGCGTCATCATCAACATCGGCGACGGCGACATTCGGCTCAAGGAACTGGTGCAGGACGGTGCAGGCGACTGGACGGAGCGAACCAGCACGCTCCAGCTCGCCCAAGCAGACTCAAGACAGGAGCGACGCAGATGAGGGCCATGCGATCCACCGAAGCGAAACGCGAGCAATGGCTGAAAGGGGCCGCCATTGCCGCCGTTGCCGCGATGCTCCTGCTTGGCGTCGGCCAGGCGCAGGCACAGACGGCGAACAGCATCGAGGGCCTCACGGTCTCCAAAGGCAGCTCCGGCCGCACAATCGTCAGGTTCACGCTCAAGTCGCCGTTGCCCAATCCGCCGGCCGGCTTCGCCATCAACAATCCGCCTCGCATCGCGCTGGACTTTCCCGATACCGGCAACGGCATGGGTCGCTCGGCGCAGGAGGTCGGTGATCCGGCGCTGCGCAGCGTCAACGTCGTGCAGGCGGGAAATCGCACGCGCGTCGTGTTCAACCTGAACAAACCGCAATCGTTCGAAACCCAGATCGAAGGCAATACCGTGGTCGTAACGCTGAGCGAGACGGCCACAGTTGCGGCCGAGTCGCCGACGGTGTCGCGCTTCGCCGAGGCGCGGCCGGGCGAAACCACGCACGCGCTGCGCGACATCGATTTCCGGCGCGGGCGCAATGGCGAGGGCCGCATTATCGTCGACCTGTCGGATACGACCACCGGCATCGACATCCGGCAGCAGGGCAAGACGCTGGTCGTCGACTTCATCAAGACATCGCTGCCGCGCAACCTCGAGCGCAGGCTCGATGTCGGCGACTTCGCCACGCCGGTGATGACGATCGATACGTTCGAGCAGGCCGGCAATGCGAGGATGGTGATCGAGCCCAAAGGCCTGTGGGAACATTCGGCGTATCAGACCGACAACCGCTTCATCATCGAGGTCAAGCCGATCCAGGAAGACCCGAATCGCCTGACGCAGGGAACGCGCGCGGGCTACAAGGGCGAGAAGCTTTCGCTCAACTTCCAGAACGTCGAAGTGCGCGCGGTGCTGCAGGTGATCGCCGATTTCACCGGCCTCAATATCATCACCAGCGACACCGTGACCGGCAGCCTCACGCTGCGCCTGAAGGATATTCCGTGGGACCAGGCGCTCGACATCATCATGCAGACCAAGGGTCTGGACATGCGCAAGAACGGCAACGTCGTTCTGATCGCGCCGCGTGAAGAGCTCGCCGTCAAGGAAAAGCAGCAGCTCGAATCCTTGCAGCAGATCAGCGAGCTGGAGCCGCTGCAGACCGAGATGTTCCAGCTCAATTATCAGAAGGCCGATGCGATCAAGGCGCTGCTTTCCGACAAGGAAGGCAAGTTCCTGTCCAAGCGCGGCACCGCGGTCGTCGATGCGCGAACGAATATCCTGTTCGTCCAGGATACCGGTGGCCGACTTGACGAAGTGCGCCGGCTGATCCGCCAGATCGACGTCACCGTGCGCCAGGTCGTCATCGAAAGCCGCATCGTCATCGCCGACGACAAGTTCGGTCGCCAGCTCGGCGTACGCTTCGGCATGCAGACCGGATTCACGTTGAACAGGCGCTACGCCGGCGGGGTCGGCGGCAACCTGAATACACAGCCGGTCGTCAGCTCAACGACGGCGGGAGCGGTCGCGACGCGCGATACGCGCACGCAAACGCCTTTCGAGCTGGCCTCGGGTCTCGCAAGCGCCGGCTATTCGGATTCGCCGCAGCTAAACGTGAACCTGCCGGTCAGCAATCCGGCCGGCCAGCTCGCGCTGACCTTGATCAATCTCGGCAGCGGGAACCTGATCAACCTCGAGCTTTCGGCGCTCGAAGCCGACAGCCGCGGCAAGGTGGTGTCGAGCCCGCGCGTCGTGACGGCCGACAATCAGAAGGCAAGCATCGAGCAGGGTACCGAGATCCCGTACGTGACTCCCGGCACCGGCAACAGCCCGGCGACCGTCCAGTTCAAGAAGGCGGTGCTGCGGCTCGACGTCACGCCGCAGATCACGCCTGACAACCGCATCATCATGACCGTAGAAATCCGCAAGGACTCGGTCGGCCAGAACGTGCCGGTCGCGGGTGGCGGATTCGTGCCGGCGATCGACACCAAGAATGTGACGACGCAGATCGCCGTCAACAACGGCGACACCGCGGTCATCGCCGGCATTTACGAGGAGACGGTCAACAACGATGTGACCAAGGTTCCGTTCCTCGGTGACATACCGTACCTGGGTTATCTGTTCAAGACGACCAACAAGAACGTCGAGAAGACCGAGCTCCTGATCTTCCTGACGCCGCGCATCGTCAAGGAATCGGTCACGGCGGTGCGGTAGCCCTCCGGACGGCTGACCCCGGCGCTGCCGGCTCAGACCTACCACGAAGGGTTCCGCTCTTCGATTCGCCGGGGCACCGCTTGCGGGGTCGCATCCCCGCGCTATGCGCGGGGGCCCTGCTCCGCCCTTCAGCGGCGCTATGCTCTAAAATGCCCCGATGCATCTGCATCGGGGCAATCTTTTTCTGGTGGGCATGCCAGGCAGCGGTAAGTCGACGCTCGGGCGCCTGCTTGCCAAGCGCCTGGACAAGGCGTTCTACGACTCGGACAGCGAGCTCGAGCGGCGCCTAGGCGTATCGATTCCGGTCATCTTCGAACTGGAAGGCGAGCCGGGATTCCGCGACCGCGAGCAGGCGATCATTGCCGAGTACGTGCTGCATACCCATACCATATTCGCGACCGGCGGCGGTGCGGTACTGCGCCAGGTCAACCGCGACTGCCTGAAGCAGAACGGATCGGTCCTCTACCTTCACGCGACGCCGGCAACGCTATGGGAGCGCACCAAGCGCAGCAAGCATCGGCCGTTGCTGCAGGCGCCCGATCCGTACGAGCGGCTGAAGGAGCTCTACGAGTTTCGCGACGCGCTGTACCGCGAGACCGCGGACTTCGTCGTCGAGTCCGACCAGGAGCAGGTCGTCCGCCTCGCCCAGCGGCTGGAGCAGCAACTGCGGACCTCGGCGCAGGCTTGAGCCAGCATTCCCCCAACCGATGACGACGCTGACTGTCGCGCTCGCCGAGCGCAGTTATCCGATCCATATCGGCGCCGGACTCCTTGCCTGCGCGGGCGAACTGCTGCCCGCGCCTCCTCCTGCACGCGCCATCATCGTCACCAATCCTATTGTCGCCGCGCATCACCTGGCGCCGCTGCAGGCGGCGCTGTCACGCAGCGGCATTCGCTGCGATGTCGTGGTCGTGCCCGACGGTGAAGCGCACAAGGACTGGGCGACGCTCTACGACGTCCACACGCGCCTGCTCGAGCTGGGCGCCGAGCGCTCGACCCTGCTCGTGGCGCTCGGTGGCGGCGTTATCGGCGATCTCGCCGGATTCGCCGCGGCTACCTATCAGCGCGGTATGCCTTTGCTGCAGGTGCCGACCACGTTGCTTGCGCAGGTGGACTCGTCGGTCGGCGGCAAGACCGCGGTCAATCATCCGCTCGGCAAGAACATGATCGGCGCATTTCACCAGCCTTCTGCCGTCCTCATCGACACCGCGACCCTGTCGACGCTGCCCGAACGCGAATACGTCGCTGGCATCGCCGAAGTCATCAAATACGGCGCGGCGTGCGATTTCGAGCTGTTCGAATGGCTGGAGGCCAACATTGCACCGCTGCTCGCGCGCGAGCCCGCCGCGCTCGAGCACGCCATCAGCGCCAGTTGCCGCATCAAGGCCGCAGTGGTCGCCGCCGACGAACGCGAATCCGGCGCGCGCGCCTTGTTGAACTTCGGCCATACGTTCGGGCACGCGATCGAGACCGGCACCGGCTATGGCGTGTGGCTGCACGGCGAGGCCGTGGCCGCAGGCATGGTTCTCGCGACCAGGCTGTCGACGCGAATCGCCGGATTGCGGCAGGACGACGGCGACAGGGTCGCTCGCCTGATCGATCGCGCGGGGCTGCCCGTGCGGCCGCCGTCGCTTGCCTTCGACCGTTGGATCGAGTTGATGGCGCGGGATAAGAAGGTCCAGGCGGGCACGACGCGTTTCGTCGTGCTGGACACACTCGGCCGCGCATCGATGCGCAGCGAAATCGGCGAGGCGGATCTTCGCGCCGTGCTGGCGGGGTAACGTTTGCGAAAAAAAAGCGGCGCCCGCAGGCGCCGCTTCTACATCAAAACCCGTCCGGCCTAGATCGGATTCGGACCGGGCGTACAGATGACGGTGAAGTTATCCGCGGTCCCCAACGAATCGACCACCGTGAAACTGTATCGATTCTGGCCTTGCCCGGCCGGGAAGCCATCCGCAGGGCCCGGGCTGCCGATAAGGCCGCTGACCTGTACTATGCCCGCCGCCGCAAGAGTTTGTGGATTGATCTGCGGCTGCACCTTGTTCGTACCAAACGTCCCGGTCGCGACCACGTTGTAAGGAGGCGTACCTCCGGCGATGGCAAAGTTGAATGTATTGCCATCGCAGCCCGAGATAGTGGCGTCTATCTGACCCGGAGTCGCGAACACGCTCGGCGGGGTTACCGGCGGCGGCGTCGGTGTCGTGGTTCCTGGTTTGTTTATCAACGTCGCTGTTGTCTGCAACCCAGTCGCATCGACGATCGAGAAGACTGCCGGATTGACGCACGCGGTCGTCGTGATCGCCCTGAATGAGCCGCCGCTGACCGGGACGATATTATTGACCAGCGTCACGGTGGTCGGGAACGTGTTGGTCACCCGGTATGGAGGCGTCCCGCCAAAGATGAAATAGTCGACGGCAAAACCTGCGACGCATTCATCGGTGAACACGCCGGTGATCGTCGCCGTAGGCGGCACGACGCTAAGCACGGCAGCGCCGTTGTTTGTCTGCACGATAGTGAACTGTCCGGTGACCTGGTTGCCGGTCGTGAGCTCGGTCGCTCGGATGAACGCCGGTTGGGTAGGCGCGCCGACGTTGGCCTGGATAACCACCGTCGCGACGCCGACGCTGTCGGACACGGCGGTCAACGTCTGGACCAGGGGAGTCGCCGGGTTGTTGCTCTGGATCGCGAATTCGCCGTCGACCACGTCGAAGCGCACTTGTCGATTGGGAATACCGACGCCGCCGGGACCAAGAACAGTCACCGTCACGGTGCCGGTCTGCCCCGAGCAGATCGTGTTGGCACCGCAAGCCGCAGAGCTGGGCTTGATCGTCAGCGTGTTGAAGATCGGCGCCGCCCTCACCGTCACCGTCGACGATGCACGCTGGCCGATCGCGTCCTGGACCGTGATCAGCACGGTGGTGTCGGCAGCGACTGCGGCGGGCAACAGCACGATGTCGCCGTTGATCGAGGTTTGCGCCACCGGCAGGGCGGAGGGATTGCTCGAGAACACCTGATACGGCGGGGCGCCGCCCGATATGGTCAGCGTCGTTGGCGTATTCGAAAACGCAGTCAATGCGGAGGGCAAAACAAACAATGGTCCAGGGGTCTCGGGTGGCGGATTGTACGGATTATTCGGGGCGCCGCTGCCGCCGCCGCAGCCGCCAAGGGCGAGCAATCCGCCGAGCGCGAAGAGCGCAAGTGTCGCTTGCAGCCAGCGAGCAATCATTCGGTTTGGCGCCATGAAGGAATCCCTGATGATGTTGTCCTAAATATTTTACCCGGGCCGGCTTTTTTAAACGCTGGTACAAGCATATAGCCCACTTTGTTCAGATTAAAGCGCAAGTTCAGGGCCGGCGCAAGTGCTTTTGGCAGATGGGGTATTCCAGGGGGTCTCCCGGTTGCCGCAATGCAACATTATGGCTAGTATGAAAAGATTCGCCGCCGCCTTGAAGGGCGGGCGGTAACGTGCGCCCTAAAGGTCGGGTAGGACCGGTAATCGGTGAGGATCAAGTGGATCGACAGCGACAGGGTAGCCAGCTGCCTCCAGCGAGGCAGGGAATGTACGATCCGGCGAACGAGCACGATGCCTGCGGTCTGGGGTTCATCGCGCACATCAAGGGCGATGCCAGCCACGCCATCGTCAGCCAGGGCCTGCAGATCCTCAAGAATCTGACCCACCGCGGCGCGACCGGCGCCGACCCGCTGCAGGGCGATGGCGCCGGTATCCTGCTCCAGCTTCCCGATGCGTTCCTGCGCCGCGCCTGCGGCCGCCAGGGCCTGACGCTGCCTGCGCTCGGTCAATACGGCGTCGGCATGGTCTTTTTGCCAAAGGAGCCGGCGTCGCGCATGGCGTGCGAACAGGAGATCGAACGCGCGATCGCGAGCGAAGGTCTGCAACTTCTCGGCTGGCGCGACGTCCCGACCGACAATTCCGGCCTGTCGGAACGCACCAAAGACGTCGAGCCGGTGATCCGTCAGGTTTTCATCTCGCGCGGCACGAACCGGATCGTCCAGGACGCGCTCGAGCGCAAGCTCTACATCATCCGCAAGAAGTCCGGGCACGCGATCCAGGCGCTGAAGCTGAGGCACGGCAAGGAGTTCTACGTGCCGTCGATGTCGTCGCGAACGATCGTCTACAAGGGAATGCTGCTGGCCCACCAGGTCGGCGAGTACTACCTGGATCTGCGCGAGCCGACGATGGTGTCGGCATTGGCGATGGTGCACCAGCGCTTTTCGACCAATACGTTCCCGACCTGGGATCTCGCGCATCCGTTTCGCCTGGTCTGCCACAACGGGGAGATCAATACGCTGCGCGGCAACGTGAACTGGATCCGGGCGCGCCAGCACGCGATCGCCAGCACTGTGCTGGGCGACGACCTCGACAAGATCTGGCCGCTGATTTACGACGGGCAGTCCGATTCCGCATCGTTCGACAACTGTCTTGAGCTCCTGCTGATGGGCGGGTATCCGCTCGCGCACGCGATGATGCTGATGATCCCGGAAGCGTGGGCCCGCAATCCGCTGATGGACGAAGACCGCCGCGCATTCTACGAATACCACGCCGCGCTGATGGAGCCGTGGGACGGTCCGGCGGCGATGGCGTTCACCGACGGCCGCCAGATCGGTGCGACGCTCGATCGCAACGGGCTGCGTCCCGCGCGCTACATCGTCACCGACGACGACTACGTGATCATGGCGTCCGAGGTCGGCGTGCTCGACATTCCCGAGCGCAAGATCATTCGGAAATGGCGGCTGCAGCCGGGCAGGATGCTGCTGGTCGACACCGAGCAGGGACGTATCATCGACGACGAGGAGTTGAAGCGCACGCTGGCCACGGCCAAGCCGTATCGCGCGTGGATCGACCGCACGCGCATCGCGCTCGAGGACTTGCCGGCGCCGGCGCCGCCGCAGCGCTCGAAGGTCTCGCTGCTCGACCGCCAGCAGGCGTTCGGCTACACGCAGGAAGACCTGAAAGTGATCCTGGCGCCGATGGCGTTGAACGGCGAGGAGGCGATCGGCTCGATGGGCAACGACGCCGCCCTGCCGGTGCTGTCTAACCGGCCGAAAGTGCTCTACGCCTACTTCAAGCAACTGTTCGCGCAGGTGACCAACCCGCCGATCGACCCGATCCGCGAGGAGCTGGTGATGTCGCTGGTGACTTTCATCGGGCCGCGGCCGAACCTGCTCGCGGTCGACTTGGCACCCGACGCCGCCGACCTGCCGATGCGCCTGGAAGCGGCGAAGCCGATCCTGACCGCCGACGAGATGGAGAAGATCCGTCATATCGGCCTGTTTACCGGCGCCACGTTCCGCTCGCGCGAACTCGACATTTGTTATCCCGCGGCGTGGGGCGCGGCCGGCATGGAAGCGGCACTCGCGAGCTTGTGCGCGCACGCCGAGGATGCCATCCACCTGGGCTTCAACATCCTGATCGTGTCCGATCGCAACGTCTCGGCCGAGCTGATGCCGATTCCGGCGCTGCTCGCAACCGCCGCCGTGCACCAGCACCTGGTGCGCAAGGGCCTGCGCACCAGCACCGGCCTCGTCGTCGAGACCGGATCGGCGCGCGAGGTACATCATTTCGCGCTGCTCGCCGGCTACGGCGCCGAGGCGATCTACCCGTATCTCGCGCTCGAAACGCTGGCCCGGCTGCACGAGGTCGTGCCGGAAGTCTCGCCCGAGGAATCGGCCAAGCGTTTCGTCAAGGCGATCTGCAAAGGCTTGTACAAGGTGATGTCCAAGATGGGCATCTCGACCTATCAGTCCTATTGCGGCGCGCAGATCTTCGAAGCGGTCGGCTTGAACAGCGCGTTCATCGAGAAGTATTTCACCGGCACCGCGAGCAACATCCAGGGTATCGGCCTGTTCGAGGTCTCCGACGAGGCTTACCGGTTGCACCAGATCGCATTCGGCGACAGTCCGATGCTGCGCGACGCGCTCGACGCCGGCGGCGAATATCAGTACCGCGTCCGCGGCGAGGAACACATGTGGACGCCCGACTCGATCGCCAAGCTGCAGCACGCGGCTCGCTCCAACAATCATTCGACGTACCAGGAATACGCGAAGCTGATCAACGATCAGACCCGCCGGCTGATGACGCTGCGCGGGTTGTTCGAATTGAAGCCGGCGGGCGCGCCGGTGCCCCTGGACGAGGTCGAGCCGGCAGCTGAGATCGTCAAGCGCTTCGCCACCGGCGCGATGAGCCTGGGCTCGATCTCGACCGAAGCGCATACGACGCTCGCGATCGCGATGAATCGGATCGGCGGCAAGTCGAATACCGGTGAAGGCGGCGAGGATGCGCATCGCTATCCACCGATGCGCAAGGGCGAGACGCTGAGCTCGCGCATCGATGGCGTCGTCGTCGACGTGCCGGTCAGGGAAGGCGATTCGCTGCGTTCGCGCATCAAGCAGGTCGCGTCGGCGCGATTCGGTGTGACTGCCGAATACCTGGTCAACGCCGATCAGCTGCAGATCAAGATGGCGCAGGGCGCAAAGCCTGGCGAAGGCGGCCAGCTGCCCGGGCACAAGGTCTCCGAGTACATCGCGAAGCTGCGTTTTGCGGTACCAGGCGTCGGGCTGATCTCGCCGCCGCCGCATCACGACATCTACTCGATCGAGGATCTGGCGCAACTGATCCACGATCTGAAGAATGCCAATCCACAGGCGTCGATCAGCGTCAAGCTGGTGTCCGAGGTCGGCGTCGGCACCGTCGCCGCGGGAGTCGCCAAGGCCAAGGCCGACCACGTCACCATTGCCGGCCACGATGGCGGCACCGGCGCGTCGCCCGAGTCGTCGATCAAGCACGCCGGCACGCCGTGGGAGCTGGGCTTGGCCGAAACGCAGCAGACGCTGGTGCTCAACCGCTTGCGCGGTCGCATCGCAGTGCAGGTCGACGGCCAGATGAAGACCGGTCGCGACGTCGTCGTCGGCGCGCTGCTCGGCGCCGACGAGTTCGGTTTCGCGACGGCGCCGCTGGTCGCCGCCGGCTGCATCATGATGCGCAAGTGCCATCTCAATACCTGCCCGGTCGGCATCGCGACGCAAGACCCCGTGCTGCGCGCAAAATTCGACGGCCAGCCCGAGCATGTCGTCAACTTCATGTTCTTCGTCGCCGAAGAAGTGCGCGGCATCATGGCGGAGCTCGGCATCCGCCGCTTCGAACAGCTGATCGGACGCTCGGATCTGCTGGATACACGACGCGGCATCGAACATTGGAAGGCGCGCGGCCTGGACTTTTCCCGCGTCTTCTACCAGCCGCCGATGCCGCCTGAAGTCGCGCGCTTCCACTGCGAAGCGCAGGACCATCGGCTCGATCGCGCGCTCGATCATCAGCTGATCGCCGCCGCGACCACCGCAATCGAGCAAAAGACGCCGGTGCGGCTCGAGTACAAGATCCGCAACGCGCATCGCTCGGTGGGCGCGATGCTTTCCGGCATCGTCGCGCGGCGTTACGGACACGCCGGCCTGCCCGAGGACACGATCCATGTCGCTTTCGAGGGCACCGCCGGTCAGAGCTTCGGCGCCTTCCTCGCGCGCGGTATCAGCTTCGAGCTACAGGGAGCGACCAACGATTATGTCGGCAAGGGGCTGTCGGGCGGACGCATCGTCGTCTATCCCGATCCCGAGTCGCCGGCAAAGCCCGACGAGAACATCGTCATAGGCAACACGGTCATGTATGGCGCGATTGCCGGGGAGGCTTATTTTCGCGGCATCGCCGGCGAGCGCTTTTGCGTGCGCAATTCCGGCGCCTCGGCCGTCGTCGAAGGCACGGGCGATCATGGTTGCGAGTACATGACCGGGGGGACGGTCGTCGTGCTCGGACGCACGGGCCGGAACTTCGCCGCCGGCATGAGCGGCGGCGTCGCGTTCGTCTACGACGAGGATGGCACGTTCCGGCAGCGCTGCAATACGTCTATGGTTAACCTCGAGAAGGTGCAGGACGAAGGCGAACAGGCAATGGCCGAGGCGGAGCTCGCCGCCGCAGGCAACGGACGATTGCGCCACGCGGAGACGAGCGACGACGCGCTGCTGCGCGGACTGATCGAGCGGCATTTGCGGTTCACCGCGAGCACGCGCGCGCTCGCCATGCTCGATGACTGGGACGCGGCGCGTGCCAGGTTCGTCAAGGTCTTCCCGCACGAATACAAGCGCGCGCTCGGCGAGCTCCATGCGCGGCGAATGGTGACGCCGGCGGTCCGCCAGCGCGAGGCGGTCTAGGACCTGATCCGATGGGCAAGACGACCGGTTTCATCGAGTTGCAGAGAATTTCCGAAGTCGCGCTGCCGATCGGCGAGCGCGTGCGCAACTATCATGAGTTCATCTCCGCCCTCAAGGACGACGAGGCGTCGAAGCAGGGTGCGCGCTGCATGGACTGCGGCATCCCGTTCTGCCAGTCCGGGTGTCCGGTCAACAACATCATTCCCGATTGGAACGATCTGGTCTACCGGCAGCATTGGCGCGAGGCGCTCGACGTGCTGCATTCGACCAACAACTTCCCCGAATTCACCGGGAGAGTCTGCCCGGCGCCGTGCGAAGCCGCCTGCACGCTCAACATCAACGACGATCCGGTCGGCATCAAATCGATCGAGCACTTCATCATCGACAAGGGCTGGGAGGAAGGCTGGGTCGCGCCGCAACCGCCGAAAAGAAAGACCGGCAGGCGCGTTGCGGTCGTCGGTTCGGGCCCGGCGGGCATGGCGTGCGCGCAGCAGCTTGCCCGCGCCGGGCACGACGTCGTGCTGTTCGAGAAGGCCGATAGAGTCGGCGGCCTGTTGCGTTACGGCATACCCGATTTCAAGATGGAGAAGTATCACATCGACCGCAGGGTCGAGCAGATGCGCGCCGAAGGGGTCGAGTTTCGCGTCAGTGCGCACGTCGGCGCCGGGGGGAAGAACGGGATCTCCGCGACGCGCCTGCTCGAGGAATTCGACGCGCTGGTCGCGTCGGCTGGCTCCGAGTATCCGCGCGATCTGGATGTCCCGGGCCGCGATCTGGATGGCGTTCATTTCGCGATGGACTTCCTGCCGCTGCAAAACCGCCGCGTCGCCGGCGACGCAGATGTGCCGCCGCTGACCGCCAAGGGCCGGCACGTCATCGTCATCGGCGGCGGCGATACCGGCTCGGACTGCGTCGGCACGTCGAATCGCCAGGGCGCGCTGTCGGTGACGCAATTCGAACTGCTGCCGCAGCCTCCCGCGCACGAGAACAAGCCGCTGGTCTGGCCTTACTGGCCGATGAAACTGCGGACTTCGTCCTCGCACGAAGAAGGTTGCGAGCGGGACTGGGCGGTACAGACGAAGGCGTTCAAGGGCGAGGCCGGCAAGCTCGTGGCGCTGGTTGCCTGCCGCGTTGAATGGAAGGATGGGAAGCTCCGCGAAGTCCCCGGCAGCGAATTCGAGATCAGGGCCGACCTCGTTCTGTTCGCGATGGGCTATCTGCACCCGGTGCACGCCGGAATGCTCGAAGAGCTCGGCGTCGAGTACGACGCGCGCGGCAACGTCAAGGCCGACACCGAGCACTACCGGACGTCGGTCCCGAAGCTGTTCGCCGCCGGTGACACGCGTCGAGGGCAGTCGCTGGTCGTCTGGGCGATACGCGAAGGCCGCCAGTGCGCGCGCGCCGTCGACGAATTCCTGATGGGCGCGTCCGAGCTGCCGCGCTAGTTTCGCCCGATGACCGATATGACCGATATCGTCGCGCTCGACGCCGCGAGCTGGGCGCCCGCGCTCGCCGCCGATGCGCAAGACCTGGCGGTCCGGACGCTCGAAGGCGGCGGCGTGCTCGTCTTGCCGCGCCTTGCCTTCCCGCTGGCCGCCGACGAACAACGCTTCCTGTCGCCGCGCTGGTCGGACGGCAGGGCGAAAAACATCAGCTTCGACCGTGGCAAGCTCAAGGGCGCGCGTGGCTCGGCCGACGAGCTCGCGGCGCTGTCGCGCATGGTCGCGCGGTTCGCCACCGAAGCTTCGACGCTGGTCACGACGCTGTTTCCCCGTTACGCGCCACATGTCCGCCGCGCGCGCACGAGTTTCCGGCCGCAACCCGCCGTCGGCCGCGCGGTCTCCTGGCGCAAGGACGACTCACGCCTGCACGTCGATGCATTTCCGTCGCGTCCGAACCAGGGCGAGCGCATCCTGCGCGTATTCTGCAACGTAAGCCCGGACGAGGATCGGGTGTGGAGGGTCGGCGAAAGTTTCGAAGCAGTTGCGCGCCGGTTCCTGCCGGGCATTCGCCGCCAGATCCCCGGCGAGGCGCGATGGCTGTCGGCGCTGCACGTCACCAAGGGCCTGCGCAGCCCTTATGACCACCTGATGCTCGGTCTGCACGACGGCGCCAAACGCGATCTCGCCTACCAGGCGAATTGCACGCAGCAGGTCGTGCGCTTTGCGCCGGGTACGACGTGGCTGTGCTTTTCCGACCAGGTGATGCATGCTGCGGTGTCGGGTCAGTACATGCTCGAGCAGACGATCGATCTTCCGTTGACCGCGCTATACGACCGCGAGCGATCGCCGCTGGCAATCCTGGAGCGGCTTTGCGGCCGCTCGCTCGCGACGGCCCGCTGAAGCGGCGGAATCGCACCGATCGCAAGCATTGTCCGGGGACGCAACGGTTCGGCAGAGGCGAGCCGTCGCCATTCGGCTCTACAATAGCGGCCGAGCACGCAAGACCGCCGCCGTGGCGGCGACAAAAGTCCAACGCCAGGTTTCCCGGATGAATCCACCGCAAAACGATACGCTGCTGCGCGCATTAAGGCGGGAGCCAACCGAGTACACGCCAATCTGGTTGATGCGGCAGGCCGGCCGCTATCTTCCTGAGTACAACGCGACGCGTGCGCGCGCCGGCAGCTTTATGGCGCTATGCACCGATCCCGATCTGGCCGCGGAGGTCACGTTGCAGCCGCTCGCGCGCTTCGCGCTTGACGCTGCGATTCTGTTTTCAGACATTCTGACCGTTCCCGATGCGATGGGGCTGGGCCTGCATTTCGTCGAAGGCGAAGGGCCGCGTTTTTCGCGGCCGCTGGTCGACGAACAGGCGGTGGCGAGTCTCGCCGTGCCCGATCCCGAGCGCCTGCGTTACGTCTACGACGCCGTTGCCACGATCAAGCGCGCGCTGGGAGGCAAGGTGCCGCTGATCGGCTTCGCCGGCAGCCCCTTTACGCTTGCCTGCTACATGATCGAAGGCGGCGGCAGCGCGGACTTTGCGCGCGTGCGGCGCATGCTCTATGCGCGCCCCGACCTGTTGCATCGCATTCTTTCGGTCAACGCCGAAGCCGTCGCCTCCTATCTTGCGCAGCAGGTCGCGCACGGCGCCGACGTACTCATGGTGTTCGACACCTGGGGCGGGCTGTTGACTAGTGACTCGTACGGTCATTTTTCTTTGGCCTACATCCGGACGGTGCTCGACCGCGTGCGGCGAGCGAGCGACGCCGCGACGCCGACGATCGTGTTCACCAAGGGCGGCGGCCAGTGGCTGGAACGGATCGCCGATACCGGCTGCTCGGCGGTCGGCGTCGACTGGATGACCGACATCGGAGCGGCGCGGACGCGGGTCGGCGCACGCGTCGCGCTGCAGGGCAACCTCGATCCGTTGGCGCTGCTTGCCACGCCGGACGTCGTGCGCGCGCAAGCCTCCACAATCCTGGACGCGGCTGGTACCGCACCGGGATTCATTTTCAACCTGGGGCATGGCATCGTGCCTTCGACGCCTCCGGAAAACGTCGCTGCCTTGGTCGAATTCGTGCACGAGCACTCACGTTCACGCCTTTTACGCACGCCGGCCGCGGTAGGTAAATCGGCTGCAAGCCGCGCCGGGACTGGATCTTCAGGGCATTGACAAACGCGGCAACTCGCGTGCCATCGCCGATACTTATGCACAATATCGCCAGTAGGCACCACGGCGGACGGTGAACGGAGTGCCGCTGGGCGGTGCTTGTACAACTACCTGATTATTATCAGTGTTTACTGGCCGTCTTCCGCAGTTTTCAATAAGCTGTACTCCCAGGGCGTCATCACAGGCCGCTCGCGCCCGGCGACTTACTCACAGAATTGTCCACACGTGGTCGATCGCGAATGAACTTTTTAAAAAGAATGACTTGGCGCGTAATGTTGCAGGAACTACTGATGATTCAGAAGCCTACAAGTTGTGACGATGCGCGCGGTTTCGCGCCTTCGCGTCGCGCCAGGGGGTAGCACTGTCCATCGTTCGCGTGGCGCTGCCGGTTGCAGCGCATCGTCTGTTCGACTACTGGCTGCCTGCCGGACTTGCCGTGCGCCGCGGCAGCGTTCTGGTCGTCAAGCTCGGCGCGCGCTCGTTGCCCGGCGTGGCGGTCGAGCTCGCCGACAAGAGCGATCTGGCTCCCGATCGTTTGCTTCCGATCGACCAGATTGTCGCTGACGTTCCGCCGCTACCCGACGATCTGATCGATCTCGCATCCTTCGTTGCCGCGTACTACCAGCAGCCGATCGGCCAGTGCTTGGCGCAGATGTTGCCGCCGCTGGTAGCAACAGCCGCCGGCCGTGTGCCGATGGCTGCGCGCTACCGGTTGACTGCTTCAGGCCACGAAGCACTCGCGGGCACGCGAGGTCGCGGCGCCGCGATGCGCTCACTGCTCGGGTCCGCCACGGGCGCATCGACCGCCGAGATCCGGGCGCTGGGCGCGCATGCCTGGCGGGCGCTCGCCGCGTGGCGCCGCGACGGTTGGGTCGAGCCGATGGCGGAGGAGGCGGACGCGCCACCGGAGGCGCTCGAGCTCAATCCCGATCAACGCGCCGCGCTGGCTGCCGCCATCCCCGAGCCGGTGCGCTTTCAGGCTGCGCTCCTGCAGGGCGTGACCGGCAGCGGCAAGACGGCTGTCTACCTCGAGGCAGCCGCCACGGTTATCCGCGCCGGCCGCCAGGCGCTGCTGCTCGTTCCCGAAATCGGCCTGACGCCGCAGCTCGAGCGGCGAATCGTCGCCGCGCTTCCGGTTGCGCGCATCGCGATGCTGCACAGCCGTCTCGGTGCGTCGGAACGGCGCCGCCAATGGCTGGCAGCGGCCAGCGGCGAGGCGCAGCTGATCGTGGGCACGCGGCTTGCCGTGTTCGCGCCGGCGCCGCATCTGGGCCTGATCGTCGTCGACGAGGAGCATGACACTTCGTTCAAGCAGCACGAGGGCGTGCGTTATCACGCTCGCGACGTGGCGATCTATCGGGCCAGCCGGCGTGACGTCCCGGTGATCCTCGGCAGTGCGACGCCTTCGCTGGAAACGTATGCGCAGGCGATGCGGGGCCGTTATCGCTGGCTCAGGCTGCCGCTGCGTGCCACGGCGCAGACGGCGCTGCCGCCGGTGCGCTTGGTGCCCGCCGCGCGCGCGGCGGGCACGATCGAAGGCATCGGGCCGGCGCTGCAGGAGGCGATCGGCGCGCGCCTGGCGCGGCGCGAGCAGTCGCTGCTGTTCATTAACCGCCGCGGCTACGCGCCCGCGCTGCTTTGTCCCGGCTGCGGATGGAAAGCGCAATGCCCGCGTTGCGCGGCGAGGCTGGTCGTGCACCGCGAAACGGCGGGGCTGCGCTGCCATCATTGCGGCCACGCCGAAGCGCTGCCGCGGGCCTGTCCGGAGTGCGGCAATCAGGATCTTATGCCGCAAGGATCGGGCACGCAGCGCCTCGAGCGAGCCCTGGCGGATCTCTATCCTGCCGCGAGGGTCCTGCGCATCGATCGGGACAGCACCCACGGCAAACGCGCATTCGCGACGATGCGCGATGCGATCGATGCGGGCGAAGTCGACATCCTGGTCGGCACGCAGATGCTGGCCAAGGGACACGACTTCGCGCGGCTGACCTTGGTTGGCGTCCTCGGCGCCGACAATGCGCTCTACAGCGGCGAATTTCGCGCGACCGAGCGCCTGTTCGCGCTGCTCGAGCAGGTGGCAGGCCGAGCTGGTCGCAGGCATCTGCCCGGCGAAGTGCTGGTGCAGACGGATTTTCCGCAACACCCGCTATATGTCGCGCTCGCCGCCCACGATTTCGACCGCTTTGCGATGACACTGCTCGCCGAGCGCGAGTCACTCGGCTTGCCGCCGTTCGCGCATCTGGCGCTGCTCCTGGGCGAGGCGCGATCGCCCGAAGCGCTGCAGGCATTCCTCACCGCCGCGTCGGATCGGGGCCGGGAGCTTGCCGCCGCGGCAGCGGATGCATGCGAAGTCTATTCTCCTGTCCCCGCGGCGCTGCCGCGCCGGGCAGGATTGGAACGCGCGCAGGTGCTGGTGCAAAGCCGGGATCGCGCCGCGTTGCAGGCATTCCTCCCGCATTGGCGCGCGGAGCTCGAGCAACTGGCCGAACGCCGCGTGCGGTGGACGCTCGACGTCGATCCGCTCGGATTCGGCTGACCGCCACGCCATCGTCTCGCGCAGAAGCGGGGCGCTATAATTCGCAGTTTGCCCCGCAGCAGCAGGCCTTGGCTCAACTCAAAACCGAACTGGCAGCGATGCTCGCCGAAGGCATCGCCCGCATCGCACCTGAAGAAGCGCCACCGGCGATCGTGCTCGAGCGGCCGAAGCAGGCCCGGCATGGCGATTACTCGACCAACGTCGCGCTGCAGCTCGCCAAGGTGCTCAAGCGCAACCCGCGCGAGCTCGCGGGCGATCTGCTGGCGGCGCTGCCGCGATCGCCGCTACTTGCCCGCGCCGAAGTCGCCGGTGCGGGATTCGTCAACCTCTTCGTCTCCGACGCCGCGCGCCAATCGGTCGTGGCGCGTGTGCTGCGCGAAGGCGATCGCTACGGCAGCTCGACCCGAGGCGGCGGCGAAAAGGTGATCGTCGAATTCGTCTCGGCCAACCCGACCGGTCCGCTGCACGTCGGCCACGGCCGCGGCGCGGCCGTCGGCGATGCGATCGCGCGCCTGCTCGCCGCGCAGGGCTTTTCGGTAAGTCGCGAGTTCTACTACAACGACGCCGGTGCCCAGATCACGAACCTTGCCCTGTCGGTCCAGGCAAGGATTCGGGAAGCGCAGGGCATCGCGGTGAGCTTCCCCGCCGACGGCTACCAGGGCGACTACATCCGGGAGATCGCGCGCGACTACGCCGCCGCGCATCCGGGCGATCGCGCCGCTGACGATCTGGAGGCGATCCGCCGGTTCGCGGTCGCGATATTACGCCGCGAGCAGGACGCCGATCTGGCAGCATTCGGTATCCGCTTCGACCATTATTACCTGGAGTCGTCGATCTACGAGGATGGGCTCCTCGACAGCACCGTGCAGGCGCTGACCGCGGCGGGCAAGACTTACGAGCACGAAGGCGCGCTCTGGCTCAAGACCACCGAGTACGGCGACGACAAGGACCGCGTAATGCGCAAGTCGGACGGAAGCTACACCTATTTCGTTCCCGACATCGCCTACCATGTTACCAAGTGGCAGCGCGGCTATACTCGCGCGATCACCGAGCTCGGCGCCGACCATGGCGGCTCGCTGTCGCGGGTGCGCGCCGGGTTGCAGGCGCTGGGCATAGGCATCCCGAGCGGATATCCCGACTACGTGCTGCACCAGATGGTGTTGGTGATGCGCGGCGGCGAGGAAGTGAAGCTCAGCAAGCGCGCCGGAAGCGGCGTCACGCTGCGCGAGTTGATCGACGAAGTCGGTCGCGATGCGGTGCGTTTCTTTTTCCTGCTCCGCAAGTCCGACTCACAGTTGACATTCGACGTCGACCTAGCGCGCTCGCAAAGCGAGGAAAACCCGGTCTATTACGTGCAGTACGCGCACGCGCGCGTGTGCAGCGTGCTCGACAAGGCGGGAATCAGCGTCGCGAGCGCGGCGGAGGCGCTGGGCGATGCGGATCTCTCGCCGCTGCAGAGTCCGTACGAGCAGGCGCTGTTGAATCGCCTCGCCGATTTTACGGAGGAGCTGGCCGTCGCGGCGCGCGAGCTGGCACCGCATCTGGTGACCTTCTATCTGAAGGAATTGGCGGCTGAATTTCACAGCTACTATAATGCGGAGCAGTTCCTCGTCGACGACCCCGTTTTGCGCAAGGCGCGGCTGGCGCTGGTCGTCGCCGTAGGGCAGGTGATACGAAACGGGCTCGCGATGCTGGGCGTCAGCGCGCCCGAAGCGATGCGCAAGGAAGCACCGAACCACGAAGATACGGATCGATGAATTTCGCACAAACCAGAAGACGCAACGTCGGCCGGGCGCGCCGATCGATGCGTGGCGGCGTTGTGCTCGGCATATTCGTCGGCCTGATCCTCGGGTTGGCGATCGCCGCCGCCGTCGCGTTCTACCTGGGCCGATCGGGATATTCCGTGCCGGTCCCCGGCGCGGCGCGGGATGCAGGGCGGGGCAACAAGACCGACCTGCCGCCCGTCGCGTCCGCGCCCGACAAGCCGCGCTTCGACTTCTACAAGATCCTTCCCGGCGCCGAAGAACCCCGGCTCGCGCCCGAGCGCAAGGCTGCCGACAAGGGGATCGAACGTCTCGGCGACAAGGCAGCGCCGGATGCCGTCGGCAAGGCCGCGCCGGCCGTTGCGACCAAACCCGCCGATCGCATGTGGCTGCAGGCCGGAGCGTTTGCCAGCGAATCGGAGGCCGAAAGCCTGAAAGCGCGACTCGCGCTCGCCGGCTGGGAAGCCGCGGTCCAGTCCGCGACCGTGCCTGAACAGGGCGTGCGCTATCGCGTGCGGATGGGTCCATTCGACAATACTGACGAAGTCAATCACGTCAAATCTGAGCTCGGCAAGAGCGGGTTCGATGTGGCGGTGATCAAGAATCCATGAGCATCGGCCTGCCGGCCGCGGTTGAACTTCCGCGCCGCCGGCCAGCCCAATAACCGCTTTCCGATCATTTTCCGCAGGAGCAGCGATGCGTCGATTCGCGCAGTGTCTAGTCGGCTTTCTGGCCGTGTTTTCGTTCGCGACCGCCGGCGCGGTCGACTTGGTCGAAGGCAAGAATTACGCCCGGCTGAGGGTGCCGCAACCGGTCGAAACGGGCAAGAAGATCGAGGTCATCGAATTCTTCTCCTATGGCTGCCCGCATTGCAGCGACCTCGAGCCCTACCTGCAGAACTGGTTCAAGACCGCGCCTGCCGATGTGCAGTTCCGCCGCGTGCCGGTGATGTTCCAGGAGCGCTGGAAGGCGCTGGCCAAGATCTATTACACGCTGGACGCAATGGGCGAGGAGCGTCTTTCGCCTGAAGTATTCAAGGCGATCCACGCCAATGGCCAGGCGCTTTGGGACGACAAGACGTTCCTCGACTGGGCGGCCAGCAAGGGACTCGATCGCGCCAAGGTCGCCAGCGTCTACACCTCCTTCGGCATCGACAGCAAAATGAAGCGGGCGATCGCGCTGGCGCAGACGTACAACATCCAATCGGTGCCGACTGTCGTCGTCGACGGCAAGTTCATCACCGCATCGGATCGCATCGGCGGCCACGCCGAGATGCCAGCGGCGCTCGACGTATTGATCGCCAAGGCTCGGGCCGAGCGGGCGAAAACCTAGCATTTCCGTAGTCGGCGCCGCGCACGTGAACGTCTTTCTCACGGGCGCGAGCAGCGGCATAGGCGAAGCGCTGGCGGAGTTCTACGCCGGCAAAGGTGCCGTGCTCGGCCTGTACGCGCGGCGGCCCGCGGCACCGGCCGGCCTTGCCGCGATGCTGCACGCCGATCGTCATGCGTGGTACGCCGGCGACGTGCGCGATGCGGCGGCGCTGGGCGCCGCGGCGCAAGATTTTGTCGCGCGGTTCGGTCTCCCTGATATCGTCATCGCCAACGCCGGCATCTCGATAGGCACCTTGACCGAGCATGCCGCCGACCTTGCTCCCTTTCGTGCGGTGCTCGAAACCAACGTACTCGGCCTCGTGCACACGTTTCAGCCTTTTGTCGCCGGCATGAGGGCGGCCCAACGAGGAAAGCTGGTCGGGATCGCAAGCGTGGCGGGCTTTCGCGGCGTGGCGGGCGCAGGAGCGTATTCGGCGTCGAAGGCCGCGGCGATAAGCTATCTCGAAGCCCTGCGCGTCGAGCTCGTCGGCAGCGGAGTGGATGTCATCACGATCTGTCCCGGCTTCATCGCTACGCCGATGACGGTCAACAATCCCTATCGCATGCCGTTCCTGCTGGCGCCGGACAAGGCTGCGCGGCTGATCGCCCGAGCCGTCGCGCGCGGGCGGCGCTTCTACGTGCTGCCCTGGCAGATGGCATGGCTGGGTCGCGCGTTGCGTCTGACGCCGCGGCCCGTCTATGACCGGCTGTTTGCGAAAAGGCTGCGCAAGCCGCGCGCATCGACCTGATGTCGGACGACAGCGCGCGGCGCGATGCGCTTGGCGTCGAGCATCCGGTCGCCCGATCGGATGCGCGAATCGTCAGCCTGGTGCCGAGCCTGACTGAGCTGCTGTTCGCGCTCGGCCTGGGGAGCCAGGTCGTCGGCCGCACCGGTTTTTGCATCCATCCGCGCAACGCCGTGCGGCGCGTGCCCAAAGTCGGCGGCACCAAGGACGTCGCACTAGACAAGGTCGTGGCCTTGGCGCCGACGCACGTAATCGTCAATATCGACGAGAACCGCCGCGAGACCTTCGACGCGCTGGCCGCAAAAGTCGCGCACGTGATCGTCACCCATCCACTGGCGCCGGACGATAATCTGCAGCTGTACCGAATGTTCGGGGCGATCTTCAGCCGGCGCACGCAGGCCGAGGCGCTGGCGTCGCGCTACCTGGCGGCCCGAGATGCCTTGTTTGCCGCGGTCAGCGCCGTTCCCGACCAAAAGGTGCTCTACCTGATCTGGCGCGAGCCCTGGTATACGGTGGCGCGCTCGACTTACCTGTCGGCGATGCTGGCGCTGGCACGCTGGCAGACGGTACCGGCGATTTCGGTGCCGCGCTATCCAACGCTCGCCGAGAATGCGCCTGCGTGGCGCGAGGCCGAGCGGATCCTGCTTTCGACCGAGCCTTATGCATTCACGGACAGACACGTTGACGCGCTCGCCGCGGAGCTCGCAAGCCGCGGTCAGCGAGTGCCGGTCACGCTGATCGATGGCGCGATGACCTCGTGGTATGGCGCTCGGGCCATCGCGGGACTGCATTACCTCGCGCAAATGCGCCGTACCATGGAAGCGCACTAAAAAAAGGCCGCATTACGCGGCCTCATTCATGTGCGCTTGTCCGGCTAGAGCGGCAGGCGCAAGCCCAGCGTCACCGCCTGGTAGTTGCCGTCGTTCTTGGCGGCCGTCGCGTTGACGCTGGCAAAGGCGACGAGCCTGTTGCCAAGATCGGCGCTGGCGCCGATGCCGATCAGCGCGTAGCTGTCGTCGGGACGAAGCGCCGGCAGGCCAAAGCCGACACCGCCGGTCGATACGAGTCCCGCGCGCACCATGCGCTCGTCGTTGTTGTATTCCTTTTCCCAGCTCACGCGTGCGAACGGCCGCAACCGGCCGAAAGCTCCGCTTGCCTGCCAGCCCAGGCTGGATGCCAGCGACTCGCGCTGCTGATGGCCGAATGCCATCGCCGTGCTGCTGGTGCCTCCTTCCGACCAGGCATAAACCTTGTTCTGCTGGTAGGTGAGCCGCGCGAACGGGCCATGCAGCCAGTTCGACGAGGTGTTGAACCAGTAGCCGCCGAGCACGCGGGCCATGACATTGGTGCCGTGCGTGTCGCCGCTTTCGGTGCGGCTGCCTCCGCCCAGCGGGAACGTGCGGTGGATATTGCGGAAATCGAGATCACCGGCGCCGAGGCTCGCGCCCGCATACCATGGCCCGTCGCCGTAGCCCACGTACGCGGTGATCGATGCTTCGTCGAGCTTGAATCCGCCGCCGTTGTCGCCGAACGAGGCCTTGTCCTCCGAATAGCCGAAGGCCACGCCGGCGAGCAGACGCTCGGAGAGCTTCATGTCGCCGCCGAGCGTCAAAGTATTCATGTGATCGCTGCCGTCGCCGAAGTCTCTGCTGTGGTCGTAATTGCCGTAGTCGTAGACGGCATAGGTATCGAACTTGTTCTCTACGCGTGGGGCGTTCAAGCTCGACCACATCCGATCGTCGATCGCGCGGAAATTCGCCTGCTCGACCTGCAGCGGCGCTTCGGCGAGCAGGCCGATCTTCTGCGGCGCCTCGATGACCGAGGCGGCGTAGTCGGCGATCAACTGATGTCCCGCAGTCGTCGGATGTACGGCATCGGCGAAGACAAAAGTCTGAGCAGCGTTCGGAGCGACCAGCGTCGACGACGTGCAAACCAGCGATGGGACCGTGCAGGCCGGCGTGCTGGCGTTGGTGAAGCCGTATGCCGCCGGATCGGCGACGATCTCGTTCAAAAGCGAGAAAATGTTAAGGCGGATCAGGTCGATATGCAGCGAGTCGAGTCCGGTGCTGAGCGTGCTGTTGAAAAAGCTCGACAGCGCGGTGATCGACGCTCCCTGGCCGGAACCGCGCCCGAACGGCGTGCTGCCGACGTCGGGAAGGTTGAATACCATGATGTAGCGTGCGCCGGCGGCATTCAGAATGCCGACCTGCTGGACCAACTGTACCGCCGCCGTGGCGAGGTTGGTCTGGAGTTCGGCTGTTGTGATCGCGCCCGTTTGCGCCAGCCCGAGCTGGACAAACAGATCATTGGCGCCGGCCCACACCGAATACAGCGCATGCGGATCGACCGCGCCCTTGGCCAGGAACTGCTGCACCTGCACGGCCACCGGCGTCGCGGCGCCGGTCGGCGGCGACGCAGGAAAACCCGGAAGTTGTGTCACGCGGGCGCCTCCTTCGGCGTAGTCGTTGCCTCCCTGGTTGGCGGGAGTCGCCGTCGAGCCGTAGCGCTGCGCAAGGACTTCGGCCCATACCGGGCCCGGATTGGTCGTGAACTTGCCTGTGCCGGGTGGAAGCGCCGGCGCGAACGAGCCGGCGTCGGTCAGGCTGTCGCCGAAAAAGTAGAACCGGTTGAATTGCGCGCTCGCCGGTCCGCTGGCGACGCATAGCGCGATCGCCCAGGCCGCCCAAACCGATTTCGTCATCGTTCGCATGGGTCAATTTCCTCCGTTTAGCTTGTCGCACTGCGCCGGCATTGCTGTGCCCTGCGCCAACAAAAAGCCCGGGCCAAACACCGTTGCCCGGGCCGGACCGCCGATCGCTGCGCCTTATCTGGCGAGCAGCGCGAGCCGGTTGCCGTCGACGACCTTGACCCGATCGCCTTCGCGAAACGGCGGGTTCGATCCTTGCGTGAACGAGCGCCTGCTGCCGTTGTCGAGCTTGACGTTGATCACGTAGTAGGATTTTTTCTTCGCATTCTTTTCCACTTCGTTGCCCGCGTAGGCGCCGACGCCGACGCCGGCGATCGTCGCCGCGGTATTGCCGCGGCCGGAGCCGAGCTGGTGGCCGAGCACGCCACCGACGACGCCGCCGACAACGGCGCCGGCGCCGCTGCCTTCGCCCTTGCGCTCGACATAGCGGACCGAGGTGACGACGCCGCAGCTCGCGCAGACCGGCGGAGGATAGGCCGGCGCTTGCGCCGCAGCTCCGGCGGTGATAATCGTGGCGAACAGTGCTGCTGCAATGAGCGATACGCGCTTCATCGGGGCCTCCTGCGCTGGTTCTGTGCGTCCACTATAGCAAAATGGCCGGTATCCGGTCCGGCGCCAGGAACTGCCCTCGCGCTCATAGCGCATCGGCCCGCAATCGCGCGTAACTTCCCGGCGCGGGCTCGATGATTTTCAGACGACCCTTGGCTCCGCTTTTTCCCAGCTCGCGCGCGGCGACCTGCGGGCCGAGCTGCGGCTTGAGCCAGGCCAGCCAGTCGTTCCACCAGGACCCTTCGTGCTGCTTCGCGCCGGAGAACCATTCGTCGGGTGTCGCTGCGAGCCGTTCATTGGTCCAGTAGCCGTATTTGTTGGCGGACGGCGGATTGATCATGCCGGCGATGTGCCCGGAGCCGGACAGCACGAAGCGCGACTTGCCGCCCAGGAGCCGCGGGCCGGCGTAGGTCGTCTTCCACGGCGCGATGTGATCTTCGATCGCCGAAACGAAATAAGTCGGCAGCGCGACCTTGGACACGTCGATCGGCACGCCAGCCAGCGCAATGCCTGCCGGGTCTTTCAGCGCATTGCGCAAATACATGTTGCGCAGATAGAAGCTGTGCATCTTGGCCGGCATGCGCGTCGAATCGCAGTTCCAATGCAGAAGGTCGAACGGGAACGGATCGCGTCCGAGCAGATAGTTGTTGATGACGAACGACCAGATCAGGTCGTTGCTGCGCAGCATGTTGAACGAATTGGCCATCTCCGATCCTTCCAGATAGCCGCGCTCGTTCATCTTCTTTTCCAGCGCCTGCACCTGGCCCTCGTCGATGAAGACCTCGAGCTCGCCGGCGCCGGTGAAATCGATCAGCGAGCTCATGAAGCCGGCACTGGCGATGCGGCGGTCCTTTTTTGCCGCCATATAAGCCAGGGTCGCGGCGAGCAGGGTTCCACCCAGGCAGTAGCCGAGTGCATTGATCTCGCGCTCGCCGGTCGCCTGCTCGATCGCGGCGAGCGCGGCCAGCGGCCCTTCCTGCATGTAGTCGACGAAGTCCTTGCCGGCAAGCTTCTTGTCGGGGTTGACCCAGGAGATCACGAAGACCGTGAGCCCGTGCTCGACGCACCATTTGACCAGCGAGTTTTTTTCGCGCAAGTCGAGGATGTAATACTTGTTGATCCACGGCGGGATGATCAGCAGCGGCCGCTTGTAGACCTTGGCCGTCGTCGGCTCGTACTGGATCAGCTGCATTAGCTCGTTCTGGTAGACGATCTTGCCGGGCGTCGTCGCGATGTTTACGCCGAGCTCGAACGCCTTGCTGTCGGTCATCGATATCTTGAGTTGCCCGTTGCCGCGCTCGATGTCGTCGAGCAGGTTGTTGAGGCCCTTGACCAGATTCTGCCCGCCGCTCGCGACGGTTTCGCGAAATACCTCGGGGTTGGTCAGCGCGAAGTTCGATGGCGCCAGCGCATCGATGTACTGGCGAGTGAAGAAGTCGACTTTTTTCTGCGTGTTCTCGTCGAGACCCTCGACGCTGGCGACTGCCGTGTGCAGCCAGCGCGCCGCGATCAGGTACGACTGCTTGACGTAGTCGAACAGGAAATGCTCTTCCCAGTCCTCGTGGCGAAAGCGCCGGTCGCCTTTCGCGGGCTCGGCCACCGGCGTCGACGACTGTCCCATCAGCTTGAACATCGACGCCTGCCATAGCGCCGAATAATCCCACCAGAGGTTCATCTGGCTTTCGGCGAGACGGTAGGGATTGGCCAGCATCTTCGCCGCCAGCTCCATGAATGCCTTGGTCAGCCCGAACTCGTCGGCCGCCAGCGACGGCCCCGACTTGCTCTGGCGGGCGAGGTAATCGCCGAGCAGCTTGGCGCTCTTGTCGGCGGCGCTGGCGAGCGAGTCGGCCAGCGCGATCGGGTCATAGCCCTGCTTGCTCAAGCCCGCGGTATCGGTCGCACTCATCAAGACTCTCCCATAGGCATTATTGTATTCCGGTCGTGCGCACGAAGCGGATCGTCCCATCGTCGCCTACCGAGCGATCCAGGCGCCCGGCATGCCACAGGTGGTTCAGATGCGCGATTGCCTCGCCCATCGCGAAAAATCGTTGCTGCAAATCGAGCTCGCGGCGGAACAGCACCGGGACGATGTCCGAGGCGGTCTTCGGCGTCGCGGCGGCGATCGCGAGCTCGGCCAGCCGCGCCGCATGATGATCGCGCAGCTGGGCGACGCGAGCGCCGGCGCCGGCGAACGGCAAGCCATGCGAGGGTAGTATCAGGGTCTCGTCCGGAAGCTCGGCGAACGCCGTCAGCGAATCCAGGAAGCGCCGCAACGGGTCGCCTTCGGGCTCGACCGGCCAGACGCTGACATTGGTGCTGATCCGCGGCAGCAGCATGTCTCCGGAAATGCAGACGGCGAGCGCCTCGCAGTAAAGCGAGGCGTGCTCGGGCGAATGGCCGTAGCCGGGAATCACTCGCCACTCGTTCGCACCGATGCGGATCCGGTCGCCGGCGGCAAGGCGCTGAAAACTCGACGGGATTTCGGGCACGCCGCGCCGATACGGGTTGCCGCGGGCTTCGAGGGCTGCCAGATGCTCGCCGGACAGGCCGTGCGCGCGCAGCAGCGCGCTCATCGGCGCCGCGCCATAGCCGCTGTGCTCGCCGGCGATCGCGTGTGCGGTCAGATATTCGGCCTGCGGCATCATGATCGGACAGGCGAAGCGCGCCGCCAGCCACGCCGCGTTGCCCAGATGATCGGGATGGTAGTGCGTTGCGATGACGCGGATCAGCGGGGCTCCGGCCAGGCTGCCAACGAACTGCTGCTCCCACAGCGCACGCGTTGCCGCGTTGCCGTAACCGCAATCGACCTGGGTCCATGCGGCGCCGTCGGCAAGCAGCCATAAATTGATGTGGTCGAGCGCGAAGGGCAAAGGCATGCGCAGCCAATGGATGCCCGGTGCGACCTCGCGCGCGGTGCCGGGGGCGGGCACCTCGGCGTAGGGATAGCTGAGTACGGGTGGCAGCGGGGCGTTCACAGGCGAGGCGTTCGTTTCGACCGCAGGGGCGACACATCGCGCGCCGACGGGTTTTGTGCGACGCAGCATCCTCATCGAATCGCTACGGTCTGTCAAGCTGCTCACCCCCGATCGCCGGGCGAGTTTAGGCCTTGTGGTATCTTGACCACGCCGCTCGCATTTCGGCGTTCCGCTTCGTGCAATGCCCTCGCAACCGGATCCGGCCACCTTCACGATTTCCGACCTCGCGCGCGAATTTGCGCTGACGACGCGGACGATCCGCTTTTACGAAGACGAGGGCCTGCTGACCCCGCGCCGTTCCGGCCAGGCGCGCATCTACGGCGAGCGGGAGCGGGTGCGCATCAAGCTGATCCTGCGCGGCAAGCGACTCGGATTGTCTCTGACCGAGATCCGCGAGCTCCTCGACCTTTACGACGTAAGCAAGAGCGAACGCCCGCAATTGATCAAGTTTCTCGAAGTGCTGGCGGCGCGGCGCGCGATGCTCAAGCAGCAGCAGGAGGACATTGCCATCGTGCTCTCGGAGATCGAGGCGTTCGAGCGCCAGTGCCGCAAGCGGCTGCGCCGCAGTCCGGCAGACGGCGCCGCCTGATGCCACCTCGGGCGCCCGTAATTGACGTTTACGTAAACGTAATGTAGGCTTCACTGTTATCCTCTGAATAGATCTCGCGCGGGGGCTGACGATGGCTGCACTGCAGACGGGCTTCAAAGCGCATACGGAGCGCGCGCCGCCCGACGCCGGTTACGAGGCGCGCGTTCGCGCGAGCTTCGACCGGCAAAATGCAATGCGGCTGATCGGCGCGCAACTGACCCGGATCGCGCCGGGCGCCTGCACGATCGAGCTGCCGTACCGTGATGATCTGACCCAGCAGCACGGCTACATCCACGCGGGAATCGTCAGCGCGATTGCCGATACGGCCGGCGGCTATGCCGGATTTACGTTGTTTCCTGCCGATGCGAGCGTACTGACGGTCGAATACAAGCTGAACCTGATCGCCCCCGCAGTGGGCGAGCGCCTGATCGCCGAGGCCTCGGTGGTGAAACCGGGCAAAACGCTGGTGATCACGCGGGGCGACGTCTACGCGGAGCAGGCCGGCGAGCGGACGCTGTGCGCGATCATGCAGCAGACGCTGATCGTCATGGCCGGCAAGCCGGACCGCTAAAGGAGCCACGATGGCCAATTTTCCATCGCTCAATTTCGCGTTGGGTGAGACCACCGACATGCTGCGGGCGACGGTCCAGGACTTCGCCGCGGCGGAGATCGAGCCCCGCGCTGCCGCGATCGATCACGACAATCGATTTCCTCCGGACCTCTGGCGCAAGATGGGCGATCTCGGCCTGCTCGGCATCACCGTCGAGGAGGAGTTCGGCGGTACGGCGATGGGCTACCTGGCGCATGTCGTCGCGATGGAGGAGATCAGCCGTGCTTCGGCCTCGGTCGGCCTGTCGTATGGCGCGCACTCGAATCTTTGCGTCAATCAGATCCGGCGCAACGGCAGCGAGACGCAAAAACGAAAATACCTGCCGAAGCTGGTGTCCGGCGAGCACGTCGGCGCGCTGGCGATGAGCGAGCCGGGCGCGGGGTCCGACGTGGTGTCGATGCGGCTTTCCGCCGTGCATCGCGACGGGCACTACGTGCTCAACGGCACCAAAATGTGGATCACCAACGGCCCCGACGCCGATACGCTGGTCGTCTACGCCAAGACCGATGTCGCCGCGGGACCGCGGGGCATCACCGCATTCCTGATCGAAAAGGGCATGAAGGGTTTTTCCACCGCGCAGAAGCTCGACAAGCTCGGCATGCGCGGGTCCAATACCTGCGAGCTGGTGTTCGAGGACTGTGAAGTACCGGAGGGAAACGTTCTCTCCGAGAAAGGCCGCGGCGTCAGTATCCTGATGAGCGGCCTCGATTACGAGCGCGTCGTCCTGGCCGGCGGCCCGCTGGGGATCATGAGCGCCTGCATGGACGCGGTGCTGCCGTATGTGCACGAGCGGCGGCAATTCGGCCAGCCGATCGGCGAGTTTCAACTGATGCAGGGCAAGATCGCCGACATGTACACGACGATGGCGGCGTGCCGCGCCTACGTCTACGCGGTGGCGCAGGCCTGCGACCGGGGCGAGACCGCGCGCAAGGACGCCGCAGGTGCGATACTGTATGCAGCGGAAAAGGCGACTTGGATGGCCGGCGAGGCGATCCAGGCGCTTGGGGGGAACGGCTATATTAACGAATATCCGGTGGGTCGGCTGTGGCGCGACGCCAAGCTGTATGAGATCGGCGCCGGTACGTCGGAGATTCGTCGGATGCTTATTGGTCGCGAGTTGTTCAATGAGACCAAATAGCGCGGCTACCGGCGTTGATCGGACGAGGCTAACATGAGCGCAGCGAATGTTAAGCCGCGTGAGCGGCGGCCGAGGCGAGAGCAACAAGGGACTTCGGAGATTCGACGGATGCTGATCGGCCGCGAATTGTTCAACGAGACCAAGTGACCGGAGAGGCGATGGCACTGGAAATGCGCGAACGCTGTGAGCGATGTGCATGGCCGCTTGCCGCCGACGCCGATGGCGCATACATCTGCAGCTACGAATGCACGTTTTGCGCAACGTGCGCCAACGCGCTGAACGGCGTGTGCCCGAACTGCGGCGGTGAGCTCGTGCGCCGGCCGCGGCGGGTGCAAAAGCCTCCCGACCTGACGGCACCGCCGGTGTAAGGTTTCGGCCGCAGCGCGCGGCGGCTTTGTCGAGGAGCGCTCATTGTGCAAAACGATCCGATAGTCATCGTCGGTGCGGCCAGAACGCCGATCGGCGGTTTTCAGGGCGATTTCGCTTCGCTTGCGGCGAGCGATCTCGGCGCCGTGGCGATCAAGGCCGCGGTCGAGCGCGCCGGCGTCGCGCCGACCGACATCGACGAATTGATCTTCGGCAACTGCCTGATGGCGGGACAGGGACAGGCGCCGGCCCGGCAGGCATCGCTGAAGGCCGGCCTGCCGCTGTCGACAAACTGCACGACGCTGTCGAAGATGTGCGGCTCGGCGATGAAGTCGACGATGCTCGCGCACGATGCGATCATTGCCGGCAGCGCCGATATCATGGTTGCCGGCGGCATGGAAAGCATGACCAATGCGCCATACCTGCTGCCGAAGGCGCGTTCTGGCATGCGCATGGGCCATGGCACGGTCATCGATCACATGTTTTTCGACGGTCTCGAGGACGCCTACGACCGTGGCAAGCTGATGGGCGTGTTCGCCGAGCAGTGCGCGGACAAGTTTCATTTCTCGCGCGAAGCGCAGGATGAGTTTGCGTTGCGGTCGCTGTCGCGCGCGCTCGCGGCGAACAACGACGGATCGTTTGGCTGGGAAATCGCGCCGGTCACCGTGTCGGGGCGCAAAGGCGATGTCGTCGTCGACAAGGACGAGCAGCCGGCGAAGGCGAGTCCCGACAAGATTCCGGGCCTCAAACCGGCGTTCCGCAAGGACGGTACGGTCACGGCGGCCAATTCGAGCTCCATTTCCGACGGCGCCGCTGCACTGGTGCTGATGCGCCGCTCGCTTGCCGAGCGCAAGGGCTTGAAACCCCTGGCTGTGATTCTCGACCATGCGACCCACGCGCAGGAGCCGGGATGGTTCACGACCGCGCCGATCGGCGCGATGCGCAAGCTTTATGCGAAAGTCGGCTGGAAACCCGACGATGTCGATCTATACGAGATCAACGAAGCGTTCGCCGTGGTCACGATGGCGGCGATGCACGAGCATGGGCTGCCGGTGAACAAGGTCAACGTCCATGGCGGCGCCTGCGCGCTGGGCCATCCGATCGGCGCGTCGGGCGCGCGCATCGTGGTGACGTTGCTGGGCGCTTTGCGCAAGCTCGGCAAGAAACGCGGCATGGCGAGTCTCTGCATCGGCGGTGGCGAAGCGACCGCGCTCGCGATCGAGCTCGTCTGACGATAAGGGCGATGGCCGACAAGCTCGTCTTCGAGTCGCCGCGCGTCACCTTGCAGATCGGCGGGCGTCCGTCGCGGGTGAGAGCGCCGCGCGCGACGCACAACCCGTTTCCGGTCATTGTCGGCTGCCCCCGTTCGGGCACGTCCTTGCTGGCGGTAATGCTCGATGCCCATTCGCAACTTGCGATTCCGCCGGAGACTTCGTTCCTGCCCAACGTCATGGCACTCGCCGGCGATCCGGAGTCGCTCCGACGCCGTTTTTTTGACATTGTCACCGCCGACCGGATGACGATTTCGAACTGGTCCGACTTCGGTCTCGACAAGGATCTGTTCTGGCGCCGATTGCACGCGATTCCGTCGTTCACCGTCGCCGCGGGCACCCGGGCGTTCTATGCGCTGTATGGCGAAGGGCAGCACAAGGCGCGCAGCGGCGACAAGACTCCCGGTTACGTCTTCACGATGCAGCATATCCAGGCGCTGCTGCCGGAGGCGCACTTCATCCATGTGATACGCGATCCGCGCGACACCGCGATGTCGTGGCGCAAGACATGGTTCGCACCGAGCCAGGATTACGCGGTGCTCGGAGCGTTTTGGCGACAGAACGTCGACGTCGGCCGGCGCGCTGCGCCTTCGCTGCGCCATTACCAGGAGATCCGCTTCGAGGACCTGGTGCGGCACCCGGAAGCGGAGCTCCAGCGGCTGTGCGCATACCTGTCGCTGGCCTACGAACCCGCGATGCTGGATTCGGGCGCGCGCGGGGAGGCGCGGCTCGCCAGGCTGCAGGGTCGCGCGCACGCCGACGGGCGAATGATTGCGCGCGACGAGCGCACGCGCATCCACGTCAATCTCGCGCGCCCACCGATGGCCGAGCGCGTCGAGGCGTGGCGGCGCGAAATGAGCGATGCCGAGCGGCGTCAGGTGGAGAGCGGTGCCCAACCGCTGATGAGCGAGCTGGGCTACGAGGTCGGCGCTTGAGGCCGCTGGCGGCGGAGGTCGATGGCGGCACGGCGGTCGGCTTTGTCCGCACTGCCAGGGAAAGCCGCTGATGCCGACGGCGCAAAACCTCGCGCTGTTCGCGCTGGCCAGTATTCTGCTCGCGCTGACGCCGGGACCGAATCTGCTTTATCTGGTGTCGAGAACGCTCTGCCAGGGCCGCCGCGCCGGGATTGTCTCGCTGGCCGGCACTTCGCTCGGTCTGGCCTTCCATGTCTTCGCCGCGGCCCTTGGACTATCGGCGATTTTCCTTTCGATCCCCGTCCTCTACGACGCGTTGCGCTTGGCCGGTGCCGGATACCTGCTGTGGCTGGCTTGGGACGCCGTGCGGCCCGGAGGACGCGGCACGTTTGCTCCGCGTGAGTTGCCCCGCGACGCCCCGGGCAGACTTTTCCGCATGGGTCTGCTGACCAGCGTGCTGAATCCGAAAGTGGCGATGTTCTACCTGGCGCTGTTTCCGCAGTTCATCGATGCCGCACGCGGCAGCGTTTTCTTGCAGGGATTGGTCCTCGGGTTGCTGCAGATTACAATCGGCGTCGCGAGCGACCTGGTCTTCGTCCTCGCCGCCGGTGCAATCACCGGCTGGCTCGCCCGGCGGCCGCTCTGGTCAGCCGTCCAGCGCTGGGTCCTCGGCGTCGTGCTCGCCGGCATCGCAGTGCGGCTCGCATTCGACTCGCGAAAATAAGCGCACCGCCTGATGCTGCTCAGCGACTCCCAGCAGATGGTGCGCGACACGATGCGCAACTTCGCGCAACAGCGGCTGGCGCCATTTGCGGCCGCGTGGGATCGCGAGCACGCGTTTCCGCGCGACGCGCTGCATGAGCTCGCTGCACTCGGCGCCTGCGGCATCGTCATACCCGAGTCGTATGGGGGCGCCGGACTGGACTACGTCTCGCTCGCCGTGGCGCTGGAGGAAATTGCCGCCGGCGACGGAGCGACTTCGACGATCGTCAGCGTGCAGAACTCGGTCGTCTGCGGCCCGATATTCGCGTTCGGCACGCCGGCGCAGAAAGACCGGTACCTGAAGCCGCTGGCGACTGGCGCCAGAATCGGCTGCTTCTGCCTGTCCGAGCCGCATACGGGCTCGGACGCGGCGGCCATCACGACGCGGGCCGATTTCATTCGCGACGACGATGGCGGGCACTATGTGCTGAACGGCACCAAGCAGTTCATCACCTCGGGCAAGAACGCCGACGTCGCGATCGTGTTCGCGCTGACCGACAGGAAAGCCGGCAAGAAAGGCATGTCGGCATTCATTGTCGACACTACGCTGCCGGGATACGAGGCGGCGCGTATCGAGGACAAGCTCGGGCAGCGCGCCTCGGATACCGCGCAGGTCGTGCTCTCCGACTGCCGGGTGCCTGCTGCCAATCTGCTCGGCCGCGAAGGCGAAGGCTACCGGATTGCGCTGGCCAATCTGGAGGCCGGGCGCATCGGCATCGCCGCGCAGTCGGTCGGCATGGCGCGCGCTGCGTTCGAGGCGGCGCTTTCGTACGCGCGTGAACGCGAAAGCTTCGGCAAGCCGATCATCGAGCACCAGGCGATCAGCTTTCGCCTCGCCGATATGGCCACGCAGATCGAGGCCGCCCGCCAACTGACCTGGCATGCGGCCAGCTTGCGCGACGCGGGCGAGCCCTGTCTCAAGGAGGCGTCGATGGCGAAGCTTTTTGCGTCGGAAATGGCCGAGCGCGTATGCTCGGACGCGATCCAGATCCACGGCGGCTACGGCTACGTGACCGACTTCCCGGTCGAGCGCATCTATCGCGACGTGCGAGTCTGCCAGATCTACGAGGGCACCAGCGACATCCAGCGCCTCGTCATCGGGCGCGCGCTCGCCGCCTGATCGAAGGAAACTCCATGACTGCGCCAATCGATTTCTATTTCGACTTCTCTTCGCCGTACGGTTTTATCGGGTCGGAGAAGATCGAAGCGCTCGCCGCACGGCACGGACGAAGCGTCGCCTGGCATCCGGTCCTGCTCGGCGTCGTTTTCAAGCAGACCGGGGCCGCACCGCTGACGCAGGTGCCGCTGAAGGGCGACTACGCGAAGCGGGACTTTGCGCGCAGCGCCCGGTTTCACGGCGTTCCGGCTTTCCGCCTGCCCTCGGTGTTTCCGATTTCGACGCAGGCGCCGGCGCGCATCGTCCTCTGGCTGCAGCGAGCGAAGCCGGAGCTGGCCGTCGGCGCGCTGCATGCGCTCTATCGCGCCTTTTTTGTCGACGACGTCGACATCTCGAATCCGGATCGCGCTGCCGCGATCGTGGCGCGGAGCGGCGTCGATGCCGCGGCCGCGCGCGCGGCGATCGACGACCCGGCGATCAAGGACGCTCTCAGGGTGGAAAACGACAAGGCGATCACTGCGGGCGTCTTCGGCTCGCCATTTGTCATCGTCGACGGCGAGCCGTTCTGGGGCGTCGATCGATTCGAGCAAGTCGACCGCTGGCTGGCAACCGGCGGTTGGTGAGGTGAATACGCGATGCCCGTGATCGAGACCCGGCTCGACCCGCGCGATCCGGTTTTCGTCGCCAACCGAAGCGCGCTCGAGGCGCTGGTCGCCGACCTGAAGAGCAAGGTGCGCGCGATCGAGCAGGGCGGTGGCGACGTCGCGCGCAGCCGTCATACCGGCCGAGGCAAGCTGTTGCCGCGCGACCGGGTCGGCACGCTGCTCGATCCGGGCTCGCCGTTCCTCGAGCTTTCGCAGTTCGCGGCGTACGGGATGTACGACGACAATATCGCCGCGGCAGGCATCATCACCGGTGTGGGCCGCGTGTCGGGACGCGAGTGCGTGATCGTCTGCAACGACGCGACGGTCAAAGGCGGCACCTACTACCCGATAACGGTCAAGAAGCACTTGCGGGCACAGGAGATCGCCCGCGAGAACAGGCTGCCCTGCATCTACCTGGTCGACTCGGGCGGCGCCAACTTGCCGAACCAGACCGAGGTTTTTCCTGACCGCGATCACTTCGGCCGCATTTTCTTCAATCAGGCGACGATGTCGGCCGAAGGCATCCCGCAGATCGCCGTCGTCATGGGCTCATGCACGGCCGGAGGAGCCTACGTGCCGGCGATGTCGGATGAATCAATCATCGTGCGCGAGCAAGGGACGATCTTCCTGGCCGGTCCGCCGCTGGTCAAGGCGGCCACCGGCGAGATCGTCAGCGCCGAAGAGCTGGGCGGCGCCGACGTGCACACGCGGATCTCCGGCGTCGCCGATCACTTCGCGCAGAACGACGCGCACGCGCTCTCGATTGCGCGCCGCATCGTCGGCAACCTCAATCGGGTCAAGCCCGCGCCGGCCGACGTCGTGCCGCCGCGCGAGCCGCTGTATCCCGCCGACGAGCTCTACGGCGTCATCAACGCCGACATCAAGAAGCCGTACGACGTCCACGAACTCATCGCCCGCATCGTCGACGGCAGCGAGTTCGACGAGTTCAAGGCGCGCTACGGCACGACCTTGGTCACCGGCTTCGCCCGCCTGTCCGGCTATCTCGTGGGCATCGTCGCCAGCAACGGCGTGCTCTATTCGGAATCGGCGAAGAAAGGCGCGCACTTCATCGAGTTGTGCAGCCAGCGCGGCACGCCGCTGGTCTTCCTGCAGAACATCACCGGATTCATGGTCGGCCGGAAATACGAAGCCGGCGGCATCGCCAGCGACGGCGCGAAAATGGTGACCGCCGTCTCGTGCACCCGAGTGCCCAAGTTCACGGTGATCATCGGCGGCAGCTACGGCGCTGGGAACTACGGCATGTGCGGCCGTGCGTTCAATCCGCGCTTCCTCTGGATGTGGCCGAATGCCCGGATTTCGGTGATGGGCGGCGAGCAGGCGGCGACGGTGCTGGCGACGATACGACGCGACGCGATCGAAGCCAGAGGGGGCGTCTGGAGCGCCGACGACGAGGCGGCATTCAAGACGCCGCTGCGCGAGCAGTATGAGCGTGAGGGTCATCCGTACTATGCGAGTGCCCGGCTCTGGGACGACGGCGTGATCGATCCTGCCGATACGCGGCGGGTATTGGCACTCGCGATCTCCGCGGCACTGAACCGACCGGTCGAGCCGACCCGCTTCGGCGTGTTCAGGATGTAGGCGTGGCGAGAGTGCCCAGAACAGCAAGCGCCGGGACCGGCCGACCAAAGCCCGCCGCAGAGACGACGCTGACGCGAATCGAGCTCGAGCTGCGTCCGGCGATCGCGGTGCTGACGCTCAACCGTCCCGAGGTGCACAACGCGTTCGACCAGAAGCTGATCAGCGAGCTGAGCGCCGCGCTGCGGCGCCTCGACCGCGACCCGGACGTGCGCGCGGTCGTGCTGGCCGGTGCGGGCAAGGGCTTTTGCGCCGGCGCGGATCTCAACTGGATGCGCGAAATGGCGGGGTACTCGCGCGCGCAGAACCTGGCCGATGCCAACGCGCTGGCCCGGATGCTCGCGACGCTGAATCGGATGTCGAAGCCGACGATCGCACGGGTGCACGGCGCGGCGTACGGCGGCGGCGTCGGCCTGGTCGCATGCTGCGACATTGCGCTAGGCACGCCCGAGGCGACGTTCGCGCTGTCCGAGGCGCGCCTGGGCCTGATTCCCGCGACCATCAGTCCCTACGTCATCGAGGCGATCGGCGCGCGGGCGGCGCGGCGGTACTTTCTGACCGGCGAGCGTTTCGGCGCCGACGAAGCCTATCGGCTAGGCTTGCTGCACGAGTTGGTCCCGCTGCCGGAGCTCGATGCGAGGATCAACGAGATCCTCGGCGCGCTGCTGATCACCGGTCCCGCCGCGCAAGCCGAGTGCAAGGACCTGATCCGCGCGGTAGCGTCGCGGCGGATCGATGCGAGATTGATCGCCGACACAGCGCGCCGTATCGCACGCGTGCGCGCTTCGCCCGAAGCCAAGGAGGGTGTGGACGCGTTCCTGGGCAAGCGCAAGGCGTCGTGGGTGCCGCGAGGCGAATAGCCGGCGCGCCGATGGACCACTTCGACACCTGGCAATTGGTCGCGCTCGCCGCGGCGCTCGGTTGGGCCAGCGGCATCCGCCTCTACGCAGTGCTGTTCATCACGGGCGCCATCGGTTTCGCCGGATGGTACGAGCTGCCCGAGCATTTGCGGATCCTTTCACATCCGATGGTGCTCGCTGCTTCGGGATTCATGGTGATCGCCGAGTTCTTCGCCGACAAGGTTCCCGGATTCGACTCGTTGTGGGATGCGTTGCATACGTTCGTGCGTATCCCTGCGGGTGCCGCGCTCGCAGCCAGCGTTTTCGGCGATTCGCCGCCGGCGTGGACGCTGACCGCCGCGATTCTCGGCGGGACGCTGGCGGCCGGCAGTCACTTCACCAAGTCGGGTGCACGGCTGCTGATCAATACCTCGCCCGAGCCGTTCTCGAACTGGGCCGCATCGTTTGGCGAAGACATGCTGGTGGGCGTGTTGATGTACTTGGCACTCGCGCATCCAGTCGGCTTCTTTATCGTGCTGGCGCTGCTTATCGCGCTGGCGATCTGGATGCTGCCGAGGCTCGTGCGCGTGCTCCGCGCGATGATCGAGAAGATCCGACGCTGGTTCGGCGCCGCCGCCGGACGACCCGAAGCGTGAAAGCCTCGAGGACGGCTCATTCGATGTTCGGCAAGATACTCATCGCCAATCGCGGCGAGATCGCCTGCCGCGTAGCCCGCACTGCGCGACGCATGGGCGTGCGCACCGTTGCCGTCTACTCGGATGCCGACTCCGGGGCGCTGCACGTCGAGAGCTGCGACGAGGCCTACCGGATCGGTCCGCCGCCGCCGCGGGAGAGTTATCTGTGCGGCGACAGGATCATCGCGATTGCGAAGCAGGCCGGGGCGCAGGCGATCCATCCTGGCTACGGATTTCTTTCCGAGAACGCCGGGTTCGCCGCCGCCGTCGCAGCGGCAGGACTCGTTTTCATCGGACCTCCACCGGCGGCGATCCGGGCGATGGGCTCGAAGGCCGAGTCCAAGACGATCATGGGTCGCGCCGGCGTCGCGCTGGTTCCCGGTTACCACGGTGCCGATCAGGACGATGCGCTGCTGCGCCGAGAGGCCGATGCGATCGGCTACCCCGTGCTGATCAAGGCGTCGGCGGGCGGCGGCGGCAAAGGCATGCGCGTCGTCGAGCGATCCGAAGATTTCGTCGCGGCACTCGGCTCCGCACGGCGCGAGGCAAAGGCGGGCTTCGGCGACGAAACGATGTTGCTCGAGAAATACCTAGAGCAGCCGCGGCATATCGAAATGCAGGTTTTCGCCGACACGCAGGGCGAGTGTATCCACCTGTTCGAGCGCGATTGCTCGGTGCAACGACGGCATCAAAAGGTCGTCGAGGAAGCACCGGCTCCCGGAATGAGCGCGGCGCGGCGCGCCGAAATGGGGGCTGCGGCGATTGCGGCAGCCAAAGCGATCGGATACGTCGGGGCAGGAACGGTCGAGTTCATCGTCGAGGGCGCGGGCACCGGTGCGTTCTACTTCATGGAGATGAACACGCGCCTGCAGGTCGAGCATCCGGTGACCGAGATGATCACCGGCCTCGACCTGGTCGAATGGCAACTGCGCATCGCGGCCGGCGAGCGGCTGCCGCGCCTGCAGTCCGAAATAGAGATCGTCGGCCATGCGATCGAGGCGCGGATCTACGCCGAGGACCCGGAACACGGCTTCCTGCCGTCGACCGGGCACATCGCCCACCTTGACGCGCCTCTGCCGTCGGAGCACGTCCGAATCGACAGCGGCGTGCGCGCCGGCGACGACATCAGTCGCTATTACGATCCGATGCTCGCCAAGCTCATCGCCTCCGGCGCCGATCGGCCCGAGGCGCTCTCCCGTCTTGCCGACGCGCTGGCACAGTATCGCGTCGTCGGCGTCGCGACCAACGTTGCGTTTTTGCGGCGCCTGATCGCGCATCCGGCGTTTGCCGGGGGCAAGCTCGATACCGGATTGATCGCGCGCCACCACGCCGATTTGTTCCCGCCGGCGACGGCGCCGTCGGCGACGACGCTGGCCGTTGCGGCGCTGGCCGAGATTGCGCGACGGCGCGAACGCGCAGCTGCCTCCGCGGCGTCATCGCCCGACCCCTATTCGCCCTGGCACGCCAGCGAAGACTGGTGGCTCAACAGCGAGCGGGCCATCACGCTGACCTACGCGGTCGACGACGCCGCGTATCCGGTCAGCGTGCGCGCTGCGGGCGACGCGTGGATCGTCGACGCACTTGGCGAGTCGATGTCCGCATCGGTCGCGACGGGGCGCGGGTCGCCGGCGTTTGACATCGCCGGTGTGCATGTGGCCGCCGAGGTCATGCCGCTGGGAGACGAGCGCCATGTGTTCTGCGGCGGCGAAGCGCACCGCTTGCGCCTGCTCGATCCGCTGGCGCACGCAGACGAGGAGCCACGGCAGGGGGGCCACCTCACCGCGCCGATGTCGGGTGCGATCGTCGCCGTTCTGGTCAAGCCGGGCGACGCGGTGTCGCGCGGCGCGCCGCTGCTGATACTCGAGGCGATGAAGATGGAGCACACGATCGTCGCACCGACCGCGGGCATCGTCAGCGCCATCCATTACCGCCAGGGAGACCAGGTGCCTGAAGGCGCGGACCTGATCGATGTCGAAGCCGAAGCGGACAAAGCTTGAATCTTATTTTTTGCAGCGCCGCCGGCAACGGTGCGGCATGGCTCGCCGCTCTGGCGCGCGCGTTTCCGGGGGCAAGCGTGCATGCATGCTCGCATTTGCCTGACGAGGCCGCGCAGGCGCGGCTGCCGCAAGGGATCGACTACGCGCTGCTGTGGAAGCCGCCGGCGGACCTGCTGCGCCAGCTCGGATCGGTCAAAGCGATATTCAACCTCGGCGCCGGCATCGACACGCTGGCCGCAGGCCAGGCCCTGCCGGCTGGCGTGCCCGTCGTGCGGATCGAGGATGCCGGCATGGCGGAGCAGATGAGCGAATACGTCGTCCACGCGGTGCTTCGCCAGTACCGCGAGCTCGACGCTTATGCCGAGTCGCAGCGCGCCGGAGTCTGGCGCCCGCGCGCGCGGCAGGACAAGCGGCAATTCGGCGTCGGCATTCTCGGCCTCGGTGTCCTGGGCAGTGCCGTCGCCGCGGCAGTCCGGCCGTTCGGGTTTCCGCTCGCGGGGTGGAGCCGGACACGGAAAATCGTCGCTGGCGTCGACAGCTACGCCGGCCGCGCCGAGCTCGATGCGTTTCTCGCCCGTTGCCGGGTACTGGTCTGTCTGCTGCCGCTGACGCGCGAGACCCGCGGCCTGCTCGATCGCCGCGCACTGTCGCAGTTGCCCATCGGCGCGCACGTGGTCAACGTTGCGCGCGGCGCACTGATTGTCGACGAGGATCTCCTCGCGCTGCTCGATCAGGGCCGGCTCGGCGGCGCGACGCTGGATGTCTTTCACGACGAGCCCTTACCGGCCGCGCATGCTTTCTGGCATCATCCGCGCATCAGCATCACACCCCACGTGTCGGCGGTCACGCTGGTCGAAGAGTCGGTGGCGCAGATCGCTGCCAAGATAGCCAGGCTCGAGGCCGGGTTGCCGATCACCGGCGTCGTCGACCGCGAGCGCGACTGCTGAATCGATGCCTTCGACCGGACCCTCAACCAGCAGCAGGCTGCCCAGACGCGTGCGCATTGTCGATGTCGCGCCGCGCGACGGCTTGCAGAACGAAAAAGCCATCGTTCCGACCGAGGTCAAGGTCGGACTGATCGACCGCCTGACCGACGCGGGCCTTCCGGCGATCGAAGCGACCAGCTTTGTTTCGCCCAAATGGGTGCCGCAGATGGCCGACAATGCGGAGGTAATGTCGGCAATCCGGCGCAAGGCCGGCGTGCGCTATCCGGTGCTGACGCCGAACCTCAAGGGGTTCGAGGCCGCGCTCGCGGCCGGCGCCGATGAAGTCGCGGTATTCGTCGCTGCGTCGGAAACCTTTTCGCAAAAGAACATCAACTGCTCGATCGGCGAAAGCCTGGAGCGCGCGCGTCCGGTTGCCGCCGCGGCCAAGGCACGAGGCGTTCGCGTGCGCGGCTACATCTCATGCGTGCTCGACTGTCCCTATGAAGGCGAGATCGCGTCATCGGCAGTGCGCGAAGTCGCGGCGGCTTTGCACGCGATGGGCTGCTACGAAATTTCGCTCGGCGACACGATAGGCACGGGCACGCCGGGCAGAACGGAGCGCCTGATCGCGACCGTCGCCGATGCCGTCCCGGTCGACGCTCTGGCCGGACACTTTCATGACACCTACGGCCAGGCGATCGCCAACGTATACGCGGCGATGGAGGCCGGCGTCGCCACGTTCGACAGCTCCGTGTCCGGCCTCGGGGGATGTCCGTACGCCAAGGGCGCAACGGGCAACGTCGCTACCGAGGACTTGCTGTACCTCCTCGAGGGTCTCGATATCGAAACCGGCGTCGACATGACGCGCTTGCGCATCGCCGGCCGGTATATCTGCGAGTTTCTCGGACGGCAACCGGCCTCGCGCGTGGCGCGCGCGCTCGACGCGCGGCAGCCTCTGCCGGCAACCGCATGACGCGTTCCGGCAGCGCCGATGTCGCATCGCCATGCACGAGCGTGTGCACGATCGATTCCGCGACCGGCCTGTGTGCCGGCTGCTATCGTACGCTGGACGAGATCGCTGGCTGGATCGACTTGTCGGAGCAACGCAAGCGCGCGCTGTTGGCGACTTTGGCGACGCGGCGCGCGCAATTCGGCGCGGCCATCGGGGCACGTCATTTAACCCTGAATGAACGCGATGGCGAGCGCTGACTGGTATTTCGATTTCGTCTCGCCGTTCTCGTACCTGCAGTGCGAGCAATTGCCGCAACTCGAGCGCTCGATGCGCATACGCTACCGTCCGGTCCTGTTCGCCGGCCTGCTCAAGGCGTACGGGCATAAGGGGCCCGCGGAAATCCCCGCCAAGCGGCGCTTCACCTACCAGTTCGTCGCATGGCAGGCCAAGCGCCTCGGCGTGCCGCTCAAGTTTCCGCCGGTGCATCCGTTCAATCCGCTGCCGCTGTTGCGGCTGGCGATCGCGTCCGACGCCGACCCGAACGTCATCCGGCGCATCTTCCGCTTTGTCTGGCGTGATGGCCGCCTGGGCGACTTGCCGATCGAGTGGGCGGAGCTGATGACCCAGGTCGATGTGTCCGACGCGGCCGCCCGCATCGAGTCGCCGGACGTCAAGGAAGCGCTCCGGCGCAACACCGACGAGGCGATTGCGCGCGGCGTATTCGGCGTGCCGACACTGGCGATCGGCGAGCAGCTGTTCTGGGGCGCCGATGCGACCGCGATGGTCGCCGAATACGTCGCCCAGGGCTGTCGCTTCGCCGACCCTGAGATGGCTCGCGTCGCAGACTTGCCGGTCGGCGTCGAGCGCGAAAGCGGCAAGCGGAAGTGACTTCAGCCCGATTGTTCGCGGCGATGTGCGATGGTAGAGCCGTCGCGCTCACCGGGCGGATGGTTTTCCGGACGGCAAATGAATACGGCCAGCGCGATTGCGCCGGCCGCATTCAGCGGTTGGTACTTCGCGCCTAGTTGCGGCGGGGGTTGTCCGGCTGACTGTCGGCGCGATTGGATACGCCATCGCCGTCACGGTCGCCGCGCGCCCAGCGGGCACGCTCCATCGACCAGCGGCCGTTGCGCTCGACCCAGGTGGGGGAGTGATACGCATAGCCTGGACGCTCGCGCACCCACGTCCCCTTGGCCCACACATGATGATTGCCTCGCCAGTTCCAGTATCCTGGCGCCCAGATATAACCATGGCGCGGCGCGGGAACGGTTTCGACTTGCAACGCCGGCGGCGCGATCTGCACGTAAACGGCAGCAGCGACCGGTGCCGAGATGGCGACGACCGATGCGGCGACCATGCTGACAAAAAGTACTTTCTTGATCATGGGAAGTCCTCGTGTGTCCGATTGAACAGAGTCCTTTGTACGCTCGATCGGACCGGGGGACGGTGCGCTGGCCAACATAGGCGCGACCGAAGGGCGCTATTGGCCAGGAAGCTTGACGACCTTGGCTTCGATGGCTGAAAAGTAGGCGGCGAGATCGTCGATGTCCTTGTCCGAAAGCGTTTGCGCGACCACTGACATCGTCTCATTCCTGCGCGCGCCGGATTTGAAAGCCTGCAGCTGCGCGGCTAGATAGGGTTCGGGCTGTGCAGCAATATTGGGCGCATCCGGCACCTTCGACATGCCGTCGATCCCATGGCAGGCCTGACACGCGAGCGCCTTGCCTCGACCGGCCTTGACGTCACCGGCAGCGCGGGCCCCGCCACTGGGGGCGATCAGCAACAGCGACGCGAAAATGGCGACGCACTGCAGCGGGGGCTTCGGTAGCTCAGCACGCATGACTGTCTTGCGGCGACGAGCCGCGAAGGAAAACAGGATGGCTCCGGCGTAACGCCGGAGCCATCCTCGTCGATTGAACGCTCACTTGCCGTCGTACCAGATGCGATAGAGCGCTCCAACCAGATCGTCCGAGACCAGCAGCGAGCCGTCATGCATCTCGGCGACGTCCACCGGACGACCCAGGTAATAGCCATTGTCGTTCCAGCCTTCGGCAAACGGCTCGGACTTTCCTGCGACGTGACCGTCTTCCTTGAGGAACGTGACCATTACGCGGGCGCCGGCGGGCACGGTCCGGTTCCACGACCCATGTTGCGTGGAGAAGATCGCGCCCTGGTACTTCTTGGGGAACATCGTGCCCGTGTAGAACATCAGTCCCAGGTCGGCTGCATGAGCAACCTGTTCGACTTCGGGGAATACGACTCCCGCGGGCGGCGTGTCATTCTTGTATTCGTTGGTGCGCGTATGTCCGCCGCCGTACCACGGGAAGCCGAAGTCGAGTCCTCCCTTCGCAATGCGGTTCATCTCACCGGGAGGCTGGTCGTCCCCCATGCCGTCGACCTGGTTGTCGTTGGTCCAGAGAGTCTTGTCCTTCGGATTGAAGTCCATGCCGACCGCATTGCGAAGTCCCGTGGCATAGACTTCGCGGTTCTTGCCGTTACGGTCCATGCGGATGATGCCCATCATGCCGACCTTGTGGTACAGGTCCAGCTTATCCTTGGCGGGCACGTTGTACGGCTGGCCGAGCTGGATGTAGAGCTTGTTGTCGGGCCCGATACGGCAAGGGCGGGCCGTGTGGTTGTAGCTTTCCTCGTCCTTCGGAATCAACTCGCCCTCAGGGACGACCGGGCTCGCGACGACGTCCGGGCTTTCGTAGAAGAACTCGGCCGCCGGATATTCAAGCACGCGGTTCTGCTCGACGATGTAGAGAAAACCGTCCTTGGAGAAACAGGGACCATTGGGAATATTCTTCGGCAAGGTCGGAGCAAATTCCTTCACCTCGTCGCCGACGCCACTGCGGGCGCGATCGGTAACCGCCCAGACTTTGGACTTGCGCGTGCCGACGAAGGTCACGACGCCTTGTGGGCCGACGGCGATGTGACGGGCGTCCGGCACCAGCGCGTAGAGAGCGATATGAAATCCCGCCGGCAGCTTGATCTTGGCCAGGTTCTGCTTGACCTGGTCGGCCTTGGGCCCCGTCTGGGGGATCGGTTGCCAATCAACAGCAATGCGGGTCGGGTGCATCGCGCCCAGGGTTTCGAGTTCAGCAGCCTGCCCGACGAACGGCCATGCGGCCAGCGTCAGCAGCGCCACTGTGACTTTCAAGCGGAATCTCATCATGCCTCCTGTCGACGTTCCGCCTCCCAAACCTGTGCGGCCGATCCGCACACGTGGCAGGCGCAGCTGTTCAGTGCTGCTTGGCGGGACTTTAATCCGTCGGACGCTGATCGGCAAGTTGTATGCTTCAACACGGTTCCGACTTCGAAAACCCGCCAGAAGCCGGGCGGCGGCCCGGGCTTCAGCGATTGTGCGGCTTCGTGAGCGCGGCGATTTCCTCGTCGGCGAAGCCTGATTCGCGCAGGACTTCCTCCGAATGCTCGCCTTGGCGGGGCGCGTCGCGTCCAATGCTGAATGTATGGCCGGTGAGCCGGAAGGGGGGCGCGTATTGCCGCGTGCCGTCGCTGCCAGTGACGACCATGTCGCGCGCTCGCACCTGCGGATCGACAAGCGTCTCGTCGAGCGAGAGCACCGGCGTCACGCAGCAGTCGAGGCCGGCGAATCTCTCGACCCAGTGTGCCTGCGTTTGCTGCGCGAAAATCGCCGCCAGTTGTTGCCGGACGGCCTCGCCGGCGGCTTCGGTCGCGAGCTGCCCGGCAATAAGGTCGGGTCGCCCCAGCGCCTCGCACAGCGCGCGCCAGAATTTTTCCTCGAGGGCGCCTACGGCGAGATGACGACCGTCCTGCGTCGCGTAGACGCCATAGCAAGGGACGCCGCCCGTCAGAAGGTCGGACCCGCGGGCCCGGGAGCGCCCGAGCGTCTCGATGGCGTGCAGCGCAAAGATGTTGTGGGCCAGTGCGCCCTCGGTCATCGCGATGTCGACGTAGGTGCCCGTGCCGGTGCGCGAGGCGGCAAACAGCGCTGCGAGAATCGCCGTCGAGGCATTCATGGCGCCGCCCAGCAAGTCGGCGACCTGGAGATTCGATAGCGCCGGCGGCCCGCCGGCGACTCCGGTCTGGTCGAGGACTCCGGCATAGCCTAGATAGTTGATGTCGTGGCCCGGTCGATCCCGATACGGTCCTGTCTGGCCGTATCCGCTGATCGAGCAGTAGACGATGCGCCGGTTGATCGCGGCGACGGCCGCGTAGCCGACACCGAGCCGGTCGACCACACCCGGACGGAAGCTCTCGACGATCACGTCAACGCGCCGCGCCAATCGGAGAAAGGCGTCGCGCCCGGCGGCGGCTTTGAGGTCGAGTGCGACGCTGCGCTTGTTGCGATTGACCATCCGAAAGAACGCCGACGGCGCGTCCGGCTCGGCGCGGCCGCAGGCCGGCGGCAGCCCCAGCGAGCGCGCGTAGTCACCGGCCCCGGTATCCTCGACCTTGACCACGTCGGCGCCGAGATCGGCCAGATGCAGCGTGCACGCCGGCCCGGGCAGCAGGCGCGAGAGGTCGAGTACGCGCACGCCGTCAAGCGGCGCGCTCATAGCCCGCCGTCGTCGGGGAGGCGAAGCCGTCGCCGGATCGTGCGAGCCGCGGCCAGCGCTTGGTCGAGGGTCGGCGCAACGCAGGTCACGTGCCCCATCTTCCGACCGCGCCGCGCCTCATCTTTCCCATAGAGGTGGAGCTTGGCCTCGGGGACTTCGAGCACCGCGCGCCAATCGGGCTCGCACTGGCCGGCGTCCGACGCGCCGGATGCCGCATCGAACCAGATGTCGCCGAGGAGGTTGATCATCACCGCGGCGCTGTGCGCACGCGTGTCGCCGAGCGGCAGGTCGGCGAGAATCCGCACCTGCTGCTCGAACTGCGAGGTGACGCAGGCGTCGATCGTGTAGTGGCCGCTGTTGTGCGGACGGGGCGCAATTTCGTTGACCAGGAGGCGTCCGTCGACGACGACAAAAAGCTCGACGCACAATATGCCGCGGTAATCGAGCGCCGCGGCGACCTCGAGCGCGATGGTGCGGACCTCGGCCGCAAGCGCGGGCGCGATCCGGGCGGGCACGATGCTCGAGTCCAGGATGCCGTCGCGATGACGATTTTCAGCGACCGGCCAGGTCGTGGCCTCGCCGCGGTCGTTGCGCGCCACGATCACCGACAACTCGCAGGTCAACGCGACCAGACGCTCGAGCACGCAGGGAGCGGCGCCCATCGCGGCGAACGCCCCCGGGACGTGAGCCACATCGTCGATGCGAATCTGGCCCTTGCCGTCGTAGCCCAGGCGCGCGCTCTTCACGATGCCGGGCACCAGCGCCGGGTCGATCGATCGCGCATCAGCCTCGGTTGCCAGCACGGCGAACGGCGTCACCGCGAAACCGTTTTTGGCGAGGAACTGCTTTTCGCGGATGCGGTCTTGCGCGATGGCCACGCTGTCCGCCGCCGGCGTGACCCGCGCACGGCACCCAAGGTACTCGAGGCTCGCCGCCGGAACGTTTTCGAACTCCGTCGTCGCCGCGGCGACCAACTCGGCCAGCGTCGCCAGGCCATGACGGTCGGCGTAGTGGGCGCGGATGTGCCGGTCGGCGACCGATCCGGCGGGGCTCTCGTCGCCGGGATCGAGCACGGCGACGCGATAGCCCATGCTTTGCGCGGCCATGCAAAACATCCTGCCCAGCTGCCCGCCGCCGAGCAATCCGAGCCATGAGCCCGGGGGGATCACTTCGCGCGGGGTTTCGGCGGCAAGGTCATCGCGCTCGTCGCCGTCGTCTGGGCGGCGCGGAACTCGGCGAGCTTCTTGGTCAGTCGGGCGTCGCCTCGCGCAAGCATCGCGACCGCGAAAAGCGCCGCATTCGCAGCGCCCGCCTCGCCGATCGCGAAGGTCGCGACCGGCACGCCCTTGGGCATCTGCACGATCGAAAGCAGTGAATCTTCGCCGTTCAGATGACGCGTTGGAATCGGGACGCCGAGCACTGGCAGCGGCGTCTTGGCGGCGAGCATTCCCGGCAGGTGCGCGGCACCGCCTGCGCCGGCGATGATGCAGTTGAGCCCGCGAGCCGCGGCACCGTTGGCGTAAGCGAACATCGCGTCGGGCGTGCGATGCGCGGATACGACCCTGGTTTCATACGCGATGCCGAATGCTGCAAGCTGTGCGACGGCGTGCTGCATCACGTCCCAATCGCTGTCGCTGCCCATGACCACGCCGACCTGAACGGCCTTTTGCTGTCGCGCCATCGATGTCCTTCGCTTCGCGGCCTCGGGTCTGCCGGCAGGTGTTGATTTTACCATCGGCCGCCTCACGTTCCCCGCAGGACGGCACATTGGCACTCCGGCGTCGACGAGCCTCGACAATGGGGGATAATTGCGCTCATGCTCATGTCGACTGCTCCGCGACCACTCCTGCGCTACCTCGTATTCTTCGCCGTCGGCGTCTTCGCCGCGGCGCTGCGCGCTCAGCCGACCGACACCGATTTTCTTGCCGCGCGCGACGCGTTCCAGGCCGGCAACGTTGCGGCGCTCGACCGGATCGCCCCGCGGGTCAAAGGCCACTTGCTCGAGTCCTATGTCGACTACTGGCAGCTGCATCTGGGTCTCGACGACGCGTCGCCGGAGCGCATGCGCTCGTTTCTGGAGCGCTACGACGGTACGCCGCTGGCCGATACGTTGCGCGGCGAATGGCTGAAATCGCTGGGCAAGCGCGCGCTTTGGAGCGAGTTCGCGCTCGAGTATCCGAAGCGCAACGGTGAGGATACCGAGCTGGCGTGCTTTGCGTTGCAGTGGCGCCATGGATCGGATGCCGAAGGGGCGCTCGCGGACGCGCGCCAATACTGGTTCAATGGACGCGACCAGCCTGAATCGTGCCTGCCCCTGTTCCTGGAATTGGAGGCGAGGGGTCAGATCACGCCGGCCGATATCTGGAACCGCTTTCGCCTGGCGCACGAGGCAGGGAATCCGCGGCTAGCGGCGCGGCTGATGGGCGAGCTGCCGCCCAGGGAGCGACCCGCTGCCGCCGAATACGATCGCGTCGAGCGCAACCCCGCGAGTGCGGTGGCCAAAGGCGAGTTTCGATTCGCCACCCGCGGCGGCCGCGAGCTTGCACTCTACGCGCTCGATCGGGTCGCCAAGAGCGATGCCGAAGCGGCGCATCGCGCCTGGGTTCGCTGGTGTATCCACCTCCCTGAGGCGGACCGTCGCTACGGCAACCTGCTCGTCGCCTACAACGCTTCCAGGCAGTTGTTGCCCGAGGCGAACGCCTGGTACCGCGAGGTCGGCGATGCTCCGCTGAACGAGACGCAGCGTGAATGGCGCGTGCGCGCCGCGCTGCGCGTGCTTGCGTGGCGCGACGTGGCTCGCGCGATCGATGCGATGCCGGAAAGCCAGGTGCAGGAGCCCGCGTGGCGCTACTGGAAGGCGCGCGCGTTCGAGGCGGAGTCGCGCAACGAAGACTCGCTCCGGCTGTTCGGCAGCCTGGCAGCCGAGCCGAATTTCTACGGCTTTCTGGCCGCCGACGCGATCGGAGCGTCGATCATGCCGGTCAGCGAGCCGCTGCCGATCGACGACGACGCGCTCGCCGCGTTCGGCGCGCGTCCCGCCGTGCGACGCGTGCTGAAGCTTGCCGCGCTCGGCATGCGATCCGAGGCGCAGCGCGAATGGACCTACGTCGTTCGCGGCGCAGATGATCGATCTCTTTTGCTCGCAGCGGAGTTCGCGCGCCGGAACGGGTTGTACGATCGCTCGATCAACACCGCGGACCGGACGCAACGGCGGCACGATTTCGGTTTGCGCTACCAGACCCCTTATCGCGAGGCGATCGGCTCGGCGGTGCGCGAAATGGGCCTCGACGAGGCCTGGGTTTTCGGGCTGACGCGGCAGGAAAGCCGATTCGCCGCCGACGTCATCTCCAGCGCAGGGGCGGTCGGCCTGATGCAGCTGATGGCGCCGACCGCGCGGTGGGTCGCCCGACAGACCCACCGCAGCGACTATCGCATCGCGCAGCTCGGAGAGCCCGAGATCAACGCCCGCTTCGGCACGTATTATCTTCGCCATGTGCTCGACCGCCTCGACGGGCTGGCAGTGCTGGCGACCGCGGCGTACAACGCCGGACCGGGGCGAGCGCAGAGTTGGCGCGGCGCCGCGCCGATCGAAGGCGCGATCTACGCCGAGACGATCCCCTTCAACGAGACGCGCGATTACGTCAAGAAAGTGATGGCTAACGCGATGTTCTATCAGGCGCAACTCGGCCTGCCTTATGTCACGCTCACCGATCGGTTGGGAGTCGTCACGCCGCGCGGCGCAGCGGCCGGCTCGCCGGTGGCTTCGGCCGATCAGGGCGCGCTGCCATGAATGGCGCGACTGTCGTCGTCCTCGGCGGCAGCGGCTTTGTCGGCCGGCATCTGGTCGCGCGGCTGGTGGCCGCAGGCAACCGCGTCGTGGTCCCGACCCGCAGCCGCGAGCGCGCAAGGCACCTGATTCTGTTGCCGACGGTCGACGTCGTCGAGGCCGACGTGCACGACCCGGCGGCGCTCGCGGGCCTGGTCCGCGGCGCCGCGACGGCGATCAATCTGGTGGGCATCCTCAACGAATCCCGGCGCGGCGACTTCAATCGAGTCCATGTCGAGCTGCCGCGCAAGCTGATCGCGGCGTGCCGCGACAGCTCGGTCCCGCGGCTGCTGCACATGAGCGCGCTCAACGCGGACCGCGAGGCGCCAAGCGGGTACCTGCGCAGCAAGGGTGAAGCCGAGGAGCTGATCGCCGCATCCGGGCTGCAGTGGACGATCTTTCAGCCGTCGATCATCGTCGGGCGCGAGGATTCGTTCCTCAATCTGTTCGCCAGGCTGCAACATCTGCTGCCAGTCATCGCGCTGGCCTGCGCTGGGGCGCGCTTCCAGCCGATCGGGGTGGACGACGTGGCGAGCGCGTATCTGCGCGCGCTCGACGAAGACGCGACTCGCGGCCGGCGCTATCCGCTGTGCGGGCCGACCGTCTACACGCTGCGGCAGCTGGTCTCCTATGTCGGCGAGCTCACCGGCTACCGGCGTCCGATCGTCGCGCTCGGCCCCGGCCTGTCGAAGCTGCAGGCGCTCGTGCTGGAGCGGCTGCCGGGCAAGCTGATGAGCCGCGACAACCTGGCCTCGATGCGGCGCGACAATGTCTGCGATTGCCCCTTCCCGGCGTTGCTCGGAGGTCCTCCGGCGGCGCTCGAAGCGATCGCGCCGACGTACATCGCCGCCGCAGCGCCGAGAACCCGCTACGGACGGATGCGCTCGCAGCGCGGCTAGGCGGTGAAGGTCTACCGCGTCGGCGGGTCGGTGCGCGACGAGCTTCTCGGCCGCGCGGTCGCCGATCGCGATTTCGTCGTCGTCGGCGCTACGCCCGAACAGATGGTCGCCGCGGGCTACCGTCCGGTCGGCAGCGACTTTCCGGTCTTTCTGCATCCCGAAACCAACGACGAGTACGCGTTGGCGCGAACCGAGCGCAAGAGCGGCCGCGGTTATCGCGGCTTTGTCTTTCATACAACACCCGACGTGACGCTCGAGGCGGATCTTGCGCGACGCGATCTGACGATCAACGCCATCGCGCGCGACAGCGATGGCACCTTTATCGATCCGCATGGCGGTATCGCCGACTTGCGCGCCGGCATCCTGCGCCACGTCAGCGCGGCATTCGCCGAGGATCCGTTGCGCGTGCTGCGCGTCGCGCGCTTTGCGGCGCGGTTCGACTTCGGCGTCGCGCCGGAGACCGAAGCCTTGCTGCGCGCAATCGCCGCGGGCGGCGAGCTCTCGACCCTGACCCCCGAGCGCGTCTGGCAGGAGCTCGCCAAAGCGCTGATGGAAGCGCGTCCGTCGCAGTTTTTCGAAGTGCTGCGACGCTGCGGAGCGCTGGGCCAACTGTTGCCGGAAGTCGATGCGCTGTTCGGCGTACCTCAGCCCCCGACCCATCATCCGGAGCTCGACGCCGGCGTGCACCTGATGCTGGCGCTGGATTTCTCCGCCGCCGCCGGCGATCCTCTGCCGGTGCGCTATGCGGTGCTCGCACACGATCTGGGCAAGGCGACCACCGAACGCGCGAAGTGGCCGCGGCACATCGCCCACGAGGCGCGCAGCGTTGCACTCGCGCAACACTTAAGCGAGCGCCTGCGCGTTCCGGCCGACTGCGCCGAGCTTGCGCGCCTGGTCGCGCGCTATCACGCCGACGTGCATCGGGCGCAGGAGCTTCGCGCGACGACCTTGCTCGACATCTTGCTGGCGGCGGACGCGCTGCGCCGGCCCGAGCGCCTCGACGGCCTGTTGCGCGCTTGCGCCGCCGACGCGCTGTCCCGCCCCGGCCGCCGGGCCGAAAACTATGCGCCGGGAGAGCGACTTCGTGCTGCGCTCAAGGTCGTGCGCGGCGTCGATGCCGGTGCGATTGCCGCGGCGTTTCCCGATGCGCCCGAGCTGCCGCAGCGCATCCGGGCGGCCCGGCTCGACGCGCTGCAGGCATGGGAGAGCACGAACGACTGACCGACCGGGTCCGACGCCAGCGTCAGAAAAAATGAGCGATGCCGAACACGATCCCCGTCGGCCGCGCGCCGGGCGCGACCGGATAAGGGTTGATGTTGAACGTATAAGCGGCGTTCGCCTGGTTGTCGATCTTCACCCATCCGGCGTAGAGCATCGTGCGCAGCGACAGCGTGTAACTGTACGAAAACTCCCATTGCTGGCTCGACGTGTCCGCGCCCTTGACCAACGCGCCTATCGTCGTGCCGTCGATCGCGCTGCCTTTGCCGTCAGCTGCCTTGCCCCAGAATGCATAGAACGTTCCGTCGCCGACCGAAATCGTGGTCGATAGTCCGTAGAAGTCACGCTCGAGGCTGCCGGTCGGCGTGTCGTAGTTGAGCCGCTCGTAAACGCCGGCGACACGCAGTCCGACGTTGCTCGCGACCGTACCGAAATCGTAGCCGCCGGTGATCGACAGAGCGTCGTCGGTGGGCCCGGTCGGACGGATCCGGTGATTGCGTTCGTAGGCGATGCCGAGGTCGACCGGTCCGCCGCTGTAGAACCCCCCTGCCGACGTGACGTTCGCGTGCCGCAGCTCCGACAGGCGATCGCCGTTGTCGCCTCCATTGGGATCGCCGGACGTATCCCGCGTTGCAAACTGAAGCGCCGCCGAAAACCCCTGCAAAGGTGGCGTCTCGTAGCGGATCGAGTTGCCCAGCCGCGCGTCGAACCCACCCTCGGACTTGCTCAATGCACCTTGCGCCCAGAGCGCCGCGGTCGAAAGGATCGACGTGGTCAGCGTCGGCGAATTGCCGAAGATCGTGTGGATGTCGTCGTATGGCGTCAGGAAATTGCCGAGCTTGACCGTGCCCCAGTCGCCCTGGAGCCCGACCCACGTCTCGCGCGAGGCGAGCGTCGACCCGCCGGTATCGCCCAGGACCGACGACTCAAGCTGAAAGATCGCCACCTGTCCGTGGCCCACGTATTCGTGGCCGCGCAAGCCGAAACGCGACGAATTGCTTGATACGCGCACGATCGACGGGTTGCCGCCGTCGGTGCGCGCGCCATTGACCACTTCGACGTCGAGATTCAGGCTGCCGTACAGGGTGACATTGGCAAATTGCGCGCGAGCGAGCGGCGAGGCCGCGACACCGACGATCAGCAGCAATATCGCCAGGCGATCAAGCAAGGCGCGGTCCCTTTTGCCCAAGCTTCGGCGCATCGATCACCATGTTCTTCCACCGGCGAACAAATGATCGAAGTGTACCGCAGCGCACTTGTACCGCGATTCAGACGCGATAGGCGGTGAGCGTCATCAGCTTTGCGGTCACGCGCATAAGAGCCCGGATCGGCAACGGAAGCGCGCGCGCGCCGGCGACGCTCGCGGCCATACCGTGCCGGATTTCGTCGTCGCGCATCGCGGCGACGATCGCGCGGCTTCGAGCATCTCCTGCAGGCAGGCGATCGATATGCGAGGAGAGATGCTCTTCGACCTGGCGCTCGGTCTCGACAACGAAGCCCAGATTGCGGCGATCGCCCGCCAGGCCGGCCGCCAGCCCGATTGCGAACGACCCGGCGTACCAGAGCGGATTGGCGAGGCTCGTGCGGTCGCCGAGCTCGGCGAGCCGCTCGTGCGTCCACGCCAGATGATCCTCTTCCTCGCGTGCGGCAGCGGCGAAACATGCCTTGACCTCGGGATCGCGCGCCAGCAGCGCCTGGGCCTGGTAGAGCGCCTGCGCGCACACTTCGCCGGTGTGATTGACCCGCATCAGTCCCGCCGCGTGTCGGCGTTCTTCAGGCGTCAGATCCGCGCCGGCGGTGTTCCCTGCCGGATTGGGCCGCGCGCCGGCTACCGTTCCCGACAGGGTCCGTAGTGCGCGGTCGAATCCGGCGATCAGCTGGTCGATGGCGTCGAGGGCGTCAGGCATGGAGTCGCTGGACGGGAGGCACGATTGCAGGTGCAGCATACCGTGCCGGGGCCGGAAAAAAAACGGGCGTCCAGAGGACGCCCGAGCGATCACTTTAAAACCAGTTACGCTGAATGGCCGTTGGTGAAGGCCGATTTAGAAGTTGTGGATGATGCCAAGCACGAAGCCTTGCGGATCGCCACCCGGCGAGACCGGGTACGCGCCGACGTTGAACGTGTAGTTGGCGCGATCATCGTTGCGGATCATCACATAGCCGGCGTTCAGGCTGGTGCGCTTCGACAAGTCGTAATGGTAGCCGATTTCGAAGTTGCTCGCACCCGAATCCGCGCCGTGAACGAGCGAATTGATGCGCGTCTCGCTGTCCGACGCGCCTCCCTTGCCGTCGCCCGCCCTGCCGTAGTACACGTACCAGCGGCCGCCGCCCATCGGAATCACGCCCGAAATGCCCCACATGTCGCGCTTCAGGTCGCCAGTTGGCGTGTCGTAGCTCAGATGCTCGTACATCAACGCCACTCTGGCGACGCCGAAGTCATAGCCGCCGGTGATCGTGAACGCGTCGTCCTTGGCCGCGAGGCCGGTGATGCCGGATGCCGCGCCGCAAGGAGCATACGAAGTCCCAGCCGCGTTGTAGCAGCGGATCTTGTCGTGCCGCGTGTACACCACGGCGGCCTGGATCGGGCCGTTGTTGTAGAACAGCCCAGGGCCGAACATCCAGCTGTGGGCGGTGTTCTCCTCGGAAGCGATCTGCACTTCCGCGGTGAAGCCCGACCACGTCGGGCTGTTCCAGCGGATGCTGTTGCTGTAACGGTCGTCGTAGCCGCCGATGTGCTCGCCGCCGATAGCGTTCGAGTTGTTCGCCCACAGGCTGGAGTTGTTGAACAGGCCGGTGTTGTAGTTGTACGGGCCCGCTGCAAAGACCACCGTCGCATCGTCGTAGGGGGCGAGCGAACGGCCCAGCCAGATCTGGCCGAAGCTGCCCTGCAGGCCGACGAAGGTTTCCCGGCCGGCGATCGTGCCGCCGTTGCCGTCCCAGTTCACCGAATTCTCGACCTGGAAGAACGCCGTCAGTCCGCCGCCGAGCGCTTCCGTCCCGCGCAGACCAAAACGCGACGAGTCGCTGGCAATGCGGGTGACCGTCGTGGTCGAGCCGTCTCTGGCGCCCGCACCGGAAGCCTTGACGAATTCGAGGTCCATATTGGCACGGCCGTAGAGCGTGACCTGAGCGGTTTGCGCTTCTGCCGCCAGCGGCAGCGCGAGCGCGCCGGCCACGGCAAGAGCGACGAGTTTCTTATTCATGGAGATCTCTCCTCTAACGATAAGATTGGCAAGTTTGCAATTGCGCCTGCCACCGGAAAACCTTCTCAGGAGCAACGGAGAAGTTGCCCCAATTGTGCCAAACGCGTGATTCCCAAGGCAAGCTAAAACCCGAAGGCCCTCAACCCCCCCTCAAAGCTGTTGCTTAATTGCAACAAGGAATGCCTTTTGCCGCACCGCCGCCCGAGCGAACGAGCGCGTATAATTCACGCTCCGCCGCCATTGCGGCGTTTGGCGCGCGTGGCGGGCAAAAAATGGGTGCAAACAACGGCTTGTCGGCCGCATTTCGCGATCGGTACCGTTTTCGCGCAAACGGCGGCGAATGTCGATGCTGTTGCCTGCGCTGATCGCCGCCGTCGTGTCCGCAACGGCCCTTGGCGTGCTCAGCCGAACCGCGGCGTTGCCTTTCGATCGACCGAATGCTCGATCGCTGCATCGTGGCGTCGTGCCGCGGGGCGGCGGACTCGCCGTCTGGCTCGGCTGGTGCGCGAGCGTCGTCTGGCTCCCGGGCGGCTACCCTTGGCTCCTTCCGCTGGCCGCAGTCGCCATCGTCTCGTATTTCGACGACCGCCGCGGCATATCCGCGCCCTTGCGGCTGTTGGTTCAACTGGCAGCGGCGATCGCCTGGCTATGGCTGGCGGGGCCGATGCCCGAGTTGCTGTTTGCGACGATAATGGTTGTCGCGATCGTCTGGATGGCAAATTTGTATAATTTCATGGACGGCAGCGATGGCCTGTCCGGCACGATGACCGTGGTCGGTTTCGGTGCCTACGCGCTGGCCGCGTATTGGGCTGCGAGCGATCGTGCACCGCTCTTGCTTGCGCTCGCGGCGGCGGTCGCGCCGTTTCTGCTGGTCAACTGGCCGCCGGCGCGCATTTTCCTGGGTGACGTCGGCGCCGTGCCCCTGGGTTTCCTGGCCGCCGTTTTCGGCATCGAAGGCTGGCGGGAAGGGTGGTGGCCGGCCTGGTTTCCGCCGCTGGTTTTCCTGCCTTTTATCGCCGATGCCAGTGCGACCTTGCTACGCCGGCTGCTGGCCGGCGAGCGGGTCTGGCACGCCCATCGCGACCATTACTACCAGAGGCTGGTGCAACTGGGATTGGGCCACACGGGCACGCTGGTCCTCTATGCCGCGCTGATGACGGGTGTCGCGGTCTCGGCACTGGCAGCGCTCGCTCGCGCCCCGCAGGCGGGGTGGTACCTGCTGTTGATATGGGCCGCGGTTTTCGCCTTGTTGTTCAGTTCGGTGGCGCATCGATGGCGCTCGAGACTTGTGGGCTCGAATGAGAGTAAGCGCTAACTGGCGGGCCCTGCTGGCATTCGCCCACGACGTCGCCGCCGCGGCGATCGCGTGGACCGGGTTGTACTGGCTGCGCTTCAATCTCGATTTGCATCAGCCTCAGCTGTCGGACATGACCCGCACGCTCGCCTGGGTCCTCCCGCTGCAGGCCGGGATTTTTCTCGCCTTCGGCCTGTACCGAGGACTCTGGCGCTTTGCCAGCGTACCCGACCTGCAGCGCATTGTCCTGGCGGTCGGGCTCGGCGCCGTGGCGATCCCGGTCGTCTTGGTCATGCTTCGTCTGACCGCCGTCGTGCCGCGCAGCATACTGATCCTCTATCCGCTGATCCTCATCTTCCTGATGGCGGGCAGCCGTTTTGCCTACCGCATCTGGAAGGAGCACCGCCTATACAGCCCACTGGCGGCGCTTGGCGAGCCGGTGCTGATTCTCGGCGCCGGTGAAGCCGGCGCGCGGCTCACCAAGGAGCTCGCGCACAGCCGGCAGTGGCGCGTCGTCGGACTGCTCGACGACGACCCGGCCAAGCAGGGGCGGCTGTTGCGCAACATCAGCGTCCTGGGTCCGATCGCCGAGCTTCCGCTGTGGGTCAAGCGCTTCGGCGTACGCACAGTCATCATCGCGCTTCCGGCGGCTGCTCATGGCGTGCGCCGCCGCGTCGCCGAGCTTTGTGCGGCGGCGGGAGTCGAGGCGCTGACGGTCCCCTCGTACGACGATTTGATCAGCGGCCGTTCGCAGTTGACGACGATCCGCCATGTCGAGCTCGATGACATCCTGGCGCGCGATCCGGTAGTGCTCGACAGCGCGGGCCTGAGCGACTGGATCGGCGGCCGGGTCGTCATGGTTACCGGCGCCGGCGGCTCGATCGGTGCCGAGCTTTGCCGGCAGACCGCACGGTTCCGGCCGCTGCGGCTGGTGCTGCTCGATCTGTCGGAGTACGCGCTCTACCAGATACAGCAGACGTTGCAGGACGAGTTTCCGGATCTCGCGCTGGCCACGCTGGTCGGCGACGTCAAGCACCGGTCGCTGGTCGAGCAGGTGCTCACCCGCGAGCGTCCCAATGTCATCTTTCATGCCGCGGCATACAAGCACGTCCCGCTGATGGAGGAAACCAACGCCTGGCAGGCGGTGCGCAACAACGCCTACGGCACCTGGATGCTGGCGCGCGCCGCGGCGGCGGCGAAAGTCGAAAAATTCGTGCTGGTATCGACCGACAAGGCGGTCAATCCCACTAACGTCATGGGCGCCTCGAAGCGGCTGGCCGAGATGATCTGCCAGAGTCTCCAGAACGGCGCCACACAATTCGTCGTCGTCCGCTTCGGCAACGTCTTCGGCAGTGCGGGCAGCGTCATTCCAAGATTCAGGGAGCAGATCGCGCGCGGCGGCCCGGTCACCGTGACGCATCCGGAGATAACGCGGTATTTCATGTCGCTTTCCGAGGCCACGCAATTGCTGCTGCAGGCCGGATTGATGGGACGCGGCGGCGAAGTGCTGGTGCTCGATATGGGCGAGCCGGTCAGGATCGTCGATCTTGCTCGCGACATGATCCGTCTTTCGGGCGCCGATCCGGACCAGATCCGCGTAGTTTTCACCGGCCTGCGTCCGGGCGAAAAGCTCTACGAAGAGCCGCTGGCGTCCGGCGAGACTACGTTGCCGACGCCGCATCCGAAGCTCAGGATCGCGCAGGCCCTGCCCGGGCATCGCGACGCCGTCGAGGAGATGGTCAGCTGGCTCGAACGCGACCGCGCCACCGGCGACGCCGAGGTCCGCGCCTGGCTCAAAACCTGGATTCCAGAGTACGCGCTGCCGGGCGAGGTGCCGGTACAGTTGGAAGGTGCGGTACCGCTGTTCGCACGGCGTCGCGGCTGATCGCTTTCGCGCGGATCGGGCGCCATCAGCCGCGATCAGTTGCTAGCAGCGGCGATTGGGCCCGATGGGCGCGCTTAGGGACGCTGAGACGCTCAGGCATCCACCACGCCCATATCGACAATCGCGGCGCACACCTGCGCCAGATCGATCGCTTCCATGCAGCGCGGCCGCGAGCATTCGCCGATTCCGCGTCCGCAGCGGCGGACCCACGCGATCTCGCGCTTGAACAGCAGGTGCTGGTCCCGGCACGGGAACGGATCGATCGTCACAGCGCGAAACGGCGCGTCGCGCCAGAAAAGGCCCGCGCCGCTGATCAACGCCGAGCCCGGACCGAACAGTGCGACCGTCGGCACCGAGACGACGCGTCCCAGATGGGCGACTCCCGTATCGGGCGCGACCAGCAGCGCGGCATCGGCAAGGAGCCGCCACAGCTGCGGCAAACTCAGCCCCCCCGCGTACGAGCGATGCCGTGCATCGGGATCGCATTCGCGCACGATCGCTTGTTCGCCCCGCCCCGCCGACCAAACCGGCTCGATGCCGCGCGCCGCGAGCCACGCCGCGAGCGAGCGCCATTTGTCCGGCTCCCAGCGCTTGAGCGGCGTGCTGGCACCGACGTGCAGCACCGCGTAGCGTCCGCGCGCCCGCTCGAACGGGTCGGCCGCAGGATCGCTCCAGTCGCGCCTTGCGTACGGCGCCGGCGGCGCCCCTTCGGTCAAGGTCGCCACCATGTCGGTCCATGCTGCGGGCAGATTCGGATAGCGATGCAGCTCGTCGAACGGCCAGCTCTTGCGAGCGGGGCGATCGCCGGCGAAGCCGACGATCCAGCGACTGCCGAGCGCCTGTGCCAGCCAGCCCACGCGGTTGTCGCCGGGAACGAAAGCCAGGTCGAATCCTCGCTCGCGCCACAGCGGCGAACGCGCCGGCGCGCGCGGGTTCCACCCGAGCGCGCGTACGCCGTAGGGCGCGCCTTGGTAGAGCGGCGCAAAAGGTTCGGGCAGCGCCATGACGATGTCGGCGACCGGATACCGCGCACGGAGCTTGGCCAGCAGCGAGGTAAGCATCAGCGTATCGCCCAGCAACAGGTGATGCGCGATCAGGATCCGTTGCGGCTTCTGCGGCGCTTTGCGCCGGCCGAGGCTGGAGACTCGCCGCGCCAGCGCGCGAGCGACGACCCGGGCCCGCCCGGCAAAACGGTGGCCGCCGCTACTCGTCGGCATGGCCGTCGATCGCGCGCTGAAATATCGCTTCCATGCGATCGAGCATCGCGGCAAGGCCGAATTTGGCCAGCACGCGCGCTCTGCCGGCGGCAGCGATGCGCTGCGCCAGCGCGGGATCGCCGAGGACGCGGTCGATGCCGGCCGCCAGCGCGACGGCGTTTTCCTTGGCGACGACGATCGCCGTGTGATCGGCGATCGCCGCCTCGCCGATCGCGCCCGCGTCGGTGGTCACGCAAGGCAGCGCGACCAGCATCGCCTGCAACAGCGCCTGCGGTACGCCTTCGTTCGCATATGAGGGCAGGGCGAAAACGTCGAACGCGGCCAGCCAGCGCGCGACGCTGTCCTGGTTGCCAGCGAGCCGTACGCGCGACTCCAATCCCAGCGCGCCGATTTGCGCGATGAGCGCCTCGCGCTGTGGGCCGTCGCCGACGATCACGAGCTGTGCGTCGCGATGCGCAAGCAAGCTCATCGCCTCGATCAGGATGCGATGTCCTTTCCAGCTACGCAAGGTCGCGACGATGCCGATCAGCGGGACGCCAGCCGGCAGTCCGAGAGAGCGCCGCGCAGCGTCGCGATCGGCCGGGGCGAAGCGCGACGGATCGATGCCGGTCGGAATCGAGTTGATGTGCGACGGCGCCACGCCGACGTCGCGGATCAGCTGTGTGCGTATCGCTTCGCCGGTGGTGACGATCTCGGCGGTAGCCTTGGTGTAAAGCCAGCGCGTCATCGCATCGCGCGGTACAGGCGCGGAAATATGCCGGGTCCGCACCAGCGCCGGACGCCGGGAAAGCGAGCGAGCCGCGAGCGCCGAGAGCCAGGCATCGGTCGAGCTGTGCGCGTTGATCGCATCGATCTGGCGCGCGGCGAGGAAGCGGCGCAGCGCCAGGATGCCGATCGGGCGCTTGCGTCCGATCGGCAGCGCGGTCACCGGCACGCCGAAGCGCGCTGCCTCGGCGAAGATGCGCGCCTCGCGCGGGCAGACGATCTCGACCCGATGGCCGCGAGCAATCATTCCGGCGGCTTCGGTCAGGATGCGCAACTCCTGTCCACCCCAGCCGAGCGAAGCCTCGGTATGAAGGATGTGCACGGCGGTTCAGGCTTTAGCCTTCGACCGGGGCCGCCGCCGAAAACTGGATCCGGTGCAGCTTGGCGTACAGGCCGCCGCGCGCGAGCAACTCGGCGTGCGTGCCATGCTCGACGACTCGTCCGGCGTCGAGCACGACGATGCGGTCGACCCGCTCGATCGTCGACAGTCGATGTGCGATGACGATGGTCGTGCGCCCCTGCATCAGCGCGTCCATCGCAGCCTGGACGTAGCGCTCCGATTCGGAATCGAGCGCCGACGTCGCTTCGTCGAGGATCAGGATCGGCGCGTTCTTGAGTATCGCTCGCGCGATCGCGAGGCGCTGCCGCTGTCCGCCTGACAGCCGCAAGCCGTTTTCGCCGACCAGCGTCTCGAAGCCGTCCGGCAGCGCGCGGATGAAGTCCAGCGCGTGCGCTGCGAGCGCGGCTTTTTCGATCGCCTCGCGCGAGGCGCCGGCCATGGCGCCGTAGGCGATGTTCGCTGCAACGCTGTCGTTGAACAGCGTAACGTCCTGGCTGACCAGCGCAAGGTGGCTGCGCAAATTGGCCAGCGTCAGTTCGTCGATGTTGTGGCCATCGAGCAGGATGCGTCCGGCGCTGGGCTGGTAGAAGCGCGGGATCAGGTTGACCAGCGTGGTCTTGCCGCCGCCCGACGGCCCGACCAATGCGACGCTTTCACCCGGCGCGATCGTCAGGCTGACGTCCTGCAGCGCGTCCTTGTCCGCGCCGGCATAGCGCGACGACACGTGCTCGAACTTGAGCTCGCCTCGCAGCCGCGCGATTTCGAAGGTGCCGTGGTCGGCCTCGGGCCGTTCGTCGATCAGGCCGAAGATGCTCTCGGCGGCCGCGAGTCCGCGTTGAATATTCGCATTGACGCCCGACATCGAGCGCAGCCGGTCGAGCAGGGTCAGCAACGCGATCACGTAGGAGGTGAAGCGCGCGGCGTCGAAGCCGCCGGATTCGCTCTGCTTCAGCGCGAGGTAGACGATCAGGCCGACCGCGCAGGCGCCGACGAACTGCAGGAACGGCGAGCTCGCCGCACTGGCCGACGATTGCTTGCTCATCGACTGGCGCAGCCGGTTTGCGCCCGCGACGGCGCGCGCGCGCTCGTAGGCCTGGCCGCCGAAGATCTTGACGACACGCTGCGCGCCGACGATTTCCTCGAGCACATGGCTCATCGAGCCGGTGCGCTGCTGCACGTCGCGCGCGACGCGGCGCAGCCGCCGGCTGAAATAGCGGATCACGATCGCGACCGGCGGCATGATTACGATCGACACCAACGTCAGCTGCCAGTTGAGCCAGAACAGGAGCCCGAGGGTGCCGGCGATGGTCAATGCGCTGCGCACCGCGGTGGTGATCGCCGACGAGGTCGCGGCGGCGAGCTGGTAGGCGTCGAAGGTGAATTTCGAGATCAGCCGGCCGGACGACTGGGCATCGTAATACGGCGTCGGCAGCGACAGCAGGCGATCGATCATCTCGCGCCGCAGGTCGAACACAACGCGGTGACCGGTCCATGCCATGCCGTACTCGGACATGAACGAGCCGAGTCCGCGCAGAAGGAACACCGCGACGACCGCGAGCGGAAGCTGCACCGTCATCGCCGGATCGGGGTTCTGCAGCTTCTGCACGATCGGCATGACCATGTAGGCCATCAGCGTGTCGCCGGCGGCGACGATGATCATGCCGACGACCGCCAGCGCGAACGCCCACCAGTAGGGGCGGACGTAATGGAGCAGGCGCCGGTAGAGGACCAGGCTGGGTGACACGGCGGGTCCGATGCGGCCGGCGCTAGGTTCTTAGGCTGCCGGCGGTGATATGAATGGGCGGCGATTATAGCGCAGCGGTCTTGGGCTGCTCGGTCCTCGCCGCGTGCGCCGCGGCCAGGAGGTCGCGGTAGAGCAGCACGAGTTGCAAGGTCATCGCGTCCGGCGTCAGCGGCAGCACCGCTTCGCGAGCGCGCTCGCCGCGCCCGGCGCGCGCCGTCGGGTCGGTCAGCGTTCTCATGTGCGTGGTCAAGGCGTCGAGGTCGCGCGCCTCGCAGACGAATCCCGCGTCGTGCTCGGTGACGAGCTCGGCGGCGCCGCATCGGGTGCTGGTCACGACCGGAAGACCGCAGGCCATCGCCTCGAGCGCGGCATTCGGGCAGGGGTCATAAAGCGTGGGCAGCACGAAGGCGTCGGCGGCGCCGTAGAACGGCCTCGTATCGTCCTGCGCGCCCACCAGCGCGACCCGCGAAGCGATGCCCAGCTTACGGGCCAGCCGCTTGTAGTGCCGGCGCGCCTTGTCGCGGCCGACGACCAGGAGATGCGTATTGTCCGGCAGACGCGACACCGCGGTGAGCGCGGCGGCCACCCCCTTGCGCACATAGCCGGAGCCGACCAGCAGGAACAGGGTCGCATCCGGCGGCACGGCGAGCTTCTGTCGCATCGAGTCGCGATGCGCGCGAAGCTTGGGCGAGAACGCTTCGCTGTCGACGGCGTTGTAGACGACCGGCAGCCGCTCGTCCGGAAGCCCAAAGCGATCGTGAATATCCTGCCGGACCATCCGGGAATTGCAGATCACCGCTTTGAGCAGCGGGCTCGCGAACAGGCGTCGCTCGGTGGCGAGCACGTAGCGATGGTAGGGGCTGATTCTGGTCAACCAGCGCCGGAACGGCGAAGCATCGCGCACGCGCTCGTCGAGCCACGATCGATGCACGCCGTCGCCGGCGCGGTATACGTCGCAGCACAGCAGACGCTCGTGCGACTGCACGAGCTCGGGCGCTTTTTTGGTCACGGCGCGGCACACCGCGCGGGCGAAGCTCCAGTCGCGCCAGAGCCGTCCAAGGTAGAACGGGTCGCACAGCACCGGCTCGATCAGCTGCAGCCTCGTCTGCGGCCACTCGCGCGTGTACAGCGAGATCGCGACGCCGCGCTCGAGCAGCGCCTCCAGCGCGGCCTCGACGAATCGTTCGGCGCCGCCATAGGGCGTGTAGCGCTGGCGGATGATCGCGAGTCTCAACACGATGCGCCTCCGGTTTCGGCGAGGAGAGCGGCCAGCGCAGCGTGCACCCGCGCCACCGGCAGCGTGGTCAGGCATTCGGAGATCTTGCCGCCGCCGCAGCCGTCGTTACCGCAGGGCCGGCACGGATGCTCGGTCGAGGCGACGATGCGATGCGGCACCTGCCACGGTGCCCATTCGATATCGCCGCTGGGTCCGAACAGGGCGACGACCGGCGTCTGCACCGCCGCGGCGACATGCATCGGCGCCGAATCGACGCCGACAAAGGCGCGCGCCTCGCGGGTCAGCGCGGCGAGCTCGGTCAGGCTCAATTGCCCGCCGAGGTCGGCAACGCGGCTTCGCGCCGGCTCCCCGGTCGCGGCGAGGATCGCGTCGATCAGCGCCCGCTCGCGCGCCTCGGGCGCCCCGGTCAGCACCACGCGCCAGCCGTCGGCCGCGAGTCGTTCAACGAAGGCCGCGTAATGCCCGGCGGGCCAGCATTTGAACAGCCAGCGCGAGCCCGGGTGCAGCTGGATGAATCGCCTGGGTTCGATGCCATGCTTGGCAAGCAACGCTCGCGCGCGCTCGGTCGCGGCGCTGTCAGTCGCCAGGACCAGCGCCTTATCGCCCGATGCCGGCTGCAGGCCGATGCGTCGCAGGCTGTCGAGATTGCATTCGACCGTGTGGCGCGGCGTCCTTCGCGGCAGCCGGTAGTAATGGGTGAAGCTCGTCCGCCACAGCCAGTGCGCGCGATCGAGATGGCGCGCGACGCTGTAGCGCGGACGCAGCAACCGCGCGAGCCACGCGCCGCGAGGATGCTCGGTCAGATGGACGATCAGATCGTAGCGACGCTTGGCCAGCGCCGATAGCAGCGCGCGCTCGGCGCGGGCCTGGCGGAATAGTCCCTGCCGCTTCCAGTCGCGATCGACGACGTGGACTTGCGCGATCGCCGAATGGCCGGCGAGCATCGCTGCGGTTTCGGCATAAACCAGCGCGTCGATTTCCAAACCGGGAGCGGCATGACCGAGGACGGTGAACACCGGCGAAGCGAGCAGCACGTCGCCGTGATGGCGGAGCTTGGTGACCAGCGCCCGGCGGACAAGACCGAGATCGACGGGGTCCGGCAGCGGGCTCGGCATGATGCGCAAGATAGCAAAATGCCCTGTTCGATACAAACGCGCGAACGCTCGCCAGTTAGGGCTTACTCGTTGTCGCAGCGGCGCGCGTATTCTATTCCAGCGCCTTCAAGTACAATCGCCGCAATCCGAAGCGTCCGATGAAACCCGTCTCGATCGAGGCCGGCTCGCCCGCCCTCAAAGCCCAAATCCTGGCCGAGGCGCTGCCGTATATCCAGCGCTTTCACGACAAGGCGATTGTCATCAAGTACGGCGGCAATGCGATGACGGAAGCCCAACTCAAGGCGGGATTCGCGCGCGACGTGGTGATGCTGAAGCTGGTCGGCATGAATCCGGTGATCGTGCACGGCGGCGGCCCGCAGATCGGCGACCTGCTGAAAACGATGGGCATTGCCAGCGAGTTCCGCCAAGGCATGCGCGTTACCGACGACAAGGTGATGAACGTCGTCGAGATGGTCCTGGGCGAGCTCAACCAGGAGATCGTCGGGCTGATCAACCAGCACGGCGGCCGCGCGGTCGGTCTGACCGGCCAGGATGGCGCGTTCATTCATGCTCGCAAGCTTTTGCTCAAGAGCGAAACCAACCACGGCGAATTGGTCGATATCGGGCTGGTTGGGGAAATCGAGAAGATCGATCCGGAGCTCATCAATCTGCTCGATTCGCGAGACTTCATTCCGGTGATCGCGCCGATCGGCGTCGGCAGCGAAGGCGAGGCGTACAACATCAACGCCGATCTCGTCGCCGGCAAGCTGGCCGAGACCCTCCACGCGGAAAAGCTGGTGCTGATGACCAACACCCCCGGCGTGCTCGACAAGCACGGTAATCTGTTGACGGGACTTTCCGCCAGCGAGATCGAGGCGCTGTTCGCCGACGGCACGATCCACGGCGGCATGCTGCCCAAGATCGGCTCGGCCCTGGACGCGGTGAAAAACGGCGTCAGGAGCTCGCACATCATCGACGGCCGCGTCGAGCACGCGCTGTTGCTGGAAGTGCTGACCAACGAGGGCGTCGGAACGATGATAAGCGCGGACTAGTCCTCCGCGTAACGCAAGCGAAGGGTCGTGGCGGGGGCAAGCGTCGCGATTCGGCAGCGTCGGGGCGCCACGCCGCGACGTCGCCGATTTGATCAGGGAGCGGGAGAATGGCGAGCAAACCGGGAGAGCGACGGCTGCAGATCCTGCAGACGCTGGCCGCCATGCTGGAAACGCCACGCGGCGAAAAGGTCACGACCGCAGCGCTGGCCAGTCGCCTCGACGTGTCCGAGGCGGCGCTGTATCGCCATTTTGCCAGCAAGGCGCAGATGTTCGAAGGGCTGATCGAATTCATCGAGACGACGCTGTTCTCGCTGGTCAATCGCATCAGCACCGAGTCGACCGACGGCGTCGCGCAGGCGTCACAGATGGTCGCCGTCCTGCTCGGTTTCGCCGAAAAGAACCCGGGGATGACACGGGTGCTGATCGGCGACGCGCTGGTCAACGAGGACGAGCGCCTGCAAGCGCGGATGAACCAGCTTTACGACCGCATCGAGGCCGCGCTGCGGCAATCGCTGAAGATCGCGCAGGCGGGGGGCGCGTGGCCGGGTGATCCGGTCGCCGACGCCAATGTGCTGCTGGCATTCGTCGTCGGCCGCTGGACGCTGTTCGCCAAATCCGGGTTCAAGCGCCTGCCGCAGGACGGCTGGGACGCGCAGCGCAAGTATCTGTTCGCGTAACAGGGCGGCTCCGCCATTCCGCGCCCCGTCGGTGGCGCGCGCCGGTTTCGCGGGTGCTATTGCCGTCGGCCCGCGTTCCGATCGACGCGCCTCATCGCGCGGGCGTCCCGCAGACCGGGCATGCCGGATCCTTCAGCACCCGGACTTCGCGCCATTCCATCGTCAGCGCATCGATCAGCAGCAGCCTGCCCGCGAGTGAACGGCCGGCCGGGGCGATGAGCTTCAGCGCTTCGGCGGCCTGCGTTGCGCCGACGATGCCGACCAGCGGCGCGAACACGCCCATGACGGCGCACCGGGTCTCCTCGAAGTCGTCGCCTTCGCCGAACAGGCAGTGATAGCAGGGATGCGTGCCGTCGCGCGCGTCGAATACGGCGATCTGCCCGTCGAAGCGAATCGCCGCGCCGGAGACCAGTGGCTTTTTCGCGGCCACGCAGGCGCGGTTGATCGCGTGGCGCGTGGCAAAGTTATCGGAGCAGTCGAGAACGACGTCCGCCGCAAGAGCGAGCGGCGCAAGCTCCTCGGGGCCGACACGCTTGGCGATCCGTTCGACGCGGACTTCCGGATTGACCGCGGCAATGCGCTCGCCGGCGGCGTCGACCTTCGGGCGACCGACGTCGCCCGTGCCAAACAGGATCTGGCGCTGCAGATTGGTCAGATCGACGCGATCGGCGTCGACCAGGGTCAGCGTCCCGATGCCGGCTGCGGCGAGAAACTGCGCCGCCGGGTTGCCCAGGCCGCCGACGCCGACGATCAGCGCATGCGCTGCCGCGAAACGTTGCTGCGCTTCGACACCCAGTTCGGGCAGCAACACATGCCGGCTGTAGCGCAGCAGCTGGGCGTCGTCCATCGTCCCTTTCCGTTGCAGGGTCGTTCCGCCAGCAAAAACGCCCGGACCAGCCGGGCGTCTTGCCTTGCCGAAGACCTTGTAGCTACTGTGGCGTTACCGCAGCCACGGCTTTGGTCGACGCGATGACCGGCAGACCCTTGAGGCGATTGATCGCCTGCTTGAGCTGGAAGTCATCGGTCGAGCCGAATTCCAGACGCGGCTGCGCGGCCCCTCCGGCCTTCGGGCTTTCCTGCGTCTTCTCGACCGGCGTCTTGATGGAGAGCGTCGCGGCGCCGTCGGCACTGGCGATCGGCATCGTGCCGTCGACCAGGTGATGATCGAGATTGGCTTCGCGCAGCCGGTAGTCGCGACCATCGTCGACCGCAATGTCGGGCTCGATGCCCTTGGCCTGGATCGAGCGCCCGCTAGGCGTGTAATAGCGCGCCGTCGTGAGCTTGAGCCCCGCGTTGGGGCCGAGCGGCAGGATCGTCTGCACCGAACCCTTGCCGAAGGTCTGCGTGCCCATGACGACGGCGCGCTTGTGATCCTGCAACGCGCCGGCGACGATTTCCGACGCCGACGCGGTGCCGCCGTCGACCAGCACGACCATCGGCACGCGCTTCACCGCGGCAGGCAGGTCTTTCAGGTAGTCGTCGCTGCGTCCGCGCAGATAGTCTCCCTTGGTCGACGATAGCCGCATGCGCGCGTCGGCGGTACGGCCGTCGGTGTAGACGACCAGCGAATCGGCCGGCAGAAACGCCGCGGCGACGCCGACCGACACATTCAGCAGCCCGCCCGGATCGCTGCGCAGGTCGAGGACGAGCCCGGTGAGCTCACCCTGCTTGTACAAGTCGCGGATCGCCTTGGCGACATCCTCACCGGTGTGCTCCTGGAACTGCACGACGCGCAAATAGCCGTAGCCGGGCTCGATCATCTTGGCGCGGACGCTGCGGAAATTGATGACTTCGCGTTGCAGGGTGAAAGTCAGCGGCGCGTCGACATCCTTGCGCGCGACCGTCAGCACGATTTGCGTGCCCGGCTTGCCGCGCATTTTCTCCACCGCCTTCGACAGCGGCAGCCCGCGAGTGGACAGGTCGTCGATCTTGATGATCAGGTCACCGGACTTGATGCCCGCGCGAAAGGCCGGCGTGTCCTCGATAGGCGATATCACCTTGATCAGGCCGTCTTCGGCGCCGACTTCGATCCCCAGGCCGCCGAACTTGCCCTGCGTGTTGATCTGCAATTCCTTGAACGCGTCGGCATCGAGAAAGTCCGAATGCGGATCGAGGCCATGGACCATGCCGTTGATCGCTTCGCGGATCAGCTTGTCGTCGGGCACGACCTCGACGTAGTCGCTCTTGATGCGGCCGAACACGGCCGAGAAGAGCTGCAGATCCTCGTAGGGGATCGGAATCTTGGCCTCGCGCTCGGCGAGCGCCGAGAAATTGAGGCTCAACAGCAGCCCCAGCACTGCGCCAATGCCGATCAGTCCCGCCTTTTTCCAGCCGTTACCCATGTTTGCCTCGTCGTGTCGCGATCACGCGCATGGCGCGCAACCATCGGTATGCCGGTATTCGGCGGCCCGATTGCATGTCGAAAGTTGCTGCGCTCGCTTCCCTTGAGTGCGGCCGTCTCGGCCGGCGGGTTGCTGCGCAATCATTGCAGGATTATCGCGCGATCCACAATGCTGGATCGACGGCGTCTCCCTGGATTCGTATTTCAAAGTATACGCCCGTTTCCTCGCCGCCACCGCTCGCGCCGGCCTGCGCAACCACCTGGCCGGCATCGACTTTCGCACCGAGCGGCGACAACAGCGCCTCGTTGTTGCCGTAGAGGCTCATATAGCCGCCTCCGTGATCGATAATCAAGGGGTTTCCGAATCCGCGCAGCCATTCGGCATAGACGACCTGACCGGCGGCGACCGCTCGTATGGCCTGACCTTCGGGGCAGCGGATCAACCAGCCCTTCCAACGCGGACCGCCGCCGCTGCGTGGACTGCCGAACCGGCTTGCAAGTTCCCCGCGCGTCGGAAGATCGAGTTTTCCCATCAGGCGAGCGAAGCTGCTGCGGACACCGCTGTCCCCCGAGACCGGCGCCGCAGGCAGCGGAAAATCCCGGGCGATTTTCGCCAGGCGCGCGACAATTGATCGAGGTCGCGGCGACGCGCGGCAAGCTCGTCGGCGAGCGCGGCGACACGCAGGCGGTCGGCGCGAAACTGCGCGATCAGGTCGGCTCGCGCCTGGCCGATGTAGCGGTAGTAAACAACCAGCCGGGCGACGTCGGCGGGATCCTGCCCCGACAGGAAAAGCTTGAGCGCCTCGGCGTGCCCGCTGGTGTACTGCTGGACCAGCTTCCGGGCAAGCCGCTGCTGCTCAGCGGACAGCTTCTGCTCCAGCACGGCGGCTTCGCGCCCCGATTGGACGAGGCGAGCGTCCAGCCACACTCGATCCTGCGTCAGCTCATAAAGCCGACGGTCGGCGGTTGAAATCGCGCGCTCGGACGCCGCCAGCGCATCGGTCGCTTCCGCACGCCTGGATTCGCCTGCGGCGATTTCCCGCTGCAGCGCGGCGACACGGCTGCGCAGGCTCTCCAGCGCCTGGCGCCGGGTTTTGAGCTCGGCGCGATCGCTCGCCTGTGCGGCGAAGGATGACGGTCCCGCCAGCAGCAGCAGTGACGCCAACGCGATGCGGCGCCCGATCCGGGCGGCGCGTCCGTCCACCTACTTTCCGATGTCGAACAGTGCGTGCCCGGTCATTTCCGAAGGCTGCGGCACGCCCATCATCGCAAGCAAGGTCGGCGCGATATCCTGCAGCGCGCCGGGGCCGCGCGGCGTCGCGGGACGGCCAACATACAGGCAAGGTACGACATTGAGCGTATGCGCGGTATGCGCCTGACCGGTTGCATCGTCGTGCATTTTTTCGGCATTGCCGTGATCGGCCGTGACTAGGACCTCGCCGCCGCGTTCGCGTTGCGCGGCCACCACTCGGCCGATGCAGCTGTCGAGCACCTCGATCGCCCGGGTCGCCGCCTCGAGCCTGCCGGTGTGACCGACCATGTCGCCATTGGCGTAATTGCAGACGATCGCATCGTAGGCGCGCGAATCGATCGCGGCGACCAGCCGGTCGGTCACTTCGAATGCGCTCATCTCGGGCTTGAGGTCGTAGGTGGCCACTTTCGGTGAGGGGACCATGATGCGGTCCTCGCCCGGATACGGCGTCTCGACGCCGCCGTTGAAAAAGTAGGTGACGTGGGCGTATTTCTCGGTCTCTGCAATACGCAGCTGGCGCAATCCGCGTTCCGCGACGACCGCGCCAAAGCTGTGGGTGATCGTCTGCGGCGCGAACGCGACCGGCAGCGCCGCGAACTCCTTGCCATAACTCGTTAGCGTAACGAATGCACCGAGCTTCGGCACGCGCTTGCGCGCAAAACCGGAAAACGAGGCGTCGGTCAGCGCCCGCGTCATCTGGCGGGCGCGGTCGGCGCGAAAGTTCATGAACACGACGACATCGCCGTCCTCGATGCGGACGCCGTCGCCGATCGTCGTCGGCTTGACGAACTCATCGTTCTCTCCGCGCGCATAGGCTGCAGCCAGCGCCGAAGCGGCGTCGGGCGCCGAATAGGGCGCCGCAGCGTCGACGATCAGCTCGTACGCCGCCTCGATGCGCTCCCAGCGCTGGTCGCGATCCATCGCGTAATAGCGGCCGACGATGTCGGCGACGCGGCAGCCGGCGCGGGCCGCGCACTCGGCGCCGATGTACTGCAGCGAGGCAGCCGCGCTGCGCGGAGGCGTATCGCGCCCGTCAAGGAAGGCATGCACGGCCACGCGCGGTGCGCCGCCGTCGGCTGCCATCGCGACCATCGCTGCGATCTGCCGTTCGTGGCTGTGCACGCCGCCGGGTGAAACCAGCCCCAGGACGTGCAGTGTCGCGCGGTTGCGCCGCGCGGTCGCCACGGCTTCGGCCAGCGCGGGGTTGCGTCCGAACTCGCCGATCTCGATCGCGTGGTCGATACGCGTGAATTCCTGGTAGATGACCCGTCCGGCGCCGATGTTCAAATGGCCGACCTCGGAATTGCCCATCTGTCCGCGCGGCAGGCCGACGGCCAGCTCGGAGGCGTCGATCGTCGTGTGCGCGTACTCCTGCCACAGGCGGTCCCAGTTCGGCTTTTCGGCACCGCTGACCGCGTTGTCGGGCGCATCCTCGCGGCAACCGACGCCATCGAGAATCAGCAGCACGACCGGAACGACCGCGGCCGCAGCGGCGGGATGCTTGCTCATCGGGGAATTCGCGATCGCGCTTGAGGTCAGAAGGTTTACGTTATCATTTTACCTTCATCCCTTTATTTCGGCGGCGCGACGCGCCCCCGACATCCGGTGCCGACACTCCAATTTCTGCAGAACAACTGGCCGCTCGTCCTGATCGTGCTCGTGTCCGGATCGATGCTGGTGTGGCCGCTGCTCGGGAGCCCGCTATCCGTGATGCGCGAAATCGGGGCCGTGCAGGCCACCCAGCTCATCAATCGCAAGGACGCGCTGATCCTCGATTTGCGTGAAGCGAAGGAATACGAAGCCGGCCGCGTCCCCAACGCCATGCAGATCCCTTTGTCGCAGCTCGCCACCCGCGGCCAGGAGCTCGGCAGGTTCACCGCCCGACCGCTGATCACCTACTCCGACCGCGGCAATCACGGCCGGAGTGCGGCGGGGACGCTGGCCAAGCTCGGCTTCAAGGAAATCTATACGCTGCGCGGCGGCTTGCGCGCCTGGGTCGACGCGGGGTTGCCGCTGGAAAAGGGCCGCTGATGGCGGCGGTTCTGATGTATTCGACCGCGAGCTGCCCCTTCTGCGTCCTTGCGGAGCGCCTGCTTCGCGCCCGCGGCGTTGCCGATATCGCCAAGATCCGGGTCGATCTCGAACCGGCGCGGCGCGGCGAAATGATCGAACGGACAGGACGCCGCACGGTGCCCCAGATCTACATCGGCGAGCGCCACGTCGGCGGCTACGACGACCTGGTCGTTCTCGACCGCGCCGGCGAGCTGATGCCGCTGCTTGCGGGCGCGCCGCACGCCGGCGCGGCAAGCGGCGCTACGCTATAATTCGCGGTTTACCGCCGGGAATATCGCATGGCCGACACTCAAGCCCAATCCACGCCGTCGCTGTCGATCGAGAAGATCTACGTCAAGGATCTTTCACTCGAGAATCCCGGCGCTCCGCAGTCGTTCACGACGGCCGATGCGCCGCAGGTCGAGGTCGGACTGCGCACCCGCGGCGAGCAGATCGACGAAAACGTCTTCGAATGCGTGCTGACGATCACCGTGACGGCCAAGACTGCCGACAAGACGCTGTTCCTGGTCGAGGCGGCGCAGGCGGGTATCTTCCGCATCGTCGGCGTGCCGCTGGCCGAAATCCAGCCGCTGATGGGCGTCCATTGCCCGACCGTGCTGTTCCCCTACATCCGCGAGACGATCGCCGACGCAATCACCCGTGCCGGCTTTCCGCCGGTGCACCTGGACCCGATCAATTTCGAGGCGCTGTACCAGCAGCAGATCGCCAGCATGCAACAGGCGCCCGCGGTGTCGGCGACGAACTAGGCCCTAACGGGTAATGAGACGCGCTAGCCTGCTGCTGCTCGCGGCGACCGCGTTCAGCGGCGGCGTGGCGGCAGCGGAGTTTCAGTCGGCTAGCGAAGCGGCGGTGCTCTACGATGCGCCGTCGGTCCGCGCCAAGCCGCTATTCGTCATAGGCCGCGATACGCCGTTCGAAGTCATCGTCGGCGTCGAGGGCTGGCTCAAGATCCGCGATGCCGGCGGGACCGTCGCCTGGATCGAACGCAAGGCCACCTCGGAGCGGCGCACGCTGATCGTTCGCGTCCCTGTCGCCGACGTGGTCGCCGCGCCGGACGCGAATGCGCCGCTGGTCTTCAAGGCCGAGCAGAACGTCGTGCTAGAGCTGCTCGACCCCGCCTATGTCAGCAACACTCCCGGGTGGGCGAAGGTTCGCCATCGCGATGGACAGCAGGGCTACGTTCGCATCGCGCAGGTCTGGGGCCTGTAGCCGCGTCTTTTCGCCCTCTCGATGAGCGAAACCGTCGCGATCGTCGGCGCCGGCGCCTGGGGGACGGCGCTGGCCGTGCATCTGGCCCGGGTTCCCGCGCCGCCGGTGCTGCGCCTGTGGGCGCGCGATCCCGCTGCCGCCCGATCGATCGCGGCCGCGCGCGAGAATGTCCGATATCTACCCGGCATCGTGATTCCCGTTGAGATCGAAGTCGTATCGGATCTGTCGCACGCGACTGCCGGCGCCTCGCTGATCGTCGTGGCGACGCCGGCCGGCGCACTGACCGGCCTCGTGCAGGCGTTGCGCGCGCATACGCGCGCGCCGCTGGTCTGGCTCAGCAAGGGTTTCGTCGCCGCAGCCGAGCCGCCCGGCGTCGCGCTCGCGCATCGCATCGTCGCGCCGATGTGGCCGTCGCCGGTGGGCGTGATCTCCGGTCCGAGCTTCGCCGAAGAAGTTGCGCGCGCGTTGCCGACCGCCATCAGCGTCGCGGCGACCGACGCCGGTCTTGCCCAATCGGTCGCGCGCCGACTGCGCGGCGGCGCGCTGCGTGCCTACGTCAGCGACGACCTGACCGGCACCGAGGTCGGCGGCGCGGTCAAGAACGTGCTCGCGATCGCGGCCGGCGCGAGCGACGGCCTGGGCTTCGGCAACAACGCGCGCGCCGCATTGATCACGCGAGGTCTCGCCGAGACCGGCAGGCTCGCCGTCGCGCTGGGAGGCAGACGCGAGACGCTGACCGGTCTTTCGGGCCTGGGAGACCTGGTGCTGACCTGCACCGGCGACCTCTCGCGCAACCGGCGCGTCGGACTCGGACTGGGTCGCGGTGAAGCGCTCGCCGCGATTGTGGCCGGACTCGGCCACGTCGCCGAAGGCGTGTCCGCCGCGAAGGCCACGCATATGCTGGCCGGCGCGCTTGGCGTCGACATGCCGATTTGCGAAGCGGTCTACCGCGTGCTCTACGAGGACATGCCGCCGCGACGCGCGGTCGAAGCGCTGCTTGCGCGCGAGCCCGGGCCGGAGCTTCAATAACGCACTACGGGCGACAAACCGCCTGCGCGCAACGGACGCGCTTTTGGCCGAGCGGCCTCAGCGATCTCGCTCGGCTGCGCCGCTGAATCCCGCCTGCCGCCACGCTTCGTACACGGTGATCGCGACGGCGTTGGAAAGGTTGAGGCTGCGCAGCGCCGGCCGCATCGGAATTCGCAGCCTTGATTCCGCGGCGAATTCGCCGAGGATGGCGTCGGGGAGGCCGCCGGTCTCGCAGCCGAATACGAACGCATCGTCCGCCGAGAGCGAGCTTTCGAACAGCGACGTTCCGGCCCGCGTCGTCAGCGCGTAGCAGCGGCGTCCGCCGAGCGCGCTGCGACACGCTGCCCAGTCGTGATGCACGACGACACGGGTGTACTCGTGATAGTCGAGGCCGGCCCGCTTCAGTTCGCGATCGTCGAGGCGGAAGCCGAGCGGCTCGACCAGATGCAACTCCGCCCCGGCATTCGCGGCCAGCCGGATCACGTTGCCCGTATTCGGCGGGATTTCCGGATGGACGAGGACAATGGCGATCACGAGGTCGCAGCGTGTTGGATTTTCGGTGCGCGATCTTCAGTGCGCCGGCGGCAACGTGCGCGCGACGACCCAGTTCTCCACGCCCGCCGCGCCGGCCGCACGCAGCGTCTTCGCCAGCTCCGAAAGCGTGGCGCCGGTCGTCATCACGTCGTCGATGATCGCGACCCGAAGCCCGGCCAGGTCGACGTCGCAGCCAAATGCGCCGCGCACATTGCGCTCGCGGGCGGTCCAGGGCAGCGCCGCCTGCGGAGGCGCGGCGCGGATGCGGCGCACGCCTGCGGACATCAGCGGAAGGCCGGAGCGCGCCGCGACGAGGCGCGCGATTTCTGCAGCCTGGTTGTACCCGCGCTCGCGCTGACGTTCGACCGACAAAGGCAACGCGACCAGCAGGTCGGGGTCGGGTCGCTTGCGCTGCACGCGTTCGGCGAGCAGCGCGCCGGCCGACCACTCGGCCAACGCGAGCCGCCCCTGGTACTTGAACGCGCGAATCAGCCGGTCGACCGGAAAGGCGTAAGCGAAAGCGGCGATCGTGGCGTCGAACGGCGGAGGATGGGCGAGGCAGCTGCCGCAGACCTCGCCGCCCGAGGCGGGCAGCGCGCACACCGGACACGCCGCTCCGATTCGGGGCAGGTCTCGCGCGCACGCGGCGCACACCAGCTCGCTGCCCGAGGGGGCCGCGCAAAGTTCGCAGCGCTGCGGCAGCGCGCGCCGCGCCGCGCCGATCGCCGTTCGCCGCATGCCCCCGAAGGCGCGGTCAAATGCGTCGGCCAGAAAATTTGACAACGCGATGCCCCTCCCCGACACTGGGGATCCATTGTAACCAGACGGCATTTCGCACGATGCAGCCGGTCAGGATAGTACGTCGCGCGACGCGCGCCGAGCCCGGCGCGCGGTGGACGGTCGATGCCGTCGCAACGCTGCTGGCGTTGCCGTTGAACGATCTGTTGCACCGGGCGCACGAGACGCATCGCGCCCATCACGATCCCAACGCCGTGCAACTGTCGACGCTGCTTTCGATCAAGACGGGCGGCTGTCCGGAGGACTGCGGCTACTGCCCGCAGGCCGCGCGCTACCGCACCGGCGTTGACAACCAGGGGCTGCTTTCACTGCCCGAGGTCGCCTCGGCGGCCGTCGCGGCCAAGGCGGCGGGTGCATCCCGTTTCTGCATGGGCGCGGCGTGGCGCGGTCCCAAGGACCGCGATCTGGAACTGGTGCTCGCGATGGTGCGCGAGGTCAAAGCACTGGGTCTCGAGACTTGCGCGACGCTCGGCATGCTCAAGGACGGGCAGGCGGAGCGCCTCAAAGACGCGGGGCTCGATTATTACAATCACAATCTCGACACCGCGCCTGACTTTTACGGCGAGATCGTCACCACCCGCGAGTATCGCGACCGGCTCGACACGCTCGAGCGCGTCCGTGCGGCGGGTGTCCGCGTCTGCTGCGGCGGGATCGTCGGCATGGGCGAATCGCGCGCCCAGCGCGCCGGGTTGATCGCGCAGCTCGCTAATCTCGATCCGTACCCGGAGTCGGTGCCGATCAACAACCTGGTCCAGGTCGAAGGCACGCCGCTGTACGGCGGCGACGCGATCGATCCGTTCGAATTCGTGCGCACGATCGCCGCCGCGCGCATCGCGATGCCGCGCGCGATGGTGCGGCTGTCGGCCGGGCGACAACAGATGGGCGACGGCATACAGGCGTTGTGCTTTTACGCTGGCGCGAACTCCATTTTCTATGGCGAGAAGCTGTTGACCACCGGCAACCCCGACGTCGCTGCCGACCAGGCCTTGTTCGAACGCCTCGGGCTGCACGTCGGCGGCGACACCCAGCCGGGCCTGTGAATCGACCCTGAAGCGGGCCTTTCGGTCCAACCGACCGCCACCATGTCGCGCCTGATCGCGGAGCTCGACGCCGCGCTCGAAGCGCGCGCCGGGAAAGGACTCGTTCGCCGCCGCCGCGTCGTCGACTCGCCGCAAGGCGCACGGCTTTGCGCCGACGGGCGCGAGATTCTGCATTTCGGCAGCAACGACTATCTGGGTCTGGCCGGCGATTCGCGTGTCGTCGCCGCCGCGCAGCAAGGCGCGGCGCGCTACGGCGTCGGCGCAGGCGCCTCGCACCTGGTCTCCGGGCACTTCCAGCCGCACGAGCTGCTCGAGCGCGAGCTCGCCGCCTGGGTCGCGCCCTGCGCGAACGCGCGCGCGCTGCTGTTCTCGACCGGCTACATGGCCAACCTCGGTGTGATCACTGCACTGGCCGGCCGGGAGGATGTCGTGTTCGGTGACCGGCTCAACCATGCGTGTCTGAACGACGCTGCCTTGCTGTCGCGCGCCGAATTCCTCCGTTATGCGCACGCGAACGTCGGCGAGCTCGCGGCGCGGCTCGCGACGAGCGGCGCGCGGGTGAAACTGATCTGCACCGATGCGGTATTCAGCATGGACGGCGACCTGGCGCCGCTGCCGCGGCTGCTCGAGCTCGCCGACGAGCACGATGCGTGGCTCGTCGTCGATGACGCGCACGGCTTCGGCGTGCTCGGCGACGGTCCCGACGCCGGGCGCGGGACCCTGGCGCATTTCGGGCTCGCCTCGGAACGCATCGTCTACATGGGCACGCTGGGCAAGGCCGCAGGAGTGGCCGGCGCCTTTGTCGCGGCGCATCCGTCGGTGATCGAAACGCTGCTGCAAACGGCGCGAAGCTACATCTACACGACCGCCTCGCCGCCGTTGCTGGCCGCTGCGCTGGCGACGAGTCTGGACCTGGTGCGCAGCGATATCGCGCGGCGCGAGCGCCTGTTCGCGCGGATATCGCGCTGGCGCGATTCGGCGTCGATGCTGCGCTGGCCGCTGCTGTCGTCGACCACGCCGATTCAGCCGCTGATCATCGGCGACGCCGCCGAAGCGCTCAGCGTCAGCGACGCCCTGTGGGAGCGCGGCATCTGGGTGCCGGCGATCCGGCCGCCGACGGTGCCGGCGGGATCGGCGCGGCTCCGCATCACGCTGTCGGCCGCGCATTCCGACGCCGACATTGATCGGCTGGTCGCGGCGCTGACGGTAATCGGCGCCGGGCCCCCGCAAAGCCGCGCCGCGCGATGAGCCTCCACGTCGAGTCGACTGGAAACGGCCCGCCGCTGGTCCTGCTGCATGGCTGGGCGATGCACTCGGGGCTGTGGATGCCGGTGCTGCCGAAACTCGCTTCGCGCTTTCGCGTGCATCGGGTCGACTTGCCGGGACACGGCCACAGCGCATCGATCGCGCCGTACACGCTGGCCGGGATTGCCTCCGCGGTGGCCGCGCATTGCGCTTCGCTGCCGGAGCCGCCGACGGTGCTCGGCTGGTCGCTGGGCGGCGCGGTCGCGTTGCAATGGGCGCTGGACCAACCGGGTGCGGTCGCCAGGCTGATCCTCGTCAGCACGACTCCCTGCTTTGTCGCGCGCGACGACTGGCCACATGCGATGAGCGCGGAGACGTTGCGCCGCTTCGGCGACGAGCTCGCGGCGTCGTATGAGTCGACATTGCGACGCTTCGTGACGCTCCAGCTGCAAGGCACCGAACGCGCGCGCGAGCTCGTCGCCGAGCTGCGCGCGCAGCTCGGCGGGCGCGGCATGCCGACGCGGCAGGGCCTTGCGGACGCGCTCGCCGCACTGGCCGCGATGGATCTGCGGCCCCGGATCGGCTCGATCAGGCAGCCGGCCCTCGTCGTTGCCGGCGATTGCGACACGCTGGTTCCGGCCGGCGCCGGCGCCTGGCTCGCCGCGACGCTGCCGACGGCCCGCCTCGCGTCGATCCCCGGCGCCGCGCATGTGCCTTTCCTGTCGCATCCCGAAACTTTTTTCGCCGCGTTCGAGGCGTTTTGCGATGGCCGGTGATCGCCAGTCCGACGATGCCGGCCTGGACCGGGCAAGCCTGCGGCGCGACTTCGACCGAGCTGCGGCGACCTACGACAGCGCCGCGGTGCTGCAGCGCGAAGTGGCGCAGCGGATGGCCGAGCGCCTGGGCATCGTGCGGCTGGAGCCCGCGACGATTCTCGATGCCGGCTGCGGCACCGGCGAGGCGCTGGGCGAATTGCAGGCACGCTATCCGCACGCGCGCCTGGTCGGACTCGACCTGGCCTACGCGATGGTGCAGGCAGCAGGGCGGCGCGATCTCGTGCTGCGTACGGGCGCGCGTCCGCTGATGCGGCGTTTGCTTGGGGCATTCGCTGCGGCGGCCCGCGGACATCCGGCGCTGATCTGCGGCGACGTCTGCCGGCTGCCGCTCGGCGCGCGCAGTGTCGATCTGGTCTGGAGCAACCTGACGCTGCAGTGGGTCGACGAGCTTCCGCTCGCGTTCTCCGAATTCCATCGCATCTTGAGCGTCGGCGGTCTGTTGACGTTCACGACGTTCGGCCCGGATACGTTGCGCGAGCTGCGCAGTGCATTCGCCGCGGCCGACCAGAGCGCGCACGTCCACCGCTTTCTCGACATGCACGACGTCGGCGACATGCTCGTGCACGCCGGATTCGCCGATCCGGTAATGGACATGGAACTGGTGACGATGACCTATGCCGACGCCGGCGCTCTGATGCGCGACCTCAGGGCGATCGGCGCGCAGAACGCGCGTGCCGACCGCAGGCGGGGCCTGACCGGGCGGCACCAGTGGCAAACGATGCTTGCGGCGCTGGAAGGGTTTCGCCGCGAAGGGCGCTTACCGGCAAGCTTCGAGATCATTTATGGTCATGCGTGGAAGCCCGAGTCGCGCCACGCGGATGACGGTCGCGCGATCGTGCGCTTCGATCGCGGCGCGCGCGGGCGCCGGTGAGCCGCGCTGCGTGACAGCGTCTGTTGCAATGGCGGCACGATGACCACCGGGATCTTCGTCACCGGAACCGACACAGGCGTCGGCAAGACCGTCGCGGCGTGCGCGCTGCTCCGCGCGTATGCGGCCCGCGGTTTGCGCTCGGTCGGCATGAAACCGGTCGCCACCGGCAACGCGGATTCCGCAGGCAACGAAGACGTGAAGGCGCTCGAGGCCGCCGGCAACGTCGATGCCCCCGCGGCCGCGCGCAACCCATACGCACTGGCGCCCGCGATCGCACCGCACCTCGCGGCTCGCCGGACCGGCGTGCAAATCGAGCTTGCGCGGATCGACGCCGCCTATCGCGAGCTCACGCGGTTCGCCGATCGCATCGTCGTCGAGGGCGCAGGCGGCGCGTTTTCCCCGCTGGACGACGAGCACGACATGCTCGACATCGCTTCGACGATCGGCCTGCCGGTACTGCTCGTCGTCGGCGTGCGCCTGGGCTGTCTCAATCATGCCTTGCTGTCGGCACTGGCGATTCGCGCGCGCGGACTGATGCTGGCGGGGTGGGTTGCGAATGCGATCGCGCCGGGACTGCCCTTTTTCGCCGAAAACGTTGCAACGATCGAGCAACGCCTTGCCGCGCCGCGGCTCGCGACGCTGCCATGGAGCGCATCCGGCATGCCACAGTGGGACGGCGCAGTCCCGATCTAGGCGCGGGCCACCAGCCGCAGCCGATTGTTGTCGCGCGGGTTTCCGCGCGAACGCGCTCCATGCTAATATCCGCGGGTTTTTTAAGCGCAGAGCCGTCGCGATGCCTAGCGCGGACGTTTGGCTGCCGGTCGGCGCAGATCCTGGCGCGGAGGCCGAGTTTTCGCTGACCTCGCGGCGCCACGATGCGATCGGGCCGCGGGGCCGCTGGGGGCTTTTCGCTTCGCTGTGCGTGCTGTCATTGGGCTTCGCGCTGATGTTTGCGGCGCGCGGCGCATGGATGGTGTTGCCGTATTCGGCGCTCGAAATGGGCGTGTTGTTCTGGGCGTTCCATCGGTTCGAGCGTCGGATTGTTGACTGGGAGCGCATTACGGTGTCCGGCGATCGCGTGATCGTCGAAAGCGAGCGAAGCGGCGTGGCGGCGCGGCGCGTGTTCAACCGACAATGGTTGCGCGTCGAACTGGAACAGCGGGGTTTCGGGCGTCCGCCGGTGCTGGCGCTGCGATATGCAGGAGAAAGCACGACGTTCGGCGAGGCATTGCCGGCGGCCGAGCGAATAAGACTGGGCCGGGAACTGCGCCGCGTGCTGGCAGGAATCGGCCTGCCGGCACCGGGCTTTGGGGATGTTTGACGATTTCGGGGAAAGCATGGATCGCATCAAGGCGGCGTGGCGGATCGGGCGGTTGCTTCCTGCATTACTGGTTACGGCGATGGCATCGGGCGCGGCATGGGCCGATCGCGAGTGGAATCTTCCGCCGCCGGTAACCCCGATCGCGCACGAGATCTTCGAGTTGCACGCGATCATTTTCTGGATCTGCGTCGTCATTTTCTTGGTCGTCTTCGGCGCGATGGGCTATTCGATCTATGCGCACCGGAAATCGAAGGGTCACGTCGCCGAGCAGTTCCACGAGAACACGACGGTCGAGATCATCTGGACCGTCATCCCGTTCATCATCCTGGTGCTGATGGCCTGGCCGGCGACCAAGACGGTGCTGGCGATGAAGGATGCATCCGCCGCCGATCTGACTGTCAAGATCACCGGCTCGCAATGGAAATGGAACTACGATTACCTGAACGACGGCTTCGACTATTTCAGCGAGCTCGCCACGCCGTTCGCGCAGATCGAGAACCGCGAAGCGAAGAACGAGCACTACCTGCTCGAAGTCGACCGTCCGCTGGTTGTACCGGTGAACAAGAAGATCCGGCTGCTGGTCACGTCGAGCGACGTGATCCATTCCTGGTACCTGCCGCCGGCCGGCGTGCAGCAGGACGCGATTCCCGGGTTCGTGCGCGACGACTGGATGCAGTTCGACAAGACCGGAACCTATCGCGGCCAGTGCAACAAGATATGCGGCAAGGAGCACGGCTTCATGCCGATCGTTGTCGAGGTCAAGTCCGACGAGGATTACGCCGCCTGGGTCGGCGATCAGAAGAAGAAGCTTGCCTCCACGGCCGGCGACGTCAACAAGGTGCTGGACATCAAGGATCTGACCGCGCGCGGCGAAAAAGTGTACACGGCCAACTGTGCCGCCTGCCATCAGCCCAACGGCAAGGGCTTGCCGCCGGCATTTCCGCCGCTCGACGGCTCGAAGGTTGCGACCGGACCTAAGCTCGTGCACATCTCGACGGTGTTGAACGGCGTCAGCCATGACGGCAAGCCGACGGCGATGGTGGCCTGGAAGGGGACCCTTTCCGACGTCGACATCGCGTCGGTCATAACCTATGAGCGCAACAGCTGGGGCAACCACACCGGCGAGGCGATCCAGCCCGCCGAGGTGGCCAGCGCCAAGGTCGCAGCGAAGTGACAGGCCTGTCAACCAGCACACCGAAGCATATCGGGATCGATTCAGGAGCCAAGCGATGAGCAGCATTCCACACGATCACGCCGCGGGTCACGAGCACGCGCACGAGCATCATCCCGGCGGGATCATGCGCTGGATCATGACGACCAATCACAAGGACATCGGCACGCTGTACCTGTGGTTCTCGTTCACCATGTTCATCGCCGGCGGCATCATGGCGCTGACGATCCGGGCGGAGCTGTTCCAGCCCGGACTGCAGCTGGTCGAGCCGGAGTTCTTCAACCAGCTCAACACCGTGCACGGCCTGATCATGATCTTCGGCGCGATCATGCCGGCGGCCGTCGGCTTCGCGAACTGGCAGGTGCCGATGATGATCGGCGCGCCCGACATGGCGTTCGGGCGCCTGAACAACTGGAGCTTCTGGCTGCTGCCTTTTGCCGGCGTGCTGCTGCTGGGCTCGTTCCTCGCCCCGGGCGGAGCGCCGAGCGCGGGCTGGACGCTGTATCCGCCGCTGTCGGTGCAGGCCGGCATGGGCATGGACATGACGATCTTCGCCGTCCACATCATGGGGGCGTCGTCGATCATGGGATCGATCAACATCGTCACGACGATCCTCAACATGCGCGCGCCCGGCATGACGCTGATGAAGATGCCGCTGTTCGTCTGGACCTGGCTGATCACCGCGTACCTGCTGATCGCGGTGATGCCGGTGCTGGCCGGTTCGGTGACGATGCTGCTGACCGACCGCCATTTCGGCACCAGCTTCTTCAACGCGGCAGGCGGCGGTGACCCGGTGCTGTTCCAGCACGTGTTCTGGTTCTTTGGGCACCCCGAGGTCTACATCATGATCCTGCCGGCGTTCGGCATCGCGTCGACCGTCATTCCCGCTTTTGCGCGGAAGCCGCTGTTCGGCTATGCCTCGATGGTTTATGCCACCGCGTCGATCGCGATCCTGTCGTTCCTCGTCTGGGCGCACCACATGTTCACCGTCGGCATGCCGGCGGCAGGCCAGCTGTTCTTCATGTACGCGACGATGCTCATCGCCGTTCCGACCGGGGTCAAGGTCTTCAACTGGCTGGCGACGATGTGGAAGGGCTCGATGACGTTCGAGACGCCGATGCTGTTCGCGATCGGCTTTGTATTCCTGTTCACGATGGGCGGCTTCACGGGTCTGGTGCTGGCGATCGTCCCGGTCGACATCAGCCTGCACGACACCTATTACGTGGTCGCGCACTTTCACTACGTTCTCGTCGCCGGATCGCTGTTCGCCTTCTTTGCCGGCATCTACTACTGGCTGCCGAAGTGGACCGGCCGGATGTACGACGAGACGCTGGGCAAATGGCACTTCTGGCTGTCGTTCATTTTCTTCAACGTCACGTTCTTCCCGATGCACTTCCTCGGCCTGGCCGGAATGCCGCGTCGCGTCCCGGACTACGCGACCCAGTTCACCGACTGGAACGTGGTCGCTTCGATCGGTGCTTTCGGCTTCGGGTTGTCGCAACTGCTGCTGCTGATCGCGGTCCTCAAGACGATACGCAGCGGACCGCCGGCGCCGGCGCGGCCATGGGAAGGCGCCGACACGCTCGAGTGGACGCTGCCTTCGCCGGCGCCGTACCACACGTTCGAAACGCCGCCAGTCGTGAAATAGCGGGCGAGCGGCCGAAAGTCGATGCAACCGGACCGAAAAAGGGAATCTCGGCGTGCCGCCAACCTGCGCACGGCGACGGTCCTGCTGTCGGTCGCCGCGGTGTTGTTCTGCGGCATCATCCTGGCCCAGTACTCCGGCGCGCCGGGAGTCGCGGTCGGCGTACTCGGCCTGGCGATACTCGGCTTTCTCGGCATCTCGATCGGCCGCAACGTCGGCCGGCGGGGTCGACAATGAGAGCCAAGCGTCCCGCGTCCGAGTCGGGGCCGACCGGCCGCGCCAACCGTACGATGGTCGTGAAGCTCTGCATCGTCGTCGTGCTGATGTTCGGCTTCGGTTTTGCCCTGGTCCCGTTCTACGACCAGATTTGCAAGGCGACAGGACTGCGCGACATCGGGGGCGCCGACAGCGTGAGCAATACGCAGGTCGACATCTCGCGCACTGTCCGGCTGGAATTCGACGCCAACGTGCGCAAGCTGCCCTGGACGTTTCGCCCGCTGACACCGGCAATGGATGTACATCCGGGGGCGCTGACGCAGGTGCTTTACGAGGTCGAGAACACCACCGATCGGCCGCTGACGGGCCAGGCGGTGCCGAGCTACGGACCGCAGCTCGCCGCCGCCTATTTCAAGAAGCTCGAATGCTTCTGCTTTGCGCGACAGTCGTTCGCCCCGCACGAAAAGCGGCAAATGCCCGTGGTGTTCGTCGTCGACCCGGCGCTGCCGCGCGACGTCGGGACGATTACGCTGTCGTATACGTTCTTCGAGGTCGAGGGCAACAAGTCCTAGCCTGCCGCCAGCCGCGACTCAAGATCACAAGGGAAAAGCGAAGGATAACCAGATGAGCACCAACCCAACTGCCGCAGGACCCTATTATTTCGTACCCCAACCGTCGTACTGGCCGATCACCGGCTCGTGCGCGCTGTTGCTGATGGGATTCGGCGCGGCATCATGGTTCAACTCGTACGCCTTCGGCCCATGGCTCGTGCTGGCCGGGTTTTGTGTACTGCTGCTGATGATGTTCGGCTGGTTCGGACGCGTGATCGACGAGTCCGAGCACCGTCTGTACAACGCGAAGGTGGACGTCTCGTTTCGCTGGGGTATGAGCTGGTTCATCTTTTCCGAAGTGATGTTCTTCGCCGCCTTTTTCGGCGCGCTGTTCTATGTGCGCAACATGTCGGTGCCCGACCTTGGCAGCCTCGACCAGAAGCTGCTGTGGCCGAATTTCAATCCGGGGTGGCCGACCAACGGTCCGTATCTGAAGGACGCGTTCACGCCGATGGAGGCGATCGGCATCCCGCTGCTGAACACGATCATTCTGGTCACTTCGGGCGGAACGCTGACGATCGCGCATCACGCGCTGAAGGCCGGGCATCGCGGGGCGCTGAAGGCCTGGCTTTTCGTAACCATTGCGCTCGGCTTCACGTTCCTCGGACTGCAGGCGTACGAATACACGCACGCCTACAGCGCGCTCAACCTCAAGCTGTCGACTGGAGTCTACGGATCGACGTTTTTCATGCTGACCGGATTTCACGGCTTCCACGTGACCATCGGCGCCCTGATGCTATCGGTGATGCTGGCTCGCTCGTTCCGCGGCCATTTCGACGCATCGCATCATTTTGCCTTCGAGGCGGCGGCGTGGTACTGGCATTTCGTCGACGTCGTCTGGTTGCTGCTGTTCATCCTCGTCTACTGGATGTGACGTCGGCGCGGCGGACCGCGGCGCCTCGCGCCGCGGCTCAACGCAGGCCGGCCTCTCCGATCCAGCCGAGCTTGTAGCTGACGACCAGAAAAATCAGCAGGCACGCCGACAGCGCGACACGAATCGCCAGCGCCTTGACCATGCGGGTGCCCTGGCCGCGGTCGTGATAGAGGTAGTAAAGCGCGCTGCCCAGGCTGCCGACGATCAGCAGCAGGGCGGCGATGACGATGATCCGGATCAATGCGCTCTCGCGGTTGTTGAGTGAGGCGTGCAGAGCCAGTCTAGTGCAAGGGCCGGCGCGATGCCAATGAACCTGCGCGCGATCCTCTCCCACCGCCGTTTTCGTCCGTCGCTTTGGCCCACGCTGGGACTGCTGCTGCTGGTCGCGGCGACCGTCGCGCTGGGCAACTGGCAGCGGCAGCGGGCATACGACAAGCAGTCGTTGCGCGACCAGTACGAAGCCGCATCGCACGCGCCACCGCTCGCAATCGACGCCACGCTGATCGGCTCCGACCCGGCTGGGCTTCGCTTCCGCGCAGTCCGTGCGGAGGGCGTGTACGACGCGGCACATCAACTGCTGATCGACAACAGGGTGCACGCTGGACAGGCCGGTTTCGACGTCGTCTCACCGCTGAAGCTTGGCCAGAACCAGGGCTACCTGCTGGTCGATCGCGGCTGGGTCGCCCAAGGACCCAGCCGCGCCGCGCTGCCGAAGGTGCCGCCGCCGGCCGGCCTGGTCGTCGTCGACGGCCGGATCAACCTGCCGCCGGCGCGCTATCTCGAGCTGGGCGCCGATTCGAATGCGGGGCCGGTGCGCGAGAACCTCGACATTGCCCGGATTGCGACAAGCACCGGACTGCCGCTCCTGCCGTTCATCGTCGAACAGACGAAGGATGCCGGTGACGGGCTGGTGCGCGACTGGCCCGCGCCCGACTTCGGCATCGAACAGCACAAGAGCTACATGGTGCAATGGTATTCGCTTGCGGGACTGGGCGTCGTGCTATGGCTCGCGCTCAACTGGCGGATGGAGAAGGGCGATGACGCCGCATCCCGGTAAATCGCGTGGCCGCCGCACGCTGTTGCTGATCGCTGCCATCGGCCTCTCGCCGATCATCGCTTCATACGCCGCGTACTACTGGTTGACGCCGTCGAAGCGCGTCAACTACGGCGAGCTCCTGGAAACCGCACCGGCGCCCGCGATCGCCGGTGCAGACGGCGAGGGAAAGGCCTTTGCGCTGAGCGACCTGCGCGGTAAATGGGTGTTGCTGATCGCCAGTCGCACCGGTTGTGCCGACGCCTGTGCTCGCGCACTTTACGCAACGCGCCAGGCGCGCACGATACAGGGACGGGAGCAGGATCGCATTGTCCGTCTGCTGCTGCAGCCGCAGGCGGCGCCGACGCTCGCACCGGAAGTTGCGGCCGCGCATCCCGGTCTCGTCATCGTGAAGGTCGACGAGCGCACGCTCGAGCAACTGCCTCTGGGCGCGAGCACGGTTGCCGCCGTCCTGCTGCTCGATCCGCTCGGCAACCTGGTACTGCGCTATGACGCCGATCCCGATATAAGGAGGCTCGCCAACGATCTGCAGCGCGTCCTCAAGGCTTCGCAAATCGGGTGAGCGACCAATGGTAAAATTCGCCTTCCGCCCCGCTCGTTGCCTACCCGTCCGATGACCGCCGTCGCGATTCGCCAAGACCGCCTGCGCCAGTTCCTGGCGCTGACCAAGCCGCGCGTCGTCTCGCTGATCGTGTTCACCGCGGTGATAGGCATGTTCCTCGCTTCGCCTGCGCTGCCGCCGCTCCACGCCGTGGTTTTCGGCACGGTGGGCATCGCCCTGGTCGCCGGTGCGGCGGCGGCGATCAACTGTCTGGTCGAACAGAAGATCGATGCGGTGATGGCGCGCACCCGCGCACGGCCGCTGCCGCGCGGCGACCTGACCTCCGCCCAGACACTGGTGTTCGCCGGCATCGTCGGCGCTTCGGGCCTGGCGATGCTGCAAGTGATGGTCAATCCGCTGACGATGTGGCTGACGCTGGCGACATTCGTCGGCTACGCAATCGTGTACACGGTCCTGCTGAAGCCCGCGACGCCGCAGAACATCGTCATCGGCGGCGCTTCGGGCGCGATGCCTCCGGTGCTCGGCTGGGCGGCGGTCGCCAATGACGTTCCACCCGAGGCGCTTATCCTGTTCCTGATCATTTTCGTCTGGACGCCACCCCACTTCTGGTCGCTCGCGCTGTACCGCGCCAAGGAGTACGCCAAGGCGGGGCTGCCGATGCTGCCGGTCACGCACGGGTCCGCCTACACAAGGCTCCACATCCTGCTGTATACGGCGGCGCTGATCGGGGTGACGCTGCTGCCATTCGCGATCCGGATGAGCGGCTATCTTTATCTGGTCGCTGCCATCGTGCTGGGTGCCGTGTTCGTGGGTTACGCGGTCGCGCTGTTGCGCCGCTACAGCGATGCGCTCGCGCGCAGGACGTTTCATTATTCGATCGTCTATCTGGCGGCGCTCTTTTCGGCGCTGCTGCTGGACCATTACTGGCACTAGGCTCTGATCGTCCGATGCGCCTGCCGGCCATCCTCTTGCTCGCGCTGTCCATCGCCGCCTGTGGCCCGGCTTCGCCCAAGTTCCAGGGGTCGGACGTGACCGGGGCGGCCTTCGGCCGCGACTTCCATTTGGTCGACCATAACGGCAAGGCGCGTACGCTCGCCGACTTTCGCGGCAAGGCCGTCGTCATCTTTTTTGGCTATACGCAATGCCCTGATTTCTGCCCGACGACGCTCGCGGAGCTCGCCGCCGCGATGCAAAAGCTCGGACCGGACGCGAGCCGCGTGCAGGTGCTGTTCGTCACCGTCGACCCGGAGCGCGACACGCGCGACGTGCTCGCCCATTATGTGCCCGCGTTCGATCCTTCGTTTCTCGGCCTGTACGGCGACGACAAGGCGACCTCCGACGTGGCCAAGGAGTTCAAGATCATCTATCAGAAGCAACCGGGCCGGGAGCCGGGAAGCTACACGATCGATCACTCGGCTGGAACCTATATTTTCGATCCCCAGGGGCGGTTGCGCGTCTACGAAAACTACGGGCCCGGCCCCGAGGTCTACGCCCACGACCTGCGCGAAGTGCTGAAGCCCGCGGCTTAGGAGCTCATGCTGCGGCGGGTCCGCGCACGGCGACGACATGCAGACCACCGTACAGGATGCCTTTGCCCTTGCGGCCAGGCACGAGGCCGATGGCCGCCGCGCCGATGCGCGTGCGATCTACGCGCAGATTCTCGCGGCGATACCCGAACATCCCGGCGCTTTGCTGCGAATTGCCGAGCAGGAAATCGACAGCGGGGCCATAGACGCGGCACAGGCTCTTCTGGCACGCGCGCTGCAAGCCGCGGCGGCGCAATCGCTGCCGGCGCACGAGATCTTGCTGGCGGCGGGCCGCGCGCATCTTGCGCGCGGTGAGCGCGAGGCGGCTATTGCCGCGGTCGTGCAGGCCCTGGCCTCAACGCCGCAGAGTACGGCGATCGCTGCCAAGCTCGGTGACCTGGCTCGCGACGCGGGCGGACTCGACGTTGCCGAGCAATGCTTTCGCATCGCGTCGACGCACGACATTGCGCGCATGCATGCGCTCGGCAAGGCGCAGAAGGCGGCGGGCGCGTTCGCCTCGGCGCGCGCGACCCTGGAACAATGCGCGGAGCTCGCTCCCGGCGACCCGGCGGTCCTCACCACGCTGGGCGCGGCATGCCTGGAGTTGAATGACCCACAGGAGGCGCGGCGGCATTTCGAGCGCGCGATCGAGCTGGGTGCCCGCCAGGGCGAGCTTTGGGACAACCTGGGACTCGCCCGCCGCAGTCTGGGCGACGACGAGGGCGCGGTGGCGGCATTCGAGCGCGCGTTGCAGGCCGCACCGGCGCTGACGCCCGCGATGGCGAACCTGGTGTACGCACAGCAATATCTGTGCGCCTGGGACTCACTCGAGCAAAGCGAACGTCGTCTCGCTGCGACGTTGACCGACCCGGCGGCCGATCCGCGCTGGCCGCCTTTCGTGGCACTGACGATGACGCTGGCGCCAGCGCAGCAGCTCGAGGTTGCACGGCGGTGGTCGCGCGCGATGCTGCCGGCGCCCGCTGCGCGGTGGCGTCCGCCGCCACGGACAAAGCGCTTGCGCGTAGCTTACCTGTCAGGGAGCTTTCACGAACATCCGACCGCGCGTCTGATGGTCGGTCTTTTCGAGGAGCACGATAGCGAGCGCTTCGAGGTGACCGGCTACAGCTACGGACCCGACGACGGCAGCGCGCTGCGCTCACGCGTGCGTGCCTCGTTCGAGCATTGGCGCGACGTGCGCGAGCTTTCGGACGAGGCGATCGCCCGGACGATCCGCGACGACGGTATCGACCTCCTGATCGAGCGCAAGGGTCACACGCTCGGCGGCAGACTGGGGATCCTGGCGCAGCGTCCTGCCCCAGTCCAGGTCCATTACATGAGCTTCCCCGGAACGATAGGCTACGACGCCGTCGACGGCGTCATCGCCGACGCCGAGGTCGTGCCGCCGGGTGCCGAAGCCGACTTTCACGAGCGCGTATGGCGGCTGCCGCGCTGCTATTACGTCAACGACAAGCGTCGCGGCTTAGCCGTAGCGAGCTCGCGCGGCGACAACGACCTGCCCGAGGGCGCGCTGGTGCTCGCGTGCCTCAACCAGAGCTACAAGCTGCGCCGGCCGTTCTTCGCGGTCTGGATGGAGGCGTTGCGCGCGCAACCCGATGCGGTGCTGTGGTTGCTCGCGGGCCATCCGCGGGCGCAGGCCAATCTGCGTGACGAAGCGGCAAAGAGCGGCGTCGATCCGGCGCGCCTGATCTTCGCCCGACGCGCAGCGCAGGACGAGCATATCGCGCGGGTTGCCTGCGCCGACCTGGCGCTCGATACGCTGCCGTACGGCGCGCATACGACCGGGGTCGATGCGCTCTGGTCCGGCGTGCCGATGCTGACCTGCCGCGGCAACACGTTCGCGGGCCGGGTCGGTGCGAGCCTGTTGCTCGCCGCCGGGCTGCCGGAGCTCGTGGCCGATTCGCTCGACGAGTATCGCGCCTGCCTGTTGGCACTCATTGCGGACCGGGCGACATTGCGCCGCCATCGCGCCTATCTCGAAGCCAGCCGCGGTACCAATCCGCTGTTCGACACCGCGGCATTCGCTCGCGATTGGGAGGCGTTGCTGCTGGCGATCTACGACGACGCGGTCCGCGCCGCCGCTTAAGAGCGCTGCGCGTCCGGCTCGCGTAAACGCAGCGTCAACTCTCGATTTCCTTCGCCGCAATCGCGATATTGGGTCGTCGTTGCAACAACGCGTGAAAACCGCGCCGAGATGAGCCGGGCGTTTGCCGACGATCAGCGCTCGATCAGTTCGATCTTGTAGCCGTCGGGATCCTGAACGAAGGCGATGACCGTCGTGCCGCCCTTGACCGGTCCCGCCTCGCGCGTGACGGTACCGCCCTTGGCGCGCACCTCGGCACAGGCGGCGGCGGCGTCCGGCACCTCGATCGCGATGTGGCCGAAAGCGTCACCGAGTTCATAGCGGTCGACCCCGTAGTTGTAGGTCAGTTCGAGCACTGCATTCGAGGCTTCGTCGCCGTAGCCGACGAACGCGAGCGTGTATTTTTGCGCGGGCCGGTCGGTCGTGTGCAAGACCTTCATCCCAAGAACGCCGGTGTAAAAAGCGACCGAGCGCTCGAGGTCGCCGACTCTCAGCATGGTGTGCAGGATTCGCATCGTCTAGAACTCCACGAGCTCGTAGTCTTCCTTGCGCGCGCCGCAATCGGGACATGTCCAGTTGGGCGGAACGTCCTCCCATTTGGTGCCGGGCGGTATCCCGGTGTCGGGGTCGCCGAAGGCCTCATCGTAGATATGACCGCAGATCAGGCACATGTATTTTTTCATTCGGTACGGCTCGACTGGAGTAAAATCGCATTTTAGCAAGCATTCGCCGGCGCAAGCGCCGGTCCGGGCGAGCAACGTTGCGCCCGGTTGCACTGAAAGCGCCGCCGCAATGCCGCAGCCGTCCGACGCCGAATCCGATTTCCCGCCCGTTGTGCTGACCTTCGCCGCATCCGATCCCTCGGGCGGCGCCGGCATCCAGGCCGACATCCTCACGCTGGCCAGCATGGGCTGCCATCCATTGTCGGTGATCACGGCGATCACCGTGCAGGACACGCTCGGCGTGGAAGCGGTGCAGCCGATCGACGCCGACTGGGTAGCCGATCAGGCGCGCTGTCTGCTCGAAGACATGCCGGTCGACGCGTTCAAGATCGGTGCGCTCGGCAGCGTCGAAAACATCGCAGCGATCGCCGAAATTCTGTCCGATTATCCAGACGTTCCACTGATTCTCGATCCGGTCCTCGCATCCGGACGTGGCGACGAGCTGGCCAACGACGAGATGCTGCACGCGTTGCGCGAACTGCTGCTGCCGCGCACGACCATACTCACGCCTAACAGCATGGAAGCGCGCCGGCTTGCCGACATCGAAGACGAGGAGGAGCCGTCGCTGGCGACCTGCGCGAACAGATTGATCGAGAGCGGTTGCGAATTCGTGCTGATCACCGGGACGCACGAGCCGACTGTGCAGGTGGTCAATACGCTGTACGGCAAGAGCGGCGTCGTTCGCAGCGACAGCTGGCAGCGGCTGCCCGGCAATTATCACGGCTCGGGCTGCACGCTGGCCTCGGCAATTGCGGCGATGCTGGCCAACGGGCTCGATCTGCCGGAGGCCGTGCGCGAAGCGCAGGACTACACCTGGCACACGTTGCAGAAGGCCTATCGTCCCGGCATGGGCCAGTTTCTTCCGGACCGCCTGTTCTGGGCGCGCGAGGACGACGCCGAGCCGCGCATCGACGACGACGCTTTGCCGGCGTCGCCCGATCTGCATCGCCACTGAGGCCGCACAGGTGGCCGCGGTGACGAAGGCCGCATCGCGGCCGAAACTTGCCGGCCTCTATGCGCTGACTCCCGATCTCGCCGACACGGTCGCGCTTTCGGCGCGGACGGACCTGGCATTGTCCGGCGGGGCATCGGCGATTCAGTATCGCAACAAGACGGCGTCCGCTGCGCTGAGGCTCGAGCAGGCCGGTGCGTTGCGAGCGATCTGCTCGGCGCGCGGAGCGATCTTCATCGTCAATGACGACATCGAGCTCGCGCGCTCGGTCGGCGCCGACGGTGTGCACCTGGGCCGTGACGACGCGAGCATCGCGGCGGCGCGCGCACGGCTCGGGCCAGCCGCGATCGTAGGCGTGTCGTGCTACGACGCGCTCGAGCGCGCGCGAGCGGCGATCGCCGCCGACGTGGATTACGTTGCGTTCGGCAGCTTTTACGCGTCGCCGGTGAAGCCGAACGCCGTTCGACCGGTGCCGGGACTGATCGCCGAGGCGAAGGCACGTTGGCCGGACATCAACGTTGTCGCCATCGGCGGCATCACGGCGGGCAACGCTGCCCCGCTGATCGCCGCAGGCGCCGACGCGATTGCGGTGATCAGCGCGCTCTACGATGCCGCGGACATCGCACGGGCGGCGCGCGAGCTCGTCGCGTGCTTCCGCTGATGCGACCATCGCGTCTGCGGCTGTGCAAGCTCGCACCCACCCAAACGCGACGCGCACTCGTCGCACCAGCACGTGCATCCATCATCGCCGAGCCGAAACCATGACCAGGACCCGTAACGAAGAGCTGTTCGCACGCGCGCAAAAGACGATACCCGCCGGCGTCAACTCGCCGGTGCGCGCATTTCGCTCGGTGGGCGGCACGCCGCGATTCTTTACCCGCGGCGAAGGCGCTTATCTCTGGGATGCCGACGGCAAGCGCTATATCGACTATGTCGGTTCGTGGGGCCCGGCGATCCTCGGCCACGCGCATCCGGAAACCGTGCGCGCGGTGCAGGAGACCGCGCGCCACGGCTTGTCGTTCGGCGCGCCGACCGAGCTCGAGATCGAGATGGCGGAAGAGCTTTGCCGGCTGCTGCCTTCGCTCGAGATGGTGCGGCTGGTGTCGTCGGGCACCGAAGCGACGATGACCGCGCTGCGGCTCGCGCGCGGCTACACCGGCCGCTCGAAGATCATCAAATTCGAAGGCTGCTATCACGGTCACGGCGACAGCCTGCTGGTCAAGGCCGGCTCGGGCGCGTTGACCTTCGGACAGCCTTCATCGGCCGGCGTGCCGCCGTCGATCGCCGGCGAGACGCTGGTGCTGACCTACAACGATCTGGACGATGTCGCGCGCGCCTTCGCCGAGCATCCGGATGCGATTGCCGGCATTATCGTCGAGCCGGTCGCGGGCAACATGAACCTGATCGCGCCGAAACCGGGCTTCCTCGCCGGCCTGCGCGAGCTATGCGACCGGCACGGCGCCGTGCTGATCTTCGACGAAGTGATGACCGGCTTTCGCCTGCACCTGCAAGGCGCGCAAGGCCTCTATGGCGTGGCGCCCGATCTGACGACGCTCGGCAAGGTTATCGGCGGCGGCATGCCGGTCGGCGCGTTCGGTGGGAAACGCGCGATCATGGAAAAGATCGCCCCGCTCGGGCCGGTCTACCAGGCTGGCACGCTGTCGGGCAATCCGGTGGCCGTCGCCGCCGGCCTCGCAACGCTCAAGGCGATCCAGGCGCCCGGATTCCATGCCCGGCTCGCCGAGCGCACGCGATCGCTGACCGACGGACTCGCCGCGGCGGCAGCCAGGGCGGGCGTCGCGTTTTCCGCGCAGTCGATCGGCGGGATGTTCGGCATCTATTTCTCGGCCAGCGTCCCCGATTCGTTCGCGACGGTGATGGCCTGCGACAAGGAAGCGTTCAACCGGTTTTTCCACCGCATGCTCGACGCCGGCGTCTACCTGGCGCCATCGGCGTTCGAAGCCGGATTCGTATCCGCGGCGCACACCGCTGCCGACATCGAGACCACCGTTGGATTGGCGTGGTGATCCGTCTCCAGCCGAGACCGTTGAACGGCGTTCAAGGCCCCACGGCGGCATTCGGCCGGCAACAAGCAAGCCCCACGTTGCCACGAGATGTAAGTCCCGGTCCTACAATGAGACTGGTTGGCGCGGACAAAAGATTCCGCCGGCCACCGACAGACGCGTCTGTCGTGCTACCGTAGCCTCGTAACTCGGGGGAGAGTCGGTTTTCGCCGGCGCGCGACGCAAAAAACAAACAATGATCAAAGTCCGGAAAGGGCAGGCGCCGCCGCCGCATTCGCGCGCAGAATTCAGCGCGCGCTTCCGAACGGCATACTTCGACCCGGCGTTCCGGGCCGAGCAAGCAGCGCTCGATCGGCTTGAGGCAATTGCCTGGAGCGGCTACGACGAAGATCGCAAGGCCCCCGTCACGCGCAAGGCCGGCCCGGGGTTCGCCGATCCGGATTACGATACCTCGGTCGAGTGGCTGGAGACGCGCGAGCGGCTCCGGGCCGCTGCCGCCAAACAATCCGATCCCGCCACCGTGTCGCGTGTCCTTCTGATTTGCGGCGCGCCGCGAAACGACGGCTCGTGTCCCGGAGAGATGTCGAAGACCTATCGGCTGACCAAGGTCGCAGGCGAGACGCTGTCCAAAGCGGGCATCGAAACGGATCTGCTCGATCTGAGCCTGATCACTTCCGATTACCGTCGGCACATCCATCCATGCAAGGCTTGCGTATCGACGGCAATGCCGCTGTGCCACTGGCCCTGCAGCTGCTATCCGAACCACGCGTTCGGCCAGACCAACGACTGGATGGCGGAGATATACGAACGCTGGACGGCTGCGCATGGCGTGTTGATCGTGACGCCGGTGCACTGGTACCAGGTGCCGAGCGTGCTCAAGCTGATGATCGACCGCCTGGTCTGCGCCGACGGCGGCAATCCCGACGTCACGTCGACCTCGGGCAAGAACGTCGACAAGGCCAAGGCGCTCGAAATGTCCGGTTGGCCGTACCCGAAACATCTGGCAGGGCGTGCATACGGACTGGTCGTCCATGGCGACGTCGCTGGCGTCGAAGGCGTGCGGCGAGCACTCTCCGACTGGCTCGACTGGATGGGCCTGATCGATGCCGGGCCGAAAGCGCGCCTCGATCGACTTATCGGCTATTACGAACCGTACGCTACCAGCCACGAAGCGCTCGATCGCGACCGAGCAGTTCAGGATGAAGTGCGCAATACCGCGGAGGCGCTGGCCGAAGCAGTCGGCGAGTCGCGTGCGGGTCGTCTTTCCGCGCCCGGCGCCGGGCTCGCTGCCCCGCGGCCGAAATAGCAAGTCTCCGGCCATCGTCGGATCCGTCGCTTCGCGTCGTCTTGTGGTTCCAACCGCCGGCGCAACATGCACTGAACGTTGAACGAAGTCATACGAGGAAACCATGGCCCTGACCGCACTCCTTCCGCAAGCCGAACGCGCCTTCGCCACCGATGTTCGTGCCGGTCTGATGCGCAGCCCGCAGAAGGAGCTTTCTTCGCGGTATCTGTATGACACGATAGGCTCGGGGCTGTTCGAGGTCATCACGGCCTTGCCCGAATACGGCGTGACTCGCGCCGAGGAGCGAATCGTACGCAGTCACGCGGGCGAGATGGTTTCCCGCCTTCAGGCGCATGGGGTGGTCGCTGAGCTAGGCAGCGGCAGTGGACGCAAGACGCGCTGGCTGCTCGAAGCGATCGGCCGGCGACATCCGGCGACCTATTGCCCGATCGATATCTCGCCGACCGCGCTTGCGTTGTGCCGGCACGAGCTGGCCGGCATTCCGGGCGTGCGCGTCGTCGGCTATGAGCGCGATTATCTCGACGGCTTGCGGCAGATCGTATCCGAACGCAAGGGCGCGATGCCGCTGCTGGTGCTGTTCCTCGGCAGCACGATCGGCAATTTCCGCCGGCTCGCGGCGACGCGATTCATGCGCGAAGTCCGCGCGCTGTTGCAACCGGGCGATGCATTTCTGCTCGGCGTCGATCTGATCAAGCCGGAACACCAGCTGCTTCCTGCTTACGACGATGCGCTGGGCGTCACTGCGGCGTTCAATCTCAACCTGCTGGCGCGTATCAACCGTGAGCTCGGCGGCCAGTTCGATCTCAAGCGCTTTGCTCACGAAGCGCGCTTCGATGCCGGCACGCGCAGCGTCGACATGCACCTCCGATCGCTCGACGTCCAGCAGGTCAGCATTCCTGGCGCGGACCTGGTCGTCCGACTCGAGCGCAATGAGACGATCTGGACCGAGAGCAGCCACAAGTATCTGGCCGAAGAAGTCGCAGCGATGGGCGAAATCGCCGGCTTTCGCTGCGATGGTCAGTGGATCGATCGCATCTGGCCGTTTGCCGACACCTTGTTTGACGTCGCGTGATCGAGAGCTGCGGCGATGCGTAAGGCGAGCGCTGCGAACAGCGGTCCGCTGAAGGGCTTGCGGGTCGCGATCCTGGCAACCGACGGCTTCGAGCAGTCCGAGCTTCTCGAGCCGCGCAGGGCGCTCGAAGCGGCCGGGGCCGCGACCGTCGTGATCGCCCCGAAGGCGGGATCGATTACCGGATGGCGCCACGGTGCATGGGGCCAGAGCGTGCCGGTCGATCTGACGCTCGACAAGGCGCAGGCCGACGACTACGACGCGCTCATGCTGCCTGGCGGCGTGATGAATCCCGATCGGCTGCGGACCGACAAGTCGGCGGTCGCGTTCGTCCGCGCTTTTTTCGACAGCGAAAAGCCAGTCGCGGCGATCTGCCATGCGCCGATCATGCTGATCGAAGCCGATGTGCTTCGCGATCGCCGGTTGACCTCGTGGCCGTCGCTGCAGACCGACATTCGCAATGCCGGAGGGCGGTGGACCGACGAGGAAGTTGTCGTCGATCGGGGGCTGGTGACCAGCCGCAAGCCCGACGACATCCCGGCGTTCAACCGGCAAATGATCGAGGCGATCGCCAACGGCACGCCGAGCGCGCGCATGGACCGCGGCAGCGCCGAGATATGAGCGGCCAGGCCGCGGAGGCACCCCGGAGGCCGGGGACCAACCCGCTGGAAATTTTGCGGCACCCGGGCAGTTTCGTGGCGTGCGTGCTCAAGGGATTCCGCGCCAATCAGGGACTGCTGCTGGCTGGCGCGGTCGCGTACTACACGCTGTTGTCGATGATCCCTCTGCTGATCCTGATGCTGATCGCGCTGTCGAATTTCATCGACGAGGCGCGATTGCTCGCGACGCTGTCGGAATACCTCCAGTTCGTCGTTCCCGGCCAGGCCGACGCCCTGGTCAGCGAGCTGCGCCATTTCCTCCGCAATCGCACTGAAGTCGGCGGCGTTCTACTGGTCACGATGATCCTGTTCAGCGCCCTTGCCTTCACCGTGCTGGAAAATGCGATGTCGGTGATTTTCATCCACCGGGTCGCCGTGCGGCGCCGGCGATTCATCGTGTCGGCGCTGTTGCCGTACCTGTTCATTCTCTTTCTTGCGATCGGCCTGGTCGTCGTTACTGTCGTCGCGGGCAAGCTCGCCGTGCTCGCCACCCGCGACGTCACCGTGTTCGGCGTGCCGCATTCGCTGGAGGAGCTGTCCGGCTACCTCTTGTACCTGCTCGGCGTGGTCGGCGAGATCCTGATGCTCACGGCGATCTATCTGGTGATGCCCGTCGGCCGCCTTTCGTTCCGGCATGCGCTTATCGGCGGCATCAGCGCCGGATTGCTGTGGGAGATCACGCGCCACATCCTCGTCTGGTATTACGGGACGATATCGCAGGTGCGGCTGGTATACGGATCGCTAGCGACGGCGATCACGGTGATGTTGAGCGTCGAAATCGCGGCGATCGTGCTGCTTCTGGGCGCGCAGGTGATTGCCGAATACGAGCGGATCGGACGCGAGCGGGCACAGACGCCGCCGAAGCCGATGGACCTGAAAGAGCCGTCGGGCGGGACGCCTGCCGGCTAGAGAACGGCATCGCGAAACAAGGCGCGCGATGGACTTGGTCGTCGTTCAGCCGGAGGGTCTTTACTGCCCGCAAGGTGATTTCTACATCGATCCCTGGCGTCCGGTGGCGCGCGCCGTCGTCACCCACGCGCATGGCGATCATGCGCGCGCCGGCCATGCACACTACCTTGCCGCGCAGACCTCAGAGCACGTGCTCAAGGCGCGGCTGGCAGGGATCACGCTGCAGACGCTGCGCTACGGCGAGAGCGTCATGCAAAACGACGTTGCGATCTCGCTCCATCCGGCCGGACACGTGCTGGGTTCGGCGCAGGTGCGCCTCGAGCATCGCGGCGAAGTCTGGGTCATATCCGGCGACTACAAGCTCGAAGCCGAAGCGACTTGCGCACCATTCGAGCCGCTGCGTTGCCATACATTCGTCAGCGAGTCGACGTTCGGCCTGCCCATCTATCGCTGGCGGCCGCAGGCGGGCATCCTGCTCGACATCGCCGCCTGGTGGCGACGCAATGCCGAGGCGCAGCGCACCAGCGTGCTCTTCTGCTATGCGCTCGGCAAGGCGCAAAGGATTCTCGCCGGCCTCCGCACGACGGATGCGCTCGATATCGGCAAGCTGATCTGCCACGGCGCGATCGAACCTCTGAATCGGGCTTACCGCGAGAGCGGCGTCGAATTGCCGCCGACGCATAACGTCGTCGACGTCGCCAAGGCCGACATCTCCAGTGCGTTGGTCCTGGCGCCGCCATCAGCCGGCGGAACGCGCTGGATGCGGCGCTTCGGCGACTTCAGCGACGGTTTTGCGTCCGGCTGGATGCAGCTGCGCGGCGCGCGACGACGTCGCTCGCTCGACCGCGGCTTCGTGCTGTCCGATCACGCCGATTGGCCCGGTCTGAATGCCGCGATCGCAGCAACCGGCGCCTCGCGCGTCATCATTACGCACGGCCAGGTAGCGGTGATGGTGCGCTGGTTGGCGCAGCAAGGTTTGGATGCGAGCGCCTTTGCCACCGAATTCGAAGACGACGGCAGCGACGAGGAGGCGCAACCACCCGAAGCCGCCGTACAGGCAGCGGCGGTCGAATCCGCCGAATGAGCAGCGCGACCTCCGACTCCCGGCGACGGCACACCGAAGTGCGAGGAGGCTGATGGAAGCTTTCGCCCGACTCTACGCCGAGCTCGATGCAACCACTTCGACCAATGCGAAGCTCGACGCCCTCAAGCGCTATTTCGCTTCGGCCAGCCCCGCCGATGCGGCGTGGGCCGCCTATTTTCTCGCAGGCGGAAGGCCGCGGCAGTCGGTGCCTACGCGCGTGCTGCGCCAGATCGCCATCGAGCGCGCCGGCATCGACGAGTGGCTGTTCGAAGAATGCTATCAGGCGGTCGGCGACCTGGCCGAGACGATCGCGCATGTCCTGCCGGCCGCACGCGAGCAGTCGACCGCAGGCCTCGCCGAATGGATCGAGCAGCGATTGCTGCCACTGCGCGGCATGGCGCCGGATGAGGCCGGCGAGCGCCTCGCCGGCTACTGGGACGAGCTCGATTGGGCAGGGCGATTCCTGCTGACCAAGCTGATCGGCGGCGGATTCCGGGTCGGCGTCTCGCGTCTTTCGGTGATCCGCGCGTTGGCCGATGTCGCTGGCGTCGAGCCGAAGATCGTCGCGCAGCGCATCGTCGGCTACACCGGTATCGAAGCGATGCCCAGCGCGGCGAGTTTTTCCGCACTGATCGCTTCCAGGCGGGATGCCGTCGCCGACGCCGGCCAGCCATACCCCTTTTTTCTGGCGCACCAGTTGAACGATGCGCCGCATACGCTGGGGCCAGTCGACGAGTGGATGGTCGAGTGGAAATGGGACGGCATTCGCGCACAACTGGTCAAGCGCGCCGGCGCGATCTGGCTCTGGTCGCGCGGCGAGGAACTGGTGACCGAGCGTTTTCCGGAATTGCGCGCTCTCGAAGCGCGGATCCCCGACGGCACCGTCATCGATGGCGAGATCGTCGTGTGGAAGGATGGCCGCGTTCGACCGTTCGCTGCACTGCAGACGCGCATCGGAAGGAAGTCGCTGTCGGCGAAGATCCTGACCGACGCGCCGACGGCGCTGCTCGCCTACGATCTGATGGAAGAGAATGGCGCCGACTTGCGCATGCTGCCGCAGCACGCGCGACGCGCACGCCTCGAGGCGCTGGTGCCTGCCGTCGGCGACGAGCATCTGCAGCTTTCGCCGCTGTTGTCGTTGCCATCGTGGGACGCCTACGCGCGCCTGCGCGCCGAGTCGCGCTCGCGGGGAGTCGAAGGCTTCATGCTCAAGCGGCGCGACGCGCGCTACGGCGTCGGCCGGACGAAGGAATCCGGAGCCTGGTGGAAATGGAAGATCGACCCGATGACGATCGACGCCGTACTGATCTATGCGCAGCGCGGCCACGGTCGCCGCGCGAGCCTCTATACCGATTACACTTTCGCGCTTTGGTCCGACGAGGCCGACGGCAGCCGCCGCCTGATACCGTTCGCCAAGGCGTACTCGGGCCTGAGCGACGAAGAGATCAAAGAGGTCGACGCGATCATCCGCAAGACGACGATCGAAAAATTCGGTCCGGTGCGTAGCGTCATACCGAGCCTGGTGTTCGAGCTCGGTTTCGAAGGCATCGCGAGATCGCCGCGGCACAAGTCGGGCATCGCGGTGCGCTTCCCGCGGATCCTGCGCTGGCGCATCGACAAACCGGTCGACGAGGCCGACACGCTCGACAACCTCAATGCGCTGCTGGCGTCGTAGCGGTACGCGCCGTTCGCGGCCCGCGACGGTATAGTGGCGCATTTTCGCGGGCCGGCGGACTTCTGGCGGGTGCGAGACGTCATGGCGTCCGCATCCGCGGCCCGCGATTGTGGGAGGAAGCGTCGGTGGTCGGTCGCAACGAGCCCTGTCCCTGCGGCAGCGGCAAGCGCTACGAGGATTGCCACGGCAGCCCGGCGAGGCCGCCGGAGAGGGTCGCATTCGTCATCGCCGGGACGCAGAAGGGCGGCACCACCGCGCTTGCGTCCTATCTGTACGAGCATCCCGAGATCGGCATGCCGACGGTCAAGGAAGTGCATTTCTTCGACACCGAAGAGCATTTCGCTTCGGATCAGGTTGACTACGCCAAGTACCACGGCTATTTCAAGCCGGCCTTGCGGGGACGGCTCCTCGGCGATGCGACGCCGATCTACATGTACTGGCAGCCGACGCCGGAGCGCATCCAGCGCTACAACCCGGCGATGAAACTCATCATGCTCTTGCGCAACCCGGTGACGCGCGCCTATTCGCACTGGAACATGGAACGCGCGCGCAAGCGCGACCCGCTTTCCTTCGAGGAAGCAATCCGCACCGAGACCGAGCGGTGCCAGGAGGCGCTGCCGCTGCAGCACCGGCTGTACTCGTACGTCGACCGAGGCCTCTACAGCGAGCAGATTCGACGGATCTGGCGCTACTTTCCGGTTGAGCAGACGCTGGTCCTGAAAAGCGAGGAGCTGCAGCGCACGCCGGACGCCGCGTTGGAGAAAATCGCCGGCTTCCTCGGCGTCGCGCGCTTTCCGCCGGTCAAGCGGCGCAGCGTGCACGCACGACCCTACCAATCGCCGATGAGCGCCGAAGCGCGCAGCTATCTGCGCGACGTCTTCTCGGCCGAAGTCAGGACGCTCGAGCAGATGTTCGGTTGGGATTGCGCCGACTGGCTCGCTTGACGAAGTTCGGCGGTTCCGTGTCGCGTTGGCGGGAGCCAATCGCGTTCGGAGTCATGGCAGCGGCTGAACATCAAAACTCGCCGGCGCCTGCCCCCGCTGATAGCGTTCCCACATTTCTGCGTACGCGGCTTCGATGTGCCGGCGAAAGCGTCCCGTGTCAAATAGCGGACAATCATTGCGACCAAGCGCCAAGCTGGCGCGGTTTGCGGTCAGCATTGCAGGCGTCGTGGCGAGCCGCAGCGCCAGTGTTTCGTATTCTTCCAGGCCTTGGGTGATCAGCGCCGGCAGGCCGGCCGCAGTCAGCAGACTGCCGGCCACACGACCCGCAAACGCACTGCCCGTGCAGGTCAATACGGGCAGGCCAGCCCACAATGCATCGCTGGCTGTCGTGTGCGCATTGTAGGGAAGCGTGTCCAAAAAGAGGTCCGCCAGCCTGTGCCGCGCCAGATGCTCGTCCAGGTTCAACCTTCGCGCGAATACCAGCCGGTCGGGCGCCACACCGCGCCGTGCAGCTTCATCCCTCAGATTTCGAGAAGCCTCGACGTTGTCCTCCAACAGCCACAACACGCTCCCTTCCACACCTTTGAGCAGCCGCATCCAGACATCAAAAATCTCGGACGCGATCTTGTAGCTGCTGTTGAAGCAGCAAAAGACGAATCCGGCGCCGGGCAGTCCGACTTCAGTACGGGTGGGCGTCCGGTCCGCGATGCGCCGTTTCGAGTCGTTAGCCTGGTAGCTGTGCGGCAGGCGCACGACCTTCTCGGTATAGAAAGCCTCATGCCCCGGGGGAATCACATGTCGGTCGCCGATGATGTAATCGATGTAGTCGGCCCCCATCGTTCCCGGAAAGCCCAGATAGTTGATTTGCAGAGGCGTCGGGCGAAGCGAGAAGATGCCGGTGCGACTGTTGGCCGTGAATCCTTTCAAGTCCACCGCGATATCGATCTCCCATCCGCGTAACATCCGGGCGACTTCGCGGTCACTCTTCGCCCGGACGTCGACGAACTGTTTGAATGACGGCTGCAGGCGCTTGCGCATTGCGCTTCCCGTGTCAGGGCCGAAGGAAATGGCGGTGATCTCGAATCGCCGTCGGTCATGCAGCTCGAATAGCTCGGCCATCAGGTACGCAGTGGCGTTGTCATGGAAATCCGCTGACAGGTATGCCACGCGAATCCTGTCGTGGTGATAGCGCTGACCGTTTGACAGGGGTTCCGGTGACGCTGGGTACCTCTCGGCTACATAGGTCGTTGAGCACTGTCGCTGGCTCGCCTCGGATGATGAGACGGCAAGAAAGGAAAACGGAACGATGGCCCGCCCGCCGCGGTCGACCACGTCTGTAACCCGCTTGGCGATTGACGGAACATTTTCCCAGGCGCAACAGTGCAGGTAACATTTGAGCAGGTTGCCGATCGCGTAGTCATAGTCAGGGTCCAGCGCGATCAGCTGCGCGAAGGATTGGGCGGCGTCGCTGTAGCGCTGCAGTTCCGCCAGCGCTGTGCCACGATTGTGAAGCGCTTTCGCATAGTCGGGTTTGAGTGCCAAGGCGCGGTCGTAACAGGCCAACGCATCCTCGGGCCGTAACAAGCCCTGCAGGGTCGAGCCACGATTGTTGAGTGCTTCAGCGTAGTCCGGCTTGATCGAAAGCGCGCGGTCCAGGCTGAGCAGCGCATCGTCATACCGTCTGAGCTCCCGCAGCGCCGCACCGCGATTGTTCAAGGCCTTTGCGTAGTCAGGCTGCCATGCCAGCGCGCGGTCATAACTGGCCAGGGCTTCTTCATGCCGCTTCTGGTTCTGCAGCACATCGCCGCGATTGAGGAGTGCTTCGGGATAGTCGGGCTTGAGCGCGATGGCGCGATCAAAGCTGTCTAATGCGTCTTCATGCCGTCCGAGGTCCTGCAGCGCATTGCCGCGATTGAAGAGCGCTTCCGCATAGGCGGGCTTAAGCGAAAGCGCGCGGTCATAGCTGGCAAGCGCGTCTTCATAGCGCCGCATATCGTGCAGTGCGTTGCCACGGTTGAGAAGTGCTTCTGCGTAGTCTGGCCTGAGCAGGAGCGCACGGTCATAACAGGCCAGCGCTTCGTCAAATCTGTTCAGCTTCTGAAGAACGGCGCCCAAGTTGGAATAAGCACCGGCGTGATTGGGATTTTTGGCAATCGCACTCTGAATCAGCGCCGCCGCCGCCTGGTACCGTCCCTGCTGGTATTGCAGAATGCCCATCAGGTGCAGGGCATCGAAATGCGCAGGCGCGCCGGCCAGGATTTCGCGGTACAGCGTCTCAGCCTGCGCCAGTTGGCCGCGTTGTTGAAGCGCAATGGCTTCGTGGAGTTTTGCCATCGTGCGGCCCGCGGCGTGCTCTATCGACCGTTGATCATGTCAGGTGACAGCCCCGGCAGTATCGCCGCTAGCTGGATTGCGATCCCTTGACACGCACCTTGTTGCGCCGGTCGACCGGCGGGGCGAGACGAAGCTTGTGCAGATGCTGCTCCGGCTGCGATCCGTCGGGCATCTTGCCGACAAAATAGAATCGCTGCCACGCCTGCTTCAGCGTATCGGCGTCGTTGGCCTTGAACTTCTGCATGAACTCGTCACGGCGCTCCTTCCAGGCAAACGTCTGCGCCTTGAGCTCCGGGTCGTCGTCCAGATCGAGGATTTCCGGCTCGAACGCCTGCAACGCGCCATGCGGGACCGGAAAGAGCATGCAGACGGGCTCGTCCTTCTCGAATCGTATCGACCCCGGACGCGTCAGTTGCCAATTCATCGTGAACGGATAGGGCAGCCAGTCGGTTTCGATCACGCCGGTCAGCGGCACGATGCCGTCCTTGGCGCCGTTCAGCGGCCCGGTTGCGAACAAATCCCACCCCGGCTCGGTGCGAAACAGGTACGACAGGTGGAAGGTGATGATGCCGTAGGCGAAATGCGTGACGGCAAAATCGGCGAGCCGCGGATAGTCGTCGTTCGCGGTCAGCTTCAGATCGCGCGCGTGGATTCCGCCCGACCACGTCGCGGTGAACGCGCAGGGCGAGAGCACTTCCCACCCGTGGCTGTTGGCGATGTTCAGCGGCAGACAGCGGTAGGCATGGTTGTCCTTGATCCGGTCCATCCACGGCCGTGTCAGCGGTGCGGGCCGGATGGGCAAGGGATCAGGCTTCAACGCGTAACACCTGAGTTTCATCGAAGGCGGCGGTCAAACGTCGGGCGAAGGCGACATTGTACTCGTGACGCGTCGTTCGACGGCGACAGTCGGCGCCGACAAACGGTCGCAAACCCTTGATTCGACCGGCTTCACGAACTGCCGCGATCGGTCGCCATGCTATGATCGCATGTTGATTTTTCATGTAGCGACTTTGCGTGAATGCACCGGAAAGAAAACGGCTCGGCGAGATACTGATCGAGCGCGGCAAGCTCGATGCCGCGGGACTCGATCGCGCATTGCGCCTGCAGCAGGACTCGCACGAAAAGCTGGGCGTGCTGCTGGTTACGATCGGGGTGGTCGCGCAACGCGACGTATCGGAAGCGCTGGCCGATCAGCTCGGGCTGCCGCTGGTCGAGGCGGCGAGCTACCCCGAGCTGCCGATCCTCGAGGAGCGCGTGTCGGCGCGGTTCCTGCGCGAATCGCGCGCGCTGCCGCTCGCCGAAGACGAAAGCGAGCTCGCACTGGCGATGGCCGATCCGACCGACGAGTACACGGTCAATGCGTTCGAAATGGTTACCGGACGCAAGGTGCGGCCGCAGGTCGCGATCCCGGTCGAGCTCGAGGCGGCGCTCGAGCGATTGTATGGCGCGGGCAAATCCGCGCTGGGACAGATCCTGGGCGACGTCGAGCAACGCGACGATCTCGCTTTCGACGCCGACATCCAGCAGCTGAAGGACCTGGCCTCCGAAGCGCCGGTGATCCGCATGGTGTCGCTGATCATCACCAATGCGCTCGACACGCGCGCATCAGACATCCACATCGAGCCGTTCGAGAACCGGCTGATCGTGCGCTACCGGATCGACGGCGTGCTGCATGAGGTCGAATCGCCGCCGCGGCGCCTTTCCGCCGCGGTGATCTCGCGCATCAAGATCATGGCCAATCTCGACATCGCCGAGCGCCGCCTTCCGCAGGATGGGCGGATCCGCCTGCGGGTGCACGGCAAGGAGATCGATCTGCGCGTGTCGACGGTGCCGACGATGCACGGCGAATCGGTCGTCATGCGGATTCTCGACAAGGGCGGCGTCGCGCTGGACTTCAAGCGGCTCGGCTTCGAAGAAGACACGCTGAAGAAGTTCCTCGACGTGCTGCTGGAACCGCACGGCATCCTGCTCGTCACCGGTCCGACCGGCAGCGGCAAGACGACGACCTTGTATACCGCGCTCGACCGGCTGAACCAGCCCGACGTCAAGATCCTGACGGTCGAGGACCCGGTCGAATACCAGATGGCTGGCATCAACCAGATCCAGGTCAAGCCGCAGATCGACCTGACGTTCGCCAACGCGTTGCGCTCGATCGTGCGGCAGGACCCCGACGTCATCATGATCGGCGAGATCCGCGACCTCGAAACCGCGCAGATCGCCGTTCAGTCGGCCCTGACCGGCCACCTGGTGCTGTCGACCGTGCACACCAACGATGCCGCAAGCACCGTCAACCGCCTGCTGGACATGGGCGTTGAAGACTACCTGCTGACATCGACGGTGATCGGCATCCTGGCGCAGCGGCTGGTCCGGACTCTCTGCCCGGCGTGCAAGACCTCGTATACCGCCCTGCCGGAGGTCGTCGCCGAGCTTGGGCTGCACAAGTTCGCCCCGCCGGGCGACATCACGCTTTATCACGCCAAGGGGTGCAAGGAGTGCGCGCAAACGGGATTCATCGGACGGATCAGCATCCTGGAAATGTTGCCGATGAGCGATCCGTTGCGCACGCACATCATGCGCCACGCCAATTCGGCGGAGCTGCGCATCGAGGCGATCAAGGAAGGCATGGTCACGATGTACGAAGACGGCATGCGCAAGGCGCTCAACGGCGTGACGACGTTCGAAGAGGTTCTTCGCGTCACCCGCGAGAATTAGTCTAGTGTCTGGTTGCGGCAATATCGTCCCGTGTTCAAGGCGGCGGATGCACGCCGCCGCGCCCCTCTGATGGCGCTGTACAAGTACAGGGCGATCAACGCCGCCGGCGATGTCGCCGCCGGCGAGCTCGAAGCGGCCAACGAATCCGAGATCGTCGACCGGCTGCGCGACCAGGGGCTGATGCCGATGCGGGTCGAGGCCGCCATCGGCGGCAAGGTCGCCGGCGCGGCACCCCCCAAGCGCCGGCGCTGGTTCGCGCCGCGCCGCGTGACGCGCGACAACCTGCTGTCGATCACTCGCGAGCTGGCGACCCTGCTCCGCGCCGGGCTGCCGCTGGATCGCGCGCTGGAAGTGCTGATCGGCCTCGCGCCGACGCCGCCGGTGGCGACCCTGCTGCAGACGATCCGCGACGATGTTCGCGGCGGCAAGGCGCTGTCGCAGGCGCTCGACGCGCATCGCACGGTATTCAGCCGTTTCTACGTCAACATCGTTCGCGCCGGCGAGGCGGGTGGCGCGCTCGGCACGGTGCTGACGAGACTCGCCGACACGATGGAGCGTACGAAAGATCTGCGCGACAGCGTTCAGTCGGCGCTGATCTATCCGACGATATTGATCGGTGTCGCGGTGACCTCGGTGATGGTCCTGCTGGTGTTCGTCGTGCCGCAGTTCCAGCAGACTTTCTCGCAGGCCGGGAAGGCGTTGCCGCTGCCGACGCAGATCGTCATTCTGTTCGGCACGGCGCTGCGCAAATACTGGTGGCTGGCAATCCTGATCGTCGTTGGCTCGATCTGGCTGATCCGCCGCCGGCTGAAGAAGCCTGAAGTGCGATTTCGCTGGGATGGCCGCCTGCTGCGGCTTCCGCTGTTGGGCGACCTGCTGTCCAAGGTCGAGGTCGCGCGATTTTCGCGCACGCTGGCCACATTGCTGGCGAATGGGGTGACGTTGCTGTCGGGACTCGCAATCGTTCGTGAAACGATGACCAACACAGTGCTGGCCCGCGCGCTCGACGGCGTGATCACGCGGCTTCGCGAGGGCAAGGGCTTCGGTCGCCCTCTGGTGGAGACCGGCCTTTATCCGAAGCTTGCGACGCAGATGATCCTCGTAGGCGAGGAGTCGGGACGGCTGGAGGAAATGCTCAACCGGGTTGCCGACGTCTACGACCGCGAAGTGCAGATTTCGATCAAGCGCTTTCTCGCGATACTCGAGCCGGCGATGATCCTGGGTCTTGCCGTGCTGATCGGCGGTATCGTGTTTTCGATCCTGCTCGGCGTCATGGGCATGAGCGAACTTGTAAGCTAGAACAGCCTCTAATCGACCGACCGTACGCGGGCGGAGGAGAAACAACCATGCAGTTGAATCAGCATCGAAAGTCCCGCGTCGCCCGCGCACGATCGCGCGCGCTCCCTCCACAGTCGGAGGAGAGGGCTTTCATTGTGGAATCGTCGGTTGCTCATCCGCGCGCTCCGGGTCGCGCCCTTCGGGCCTACGCCTCCGCGCGCGGCATGACCCTGATCGAAATCCTGGTCGTGCTGGTCCTGATCGGCATCGTGATGGGCATCGTCGGCGGCAACTACATCGGCCAGGGTGAAAAAGCCAAGCAGCGGGCGGCGAAGATCGAGATCGAGCAGATCGGCCAGACGCTGGATCTGTTCAAGCTCGAGGTAGGGCGCTATCCGAACACGCAGGAAGGTCTGCAGGCGCTGATCAGCGCGCCTGCCGGCATGTCGAACTGGAACGGGCCGTACTGGAAGAAGTCGACGGTGCCGAAGGATCCTTGGGGCAACGAGTACCAGTACGCCGCCCCCGGCTCGCATGGGCCGTACGACATCATTTCGTACGGCGCCGACGGCAAGGAAGGCGGCGATGCCGGCGACAAGGACATCACCAGCTGGGACCAATGACCGCCGTGGCTAGGTCCGGCGCTGGAGGCGCGGTCGCGACGATGCCGTCGGCGCGCGTCGATGCGCCGCTCACGGCATCCGGCTTCACTCTGGTCGAGATGCTGGTCGTGCTGACGCTGATCGGCCTGCTGGTCGCGGTCGTCATCCCGATTTTCGGCAACGGCGTGTCGACGACCGAGCTCAAGAGCGACGCCCGCGCCGTCGCCGCAGGTCTGCGCCAGGCGCGCGGCCAGGCGATCGCGCAACGCGGCGAGGCGTTCCTGGTGCTTGACCTTGGCGCGCACACCTTCAGCGTTCCGCCGGACCCGCGGGTGCACAAGCTCGCGCAGCAGCTCGAGCTCAAGCTTTTCACCGCGCAGAGCGACCTGGTCAACGACAACGTCGGAGCGATCCGTTTTTTCGCCGACGGCGGCTCGAACGGCGGCCGCATCACGCTCGCCTCCGGCGAGCGCAAGTTCAACGTCGATATCGACTGGCTGACCGGCCGCGTCGCGATCCTCGAATGAATCGGGTCCGACTGTTGCCGGCGGCGTCCGCCGGCTTTTCGCTGCTCGAGGTGCTGGCGGCATTCGTCGTGCTGGCGCTGGTCGGCACGGCGCTGTTCCGCATCTTTTCCGGCGCGCTGGGCAATGCGTCGCTGTCGGACGAATACACGCGCGCTACGCTCTACGCCGAAAGCCAGCTCGCCTCGCCCGGCGTTGAGACGCCGCTGCGCGAAGGAACGCAGCAAGGCACCTCCGACGACGGCAAGTACGCATGGACCGCGCAGATCGCGCCCTACCGTGTGCCTGGCAGCACGCCCGATCTCGACGCGGCGGTCGACCTGATGCCGGTGCGCTTGTGGCGTATCGCGGTCACCGTGCGCTGGCCCGGGGTTGCCGGCAGCGATCGCACGATCGCGTTGGCCACCGTGCGTATCGCGCCGAGGGAGCTTACGCCGTGACTTCGCGGTGGACGACGACGGTTGAGCGGCGATGAATCGCCGCAATACCGGGTTTACGCTGGTCGAGCTGATGGTCGCGCTGCTGCTGCTCGCGCTGATGTCGAGCATCCTCTACGGATCGCTGTCGCTGTCGGCGACCAGCTGGGATCGCGGCGAGGCGAAAGCCGAGCAGGCGGGCGACATGCGCCAGACCGGCGAATTCCTGCGCCAGGCACTGACGGCCGAGCACCCGCTGCGCCTGCACAAGGCGCTCGACCAGCCGCTGTACTTCGCCGGCGCCAGCGACTCGCTCGCGTTCGCCGGGTCGACGCCGGGAAGGGTCGGCGGCGGCATCTACTATTTTCGCATCGCGCTCGCGCCGAGCGGCGAGTCGTCCAAGCTGCTGCTGTCGCGGACGATCCCCGACTACACCGCCCTCAAGCCACCGTCGTTCGACGCCGCCGAAGCCTCGGTGCTCGCCGACGGCATCGCGCAGCTCAAGTTTTCCTATTTCGGCCGCGACCCGGACGCGGCCGACGTCGTCGATCCCACCTGGCGCGATCACTGGGACGATCCGCAGATCCTGCCCTTGCTGATTCGCATGGAGGTCAAGACGGCGCAGGGCACGAGCTGGCCGCCTCTGGTGGTCGAGCCAAGAATCGCTGCCGAGGCGGGCTGTCGCAGCTGGGACGCCAACCGCAGGCGATGCGTGGGGTCGTGAGCCGATGAATGCTCGCCTCGTCATTTCGACTCCTACCGTTCAGCTGGCGCAGCGCGGCATCGCGCTGGTGCTCGTCCTGTGGTTGACGGCGCTGCTCACCGTCATCGCCGGCGGGTTCGCCTATGCGATGCGCAACGAAGCGCAGGCGGCGCGCAACACGATCTCGCAGGCGCAGGCGCGCGCGCTCGCCGATGGCGCGGTGGCGCGCACCGTTTTCGAATTGATGCGGCCCCGGACGATACCCGGGGTCTGGGCCGCCGATGGCCTCGTGCACGTCTGGGACGAGGATGGCATGCACGTCACGGCTGCCGCGGTCGACGAGTCTGGTAAAATCGACATCAACGCCGTAACGGACGCTTTGCTCCTGAGTTTGCTGGAGACCGCCGGGCAGCTTGACGTCGATACCGCGGGACGCCTGGTCGACGCAATCGGAGACTGGAAGGACGCCGACGATTTGCGGCGCCCGAACGGCGCCGAATCAGCCGAGTATCAGGCCGCCGGCGTGTCGTACAAGCCTGCGAACGCCGCCTTCGAGACGGTTGCCGATCTGCAGCGTGTTCTGGGCATGACGCCGGCGCTGTTCGCGCGACTCGTCGGCAACCTGACTGTTTACAGCGGGGGGCCCGGGATTAATCCGCAGTTCGCATCGCGCGCCGTGCTGATGGCGCTGCCCGGAGCGACCGACGCCATCGTCGACACCTATATTGCGCAGAGAGCCGCCGCGCTTGCCGCCGCTCAGCCGCTGCCGGTGCTGCCGCTCGCCGGCGCGGGAGCGCCGGTGAATGTGTGGCGCGTGCGCGCGGAAGTGACCGCGCCCGACGGCGTGGTCTACGTGCGCGAGGCGGTGCTGCGGCCGAATCCGGACCAGCGAAGGCCGCTGACCGTGCTGTCGTGGCAGGAAGGCGGGCGCACGCTGCCGGCGGTCGCGGATGAGGCCAACGCGTCGAGCGTAGCGAATGTAAGCCGATGATGTGCTTGCGCTGAACATGGAAAATCGATCCAGCAACCTGAGCCGTTACGCGCGCGATGCCGCAAGCGGCATCGGCTTGCCGCGTTTCTGGCGCTGGTGGAAAGCCGAGCTCGCGCCTGTCGTGCCGGCGGCGTCGCGCCGCGCCCTCAAACGCTGGCGCATGCGGCCGGTGATCGAATTCGGCGAGCGCGAAGCGGTGTTCTGGCGTCCCGAAATCGTCAATGGCGAAATCGAGCTCGCGGCGATGGCGAAGGCGCCGCTAACCGGCGATCAGGCTGATGTCGCCGCGGTGGGACGCGCCGCGATGGCCTCGATCGGCGCGGATGCGCAGGGTAACGTTGCCGCGCGGCCGCCGCAGGTCGTCGTCGCCCTGCCACCGCGACAGGTGATGCGCAAACGCCTGGTGCTGCCGGCCGCCGTCGAGGAGAATCTGGCGCAGGCGTTGTCGTATGACCTGGACCGCCACACGCCGTTTCGCCCCGATCAGCTCTATTTCGATGCAGTCGTCGTCGATCGCGATACCGCGCGCAAGACCATTACTGTCGATTGGGCCGCCGCGTTGAAGACCGCTGTCGATGGCGCCAGGCGGCAGGCCGAAGCCTGGGGTGCATCCGTCCAGGCCGTCGTCCCGGGACCTGCGTCCACGCTGCCGCCGCGGCTGAATCTGATACCGGTTGAAGAACGGTCGCGCGCCGGCGGCTGGCGACGCTGGCAGGTCTGGGTGCCGCTGGTGCTCGTCGCCGCGATCGCGCTTGCTTCGGTCGTGGTTCCGCTGCTGCAAAAGCGCGAGTACGCGATCGAGCTCAACAAGCAGGCCGAAGAGGCGCGCGTGCAGGCCCTCGCGGCCGACGCCATACGCACCCAGCTCGAGCGAGCGCAGAGCGAATACAATTTCGTGCTGGCCAAGAAATACGCCTATCCGGGAACCGTGCAGCTGCTCGACGGCGTGACGCGCGTTCTGCCCGACGATACCTGGATAACCCAACTCGAGATGCGAACCAGCCTTCACGGCAAGGAGACGCAGCGAGATCTGGTCCTGCGCGGCGAATCGGCCAACGCCGGCAAGCTGATCGGGTTGCTCGAAGATTCCAAGCTGGTCGAGCAGGCGGCGCTGCGCTCGTCGACCACCAAGATTCAACCGGGGCCGGGGGAGATCTTCGATCTTGGGTCGCAGGTGAAGAAGCTGCCGCCGCCCGCGCCGGTGCCATTGTCAGCGATACCCGATGCACCCGCCCGCGCAGCCGCGCCGGTGCCGCCGCCCGTTGCTGCGGCGCCGGCGCCCCCGTCCCCGGCCGCCGCGCCGCCCGGTCTGCGCACCGGGCCGGGCGCGCGCGCCGCGCCGCCGGCGCCGGTCGCGGGTCAACCGGCGACGGTCGCGCCGGTGCCGCCGCCCGGGATGCCCGGCTCGCCGCCCGCCGTGCCCGCCGCGGCGCCCGCGGCGCCGGCCGGCGACGACGAGGAAAGCGAGTAATGGCGACGCTCGCGATTGCCGCTTCGCCGCGTTCGAGCCGCGCGCTCGCCGTGCTGCTGCTGGTCGCCGCCGTGGTCCTGGCGCTCGCGCTGTTGATCGTGCCGGTGTTCCTGCTGCACCGTCACTACGACGTGGCGATCGACGGAATGCGCGACCATCTGGATCGCTATCGCCGTATCGCCGCGCAGGCGCCCGAGACGAAGAAAGCGCTCGATTCGCTGCGCGCGAAAAACGGCCGCCGCTTCTTTCTGAAAAACACCGCACCGAACCTCGCCGGTGCCGAGCTGCAGGACATCGTAAGGGCGGCGATCGAAAACAACGGCGGTCGCATCACGACCGTGCAGATCATCGCGCCCAAGGAGGACGGGCGATTCCGCCAGATCGGCGTCAATGTCCAGCTGTTCGCGACGACGCCGAACCTGCAGAAGATCCTGTATGCGATCGAGACGCAGCAGCCCTATCTTATCGTCGAGGGCCTGACGATACGGCCGCTGAACGCATTTCGCGGATTCAAGCCCGCGCCGGGCGTCGAGCCGGAGGTCAGCGTGCTGCTCGACGCCGTCGCATTCTCCAACACCGAGGCGGAAAAGCCATGAACGGAAATCTTCGGGCGCTGCTGTGGTGGCTCGCGCCCGCACTCGCGTTTTTCGCGCTATTAGGCATCGAGATCGACTGGGGCGGCCAGGTGCACAGGCTGCCGGCTGCGCCCCAGGCGATCGAACCCAAGCCGGTCGCACCGGCGCTGCTGCCCGAATACCAGGTCGAAGGCGGCGTCGCCAGCCTGAACGAAACGGTCGACCGCACGCTGTTCAATCCGACTCGCCGCCCGGCGCCGCCGGCGACGGCGAGCGCGGAAGGGGACCGGAAGCTGCAAGCCGGCCAGTTCATCCTGACCGGCACGACGCTGGCGGGCGATCGCAGCATCGCGTTTCTGAAGGAAGTCGCCGGCGGCAAGGCACGAACGGTGCGCAAAGGCGACAAGATCAACGGGATGCTGGTGGCCGAAGTGCTGCCGGATCGGGTTCGTTTTTCACAAGGCGGCGATTCGGAAGAGCTGGTGCTCAAGGTCGCCGCCGGTCCGAAGACGACGGTCGTGGCGACGCCGCAAGCGGCGCAGGCGGCGCCGGGCGCGGCGCGTACCGGCGTTAGCTTCGGGGCCCGCCGGGCGGCCGCGGCTGCAGCAGCGCGGGCTGCAGCCGCGGGCGAATCGCAGCCGGCCGCCAGGCAGCGAGGGGCGGGCCGCGGGGCGCGAAACGCGCAGAGATCGGCCGCCGACGGGGCCAGCGCCGCCAGCCACAACGGCGCGCCGACGGGCAGCACGCCGGAGGATGCCTGGGGCCAGGTCTATCAACGAATGCAGCGCGGCATGCCTTCCACCAAATGACGCCGTCGGCCGCGCTTTGCTCGACGCGTGAAGAGCGCCGGCGAGGGCCCGGCTATCCATCGGCAACCACCACCGGACGGCGCTCCACGAGAGCGCCTGGGAAAACAACAATGATCAATCGCTCTCTCGCACTGGGCTCGATTCTCGCTGCCACCGTCATACTCGTGGGCTGCGCGGGGACCTATCGGCCGGACCGGGCCGCGGAAGCCGTCGGCCTCCCCACGGCACCGCTGAAAAGCGCCGCAGCGATAGGCGACCTGCCGAAGGGAACGCCGGGACCGCTGCCGGAGGGCAACGAGACGACAAAGGTGTTCAAGGGTACCGGCGTGCTGGTCAAGGGGCAGCAGACCGGGGGCGGACTGCCGGCGGCAGCGCCGGGCGCGGTCGCGACCGGCCCGTCGGTCACGCTCAATTTCGAGGGTGCCGAGCTCCGCGAAGTGATCCGCAACATCCTGACCGACATCCTCGGCGAGTCGTACACGATCGATGCCGCGGTCGGCGGCACGGTGACGATACGCACGACCTCGGGAATTCCGCGCGAGGCTCTGCCGGCGACGCTGGAGATGATCCTGCGCTCGAACGGCGCGACGATGATCAAGGAAGGCTCGATCTGGAAGATCGTACCGGCAGCGACGGCGGTGCGCGGCAACATCACCCCGCAGCTCGGCAATTCCTCGCGCGCGCTGCCGCCCGGCTACAGCGTGCAGATCGTCCCGCTCAAATACGTCGGCGTGCGGCAGATGATGACGATCCTCGAGCCCTTTCAGAAGGAAGCGACGACCGTACGCGCCGATGACATCCGCAATCTGCTGATCGTCTCGGGAACCGAGCTCGAGCTCAAGCACATGCTCGAAACCATCGACATGTTCGACGTCAACTGGCTGGCCGGTATGTCTGTGGGCCTGTTCACGCTGCAGAGCGCCGAAGTCAAGACCGTGGTCGCCGAGCTCGACAAAGTGATGGGACCGGCGGACAAGAGCCCCTTGGCCGGCATCCTGCGCATCATCCCGATCGAGCGCATGAACGCCTTGCTTGTGGTCACACCGCAGCCGGCGTACCTCGAGGAAGCGAAAAAGTGGATCGAGCGCCTAGACAAGGGCGACGCCGGCGGCGGCGTGCGCTTTTACGTCTACCAGGTGCAAAACAGCCGCGCCGAGCGCATCGGTCCACTGCTGCAGCAGGCGTTCACCGGCCGCGTAACCCAGCAAACGACGTCGAGCGCGCCAACGCTCGCGCCGGGCACCCCGGCCGGGACCATCGTCTCCCCGCCGACCTTTCAGGCCCAGCCTTCATCGTCCGTCCCGGTTCCGGCGCAGCCGCAGACGACGATCGTCCAGCAGCAGGGCACGCAGCCGCCGGCAGGCGGGCCGGTCGCACAGGCGGTCGCCCGGGCGCTGGCCAACACGCCGGTCGCCGCCGACGGCAGCGTCGGCGTCGTGCGCAACGTCCAGGTCGTCGCCGACAAAGACAACAATACGGTCCTGATCGTCGCCACGCCTGCCGAGTACGCGGTGATCGAGGCGGCGCTGAAAAAGCTCGATGTGCCGCAGCGCCAGGTCCTGATTCAACTGACGATCGCCGAGGTGACCCTGACCGACGACCTGACGTTCGGCATCGATTGGCTGTTTCGGGGCGGCGCGCCTTCGGGGCGCGGCAGCGGCGGCAACTTCAATTCCACCAAGACCCCGTTCAATCCGCAGCCGCCATCGACCACCACGACGACGGGAACGTCGGCCGTCGGCCTGGCGCTGCAGACGGGGTTCAACTACATCCTGAACAGCGCAAGCTTCCCCGGAGGTATTCAGGCGGTGCTGCACCTGCTCGACAGTTACGGCAGCACCCGCGTCATCTCCAACCCGCACCTGTCGGCACTGGACAACCAGAAGGCGACGATCAAGGTCGGCGACCGGATCCCGATCAACCAGCAGACCTTCGTCGGCGGCTCCACGACCGGCACGCTCACCAACGCCGTGACCACGACATCGCAGTACATCGACACCGGCGTCCTGGTCCAGGTGACGCCCCATATCAACGCCGGCGGCCTGGTGACGCTCGAGGTCAACGCCGAGGTCAGCAATCCAGGCAACCCTGCGCAGCCCGGGGACGCGCCGCCGATCAGCACCCGCTCGGTCCAGACGCTGCTGGCGGTCCCGTCCGGTCAGACGATGGTCATGGGCGGCCTCATCACCGAAAACAAGCAAAACACTTCGAATGGCCTGCCGCTGATCTCGCGGGTGCCCGTTCTGGGTGGTTTGTTCGGCAATCAGGACCTGAAGAACAACCGTACCGAACTGGTCCTTTTCATCACCCCGCAGGTGCTCGAATCGGAGAACGACTACCAGCGTGTCATCGAGGATCTCAGGCGGAAGATGGAGCAGGTCGAGGATGTGTTCCCGCGGCCCAAACCCGTCGCGGAAGCGCCCGCAACCCCCGAAAACGTCTCCAAATGACGACGGACCTCATGTTGCACGCCTGCAACAGGCGGGGACTGGTTGATAAATCGGAAGAAAAGCGATTGACGATGCAGGGTGCTTTATTTAGTCTTGGCTCGACGATTAGGGTGCTGCGGCGCCGGGGCGACCGGGTTGATCCCGGCATAATTGAGGTCCCGGCAGCCGGAAACCAGCAGCAGATGCGAATAACGATTCGGAAGCAAACGGAAGAGCGGCTGGCGACAGGAGGGCGGGAAATCAGGAGCCATCTTGCGTCGGCGATGATTGCGGCAGGCGCGGTTGCGACGATTGCCTTGAGCGGATGCGCCGGGATGCCCGGTTTCGGAATCAGCAAGGATTCGGACCCGGCAGCCAAGCAGAAGGTGGTAGCGGAGCGAGCCGAGGGGCGCTGGCAGTCGCTGATCAAAGGCGATCTGGACGGAGCCTATGCCTACATGAGCGAGGGCTCGAAGGCGACGACGCCGCTGAACGTGTACAAGGCCAGGATCAAGCCCGGGATGTGGCGCCAGGCCAAGGTCGAGAAGGTGGAATGCGAGGCGGAGGTCTGCAAAGTGGAAGTGCAGATCACGATTGATCACCGGCTGATGAAAGGCATCCAGGTGCCGCTGAACGAGAACTGGATTATCGAGAAAGGGTCGGCCTGGTACGTTTATCGCTAGAGATCTCCCCCGGACGACGGAAAGCGTTGCAAATATCACACAATTAGGGTATCAAGTGTGGTCAATTCGGTTTGTAAACGGAAGTAAGCTGTAATACCATCGCGGTGCTGTGGGTTAAAGTGATCACTTTAAATCTGAAACATAGGAGTCAGCAAAAACCATGAACACGTTCAAAAGAAAATCGCTGTACGCGGCTCTGGCAGGTGTGAGCGCGTTGGGCGTGACGGGAGCCGCGCAGGCGGTCAACCTGAACCCCAATGGTCTCGGCCAGGCTTTGATCTATCCGTATTACACGACGCGCGCCGATGTGACCGGTAACGCCTACGCTTCGCTGCTGTCGGTCGTCAACACGACAAGCTCGGCAAAGGCGGTCAAGGTTCGTTTCCTGGAAGGCAAGAACAGCCGAGAAGTGCTTGACTTCAACTTGTTCCTGTCGAAGCACGACGTCTGGACCGCGGCGATTCTGCCGAGCTCCACCGGCGGCGCGCTGGTCGGCACGCTGGACAAGTCCTGCACGTTGCCGCCGCTGCCGGCGGCCGGACAGAACTTCGTCAACTTCGCGTACGTTGCGTCGAACGACGACAAGGGCGGCGGCAGTCTCGACCGCACCAAGGAAGGCTATGTCGAAATCATCGAGATGGCCAGCTTCGACACCGGCAGCACGACGTCGTCATGGGTGACCCATGATTCGACCGGAACCCCGGACTGCGCCAGCTTGGTTGCCGATGGCCCGACGTTCAGCCAGGTTAACAGCGACGTTCGCGATCTGTCGGGTAGCGGAGAGTTGTTCGGCGGCATGACGCTGATCAACGTCGGCGACGGTACCGACTTCACCGAAGATGCGGTGGCGCTGGAGAACTTCGTCGTGTTCGGCAGCCTCTACAATCCTCCTGGCTCGATCAAGCCGGACCTGCGGGACGCCGATCCGAACAGCCGCGTGATCGCGTTCAACGACGTGTTCACATCGACCTGGCCGTTCGTTCCGGTCAACGGCAATCCTGATCCGGTCAGCGCGGTGCTGATGCACGACCAGGTGATGAACGAGTACGTCCTGGACGCCGGCACGCATTCGGGCACCGACTGGGTCGTCACCTTCCCGACCAAGCGCTACTATGTCAACGTCGGTACCGGCAACGCGCCGAAGCTGTTCCAGCGCAACTTCAATCGCACCGATGGCTCGTGCGACGACGTCACGCTGAACCTCTACGACCGCGAAGAGCAGCAAGTCCTGATCACCGACTTCTCGCCGCCGCCGCCGACGCAGACCAACGCGTTGTGCTGGGAAGCGAACGTCGTCACGTTCAACAACAGCAATGTGTTCGGATCGGTCAACTCGGCCAACATCCCGACCAACTTCGAGCACGGCTGGTTGAACCTGGGCTTCCCGCCGTTCATCTCGGGCGCCGATCCGTTCGTGCATTTGTTGCCCAACAGCGATACGCAGATCACCTTCATTACCGGCAGCACGACGTCGGGTGTCACGGTGACCTACATTGGCCTCCCGGTGGTCGGGTTTGCGGTGCAGACGTTCGTCAACGGCACGCTGCCTGGCGGAGTGCTGTCGAACTACGGCGGCAACTTCGTCCACAAGTACACGACCGACCTTTTCTAAGCGGCACGCTTCGCAGCAGGATCCAAGGCGGAACTTCGGTTCCGCCTTTTTTTTGTGCATCGACCTGACGCGGCGTGCCGTCGCAATGTGACGCGCAGCGTCATGCGGCCCTCCTCGCGAGCGGCGCGCGCTCCTGCGCCTGCGTTGGGTCGGTACGTGGGGCCGCCCACCCCGACGCAGGGGAGGACCCGCGTTTTCGACCTCAATCAACGAACGGTTACCAGTCTCTGACGGACGGAGGCTTACGGCGCTATTCCCAAAGTATGACAACGGGGTACAATCCGGCAACAAGAATATTCTTCGTCTGGCGCGGAGATTGCGTTAACGCCGGTGGCGTTACTTTTTTCGCGGGCCTACATTTGGAGTCAAGATGATTCGATCCTGTATTCGACAAGCTGTCCGAGCGTTCGCCGGCGCAGCGCTCATTGCATGCGCAGTAACGGCGCATGCTGCCAATCTCACCATCAGCGCTTCGAACTGTTCAACCTACTCGATCGGCGCACCGGACTCCAACGGTAACGTGACAATAACTTGCGTCCCCGCGAACGGCACGGGCCCGCTCACCGGGTGCTCGATCCAGGGATCGGGCACCGGCACGATCGGATCAAACGACACGCTCACGGCAGTTTGCTCGGGCGGTACGCCGGCGACCAATTGGACGTGGAGCGGTGGCAACTGCACTGGCGTAGCTCAGCAGAGCTGTGACGCCCAAAGCACTAGCGCGGGACAGATTACGTATTCGGTGGTCATCCAGAATGGAGCCGGAGCCGATGCGAATCCCTCGAAGCAGGTCACGTGGAGCTCGACCCCGCCGGCCAAGCCGACCGGATGTTCCATCACGCCATCGCCAAGCTCTCTCTCGGCGGCCGGCAGTGTCAGCCTGACCGCGCAATGTACCGGCGGCGGCCCAGTGGCCACCTGGACGTGGGGCGGTGCGATCTACGACAATACCAGCGGCAACACCGCGAGCGCGACGATCAGCTCGAGTACGACCTTCACCGTGGCCGCGCAAAACGCGGGCGGCACGACGAACGCACAGGCGACGGTAACCGTCGGCGGTGGCGGCGGCGGCGGCGCGATCTCCTGCTCCGGCTTCCTGGGCACCAATGTCGTTAACGCCATCTGGCCGAACTGGCCGAATCCGACCGGCGGCTTGAAGATGCCGATGGGAATTACGGATGCACTGGTCGTCAAGTTCACGACCGGGTCAACCACCAGCAGTCAGACCGGCAAGATTATCCTCTTCTCAGGCAGCGGCCAGGATTCGGCGCACGATGCAGCCGTGTCGACGACTCCTTGCGACTTCACCACCAACATTCTGCCGCAGTTCAAGTTCACGATCGGGACGAGGGTCGGTAACGTGCCGGTGCTGCAGCCGAATACGACCTACTACCTGAACATCAGGAACAGCGTCGGCGCCGTCTGTACCTCCGGAGCGTTCCCCTGCGATCTGTTCATGAACCTGCAGAAGCCGTCGGGTATGTAAGCACGGCGGTATACTTTGACCTTGATGGCGGCCCCGCTGTAGCGGGGCCGCCTGTTTTTTTGGCGCGGCCCTTCTCACGCGGCGCGTCCGGCTGCTGTATCCTCCATCGTTTTCCTCAAACTACGACGAGTCACCATGGCTAGCACACGATATCTGGCGGCCGCGCTCTGCGCTCAGCTTGTGTTCTCCGGCGGAGCGTTTGCGCAAGCGCCGACTCCCGCACCGGGCTCTCCCGGCGCCCAGCATCCGCCCGACGAGGTCCTGGCCGAAAATCCGGTGACCCGTCTCACGCGCGCCGAGTACGACGCCGACGTTCAGCGCGTGCCGGCGGAAATGCGCAGCACATTTGCCAGCGATCCCAAGCGGATCGGCATGTATCTGAACAATCTGCTGCTGACCAAGACGCTCGCGATCGAAGGGCGCAAGGCCGGGGTGGACAACGATCCGGTCCTGCAGTTGCGGATCTCGCTGGAAGCGGATCGCATCATCGCCGAGGCGCAGATCACGCGCATCGAGCAGGCCGCCGGCGCCGAGTTCGACGCCAGGTCCGCGGAATTCCTCCTCAAGGCAAGGGAGACGTATCTGGTGGACAAGGACAAGTACCGCACACCCGAGCAGGTCGACGTATCGCACATCCTCTTCGACACCAGGAAGCGAACGCCGGAGGAGGCCCTGGCGCTGGCACAGGAGGCACGGAAGAAGCTTCTTGCCGGGGCGGACTTCGCTGCACTGGCGAGGGAGCTGTCGGACGACCCGTCGGCTAAAACCAACGGTGGCAAGCTCGGTTGGTTCGGCCGCGGCCGCATGGACCCCGCGTTCGCCGATACGGCATTCAGCCTGAAGAACGTCGGCGACTTGAGCGAGCCCGTGCTATCGCGATTCGGCTATCACGTCATCCGCCTGGAGGGCCGCCGCGCGTCCGAGGTGCTTCCGTTCGAAGCGGTGCGGGACAAGATCATGGCCGACTTGCGCACGCGTTACGTGAACGAGCAGCGCGACGGCAGGATCAATGCGATCCGCAACGATCCCCAACAGAAAATAAACCGCGCGGCGGTCGATGCGCTGATATTCCATCTCGATCCGAGGCAGACCGGCCAGGGTGCGACGCTACCCCAATAGACTTCTGGCAGGGGCGGGAGCCGCAGCGCTGCCCCGCGCCGATTTCGTCCACCGGCCGGCGCGATCGCTATCGGGATGCGCCGAGAACGCGCAATAGCTCGGCCGTTCTCACGACCGCATCGCGCAGCGTTGCCACGAGTCCGCGCAGATCGAGGTTCGCGCGCTCGGCCACGATAGCGGCACGATAGCGGGCAGCGAGATCGGGGAAGAACACGATCGGATGCCGGCCCGCGGCTTCGAGTTCGGCGTTCAACAGAAATCTGCCGGTCCTTCCGTTGCCGTCGAAGAACGGATGGCACGAGCCGACCGCTCGCATTACCAGGGCACCACGGGCGAGGCCGGGCGGAACGGTCGGATAGATGTCGCTGAAGAACTTGCGCAGGGTTCCGACCACTGCCGGCGGCGGGATGAACCTGTGCGACGGCGTGGCCGCGGTCAGGTTCGGCAGCAGCTTGAACTGGCCTGGACAGCATTCCGGGCGATGCCAGGTGAGCGCGGCATGCCAGTAGCGGACCCGCGCCTCCGCCACGTTGCCGTCCGCCGGTTGACGCAGCAAGTCGCGTTGTGCGCGCCGCCGCTCGACCGCTCGCGCGATCCTGACCAGATCCATTGTTCCCGCGTCGCCGGCGGGAGCGGCCTGTGCGGCGTCATGCTCGAGCCAGTCGATGGTCGCCCGCACGTTCGCTGGCGTGGCGTCGCGGTGGGTCGTGAAATGCGCCTCGATCGCGGGCCAATCGGACGATGCCGCGTCAGCGACCGCGCCTTCGTCGTCGCTCATCGTGCATAACTCGCGCGCGATGTCAGCCAGTCGCGCCAGATGATCGGCGTCAGCGACCACCATGGCATCGGGCGTTGCCGCAACCGCAGCGACCAGGGCGGCGGTATCCTCGCGCTCGATGGCGTCCCGGAGCCCGAACCGCAGCCGTCGGTGCTCGCCGACGATGGTCTTCGCTGCCACCACCGCTTCGCGCGCGGCTTGAGGCAGGCTGGGCTCCGCGAGCGCCTGCGCCAGCAATGAAACTGCCTGGTCGTAGTTGCCGCGAACCGCTTCGACCGTACCCAGGTTGACCAGCGCCAGCCCGAACTGCGGCGCGAGCGCCAGCGCACGCCGAAACAACGCCTCGGGCCGGTCGACCTCGCCAAGCATGCGTTGGGCGCACGCGAGCTTGTTCAGCGTCGAGGGGTGGTCGGGCTGCAACGCGTCCGCAGCGCCGTAGGCATCGCGCGCGGCCTCGAATCGGCCTGAAGCCATCAGAGCGTCGCCGTAGTTGGAGCGAAGCACCGCCACGCGCGGAGCCAGCGTCACGGCTCGCTCGGCCGCCTCGAGCGATTCGTCGCTGCGCCCGCATGCAGCGAGCGCGACCGCGAGATTGCCCCAGGCCTCGGCCGAAGCAGGATTCGATGCGGTAACCTGCCGGAAGGCTTCCGCGGCCTCGGCGTAACGCGCCTGGCGGTGCAGTGCAAGCCCCGCGCCCAGTCTGGCGTTTGTGCCTTCCTCGCCGCCGGCCAACGCGTCGGTGTGCTGCGGTGTGGACTCCATCGCAGCGATCATGGCACACTCCCGCCGCACGGCAAAAGCCGCGATTTGCCAGTCGCGCAATCGATGCGCCGCAGGCAGACGACGGCGGGTCCAAACCAACGCTGGTATCCTCCGGTTCATGGCGAATCTGCATGCGGCAGCGCAAGCCTCGGCCGAGAAGGACCCGGACCGGGCGCGGGCCGGCCTTGCGCGCCATCGCGCACTGTTCGCCAACTTCTTTCATCGCGAGCTGTTTTCGCGCTACCTGGGCAGCATCAGCGGGCTGGCGTGGGCATTCGTGCACCCGCTGGCGCTGCTCGCGGTATATCACTTCGTATTCACGACCATCTTTCGCGCCGGATCGATGGACGGCAAGAGCTTCCTGCTGTTCGTCGCAGTCGCGCTCTGGCCATGGCTCGCGGCGCAGGAGGCGCTGCAGCGCGGAACGGTCAGCATCGCCAGCTACGCCGGGCTGATCCGCAAGGTCGCATTCCGGCACGAGCTCGTCGTCTACGCCTCGGTCGCGGCCACGCTGGCGCTGCAGTTCGCCGGCTACCTGGTCGTGCTGGTGGTGCTGGCGCTGTTCGGCGAGCCCGTGCATTTCGAAGGCCTGCTGCTGGCGGTGCCGCTGTGGCTGGTGCTCGCCATCGGGGTGACCGGCCTGGCGCTTGCTCTTGCGGCGCTGCAGGTGTTCGTCAAGGACATCGAGCACATCCTGATGCCGCTGCTGATGATCCTGATGTACCTGACGCCGATTCTTTATCCGCTGTCGCTGGTCCCTGACAGCATGAAGCCGTGGGTCGCTGCCAACCCGTTCGGCTACCTGGTCGGCCGCCTGCGCGACGCGCTGCTCGACGGGCGACTGGGCCTGGCGTGGGGCGATGCGCTCGCGGTCCTCGTTGCGCTGGCGCTGTTCGCGGCCGGTCGCTGGGTGTTCCTGCGGCTGTCGCCGCATTTCGAAGATTTCGTCTAGGCAGCGCGCGGCGAACCAGGCGTTGATGTCCGCACTGCTCCACCTCTCCGGCGTCGGCAAGGACTATGCGAAGCTCGACGACAACGCGGGCAGGCTGCGACTGGTGCTCGATCTCTTGCGCGGTCGCGGTGCCTCGCAGGTGTTCCAGGCGCTGCACGAGGTCTCGTTCGACCTTGCCGCCGGCGAGTCGCTGGGCATCATCGGCGAAAACGGCGCCGGCAAGTCGACCTTGCTGAAGATCGTCGCGGGCGTGATCACGCCGACGCGCGGCGTCGTCGTGAGCCGTGGCCGCGTCGGGGCGCTGCTGGAGCTGGGCTCCGGCTTCCATCCCGAGTATTCGGGCATCGCCAATATCGATCTCGCGGCGGCGCTGCTCGGACTCAGCCGCGCCGAGATCGCGGCCAAGCGCGACGAGATCATCGCCTTCGCCGACATCGGCGAGCACATTCACGATCCGATCAAGCACTATTCGTCCGGCATGGTCGTGCGTCTGGGCTTCGCGGTGGCGACCGCGCTGACGCCGGACATCCTGATCACCGACGAAGTGCTCGCGGTCGGCGACGAGTCGTTCCAGAAAAAGTGCGTCGCCTGGATGGAACGCTATCTCGTCGGAGGCGGCACGCTGCTGCTCTGCTCGCACAGCATGTACCACATCCAGAAGCTCTGCCGCGCCGCGCTCTGGCTCAAGGACGGACGGGTCGAGCGTTATGGGGCTGCGGCCGAAGTAACTCAGGCCTACCTCGCCTACCACGAGGAGAAGTCGGCCGACGCGAAGCAGCCGATCGCCGCACCCAGGGCGGCCGCCGCCGGTGTGTACGCCATCCAGTCGCTGCGACTCGATCCGCCTGCGACGCTGCCGTCCGGCGGCGCGCTGACGATCGCCGGCGAAGTGTTCTCCCCCGACGGGCGGGCGCCGGTCGTCCTGGTCGGCCTGATCCGCGCCGACGGCACGCCGGTATACGGCGTGGCGACCGATATGGACGGAGTCGCGCCGGCGCGGGTCGACACGAATCGATTCACCTTTTCGCTCACCTTTCCGCGGCTGCCGCTGCTGCCGGGAAAATACCTGGTGCGCGCGCATGCACTGGACCCTGAAGGTGTGCGGCTGTTCGACAACGTCGAGATGCCGTTGCTGATCGAAGGCGCGACGCGCGAAATGGGCCTGGTCCGCATCGATCACGGCTGGACCGGTCAGGTGGCCGATTCCGATGACGATTCGACCGACGGAGCCAGCCCTTCCTGATCGGGTAAAATCGGCGCTTCGCCGCCGCGATGCGCGTTAGCGCTGGCGGCGCGGCACCTGCCCCGCATGGCCTCCGACCTCACCTTCACCGGCGAACGCTTCGTTCCGGCCTGCGCCGGCGAAATCGCGTACGAGCATTGGCATCGCTATGCTTTCGCCCGCCGGTACGCCGAAGGCAAGCGCGTGCTCGATGCCGCCTGCGGCGAAGGCTACGGCACCGCCCTGCTCGGCGCGATGGCGGCCGAGACGGTCGGCGTCGACATCGATGCCGGTTCGATCCGGCACGCACAATCGACCTACGGCAGCGCGCGCATCCGCTTTGTCGAAGGGTCGTGCACCAAGCTGCCGCTGCCGGATGCCTCGTTCGATGTCGTGGTGTCGTTCGAGACGATCGAGCATCTGGATGCAGCCGATCAGCCGCGGATGCTGGCCGAGTTCGCGCGGGTGCTGAAGCCGGCGGGCCTGCTGATCATTTCCTCGCCGAACAAGCGTCTCTACAGCGACGAGCGCGATTACGTCAACGAGTTCCATCGCCACGAGCTGTATCGCGACGGGCTCGCCGCGCTGCTGGGCGACACGTTTCCGGCCCGGCGCTGGTTCCATCAGCGGGTCGCGTTCTGGTCGACGATCTGGGGCGAAGGCGAGGGCGTTGGCGTCGAGGCCTGGCTGGGCGAAGCCGGTCGCGTCTCGCCCTACGCATCGCCTGAAGGAATGTATTTCATCGTCGTTGCCGCGCGCAGCGCCGCCGCGCTCCCCGCCGCGGCGGTGCATGGTTCGCTCTTTACCGATGCCGAAGAGACCGAGCAGAAGCGAGCGCAAGCCGATGCGGGCGAAGTGCTCCGGCAGGACGCGCTGATCAAGGATCGCGACGTGGCGCTGGACCGGCAAACCGCGCATGTTCGTCACCTGGAGGCGCTGATTGCGGAGCGCGAACGGATCATCGCGGGCAAGGACGCTCAGCTCGCCGAGCTGGACGCGGTGCGGCAACAGCGCGAAGAGCTGATCGCGCTGCGCGATCGCGAGCTGGCCGGGCGCGATAAGATGCTGGCCGAGCGCGACGCTGCCGTTCGGGCGCAGGCCGATGCGATGGCGGCGAGCGTCGCGGCATTCGATGCCGACCGGCACGCGCTGCGGCAGGAAATCGCCTCCCGCGACCAGGAGATCATCGCAAGGCAATCGTTCCGCTGGTGGCTTTCGCTGCCGTGGCGCAAGCTCCGGCTCTGGCTGAATGGACGCTGACGGTTGATGCCGCGCGTGCCGATCGACATTATCGTCCCGGTGTACAACGCCGCAGACGATCTGGATCGCTGCATCGAAAGCGTGCTCGCGAACACGGCTGGCGATTACCGCCTGATCGTCATCGACGATGCTTCTCCCGATCCTGCCGTGCGCACGTATTTCGCGCGGCTGGACGCTCGCCGCCTGCCGCAGGTCGAGCTCATGGTCAACGAGTGCAACCTCGGCTTTACGCTGAACGCCAACCGAGGCATGAGCGCCGCCCGCGCCGGCTCCGACCTGGTGTTGCTCAATTCAGACACCGTCGTTTCCCGTGGCTGGCTGGACGCCATGGCGCGCTGCGCGCAATCGGACCCGATGATCGGAACGATCACGCCGTTCTCCAACAACGCCGAAATCTGCTCGCTGCCGCGTTTCTGTGAGAACAATCGCTGGCCAGCATCGCGCGACACCGAGCCGATGGTGCGCGCGTTGCAACGGGCCGCCGTCCCGATCTATCCCGATTTGCCGACAGGCGTCGGCTTCTGCCTTTACATCCGCCGCGCGCTGGTCGATTCGATCGGGATGTTCGATCCCGTGTTTGGCCTGGGCTACGGCGAGGAAAACGATTTGTGCATGCGCGCCGCGGCCGGCGGTTTCCGCAACGTCCTGTGCGAGGACGCGTTCGTCCTGCACCTGGGCGGCAGCTCGTTCGGCGACAAGCGTGCCGATCTGGCCGAGCGCAACATGCGGACGCTACTCGAACGCCACCCGACCTATCTCGACCAGGTGCGCGCCTACATAGCCGCCGATCCGGCGCGTCCGTTGCGCGAGCTGGCGCTGTCGCAATACCGGGTCCTGAGCGAATCGGTGCGTGGAGTGCTGCATGTGATTCACGGTCATGGCGGAGGCACCGAGTACCACGTGCGCGCTCTGATCGCGGCCTCGGCGACCGCGTTTCGTCATTATCTCTTGATCGCGGTCGGTGACGAATGGCAGCTCGAGGAGCACGCGGCCGATGCCACGCGGACCTACGATTTCAGTCGTCTGCCGCCCGAGCCCTGGAGTGATTTCCTGGGCGGCATATGCGCGCGCTTCGGTGTCGACCTGATCCACCTGCACAACATTTCGGGCTGCCGCGACGGTCTGCTGCAGGCACTTTCCCGGCTCGACCTGCCCTACGGCTACACGGTGCACGACCTCAACTTCGCCTGCCCGACGATAACCTTCCTCAACGCCGAGCACCGCTATTGCGGGGCGGTGACCGACCTGGCCGTCTGCACCGCCTGTCTTGCCGCACAACCCGAATTCGCCGGCGCCGACATCGAAGCCTGGCGAGCGAAGCATCGGGTGCTGCTGGCGCGCTCGGCTTTCCTGATCGCGCCGTCGGCCTGGGCCGCGTCGATTCTGAACAGGTACTTTCCGGAGCGCGAGGTCACGGTGATCCCGCACGGCAACGCGACCGGCATGCCGCGCCCCGATGCCGTTTACTCGCCGCAACCGATGGTCGACGACGGCCGGCCCGTCGTCGCCGTGCTCGGGGCGATCGGCCCTGACAAGGGCGCGCGGCGGCTCGAACGGCTGGTGGAATTGACGCGCGAGCGGCGACTGCCATTGCGCTGGGTGCTGATCGGCTACCTCGATCGCGGCCGCGAGCCCTTCCAGTCCGCCGACGGCGTGTTCACGATGCACGGCCCGTACGATTCGCGCGAGTTGCATGCCTTGATCGATCATTACCGTGTGATGCTGGTCGCGTATCCGTCGGCCGGCCCGGAGACGTTCAGTTTCACGCTGTCGGAGGTCTGGGCGGCGGGTCGTCCTGCGATCGTTCCGCCGATCGGCGCGCTCGCCAACCGCGTCGCGGAAGCGGGCGCCGGCTGGGTCTTGAGCGACGAAGAATGGGACTCGGAAGCACGCATGCTCGACCGCATCGCTGCCGTGCTCGATCCCTGTCGCGCCGGCGAGCTGGCCGAGGCGGCGGAGCGTGCAAAAGGCGCAGTCCAGACGACGCTGGAGGCGATGACCGCGGCGACGATTTCCGTCTATCGGGCCGTGCCGCCGCCGGCGCCGGAAACTCGCGCTGCATGGCAGCCGATCAGCGCCGCGCGCTGCCTCGCCGCGCTGCATTACGCACCGTGGCACCCGCCGCAGCATGCCGCCGCACCGAGCGAGCCCACGGTGCTCGCCACCGCGATGCCCGCAGCGCGCCCGGCAGCCGACCCGCTGGCGCACGTCGCGCAGGTGGCGCTGCGCATCCGTCATACACGAACCGGCCGCGCGCTGTACCGATTGGCGCCAGCGTCGCTGCTCGCCGCGCTCAAGGCGCGGCTGCCGCGGTGACCGCCGGCGATGACGGCGCGTGGCTTGCGCGCGGGCAAGCGCACCAGCGCGCGGGTCGCGCCGTCGACGCGCTGCTCTGCTACCGCGAGGCACTCGCGGCCGATCGCTACGCAATCCAGGCCCGCTTTCATCTGGGTGAAGTGCTGCGCGATCTCGGCCGCGACGGCGATGCCTTCGACGCTTGGCGCACGGTGCTGACGCTTCAGCCCAGGCATTTGCCGACGCTGCTCGCCTTCGGAGCCGCAGCGCGGCGGATCGGCAAGACGGCGGAGTCTGCCGAAGCCTACCGTCGCGCGATGGCGTTCGAGCCGCAAAGTCGGCAGGCGAGGTACGGGTTCGCACTGACGCGCCTTGCTGCCGGCGAACGCGACGCCTGCGCCGAAATTCAGCGATCCATCGCCGACGGCATCGCGTTTGAAGACCTGCAGGACCTGCCACGGCTGCTGCTGACAGCGGCTGCCTCGTCGCAGAAGCAGGCGCTGCTGGGCGAGCTTGCAACGCGGACAAACGACGGCGCGCCTGATTGGCTCGCCGCGATGCTGGCTCAAGACGCGGCAGCACGCGGCGAGATCGATCGGGCGCTGGTATTGCTCGCATCGGTGGAGCCCCGGGCTGCGACAGCGTCGCTCGACGCGCTGCGTCTGCTGGCGCTTGCCGCGGCCCGGGTCGCGCCGGAATCGACCTGGGCGGCGCGCTACGCGACGCAATGCATGGCGCTGCACGCGGCCGCAGTGCCGCTGGTCTGGCCGCGGCGCACGGCAGGCGCCGCGCTGCGCGTCGCCTACGTGATCGCGTCCGCGCAGCCATTGCGCGTCGGCACGGTGGAGATCGATCCGAACCGGTACTTGGATGAAGTCGTCGCGGCGCACTCGCGAGACCGGATCACGGCGGTCGTTTTCGACGTCGGCGCCGGGCCGACGCCGGCATCTGCCGCCGCCCCGCCCGACTCCACACGCCCGCCGATGGCATCGCTCGGATCGGCCTTCGACCCGGCCACTGCGCCATGGTTGGCCGAAGCCGATTTCGACGCCATCGTCGACCTGGTCGGCATGACGGCCGCAACCGGGCCGTTGCTGGCGCAGCGTCCTGCCCGCAGCGTTTGGACGCTGGCTTCGCTGTTCGCCGCGCACGTGCCGCCGCTGATCGCGCAGCGCCTGCCGGCGCCGCGATCGGGTTCGGTCGAGGATCTGCGCGCTCACCGACAGGACGTCGAGGCCGCATTCGCGGCAATTTTGCCGGAACGGACGTCAGCCGCGGCTTGCACGGTCCCGCCGGTCGTCATGGCGCGGCTCTGGCGCGATGCCTTGCGCGCGCATCAGGCGCAGGATGCCGACAGCGCCATCGCCGCGTATCGCGACGTGCTCGCGCTGCAGCCTGATTTCGCCCGCGCCCGTTATCTGCTGGGCTTGCTGCTGCGAGATCGAGGGGATCAGACCGACGCCATCGCGCAGTTGACGCTCGCCGTTCGCGCCGCTCCCGCCTTCAGCGACGCGCGCGCGGCGCTTGTCGATCTGCTGCGCGAGAGCGGGCGTGCCGACGAGGCGATCGGCCTTTGCCGTGACGGACTCGCCGCCGCGCCTGGGGAGAGCGCGCTATGGCGCTCGCTCGGTCTGTCCGAGCTCGCGCACCGCCGAGGCAATGAGGCGCGCGGCGCGTTCGATCGCGCGCTTTCGCTGCAGCCGGCCGATGCCCAGACGCACTACAACCGCGGCGTCGCGCTGCAGGTCGGCAAAAAGCGCCGAGCCGCGCAGAACGCTTATCGCCGTGCGCTGGCGCTTGCGCCGGATATGACGGCTGCGGCGTACAACGCCGGCGTCGTCCTGCGCGAGCTGGGGCGCTCCGACGACGCCGTTACCGCCTTCGAATGCGTGATCGGACAGGACGCGGCCCACGTCGCCGCGCACAACGCGCTTTGCGAGACGTTGCATGAAAGCGGGCGCACCGACGAATGGCTGCGCGCGTTCAAGCGCTTCGAGGCGAGCTGTCCGGACGCGTTGCCGCTGGCGGTGCAGGCGCTCGAGGCTTGCCAGTATCTGGCCGACTTTGCGGCACAGGACCGCTATGTCAGTCGCCTGTGCCGCGGCGAGCTCAAGTCATCCAGCGACACTGAGCTCGTCGATTGCCTCGAGACGCTGTTGTTCCTGATCCTCTATGTCGACGTCGAGCCGGCCGATTTGCTCGGCCTGTACCGTGCGTATGCCGCGGCGGCGCCGCGCGTCTACGGTGCGCCTGTTGCTCTTCCGCAGCGGCGGCGGCCCGGCAGGATACGCATCGGTTATTTGTCGGGAGACTTGCGCAACCACGTCATGGGCAAGATGGTCTGGGAAGAAGTACGGCGGCACGACCGCCATCGGTTCGAGATCTACTTCTATTCGCTGTCCGCCGTCAGCGACGAGTGGACCTCGCGCTACCAGGGCTTGGGTGACCACTTCGCGACGATCGCCGAGGCCACCGAGCGCGAAGCAGCGGAACGCATCGCCGCCGACGAGATCGATTTGCTGATCGATCTGGCGACCAACACGCGCGGCGCAAAGCCGGGCATCCTGGCCCTGAAACCGGCACGCGTGCAGATTACGCATATCGCGAGCGCCGGCGTCGTCGGCCTTCGCACAATCGATTTCAAGCTCACCGACGCGTTCGCCGATTTGCCGGAGAACCAGGCCGGTCAACTCGAGACGCTGCTCCCGGTCGAAGGCTGCGTCTATCCGTATCGCCATATGCCTGCGGCCGCAGTTCATCCTTACCACCGTGAGCGGCTGGGCATCGCGGGCGACGCCGTGGTCATCGCCGCCTTCGTCAATCCGATGAAGCTGTCGCGGCGCTGTCTCGCACTGTGGCGCGAAGTGCTCGATCGGATTCCGCGCGCGCTGCTTGCGATATCGCCGTTGTCGCCCGGCGCGGGCGAAGCGCAACGGCGCCTGTTTGCCGCCGCGGGGATGGCGGTCGGAGCGCACGATCGTGCTGGCGGCAGGACGCGATGAGGCGGAAAGCCAGGCGCGCTACCACGTCGTCGACCTGGTGCTCGATCCTTTGCCCTACGGTGGGGTCAACGGCACGCTGGAGGCGCTCGATATGGGTGTTCCCGTCGTGACGCTGTGTGGCCGGCGGCACGGCGAGCGCAGCTCGTACAGCATCCTGGCCAACCTCGGCGTACGGAGCACGGTCGCGCATAGCGAGCGCGAATACGTGGCGATCGCGGCGCGGCTCGCCGACGATCGCGCCTTCATGGCTCACGTGAGGGAGGCGATCCGTGCCGGCCTTGCGGCATCGCCGCTGACCGACATCGATGCGCACGCGCGCAACCTCGAACGCGCGTACACGACGGCGCTCGAGCGACGCTATCCGGCCGCGCTCGCGGGGATCCTCTGATGCCTGCGGGCGGCTCGGGCGCGACGCGGGTCGAACGGGCGCAGCAGCGGCTTGCCGCCGGAGACATCGCCGGGCGCGCGGCGCGAAGCGGAGGCGATCCTCGCTGCGGCCGGCGAGGCTCGCGAGCGCGCAGCGGCGCATCTGGTGATGGCGACCTGTTTCGATCGCGCGCACGATATAGAGGCGGCCGTGGCGCAGGCCAGGGCTGCAGTGGCGACCATGCCCGGCGATCCGGTCGCGCATTACGTTCACGGTGAGCTTCAGGAGCAGGCCGGCGACAAGGCGGGCGCGATCGCCAGCGTCCGGCGCGCGCTCGAGCTCAATCCCCAATTCGTCCAGGCGCACCATTACCTCGGCATACTGCTCGGCGAAGCCGGTGAGGCCCAAAGCGCCGCTGCGGCGTTCGCCGAAACCGTACGTCTCGATCCGGCACATGCGCGCGGCTGGAACAACCTGGGCAACACGCTGCGCACGCTCGATCGCCTGGACGAGGCGGAAGCGGCCTTTGCCCGGGCCGTCGCGCTCAAGCCAGACTACTGGCTGGCCGCCGCGAATCTGGGTGGCGTGCAGCGCGATCTGGGCGCGATGGACCGCGCCGAAGCGACGCTGCGTGCGGCGCTGGGGCGCGCGGGGCCGAATCCCTACCGGCCGCTGCTGGTGCTTCTCGCCGGGGTACTGCGGCTGCGCAGCATGCTCGACGAGTCGGCGCAACTCTATGTCCAGGCGATCAATGCCGCACCGTCGGAAAGCGCCGGCGAATGGTTCAACCTCGGGCTGGTACTGGCGGAGCGCAACGACCCGGCCGGCGCACGCAAGGCCTACGGCCGCGCTCGCGCGCTCGACCCGACCGATCTGCGCACGCTGTTCGGCGAGTGCCTGACTTTGCCGATGGTGTACGCCGACAGCAACGAAGTCGAAGCCGCGCGCGCCGGATTCGAGGCCGGACTTGGCCGCCTCGAGCGCGAGCTCGTGCCGGTGATAGGCGCGGGAGCGCTTACCGAGCCGCAGGTTCTCGACGGCCTTCGCTGGGTCAATTTCTTCCTCGCCTACCAGGGACGCGACGATCGGGACCTGCAGCGGCGATATGCAGCGCTTGCTGCCTCCGCCGTCGACGCCGTCGCACCGCACTGGCACGCGCCGATCGCCGCGACGCAGCTTGCGCGGCAAACGCGTGCGCGTCGGATTTGCCTCGGCATTCTTCCACACCGGCACCTGCGGCCGCTATTTCAAAAGCTGGATCACCGATCTCGATAGTGAGCGCTTCGAAGTTTTCGTCTATCACCTGTGGCCGGGGATGGACGATATCGCGCAGGCGATCGCGGCGCGGGCCGATCACTTTCGCACGTTTGGCGCCAACCAGTCGCGACCTTCGGTGGTGGCCCCTGTGATTCGCGGCGACGATCTCGATGTTCTGGTCTACACCGAGCTCGGCATGGACGTCACGACCTTCGGACTCGCATCGCTGCGGTTGGCGCCGCGGCAGTACGCGGCGTGGGGACATCCGGTGACGACCGGGCATGCGACGATCGACGCATTCTTGAGCTGCGAGGCGATGGAGAGCCCCGAGGCGCAGCAGCACTACACCGAGCCGCTGGTGCTGCTGCCGGGCATCGGGACGCGTTACGAGCGGCCCATGCTGCCGTCGGCCGGCAGGCGCGAGCAATTCTCGCTGCCGGCGGACCACGCGCTGCTGCTGTGCCCGCAATCGCTGTGGAAGATCCACCCGGACAACGACCGCCTGTTCGCGGAGATCCTGGCGGCGAACCCGCGCGCAATGCTGGTTTTTTTCGGCGGCTGGCATCCGGCGCCGATCGACCGTTTCATGCAGCGGCTGAAAGCTACGCTCGACTCGTCCGGCATCCCGATCCGCGAGCGCACGCGGGTCCTGCCGCAGGTCGGACACGACGACTACCTGCGCATCAACATGCTGTGCGACGCGATGATCGATACCTTGCACTGGTCGGGCGGCAACAGCAGCCTCGATGCACTGGCCTGTGGCCTGCCGGTCGTCACGCTGCCCGGTCCGTTCATGCGCGGCCGCCAGAGCGCGGGCATGTTGTCGCTGCTACGGGTGCCCGAGCTGATCGCAGCCGATCGAGCCGATTACCTGGCAATTGCCGCGCGGCTTGCCGGCGACGAGACTTGGCGGCGTGAGATCGCGGCACGGATCGGTGCCGCGCAATCGCGCCTGTTCGACGTGTCCGACGCGATCGGGCGGCTGCAACTGCTGCTTCAGTCCGACGACATACGCGCGATGTAGTCGCGCCAGATCGCCTCGAGGCCGTCCTCGAAGTCGCGCGTGTAGCGCGCCATGTCGAACAACGGGTAGGTGTGGCGGTTGGCTGCAAGCCGGGCGCGCAACTCGGCTAGCGTTTGCGGCTCGCGGGCGAGGCGGAGGGCCAGCGCTTCGTAATCGGCGAAATTGTCGGTCACCAGTTCCGGCAGGCCGATCGCGTGGAGCTGGCTGCCGGCGAGTCGCGTCACCAGCGTCTCGCCGGCGCAGGTGAGTACCGGCAGCCCGGCCAATAGCGCGTCGTTGGTCGTCGTATGCGCGCCGTACGGAAATGTATCGAGCAACAGGTCCGCCGCGGCATGCCGCGCCAGATGCTCTGCCTGCGATACTTTGGGCGCGGATACCAGGCGCGCCGGATCGACGCCGGCGGCAGCGGCTTCGCGCCGCAGATTGGCGCTGGACTCAGCATCGCTGGCAAGCAGCCACAGGACGGCGCCCGGCACCGCATGCAACAGCCGCATCCAGATCTTGAATACGTCCGGCAGGATCTTGAACGATTTGTTGAAGCAGCAGAACACGAAGCCTTGCTCCGGCAGGCCGCATTCGGCGCGCGACGGCGGCGGTCCCTGCGGTGCGCGGACCGTATCGCTCGGATACGAGGCATGCGGCATGTGCCACAGGCGCTCGGTGTAGAACGGCTGCATCGCTTCGGGCGCGCAGAAGCGGTCGACCAGGATGAAGTCGTAGCAATCGTCGCCGAGCGTGCCCGGAAAGCCGATCGAATTGATCTGGATCGGTGCCGGCCGCCGTATCATCAAGTGACTGTCGCCGCCGGCGGTGTAGCCGTTCAGGTCGAACAGGATGGCGATGCGATCGGCGCGGATGCGGCGATGCAACTCGTCGGTCGTTTCGCGGCTGACGTCGGCAAAATGCTCGAACGCGCGCGCGATGCGGCTGCCTATCGGCCCCGGATCGGTTGGCCGCAGCCCGTAGGCGAAGGTTTCGATGCGCCCGCGATCGATTCGCTCCCAGTGCTCCATCTGCAGATGCGGCATCGGATGCTCGCGCAGGTCCGACGACACGAAACCGACGCGCAGTCGCTCCCCTGCGAGCCTCGTCACAGCCGGCCGTGCTACCGGCGCCGGCGGCGCCATTGTCGCGGCCCAGCGTTGCGCCGCGCGCAATTGGGCTAGCGCGCTGCATGGCATGCCGAGCAGAGGAAATGGATTCACCGTGTAGCGGCCGTCGCCGTGCGGCGCGCGCGCCAGCGCCGCGTCGACTTCCGTGAACAATGCGTCGAGGCCGCTCCAGACGCAGCGCTGCTGCCGCGCGTGCATGAGCATCGACAGCGCATAGGGATTGCCCGGGTCGAGCTCGAGCGTTCGAAGCAAGGTCGGCTCGGCCGCCGCATAGTGGCCTAGTCCCACCTGTTGGGTGATCAGGCTCACGTGAATCTGGAGGTCATCCGGGGCGAGTCGTGCCGCTTCCTGGAAGCTTGCCTCGGCGCCCGCCTCGTCGTGGATGCGATCCTGAGAGATGCCCCGCCGGACCCAGATCCAGGCAGGCACGTCGCGCCGGATCGCGAACAGGCGATCGTAGTTGTCCGCGGCCTCGCGATAGGCTGCGCGCTCGTACAACGCCCCGGCGAGATTGGCGAGCGCATCGGGATGGTTGGGGGCGGCGGCAAGCACCTCGCGGTAGCAGGATTCGGCCTGGTCGGCGAGACCCTGCGCTTCGTAGGCGAGACCGAGGTTGTTGAGCAGGCCGGCATGACCGGGAGCGCGGACGAGCGCCTGGCGGTAATGCGCGACGGCGATCGGGTGGTGGCCCCGTTCGCGCTCGAGGTTGCCCAGATGGAACAGCGCTTCGGCATCGCCCGGATCAGCCGCGAGCACCTGCTGCCAGAGGGCTTCGGCGCCGGCGGTGTCGCCCAGGGCCAGCGAACTGCGAGCGCGGGCGAGCAAGGCCGCGACCGTTCGCTCGGCGGGTGGCGGTGCCGCAACGGGATTGTGAATGGGCGGCGGCGCAAGGAGGCCGTGGCAATCCTTGTAGCGCTTGCCGCTGCCGCAGGGGCACGGCGAGTTGCGCGCCGGCGGATCAGCAGTCGCGGCGATGATGCTCATCCCAGGTACGCAGAAGCAGGGATTCGAAGTCGCGCGTATAGCCGGCCATGTCGAACAGCGGATACGTATGGCGGTTCGCGGCGAGGCGGGCGCGCAACGCGTCCAGCCTCCCCGTGTCGCGCGCCAGCGCAAGCGCCATCGTCTCGTAGTCGGCGAAGCTGGTCGTCACCAGCTCCGGCAGGCCGATCGCGTGCAACTGACTGCCGGAAAGGCGTGAAACCAGCGTTTCCCCGGCGCAGGTGAGCACGGGCAAACCCATGAGCAGCGCATCGTTGGTCGTCGTGTGCGCGCCGTAGGGAAAGGTGTCGAGGAACAGATCGGCGGCAGCGTGACGAGCCAGGTGCTTTTGCGGTGGAATCCGGGGCGCAAATACCAGGCGCGCCGGATCGACGCCGGAGGCAGCGGCCTCGCGCCGCAGATTGACGCTCGGCGCCGGATCGCTTTCCAGCAGCCACAGGACGCTGCCTGGCACAGCCTGCAGCAGGCGCATCCAGAGCGCGAACATGTCGGGCAGGATCTTGAACGCCTTGTTGAAGCAGCAGAAAACGAAGCCTTGCTCCGGCAGGCGGCATTCGGCGCGGGTCGGCCGCGCGCCCTGCGGCGCGCGCCGGATGTCGCTCGGATACGACGCGTGCGGCATATACCATAGCCGCTCGGTATAGAACGGCTGCATCGCTTCGGGCGCACCAAAGCGGTCGACCAGGATGTAGTCGTACCAGTCGGCCCCCAAGGTGCCAGGAAAGCCGATCGAGTTGACCTGCACCGGCGCCGGCCGCAGCGCGAACAGATGCTCGCGCGAATTCGTCGTGTAGCCATTCAGATCCAGCAGTATCGCGATGCGGTCGCGGCGGATGCGTTGCGCGGTCACGGCGGCGCTCTCTGCGCTGACGTCGGCGAATCGATCGAAGGCGCGCGTGATGCGCGCGCCGGTCGCACTCGTGTCTTCCGGTCCCAGGCCGTAGGCAAACGTTTCGAACCGGCCGCGGTCGATGCGCTCCCAGAAATCCAGCGACAGGTGCACCATCGGGTGATTGCGAAGATCCGAGGAGACGAAGCCGATGCGAAGACGCTCGCTCGGCTCCCGGACCACCGTCGGTCGCGCCACGGGTGACGTCGGCGCAAAACCCCGTGCCCAACGTCTGGCGGCGTTCAACTGCGCGCGCGGTGACGCCGGCATCGCCAGGATCCAGAACGGATTGACGAAGCCGTGCCGATTGGCCTCGGGCGCCTCCAGCAGGTCGCGGATGGCGGCGAAAAGGGAGTCGATGTCTCGCCAATCACACCGTTGCTGCCGCGCGTGCGCCAGCATCGATAGCGCGTAGGTATTACCGGGGTCCGCCGCAAGCGCCCGAAGCAACGCCGGTTCCGCCGCCGCCCATTGCTGCCGTTCGATACAGGCCGAAGCGAGATTGACCTGCACACCGACATCGTCCGGCGCGAGGCGCGCGGCTTCGCGCAGGCTGTCCTCGGCGCCTGTCAAGTCGCCGCTGCGGCGCTGCGCCAGCGCACGACGCACCCAGACGGCGGCCGGCGCTTCGCGCCGGATGGCGAACAGGCGCCGGTAACTTGCGGCGGCAGCGACAAACTCTTCCTTGGAAACCTGGATGCTCGCGAGATTGGCGAGCGCATCGGGATGGTTGGGGGCGGCGGCAAGCACCTCGCGGTAGCAGGATTCGGCCTGGTCGGCGAGACCCTGCGCTTCGTAGGCGAGACCGAGGTTGTTGAGCAGGCCGGCATGACCGGGAGCGCGGACGAGCGCCTGGCGGTAATGCGCGACGGCGATCGGGTGGTGGCCCCGTTCGCGCTCGAGGTTGCCCAGATGGAACAGCGCTTCGGCATCGCCCGGATCAGCCGCGAGCACCTGCTGCCAGAGGGCTTCGGCGCCGGCGGTGTCGCCCAGGGCCAGCGAACTGCGAGCGCGGGCGAGCAAGGCCGCGACCGTTCGCTCGGCGGGTGGCGGTGCCGCAACGGGATTGTGAATGGGCGGCGGCGCAAGGAGGCCGTGGCAATCCTTGTAGCGCTTGCCGCTGCCGCAGGGGCACGGCGAGTTGCGCGCCGGCGGATCAGCAGTCGCGGCGATGATGCTCATGCACGTCTCTAGCCCGCATGGGAAGCCATGTCGGCCACGGCCAGCAGCCGGTCGCCAAGCGCGGTTGCGAATCCCGCCATGTCGAACAGCGGGCTGGCGTCCCTGTTGGCGGCCAGACGCGCGCGTATCGCGGCGAGCGCTGCGGGATCGCCGGCAATTCGCAAGGCCAGCGCTTCGTACCCAGCAAGGTCGCCGACGGCAAGCTCCGGGAGGCCGATGGCGCGAAGCTGGCTGCCCGCGACGCGGCTTGCCATCGTGCTGCCGCTGCAGGTCAGTACCGGTACGCCCATGAACAAGGCATCGTTTGCCGTCGTTCCGGCGTTGTAAGGCGTCGTATCGAGAAACAGATCGGCATGCGCATGGCGGGCGAGATGCTGGCCCAGGCCGACACGCGGCGCAATGACAAGCCGCTGCGGATCGATGCCTCGCGCGCCAGCTTCGCGGCGCAGATTGTCGCACGCGGCAGGATAGCCCGGCGCGAGCCATAACACGCTTCCCGGCACGCGGGCCAGCAGCCGCATCCAGACGTCGAACACTGGAGGAAGGATCTTGTACGGTGTATTGAAGCAACAAAACACGAAGGCGGCAGGCGGTAATCCGCAGGCTTCGCGCGACGGTATCTCGCGCGCGACTTCGCGCTTGCCGTCGCCCGGGCAGTAGCAGTGCGGCATGTAGAGAAAGCGTTCGGTGAAGAAGTCCTGCTGATCCTCCGGCGTCGCAAATCGATCGGTGATCAGGTAGTCGTACCAGGGCGCGCCCAGCGTGCCGAGATAGCCGAGCCAGCTCACCTGGACCGGCGCCGCGCGGCGGACGAAGATTTCGCTGCGTGCATATGTTGTGTAGCCGTTGAGATCGACCAGCACGGCAATGCGATCATCGCGGATGCGCTGGGCGATTGCCTGCGGCGTCTGTGTACTGACATCGGCAAAATGCTCGAACGCAGCCTTGATACGCTGGCCGATCGGGCTTGCGTCCTCGGGCAGGAGCCCGTAGGCGAACGTCTCGATTCGCGACCGGTCGAGCCGCTCGATGCAGTCGACCGCAAGGTACGTGGTCGCATGCGCACGGAGATCCGACGATGCGAAGCCTACCCGCAGGCGACCCGGCGGCGCGGGGGCGGGCAGGATCGCCGGAAGCGGCCCGGCAACGTGCGCGAGCTGGGATGCATACGTCTGTGCGGCCCGCAGCAGCACATGCGGCGGCAGCGGCATCGCCAGCAGCGGAAATGGCGCGGCGTTCCAGAGCGCGCGCGGCGCGCCGAATTCGAGAATCCGCCGCAATTCGGCAAGCCGGTTGGTGAGGCCGTCCCATACGCAATGCTGCATGCGTACATACACCTGCATGCCCAGAGCGTAGGGATTGTCGGGGTCCAGCTCCAGCACGCGCTCGAATGCCGTCTCGGCCGCCTCGAACTTGCTTTGCAGCAGACAGAGCGAACCGACATGGAGCGTGGCGCTCACGTTGTCGGGTTCCAGCCGCGACGCTTCGCGGAAGCTCTGCTCGGCATGGTCAAACGCGCCGATCGCATGCAGCGCGGCCGCACGCTTCGTCCAGAAGCGGACGGGAAAGTCACGACGGACTGCCAGGGCTCGCTCGAAGGTCTCGGCGGCGGCACGGTGTTCGGCGCGGCCGACCTGGAGGGTGGCAAGATTCGCCAGGGCATCCGCGTGCCTCGGCGAGCTGGCCAGCACTTCGCGATAGCAAGCTTCGGCTGGGTCGATCAGGCCCTGGGCCTCGTACGCCAGACCCAGGTTGTTGAGCACGCCCGAATTCCCGGGGGCGCGGACGAGCGCCTGCCGGTAGTGCTCGACGGCGGCGGGGCTGCCGCGCTCGCGCTCGAGATTGCCAAGAAGGAACAAGGCTTCGGCGTCGCCCGGATCGACCGTGAGCGCTTGCCGCCAGGCCGCTTCGGCGGCGGCGGCGTCGGTCGGGCACAGCGCTTCCCCGAGGAGGTTCCATGCCGGAACAGTCGCGGGAGCGAGCGCGAGCGCGGCACGGCAACTGCCGGCCGCCGCAGCGGCATCGCCGAGCGAGAGCTCGACGCGCGCCCGGGTGAGAAGCAGATCGATGCGCTCCGGCGCGAGCACGAGCGCCTGCGCCAGATGCCGCTGCGCTTCGGCGACGCGGCCCGCGGCCAGTGCGAACTGCGCATCGCGCAGCAGGCTGTCGGCATTCCTGGCGGCGAGCCGCGGAGCGGCAATGGCGCCGTGGCAATCCTTGTAGCGCTTGCCGCTGCCGCAGGGACAGGGAGCCGTGCGCGACGGTTCAGGCGTCGAGGCGATGGTGCTCATCCCAGGCGCGCGAGAGCAGGGCTTCGAAGTCCTGCGTATAGCGGGTCATGTCGAACAACGGGTGGGTGTGGCGGTTGGCGGCGAGCCGGGTGCGCAAAGCAGCGAGCGTTTGCGGCTCGCTGGCAAGGCGAAGCGCCATCGCCTCGTAGTCGGCCAGGCTCGTCGTCACGAGCTCCGGCAGACCGATCGCGTGCAACTGGCTGCCGGCGATGCGCGAGACCATTGTCTCACCGGCGCAAGTCAGCACCGGCACACCCATGAACAGCGCATCGTTGGCCGTCGTGCCGGCATTGTAGGGAAGCGTGTCCAGGCAGACGTCGGCGAGGACAAGGCGAGCCAGATTCCGGTCCGGCGCGACGTGCGGCGCGAATACCAGGCGCCGGGGATCGATTCCGCGCGACGCCGCTTCACGCCGCAGATTTTCGCGGGCCGGCCCTTCGCCCGGCGCGAGCCAGAGTGTGCTGTCCGGCAGCTGCGCGAGCAGACGCATCCAGACGTCGAACACCGTGGGCAGGATCTTGTACGGCGCATTGAAGCAGGCGAATACCAACCCTTGCGGCGGCAAGCCGCAAGCCTCGCGCGACACAAGAGCAGCGGCCATCCGCCGCGTGTCGCTGGGCACGCAGCAATGCGGCATCGGCAGAAAGCGCTCGGTGAAAAAGGCCTGCTGGTCGTCGGGGGTCGCGAAGCGATCGGTGATCACGTAGTCGTACCAGGGAGCGCCGAGCGTGCCGAGGTAGCCCAGCCAGTTGATCTGCACCGGCGCCGGGCGCAGCGCAAAGATTTCGCTGCGCGCGTGCGTCGTGTACCCGTTGAGATCGACCAGGATGTCGATGCCGTCGTCGCGGATCCGCCGCGCCGTCTCATCGGGCGCCTCGGCGGTGCAATCGGCAAAGCGCGAAAACGCCGCTGCGATGCGGGTACCGAGGGGCGAATCTTCCGGCGGCGCGATCGAATAGGCGTAGGTCTCGAATCGCGCGCGGTCGTGCCGCTCCCAGACTTCGGTCGCCAGGAACGCCACGGCATGCGTGCGAAAGTCGGACGATACATAGCCCAGCCGCAATACCGCACTGCGCGGACGGGCGGCCGGCGCAGCGATGGGCTCCCGGGGCGCCAGCGTTTGCGCCCAGCGGCTCGCCGCGCGGAGCTGATTAGCCGCCGACATCGGGACCGACAATGCGGCGAACGCGTTGACCAGCGCATTCTCGTCCTGCTCGATGCCGTGCACGACGTTGCGGTGCAGCGCGTCGAGCCCATCCCAGGCGCACAGATGCTGGCGGGTGTACGCGAGCAGCGCCGTCGCGTACAGAAACGTCGGGTCGGTCGAGACAGCATCGCGAAACATCGGCTCGGCCGCGGCGAAATCGCCGCGATCGATCAATACCGATCCCAGGTTGGTTCGCGCCACCGCGTCCTCGGGTGACTGCGCCAGCGCCCGCCGGAAGCTCGCTTCGGCTGCGGCGCCGTCGCCGCGTGCATGCTGGCAAATGCCCTGATCGATCCACACCCGGGCGTCGCCCTCCGGATGCAGCTGCAGATAGCGCATGCAAAGCGCGGCGGCTTCGGCGAAGCGGCGCGCGCCGCAAAGCGAATGCGCCAGGTTGCGCAACGCCTGCGGGTGTTCCGGCCGCGTGTTCAGAATGCGGCGGTACAACGTTTGCGCCTCTTGGCCCGCACCGGTTGCGTCGAGCGCGAGCGCATAGTTGTTGAGCAAGCTCGGATGGTCGGGCGCCAGGGCGAGCGCGCGCTCGTAGGATTCGATCGCCGCCCCGATACGGTTCTGTTCGCGCAACAGGTTGCCGAGATGGAAGTGCGCGTCGGGATCGCGCGGAACCATCACCGCCGCGCGGCGCAGCGCCGCCTCGGCCTCCGCCGGATCGCGCTGGCGGAGCGCGAGGCCAAGCATCGTCCAGGCGCGTCCATCGCCGATGTCGAGCTCCAGCGCGCGGCGGCTGTGCGCTTCGGCGGCGGTTGCATCGCCGCGTTGCCAGGCGGCGCGCGCCTCGCGCAACGCGAGCCGCGCTGGCGTCTCGCTCATGCCGGGTTCCGCGCGTTGCGGGCGGCCTTCATCGCTCGGTATCCGTCAGCGCCGAGACCAGCGCGTGCAGCTCGAAGGCCACCGCTCGGGCCACCGCGCTCCAGTCGCGGGGACTCGGCTGGCGGAACAGGCGCATCGTCGGGTACCAGGGACTATCCTCGCGGTCGAGCAACCAGCGCCAATCGGGTGCGAACGGCAGCATTGTCCATGTTGGTCGCGCCAGCGCACCGGCAAGATGAGCGATACTCGTGTCCACACTGATGACGAGGTCCAGCTCCGCGACCAATGCGGCCGTAAAGGAAAGCGGTGCATTCGCCTCGAGCGGCACGAGACGCTCCGCACCGGGCGTGCGCGCAATCTGCTCGCTTCCCTCGCCTTGCTGCAACGAAAACCATGCGATGCCGGGGACATCGAACAGCGGCGTCAACGCCTCCAGCGGACACGACCGGTTTCGATCGTTGCCGTGCGCCTTGCTTCCGGCCCATGCGAGGCCGACCTTGATGCGTCCGGTGTGCCCCGCCAGCGCGACCCGCGCTCCCTCGCGGTCCGCTGGCGGAGCGGCTATGCAGGGCATGTCGGCTGGAATCGTCTGTATCGTCGTGCCAAACAGACGTGGCAGCGACAGCAGCGGCAGATGCGCATCGTAGTCCGGTAAAGGCTGGCCTTCGCTGATAACCCGGATATTGCCTGACAGCGTCGCGAGCAAGGGTTCGAGCGGCACGGTGCAACGCACGATGCAGCGCGCGCCGGCGCGAGAGAGAAGCGGGACGTAGCGCGCGAACTGCAACGCGTCTCCCAATCCTTGCTCGGTGTACAGCAGTAGCGTCTTTCCGTCCGGCGATTGCCCGTCCCAGGCCGGGCCGGCAAAACGGTGGCGTCCCTTGCCCAGCGCCGGCAACGTGAGCCGCCACTCGTACTCCTGCCAACCCTCGGCGTACTGTCCGTCGAGCAGCAGCGCCAGCGCGAGATTCCAATGCGCCTGGTCGAACCCGGGCGAGAGCGCGATCGCGCGGCGGAACGCGCCGATGGCGCCTTCGACGTCGTTGACCGATTGCAGCGCGAGCCCCAGGTTGTTCCAGGCGACCGAGTGTTCGGGCTTGAGCGCGAGCGCCGCACGGAAGGCGGCGATGGCCTCTTCCTCGCGTCCATCCGCGGCGAGCGCCAGTCCCAGGTTGTTGTGGAACTCGGGCTCGGCAGGAACGGCTTCCACCGAGCGCCGCAACAGGGGCAGCGCTGCCGCGATGTCCTGGCGCTGATAAAGGATCACGCCCAGAAAATGCTGCGCCAGCGCGTGGCCGGGCGCAACGGCGAGGGCTTCCCGGTAGATACTCTCGGCCGTTGCCGTATCGCCTCGCTGGTGCAAGGCGATCGCCTGCTGCACGCGCTGATCGATTGACGCGGCAGGCGGCGGACCCGGCAAGGGCGCAACATGGCGCGGCGACGAGCTCGCGTCCAGCGCGCCGTGGCAATTCTTGTAGCGCTTGCCGCTGCCGCATGGGCACGGATCGTTGCGTCCCGCGGCGGGCGCCGAGGCCATGCTGCTTCGCGCCGTTGCGAGTCCGGCCGCCGCCATTCCGTTGTCCGGATCCTCGTCCAGCATGCGCTGAAAGATCGCAGCTGCGGCGCGCCACTGGCCGAGCGCGAGGCAATTGCGTCCGAGCTGCGCCAGTTGCGGCGAGCGCGCGATGGCCGGCGTGAAATGTACGACCATCGCCGCCAGTTCGTCTTCGGGAACGACGCGGCAGAAGTTGTACAGGCCGTGAAATCCGAAGGGCAGGCCGATCGGGTACGCAGCCTCGAACGCGAACTGGTCGGCCAGACTCTCCGTGGCAAAACGGATCGCGTGGTCGCGCTCGAGCAAGGTGCGATAGGTCCTGCCGATCGTCACGTCCTCGGCCTCGGTAGGCACGATGCGGGGATCGCGCAAGGCGTCGAGCAACCGGCGCGAGCGCAGCGAAAAGCCGCCGTTGCCGACACGCTGGCCCTCAGGAGCCCAGAACCACTTGGCACCGATGTAGTCGCAGTGCAGGAATTCGGCGCGCCACGCCGCGGGGTTCAGCGCGTAGCCGTCCCACTGCACCAGCAGCAGATGCGGCGTGTCGACATGATCCCGCATCGACGCCAGCACGAAGCGCGAATAGTCGTCGCGCGAGGCAAGCGGTGCGATCGTCCGGACTTCGATTCCCGGCTCCTCGACGCGCCGGTCGGTAAAAAAGAGCGTGCGCGCAAACCGTATCCCGACGGCCGACAGGCGCAGCGCGCGCGCGGCCAGCGCATGGTTGGCCGTATCGACGCAGCAGAGCGTGACTCCGGGCAGGTCGAGCATGGATAACCGGAGGCGGCGGTCGAGCGTTCAGGCAGGCGCGAGCGCTGCCGGAACGGCGGGCTCAACATCGGCGGTGAGCTCCCGCCAGAGGAGCACGCCGAAGACGACGACCAACGGAGCCAGGTGCAGCGTCGCGCGGTTGAGCGTGGTGAGCTCGAGCAGCCAGCCGGAAGCGTTGGTGAACCAGGTGACGAACAGCAGAAACGCGATGCCTGTCCCGACGACGACGGCAAGCGGCGCCAGGCGTGGTGCACCCAAGCGCCGCGCACCGACGATCGCGAGCACCACCGCGCCATACCAGAGCAGATTCCAGCTGCTGGACAACAGATAGGCATCCCAGAATGTGCGCCACCCGGGATCGAAATCGGCATGCAGCCGGTACCCGAGAATGACGACGTTGGTTCGCGCCAGCGCAAGCAGCGCGAACAGTCCCAGCGCGTACGTGATGCCGACGACCTTCAGTCCGCGTCGCGGCATCAGCGCAACGACGACCCCGGGCAAAAGCGTCAGCGCCCACACCAGGCCGGGAATCTTGATCAGCGGACAACACGCCGCGAGCGCGAGTGCCAGTGCCGCATCGAGCCAGTCGCGCCGCATCGCCCAGCGATAAAAAGCGATCGCCGCCACAGTGTAGATCGTGGCCATCGGCAGATCCGCATAGCCGGCGAGCGCCGCATGCGTGTCGAGCAAGGGCAGCGAGGCGACCAGGTATGCGCCGACCAGGGCCGTAAGCGGCGCAACGCCTTCGCCGCGCAGCGCGCCGTAGACCGCGCAGGCCAGCGCGATCAGCAGCAGGAGCCATGGCCAGTTCATCGCCGAATCGTCCCAGCGGCCGAGCGCAATGCAACTCCAGACCTGCAACAGCGGAACCGTTGCCGGATAATTGGGCGCCGCATCGAAATACGCGCCGTTGGCGCCTGCGAACCACTGATCGGCGCGCACGAACGGGGCGATGTGGCCGAGCTCGTACCATACGCGGGCCTTGGTCGCCCATTGCACCCAGGCGTCCCACGGATAGAGCGGTTGCCAGGCGATGTCGGCGGCCAGCAGCAGGAAGCGCAGCGCAAGCCAGGCAAGCAGGCCGATCCAGACGATGCGCTGCCAGCGCGGCAGCGACGCTGGCCGAAGCAGCGAATCGATGAGCGTGCGCACGTCGACCGGTGCGATACGGCCGGTGCGTCGCGCGAAGGCGAAAAGCGCGGCGGCGACGATCGCGAGCGGCAGGCCGATCGACAGCCAGCCGAAGGCGACGCCGGCAACACTGAGCAGGCGCATCCACAGCGTCAGCAACAGCGCGCCGGCGCAATAGCCGAACCCTGCCCGCAAGGCAGCCGCACCGCCGGTTCCGCCCTCCGGCCGAGGCCAACCCAGCGCAAACAGCAGCGCCAGCCCCAATAGCCAGGGCAACATCAGCCCGACGGTAAGTGCGGCGTACGCCATCTGGGGCCTAATGGATGGCGAACACGGCGCCGCCGCTTTCGGCAAACAGAAGCTCGGCGTCCAGGGGCTGGCCGCCCTCCCAGCGCAGTTTCTTGAGCGCCGGATCGAACTGCACGCTCTTGCGCCGAAACACGACCAGATAATCGCCGGCCCGCAACTTCGACGCGTCGGGCATCGTGTTCTGGTACGGATTGAAATAGACGTTGTATGGGTAGAGGTGATAGGCGCCGCGATCGCGAAAATAGAGCGAGTCCGCGGCCATGAACACACGCACCGGCGGCGGCGGAAGCTTCGCGCGCGCCTTTTCGATGAAAGCGAACAACGGGCCGTCCTCGGCGGCGAGGTGGCGATCGCGCCACGACTTGCCCGCGTATCGCTGGAACGTCGCGTGCCCCTGCCGGATAAGGTTCCATTGCCATGGCACATCGAGGAGGAACCAGGCGAAAACGAACAGGCCGCCGGCGATCAACGGCCGGAACGGACCAATCGCTTGCGGCAGCCACCGCGCGAGGACAGCGTAAACGATCAATGCGAGACCGACGATGGCCGCGGTGAAAAACGGCAATGGAAGATCCTGTGCATCCGCGCCGCCGCTGCGGCTGTTGATCGAGCCGCCGCTCCACGGCTCGAAGGTCAGCCATTCGCCGATGCGATCATGCAGGAGCTGTACGGCGGTCATCGGCTTGGCCTCGACGCCTCGGATAAGCATCGGGCGGGTGAGGTCGCCGCGGATGATCAGGGCGAGACCGTTGATCCTGCCGATCCAGTTGGGATCATCGGCGAGCGTGACCGGAAGAAGCCGCCTGGCCTCGACCGTCAGCGGTTTGGTGAACCTGCGCCCGGGCTCGTACTCATTGCGCCAGATCAGCGCCGCGGCCACATGGTCGGGAACATCGGCCGTGTCCCATGAGACGACCGTGTATCCGGCCGACCGGAACGAAGTCTGGATCGACACGATCGCGATGCCTTCCGCCCCGGTGGCGCCGACGCGGAGCCCCTCGTCGGTTCGCTGGCCGCTGCCTTGGGTCACGGCGAGCTCGGCCGCCGACCAGCGCAATGTGGGCAGACTGCTGAACCAGTTGCCGGGCACCGATAGCGCCAGGTAGCCGACAGTGCACAGCACGATGCCGGCGGCGAACAGCGAGGCGCCGAGCCACAGCGCTCGTGGTGCTTGCGCGAGCGGTGCCGCTGGCGCAGCGGTCGTTTGCGGAGCCGACTCGGCGGCGGGAGAGATCAAGCGGCGTGAACGGGCGCTAGTAGGCGTTGCGGCTGCGAAACACGTGCATGACGGTCAGCGCGAGAATCCGCAGATCGAACCACAACGACCAGTTGTCGATGTAATAGAGGTCGTATTGTATCCGCTTGGCCAGGTCGCTGCTCCCGCGCAGATCGTTGACCTGGGCCCATCCGGTGATGCCCGCCTTGACCAGGTGCTTTTGCATGTATCCCGGCACGTCCTTGCGGAACTGGACGACGAATTCCGGCCGCTCCGGTCGCGGGCCCACCAGCGACATGTCGCCACCGAGGACGTTGATCAGTTGCGGCAGCTCGTCGAGGCTGTACCGGCGCAGCAACCGGCCGATTCCGGTGCCGCGACCCTGGTCGGGAGCCGACCAGACCGGCCCGCTCTGCGTTTCGGCGTTGACCGGCATCGTACGAAACTTGAGCATCGTGAACTGGCGGCCGCCCGAAGTGACCCGCGTCTGGCGGTAGAAGACCGGCCCGCGCGATGTGGCGACGATGGCGATTGCGATGACGAGAAACAGCGGCGATGCGATCAGCAGCAGAAATGCGCCGAGCGCGTAGTCCTCGGCAGCCTTGAGCATGCGCGCCGTGCCCTCGATCGGCGTGTCGCTGAGCCCGATGACCGGCATGCCGGCGATCTCGGAAAAACTGTGCCGGAGCAGTTCGAAGCCGAAAATATCCGGTACATAGCGTATCTGGACCGAGTGGCCGCGCAGCTCGGCAGCCACGCGCCGAATCTGGTCCTCGTCGCGCAAGGGCAGCGCAATCCAGACCTGGTCGATGCCGCCGGCCTCGAGGTCGGGGCCGAGCTGTGCGATCGGCCCACGCACCGGCACGCCTTCGATCGACGTGCCGGCAAGGCCGGGCGCATCGTCGTAGAGACCGCCGACGACCAGGCCGCTCCACGGCGCCTGGCGCAGCCGCGTGACAACTTCCCGGGCGAGCTCGCCCGCGCCGACGATGGAGACGTGCCGCAGGTTGTAACCACGCCGCCGCAGCCAGCGCAGGCCGAGCCGCAGCGCAACGCGCATCGCAGCGTGCGCCAGCAGGCCGGATAGCGCCGACGAGGCGACCCAGACGCGCGAATAAGTGTCGCTGGTCTTGGTCAGGAATGCGACCGAAATTCCGAGGGCGGCTACGGTCAACCAGCCATAGATAAGCGCATGCAGGTCGTCGGCGAGGCTTGCCCCGCGCTTCGCCCGATACAGCCCGGTTTCGGGAAACACGACGACGCCGAGCAGGGCCGCGCCGAGCAACGCGACCCAGTAGTTGGGCGGCAATACCGCGACTTCCGAGGTAGAACAGATAGACGATCCAGCCGACGACGACGATGACCAGCGGGTCGACGATGCGGAGCAGCCGATCGAACGTCGTGGCGTTGCTCTTGAGGAGGTTGCGCGGAGCGAACATCGCGGATCTTCAGGCGCGCGGCCGGGCACGATGCTGCGCGAGAGCATCGGTCACGTAGGCCGAGAAGCGCCGGTTGAACGTCTGGCGCGAAAAGCGCTCGGCATTGGCGCGGCAGGCCGCCGGTGTGATCCGTTGTGCCGACGCTTCGAATTGCGCGACTGCGGCCACGATCGATGCGACGGTCTGCTCGGCGAACAGCACGCCGGTCGGTGCTGCGGCATCGAGGCCGCGTAGGGTTTCAGCGCTGCCACCGCGGCCGAACGCGATCACCGGCGTCCCCTGCGCCTGGGCCTCGAGCGGCGCGATGCCGAAATCCTCGTCGGCGGCGAAGACGAATGCCCTGGCCGTGCGCAACAACTGATCACGCCGCGCGTCGTCGACGGCACCGAGGAAGCGAATGTTGGGCGCGGCAAGACGGGCCAGCTTTTTCATCTCCGGCCCGTCACCGGCGACGACGAGGTGGCGCCCGGGCATCGCGGCAAAAGCCTGCACCAAAAGGTCGACGCGCTTGTACGGGACCAGGCGCGACACGGTGAGATAAAACGATTCCCGCGGTGCGCCGCTGCTTTCGGCCGCGGGGACGTCGACCGGCGGATAGATGACATCGGCGTCGCGCCGATAGCAGTTGCGTATGCGCTCGGCGATGTAGTCGGAGATCGCGACAAAGCGATCGACGCGATCCGAGGCGCGCAGGTCCCAGCGCCGGAAGCGCGCAAGCTGGCGGCGCACGAGCCAGCCGAGCGCGCCGCGGTCGAGGCCCGTCTGCGCCAGATATTGCGGCTGCAGATCCCAGGCATAGCGCGCCGGCGAATAGCACAGGCAGATATGCAGCTGGTCGGGGCCGGTGCGAACGCCTTTGGCGACCGAATGCGAGCTCGAGATCACCAGCTCGTAAGGCGACAAGTCGAATTGTTCGACCGCCTGCGGCATCAGCGAAAAATACTTTCGAAAGTGCCGCCGCGCAAGCGGAAGCCGCTGGATGAACGAGGTGCGGATCGGCTCTCCCGCCCAGCCTCGCCCGATGCGCATCGGAGAGAAAGTCGACCAGCGTGAAGAGCTCCGCTTCGGGATAGAGCGCCAGCAGCGCGGCCAGCACGTTCTCGCCGCCGCCCCAGGTGTCGAGCCAGTCGTGGATTAGGGCGATGCGC
>CAWHFL010000010.1:0-667870 GCA_963828665.1 uncultured beta proteobacterium
AAGGTGCTGCGGGAAGCCTACAAGGCACACCGGCTGCCGACGGCCTGAGCAGCGCCAGGAAACGGCCGCATCGACAACGCGGCGCTCTATCCGGATTTCACGCTCGATGGCATGATTATCGGCCCCGACCGCATGTTTTCACTCGCCTCGGTGCTTTCATTGCCGGCGGTGGTCGACGCAGTCGTCTATTTTGGAAGCACCGATGGAAACGTGTACGCGGTTCGATAGGCCCGCGTACGAAGGAGGCTGACATGGCCAGCGTGATGAAGGAAAGCGATGCCTGGGAAGACGCCGAGCCCGGCGTCCGGCGCAGAATCCTTCAGGCGCAAGGCGGGTTGATGCTGATGGAAGTACAGTTCGCCGCCGGCGCCGCGGGCTACGTGCACAACCACGTCCACGAGCAGATTAGCTATTGCACGGCAGGACGCTTCGAGTATTCGCTCGATGGGCGCGTCCATGTGCTTGCGCCGGGCGAGTCCGTCTATGTGCCAAGCAACGTCCGTCACGGCGCGAAAGCGCTGGAGGCAGGCACGCTGATCGATGTCTTCACTCCGGTGCGCGAGGACTTGCTGCGCCGGTAGCAAGCGCGCCACGCAGGTCGTATACAATCTAAGCAGCGCGGCGCTGTTCTATCCCGGTACGGTCCGCGGCACCGGCTTGCCATCGGTATCCGGCGGCAAGGCCTTCCCTTTGAAATTCCCGCATTGAAGGCGATTCATGTTTTCAGAATGTTCGATCGTCCCACGTCGACGCATACGGATCCCGAGGACCCCACAGCGTCATCGCGGGCGGCTGGCCGGGTTGCTGGTGATGGTCGCCGTCGCTGTGCCGAACCCTTCGTTCGCCCAGCGGCCACCTGCCGCCGTCGTCGGCCCCGACGGCTTTCTGAGCTTGCCGCAGAAAATCAGCCTCCAGGAGCTCGGGGGGCTGAAAGCGAGCGCGGTCGACCCCTCGGCCGATGCTGCCTATGATATCGACGTCCAGGGCAGCATGCTGATCTTGAAATACTCCAACAGCGAGATCGCGCGGGGGTTCCTGACCGAGAGTGACACCGCGCGCGAGGTCTGCTACGGATTTGAACGCGACGACGGCCGGCTGAAGGAGGGCTATTCGTTGTGTCAGCCCCGCGAAGATTTGGTGCTTACCGCGCGCCCCCGGGCGAAGGATGGCTATTTCGCATCGTTCAAGGCCGGGGCTCTCTATTTCAAGATGACGCTGCTCGACCGGAACTATGGCGACAAGGAATCGGTCTACTCGGCAGCGATGCTGAGGCCACGAAAATAGGATTTTGGCAGGCTCTTGTCGGGTCGCAACGTGAACATTTTTCTCCGCCGGATCGCGCTGCTTGCGATTGTGGCTCTCGAATTCCCGCTGGCCGGTTGCGCTACGCCCCAATATCCGGTCCCCGCCTACAACCGCTACTCGGCCGAGAACATCATCGCGATGGTGCACGCCGGCGAGCCGAGCAAGGAAATCATCGCGAAGTTGCAGGCCGCGAACGGGTTCTACCCGCTGCGAGCCAGCGATCTGATTCGCCTTCATGAGCAAGGCGTTCCGCTCGACGTGCTGGACTACATGCAGGACACCTACATCCGCGGCGTGCGGCGCGAGGAACGCTTTCAGTTGCCGCAGCGAATACCCGGACCGGTTTGACGAGCGGCGATAGCTTCGCCCGGCCGGCATCTCGTCGGCTGGCCAACGGCCAGAGCAGTCCCAGGCCGCGGCCTCGAACTACCGGTCACGCGCGCGAGGGCCTCAGTGCCGTCGTCGAGATCAACCTGACGGTACGCGCGTCGGCACGCCCGGGGCGCCCCGGATGATTATTTCCCTCTGAGGGAAGGACCCTGCCGCGGCTCTTTCGTGGCAGGTATTGCAGTCCAACACGCCCTTGACGGCGGCAGGCGAGAGGTCACGAACGCTATGGAGTCCGGTCGCCAGTCCCATCTTGTGCAGCACGCTGAAGTGGTAACTCTTGAACATCGGCAAGCTCGTAATGCGCAGCGGCGTAGACTGGTCCGACAGCCGGTACAGAAATTGCTTCGATCCGGTAAAGTCGCTGCGATCAGCCGCGTTGGTGGTCAGAAAATCGCGGATATGTCGCAAAGTTTCCGGGTCGAGCGACAGCGTTTCGCCGAAATGTTCATTGGATTTCGTGAGCAGAGCGTCCCAGGATCGTGCCGGTAACATGCCCGGCAAAAACGCAAAGTGACAGGCGCCGCATTCGCTCTGGTACTTCGCATCCGTAACGGGTGCGAAGCCTCCGTTTGTGTAAGCCTTCGGATCGTAGTACCCCCGAGCAGCTTCGACCGACCCTGTGAGCAGCAACAGCAGCACCGCTCCAACGACGCACTTTGTTTGCATTGAACTGCCCTCCCAAATAAAACGGCCAATGGATCGGTGTCGCGCCGATTGGTGTCGCGCGCGCATCGGTAAAGCTTTATCAGACTGCCACGCTTGCGTCACCTGACCGGCGACTACCCGAGTCGAAATGCTCCCGGGAGCAACCAAGGCTCAAGGCTCCCCGTGGCCGCGAAAAGCCTCGTCGCTAACCGAGAATTTCCGAATGACATAGTTGCCCGCGTGAGCCTCATGATGACAGACGCCGCATTCCGCGAGCGTCTTGGGCCGCGGATTGCCCTCCCACAACGGGTCGAGCACCGCGGCGTGGAGTCCGGCGATATAGGGTGTGGCGGTGATCCGCAATGGCGTCTCGCCCGGACTCAAGGACCGCATGATCGCGAACGACTCCTCGTTCTGCGCATTGTCGGCAGCATGCGCAACCAGGTAGTCGTGAATGCGCTGCTGGGTCGCGGCGTCGAGCTGCGCCGAATCGCCGAAGTGATCCTGCAGCGAACCCAGGACCTTGTTCCAGGATCGCGCCGGCAACAGTTGGGGGGGGTACGCCATGTGACAGCTTCCGCACTCCTTCAGATAACCGCTGTCGGCGATCGGCGGAAAAGTTGTCGGCGCGGCGATGCTCTGCGTGACCATCATCGGCTGGCCGATCGCCAGCGCCGCGAGCAGCACCGCTGCCAGCTTGCTTTTACGATTCATCCTGATCTACCTCCTTTTTAGCGCGATCGAATCATCACCAGGACGTCCCCTTTTTCCTGCGGGGTGCATTCGCGTCCCAGTGTCCATTTACAGTTCCGCAGCAACCACTTTTGGATATCCGCCTTGTCCGAAAGCCGTTTGGGATTGACCGAGGGGGCCAACGGCTCGATGAGCTTGCCGGTCGTTGCATGCTTGCCCGTCCGGCGCAGATCGTTGCTGTGGCACAGGCTGCATCGCCTTACCTCACCCGATTTCGGGTCGGTCACCGGATGATCCCAGAATCGTTCTCCCGCCTGAACGGAGAAGTTGCTCGCCCCTTGGGCGGTGAACTCCTTCAGCAAATCGTCCACCGGATCCGCCGCCGCATTCGGCGCGCCGGCCATCGCCAATAACGCGCACAGCAGCATCCCGCTGCCGATGATGTAGGTCCGCCTCATGTGTCGCCTCTCCGGGTAACGCCGGACTTTCCGATGTGGATCGCGCCGGGCTCGAACGTGCCCTGTTCCGCATCCAGATGGCAACCGCCGCAGTCGATTTTTTTCACGCGTTGCCAATCGGCGTCGGCGACTTCGGCGTGCCGGCGCTTCCAGTACGGGGTCTCAGTGATCTGCAGCGGCGTGCTGGCCGCCGGTGTTCTCGAAGCGATCTTCCAGGCCGCCGGCGTCTCGGCGTGCTCGGCGGAGTGTGCGCCGGCGAATGAGGACAGCGACGCGACGGTTTGGGCATCGAGTGCCAGATCCTCGCCGAAGTGGTCCTGCTGTCGCGTGAGCAGCGCCTGCCACGAACGCGCCGGCAACAGCGACGGATGGTAGGCGAGGTGACAGCTTCCGCACTCGTGCTGCCATTGCGCGTCCATCGCGAGCACGGGGCCCGCGAACGGAAGATACGGAACGTCGCGCGGGGCCTTGAAGTAGCCGCGGAAATACCAGGCCGCGAAGCCGGCGAGGACGACGAGCATCGCTATCGCCGCATTGGCCGCGAGCGACACCGACTGCTCGCTCGCAGCGCGTTTACGGCCGCGGATCATCGCCGCAGGCAGGTTTTCCCGATCGGAGAGACTGCTCACGACGACGCCGAGAATATGCGTGGCGACGACCGCCAGCATCGTCCAGGCGAGGACTTCGTGCATTTCGCGCAGCGCATCACCCTGCGCGAATGTCAGCAAGCCCTGCAACGGTCCCTGCTGTTTCTCGCCGCCGAGCGCGGCGACGCCGCTCAGCACCGACAGCGCCCCGAGCGTCAGCAGTATGAAGATCGACCAGCTTCCGGCAGGATTGTGTCCAACGAAGTGCGCCTGGCGCCGATGAAGAAGGTCACGCAGATAGCGAAGCGCGGCGAATGGCCCGAAGGCGAAGCTCGCAAAGCGCGCCCACCGCGTTCCCGTGAAGCCCCAGATCACGCGAAACGCAATCAGCCCGCCGATCAGGTATCCGCAAAAGACGTGGAAATCGAGATAACGCGCATCGTCCTGCGTCAGCCATTCGACTAGGAATGCCGTGGCAAGAAGCCAGTGGAAGATGCGCGTGGGCAGGTCCCAGACCACGACCCGTTCACCTTGCATCACGATGTCCTCTTACGGCAGGGCAACAAAAAACCCGCTGCCACCCACGGTGGCGCGGGCCCAAGGGGCGGCGTTGGGTCGCCCCGCGATCAAACCTTCTCGATTACAGCTTGCTTGCCGAACCAGCGTCGAAAAGACCTTCGGGCGGGCCGTCGTAACAACGAGCCGGCCCGAAGGGAGGAGAGACGCTTTGTAGCGCTACGAACAATGCCTTAGAAGTTGTATTCGAAGCCCAGGCTCCAGCTGCTCGACTTGACCGCTTCCGGCGCTGTGGGTGTCGGAAACACCGCGTTTTTCTGCGGGAAACTGTAAGTAAAGTGCACGCTGAAATTCATCGCCGGATTCCACAACAGCGCCAGACTCGAGCCATCCTCGTGGCCAAAGTCGGACTTGACGCCGGTGGGGCTCGTGTACTCGTATTTCAAGTCGTGGTACCACGACGCGTAGAAGCCGTAGGTGCGCAGGTAGAAGTAGCGCAGATAAAGGCCGACATCATCGCGCTTTGCGCTCGCGCCGCTGACGTAGTTCTGCTTCGTGCCGTTGCCCTGGATCATCGCGACCCAGCTATGCGGCCCGCGGTCGGCCGCCGTCCATTCGGCGCGCCAGCTGTAAGTATTGAAGGTGTCGACTATCTCGATCGGCGCCCCGCTTACCGGCCGACCCCCGAGCGTGTTGCTGAACGACAGCGACGAGTCGGTCACACCGGCAGGACAGGTCGTCGGGCAGATGAAGCTGGACTTGGTCGGCGTCAGGATCGACGCGTTGTCGTTGCCATGGCTATATTCGAGCCCCAGCCAGAGGTCGTTCTCGGTCTGACGAAGCGGGTTCCACGCGACCGCGTAGTACTGCTGCCAGCCGTTCGAGAAGCTGTTGTTCGTGACACCGCTTTGGGCCGCGGCCTGCAGCCAGAGCTGGTCGTCGAAGAACCCATGGAGGCTGAGGGTGCTCATCGTCATTTCTTTGCCGACACCGCCCTGGCCGAGAGAGAAGAAGCGCGGGACGCCCAGCGGGAACACGAATTCCGTCACGACGTCGCCGGGCTCGTTGCCGATCGACATGCCGATGAAGCTGTTTTCGCCGATCGTGCGCGAAGTGGCCAGCCGGAATTCGTCAAAGGCGAAGGTGTTCTCGTTCGTTGGCCCGGTATTGCCGACCGTCACCGAATTGATCGAGTTGTTGGCGAGGTAGCCTATTTCCGACCACAAGCCGAGCCAGTCGGTGATGGGGCCGGTAAAGAACAACGACATCCGCGCCGCCGGGGTGGACGTGACGTCGCTCTTGACGGAGCCTCTCTTGGACTGCGAGGCCAAGTCCGCGACCAGCCGCGCCGAGAAGAAGTCCATCATGTTGACCGAGAGGTAGTCGCCGCCGTATTGCGGCTCGCCCTCGATCGTCTGCCCATCGCTGCGGAGCCTTTCGCGGATGGTCGGCGTGAAATAACCGCGCATCTGGAAGATCCGTGCTGTCCGCGTGAAATTCGGCACATTGTCGGTGCCGATATGGCAGGTCGTGCAGACCATGCCGGTTTGCCGCGCAAAGGCCGGCACCGCCTGCGACTCGGTCGCCAAGAATGGCAGCGCGCACACGAGTGCGGTTGCCGCGAGCTTGACTCCGTTCTTAAGATACTGCTTCATGAATCTCCTCCAGGAGCGGGTGTGTTGAGAGGCCGAGTGAGTCAGTCGCTATTTCTGCAGGTCCGTTTTCAGAAACTGCACCAGGTCGTCGACGTTCGGAACCATCTCGGCGCCGAACGCCGGCATGTTCGCGAACGGGCTGGTGTGGTACAGGCGCTGGCGGTCGTTCCGTCCCTTGCGGATAACCTGGATGATCACGGCCGGCGGGGCGTTGATGATGAAGGGGTTGCCCTTGAGCGCCGGAGCCATCTTGGGCATCGTGTTCGACGTACCTTCCCCGTCGCCGCCATGGCAGGCGCCACAGCGCAATCGGTACAGGTTGCGAACGTTCTGGTGTTCGCCGGCGACCTGGGCGTTCGGATAAATCGGCTGGTCTGCCAGAACGGGCGCGCTAGCTGCCCAAAGACCCGCAACCATCGGTACTGCAAGCAACGCCAACTTAGTCTTCACTTGTAACCTCCTTTGGGCAATGCGTGCACTGCGTTGTAAGGCCTTTGCTTTGAGACCCCGTGATTCAGCGGCCCGCGATCGCCGATATTTCGATCAGCGCGCCGCGCGGCAGCTTGGCGACTTCCACGACGCTGCGCGCCGGCAACGATTGGCGGAAGTACGGCTGGTAGGCACGATCCATCGGGACCAGATTGCTGAGGCTGCTGAGATAGACGGTGACCGACACGATATTCGCCATTGTCAAATGATTGCTTTCGAGGATGGCGCGCACGTTGTCCAGAGCGCGCTGCGTCTGCACTTCGATCGACGCGTCTTCGAACGTCCCGGTCCTCGGATCCATCGCGATCTGTCCCGAGATGAACAGCAGGTCGCCGTAGCGCGCCGCTTGCGTATAGCCGCCAGCAACTGCCGCCGGGCCTTGCGCTGCGGGCGTCGCTTGACCGGCGGGCGAGGCTTGCGCCACGGTCGCCGGACGCTGGCGAGCCCCGCCGGGCGTGTCGCCACGGCTTGCAACCTGTGCCGGCGGCGGCCCGCCGGCGGCAGGAGGCAGCACCTCGGCATTCGAAGGGGGCGGCGGCGGCTGCCGTTTGGCAGCGAGGCTCTCTGGCGTGTCGCCCGGCACGTTCTTGTAGAACAACGGCCGATCGCCGATTTTCATGTCGCCAAGGCCGGAACAACCGGCCACGAGCGCCAGAGCCGCCAGAGCCGCCAGATACGACATCCAAGCGCCGGTGCGCCTCATGGCGCAAAACGAAACACGACTCAACTTTCACTCCTCCTGCGGCGCTTGTCATCACGTGTCGAATGCGAATTATTCGTTTGCATCGTAATGGTGAGACAAAAGTACAGGGACCGCCCCGCGCGCGTCAACGCGTTTCACCTTTCTCGCGGATTTCGGCGCTGCGACTGTACACAAAAGACAACAGTGCTATTCCATGTTGCGGTGCAATACCAAATTGCCATTCGTTATGCGGCTGCGCGCCCGACCGATTTTTCAGCCGGGTTTTTCGCAACGCAGCATGAACTGCACGCGACCGGCTGGTCACATCTTCTTACAAGTAATGCATCCGGAGGCTTGGTTGCGTACGCCAGGCGCAGCGTCTGCGCTGGCGTGCAAGGCGTTTGTTGATTGGCGGAGCACCCGCCGTTATCCCCAGGTGCAACGAACGCGCGTCATGCGCGAAGCGCCAACCCTCTGCTCAGTTGGAAACGAGCGTCTGACGGGTATAATTTTATTGCCGGGACGAGTTCTGGTTTCGGCCAGCGGGAATTGATTCGGACACTTCGTTTTCGTGGTCGGTCCGGGAGGATCGTCGCGCAGGATGGCGGCTGGCGCGGCAGGGCCGGCGCGATCCGTCAAAAGGTCTTCGCGGCATAGACGATGGCTCGACTCGTGCAGGCCTAGCCGAAGGAGAAAGAAAATGGATGAGCAAGCGAAGCTGTCGCGCCGTTCGATACTGCGGGGCGCGGCGCTGTTGGCAGGCGGTACGCTGGCGGCCGGTGTGATTCAGATCAAGCCGGCGTATGCGCAGAAGGCAAGCCAGGCAGCGGTCAAGTACCAGGAGTCGCCCAACAATGGGCAGAAGTGCGGCGACTGCACTTATTTTCAGGCGCCGAGCAGTTGCGGCGTGGTCGACGGGAAGATCAGCCCGAACGGCTGGTGCTCGCTGTACAACAAGAAGTCTTGATCTGCCGACCGGCCGCGTCACTGCGGCCGGTCGATAAGCTTCACTGGCCCTGAACGGAACGCGGTCTCCGCCGACGGCTGCAGCGCCGACGCTCAGGCGGCCGCGACGTCGAGCCCCGGAAACATTTGCGCGAGCAAGCGCTCGCCGCCTTCAAGCACGTAGTAGCGCAAGGCTTCCGCCGCCGGCGAGAGCAGCTTGGCGCGGACGTGCACGACCTGCCAGCGGCGCACCAGCGGCAGTCCATCGACGTCGAGCACCTTGAGCAGCCCGGTCTGGACTTCGAGTCCGGTCGTGTGCAGCGACAGGAATGAGACGCCCATGTTCGCCATCACCGCCTGCTTTATCGTCTCGTTGCTCGCCATGATCATGATCGACGCCGGCTTGATGCGCACGTCGGCAAAGTAGCGTTCCATCGCCGCTCTCGTGCCCGAGCCCGGCTCGCGCACGAGAAACGGCTCGCGGTCGAGCAGCGCCGCCGGAATGTGCGGCAGCGCGGCCAGCGGGTGCTCCGGCGCTGCGATCACGCCGAGAGGATGCGCGGCGAACGGCTCGACCCGCAGGTCGAGCTCGCGCGGGGGCGTTCCCATCACCGCCAGGTCGACGTCGCCGCGCGCCAGCAGCTCGGAAAGCGCTTGGCGGTTGCCGACCTCGAGCTTGAGGTCGAGGCCCGGATGTTCGCGCAGAAAACCGGCCAGCAGTCGCGGCATGAAGTACTTCGCGGTCGACAGCACGCCGACGATGAGCCGGCCGGTCTGCACGCCACGAAGCCGCGCAATCGTGTCTTCCGCGTCTTTCAGGTTCGTCAGCAGGCGGCGGGCGTGGACGAGGAAATATTCGCCCGCGGTGGTGAGCGAAATCCGCCGGCCGGCGCGCTCGAACAGCGGCACCTCCAGCGTGGCTTCGAGACCGGCGACCTGCATCGAGACCGCCGGCGGCGACAGATGCAACTCCTCCGCCGCCCGGGCGAAGCTCATATGGCGGGCGACCGTCGCGAACACCTGCAGCTCGCGCATCGAGACACGAAGCATAAGCTTTACCTTAACCTGATGCTCATTAATTCTGACTTTACCTTAATTCTTGGCCAGCATACAGTCCTCCCATACCAGGAGAACACGGATGAATCGGCGAGCCGAGAACGAAGCCATGTCAGACCCCCGCCAACGCTACCGCGCGGGGGTCCTCAAGTACGGGCAGATGGGCTATTGGCAGCCCGACTATGTGCCGAAGGATACCGATCTGATCGCGCTGTTCCGGCTGACGCCGCAGCCGGGCGTCGATGCCGAAGAAGCGGCCGCCGCCGTCGCCGGCGAATCGTCGACTGCGACCTGGACGGTCGTCTGGACCGACCGGCTGACGGCCTGCGACAACTACCGCGCCAAAGCCTACCGCGTCGACCCGGTGCCCAACACCGGCCCCGGCACGGCGACCGAGCAGCAGTGGTTCGCCTACATCGCGTACGACCTCGATCTGTTCGAGCCCGGCTCGATCACCAATGTCTCGGCGTCGATCATCGGCAATGTGTTCGGCTTCAAGCCGCTCAAGGCGCTGAGGCTCGAGGACATGCGGATGCCGATCGCGTACCTGAAGACGTTCGACGGACCGCCGACGGGGATCGTCGTCGAGCGCGAGCGCCTCGACAAGTTCGGCCGTCCGCTGCTCGGGGCGACGGTGAAGCCCAAGCTGGGGCTGTCGGGCAGGAACTACGGCCGCGTCGTCTACGAAGCGCTGAAGGGCGGACTCGACTTCACCAAGGACGACGAGAACATCAACTCGCAGCCGTTCATGCACTGGCGCGACCGCTTCCTCAACTGCATGGAGGCGGTCAACCGGGCGCAGGCGACCAGCGGCGAGGTGAAGGGCCATTACCTCAACGTCAGCGCGGCGACGATGGAGGACATCTACGAGCGCGCCGAGTTCGCCAAGGAGCTGGGCTCGATGATCGTTATGGTCGACCTCGTCATCGGCTACACGGCGATCCAGTCGATGTCGAAATGGGCGCGCAAGAACGACATGGTGCTGCACCTGCATCGCGCGGGACACTCGACCTACACGCGGCAGAAGAACCACGGCATGTCGTTTCGCGTGATCGCGAAATGGATGCGGATGGCCGGTGTCGATCACATCCACGCCGGCACGGCGGTCGGCAAGCTCGAAGGCGATCCGTTGACCGTGCAGGGCTTCTACAACGTCTGCCGCGAGTCGACCAACGAAGTCGACCTCGCGCGCGGCATCTTCTTCGAACAGCCATGGGCGGGACTGCGCAAGATGATGCCGGTCGCTTCCGGCGGCATTCATGCCGGGCAGATGCACCAGCTGCTCGATCTGTTCGGCGACGACTGCGTGCTGCAGTTCGGCGGCGGGACGATCGGCCATCCGCAGGGCATCGAGGCGGGTGCCACCGCGAACCGCGTCGCACTCGAGGCGATGGTGAAGGCGCGCAACGAAGGCCGCGATATCGCGCGCGAAGGCCCGCAGATCCTCGACGCAGCGGCGCGCTGGTGCGTGCCGCTGGCACAGGCGCTCGGGATCTGGAAGGACGTGACGTTCGACTACACGTCCACCGACACACCCGATTACGCCGTTACGCCGACCGCCTCGGCGTGAAGGGGAGCGCCATGCGAATTACCCAGGGAACATTTTCCTTCCTGCCCGACCTTACCGACGAGGAAATCCGCGCGCAGATCGAATACGCGCTCTCGCAGAGCTGGGCGTGTGCGGTCGAATACACCGACGATCCGCATCCGCGAAACACATTCTGGGAGATGTGGGGGCCACCGCTGTTCGACCTCAAGGACGCCGCCGGCGTCCTGGTCGAGGTCGTGGCGTGTCGCACTGCGCAGCCGGAGAGCTACGTCAAGGTGACCGCGTTCGATTCGACCCGCGGCTTCGAGACGACCCGACTGTCGTTCATCGTGCAGCGGCCTCCCGCCGAAGCGGGCTTCGCACTCGATCGGATCGAGGGTGCGGGCCGCTCCCAACGCTACGCCATGCGCAGGAAAGATGCGGATGGACAGCGCCGCTGATCGCCGCCACGGCGCGGTCACGCCAGGCGCAAACGCGCCGGCTGCTTCGATCGTCGCGCCGCCCGCCGGCACCGTCGCGCTCGACGCGCTTTTTCGCGACTCGAACGTAGGCGAAACGCTCGATCGGCTCGACCGCGAGCTGGTCGGACTCGCCCCGGTGAAGCGCCGCATCCGCGAGATCGCGGCGTTTCTGCTGGTGTCCCGTGCGCGCGAGCAGATCGGGCTTTCGACCGGTGCACCGGGTCTGCACATGTGCTTCACGGGCAATCCGGGAACCGGCAAGACGACGGTCGCGATGCGCATGGCGGCCCTGCTTCACGGCATGGGCTATCTGCGCAAGGGGCATCTGGTGTCGGTGACGCGCGACGATCTGGTCGGCCAGTACATCGGTCACACGGCGCCGAAGACCAAGGAAGTGCTCAAGAAGGCGATGGGCGGGGTGCTTTTCATCGACGAGGCGTACTACCTCTATCGTCCGGAAAACGAGCGGGACTACGGCCAGGAAGCGATCGAGATCCTGCTCCAGGTCATGGAGAACCAGCGCGACGACCTGGTCGTGATCCTCGCCGGGTACAAGGACCGGATGGAAGCGTTCTTCCGCAGCAATCCGGGCATGTCGTCGCGGATCGCTCATCACATCGATTTTCCCGACTACGCCGACGAAGAGCTGTTCGCCATCGCCGCGCTGATGCTGGACGGCATGCATTATCGCTTGAGCGGGTCCGCGCAGCAGGCGCTGCACGAGTATGTCGCGCTGCGCCGCGCGCAACCGCATTTCGCCAACGCCCGCTCGATGCGCAACGCGCTCGACCGGGCGCGGCTGCGACACGCCAAGCGGCTGTTCGAGGAACGGGAGACCCCGCTGTCGCGCGACGCCCTGATGACGATCGAGGCGGAGGACATCCGCGCCAGCCGCGTGTTTGCCAGCGTGGGTGAACGCCAATGAAACCCCAATGAGCATCGAGGCCCTGATCTTCGATCTCGACGGTACGCTCGCCGACACCGAGGAAACCCACCGTCAGGCGTTCAACTACGCGTTCGTGCGGTTCGACTTGCGGTGGGAATGGAGCAAGTCGACCTATCGCCAATTGCTGCACACGTCGGGCGGCAAGGAGCGCCTGACGCACTTCATCGAGTCCATGCCGGCATCGCCCGCGGAAAAGGCGCGCCTGCACCGCCTGGTGCCGGCGATTCACGCCGCCAAAGCCGAGCTCTACACCGAGCTCATCGCCGACGGGCGGTGCCCACTGCGCCCGGGTGTGCGCCGCCTGCTGGGCGAGGCGCTCGGCGCCGGTCTCGAGCTCGCGATCGCCTCGACGACCTCCTCAGCCAACGTGCATGCATTGCTGACGCGCCATCTCGGCAGCGGGGCCGCCCGATGGTTCACCAGCATCGTCTGCGGCGACCTGGTGGCGGAAAAGAAGCCCGCGCCGGACATCTATCTGCTCGTCCTTTCGACGCTCGGCCTGCCGGCGACGTACTGCGTGGCGTTCGAAGACTCCGCCAACGGCTTGCGCGCCGCAAAAGCCGCCGGGCTGTTCACCGTCGTGACCGCGTCGCAGTGGACGACGGGCGACGATTTCGACGACGCGGACCTCGCGCTCTCCTGTCTCGGCGATCCAAACCATCCACTGTCAGGCGCCGAGGCCGCGGCAGTGGGCGGACCCTGCCTCGGCCTCGCGCAACTGCAACACCTGCATGCCGCCGCGATGGCGGGAGCGCCGTCGAACGAGGCCCGGGCATGATCGCGCGGTGCGCGCCGGGGAATCGAGCGAACGTCGCACGGCGGGCAACCGACATGCGTCCACCGAAGCCCTGACTCCCCGGCCATGCTCACCGCCCGCACTACGCTCACCCAGTTCCTGATCGAGGAACGCCGCCGCCACCCGGGCGCAAGCGGCGAGTTGAACGCGCTGGTCCTCGACGTCGCGATGGCGTGCAAGGCGATTTCCCGCATCGTCGCGCATGGGACGCTGCGCGACGCGCTGCGCGGCCTCACCGGTGACAACGCCCACGCGGAAACGCAGAAGAAAGGGAATGTCCTCGCGAACGAAATGTTCCTGCGCAGCAATGAATGGGGCGGACATCTGGCCGCGATGCTGTCGGAGGAGATGGAGTTGCCGTACGCGATACCCGCGCAGTATCAGAAGGGCGGGTATCTGCTGGTGTTCGACCCGCTCGACGGATCATCGGACATCGACGTCAACATGTCGGTGGGCAGCATCTTTTCGATCCTGCGCGCCCGCAACCCCGGCGTCGACGCCGTCGTCGCCGATTTCCTGCAGCCCGGCACCAGCCAGGTGTGCGCCGGCTACGCGATCTACGGCCCATCGACGATGCTGGTGCTCACGGTCGGCACCGGAGTGCACGCGTTCACGCTCGATCCGCTGCTGGGCGAGTTCATCCTTACCCATCCGGATCTGGCAATTCCGGCGGCGACCACCGAATTTGCCATCAACGCATCGGCCAGCCGCTTCTGGGAACCGGCGGTGAAGCGCTACGTCGACGAGTGTCTGGCGGGGAAAGCGGGGCCTCGCGGCAGGGATTTCACCATGCGCTGGATCGCCTCGCTGGTCGCGGAGACGCATCGCATCCTGATGCGCGGCGGCGTGTTCCTGTGTCCGCGCGACGCCAGGGATCCTGTGCAGCGGGGTCAGCCGCACCTGCTCTACAAGGCGAATCCGATCGCTCTTATCGTCGAGCAGGCGGGAGGACGCGCGAGCAATGGCCGCGAGCGGGTGCTCGACATCGGGCCGCAAGCGCTGCATCAACGCGTCGGATTCGTCTTCGGATCCCGCGACGAGGTCGAGCGCGTCGAAGAATACCAACGCAACCATAATCTGCGCGAGTTCGAAGCGCCGCTGTTCGCCATGCGCGGGCTGTTCCGCGCCACCGGCTGATCCGGAGGGACAAGCCGTGTCGGTCAAGCATCCGATTGTCGCGATCACCGGCTCGTCGGGTGCCGGCACGACGTCGGTAATGCGTACGTTCGAGCAGATCTTCCGTCGCGAGGGCGTGACCGCGGGCTTCCTGGAGGGCGACAGCTTCCATCGTTTCAACCGCGCCGAGATGAAGCAACGGATGGCCGACGCGCTGGAGCGCGGCAAGGACCACTTCAGTCACTTCGGGCCCGAGGCGAACCTGTTCGAGGAACTGGCCGATCTGTTCGCCACGTACGGCGCGACCGGGAGCGGACGACGGCGCAAATATCTGCACGATGCGGAGGAAGCCCGGCCCTTCGCGCAGGAGCCCGGCACGTTCACGCCGTGGGAGGATCTTCCGAAGGACACCGACCTGCTGTTCTACGAGGGTCTGCACGGCGCGGTGATCACCGACAAGGTCAATATTGCGCAGCACGTCGACCTGCTCATCGGCGTCGTGCCGGTCATCAACCTCGAGTGGATCCAGAAGCTGCATCGCGACAAAGCGACGCGGGGCTATTCGACCGAAGCGGTGACCGACACCATCCTGCGCCGGATGCACGACTACGTGCACTACATCTGCCCGCAGTTCACCTACACGCATGTCAATTTCCAGCGCGTGCCGGTCGTGGATACGTCGAACCCGTTCGTCGCGCGCTTCATCCCCACGCCCGACGAGTCGATGCTGGTGATCCGCTTCGCCAATCCGCGCGGCATCGATTTTTCGTACCTGCTCTCGATGCTGAACGGCTCGTTCATGTCGCGGGCGAACACGATCGTGTGCCCCGGCGGCAAGATGGATCTGGCGATGCAGCTCGTCTTCACGCCGATGATCTGGCGGCTGATCGAGCGCCGCAAGCAGGCGCTGGGCGGATGACGATGGAGCCGACGACGAGCCTCGAAATCGCCGATCGTCCAGCGGCGGAAGCCGCGCAACGCGACGCAGTGAACGTGCTGCGCGCACTCGCGATGGATGCGGTGCAAAAAGCCAACTCCGGCCACCCCGGCATGCCGATGGGCATGGCCGAGATCGCCGAAGCACTGTGGCGGCAACAGCTGCGACACAACCCGGCGCACCCGACATGGTGCGATCGCGACCGGTTCGTGCTGTCGAACGGTCATGGCTCGATGCTGCAGTACGCGCTGCTGCACTTGACCGGCTACGACCTTCCGATCGAGGAGCTGAAGCGCTTCCGGCAGCTCCATTCGAAGACCCCCGGACATCCGGAATATGGCGTGACGCCGGGAGTCGAGACGACGACCGGCCCGCTCGGCCAGGGCCTGGCCAATGCGGTCGGCATGGCGCTCGCCGAAAAGCTCCTCGCCGCCGAGTTCAACCGTCCGGGCTTCGACATCGTCGATCATCGCACCTACGTGTTCCTCGGCGACGGCTGCCTGATGGAAGGCATTTCGCACGAGGCCTGCTCGCTCGCCGGGACGCTGGGCTTGGGCAAGCTGATCGCGTTCTACGACGACAACGGCATCTCGATCGACGGCCGCGTCGAAGGCTGGTTCACCGACGACACGCCGAAGCGTTTCGAGAGCTACGGCTGGCACGTGCTGCCGGAGGTCGACGGACACGACGGCGAGGCGCTCCAGCGCGCGATCACCGCCGCCGGGAAGGTCACCGACCGGCCCTCGCTGATCTGCTGCAAGACGGTGATCGGCCAGGGCTCGCCCAATAAAGCCGGATCGCACGAAGCGCACGGCGCGGCGCTCGGAGAGAAAGAAGTCGCCGCAACGCGTGCGGCCATCGGCTGGGACCATCCGCCGTTCGCGATTCCGGCGCACGTCTACGAGGCCTGGGATGCCCGGGAGCGCGGTGCGGCAGCGGAGGCAAGCTGGCAACACATGTTCGCCGCCTACGCGCGCGTCTTCCCCGCGGAGGCGTGCGAATTCGAGCGCCGCATGAAGGGCGAGTTGCCGGAGATCTTCAGCACGCGCGTAGACGAGGCTCTGGCGAAGGCAAGGGTCAAGGCGGAAACGATCGCGACGCGCAAGGCTTCGCAAAACTTCCTCGAGGCGCTCGCACCGGTTTTGCCGGAGCTGGTCGGTGGCTCGGCGGATCTCGCCGGATCGAACCTGACGCTGTGGTCGGGCTCGAAGGCCATCGGACCCGGGTCGGGCGGCAACTACGTTTACTACGGCGTACGCGAATTCGGCATGGCCGCGATCATGAACGGCGTCGCGCTGCACGGCGGTTTCATCCCCTATGGCGGCACGTTTCTCACTTTTTCCGACTACTGCCGCAACGCGCTGCGCATGGCCGCGCTGATGAAGATCGGCACGATCTTCGTCTTCACCCACGACTCGATCGGCCTGGGCGAGGACGGACCCACGCACCAGCCGATCGAGCATGCGGCGACGCTGCGCCTTATTCCCAACATGGACGTCTGGCGCCCTTGCGACACCGAGGAGTCGATCGTGGCGTGGGCCGCGGCGATCGAGCGCCGGGACGGTCCGAGCAGCCTGCTGTTCAGCCGGCAGAACCTGCCGTTTCAAGCGCGCGTAGCCGAGCGGGCCGCGAATGTGCGGCGCGGCGGTTACGTGCTGGTCGAGCCGGGCGAACCGCCCCGCGCAGTCATCATCGCCACCGGCTCCGAGGTTCCGCTTGCGGTCGAAGCGCAGAAGTTGCTCGCGCAGGCCGGAATGCCCGTGCGTGTCGTCTCGATGCCCGCGACAACGGTCTTCGATCGGCAGGACGAGAGCTATCGCGAGCGGGTGCTGCCGCGCGACTTGCCTGCTGTCGCTGTCGAAGCGGGCGTGCCGGATTTCTGGCGCAAGTACGTCGGGCGCTCCGGCGCGGTAATTGGCATCGATCGCTTCGGCGACTCGGCGCCGGCCGGCGAGTTGTTCCGCCATCTGGGCTTCACGGCGGAGCGCGTGGCAGAAGCGGTGAATGAGGTAGTCAGGCGGCGCGTGGAGCGCCATCGATCGGCGGGAGCAGGCATCGCGAGTTAAGCAGATGATCCGCTTCGGCTTTGCAGGCGTGATAATAGGACATGAACTTGGACACGCAACTCGACAGCGAATCGATTTCACCCGACGCGCGCTTCACGGCGTGGCGGCACAGGCTCAAGGAAATAGCCGGCATGGACGCGGAGCTCGTCGCGCCGGGCGAGTCAAGCTTCAGGTCGAGCGTACGGCATCGCGACCTTGGCTCGCTGAAGATCCTCGAGTTCGAAGTCGAACCCTACGAGGTCCGCCTCGCCTCGAAGCTCGGAACCGTCCCTCAGGAGGAGCGGCTTGTTCTATGGCTTAGCATCGACGGCACCGGCTGGGTGGAACAAGGCGGCGTAACCACCGAGCTCGATCCGTCGATCCTTTGCGTCTATGGCGCCGACCGTCCGCGTACCTTCGCCTTCACGACGCCTTCACGCGGCATCGCCCTGCTGATGCCGCTCGATCCGGTTCGTCAGGCGCTCCATGGTTGGGAGCTTGCGCTGCCGCTCAATATCGATTGCACGCGCGGCCCGGGCGCGGTGCTCGCCGACGTCGTCCGCTCGCTGGCGCGCCACGCCGACGATCCGGGCGAAGGCATGGTCGGTCTGTCCGACGTCCTGGTCGGCTTGCTGGCCGCGGTCGTGAGCGTGCTGCCGCGGTCGCTGCGCACGATGCCGTCGCGGCTCGAGGTGTTTCACAAGGCGCGCATCAAGAGGTTCGTGCTCGATCACTTGCGGGATCCGGCGCTCGATGTCGACATGGTGAGCCGGGCCGTCGGTTTGTCGACGCGCTACATCCACAAGCTCTTCTCGAGCGAGCCGGAGCGGCTGATGAAGTGGGTCTGGGCTGAGCGGATCGAAGGCGCGTGCAAGGAGATCGAAAGGACCGCATTACGCCGCAAGGCCATCAGCCAGATTGCCTTTTCCTGGGGCTTCAGCGGCCCGGCACATTTCAGCCGATCCTTCCGCAAGCGGTATGGCGTCTCGCCGATCGAATATCGGTCGCGCGCCGGCTTCCGGTCGAAAGGCGCGCCCATCGAGGAATGAAGCTGGCAAGCCGGCTCTTTTGACGCGTATAATTTTGAGCCAGGACGAGTTCTGGTTTCGTGTAGCCCTAGCCTAAGGAGAAAGAAAATGGATGAGCAAGCGAAGCTGTCGCGGCGTTCCATGTTGCGTGGCGCGGCGCTGCTGGCAGGCGGTACGCTGGCGGCGGCAGTAATTCAGGTCAAGCCGGCGTATGCACAGAAGGCAGCCCAGGCCGCGGTGAAGTATCAGGATTCGCCCAGCAACGGACAGAAGTGCGGCGACTGCACCTACTTCCAGGCGCCGGGCAGTTGCGGCGTCGTCGACGGGAAGATCAGCCCGAACGGGTGGTGCATGCTCTACAACAAGAAGTCTTGATCTGCCGACCGCCCGCGTTGCTGCGGCCGGTATCGAACCGCCTCCCGGCAAGCGGCCGAAATGACGCTTACCCGGAGCGGCTCCGTCGATTTACCGCAGATGATGCATATCCTGGCCGAGCATCTCGGGTGTGATCAGCGTGACGCCGCGGTCGGTGACAAAGAAACGCTGGCGATCTTCCACCGGATCGACGCCGACTTCGAGTCCCGCAGGGAGAGTGCAATACCGGTCGACGATGCACTTCTTGAGCGTGACGTTGCGATGCACCTCGACATCGGGCAGGATCACCGAATCTTCGATGCTGCAGTAGCTGTGCACGTGAACGTTCGAGAACAAAAGCGAGCGTCGCACCGATGATCCGCTGACGATACAGCCGCCGGACACGAGCGAGTCGAACGCTGCGCCGGTTCGGTCCGGAGTCTCGAACACGAACTTGGCCGGCGGCAGCTGCTCCTGATAGCTCCAGATCGGCCAGTGTTCGTCGTAGAGATTCAGATCCGGTATGACGTGCGTCAAGTCCAGGTTCGCTTCCCAGTACCCATCGATCGTGCCCACGTCGCGCCAGTAGGGGCGCCCTTCGACCATGTTGACGCATGAGTCGGCGAAGCGATGCCCAAAGACGCGGTATCCGCGCGCGATAAGGTGCGGAATCACGTTGCGGCCGAAGTCGTGGGCCGATCGGGGATCGTCGGCGTCGCGGATCAGCTGTTCGTACAGGAACGACGCGTTGAACACGTAGATGCCCATGCTGGCCAGCGCGGTGTCCGTATGTCCGGGTGCCGCTTTCGGCTGCGCCGGTTTTTCCTCGAAGTCGACGACGCGGGATTCGTCGTCGAGCGCCAGCACACCGTACTCGCTGGCCGTGCCGATCGGTACTTCGACGCAGCCGATCGACACGTCGGCGGCTCGGCCTACGTGCTCGGCAAGAAGCCGCGCGTAGTCCATCTTGTAGACATGATCGCCGCCGAGGATCAGGACGTACTCCGGCGCGTGGCGGCGCAGGATATCGAGGTTCTGGTAGACCGCATCGGCGGTGCCTTTGTACCAGTCCGATGTGACGCGCTGCTGCGCGGGCAGTAATTCGACAAACTCGCGGAATCGCCCGTCGAGGAAGCTCCAGCCGCGCTGCACGTGACGGATCAGGCTCTGCGCCTTGTACTGGGTGCAGATGCCGATGCGGCGCACGCCCGAGTTGACGCAGTTGGACAGCGAAAAATCGATGATACGAAATTTGCCGCCGAACGGGACGGCCGGTTTCGCGCGCCAGTCGGTCAGCGGCCCGAGGCGGCTGCCGCGGCCTCCTGCCAGCACGATCGCGAGCGCGTCGCGCGCGAGCTGCGACATCAGCAAGCCTTGCGGGTCCCGCTTGGCGGGGCCATAGGCGATCTGCGCGGATTCCTGGCCGATGGTCATCGCTTGCCCGTTCGGTGCGTTCGTCGCGTACGAGCTGTTATCGTATCCCTTTTCCCAGCCAGTGGGCTCGCCGTTGCCCTTGCTTCCGCTTCGCATCCTCTACGCAACGCCGGAATATGCGCCGCTGGTCAAGACCGGTGGCCTCGGCGACGTCGCAGGCGCACTTCCGGTCGCGCTGCGTCGGATCGGACTCGACGCGCGCGTGCTCCTGCCCGGCTACCCCGCCGTGCTCGCAGCGCTGGCCGGCGCGCGCACTGCAGGACGCATCGACGCCTTCGCGCGGCTTCCCGCTGCGCGCCTGCTTCAAGCCGAATTGCCGCACGGCGTGCCGGCATGGATCATCGACTGCCCTGCACTCTACGACCGCGACGGTGGTCCTTACCAGGATGCCGGCGGCGCCGACTGGCAAGACAATCCGCTGCGCTTCGGCCTGCTGTCATACGTCGCGGCTCGGCTCGCTTCGCCGGCGAACCCCGTAGCCTGGCGCGCGCAACTCGTTCATGCGAACGACTGGCAGACCGGACTCGCACCGGCGTACGCGGCACTCAAATTCGACCGCGCGACGCCGAGCATCATCACGATCCACAACCTTGCGTTCCAGGGCAGCTTCGAGCCCCATTGGGTCGCGGACCTCGGGTTGCCTGCGGCAAGCTTCGCGGTCGACGGCATCGAGTACTACGGCCGTATGTCATTCCTGAAAGCCGGGCTCTTTTTCGCCGACGCCATCACGGCGGTTAGTCCGACCTATGCCCGAGAAATCCAGAACGAGGCGACGGGCATGGGTCTGCACGGACTTCTTGCGACGCGACGCGACAGTCTCAGCGGGATTCTGAACGGTATCGATACGACAGTCTGGGATCCGGCGAACGACACCTTGATCCCCGAGCGATACGACGCGACGACCTTGGAGCGCAAGGGCGTCAACAAAAGAGCACTGCAAAGTCGCTTTGGCCTCGGGCCGCTGCGCGACATTCCTTTGCTGGGGGCAGTGACGCGGCTGACCCCGCAGAAAGGGATCGACCTGCTGCTCGAGATCGTGGATGCGATCGTGGCACTGCCCGCGCAGATTGTCATCGTAGCAACGGGAGACCGGGTCCTCGAGCAGCAGGTGCGCGCCTTTACGGCCGCTCGTCCGGGCCGCCTGGCGAGCTTCATCGGCTTCGATGAAACGCTCGCGCACCTGGTCGAAGCCGGTGTCGACGCCTTCGTCATGCCGTCCCGCTTCGAGCCGTGTGGCATGAACCAGATGTACAGCCAGCGCTACGGCACGCCTCCGATCGTCCACGCGACCGGCGGGCTGGTCGATTCAGTCGTCGATTGCACGCCGCAATCCCTTGCCGCCGGCACAGCGACCGGGTTCAAGTTCTTGGCACCGAGCTCCGGGGCGCTATTGCAGGCGATCGAGCGCTGCGTTGCCGCCTATCGCGATCCCGTCGTCTGGCGTGCGCTGCAGCGAAACGGCATGGCGCGTGACTTCGGCTGGGCCCCTGCCGCCCGGTCGTACGCTGCGCTTTACGAACGAATCGTTCGGCGCTAGGGTGATTCAGTCCAGCGCGCGAGGAACTGCCCTAGACGCTAGCTCGCCGCCTCGCTTCGCTTGACACGCAAAGCCTTCTGCGCCTTTAGAGCGCGCTCGAGCAGTCGAGGCGTTTCCATGCGCTCGGTCCACCTCGCGAATGCGCTGGTGGGGCCGCGCCAGCGCAGCTCATCCACCTTGCGGAACAGCTTGGCGTCGGTCCGCAAGGTGGCAAGCTTCTTGAACAAAAGCGCCTCATCGCGACGGCTCCCGAGCAGCGCCGGTGGAAAGTTTTCGATCGCGCCGTACCGGCTCAATAGCTGCGCCGCCGTGACGCGCCCAATACCCGGAAGCCCCGGATAGCCGTCCGCCGCATCGCCGACCAGCGCAAGGAAATCGGGGATCAGTGCAGGCGTCACGCCGAACTTCTGGCGGACGCCCTCGGCGTCAAGAATTTTCTTCCCCCGGCGATCGACCTGGACCACGCGATCGCCGTCGACGCACTGCGCCAGGTCCTTGTCGACCGTCCAGATGCACACTTTCTCGACGCGCCGATTCTTCGACGCGATGTGCGCCGCCGATGCCAAGGCATCGTCAGCTTCGAGCTCGACCATCGGCCATACCACGACGCCCATGGCGGCGAGCGCCTGTTCCAACGGGTGGAATTGCGCCAGAAGGACTGGCTCGATTCCCTCGCTGGTTTTGTAGTCGCGCCAAAGGTCGTTGCGGAACGACTCGATGACGTGGTCGGTCGCGACGCCGATATGCGTGGCGCCCTGCTCGAGCATCTGCAGCACGGTCTGCAATACGCCGACCACGGCGCCAAACGGGCGGTCGTTGCCCTTGTTGAAGCGCCGCAGCCCGTAGAAGTGCCGAAACAGCTCGTAGGTGCCATCGATGGCGTGGACGATCATGCGAGATTATGACGTAGCGTCGCTGGCGTTTGGGGGCGCTCGACGCGAAGAGGTCCCCCGAAGCCACTCGGCGTGGGCCGATGACTAGACATCCGCGCCTGGTAAAATCGGCTTACAGGGGTCGGGAATGCGCTAATTTCTTGGAGCCGCCGACATGAAAGTTGCAATCGTTTTGGTTTCTTCTCTTTTTATCACGGGCACGGCGAGCGCATCACCAACTTGTTTGGCATTGGCTAAAAAGGTGAGCACGGCCCTCGAAGCCGCACGCAAAATGAGCGATTCGGACAAGGTAGCGAAATGCCGAGCGCTGCAGCGAGTCGACTACGACGCGCTCGATGTCGCTCGTGACTGCCGCGCCCAGGAGGACCTCAAGTTGATCGACCAGACCTTCAAGCCAATGATGCAATCTCTGGCCGTTGAAATGCCGAAGGCCTGCGCCAAGTAGATTGCAGCTCGAGGCCAGCACCGTGCGTTAGAGGGGACATTCGTTGGTGGCTGATTTTGGCGGATCTCGGTTGATCGTCGACGTCTCAGTTCGACCCTGAGCTGTCCCTGCCTCCTGGGGAAAGCGGACAATCGAAAGGGCGAAAGCCAACGCCGTCGCTGCGCTGCTTCAGCGCCGTCCTCGATGACCCGCGGAGCAAACCGAACGAGATCACTTCACGAATGTCACCGGTACATCGACAAGGTGCAGCACCTTCGTCGCGATCGAGCCCATCAACAGGCTGGAGATGGCCCCGACGCCGCCGGAGCCGAGGCCGCGTGTGCCCATGATGACCTGGTCGCAGGGCAGGTCTCGCACGTAGCGGGCGATCGTCTGCGCCACATCGCCGACTTCGACGTGCGACGTATACGCAATGTCCGCATCATGGACCCGGGCGCGAGCAGATTTCAAGGCCGTTTCGCCTAGTTCCTGATAGAACTTGTCGATCAGGTCCTGACTGAGATGGTTCTTGATGACCCCTGAATTAATCGGGGGCTGAACGTTAAGCAGATGCACCGTTACCGGCTGCCCATAAGCGACTTGCCGGCAAGCGGCATCCACCGCGCGCAGCGAATTATCAGAACCATCGACCGGAACCAATACGCAGGGCATGCGATCTCTTTTGTTGAATGCAGCCGCCCTCTCGCAGGAGCTTATCGCTTCATCGTAGTGACCAAGAGACAATTGCGCGCGGCATCGGGTGCCCAATAACTCTACGCTATCGGCCCCGCGCGGGTCCAACTCGATCGCCCTGTCCAGTTGCGCAAATGCATAGTCGGGCTCGCCGTTCCAGATCGATATCCAGGCACGCTCAAGATACGCGTCGCTCCGGTAGCGATCAATTCGCAGCACCTCTGCCAGGGCTTCCTTTGCTTCCTTCCAGCGAAACTGACGCGAGAGCGCATGAAAAAACAAACGGCCCGCATCGCTGCAAGCCGTTGAATTGTTGGTTGCGGGGACCCGCATCTTACACCGTACTCGATCGTCCAGGCGTCGAGGCGCGGTCCTGCGAGTGCTATCAGGTGGTCAAGACGGAGTTCGATCGGCTCCTGCCCTACGTCGCTACGTAGTTGTCCAACGCGGCGGGCATCGTTCTTCTTTTGGTGCATCCGGGGACTGCGCGTCGACGCAATTCATCGCATTTCGGTCTGCCTTTTCTTCCTGGTGTGCCGGAACGACGGCACGCGCGGAACCGATAGCAAACAGGCACAGTCCTACGATCAGCACCGCTTCGATAAGAGTGCAAGGCGCGCGCATGGCTCACTCTCGGTCTTCGACGAATTCGCGCACTAAGAGTCACCAACCGGTTCGGCCAGTTGGTGGCCGGGCTTATCGCAATACAAGAAACAGAACAATGAGCAGAAGCAGTAGACCGCCGCCAATATACATTTGGAATCTCCGTAACGTTGTTAGTCCAAGCAAGGACGCAAGGATGGGAAATGTATTTCAGCATCACCACGTCGCGTCGTCTGTGCGCTGGTGCACGAAGTACTGACCATTTGTATGCGGACATGGTGCTGTGTTCTGTGTGTGTGACAGCGTTACAAGTCATGCAGATGCTCGTTGATTGAGAAGTTCCAGCGGAATTCGCGGGTCAGGTATGGATGACGAGAGGAATCCTCCGTGTCGCGTTCCGCGAGCGCCGAGCCGAGTTCGCGTCAGCGGTTAGAGCCTCCTTGTCCAGCGTGGCAGCAGGGAGAGGAACTTCTGCAGCCGGCCAAGGCCGAGCTGAAACCGATGCTACTGGGGTATCATTTCCTCGGACGGAGCCGTTGGCAGGCGCGCCTTGCCCAAATCTGATCGACTGTCCACATCAGACGATCCGGGCTTTGCGCCGCTGCCTTCTGTTGCGGGAGTGGCGCTCGATGTGGATCCTGCATCCTCTGCGCTTGTCGTCGCTGCATGCTCGTGCGGTAACAGGAACGACAGTGCGATCGCAAAGCATAGCCACACGAGCCAGTTAATATTTCGTTGTGCGCGCGCCCCCGCCATTGTCGCCACCTTGGCGGTCGTGGCTTCGCCTGCCTTTGGCAGAAGCGCAATCAATCGGGCAGCAAGAGACTCAGTTTCCGCCGACCTCTGTCGTTTGCCGGGAAAGAGATTGAGTGTCGAAATGAGCGTTCTTTCAGCGTCAGGCGTGGATAGTTTCGCCAGACGGGCCGCCTCCTCCCAAGGATCGACGTTCATGCGCGCCAATGCGGATAGGACGCTGAGCCGCATTCCGCCCGGCTCATCGCAGATCGGTGCAAACAGAAAGTTGTCGTATCGAGAAGTGACGTTCAAAGCTGAACCTTGATTGGCCATACCGGGGCCGCCTTCGCTCATAGCGTGTTGAATTCCCTCACCAGTCCTCCCGTGGCAGCTCTATTCATGGATTTCGGCGATTTTGCAGCGCGCCGGGAAGTGCTTGACCTTCCGAAGTCACGGTCGAACTGGTCGAATTGAAAATAGCGCCCGCTTGACGATACGTCTGTGCGACGGCGCACACTCGCGCGGGTAGCCATCCGCTTCGATAACCGAAGCACTGGCTGTCATCACACCACCGCCGCTTCGCAATGTCCGACATTCATCCCCCGTAGATCGCTTTCGGTAGCCAGGTCGCAAGCGAGGGGTAGACCCAAAGAATGCCTAAGCATGCGATCTGAATCGCTACATAGGGGATGATCCCGCGATAGATGTCCCCGGTGGTTACCTCCGGGGGAGCCACACCCTTGAGAAAGATAAGCGAAAATCCGAACGGAGGCGTCAGATAGCTTGTCTGCAGATTCATGCCGATCAGTATGGCAAACCAGATCGGATTGACGTCCATCTTGAACAGCACCGGCCCGACAACCGGTACCACCACAAAAATGATTTCGAACGGATCCAGAAAGCAGCCGAGCACGAACATCACCAACATCACGACGAACAAGGCGCCGGTAGCACCTCCTGGCATCGACGAGAGCGAGTCATGAACCAGTTGAGCGCCCCCAAGCCGGGTGAATACCACAGAAAACACGCTGGCTCCCATGAAGATTACAAACACCATCGCGGTGATCGTGAGGGTTGAGCGGCTGACATCGTCGACGATGCCAAAAAACTGGCGCCGCACTTCCGGTATCCCGCTGGCCACCGCGATGCCGATCATCAGTGAGGCCACTGCGAGCGTCAGCACACCGAGTGCCCCCGCAATCGCGGCGAGCGCGACCGTCACGGCGAAGAAGGCGAGCCAGAAGTGGAACAGCGCGCGTTGAACGGCCTCTGGGGGCAAGCGTTTGGTTACATGCTCTGCCAAGAGTTTGACCACGGTCAGTAGAGCGGCGCCGATGGCGCCGACTGAAGCGGCTTCGGTAGGCGTCGCGACGCCGGCCAGGATCGATCCGAGCACCGCGACAATAAGCATGAGCGGCGGCAGCAGGGCAACCACGATGCGCCCGCCGAAGGACCGTTTGGCCTCAGACGTCATCTCCAGCGCGGGCGCGGAACCCGGTTTGAGGATCGCATTACCGATGACCCAGACAATGTAGAGGCCGGAAAGAACAATGCCGGGAATGAACGCACCAGCGAACAGGTCGCCGACTGAAAGCGTGACAGGGGTAAAGTTGCCCTTGGCCATCTGCGCTTCACTGTATGCACTCTGGAGAATCACGGCCAGAAACACCAGGATGGTGGAAGGCGGAATCAATTGGCAAAGCGTCCCGGAGGCGCAGATCAGACCGGAGGCCAACCGCTTGTCGTAGCGAGCCTTGAGCATTGCCGGCAGGCTGATCAGTCCCATCGTTACGACGGTCGCACCGACGATGCCGGTCGACGCCGCGAGCAGCGTCGCCACCACAATGGTCGAGATGCCTAGACCCCCAGGTAAGGAACCGAATAACTCGCCCATCGTGGTTAGCAGGGTTTCGGCTAAGCGCGAGCGCTCGAGCATGACACCCATGAACACGAATAGCGGAACTGCGATCAGTACTTCGTTGGTCACGATGCCCCAATAGCGCAGGGGTAGCGCCTCGAAGTAGCTCAAATCGAACGCTCCGAATGCCCAACCGACGATCGCGAAAATAAAGGCCACGCCGGGTAGCGTGAAGGCGATGGGATAGCCGAGCATCAGCGCCGCAATCAGACCGCCGAAAAGGGCGACCGAAAGGATTTCGCCGGTTAGGAGCGATTCCATGATTGCTTCCGATCAGCGCGCTAAAACGACTCCGCGGTGAGGGAAGTCGTGGCGCGCTTGCTATGACCTAGCAGCGTCAGCACACAACGGCAGATCATCGCGATGCTTTGCAAGGCGACGAGCGCGACGAAGATCAGTAAGGTCCCCTTAAGGAGATAAATAGCAGGGAGTCCAGAGTCATATGCTGACCGCTCGCTCATCTTCCAAGATGCGAGAAAAAACGACCAGCCCGAGTACCCCATCATCCACAGGAATGGTCCTAGGAAGATGATGGTCCCGAATAGGTCTACCCACGCCTTCCCACGCTCACTCATCCGGCTGTAGAAGGGGTCGACGCGTACAAACGCGCCTTGCAAGAGAGCATAGGAGGCTCCGAACATGATCGCAGCGACGTGGGTCCAGATGTAGGATTCCTGGAGCCAGACAAACCCGACGCCTACCGCGTACCGCAGGTACACGTTGAGGAAGCAAATCAGCACCGTCGCGACGGTGAAATAGGCAACCGCCCGCCCGATGCCCGCAGCCAAGGCCTCAAGGCGGTCCGCAATGCCGACGAGAAGACTGCTCCGAGGTACGCGCACGACCGGCGTTCTACGCCGGGTATTTGAAGTTTAGGGTCCGCGCGTTATAGAACTCGCGATCCCCCAAATTCGAAAGAGCCATGAGGTCGGTCCGCGCCTTGAAGTACGCGCTCCAGATCTTCTTTCCCAGCGGATCTAGTTTGTCGCGCTCCTCGATCAGAATCTGCCCAGCGGCGTTGCCCAGGGCTTGCAAGATCTCCTGCGGCAGCGTCAAAAACTTAACGGCGTGCTGTTCCTTTAGCGCCCTCACTGCCTGCGCGTTTATCCAGTTGTATTCCGCCAGCATGTCTTGATGCGCTGCTTCGCAGGCAACCGTGACGACCTCTTGCAGGTCCTTGGGGAGTTTGTCGAACTTGGCCTTATTAATAATCACCTGCTGAATCGCCCCCGGCTTCTGGATGCACGGCCAGTAGAGGAATTTGCAGACCTGCTGAAAGCCGAGCGCCATATCATTGGCCGGTCCGGTAAAGTCGGTGGCATCCAGGGTCCCCGCTTGGAGCGCGGGAAACAAGTCGCCGGGCGCCATCAGCGTCGGCACCGCACCAAGACTCCGGATCATCTCGGTGCCTATGCCCGGCATACGCATTTTGAGGCCCTTGAAATCGGCGACACTCTTGAGCTCCTTCTTGAACCAGCCGAAGGAGGGCGTGCCGATATTGCCGACAGCGAAGCTCTTGAGGCCAAATTGAGCCGAGAGTTCGTCCCACAAGGCCTGCCCCCCACCGTGATAGAGCCACGCGACATGCTCTTCGTATGCCATTCCAAACGGGGCACCGAAGAAGTACGCGAAGGCGCGGTTCTTGCCCAGATGGAAGCCCGGGGTGTCATGGCCCATCTCAGCGGTTCCGCTCTGAACCGCTTCGAAGGTCTGCAGGCCGGGGACCAACTCGCCGGCGGCGAACACGCGTACCGACAGTCTGCCGCCCGACATGGTGGTAATCCGGTTGGCGAGCAGATCGGCGCCCGTGCCGAGCCCAGGCAGACCCTTCGGCCAAGCGGTGACCATGCGCCATTCGGTTCTGCCTTGGCTGATCGCCGGGCTTGGAAATGCACCAGCTGCGACCGTGGTAACCCCGGCTGCCGCAGCCGCTTTCTTGATAAATCCGCGCCGATTCATTCTTGCCTCCCCGACTTTCGCAATACGCTCACTTCCACGGAGTTACGTTGCCATTGCCTTCACTCCATGGGTCTTCGCGGGCCGCGGCTTCTCGAATACCGTGACCTTGCCGGTCGTGTTATCCGTCACGGCGAACACGGTGAAATATTCGATTTCGGGCTCCATGCCATATCGCTCGACAATTCCCTTTAGCCAGGGTCCGCTGTAAAAGGCATTGGCCGCTTCGAGCGTCGTCCACTGGTAGACACCGCCCGCGATTCCGCTTTCGCTCCAGATGAAATGCTTGCTAATGAGCCCCTTCGCCTCGCGGAAGCCGGGCGCAATCTTGGCAAAGTGCGCCAGGCAATCGTTGTGATCGATTGACGGCGGAAGCTTGTATCGAACGATGGCTGTGATCATCGATGTCCTCTCTTCAGATACGCAGGCGGCAAGCCAAGAACGCATCCATTTTCAAATGCCTTGATCCATCATATATTATTTGGTGCCTTAGCCAAAGGCCCGACGCATGATTTGGCGGACGCCGACGGCGTTATCCTGGAGCTGACAATAGTCATTTATTATCCGATAGTTAGCTTATTATCTTGCACACTCTTCTTGCCCTCTACACCGGAGAACATGCATTCCTCTCGAGTGACGGCAGCAGACGATAATATATAGTTTGCGCGTGCTATCCGTTCCCGAAGCCAGCCGTCCTCCGCTCAACGCCCCGGCGGCGGACACGATCACAATCGCTTTGCGTGCCGCCATTCTGTCGGGTGAGATCGCAGCAGGACAGCGGCTGCGTCAAGACGCCATCGCTGAACAGTTCGGGGTCAGCCACATCCCGGTACGGGAAGCGCTGCGCCACTTGGCAGCGCAAGGTTTGGTGACCATTCGGCCCAACCGGGGCGCGACCGTAAGTCGTCTCTCTGCGGACGAGGCCAAAGAACTGCTGGAAATTCGTTGCGTGCTCGAGACCCAGGCTGTGCGCTGGGGGCTACCGCGAGCCGATCGCGCGATCTTCGATCGGGCTGAGGCGGCGCTGACCGAATCGGAACGCACCGTGGATGTGGTGCGCTGGATGGCGCTCAATTGGCGCTTCCATTCCTCTCTCTACGAACGGGCCGACCGACCGCGTCTCCTGGCGATGATTGAATCGCTGGACGCGCAGATAGACCGCTTCATTAGAGTGCTGATTTCCGGGTCCGACTACCGCAAGCAGGCGCAGGAGGAACACCGGGCGATTCTTGCTGCCTATAAGGTGCGCAATGCAGCAGCGGTCAGCGAACTCCTGGAGCAGCATATGAGCGAAACGTCACGACTACTGACGGAGTTCCTTCAGCAGTACCGCCACGAGTAGGGCGGTGGCCGTCGGTGATCCTGTACCCGTTTTAGAACTGCTCAGAGGCTGAGTTTTCCGGATCCTTGATGAGCAGTTCTAAAACGAGTACAGGATAGTTTTCCGGATCCTTCGAACATGTTATTACGTCCGCTTGCAAGCAACGACGGGCAAATTCGGCCGGAGTAGCCCATCCCAACGCACCGTGGGGCCGGGTCTCGTTATAGCCTTGGCGCCAAGCCTCGATCTTGCTCCGCGCCGGCTAAGCTCAAGAATCAATGCTGGTTTAAACATTCCTGCCGTAGCCGGCCGTTGAATGCTTCGATGAATGCGTTGTCGGTGGGCTTGCCGGGCCGGGAGAATGCCAGTTCAACCTGTCGCTCGTAGGCCCAGCGGTCGAGAACCTTCGATACGAATTCCGGCCCGTTATCGACCTGAATGCGACGCGGTGCGCCACGCTCGGCGCTTACGGTGTCGACCACGGTGACAACGTATTCGCCGCGGATTCCCTGATCAACCCAGATAGCCAAGCATTCGCGCGTATAGGCATCGATCAGCGTCAGCGCGCGCAGTTTGCGTCCGTCGTATAACTGGTCACTGACGAAGTCCATGCTCCAGCATTCGTTCCTTGCTTGTGCTCCTGGCGGCCGGTTGCGCTGCATCGCCGAACGATGACGTCGAGGGCGTCGCTGAAACAGCGATAGAGAGCTACGTATCACCACGTGTTTTGATTTCAGTCAACCCTTGCGTTCGCTAGCGCACGACAATGACGGAGTTGGTACGAACGTGAGGATGCCAAGGCGCAACGACTTAACGAGTTTGCCGATCTAAGCCGCGATGGCGACCCAATGAGGGTGTTTCTGGTGTCGCGCCTCGGCTTTACCAATCTTAAAGTAGGGCGGGCTGGCCGTTTGCCGGCAGATGTTATCGGGAGCAAGTCATGAGCACGAACAAGGACCAAGTCAGAGGCCGAATCAAAGAAGCGCGCGGTAAGATCAAGGAAGTCGCTGGCAAGATCATGGGCAACAAGACCTTGCAAGCAAAAGGCAAGGCGCAAAGAGTTCTCGGCAAGGCGCAAGCCAAGTTTGGAGACGTCAAGCAAGACGTGAAAGACTCAAAGAAGACCGGCTGACTTAGCAGCCGGTTCGCGCACTTCTGCTGCAGCGTCTGGGCCGGACCTCAGTGTCCAACTGAAAGCAATCGTCGATTGGCTGACCAGACTCGCTTCTCGCGTACTCGGGGTGTGTTTTCGTTTATCTGCGGGGCTACCCAGCCCACCGCGCGCCTAGGGGCTAACGTCGGCGCGAGCCTGTGCTGTCGGCATCATCGATAATTGCGTCGTCGTCGACATGCAACGGTTCCTCGAATATCGCTTCGAGTTGGGTCGCCTCTTCGCTGTCGACATCGCCCTCGAGCGGCGCGCTGAGGGCCATATCGTCGGGGTCAGCAGCACCTTTCGTTTCGCCAGTCGGCGCCGCAATGTGGCGAACGGGTTTAGTTACAGCCGACTTCTTTTCGCCGACCGCGTGGCGCCGCCGTTTGGTCTTGCGGGTCGAAGTCATCATTTGCCACCTCCAGTCTGGTCTGCAGTCTTAACTGTTAGCGCAATCGCCAATGTCCGTAGTGATCCAAGTCAAAGAAGAAGTTTGATCGACTCTTGCCGTAAGTCGAGAAGAAGAGCCGGATACTCAATGTCAAGGAACGCAATGAAAGATCCGATACCCGGCCACGACACAGGCAGACAACCTTTCTCTGGTAGCGAAGCCCGAGTCTGTGGGGGCCGGGCATCGATGGACTCGCCTGGGTAGGCCAGCCCCGCAGTCGTGGCGAGCCTGAAAAGGCAGCAGGCATTTCGCGCGCCGCGAAGGACAAAACAGGTTCTCGTGATTGAAATACGTATTCGTTGTATCGTTGCGGCTCTGCCGGCGCCAGTCGCGCGGGCGATCGCCTGAGCAGGCAAAGGCCCAGCAATGGAAATCCGTCAACCCGTACACAGCGATCACGCGCGAACGCTGGACACCGGTGGCTTGCGCCACCACTTCCTGATTGAGCGAATCTTGGCGCCTGGCGAGATCACGCTCACCTACAGCCAAATTGACCGGATGATTGTCGGCGGCATTTGCCCGACAGCAGAGGCATTGGAGTTCGCGCCGGAGCTTGGCAAGCACACGGGGACCGATTTCTTTCTCGAGCGACGCGAGTTAGGTCTCATCAACATCGGTGGCGACGCCGTCGTGACCATCGACGGCGTCAGCTTCGACGTGATGGCGGAGGACGCGCTCTACGTGGGCAGCGGCGCGCGCGCGGTCAGCTTCGCAAGCGCGAATCCCTCGCGTCCCGCGAAACTCTATTTCAACAGCGCACCGGCACATACGGCGCACCCGCATCGCAAGATAACGATGGCGGAGGCGTCGCCCGAGACGTTGGGCGACGCGCGCACGGCCAATCGGCGCACGATCCGCAAATACATCGTGCCGACGGTGCTGCCGTCATGTCAGCTCGTCATGGGCATGACCAGGCTGGCCGAGGGCAGCCTGTGGAACACGATGCCCTGTCATACGCACGACAGGCGCATGGAGGTGTATTTCTACTTCAACCTGCCATCGGATGGTGTTGTGTTCCATATGATGGGGCAGCCACAAGAAACGCGGCATATCGTCGTGCGGAACGAGCAGGCGATCATCAGCCCGAGCTGGTCGATTCATACCGGTGTCGGTACCCAGGCGTACACGTTCATATGGGGAATGATCGGCGAGAACCAGGTCTTTCCGGACATGGATGGCGTGGCGATGTCGGATTTGCGCTGAGCGGGCCCGGTTCATGGGGCTGCCGACTATGCATCAGCTCTTCGACCTCAGCGGAAACACCGCGATCGTCACCGGCTGCAACACCGGTCTCGGCCAGGGAATGGCCTTGGCGCTGGCCGGGGCCGGTGCTGACATCGTCGGTGTCAATCGCAGCGATGCCTCAGCGACGCGCGCCGGCGTTGAAGCGGCCGGCCGCCGGTATATCAATGTGGCGGCGGATCTCTCCTCGACTGCCGAGATACCTGCGATCGTCGCGAAGTGCGGGTCCTCGTTCGGCAGGATCGACATCCTCGTCAACAACGCTGGCACCATCCGGCGCGCCGATGCCCTCGAATTTACCGAGCGCGACTGGGACGACGTCATCGACGTCAATCTCAAGACGGTATTCTTCCTATCGCAGACGGTGGCCAGGCAGTTTGTCGCGCAGGGCTCAGGGGGCAAGATCATCAACATCGCATCGATGCTCTCGTTTCAGGGCGGCATCCGCGTGGCGTCGTATACAGCGTCGAAGAGCGGCGTGGTCGGATTGACTCGCCTACTGGCGTGCGAATGGGCGAAGCGCCGCATCAACGTCAACGCGATCGCACCGGGATACATGGAGACGAACAACACCGCTGTGCTGCGTGCCGACGCTGAGCGCAGCGGCGCGATTCTCGCACGCATTCCTGCAGATCGCTGGGGCGCGCCCGCCGATCTTGCCGGCGCAGTCGTCTTCCTCGCGTCGTCCGCGTCGGATTACGTCCATGGGCATACGCTGGCGGTAGACGGGGGGTGGCTTGCACGGTAGTAGCGGGCACCGGTCGGGCGGTCAGGCCGCGTCTCTCTCGCAGCGCTTCAACTTGATCGACCGCCCTTGCGGGGCCAAGATTCACGTCGAGACCGGCATCGCTCGATCGGCATTGGGGCATCGGTCAGCCCTACCAAAGGCTGCCTTGATCTAGCGCAAAGTCGGCCCATGGCGGCAGCGCAAGAATGCCGGGACGGGAAGGTAATTCCGTGCTTCTTGTCGCGGTGGAGTCGGCGATGGGCCTGAGGCATCGGGCAGCCGGATTGGTCGCGAGCAGCGGGCTTCTTGGCTGCCGAAACGGAACAAAAGAAAAGGAGGTCTCTATGAAATCGATGCGCGCGATACGCATGCTCGCGGGTCTAGCACTGGTCGGCCTTGCGATGGGCGCGGGAGGGGTGGCGGCGCAATCGCCGACGCCTGCAGCTGGCCCGCCAAAGATCGGCTCTTCGTTGATCGGCAAGCTCGAGGGCCCGCAGATCATCCTTGACGCCAAGGCCTATCCGAAGACCTTCAAGGAGGCCCCAGTCCTTGCGGCGCAGGTGAAGGCGGGAAAGCTGCCAGCGGTCGAAAAACGCCTGCCCGAGCCTTCGCAGCTTTTCGTCGTGAAGCCTCTGCACGAAATCGGAAAATACGGCGGTAACTGGCGAAGAGCTTTCACTGGACCCGCCGACCACGAAAACGGCAACCGCATCAATTCAGCCGACAAGATCCTGACGTTCGATTACACGGGCACGAAGATCATCCCGAGTCTCGCCCGCGACTGGAAGGTCAGCGACGACGGGAAGACGACCACGATCTACCTCCGCAAGGGCGCCAAGTGGTCCGATGGCAAGCCCCTGACGGCGGACGATTTCATGTTCTGGTACAACGACATCTACCTCAACAAGAACATCGTCCCTACGCCGTTCTTCGAGTTCCAGATCAACGGCAAGGACGGGAAGATGAGGAAGATCGACGACTACACCGTCGCTTTCGAATTCCCCGAACCCTACGACTTTTTCGTGTATCAGCTTGCAGGGAGCACGGCCATCGGCGCCGGGTTCGCGACGCGCGGAGCCTTCCAGAACTTTGGCGGCGCCTATGCGCCGGCCCACTATCTGAAGCAGTTTCTGCCCAAGTACTCGTCCGAGGAGGCGGTGACCAAGAAGGCCAAGGACCTCGGTTTCGATAGCTGGGTGTCGCTGCTGAAGAACCGATACAGCTGGGCGCTGAACAACGAACTGCCGGTGATGACTCCCTGGAAGACCGTATCTCCGATCAACACTCCGACCTGGTCCATGGAAAGGAACCCCTACTTCTGGGCTGTCGACACCGCGGGGAACCAGCTTCCCTACATCGACCGGATCACCATGACCCTGGCGGAAAACACCGAGGTCGCCAACCTGCGGGCGATTGCCGGCGAATATGACATTCAGGAACGACACATGGGTCTGGCGAAGCTGCCGGTGTTCCTGGAGAACGCCAAGAAGGGGAACTACACGGTTCACCTCGACCCGGGTCTCAACGGAGCCGACGCGGCGATTCACATTGGCAACTCGTATGAAGGCGACCCCGAGATTGCGAGATTGCTAAGGATCAAGGACTTCCGCCATGCGCTCGCCCTCGGCATCGACCGCGACCAGTTGAACGAAGCCTTCTGGCTCGGCGTCGGATCCGCCGGATCGGTGGCTCCTGCGCCTGACACGATCTACAGCCCGGGCCCCGAATGGAACAAGAAGTGGGGTGTCCTCGATCTGAAGCAGGCCAACGAGCTTCTCGATAAAATCGGCCTGACCAAGAAGGATTCCGACGGCTATCGCCTTCGCACCGACGGCAAGGGACGGCTCCGCCTCGAAATGGTCACGGTCGGCGGTCAGTTCGTTCCGTACACGCAGATCGGCGAAATGGTCAAGCAGCAGTGGAGGAAGATCGGAGTCGACGTCGACGTCAAGGAGCTCGAGCGCAATCTCGCTTTCACGCGGGACAACGGCAACGAGAACCAGATGATCACGTGGGCGAACGACGGCTCGGAAATGATCTACCTTTTCCCCCGCCATGCGCTGCCCGTGGATGCGGCCGAAAGCCACATGGGCATGGCCTTCGCCAAGTGGTATTCGTCCAACGGAACCGCCGGAAAGAAGCCGGACGATCCCGAAATGATCAGGGCCTTCGATCTCTTCCGCAACGCATTTGGCATGAAGGACGAGGAACGAATCAAGGCCGGCAAGGAAATCTGGAAGATCATCGTCGAACAGACGTGGAGCATCGGAACGGTCGGTCAGTCACCCGCCTTCATGGGCGTGCGCATCGTCAAGAACAACATGGGTAACGTACCGGAACGGCAAATAAATGCCCAGCATGCCCGCACGCCGCATACCTCGATGCCGATCACGTTCTACTTCAAGTAAGGGAATTGCGGCCGCTCGCAACGCGGGCGGCCGCTTTTTGAGCTGGGCGTTGACGGTGTCTCGCGAGACTTAGTTTCAGGGAGTTGCCATGGTGGCATACGTCGTTCGCCGCTTGTTACTGGCCGTGCTGACGGTCTGGGCCATTTCAGTCCTGTCGTTCATCATCATCCATCTGCCGCCCGGCGATTACGTGACCTCGTACATCGCCTCGATGTCCGCGTCGGGTAGTGCGGTTTCCGAAGGCGAGGCGACGGCGCTGCGCGAACAGCTCGGTCTCGACAAACCCATCACGATCCAATACGCCAAGTGGATGGGTCTCATGCTGCAGGGCAATTTCGGTATGGCGATGGAATGGGGACGGCCCGTTTCCGATGTCATCGGCGACCGTCTCACCTTGACCATGGTCATTTCCGTAGCTGCGATCATATTCACCTGGGCCCTGGCATTGCCCATCGGGATCTACTCCGCGGTCTATCCCTATTCGTTCCTGGACTACGTGTTCACGTTCGTCGGTTTCATCGGGCTCGCTTTTCCCGGGTTCTTGCTGGCTCTGATCGTCATGTATGTGGGTTTCGCCTACTTCGGTGCCAATGTGGGCGGGCTCTTTTCGCCGGATATGGTCGAAGCTTCCTGGAGCATGGCGAAGGTGTGGGACCTCACGAAGCACCTGCCGATCCCGGCCATCGTCCTCGGCGTCGCCGGGACCGCCCAGCTGATTCGCATCATGCGGTCGAACCTGCTCGACGAATTGAGGAAGCCTTACGTCATGACGGCCCGGGCCCGAGGGCTTTCGGAATATCACGTTATCATGAGGTATCCCGTTCGGGTGGCCCTCAATCCGTTCGTGAGCACCATCGGTTACCTCCTTCCCTATGTGGTGTCCGGAAGCATCATCGTATCGCTCGTCTTGAGCTTGCCGACGGTCGGTCCTTTGCTCCTCAAGGCGTTGATCGCCCAGGACATGTTCCTCGCCGGAACCATCGTTCTGTTGCTCGGAGTCATGACCGTCATCGGGACGTTCATTTCGGATCTGCTTCTCATGTGGGTCGACCCGAGAATACGGTTGGGGCGGCAGTGACGGCAGAACACGCTGCGGCGCAGGAAAAGTCTGCGCGTTCCGAGAGTACGTTTGGGACGGAAGTGACCTCCGAAGACGCCGCGGCGCAGGAAATCGGGCACCTGGCGGAACAGCGAATTGCCGTCGCCACGCAATGGCAGCTCATGTGGTGGCGCTTCCGCAAGCACAAGCTGGCCGCGGGGGGGACCATCGTCCTGGTTGCCTTCTATTTGGTTGCACTTTTCGCCGACTTTTTCGCGTATGCGGATCCTCAGGAATCGGATGCCCAGCGATCGCTGATGGCACCGCAGGCGATCCATTGGATGGACGACGGCAGTTTCAAGCCTTACGTGTACGCATTGAAAGGAACCCGCGATCCCAACACGTTCAAGCGGGTCTATGTTCCCGACACGGCCACGAAGATCCCGGTCAAGTTCTTCGGCCGGGGAGAACCCTGGCACGTGCTGGGCTTCATCCCGAGCGACCGCCATCTATTGGCCGTAGAGGGAGCCAAGGCGGGAGAGTCGCTCTTCCTGATGGGAACGGACATGCAGGGACGCGATCTTTGGTCGCGTCTCATGTACGCGACCCGGACGTCGATGACGATAGGTCTTGTCAGCGTGGCCTTGAGTCTTGTGCTGGGCGTCGCCCTGGGCGGTGTATCGGGCTATTTCGGTGGCCTGATCGATACGGTGATCCAACGAATCATCGAGATCCTTCGATCGATTCCGACAATTCCCCTGTGGATGGGCCTTGCCGCATCCCTTCCTAACGACTGGGACGTCGTACAGGTCTACTTCGCCATCACGATCATCATTTCCCTCATCGGCTGGACCGAGCTCGCTCGGGTCGTTCGAGGAAGGTTTATCTCCCTCAAGCAGGAAGATTTCGTCATGGCGGCCGAGCTCGTCGGTTGCAGCAAGACGAGAATCATCTTCCGCCACATGGTGCCCTCCTTCATAAGTCACATCATCGCGGCGACGACACTGGCGATCCCCGCGATCATCATCAGCGAGACTTCGTTGAGTTTCCTCGGCCTGGGGTTGAGGCCGCCTGCCATCAGTTGGGGTGTCCTGCTTCAGGATGCCCAGAACATTCAGGCCTTGGTCATTTCTCCCTGGCTTCTTATCCCGTGTTTTGCCGTCATCATTGCGGTCCTCGCGTTCAATTTCATGGGCGACGGGATACGCGATGCGGCGGATCCCTATTTGTAGATTGGAAGATTCCCGCGGGCGACCGCCGATCTCGTTTCAACTCTCGCTCCCATCGACGCCTCGACGACACGCAGACTGATCATGGAGACCGATACGAAGCCGCTGCTTTCGGTGAGGAACCTGAGGACGAGCTTCTTTCAGGACGAGGGAACGACCAAGGCCGTCGACGGCGCTTCCTTCGACGTCTTCCCAGGAAAGACGGTTGGCGTCGTCGGGGAGAGCGGCTGCGGAAAAAGCGTCACCGCGCATTCGGTCCTGCGGATCGTCGATCGTCCCGGTCGAATCGTCGACGGAGAGATTGTCCTCACCCGCGCCGACGGATCGCAAATCGACCTCGTCAAACTCAAGGCCGACAGCCGGGAGATGCGTTCGATTCGAGGGGGAGACATCGGTCTCATCTTTCAGGAGCCGATGACCTCTTTCAGTCCCGTTCATACGATCGGAGCACAGCTGATCGAGGCGATCCTCCTCCACAATGCGGTCGGCCGGAAAGAGGCTAGACGCCGGGGAATCGAAGCGCTGCGCAGTGTCGGCATCCCGAAACCGGAGCGCCGCATCGACGAGTACTCCTTCGAACTGAGCGGCGGACTCCGGCAGCGGGCGATGATCGCAGTTGCTCTCTCCTGTGATCCGCGACTCCTTATCGCCGACGAGCCTACGACGGCGCTCGACGTCACCACCCAGGCGCAAATCCTGGATGTGCTGCGAAAGATTCAGCACGAACGGGGAATGGCCATCATGCTCATCACGCACAACCTCGGCGTGGTCGCGGAGATGGCGGATGACGTCGTCGTCATGTACCTCGGCCGAGTGGTCGAACAAGGAAAGGTCGACGACATCTTTCACGACCCGAAGCATCCCTATACGAAGGCTCTGCTTCAGTCCATTCCAAGCATCAACTCCGTGCCGAGGGTGAAGCTTCCCACCATCAGCGGATCGATTCCCCATCCGTTCAACCGTCCGACTGGCTGCGCCTTCCATCCCCGATGCGCTTCCTTCATACCCGGCCGCTGCGACACCGAGGAACCGCTTCTTCTGGCTGCCGGGGAAGGAAGAAAGGCAAGCTGTTTTCTGTACCAATGACAAGAAGCCGACGACAATGAGGAACGACAACGCGGGTTCGGAAAAAACCGTGCTCCTCGATGTCAAGGGGCTCAAGAAGTATTTCCCCATTCGAAGGGGGCTTCTCCAAAGAACCGTCGGCCAGGTGAAGGCGGTGGACGACGTGACCTTCTTCCTCAATCGAGGAGAGACACTGTCGCTAGTCGGAGAGAGCGGCTGCGGAAAGACCACGATTGCGCGCTGCATTCTGAGAGCCATCGCCCCGACGGCCGGTCAGGTTCTCCTCTCGGACAACGATGAAGTCCTCGACGTGGCAACCGTTCCGAAACACCGGCTTCGCTCCCTTCGGCGTCAGATGCAGATGATCTTCCAGGATCCGTTCTCCTCGCTGAACCCGCGAATGACGCTGCTGGACATCGTCGGGGAGCCGCTGTTGGTCCACGGCGAAGGTAACGCGCAAGCAAGAACCGACAGAGTCGTGGAGCTTCTTCGCCTCGTCGGCCTCCGGCCGGAATATATGCGGCGCTACCCTCATGCCTTCTCGGGCGGCCAGCGTCAGCGCATCGGCATCGCCCGGGCCCTTGCCTTGAATCCCCGTTTGGTCGTTGCCGACGAACCCGTTTCCGCATTGGATGTGTCGGTCCAAGCCCAGATCCTGAACCTCCTGCTCGATCTTCAGGAAAAACTCGGACTCACCTATCTCTTCGTCGCTCACGACTTGAGCGTTGTCAAACACATCAGCGAACGGGTCGCGGTGATGTATGTCGGCAGGATCGTGGAGACCGCGCCCACCGAAGAGTTGTTCGCGTCTCCGAAGCATCCGTATACCGCGGCCCTCATGTCCGCGGTCCCCAAACCGGATCCACGCCTTCGTTCCGAACGGATCGTCCTTCAAGGCGAAGTCGCCGACCCGGCCAATCCCCCTCCGGGCTGCCATTTCCATCCCCGGTGCAGGTATGCTCAGGCCGTGTGTCGGGAAAAGTCGCCGGTACAAGAAGAGATTGCCCCCAACCACTTCGTGAGCTGCCATAGAGCAACGGAACTTTCCCTTCGCGGCGTCGCCCGCTCGACGGCATAGAGTTATCCCGTTAAAACACGACAATGAAATCCGGCTACATTCCCGGCTAGGCCAACGAACGGCGGGTGAAGCGCGGCGCACAGCATGGGTTCATGCGGACCAGGCCAAGGCGAGAAAGCCAATTGCAGTACCGCTGAGTGCGGCGGCTGCTATCGCTAGCTGGCACGGGCAAGCGGGAACGCCGTTGCACGCGTTGCAGGAGCTCGGTAGCTGGGAGTGCGTGGAGATGATGCGGAAGTACGCGCACCTTGCCAGCGATCATCTTTTGCCGCACGTGGACCGCATGTCCGGCTTACGGTTGGTGCAGGAGGGGGAAGTGGCTACGAATGGGCTACGCGTCGTCAAATAAAAAGGGCCTGCATTGCGTCGAAGAAGGCGAGCTCCGCCGTGCCCACCGTCGATCCTGTCGCGCCGCCCGGGCTGCCGAGCGGCGGAAAGGGGACGGCGTTGAACGGTGGCCCCGAAGCCAGCCGGATCAGGTCTCCGGTGTACGAGCTCAATCCGCTCTTGGTCACCGTCGCCACGAGCCACATCGGCGTGTGGTCGACGTCGTAGGTGACGGTGACCGCAGGGCATTTCTCAAAATGTGGGGATCGGCTCGCCGCCTTCGGGCGCGCTCAACTCGTTCCCTTCAAATTCCTTCGGAAAATAATACGGCTTCCCTTGCGCTCCCATTTGCGGGTCGTCGCCGGGGTTGGTGTACGCGACGTCGAACGGCCCTTCGCCATGAATCTCGATCACGGTTCTTCCCTTGGTGAAGGCGAATTGCTGCCCCCGCGCCGGCAGGTAGAGAAAGCCGCCCTGCTTCACCTGATGAGCGATCTTTCTGTCGTAGGTCTCCATATTGGCGACATACAGGGCTCCGGAGATCACCGTCACGTGCTCGGTCTTCGAGTGCCAATGGAAGGGAATCTTGTATCTCGGCGGCATCATCACGCGCATCACGAACTCGCCGTTCCCGGTCGGATCGCCATGCAGCACGGCAACCTGCGCACCCTTGGGCAGCGCCGGCGGGGCGGGACTCCATTTGATGCTCTTGGCGTTGATCAATACCTGGTCGGCCGCCGGATTGCCGGCAGCCACCGCGATGGTCGAAAAGGTCAAGGTCGCGATGGTCGACAGCAACAAGCTGACCAGACGATGGCGAGTTTGCATGGCGGACTCCTTTCAGCGGTTGCGGATCGGTCGGCGGCGAATTGTCGGTTCGTCGCCTTCGCTGCCTTTACGACACCGGGAAAACTGGCGGAGAGATAGGGATTCGAACCCTAGATACGCGTCAACGTATACTTGATTTCGAGTCAAGCGCCTTCGACCACTCGGCCATCTCTCCGGAGCCGGTGATTATACCGTAGCGCTCGCGCCGTTCTCACCGGCGCGCCATCACAAAAAACGGGGCCGCGGCCCCGTTTTGGCGTGCCGCGAACGGCGCGCTTACTTCTTCTTGCCGTTGCTTGCCGCCTTGGCCGATGGTGGCGTCGCCGTCGCACCCGTTTGCGGCGTCACCGTCCTGCCCTTGGCCTTCTGCTCGGCGATGTATTTCGCCGCGACTTTATCCTGCACGCTGGCGAGCTCTGCCTTTTGCTTCTCGGCGGTCGCCGCATCCTTTTCCTTTTTCGACGCTGCCGCCGCCTTCGCCGCTTCGTCCGAAGGCGGCGGTGGCAGCTTGGCCACGGCCAACCCGAAGCTCGCGACCACGACGCCGGCAGCGATCAATGCGCGCAAGGTCCTCATTCGTCGCTCTCCTCCCTCGTTTTCCTTCCGGACTTCAGGCCGTTCGTGGACGCACCGTCGGACCCGCGGCCGGCGTCCCGGTACGGCCCTTGCCCGACTTGATCTCGTTGTACCAGTACTCGTGATGCTCGCGCGCCCACTCCTCGTCGACATAGCCGTTTCGCATCGCGTCGTACGCGCCAGCCATGCCGAGCGTACCCATATAGATGTGGCCGAGGCTGCCCAGCATGAACAGGATCGCGCCGGTCGAATGCAGCACGTGCGAGATCTGCATCGTCTCGCGGGTCTGATTGAAATTCGGGAAGTCGAGAATGAATCCAGTCGTGCTAACCAGGATGCCGAGCACGATCGCCCCGCCCCAGAACCAGAGCTTTTCGCCGGCATTGAACTTGTAGGACGGCGTGTCACGGCCCGAGAACAGGCCCCCGAAGTGACGTATCCACAGGCCGTCACCCGGCTGCGGGAAGTTGTCGCGCACGAAGTTGGCGAACAGGAAAACTATGCAGACGGCGAACAGGGGTCCGACAAAGTTGTGCAGGTTCTTGGCCAGGATGGCAAGCCACGAGAACAGCGTGTAGCCGAAAATGGGCAACAAGACGGTCTTGCCGAACAGCAAGATCAGGCCGGTGATCGCGAGGATCGAGAAAGTGATCGCCGTCGACCAGTGGATCACGCGATCGAGCCATGAAAAGCGCATGATCTTGCGCCCTGTAGGCGGCTGATGCAGCCGCATCGTGCCCTTGATCATGTAGAACGCGACGATCATGAGGAACAGCACCACCAGCGCCCAGCCCCCGAAGACGGCGATGTCGCTGTTGCGCAGGCTCCGCCAGGTCTGACCGCCGGCCTGGATCAGCACGTTGGTTTCGCGGCCCCGTACCGTCGTCACGGCCGGGCCGCCGGAGCGAACCTCGCGCCAGACCGGCGCACTGTTGAGAGGTTGCTCGACCTGGCGTTGCGCCTGCGGTGCGGCGCCGGTGTTCTCGGGTGTCGGGGCAGGCGTCGGAATCTGCTGCGCGAGCGCGACGCCGGCGACGGCCGCACAGAATGCGAACAACAGCGCGCCGGCAATGCGCGCTCCGAAAGCCTGCCGCATGACGACTCCTATTTGATCCGCTGGTACTCGTTCTGCGTCTGGGCGCGCGTCGCGAGCGCACGCTCCCAAGCCGCCTTGTCGCCGCTGTACGGGGCATTCTGATAGGCCGGCGTGTCGGGCTTGCCCGCGTACTTGCCTTGCTTGTAATTGACGACCTGCGGCCGCTCGCCACACGCGGCGAGCGCGAGAGCCGCAACCAGCGCGATGCCGACTACCGCGATGCGGCTCATGACTTGGTCGCCGGTGCGGCCGGCTGCGGTTGTGGCGCCGGCAGCTGTTGAGCCGCGGTCTTGTCGCCCGGACCATAAGCCGCGTCCCATCCCCACGGCGGTCCGCCCAGCGTGCCGCGCGCGGCGCGGATGGTCACGCGATCGCGATAGATGCCGGAGAGCACGTCGGCGTCACCCGCGATCAGCGCCTTGGTCGAGCACATTTCGGCGCAAGCGGGCAGCTTGCCTTCGGAGAGGCGATTGCGGCCATACTTGGCAAACTCCTCGGGCGAGCCGTCGGCTTCCGGGCCGCCGGCACAGAACGTGCACTTGTCCATCTTGCCGCGCACGCCGAAAGCTCCCGTCTGCGGAAACTGCGGCGCGCCGAACGGGCAGGCGTAGAAGCAATAGCCGCAGCCGATGCAAAGATCCTTGTCGTGCAGCACGACGCCTTCGGTCGTCTTGTAGAAGCAGTCGACCGGGCACACGGCCATGCAGGGCGCGTCCGAGCAGTGCATGCAGGCGACCGACATCGAGCGCTCGCCGGGCACGCCGTCGTTGATCGTCACGACTCTGCGGCGATTGACGCCCCACGGCACGTCGTGCTCCTGCTTGCAGGCGGTCACGCAGCCATTGCATTCGATGCAACGTTCGGCATCGCAGAGAAATTTCATCCGGGCCATAGTCTGGTTCCTCTCGCTTGCAGGTCTTCCTCGCCGATCGTCAGACCTTGGCGACCTGACAGAGCGTCGTCTTGGTTTCCTGCATCATCGTCACCGAATCGTAGCCGTAGGTTGTCGCGGTGTTTACCGCCTCGCCGCGCACGATCGGAGCCGCGCCCTCGGGATAGAACTCGAGCATGTCCTTGCCCATCCACCAGCCGGAAAAATGGAACGGAATGAAAGTGGTTCCCGGGCCGACTCTTTCGGTGACCTGCGCCTTGACCTTGAGCTGCGCGCCGGTCGGCGTCTTGACCCACACGTATTCGCCATCCTTGACGCCGCGATCGTTGGCATCCTTCGGATTGATCTCCACGAAGTTTTCCTGCTGCAGCTCGGCCAGCCACGCGTTCGATCGCGTCTCCTCGCCGCCGCCTTCGTACTCGACCAGACGGCCGGAGGTCAGCACCAGCGGGAAGTTCGTGGCGACCTTGTCCTGCACGTTCTTCTGCTGCACCGACTTGAACAGCGTCGGCAGCCGCCAGAACGCCTTCTTGTCGTCGTGGGTCGGATACTTCTCGACCAAGTCCGGACGCGGCGAGTACAGCGGTTCGCGATGCTGCGGAATGCCGTCGGGGAAATTCCAGACGACCGCGCGCGCTTTGGCGTTCCCGAACGGATGACATCCGTGTTTCATCACGACCCGCTGGATACCGCCCGACAGGTCGGTCTTCCAGTTCTTGCCTTCGGCCGCCTTCTTCTCGGCGTCGGTCAGCTCGTCCCACCAGCCGAGCTTCTTGACCAGCACGTGATCGAACTCCGGATAGCCGGTGGTGATCTCCGAGCCTTTCGGGTACGAGCCATCCTCGGCCAGCAGATTCACGCCGTCGCGCTCGACACCGAAATTGGCCCGGAAACAGCCGCCGCCATCCATCATCGCCCGCGATTCGTCGTACAGATTCGGCGAGCCCGGATGCTTGATCTCGGGGGTTCCATAGCTCGGCCATGGCAGGCCGTAGTAGTCGCCGTCGCACGGGCCGCCCTTGGCGCGCAGCGTCTTGACGTCGAACGTAGCCTGGTTCTTCATGTGCAGCTTCAGCCGCTCCGGCGACTGGCCGGTGTAGCCGATCGTCCACATACCGCGGTTGATCTCGCGCAGCATCGACTCGGGCTCCGGTTCGTCCCAGCCGTCCTTGTCCTTGATGACCTTGATCTTGGTCGTGCCGTCAGCCTGCTTGCCGACGAACTGGTCGCCGTAGCCGAACTTCTTGGCGAAGGCCATCATGATCGTGTGGTCCGGCTTGGACTCGAACATCGGGTCGATCACCTTCTCGCGCCACTGCAGCGATCGATTCGACGCCGTCACCGAGCCGGAAGTCTCGAACTGCGTGGCCGCCGGCAGCAGATAGACGCCGTCCTTGCGCACCATCGCCGCCATTGCCGCCGTCGCCGACGGATAAGGATCGATGACAACGATGGTGTCCAGCTTTTTCATCGCCTCGATCATTTCCTTGCCACGCGACTGGCTGTTCGGCGCATGGCCCCAGAAGACGATCGCGCGCAAATTGTTGTCCTGGTCGATCAGCTCGTTCTTTTCCAGCACGCCGTCGATCCAGCGCGACACCGTCATGCCGGGCTTTTCCATCATTGCCTGCGAGGCGAACTGCTTTTTGATCCATTCGTAGTCGACACCCCAGACCGCGGCGAAATGCTTCCACGAGCCGGCGGCGAGACCGTAATAGCCGGGAAGCGAGTCGGGATTCGGGCCGACGTCAGTGGCGCCCTGCACGTTGTCGTGGCCGCGGAAGATGTTCGCGCCGCCGCCGGAAACGCCGATGTTGCCCAACGCGAGCTGGACCAGGCACGAGGCGCGCACGATTGCGTTGCCAATCGTGTGCTGCGTCTGTCCCATGCACCAGACCAGCGTCGACGGCCGGTTCTTGGCCATCATCTCGGCGACCTTGTAAACCTGCGCCTCCGGAATGCCGGTCACTTCCTCCACCTTGTCCGGCGTCCACTTGGTCATCACCTCGTCGCGCACCTTGTCCATGCCGTAGACGCGGTCGTGGAGGTATTTTTTGTCTTCCCAGCCGTTCTTGAAGATGTGGTACATCACGCCGAACAGGAACGGGATGTCGGTGCCGGAGCGGATGCGCACGTAGACGTCGGCCTTGGCGGCGGTGCGGGTGAAGCGCGGATCGACGACGATCATCCGTGCGCCGGTTTCCTTCGCGTGCAGCATGTGCAGCAGCGACACCGGGTGCGCTTCGGCCGCGTTCGAGCCGATGTAGAGCGCGCACTTGGTGTTCTGCATGTCGTTGTACGAATTGGTCATCGCGCCGTAGCCCCAGGTGTTGGCTACGCCGGCAACCGTCGTCGAATGGCAGATCCGTGCCTGGTGATCCATGTTGTTCGTGCCGAAGAACGACACGAACTTGCGCATCATGTACGACTGCTCGTTGCTGTGCTTGGACGAGCCGACCCAGAACACCGCGTCGGGACCCGATTCCTTGCGGATCGCGAGCAACCTGTCGCCCACCTCGCTGATCGCCTGATCCCAGGAAAGTTTCTGCCACTTGCCGTCGACGAGCTTCATCGGGGACTTCAGGCGGTGCGAGTTCTCGTGCATGCCGTGGTCGCGCACCGAGGCGCCCTTGGCGCAATGCGCGCCCAGGTTGAGCGGCGAGTCGAACACCGGCTCCTGCCGGGTCCAGACGCCGTTCTCGACCGTCGCGTCGACCGAACAGCCGACCGAGCAATGCGTGCAGACGGTGCGCTTGACTTCGACCTTCGTTGCGTAGCTGTCGGCGGCCGCGTCGGCCTTGCCGATCAGGTTGAACGGAATCTGGCTGGCGAACGCCCCGGCCCCGGCGACGAGACCCGAACGCTTCAAAAACGCCCGCCTGTCCATCGTCGGGAGTCGAGCCCCCGCGATGCGGCGGAGACGTGGACGAGCTGCGCTGGCGGCGCCGGAAGCGCCATCGTGTATTTTGGTCAGCAGCATGGTCCGTTCCTCCTCCTACTAGACTTTCATCGTCCGGTAATAGCGCCGGACGTGTTCCGTCGCCGCGTAGCCCTTGCCATCGGTGGGGGACGTGGCTTCGGGCTCGGCGTCGCTCGCGACACCTGTCATCGAGCGCGCGGCGACGGCCGCAGCGCCGACGCCGCCGACGCCCAGCGTCAGCAAGAATCCACGCCGCTTGAGATTGGTGCCTGGAATGGGAGGAGGTGCGGACGCGGCCGGGTTGAGACGATCGCTACGCTGCGTTTTCCGCATGGCTGCCTCGCAAGTAAGACTCGTGACGTGGATGCGTCAAGACTAGCCTATGGCAAACGAGTCACGTTCGATCGCCAAGAACGCTTTGGTTAATTGTGCAACGCGTTTGTAGTAGTTGGCAATAGTGCGCCTATTTATTGCATCGCAACATGACACCACCCAGGTATCTAGGTGCGCGGCGAAGAAGGCGCGCTGGTCGTCGAACGTGAACGAACCCGGCGCGCCGGCGCCGGTGATCAGCACGCGCATCGTCGCGAAGACCGCGGCCAGATGATCCTCGTAGAGTACATTGCCCGGCTGACGCGATAAGCCCAGGCGGGTGAGTGCGGCGCGGACTTCGACCAGCGGCTGCCTGCCCGGAACCGTTTCGTACGCCGACGCATGCGGACTGACTTCGCTGGCGCCGACGCCGATGAAAAGGTCGACGTACTCGGCCGCCGCCGCTTCGGCGTTCATCACCGCGCTGGTCGCGATCAGCATCCGCCACGCCTCCGCCAACGTTTCGCCTTCGACACTGCCCTCGTCTATCGTGAGCTCGTCCGCCATGGCGATCGACTTCAGCAAGGCCGCGTCGGGCTCCGCGGCGTAGAGACGCGCCAGCAGCGCGTAGAAATCGGCGCGCGCCTGATCCTCGGGTTCGATGCCCGGAGTAAACACGGCAGGCGCAGATTCCATTCCGGGGTCCTCAGCGCTGCGGCGAAACCGGATCGCTCATCACGACGCCGACCCGGGCCTGCCGGTGCCCGCCGGCGTCGGCACGTTCAATTCCTTCTCCATCATGTCGATCACGCGGCAATCGGCGCACATCTTGAGCCGATCGAGCGCCCCCGGCGCGGCGAACATCGAGTGGCCGGCGAGCTTGGCCAGCATATTGCCAATCATCTTGTCGGTGCCCAGCGCCTTGCCGCAACGGATGCATTTAAAGATCGAGGCCTCGTTCAATACCCGCGGCTGCTTCGCTTCGGCGCCAAGCGACAGGCGCGGCGTCAGCGCGATCGCGTCTTCGGGACAGGTCGCCTCGCACAGACCGCACTGCACGCATTTGGCCTCGATAAAGCGCAGCTGCGGCACTTCCGAGGCGGGGTGATCGAGGATCGCCCCTTCGGGGCAGGCGCCGACGCAGGCCAGGCACAAGGTGCAGGCGTCGCGGTTGACGGCGATCGTGCCGAATGGCGCGCCGGCGGCGAGCGCGATGACCGTTTGTGGCGTCGGCGCGTGCGCCTGCAAATGCTCGATCGATAGCGCGGCGGTCGTGCGTTTGTCTGCCGACCAGTGGAAGGTCCCCGGCGCGCGGACCGCCAGCGCCGGTTGCAGCGTCCAGACGGCTGCCTCGAGCGCGGCGGCGTCGGCCGCGCGCAGCAGACGCAGGTGGCGTCCCTGGTAGCCGAGCGCCTGCGCGATCGTCTCGGCGTAGACCATCTGTCGCTCGATCGCTTCCGGATATTGCGGCGCCTCGGCGCCGGTCGCGAGCACGGCGACCTCGCTCGCGCCGTACGCAAGCGCGCCCAACCAGACGTCGATGCCGGCTGCCGCCATATGATGCAACTCGACCGGGATCACCCGCGCCGGCAGGCCCTTGCCGCGCCGGCCCAGCCGATGAATGACTTCGGCGCCGGCCGCATCGTGGAACAGCAGGCAGGCGTCGTGGCCGCCTGCTTTGGCATACGTCGCGAGCGCGGTTCGAACCCGCGCGCCGAGGTCGGGTACCGTCGGATAGGCGTAACCCAGCGCGCCGGACGGGCAGACGGTCGTGCAGGCGCCGCAACCCATGCACAGGTGTGGCTCGACCACGATGTGATCGCCGTCGGCGCGGATTGCCGCCGTCGAGCAGACGTCGATGCACTGGTTGCATCCGGGCTGTTGCGATCGGCTGTGCGCGCAGATCGATGCCTTGTAAGTGAAATATTTGGGTTTCTCGAACTCGCCGACCGCACCCAGCACATCGATGATCGTCTTCGCCTGCATCGCCGGGTCCGGGCCCGGATGCCAGTAGCCTTGAGGCGGCTGGTGCATCGCAAATGCCGGCCCGCGCTGCAGATCGAGCACCAGATCGAACGACTCCTGCCGCGCCGATTGCGCTGCGGTGCGATCGAAGTCGATTGCGCCGATGGCGCCGCAGGCGATCACGCACTGACGATGGTCGCGGCAGCGGTCGAGATCGATCTGGTAGCTGCCGTCGATCGCCTGCTCGGGGCACGCACGCAGGCACGCGTTGCAGCGCGTGCACAGGTCCAGATCGATCGGATTTTCCTGCGTCCACTCGGCCTCGAATGCGCCGAGCCATCCGGAAAGACGGGTGAGCTTGCCCGAGCCCACCGGATAGGCGCGCTCGGACGGCAACTCGTGGCCGATCGCGCGTCCGGTAATCAGCACGGTGACCCCGAGCTGGTCCTTCAGCGCCTCGGCCCAGTACAGCGCAGCGTCCGCCTGCCCGACGATCAGCAGCCGTCCCTCCGACTTGAAGGCGACCCGCGGCACCGGCTGCGGCTCGGGCAAAGAGGCCATCGCCAGCAATGCGGCGATCTTGGGCGTCGCGGCGCGCGCTTCGTTCGACCAGCCCGCGTTCTCGCGGATGTTGACGAAGCGAATCGTCTGCGTCTTGCCCGAATCCTCGGCCACGTCGCCAAACAGGCGCGCTTCCTGCGTGCAGGCGACCAGCAAGTCCCCTTCGGCGTGGTCGGCGAAGCGCGCGAGCTCCTTCTGGCAGAGCTCGGTGTGCAACGGCAGCGGACCGGCGAGATCGAGCGCGCGCGCAAGCGCTGCGGCATCGAGCGGCATCGTCCCGTTGCAGGTGCAGACGTAGAGCGTCTTGTCGGCGGCGCTCATCAGCGAGTGTCGTCGCGCTCGTCGGTTCGACGCGCGGCGTTCGCATCGCCGGCATCGTCGACCGCGCGCGGCAGGTTTTCTGGGAGGCTTTCGCCGGTCGCGATGGAGGTCGCGATGGCGCCGGTCGCGCCCGATGCCGCAATCGCGCCGGTCGCCTCGGACACTTCTTCGGCTGCGGGCTCGTCGACGACGTCGACCACGTGACCCTGGGCGTTAACTTCGGTCCGCGGCGGATTGAAGATATGCCGCGTGTGCAGCAGCTGCTTCATCATTTCCGGCGGAATCGGATCGGGTTGCGTGTAATCGTCGATATAGACGTCCAGGCCGTCCATGATGTTGAAGCGCGGATCGCGGAAGAGCTGCTTCAGTGCGGCGCGCTTGGTCGCTTCGGCGACGTCCGGCTTGAAAAACGCCGCGAATTCGGAATCGATTGTCAGCGATTCGATCGGCGGCAGCGGCGCGGCGGCGCCGGGTGTCGCAACGCCGGCAGCTTGGGACGACTGCCGCGCCGGCGACTCGGGGGTCGTGGTGGCCTGCGCCGGTGCAGCGGCGACGCGGGGCGCCGCCTCGGCCCGTGCGGCCTCGAGCTTGCGCCGCGACCAGCGCTTGAGCGACAGGCGATCCGGCTGTTGCACGGCGCTGTCGGCCTTGTCGTTCAACGGCTTGTCGTTCATCACGCCGCTTTGCTCGGTGGTTCGGAGAGCTTGCCCTCGCTCGCGTCACGATGCTTTTCGTCACGATGCTTATCGTCGCGCTCGTAGAGCTCGTTGCGGCGCACCTTGCGCTTGGGCTCGGGCTTGATAGTTCGCCGCAACAAAAGGCTGCATCCACGCGAGCACTTCAGGCAGCAGCGGTACCGCATCGACCATCTCGCCGCCGTCCATCAGTCGCGCCGCCTCGTTGTAGCTCACGGTCACGAGCTCCGGCCGGGCCGCGAGACCGTCGGCAGCGATGCGCTCCGGGTCCAGCATGCGCCACATGACGAAGATCTTGGGCTCCGGTGCGGTGATGTTCAGGAAATAACCTTCGCTTTCGGAGGCATGCAGTTCGAGCGCGAATCCGGTAAAGCGCCAGCGCGTGCCGCTCGCATCGTCGGACAGCTTGACCGCGACCTGCAACGGATTGTCGTCGCGCTCGACGACGCCGATCTGCCATTTTTCGCTCGTCCAGCGGTTGGCGAGCGGAATTCTTTCGACGACAACGGCAACGGGAAACCGCAACGCTGACATGGGCTTTTCCGATTCGCGGCACGATTCGCTCGACCGACAATCATACGCCAGTGTGCACCGCTGCGCCCCGTCTGCTACCATCGACGGTCGCAGCGCCGACACCCGCCGACACCTCTTTTTTCATGGCCAGAATCATCCCTCTCACCGACGCCCGTGCGCTCGGCAATCCGCTCGCCGCCGCGCGCAGCGCGCCCGCCGTCACGCCGACAGGGATGCTCGCCGACACGCGCGGCCGCAGCTTGCGCGATTTGCGCATTTCGGTGACCGACCGCTGCAATTTCCGTTGCGTCTACTGCATGCCGAAGGACGTCTATGGCCACGATTATCCGTTCCTGCCGCATGCCGAGCTGCTGACGTTCGAGGAAATCGCGCGGCTCGCCCGCATCTTCAAGGCGCACGGCATCGAGAAAATCCGCCTGACCGGCGGGGAGCCGCTGCTGCGCAAACACCTGGAGCGGCTGGTCGCGATGCTGGCCGACATTGGCGGACTCGACCTCACGCTGACGACCAATGGCGCGCTGCTCGCCAAAAAGGCACGCGATCTTCGTGCCGCCGGGTTGGCCCGGGTCAGCGTTAGCTTGGACGCGCTGGACGACCAAGTGTTCCGCGCAATGAACGACGTCGATTTTCCGGTCGCCCGCGTGCTCGAAGGCATCGACGCCGCCGCTACCGCGGGACTCTCCCCGATCAAGATCAACATGGTCGTCAAGCGCGGCATGAACGAGCACGAAATCCTGCCGATGGCGCGGCACTTCCGCGGCAGCGGCCACATCCTGCGCTTTATCGAATACATGGATGTCGGGCACACGAACGGCTGGCGCATGGACGACGTCGTGCCGTCGGCCGAAGTGATCGACATCATCGGTGGCGAGCTGCCGCTCGAGCCGATCGATCCTAACTACCCGGGCGAAGTTGCCGCGCGCTGGCGTTACCGCGACGGCAGCGGCGAAATCGGCGTTATCTCCTCGGTGACGCAGGCTTTCTGCAGCGATTGCACGCGGGCGCGGCTCGCCACCGATGGCAAGCTCTACACGTGCCTGTTCGCCACCGACGGCGTCGACCTCCGCGCGCTCCTGCGCGGCGCCGCAACCGACGACGAAATCGGCAACCATCTCGCGGCGATCTGGGCGCGGCGCGCCGACCGCTATTCGGAAATCCGCTCGGACAACACGCGCGCGCTGACGAAGATCGAGATGAGCTACATCGGCGGTTGAATCGACTCCAGGAAACCGGAGCTGCGGCTTCGCGAACGGCAACACCCATGCACATCAAAGCGTTGATCGAATTCCTGCAAGGGCTCGAGCAGAACAACAATCGCCCGTGGTTCGCGTGGAACAAGCCGGCGTACGACGTGCTGCGCGACGAGTTCCAGGCGCTGGTCGGCGATGTCGCCGGACGGGTGGCGAAATTCGACCGAGCGCTGGGACCGATCGATCCGAAGAAGGCGATGTTTCGCATCTATCGCGATACGCGATTTTCCAAGGACCGCACGCCGTACAAGACGCACTTCAGCGCGGCGCTGAACGACCGCGCCAAGCGCGGCCTGGCGCCCGGCTACTACTTCCACATCGACCACCAGGGGATGCTGCTAGCCGGCGGCGGCATCTATCGCCCCGAGCCGGCGCTGCTCGCGCGCATCCGCCGCCATATCGCCGCGAAGCCCGCGAGCCTGACCAGGCTGCTGCGCGAGCCGCGCTTCGCCAGAACCTACGGCGGCCTGTCGGACGAAGACGCGCTCAAGCGGCCGCCGAAGGGGTTCGCCGCCGACCTGGCGCACATCGAGGCGATCAAGTTGAGGCATTATTTCGGCATGATCGAAGTCGACGTCAAAAAACGCCCGCCGAAGGACCTGGCCGCAGACCTTGCCTGCTACTTTCGCGATCTCCTGCCATTGATGACGTGGCTGCGCAGCGCCACCGCGGAGAAGGCGTGAACGCGCCGAACGAACCTTACCGACCGCTGTTGTCCGACGCGGCGCGGCCGTCGACGTTCAACGTCCTGGCCGTCGACGAAAACGGCGCGACCCGAGATACGCCGATCGCCGGCGAGCATCCGCTGACGCTCTACGTCGACAAGCGCGAGATCCTGACCTTGATGACGCTGGGCGCCGCACCCGAGGCGCTGGCGATCGGATACCTGCGCAACCAGCGGCTGCTCGAACGCATCGAGGACATCGTGTCGGTCCAGGTCGACTGGGACGTCAACGCGGTCGTCATCAGCACCAGGAGCGGCCTTAAAAATCTCGATGCCAAGCTCGGCAAGCGGACGACGACCAGCGGCTGCGGCCAGGGCACGGTATTCGGCGAGCTGATGGACGAGATCGACTCGGTCAAGCTGCCGTCCGACGCAGTGCTCACGCGCGGCACGCTCTACGCGCTGCTCGATCGCGTACGCGTGCACGAGACGATCTACAAGCAGGCTGGCGCCGTGCACGGTTGTGCGCTAGCGACCAACAACCCGGATGAAGGCGGATCGCCGAGCGAGATCCTGTATTTCGTCGAGGACGTCGGCCGGCACAACGCCGTCGATGCGATCGCCGGACAGATGTGGCTGGACCGCGTCGACGGCGGCGACAAGATTTTCTACACGACCGGTCGGCTCACGTCCGAAATGGTCATCAAGGCCGCGCAGATGGGCATACCGTTCCTGGTTTCGCGCTCGGGCCTGACGCAGATGGGCTACGAGATCGCGCAGAAAGTCGGCATCACGATGATAGGCCGCGCGACCAACAAGCATTTCCTGCTGTTCACCGGCGGCGAGCGCTTCCGCGCCAACGCGTGATCGTGCGAACGAGCTCGTCCGACCATGGGGCCGCGCCGGCAATCACCGGCCTGGTGCTGGCCGGCGGGCAGGGGCGACGGATGGGCACCGTCGACAAGGGCCTGGTGCCGCTCGCCGGCCGGCCGATGGTCGCCCACGTCCTCGAACGCCTTGCGCCGCAGGTCGACGACATCCTGATCAACGCCAACCAGCACGCCGCCGAATATGGAGCGTTCGGCCATCGGGTGATTGCCGACACGATAGGCGGCTTCGCGGGTCCGCTGGCCGGGTTGCAGGTCGGACTCGCCAACGCGAGTCACGCGCTGGTCGCGACGGTGCCCTGCGATTCGCCATTCCTGCCCGCCGACCTCGTGGCACGGCTCGCGGCGGCGCTCGAGGCCGAAGGATGCGAGCTTGCCGTCGCGCGCACGTTCGATCAGCCGCACCCGGTGTTCGCGCTGGTGCGCCGCGCGGTGCTGCCGCATCTGACCCAATTTCTCGAAGGCGGCGGACGCAAGATCGACGCCTGGTATTCGGCGCTCTCCACCGTCGAGGTGCCGTTCGACGACGAGGCCGACGCCTTCCGCAACATCAACACGACCGACGAGCTCCGACAAGCCGATGGCTGACACGATGACTGCGACACCCAAGACGCTGCGCGACGCGTCCTGCGCCGATGACTACGATCCGAACTCGATGCCGGTGGCGAAGGCGCGCGAGCTGATCCGCACGTTCCTCACGCCGATGAGCGCCGTCGAGCGCCTGCCGGTGCGAAGCGCACTCGGCCGCGTGCTCGCCGCCGACGTAATCTCGCCGATCGCCGTGCCCGGTCACGACAATTCGGCGATGGACGGCTACGCGGTGCGTTTCGCCGATCTCAAGCCCGATGGCGACACGGTGTTGAAACGTGTGGGCGAGTCGTTCGCCGGCAAGCCGTGGTCGGGTACGATCGCCGCCGGCGAATGCGTGCGCATATTCACCGGCGGCGTGATGCCGCAAGGCGCCGACAGCGTGGTCATGCAGGAACGCGCGAGTGAAGATTCGAGCCGCGTGCGCGTCGCGCCGGGCGCGCTGACCAAGGCAGGGACGAACCGGCGTTTCGCCGGCGAAGACCTGAAAGCGGGCCAGCTCGTGTTTCGCGCCGGCCAGCGGGTCAATCCGGCAGAGCTCGGCATGATCGCGTCGCTCGGCATCGGCGAGGTAGGCGTCTACCGGAAGCTTCGCGTCGCGTTCTTCTCGACCGGCGACGAACTGAAATCGATCGGGACGCCGCTCGCCGCCGGAGAAATCTACGACAGCAATCGCTACACCTTGCACGGCATGCTGACACGGCTCAATTGCGAGATTCTCGACCTGGGCGTAGTCGAGGACGCGCCGGACAAACTCGAGGCGGCGTTTTCCGCCGCGGCGCAATCAGCCGACGTCGTCATCACGTCGGGCGGCGTGTCGGTCGGCGAAGCCGACTACGTCAAGCAATTGCTCGACAAACTCGGTGAAGTGCTGTTCTGGAAAATCGCGATGAAGCCCGGGCGGCCACTCGCCTACGGCAAGCTCGGCGGCGCGCATTTTTTCGGCCTCCCGGGCAACCCTGTATCGGTGATGGTCACCTTCTACCAGTTCGTGCGCGACGCACTGCGCATTCTGCAGGGCGAGCGCGACGTCAAACCGCTGCCGACTTTCCGCGTGCCGCTGTCGGCGCCGATCAAAAAGGCGCCGGGCCGCACCGAATTCCAGCGCGGCATCCTGTCGCCCGATGGCGCAGGCGGCTGGACGGCCCGCACGACGGGCGACCAGGGCTCGGGAATCCTTTCGTCGATGTCGCAGGCCAACTGCTTCATCATTCTCGGCACCGACACCGGCAATGTGGCGGCCGGCGAGCCGGTCGATGTGCAACTGCTCGAAGGGCTGATCTAGACGCTAGTGCGCGCTAGTAGGCGCTAACAGCGCCCGTGCTCCAGCGAGCGCATCCGCTGCTCGAGCTCGACGACGTCGGCCGATCCGGCCAGGAACGCCTCGCGGTTCGCAAGCTCCTGCCGCCAGAACCAGCTATCCAACCGATCGAGCCAGCTGCGCCGTCGCTTGGCCGGCTCCCGACGAGCGTCCCATCCCGGGGTGCCTTGGGTCAGAACACCATAGGTCAATCCCGCAAGCATACCGACCAGGCTGCGGTCTCTCTTTTCGTATCCTTTTGATTCCATGGCCATTATTCCTTCGCCCTCATGAGGGCCGGCACACCGATCGTGCACTGCACAATGCCATAATGAGGCCGCTGGCGCATTGATTCAAATCATCATTTCGAATCAGTCGATAGGCGAAGGCGATGGACGTGCCAAGTCACTGACAAATAACCCGTTTCCATGATGACCAGCGGTGGTCGAGACCCGGCCCAGGACAGGTGTCAACGGCGGCGTCAGCGCCGACCCGCGGAAAGCACGCCGGGGACGTCCTGCACTAACCCGAGCGCGTGCTTCAGCTGCTCGAGGCTTTTTACTTCCAGCGTGAACGACATCTTCGCCTGCAGATTGCGACTCAAGGTCTTGACGGCGGTGACGTTGATCTTTTCGCGCGAAAACACTTCGCTGACGTCGCGCAACAGCGCCTGGCGGTCCATCGCCTCGACGACGACGTCGACCGGAAAGACCTCGTCGCGCGGCGTGCCCCACTCGGCGGTGATCAGCCGCTCGGGGTGCTTTTCCTGCATGCGCGCGATATTGCTGCAATTGCGGCGGTGGATCGATATGCCCTTGCCGCGCGTGACAAAGCCGACGATGGGATCGGGTGGCGCCGCCTTGCAGCAGCGCGCGAGCCCCGTCATCAGCCGGTCGACGCCGACGATCAGGATGCCGCTGCCGGCGCCGGCGGATTTGCTGGCGCGCGGCAGGACCGATTCGTCTTCGGCCGGCGCCGCCACGGCTTCGCCGGGCTTGGCGACCGCCTGGATCGCCTGCTGCAGCGCGCGCGTGTTGAGCTCGGCGCGCGACACCGCGGCGAAAAATTCATCGAGCTTGTCGAACCCGGCTTGCGCCGCGACCGCATCGAGCTTGAGCGCCGTCCGGCCCGCGCGATGCAATTCACGCTCGACCGCTTCGCGTCCTTGCGCAATCGTCGCTTCGAGTTGCTGGGCCTTGAACCACTGCCGCACCTTGGCGCGCGCGCGGTGGCTTTGCACATAGCCCAGGTCGGCGTTCAGCCAGTCGAGCGACGGCCCGCCCTGCTTGGCCGCGATGATCTCGATCCGCTGCCCGTTCTGCAGCGCGTAGTTGAGCGGCACCATCGCACCGTCGACGCGCGCGCCGCGGCAGCGATGGCCGAGGCTCGAGTGCACGGCATAAGCGAAATCGACCGGCGTCGCGCCGCGCGGCAGGTCGACGACCTTGCCCTGCGGCGTCAGCACGTAGATCGTGTCGGTGAACAGAGTCGACTTGAACTGCTGCAGCCATTCGCCGGCATCGGCGACCGCGTCCTTCCAGTCGAGCACCTGGCGCAGCCACGCGATCTTTTCGTCATAGCCGGGATCGCGCTGCGCGCTGCCGCCCTCCTTGTAGCGCCAGTGCGACGCGACGCCGTACTCTGAGTGGCGGTGCATGTCGTGCGTGCGGATCTGCACTTCCAGCGGTTTGCCGTCCGGACCGATGACGGCAGTGTGCAAAGAGCGATAGCGGTTGGCCTTCGGCTTGGCGATGTAGTCGTCGAATTCCTGCGGCAGCGGCGTCCACAGGTTGTGCACGACGCCGAGCGCCGTGTAGCAATCCTTGACGTCGTCGACCAGCACGCGCACCGCGCGGATATCGTAGAGAGCGTCGATGCCGACGCGCTTGCGCCGCATCTTGTTCCAGATGCTGGTGATGTGCTTCGGGCGACCGGTGACATCGGCCTTGACGCCGGCGGTGGCGAGCTCGCGCTTGATCTCGGCGACCGCCTGGTCGATATAGCGCTGACGATCGACGCGGCGCTCGTCGAGCGCGGCGACGATCCTGCGGTAGGCGTCGGGTTCGAGTGCGCGAAGGGCCAGATCCTCGAGCTCCCACTTCAATTGCCAGACGCCGAGCCGGTTGGCGAGCGGCGCGAACAGGTCCTGCGTCTCGCGCGCCTGCGAGGTCCGATGGCCGGCGAGCGCCGCAGACGAGCCGGCGTCCTCCGACGCAGCGGAGGACGCGGCGACGAGGTAGCGCATCGCCTGCGTGCGCTCGGCGAGCTTCACCAGCACGACCCGGATGTCCTCGACCATCGCCAGCAGCATCTTGCGCAGGTTTTCGGCTTGCGCGTCGCGCGCTTCCTTGCGCGTGCCGGCTTCGCTCGAGGGCGCCGCGCGGATCGCGCCCATGCGCGCGACGCCGATCACCAGCCGCGCGACTTCGTCGCCCACTTCGGCGGCAAAGCGCACCTCGTCGAAGGCGTCTTGATCGGGCATGCCGATCAGCAGCGCCGCGCGCACCGATTCGGCATCGAGCTTGAGCTCGGCGACGATCGTCGCTGTGCCGGCGGCGCGGGCGAGCCAGCGCTCGCCTTCGGACGTCCGCGCATCGCCGTAGCGCTTGCGCGCGAGCTCGAAGGCCGCCTCGATCGCCGCGCGCTCGTCAGGCGTGTACCCAGCCGCCGCCTGTGCGACCCGCTCGGCGTAGCCGTCCGATGACGCGGCTTGCGGTTCGGCGTGAGTCAGCGCAACCATGCGTCGATTATACCGGCGCGCAGCGACGCGAATATTGCGCGCACTGCTAAGCAAATTCGATATTGACGCTTCGGCGATTTCGCTCAGTGCCCGCAGCCGTCGCGCGCGAGACGTGTCAGCACGACGCGATGGCCGCCATTTGCGCGTCGACGGGAACCATGTAGGATGGCGCGACTCGCAAGGGAGGTCCCATGAAGAACATAAAACAGGGGATGTGGGCGTGTCTGTTCGCTTGTGCTGCACCATTGACCTGGGCACAGGCGGTCGATCCGTTCTACGCTGGAATCTACTCGATCACCAACCTGGGATCGGTCGCCGGCGTACCGACCAACTACGGCGGGCTGGTCTTCAAGGCCGGCGACCCCAATACGATCCTGCTCGGAGGGGCCGCCAACGGGGCCGGGGGCCTGTTCTATGAGGTGCCCGTCACGCGCGGCGCGGGCAATCACATCGTCGCGCTGGGAGCGGCCACCGCGCTCGGCTTCGGCATCAACAACGACGGCGGCGTCGCCTACGGTCCCGGCGGTGTATTGTTCTACTCCGAGTACAGTATCAACAACGTCGGCCAGGCCAAGCCCGGCTCCAACAGCGATAACAAGACGGTTGCGCTGGGCCCGCTCGGCATTGCGGTTTCGACCGGAGCGCTCAATTTCGTCCCCGCCGGGTACAGCGGCGCAGGGCAATTCAAGATCTCGAGTTGGTCGGGCGGACAGTTCTATACCGTTACGCTCGCGCCGGACGGCAGCGGCACCTACGATCTTACGGGCGCCGCGCTGCAGGTGACACTCCCCGGCGGTCCCGAAGGCTTTGTCTATGTTCCGCTGGGCTCGACGCTGTTTCCCAGCCAGAGCATGCTGGTCTCGGAATACTCGAATGGCACGGTCGCGAGCTACACGATCGATGCCAATGGCAACCCGGTGCTTGCTTCACGGCAAATCTTCATCTCCGGCCTGACCGGTGCCGAGGGCGCAGCCATCGATCCGCTCACCGGGGACTTTTTCTTCTCGACGTTCGGCGGCTCGAACCAGGTGATCGAAGTGCAAGGCTTCACGCCCCCAGCGCCGCCCCCGCCAGTCGCGAGCACGGAAATACCGGCCTTGTCGACGGCAGGCCTCGCGGGAGTGGCGATCCTGATCCTGGCCTCGGGCCTGCTGCTCGCCGGGCGGCAGCGACGTCGGCGCTAGGCGCCGACTTCCCCCGGCGTCCGTCCCGAGCTACGCCCGGGCCCGTCCTTCGGGGTTACGCGGCTGCCCTGGCGACCGCGTCGGCGATGCCGCGAGCACACCGGTCGGCCGCGGCGGCCTCGCGCGCTTCGACCATGACGCGCAGCACGGGCTCGGTGCCCGAAGGCCGCAGCAGCACGCGGCCCGATCCGTCGAGACTCGCCATCGCCTCGCTTTCGGCGAGCCGAATCGCGTCGCTCGTGCGCCAGTCGAAGCCGCGGCGGATCGGCACGTTGATCAGCCGCTGCGGAAATAACGGCGCGTCGGCGGTCGCGGCGGCAAGCGTGGTCTGCTGCTCGCGCAGCGCGCGGATCACCGCCAGCGCCGCGACGATCGCGTCGCCCGTCGTGTGCTTGTCGAGGCAGATGATGTGCCCGGAGTTCTCGCCGCCGAGCAGCCAGCCCTTGTCTTTCATCATTTCCAGCACGTAGCGGTCGCCAACGGCGCTCCGCTGCAGCGGAATGCCGCGCCGGTCGAGCGCCTGCTCGAATCCGAGGTTGCTCATCAAGGTGCCGACGACGCCGCCGGCGGTCGCGCCACGCCGCCAGTAATCGAGCGCGATGACATAGAGCAATTGATCGCCGTCGTAGATGCGCCCTGCGGCGTCGACCATGATCAGCCGGTCGCCGTCGCCGTCGAGCGCCACGCCCAGATCGGCGCCGTGCTCGAGCACGGCGGCCTGCAGATATTTCGGATGCGTCGCGCCGACACCAGCGTTGATATTGATGCCGTCGGGCTCGTTGCCGATCGCAACCACCTCGGCGCCAAGCTCATGGAACACCGGCGGCGCGACGTGATAGCCGGCGCCATGCGCGCAGTCGACGACGATCTTCAATCCCTTGAGGTCGAGATCGTTCGGAAACGTGCCCTTGCAGAACTCGATGTAGCGTCCGGGCGCGTCGTTGACGCGGAACGCCTTGCCGAGCTCGGCCGACTTGACGCAGGTGATCGGCCCGTCGAGGCCGTCCTCGATCGCATGCTCGACCGCGTCGGGCAGCTTGCTGCCGCCAGCGGAGAAGAACTTGATGCCGTTGTCTTCGAATGGATTGTGCGAGGCGCTGATGACGATACCCGCCGACAGGCGCAGCGCGCGCGTCAGGTAAGCGACCCCGGGTGTCGGCAGCGGTCCGGACAGGTAGACGTCGACGCCGGCGGCCGACAGTCCCGCCTCGAGCGCCGCCTCGAGCAGGTAGCCGGAGATGCGGGTGTCCTTGCCGATCAGCACCGCCGGCGTCGTGCCGGGCCGCGCCGCCGATTCGGCGGCGAACACGCGGCCCGCGGCGTAACCCAGCCGCAGCACCAGCTCCGGGGTGATCGGCGACTCGCCGACCCGGCCGCGGACGCCGTCGGTGCCGAAGTAGTTCTTGCTCATGGCCGCATGCTCACGGTCGCCATTATGAACTCACGCGCCTCCGCCGGCGTCGGCAGCGCGTCGGGCCGTCTGCACCCCCTGCCAGACCTCGAGGGCATCGACCGTTTCGCGCACGTCGTGCACGCGGACCAGCAGGGCTCCGCGGGCTACCGCCGCGAGCGCCGCAGCGAGGCTGCCGGCGCCGCGATCCTCGACGCTGCGGCCGGTCAGCACGCCTATCGTCGATTTGCGCGACAGGCCGGCGACGACCGGATAGCCGAGGGCGGCGATTTCGGGCAGCCGACGCAGAAGCTCGAGGTTGTGCTCGAGCGTCTTGCCGAAGCCGAATCCCGGGTCGACGGCAATGCGGCCGCGCGCGATGCCGGCGCGCTCGCACGCCTGCGCGCGCTCGGCGAGAAAGGCGGTGACGACCGCGACGACGTCCTCCTCGTACACGGCGACCTGCTGCATCGTCCGCGGCTCGCCTCGCATGTGCATCAGGCAGACCGCGGAGCCGCTCTTTGCAACCGCGTCGATCGCGCCCTCGGCGCGCAGCGCATTGATGTCGTTGACCATCGAGGCGCCGGCGGCGATCGCCGCACGCATCACCGCGGGCTTGCGCGTGTCGACCGACAGCGGCACGCCGCGCGCATCGCATTCGGCGGACAACGCCTCGAACAGCGGCAACACGCGGTCGAGCTCCTGCTGTTCGGGAGTGGGCACCGCGCCGGGTCGCGTCGACTCGCCGCCGATGTCGAGGATCGCCGCGCCGTCATCGAGCATGCGACGGGCTTGGGCCAGCGCGCGACCCTGATCAGCGTAGCGCCCGCCGTCGAAAAAGGAATCGGGCGTGACGTTGAGCACGCCCATGACGCGCGGCCGGTCGAGCGCGACCCGATGCCGGCCGCAGATCAACTGCCGGGTGGCAAGCTCCGGCAAGGCTGGGGAGCGAGCTACGTGACGAAAATGAGCGTCAGGCAGGATTGGCCGAGGGCGCGGCGTCGGGACCGGTGTCCGGACCGAAGGTCGTGCCTGGCGACGCGCTCACCGGCTTCGGCGGACGCGGCGGACGACCCTGCATGATGTCTTCGACCTGCTCGGCGTCGAGCGTCTCGACTTCGAGCAGCGCCTTGGCCATCGCTTCGACCTTGTCGCGGTTGTCCTCGATCAGCTTCCGGGCCAGCCCGTACTGCTCATCGATGATGCGCCGGATCTCGAGATCGACCTTCTGCATCGTCGCCTCGGACACGTTCTTCTGCGTCGCGATCGAGCGGCCGAGGAAGACCTCGCCCTCGTTCTCGGCGTAGACCATCGGGCCCAGCGTGTCGGACATGCCGTAGCGGGTGACCATGTCGCGCGCCATCTGCGTCGCGCGCTCGAAATCGTTGCTCGCACCGGTGGTCATCTGGTGCATGAAGATTTCCTCGGAGATTCGGCCGCCGAACAGCACCGCGATCCGCTGCAGCAGGTAGTCGCGGTCGTACGAATAGCGGTCCTGCTCGGGCAATTGCATCGTCACGCCCAGCGCGCGCCCGCGCGGGATGATCGTCACCTTGTGCACCGGATCGGACTTCGGCAGCAGCTTGGCGACAACCGTGTGTCCCGACTCGTGGTAGGCGGTGTTGCGCTTTTCGTCCTCGGACATGACCATCGATTTGCGCTCGGCGCCCATCATGATCTTGTCCTTGGCCATCTCGAAATCGTCCATGTCGACCAGGCGCTTGCTCTTGCGCGCGGCGAAGAGCGCAGCCTCGTTGACGAGGTTGGCGAGATCGGCCCCGGAAAAGCCCGGCGTGCCGCGCGCGATGACCTCGGCCTTGACGTCGCCGGCGACCGGCACCTTGCGCATGTGCACCAGCAGGATCTGCTCGCGGCCGCGGATGTCGGGCAGGGGCACGACGACCTGGCGGTCGAAGCGGCCCGGGCGCATCAGCGCCGGATCGAGCACGTCGGGCCGGTTGGTCGCGGCGATGACGATCACGCCGGCGTTGCCCTCGAAGCCATCCATCTCGACCAGCAGCTGATTGAGCGTCTGCTCGCGCTCGTCGTTGCCGCCGCCCAAGCCCGCGCCGCGCTGGCGGCCGACCGCGTCGATTTCGTCGATGAACACGATGCAGGGCGCGTTTTTCTTCGCCTGCTCGAACATATCGCGAACCCGGGCCGCGCCGACACCGACGAACATCTCGACAAAGTCCGAGCCCGAGATCGAGAAGAACGGCACCTTGGCCTCGCCGGCGATCGCCTTGGCGAGCAGGGTCTTGCCCGTGCCGGGATTGCCGACCATCAGCACCCCGCGGGGAATCCGCCCGCCGAGCTTCTGGAACTTGGACGGGTCGCGCAGGAACTCGACCAGCTCGGAGACTTCCTCCTTGGCCTCGTCGCAGCCGGCGACGTCGGCGAAGGTGACCGTGTTGTTCGACTCGTCGAGCATCCGCGCCTTGCTCTTGCCGAACGAGAACGCGCCGCCGCGCCCGCCGCCCTGCATCTGGCGCATGAAAAAGATCCAGACGCCGATCAAGAGCAGCATCGGGAACCAGGAGATGAACACCTGCGCGAGGAAGCTCTGCTCTTCTTCGGGCTTGGCCTGGACCTTGACGCCGTCCTTGACCAGGTCGCCGACCATCCAGATGTCCTGCGGACTGTAGGTGATGTTGGTCTTCTTGTCGGTGCCGACCCAGCGGATCGTGCGGCCCTCGATCGTGGCCGACTCGACCTTGCCGGACTTGGCCTGGTCCATGAAATCGGTGTACGAGACCGCGTCGCGGGTGGTCTGGCGCGCGTCGAATTGCTTGACGACGACGAGGACGACCAGGCCGATAACCAGCCAGATCCCGACATTCTTCAACATATTGTTCAAGGTAATCCTTACGGCTCTTCGAGCCAGCAAGCCCCGCGCCGGGCGGGGCGAAAGATGTCAATCTTAGTCCCTGGGGCCATCCTGCGCCAGTCGGGACGAATTGTCGCCGTCCGGCAACGGCTCTTTCCGGCGCTTGCCCACCAAAAACACCTCGCGGCTGCGGTCGCGCGACGCCTTGGGTTTACGTACGTAAACCTTGTCGAAACGACGCTGCATCAGCCGTTGAAACTCGGTAAAACCCTCGCCTTGGAACGCTTTGACGACCAAATCGCCCCCGGGTTGCAGGCTTCGCTCCGCGAAATCCAGCGCCAGCTCGCCCAGATAGACACTCCTTGCCTGGTCGGCGGCCTCGATACCGCTAATGTTGGGCGACAGGTCCGATAACACAAGCTCGGCCTTGCGTCCGCTTAAGCCCGCCTCGACGGCATGCAGCACGGCGTCGTCGCCGAAATCGCCTTGGATGAAGGTAACGCCGGCGACCGGGTCCATCGGCAGCAAGTCGACCGCGACGATCCGCGCCGAATTGCCCAGCCGCTGGCGCAGCACCTGGCACCAGCTTCCGGGCGCCGCGCCCAAGTCGACCACCGTCATGCCCGGCCGCAGTAGCTTGTCTTTCTCCGCGAGCTCGGTCAGCTTGAACGCCGCGCGCGAGCGGTAGCCCAGACGCTGCGCCTCCTGCACCCAGTGATCGTTGACGTGCTCCTTCATCCACGGCTTGTTGAAGCGGTGCTTCTTGCCGGCAGGATTGCGCGGATTGGATGCTTTGCTCATGGCGCTGCAACATACGCGTGGCAAGCTTGATCGACAAGCCTTCGCGCGATGATATTGCTGCACGTGCAGCATGAATTCGGCGTTGACGCGAGGGTGGAACGGGCCTAGGGTAAATATTGTCCGGCCTGATTTGGAGGCCATCATGTCAGTCATGCGCAACTTCTCGCCCGATCCACGGCAATCGCACGATCCCATGTTCGATTTCCTGGATGCGTACGACAATCGAACCTGGTCCAACGACGACGGCGCGCTGCTCGGCCAGCTCGAGATGCTGCGCGACGGCGGCACGTTCGCGCCCGACGCGGACGACCACGTTTGGCAGCAGGCGGTGAGCCGCGCGTTGTCGGTGACTTAAGCCGCGTCAACAGTCGTTCGGGCCCCGGCGATATCAAGAGGGCTCACGACGCCGCGACCTCCGCGGTTGAGCACGTGCGTGTAGATCATCGTCGTGCTGACGTCGCTGTGGCCGAGCAACTCCTGCACCGTGCGGATGTCGTAGCCCGACTCCAGCAAGTGCGTCGCGAACGAATGCCTGAGCGTGTGCGGCGTCGCCGGCTTGACGATGCCAGCATCGCGCACCGCCTGCCGCATCGCGCGCTGAAATGCCTGGTCTGAAACGTGGTGACGCCGAACGACGCCGCTGCGCGGATCACGCGAGATGTTCCGTGACGGAAAGACGTACTGCCAACCCCAGTCGCACGCTGCGCCCGGATACTTGCGTTGCAGCGCGGCCGGCAGCCAGGTTGCGCCGAAACCGTCGGAGAGATCCTGCCGATGCAGCTCGTGGACGTCGACGAGATGCGCGCGCAAGCGCGGCGCCAGATTGCGCGACAACATCGTCATGCGATCCTTGGCACCCTTGCCGTCGCGCACGACGATTTCGCCGCGCGCGAACTCGACGTCCTTCACGCGCAGACGAACGCCTTCCATGATGCGCATGCCCGAGCCGTAGAGCAGCGCGCCAATCAGCCGGTGGGTGCCGTCCAGACGATCGAGCACGTTCGCAACTTCTGCGCGCGTGAGCACGACCGGAAGGTGCGTCGAGGTCTTGGCCGGCTGGACGTTTTCCAGCCACGGCAACTCGATCGCGAGGATCTCCCGGTACAAAAACAGCAACGCGCTGCGCGCCTGATTCTGCGTCGCCGCCGCCACGTTGCGCGCGACCGCTAGATCGGTGAGAAACGCCTCGATCTCCGGCGCGCACATCGCCGCAGGATGGCGCTTGCCGTGAAAATGGATGTAGCGTCTAATCCAGTCGACATACGCCTGCTCGGTGCGGATGCTGTAGTGCTTCAGACGTATGCGGTGACGCACCTGGTCGAGCAGACGCATCGGATGCGGAGTCGGTTCCATCGAACGAGCGACGCATTAGGCGCCACTAATGGAGAATACCGTGTTGATTTTGGGGCCGCTTTGGCGCCGCGCGAATAAGACTAACGGACGATTGACGCCTGGTTTCGCGTCAGTACGGAATTGGGGTCCGTCGTTTAGGTTCTCAAATTTTAGTTAGGCCTGTTTCCTCAAAGGAGAGGTTCGTGTGCACCCGATCAACGATGAGATCGCGCCAAATGGCGGCTTTTGGCTCTAGCCTCGTGTTCACCACATCGGCAGTTGCCCAAACCCTCACCGTCACATTTACGTCTACTGCCGTAGACGTGCCGATCTCGCCATGGGCTACTGCTGCGCTATCAGCCTTGATTGCAGCCATCGTATTTGCCCCATTGCGAAAAGCTTGCTCGCGCCGCTTTGGCCCACGTCGTGGTTGGTTGCTAGCTGCGATAGGTGGCACGGCTGTGTTGATAGCTTTGCCGTCTGAGTCGCTATTGCAAATGGCGCATGCGGCCATCGACCCTACTGTATTTCCGCTTACTACGAGCCCAGCTCAAATCAGCATCAACTTCATTCCTGGGCAGTTCCAGGCAGTCAATCAAACGTCTGCGCCGCTCAGGATTACTGATATGGCGGTTTCCGGTGCGGCTTGCATTGGCATCGTTTTGCCGCCCACCACCTGTGCAATCGGCGCAACGCTTGGACCAGCTCAATCCTGCATCATCGGCGTCCAACAAGAGTTCGAACCTTGTCCCTAGTCTCCCTGGTTCGCATGATGGTACGCGCCCACAGGCCTAACCACGCGGTCAACACGGACGCCCACCGGCGGCGCTGCGCGCCTTGGTGGTCGCCGGTTACCTTGGTTCGTTAGGCCACAACAGCCTCGCTTTGCCAGAGGGTTCGGCGCTTGATATGCTGGCGCAATGAAGGTCGCTGAGGTGCTGAGAATGCTCCACGACGACGGTTGGTACCTTTTTGCAACACGCGGCAGTCACCGTCAGTTCAAGCATCCCTCTAAACGCGGCCGCGTCACGGTACCGGGAAAACCCAGCGATGACGTTGCTGCCGGCACTCTCAGCAGCATTCTTAAGCAAGCCGCGCTCAAGAAGTGAGGTCACCAATGCGCTACGCTGTCGTCATCGAAAAGGCGGAGAACAATTATTCCGCGTACGTTCCTGATCTTCCGGGTTGCGTCGCAACCGGCATGTCCGTTGCGGAGACGGAAGCGCAAATTCGCGAAGCCATCGAATTTCATCTCGAAGGCATGCGCGAAGACGGTATTCCAATTCCTCCTCCGTCGAGCCAAGTCGAGTACGTCGACGTTGTGGCCTAACCACGCGGTCAACACGGACGCCCACCGGCGGCGCTTCGCGCCTTGGTGGTCGCCGGTTACCTTGGTTCGTTAGGCCTAGTTCAAGATGACCCGATACGAAGTTCTCAGCATCCTCGTTTCGTGCTTGGCGGCGGTCATCGGCCTTGTCGCCTGGTTTGGACAGCGCAAGCTGACCCGCGAGGCGAACAATCTCCAGCGAGCAACCGCTAAGTTGGCGAAGAAACAGCTTGAGATTCTTCTGCGCGAGGAGAAAGGCAAGAACACCGCCCACTTGTCACTGGACCTAGTGCGGGAGGGCAAGTCTGACTTTCACTTTCGCGTCGCCAACATCAGTGAAATTGATGCTCGCGACGTTGAACTCGAACTTCTGTTGCAAGATCCTGACAGTAGTCCAATTATTGATTCCGAGTACGCTGAGAAATTTCCCGCGAAACATATTGCTCCAGGTAATTCTGTGTCGCTTATCGCTGCGCTTACGCTGAGCAGTCCTACCGCATACAACGCCATTCTCAAATGGACAAATCCCGACGGCTCCCGTAGTCAAGAAGAGACTTATGTTGCACTCTAGGCCTAACCCCGCGGTCAACACGGACGCTCCTCGGCGGCGCCTGCGGCCCGTCCTTCGTCGTCGCCGGTTACCTTGATTCGTTAGGCGTCAGAACAAGCGTGTTCCACACGCAACGAAAGGGAGGGCATGCTTAAGTCATTCTTCATTGCAGTGTCACTGACAGGTTTGCTGTGGGTCTCCGGCTGCGCATCAGTGGCTGCGGCTTCCGAGGCGTCGGACACATCGAATATCGGGTTCGTCCTGTACACCAAGAGCTATGCTCCGGGAACCCTAAACGCGAGATGGATCTACGCGAACAAGTATAGTGGGCCAGGCATCGCGACCGGGGGGCCGAAGGAAGGCTTCGCCGGGCATTATCACGTTCGCTACTTCTACGACAGCGGAGAGTTTTCGGACGAGTATGAGTTAGACATCGAGAAGATCGGGGATGGCTACAAGGTGTCGTGGATCACCAAGGGCAAAGTCAGTGCAGTTGGTGTTGGCATGGAGGTCGGGAATGGCTTGGCTGTCGGCTGGCGTAGAGTCGCTGACTAGATTTCGCGCGAGTCGAGCTTTCAGCGATCGGCCCGATGTCGTCAACCGCCCTGAACGCATCCATCAAGGCGCTGCCGCCTAACCGCTCGGTCAACACGGACGCCCACCGGCGGCGCTTCGCGCCTTGGTGGTCGCCGGGTACCTTGGTTCGTTAGGCCTCGCGCAGGCCCACACGCTTCCGGAGAACTCATGTTTGACCACGTCGTATTCGGAGTCAGCCACTATGCAGCGAGCAAAGCGTTCTTCCTCAAGGCGCTCGAACCGCTCGGCGTAGCTGTTGTCCTGGAGGGGCCGTTAGGTGTCGAGCTTAGCCCCCCAAAGGGTAAGGCTTCATTGTGCATGTACCAAACCGAGGAGAAGCCGGCGCATCTTCACTTGGCGTTCACGGCCGAGAATCGCCAGCAAGTCGAAGCTTTCTATCGCGCGGCGCTAGAGGCGGGTGGCAAAGACAATGGTGCGCCTGGTCTGCGCCCGCTCTATCACGCGAACTACTATGCAGCTTTCATCATTGGTCCGGACGGGCACAACATCGAAGTGGTTTGCCACGAACCCGAGGCCTAACCCTTCCATCGAGAGGACGTCCACAAGCGGGCTTCGCCCACTTGCGGCCGCCCCTCATGTCAAACGTTAGGCCACGATCCTTACGCACCCGACACGCCCAACTCTGCATGGCTCGGTGCCACTCGTAGCGATTGATGAACCGCCGCATCATTGGTTTTCACGAGGATGATGAGCATCATTGGATTGCCGAACTTGACTGCGGGCACAATCAGCACGTGCGACACAACCCACCGTGGTCAAGTCGCCCCTGGGTCGTTACTCCCGAGGGGAGGAAGGCTGCTTTGGGAAACATGCTCCATTGCAAGAAATGCGATATAGGCGCGCCAAAGGATCGATGACGTCCATGGGCAACCGCTCGTGGCCTAACCACGCGGTCAACACGGACGCCCACCGGCGGCGCTTCGCGCCTTGGTGGTCGCCGGTTACCTTGGTTCGTTAGGCGCCCATTCCGACCAGGAGACATTCGTGCAGCCTATAGTTTCCGAAGGCGGCTGTCTGTGTGGATCAGTCCGCTATCGAATCAGCGGCGCACCCCGATCAAGTAGTGTCTGCTTTTGCCGCAGCTGTCGGCTTGCGAGCGGTGCTCCGTCGGTCGCGTGGTTCGTAGTCGACCACACGCAATTCGACCTTCTTAGCGGAGGGCTAACGACGTTCCAATCATCTCCGCCGGTCAAGAGGAGCTTCTGCGCCAATTGCGGCACGCCACTCGCATATCAGCATATTGATGATCCCACGGCGATCGAGCTCACGACTGCCACGCTTGACAATCCACTACGTTTTCCTCCCGTTCGAGAGATCTGGCACTCGCAGAAAGTGTCATGGGCTGCGTCAGACCCAGCGATTCCGCATTATTCCCGGGAAAATCAGAGTGAGTTGCAAACAGGCGCCTAACCACGCGGTCAACACGGACGCCCACCGGCGGCGCTCCGCGCCTTGGTGGTCGCCGGTTACCTTGGTTCGTTAGGCGCCCATTCCGACCAGGAGACATTCGTGCAGCCTATAGTTTCCGAAGGCGGCTGTCTGTGTGGATCAGTCCGCTATCGAATCAGCGGCGCACCCCGATCAAGTAGTGTCTGCTTTTGCCGCAGCTGTCGGCTTGCGAGCGGTGCTCCGTCGGTCGCGTGGTTCGTAGTCGACCACACGCAATTCGACCTTCTTAGCGGAGGGCTAACGACGTTCCAATCATCTCCGCCGGTCAAGAGGAGCTTCTGCGCCAATTGCGGCACGCCACTCGCATATCATTTTACGACCCGACACGCCCAACTCTGCATGGCTCGGTGCCACTCGTAGCGATTGATGAACGGCGGCATCATTGAGATCCCACGGCGATGACGAGCTCACATGGACTGCCGAACTTGACGCTTGACAATCCACTACGTGCGACATTTCCTCCCGTGGTCGAGAGGATCTGGGTCGTCACTCCCGAGGCGAGAAAGGCTGCTCATGGGAAACATGCGTCAGACCCAGCGATCGCGATATATTCCCGGGAAAGGATCAGAGTGAGTATGGGCAAACAGGCGCCTAACCACGCGGTCAACACGGACGCCCACCGGCGGCGCTCCGCGCCTTGGTGGTCGCCGGTTACCTTGGTTCGTTAGGCCTGTCCCTCGAACCATGTCCGTTCTTGTGCCAATGCGGGCGGAAGAGTTTGCCGAGTATCGCGAGTCTTCCGTAACTGGATATGCAAAGGACAACGTGACGGCCCGCTACTGGTGCGCTGAAGGATCCTTGGAACGTTCCAGAATAATCTTCGACAGCCTGCTTCCGGACGGGCTGACGACGCCAAACAACTACCTTTACGAAATCAAGGCGGCTGTCGAAGGGGCAACCGTTGGGTTCCTCTGGTTTGCGAACGTGGAACGCCAAGGCATTCGTATGGCCTACGTCTATCACATTCTCATCAAGGAGCCCTATCGACGCCTCGGTCACGCAAAGCGAGCCTTGGTCGCCCTCGAGTCAATCGTTGCCTCACTTGGCTTAGGCAGTATCGCGCTTCAAGTTTTTGGTGGTGACAACATTGGCGCACAGGCCCTCTACCGACAGGTCGGCTATATTGTCACTGGCATTAACATGTCCAAAAATCTCAATGCATCGGCCTAGCCTAGGCCTAACTACGCGGTCAACACGGGCGCTCGTCGACGGGCCTGCGGCCCGTCCTTCGTCGCGCCGGTTACCTTGATTAGTTAGGCGCCTACCAATGCACTCGCAGCCAATCCTAGAGTCAGTTCTCACCTGCCCGCGTTGCGGGTTCGCGGCAGTCGAGGTCATGCCGACCGAGGCCTGCCTCTACTTCTACGAATGCACGGAATGTCACACTTTGCTTCGGCCGAAGGCAGGCGATTGCTGCGTCTTCTGTTCCTACGGCTCAGTGAAGTGTCCACCTATCCAACATGGGCGGCGCTTCCCCCCTTGGTGGTCGCCGGTTAGCTTGGTTCGTTAGGCGGCATCAAATGCGCGCTCTACCTCTCGTATCGTTGCTCGCAGGTATAGCGTTGGCAGCATTATCTGGACGATCTCCGGCCGAAGAGGCGCGGCCCGTGGTTCCTCCATGGGCACAGGCATTTCTTGACGCCTGGTACTCCGCTTACAACAGCGGTGACGCCGCGCGCACGGCGAAGCTATTCACGGTCGATGCGACGTTCGGCCCGCGCAAAGGCCGCGCTGCAATCGCGGCTGATCTGAAAAAGACCTTCGCGTCCGCGAGGTATCATTGCGTGGGTAACTTTGAGGCGTTGCACGAACTTGGCGCACTGGCAGTTGCGTCCGGCGTCGAGACTTGTGAGGAGACCCCCAAACCGAGCGGATCGTCAGGGACCACCAAGGAGCGTTGGCTCGTCGTCTTCGAGAGACAGGTCGATGGGAGATGGTTAATCTCGCGCGAGACCTGGGAAGATTTGCGGCCTTAGCTCACATTGTGCCGATGCCGCCTAACCCGTCGCTCAACGCGGACGTCCCGCATACGTGGGCTGCGTTCACGAGCGGGCCGCCGGTTAGTTAGAACGTTAGGCCGCAGGAGAAAAGCTATGAGACGCACGTGGACGGTGATCGCGGTGCGGGATGTGCCCCGCAGTCTTAATTGGTATCAGGCCCTCCTTGGCATAGCTCAGACCCCTCCAGAACACGACTATTTTGCGCAAGTTCTGGATGCTGACCGCACAGTTCTGCTCTGCCTTCATCGGTGGGGCGACCACGATCACCCTCCCCTATCGAACCCCAACATTGCAAAACCCGGGAATGGCCTACTCTTGTTCATTCGCGTTGACGATTATGATGCGACCCTTTCACGAGCTCGAGAGCTTAAGCTTCATCTCGAAGAGGAGCCACACATCAACCCCGGCCCGAACGCTTGGGAGTTCTCTGTACGTGACCCAGATGGTTACTATGTTTCAATCAGTGCCACAGCTGTGGCCTAACAACTCATTCAAGCCGAAGCCGCTTCGCGGCTCGGCTTTAATCCAGCGTTAGGCGGCATGGTCCAGCAATGTGCCGAGATTCGCTCAGCTCGATTTGATCCATTGCTCTCTGGCTCTGTGCGAGCATTGCGCTCATGACTGCATGCTCCACACGTGGGTCGGAACCCAAACCCGATGAGGGCTCGGTGAGGGAGTTCACCAGTCAGTTTTTCGCTGACGAGGTTCGACATGCAAAGGTCCGCGGGCCGGGCTAAGACCGGCAAACTTTCCACTCCCAAGGCGACCGGCCGATGCGTTTGCGGGGACGTGAAGTTCGAGATCGACTATCCCGCATTCTGGGCTTGGCACGACCATTCCGGTGCCAGCCGTCGGGCCCAAGGTTGTGCTTACGTTACGTACGTGGGTACGTGGCGCAGCCGATTTCGCGTCTTGCAGGGATCCGAACGCATCACGCGGTTCGACGAACCGAAGATGCGCGCGACAAGAAGCTTCTGCGCCCGATGCGGGGCGCCCCTATTCTACGAACGCGCGAGCGCGCCAAAGTGGGTGAACATCCCACGCGCACTGTTTTCGGGACGCACGGGCCGTGAGCCGCGCTACCACTTATCCATCCAAGAGAAAGTGGATTGGGCTTATATGGGAGAGCCTCTGGCGCCGCTGAAGGGTTATCCCGGTGTGATGTGGGTCCGGCCAAGGCGGAAGAAAAGCGTGGAGCTGCCCGAGGCATTGTAACCAAGTACGTGATGTAAATTGACCGTTCGCCCTGAGCAACCGAGCGCGAAGAAGCTGGCGCCGATACGAGCGGGCTCCTACACCTCGCCCATTGCTGTCCGTTTGTTCAATATGCAATGGTCTTCCAAAAGCCAGTTCGGCGGATTCCTTTGGACGGATTAAAGAGCGCAGGCTTGGTTTGTGATTCGGCAAAATCCCCTTGACGCTGCGTCAACGTAGGCGCAGATTATCGAAACGTGTCGCAGCGAGGAGGTATCTCTCATGAAGACGTTTCTGGTCAGCTTGGCAGTAGCCGCACTGGGGGTGAGTTCAGGCGCCGCGCTCGCCTGTGACTACTCGATGAAGGATTCCGAGGCCGCAGCGCCGGTAGATGTCGCAAAGAAACCGACCGTGGTAGCACAAAAGAGCCCAGCAACTACCACGCCGAAGAAAGCCCTCGGCACGGCCAGACCCAGTGGTGCTTTGACGCCGGATAAGACAGCCTTGTCCACCCGCAACGTCAATTAGGCCCCCCCACACCATTGCCCAAAGAGCCCGCCGCGTGCGGGCTTTTTTGCGACCTTCAATGTCCGCGGGACTCGCATAATCGCCAAGCCGTTAGCTCCGGGCGCGCGCGGGTATTCAGGCGCGCTTGCTAACGTCGAGCGAATTTGCCACACCATGGCGCGCACGCTAGCCAACTCGCGGCCTAGCTAGCGCTGAAGCAGCGATAGTACTGCGGCGCCTCCGACTTCTCGCGAGAAAGAAGGTCATTGCCGAACCAGAGGTCAAATTCCCAATACAAGACCGGTCAGAAGATCAGCGATAGGAGTTCGGTGACGACGCACCCACGGCGGCGGCACCAAGCCAGCGAGTTGATCTGGCGCTTCCGGCCTGTCCCAGCTCGAATTGCAATTCAGCGCAGTTTGCTCCACGCTTGAAGCAAGAAACCCACGATTCACTTCAGGAGCGCTTCATGCGGTCACGCCACAACTCGCCCAAGCTTGGCCTGCTATTTTTTGTTGCGCTGCTCGGAATCGGCAGTGCCGAGCCGACGCTCGCCGCGGGTAACTTGCTCGCCCGGTACACCTTTGCCAATTCAATGACAGCAGACGTGCTGGGAAACCTCAAATTCGGCACGTTCCGTGGCCAGACCTACGACGGTGTGGCAAACGGAAGTCCGGCGCTAAGTCCCATTGTTCCCCCTGGCCGCATGGGCAATTCGTTATCGCTCGACGGCAACAGCTCGATCAGCGCGCTCTACGCGGGCAACGGCGGAAACACCGTCAATCCATTTTCCGGCGCCAACGATTACACGATCACGTCCTGGTTCAAGACGGCGACGACCGCGAACAGTTCGATCATCCTCAGTTCTGCGCTGGACGCTTCCGCCAGCAACCATGCGATGGCGTTCTACGTCGACGAATCGAACCACCCCGATGGGCGATTGACGCACGACAACTTCTTCGTGAGCGACAGCAATTCCGGCGCTTTGAGCGGCCTCAATGACGGCAATTGGCATTTCGGGGCCGTGACCTACACGGCTTCCACCAGCGCGTTCACGTTTACGGTCGACGGCACCACGGTTGCGGGCACCAACACCTACAATCCCGACGACACGACCAATCTGGCGGACACGGTCCAGATCGGAAATTCGCTGAATACGACGTTTCCCTCCGGCGGCCCGGGCTTCATCGGGAACCTGTACGACGTCGCCATTTTTACGGGGGCACTCAACAACGCCGAAATCGCCAACGTGAAAAACGGCGACTACTCGGCGTTCATGCTTGTGTCGCCGAATTCTGTGCCGACGCTCGGCTTGGTCGCGCTGCTCGCGCTCGGAGGCTTGCTGAGCCTGGCTGGCATGGCGGTCATGAGTCGACGATCGCATCGTTCCTTGCGGCCGTATGAGCAGGCCTAACCACGCGGTCAACACGGACGCCCACCGGCGGCGCTTCGCGCCTTGGTGGTCGCCGGTTACCTCGGTTCGTTAGGCCTCAAAGGTACCGCCCCAGGTGACTTCGCCAATTATTGACGCAAAGGGGTTCGGCGAGTTCGAGCGGACCGCGCATGACCGAATCGCTGATTCGTATCACGCGTTCTTCGTTCCGATCACCGAGCAAGCTGCAGAACCTCTCCTCGATACGGCGGGTGTTCGAAGCGGGATGCGGATTCTCGACGTCGCGAGCGGCTCGGGAGTGGTGGCTGCACATGCCGCCGCGCGCGGCGCAGTTGCAACGGGCGTGGATATCTCCTCGCGGATGGTCTCGCTGGCGGCTGAACTCAACCCCGTCTGTACCTTTCGCGAAGCGGATGTCGAGTGCCTGCCCTTTGCTGACGGGTCGTTTGACGCAGTCGTCTGCGCCTTTGGAGTCGGGCATTTTCCTGGTGCTGAGGCCGCCGTCGCCGAATGCGCACGGATACTCGTGTCGGGAGGGCGGCTCGCGTTCGCATGGTGGGATGCGCCCGCGCGCAATCGGCTCCACGGAGTGTTGCTCGAGGCGATGGCAGAGGCTGATGCCCAGCCGCCACCCGATGTCCCGGTGGGACCACCGATGTTCCGCTACTCTGACGATGGCGCCTTTGGGGCGCTGCTTGCCTTGGCCAGGCTTGAAGGCGTAACCGTCACCGCGCACTCTTTCACCTACTCGATAGCGAGCGCGGACGCCCTTTGGGAGGGCGCGATGGGCAGCCTTGCGCGAACGGCAGCGCTTCTGCGCGGGCAGACAGTTCAAGCCCAGCGGCGTATCAGATCGATCTTTGATCGGCTCGCGGCTGCCTACTCAACCTCGCAGGGCCTTAGTCTCCCGATGGCGTTCAAAATCGCCTCGGGTCGAAAGTCCAAAATGTCATAGCTCGCATCTTGGAAGTGATTGATGGTCTGCGGTCAGCGATGCGCCCGCCAGTGGCGCTCCTCTGATACGCAGCATCCTGCGCATGGCACGCTCGCGGCGCCGGCTTGCGCCGCATCGGTATTCGCGCTCCGCTCGTCCGTTCGGCGCTTGCGCGTAGCACTGCTTCGGCGCAGCATTTTCGCCATGGCAAATAGGCGCGGCCTAACCACACGCTCAACCGGACGCGCCGTGTACGTTCCTTGGCTCTCGGTCGCCGTCTGTGGCGGCGCGTCGGTTAGCTCTGCTCGTTAGGCATCCAATATGCTTCGCTCTAGCTTTGTTACTGTCATTGTCCTCGTTCTTGGCGCAAACCCTGCGCGAGTTGCGGCGGACGACCGATTCGACCCAACGAGCGATCTGACTGTTACGAGCCGCACCATATATCTCTCGGGCAAACTCGACCCTACACCTGACCATCCATATTCGGGCTTCTGGAAGCACTCGTGCTCTGAAGACTTCGGACTCGCGATTGCACCCGCAGGACCGGATCTGTACTCGGTGTCATTCTGTGGTAAGGCCGGCTGCTTCAGACCAGGCACCTACGTGCCAAACACCACGCTCGTGGGAGACCGTAACTACAAAGTTGAATCGCCAACCCGTATAGCCGTGAAAGGAATGGGCAAACAGTTCGACGTTTACTTGCGTTGCTGGCCCCCACAATGAAGATGAAGATGACGCCTAACCACGCGGTCAACACGGACGCCCACCGGCGGCGCTTCGCGCCTGGGTGGTCGCCGCTTACCTTGGTTCGTTAGGCGTCAATCGAAAGGAAGGCATGAAAATGACACGCGTCCGAGTTGAGGGCTTTACCATCTCGCTCGACGGATACGGAGCTGGTCCGAATCAGGACATCAGGAATCCGCTCGGCGTGGGCGGGGCAGATTTGCACCAGTGGTTAGTCCCGACACGCACGTTCCAACGCACCCTATTTGGCGCCGACGGTGGCACAACGGGGATCGATGACGACTTCGCTGCGCGGGGCTTCAAGAATGTTGGCGCCTGGATTCTCGGAAGAAACATGTTCGGACCGATTCGCGGTTCCTGGCCCGACATGAACTGGAAAGGCTGGTGGGGGGACAACCCACCCTATCACGTTCCAACTTTCATCTTGACTCATCACGCGCGCCCGCCCATCCAGATGGAAGGCGAAACGACATTCTACTTCGTCACGGGCGGTATTCACGAGGCGCTTGACCGAGCGCGCGACGCAGCCAACGGAATGGATGTGCGCATTGGCGGCGGACCTAACACTATCCAGCAGTATCTTCGTACGGGCCTCATCGATGAGCTGCACGTCGCTATCTCGCCGGTCCTGCTGGGCGGGGGAGAGCGACTGTTCGAGGGGATTGACGTGCGCGCTCTGGGATACGAATGTGTTCAGTTCGTTGCGTCGGAGAAAGCCACTCATGTTGTACTCCGGCGCCAAAGGCACAATGACGCCTAACAACCGGTTGCAGCGGACGGCGCTGCCGCGACGCCGCCGAACCGGAACGTTAGGCATCTAAACTCACGCTGCACTAAATGCGCACTCTAGACGAAGAGATCGCCCGTCATCTCAAAGAAGCTGCCGAGTCCGGTGAGCTTAGCCAGGCGGAGAACTACGGCAAGCCTTTGCGCGAAGATCCGGGCTGGAAATCAACGCCCGAGGCACTTCGCATGCCGATGAAAATCCTTAAAGATGCTGGCGTCGTTCCAGCTGAAATTGAGTGGTTTCACGAGCGCGCTCGCCTTAAGGCATCGATCGACGCGGCCTCAGACCCGACCGGGCGCCGGCAACTGCAGCTCAAGCTAATTGAACTTGAGCAAAAGATAGCACTTCGTCTGGAGGCGCTACGCCTCAATTCAACTCTATGAACTGCCTCGCCATTGCGCACGCCCTTATGCTCGCATACAGCCCGATCCCTAACCACGCGGTCAACACGGACGCCCACCGGCAGCGCTTCGCGCCTTGGTGGCCGCCGGTCACCTTGGTTCGTTAGCCGTCACTTGTCACGGAAGGAGGAACTCCCAATGAAAGGTCGTTACGTGTCTTGTGTGCTCGCGTCCCTGCTTATCGCGGCGGCCGCTTGGGCGTCGAGTAATCTCAACTCGTCCAGGAGTAATACTTTCCGCCTGACCTATCCCAGCGATCTTGCGAGTCCGGCTCAAGTGAAGGCGATTCTGGCGGACCTGGACAAAATGGGTCCAGTCGACGAAGCAAAGCTGAAGCAGTGGCTGCCCGCCAACTTCAAACGCTTTGGCATCGCGGGCGACCGGATCAAGAAGCTGATCGTCCTGCCTCGCAGTAAGGAGATGAGGGAAATCGGGATCATCCTTTTGACAAACCCCGAGGATGAGGCGGCGGCGATGGCGGTCACTGTCAAGTCCAGCAAGTCCAACAGTTCCGACTGAGCCGCGCGCGGCAAACACCGGCTGGCGCCCAAGTGGCGGCTAACCCCGCGGTCAACGCGGACGCCCACCGGCGGCGCTTCGCGCCTTGGTGGTCGCCGGTTACCTTGGTTCGTTAGGCCCGCAACAGGATATGACGCCATTCGAAGTCACGCCGAAAGGTGTTGTTCGCCCTAATCATCGCTCTGGCCGCGCGTTCGCAATTGAAGGTGGAAAAGTCATGACCGCGGGAAAGCTATGATGCCCTTTGGCTGGCGCGTCTACGGCCTGGGCGTGATGGCGTTGGGCATGGTCTGTCTGGCGTGGACGGACTTCGACTTGGGGCAGCCGGTGCCCAAGGACTTTCCCGACCGCACCGCGCTCGCCTATGCCGCCGCTGCGTTCATGCTCGTCGCCGGCGCGGCCGTCGAGTGGCGTCGCACCGCGGCCCGGGGCGCCGCAGCGCTCACCATCTACTACACGCTTATTGTCGTCATCCTGATGAACGGCCGCGTGGTGCTCGCCCACTACGCCGAGTTCGGCAGCTACAGCGGCGCCACCGAGCAGCTCGCGATCGCGGCGGGCGGGCTGATCGTCTACGCCGCCAGCGCCAAGATCGATGCGGCCCGGGCCGCGCGCCTCACGCGCATGGGCCAACTGGCGTTCGGGGTTTGTGCGCTGTTATTCGGCGGAGCGCACTTTTTCTATATGAACCTCACCGCCCCGTTGGTCCCCAAATGGCTGCCGCCTACGCAAGAGTTCTGGGCTTACGCGACCGGGATTGCCCACATCGCGGCGGGCGCCGCGATCCTGACCGGCGTGCAGGCCCGCCTCGCCACGATCCTTCTGACCATCATGTACGCGTCCTTCACCGTGCTGGTGCACGCGCCGATGCTCCTGACGGATCCGTCCAGCCGCATGAACTGGTCCGAGAACGCCTTGAATCTCGCGCTGATCGGCGCTGCTTGGGTCGTGGCTGACTCGCTGGCGCGCGGCTCGAAGCATCGTGCGGCCTAACCTCTCGCTCAACCGGACGCCCCTCGGCTGCGCGTACACGCCGCCCTTCGGGTCGCCGGTTAGCTTGGTTCGTTAGGCTACACCACCGCGTCCCAGCCCTCAGATCCAAACGCGCGCAGTTTGGAGGTGCCACAAGTGCACCACGATGTGGGTGCGGCAACTCCTGCCCTGCCCCACACCTAAAGCTGGCGCGAATGCTTGCAATGGCGCAAGCTTTAATCCCGGTTTCGCCGTCAATCGATACCCGAACAGGAGCAATTCATGTCCGAGCAAACCTCCCAAGGCAACCGCGAACTGGTCGTCATGTTGACTCGCGGAACTGACCATGAACTATCTTCCGTAGCATTCACGATTGCATGCGGCGGAATCACTTCAGGAATGAAGGTCTACGCGTTCTTGGTCAGCTCAGCCGTCGACCTGGTGCGCCGTAAGGCTGTTGACGTCACTCATGTCCCACCTTTGGACCCGCTGAAGAAATTAATGGAGGACTTTGTCGCGCGGGGAGGCACCATCTGGGCATGCCCGCCTTGTGTCAAGGCTCGTGGCTATACCCAGGAAGACTTCATTGATGGCGTGACCATTCAGGGCGCAAGTGCGATGCATGAGCGGCTCAAGGCCGGTGCCGCGAGTCTCAGCTTCTAGAGCGAACTCGTGACACCTAACCCGTCGTTCGAACGGACGCGCCACATACGGGTTTTGGCTCGCCATGCGCCAGTGCGGGCGCGCCGCTCAACTCTGCACTTCTCAGCGTTGCCGCCTAACCCGGCGGTCAACACGGACACCCAGTCTCGACGTCGTGGTCCTGCGCTGCAATAGTTGCGAATCCACAACATGGGAGACCGACATGTGGCAATCGACAGCGCTTGCGTTTCTTTTCTCGGTTTCTCTTCCTGCGTTTTCCCAGCAGGCCCAACCTATAGAATTGCCACCTTCCCTCGAAGGAAAGTGGGTAAACAACGCAGGGTCAAAGATCTATTCGGGCCGCATCGCGTTTCAAGTCGATAGCCGTGCTGCAAATGGGTCGATCTCCGGTAAATGGACCTTTGAGGGTGTTCGCTGCAAGAGTTCGGGACTCCCTGCCACTGCATCATATGATGGTGTGCAATTGATAATCACATCACGTATCGATGATGGCGCAGTCTGCGGCACACAGACAGCGACCTTCAAACGGACGGATCGTTCCGGTACACACTCACTATTTGAAGGTAGGCTGGGTGGCGATGGCAAGATAGTGGTCGGAAGTGACGTCGATGTCTTTCTTGATCCAAAGTAACCCGAGCACGTACGTACTGACCGCTAGCGTTTGGCACAGTTTTGCCACCACGGCAACAACGCCTAACCACGCGTTAGGTCCCGCCAAAACTGCCCGCCTCGAGGAGACGCAAAATGAATCTGTCCGACGCGACTGTTGGCCAACTCCTTATCCCCATCGACCATTTTGACCGCGGGGTCGCCTTCTATCGCGACATCCTTGGTCTTCCCTTTCTGTTCGCGGCGCCGCCTCAAATGGCCTTCTTTATGTGCGGTTCGATCCGTCTGCTTGTGGGCGTCGTTCCAGAGAGTCAGAAAGCTCAGCGCGGCTCGGCGATCTACTTTCAAGTCAAAGACATTCAAGGTGTGTGTTCGTCTCTCAAAGAGAACGGAGTCCAGTTCACGGCGAGTCCACACATTGTCAATCGAACATCCAAATCGGAGCTGTGGTTGGCTGAATTGACTGATCCTGATGGCAATCAACTTGCGCTAATGAATGAGGTTGCGATTGGCGGCGCCTAACCACGCGTTCAACCGAACCCGCCGGTACGGGCCTTCTGTTTGGCGAGCGTCGGCAGCGGCGGGCCGGATAACTTGGTCTTGTTAGGTCTTCCTTCTCCGAATGACGCCGCGTTCCCTGTCATCGCAATTGATTGGCTTGCTTGGGTGGCTGTTGGCTGCGTTCGCCGCGGGTGCAGTGGGGGCCGTTGCCTCCGTTGAGGCGGTATCGTTCTATGCGCAGTTAAGCAAGCCGTCCTGGGCGCCGCCAGCTTGGGTGTTCGGTCCCGTGTGGTCGATGCTGTATGCGCTCATGGGGGTTGCCGCGTGGCTTGTGTGGCGGTCGCCAGGTTCCAAGGGGGTGGCGCTAGGTTTGTTTGGTGCGCAGCTTGCGGCCAATGCGCTTTGGTCGTGGTTGTTTTTTGCCTGGCATCGGGGTGCGCTGGCCGCAGCGGAGGTCTTGGTCCTACTGGCGCTCATCGTGGCCGCGGTAGTGGCTTTCTGGCGTACCAGTCGCTTGGCTTCGCTGCTGTTGGTGCCATACCTCTTTTGGGTAAGCTTTGCTTCGGCGCTTACGTGGGCGGTATGGCGGAGCAACCCTGGTCTTCTGTAATGCGCGCTTGGGCCGCCAGATCTAACCCCTCGTTCGGCCCCGATGAGGCACGCGAAGTGTTCCGCGAATTCGGTTGTTCAACGCAAGGAGAAACATCATGAAAGGCTTCGTACAGGACATCGAGAGTATTGCCGTTAAGAACGAGGAGTTCCGCCGGGTGCTGTACACGGCGAAGAATTGCCAGCTCGTCGTCATGGCGTTGAAGCCCAAGGAAGAGATCGGAGCGGAAGTTCACACGCTGGATCAGTTTTTTCGCGTGGAGGATGGGACCGGGGAAGCGATTCTTGACGGTGTGCGGACGGCGATCCAACCCGGTTTTGCGGTCATCGTCCCGGCTGGGGCGAATCACAACATCATCAATACTGGCAGTGTGCCACTCAAGCTTTACACGATCTACGCGCCGCCCAATCACCGAGACGGCGTTGTCCACCATACCCGCGCGGATGCGGAGGCCGACAACGAGCACTTTGACGGCAAGACGACGGAATGAATTTCTGGGTGTTGGCGCACTTCTGTAAAGGCGACTAGGTTGAGCCCTGCGCTTGTCACGAACGTCGCCTAACAGCCGGTTGCAGCGGACGGTCCGCTGCGCGGCCCGCTGCTGAACCGGGGCGTTAGACGGCACAATCTATCCACTCGGCATCCATCTGGGGACTGCCATGATTCCACGCCCTCCCTTTATCGTCTCAGCTCACGAGCTGCCCGAAAGCGCACACGTCTATCCGCGAAGTACGGAGGGAATGGGGCCAGTCCGTCGTCTGGGAAAGGCTGCCGGCCTCGTTCGCATCGGTGTGAATCTGCAGCGCCTGCCGCCTGGTACGCGCTCATCGTGGCCCCACGCTGAAGAGAACGAGGAAGAGTTCGTTTACGTCCTCGAAGGAGAAGTCGACGCATGGATCAATGGAGACCTGCACCGCATGGTTTCCGGCGACTTGGCCGCGTTTCCAGCCGGCACAGGGATCTGCCACTGCTTCATCAATAACGGCGAACACGAGGCGCTACTATTGGTCGGTGGCGAGGCACCGAAGCAGGGCAGTCGCATCTTCTATCCGCTCAATCCCTCGCGGCGAGCTGACATGAAGACCAGCGATTGGTGGGAGGATGTCCCGCGACATCCGCTTGGTCCGCACGGCGGACTGCCGGACCTGCTGCGAAGCCAAGAGCGTTGAATGCCGCCTAACCACGCGATCAGCACGGACGCCCGCCGGCGGCGCTTTGCGCCTTGGTGGACGCCGGTTAGCTTGGTTCGTTAGGCGCAACCTTGCCCGCCGTTCTTCCAGGCTATCTGAAGGTCGTGGATGCCCTGGCACGGGTCATGCGAGGGCTTCCGGGCGTAATCGTCACGATTGATGGTCGCGATGGTGTCGGAAAGACCACGCTTGGACGTTACCTTGCTTGGCACTTCAATGTGACGCTTATCGAGGCCGATCTTTTTCTGATCCCTTCGCAGGATTACCTCACCCATCTCGACTACCAGGTAAATCGCATCATCGAACGACGGTTTACATTGCCCCGTCCCGTAATCGTTGAAGGTGTATCGATGCTTCAGCTGATGAAGCGCATTAATCGCGTTCCGGATTTTGCCATTTACGTTACGAACCCTCAGCGTCCGGGTAGCAGAGTGCTGGAACAGCTGCTTTCCGCATACGAAGCAGCTTACGCCCCGTCGACGAAGGCGAACATCGTGGTGGAGATTGAGCATTAACGGCGCCTAACCTCAACCCGGACGCCCGCCAGCGCCGCTTACGCGCCGTCCGCTCGCGTCCGGTTAGCTTGGTTCGTTAGACACTTTTCGCGAAGGAGTCATCAGTGCAGATGTCAGGCATTCCATTTGGAACCACTGACTGGTCGCGGGTCGCGCCTACTGAACACAAGGGCGAACGCGGCTGTGCGTACTGGCGAACGCAACACTTCGGAGCTATCCGCGTCCGCATGGTCGAGTACTCGCCTGGCTACTTCGCCGATCATTGGTGCGTCAAGGGCCACATTCTCCTGTGCACGGATGGCGAACTTCACACCGAACTCGAAGACGGGCGAAAGTTCACGCTGAAACCTGGCATGAGCTACCAAGTGGCAGACAATGAAGAACCTCACCGCTCCTATACTGAGCGCGGAGCCAAGCTTTTCATCGTCGATTGAACCACGTGCGCCTAACCCTGCGCTCAACCGGACGGGCCGGCATGCGGCCTCAACTTGGCGTGCATCGACGCGGCCCGCCGGTTAGCTAGAAGGTTGGCCGCACTTGCACGACTCAAGTCCGTGTGACGGAGGTTGCCCATGACGTACGGTAGAGCTGCATCGGTACTGGTGTGCGCTTGTCTGACTATGCCCGCGCTCGCCCAAGAGCAATCAATGACGCCCAACGAGATCCAAGAAACATGGGTTGGCAAGACCTTGGTTGGAACAACGGCAAGTGGCGCTCCCGCGAGCGTTAAGCTCCTATCGGATGGTTCTGCATCAATCTCAGCCGGTTCCACTGGCGATGCGGGGACATGGCGCCTTTCGGAGCAAGGTTATTGCACGACTTGGAGAACCATCCGCGCCGGACAAGAACGTTGCTTCACGGTGAAACGCTCGGGAACCCGAATGACCGTGCTTAATCCCGACGGTTCAGTAAGCGGCTATTTCACTGATATCAGATAGATCGAGCAGCGTTCGTATGCGCACCCGATGTGGCCTAACCACTCGCTCAACCGGACCGGTTAGCTTGGTTCGTCAGGGCGCAGTGGGCCGCCTCTGAGCCATTAGCCGAAAGATCTCAAAATGAAAAACGTCTTGCGTCTTATCTCGACAATCCATGGACTGATGGCCGTTTTGTTCGCCTGCGCGGCGATCATACTCATCGTGATCTCTGCGAGGCTCGGCTGGACTGCGCTTGTCGGCGCGTTCGACCGGGCTGCGGCGCAGACAGTCATTGAGGCTGTGGGCTTGCTCGCGGCCGCGGTTGTCGCCCTTCAAATAAGTCAGACGATACTGGAGGAAGAGGTCATTCGTGACGCTCATATCAGCGCGCCCACTCGTGTGCGCCGTTTTCTGTCACGCTTCCTGGTTGTACTCATCGTTGCTCTTGCTATCGAAGGACTGGTTGCGACATTCAAGGCGATCCATGAAGATGTTTCCCAGTTGCCGTACGCAGCGAGTCTTTTGGCTTCTGTGGGACTGTTGCTTGCTGGTTGGGGCGTGTTCATCAGGCTCAATCGATACGCTGAGGAGCTGGAGCCTGAAGCGATGGCGGCGGCCAAACGTGAGGATCGAAAACTTAAATAATCGAATGTGCGCCCTAACGATGCGCTCGACCGGACGCGCCGGATACGTTGCTTCGTCGCCCAATCGTCGGTGGCGGCGGCGCTTCTTGCATTGGTGGTCGCCGGTTACGTGGGTTCGTCAGGCGCCGCGCACTAGATGACGCGACTATCGTTAGAGCTTTTTGCGGTGTTGATCGGCGTATTGCTAGGCCTGATACATATTATCTTGGCATACGTTCGATTGCCTGGAACGTTGCGACTGCAGGCATCATCGTGCTCGGTGCCTCGCTTATTGTTTGAATTCAGTTCGACCATGTCGGCGCCTAACCACCCGCTCCACCGGATCGCTCGCCGGCGCTGCTTGCGCGCGGTCGGCTCGCGGCCGATTAGCTTGGTTCGTTACGGCGCAGTAGGATCCCGCAAATGAAGCGCACATGGACGATCATTGGGGTTGGCGATGTCGCTGCCAGCTTCAAATGGTACCAGTCCCTCTTTGGCCAGCCGGAGACACGTCCCCCCCATGACGACTTCGGGCAAATCCTCGACTCGGATGGCACGGTCGTGCTCTGCCTTCACGAGTGGGCTGCCCACGAGCATCCATTGGCTGAAGAAGCACACGTGACCGTGGCAGGGATCGAAGTTGACGTAACCCTGGCGGGCAAACCAGACAACAGGAACAGCAATGAACAATGACGTACATCCTCGACACTTCACACCTGGAGAAGGAAAGGTCTACAAGATAGGTCGAATGACCATGACCTTCACGACCACGGCCGAACACAATCTAGGCGGCTATACGCTTTGCGAAGCAATCGAACCTCCGCAGTCTGGTGCTACGCTTCATCGGCACCCGACATATGACGAGACATTCATCATTTGTGAAGGGCACTACGACTTTCAGCTTGACGAAAGGATGCTGAAGCTAGGTCCCGGGGATACGGTATTTGTTCCGAGAGGCACCCCTCACAGCTTTATCTGTATCGGCCCGGAAGTCGGACGCCAGCTCATCATCAGTTCCCCAGGCGGTATCTTTGACGCGTTCATTGCCGAAGTGGCCGCGTCGACGGTTGATAGCGGAAGCCCGTCGCGACCGGGGGCCGCCACGGACTTCAGAGCGATTGCGGCGAAGTACGGAATGGAGTTCCTGAGCTAATGCGGGCTGAGAAGCCCGCACCGTGACGTCCAATCCGGCGTTCGAGGGGACGCTCCCGCTAAGGGCTTGGGGTCAGCGTGCTGATCCTCCGTGGCCTGGCTTACTGGCCGCCCGCGAGACCGATGATGGTCTCGAAGCCACCCCAGAACATGCGCTTGCCGTCGAAGGGCATCTTCGAGGGGTCCATCGACTCCTTGAGCTGCGGATCCTCCATGACTGCCTTGCTGATGCGGTCGCGATCCTCCTTGTTGCGATACACGACCCACGCCAACGCGATCACCTCGCCGTCCTTGAGCTGCACGGCCTGGGGAAACGACGTGACCTTGCCCGGCTGAGCGTCGTCGCTGATCGAGTCGGAGTAATACAAGGCACCGTGGCGCAGGTGGGCGTTGCCCCATTCTGTGGACATGCGTTTGTAGGTGTCGAGGCTGGCTCGGGGAACGGGGATGACGATGGCATCGATGTATTTCGACATGGGACCTCCTCTGGCGTAAAGTCGATTGGACCGGTCGCGCCCGCCGCCGTTCCGCTTCCAACCGGGGCGTCGGATCGGTAGTTGCGCGACCGGCAGTCCCCGCGCGCCAAGGTCGAGCGGCCCTACGAAGATTATCGCCTGAGCGGACCCCGTTTGCCGCCATTGGTGCGACGATGGTAGGTTAGTTCTTCGAAGTACTACGTATGGAGGTTCCATGAATCGCGCGACTTGGCTCGCAGGCTTGACCGTCTTCGGCGCCGCACTTAGTCTTCCTGCCACGGCTCAGACCGTGAAAGTGACGCCGCTCGGTGGCATCGAGGGCGAATTCTGTCCGCAGGATCCGCTGAAGTCGGCACCGTCCGCGGCAAGGTTCGGCCGGGCAGCAAGACGGAAACTTTCATGAAGGCCGTCAAGGTGCCCGCTTGCATCCTGCTCTCGGGCAAGACCATGGAGTTCGACGCCGATGGGAAATGCACGGCGAGGTGCTGAGCGCCGTCGCCTGCTCGCCGCCAATCACGACAGTCCGAGGGCGCGCGGCTTGAGGGCTGACGGTGAGCATGCCGCCTAAGACTTAGCTCGCTAGGCGTCATCAGAGGCCCGACATTCGAGGAGATGTCATGTTCTTGTCCGAGCCCTGCGCCAACGAATCCGCCTCAGCGCTCTACGCGCGTGACCTCGCGGAAGACGGATATGTGGGCAACTTAACGCGACTTTGGGCGTGGCGGCCGGACGTATTCAATGCGTTCATGAACGTACGCGCGCTGCTAACCGAGAAGGCTGCACTTCCACTTCGCGAACGTGCACTTCTTGTTTGTGCGACGGCCGCCTCAATTGGCGATTCTTATTGCGCGCTGGCTTGGGGCACTACGTTGGCCACCGAAACAGATCCCGCCACGGCTGCCGCAGTCCTGCAACGCAAGAAGGCCACATCATTAACTGCTCGCGAGGAAGCGCTCGTTACATGGGCCGGGCAGGTCGCGCGTGAGCCGAATGCAATTACGGTTGAGGACGTCGAACGGCTCCGTGACGTCGGAATGACGGATGACGAAATTTTCGATGCCACGGTGTTCGTCGCGTTTCGCTTGGCTTTCTCGACGGTGAATGATGCGCTTGGGGCTCGCCCGGATCAGCCACTTGCTGCAGGCGCTCCCGCAGCGGTACGGGAAGCTGTGGTCTATGGTAGGAGCGTGTCCGAGTCTCCTGCGAAATGACGCGCGAGCCCGCGGCTCGTCCTTCGTCGCGCCGTTGGCAATTCCCTATGTGTCGTCCGTTGCTCTTTGCCGCTGCTTTCGTCGCTACCGTATCCTCCGCTATGGCTATTGACCTGGCACCACTCTGGAACTTCGACGACCCGATCCAGAGTGAGCAGCGCTTTCGTTCCGCTCTTGTCACGGCAACGGGTGACGATGCAGTCATCCTGCAAACGCAAATTGCGCGGTCATATGGCCTTCGAGGAGATTTTCCCAAGGCTCAGGAAATCCTGAAGGGTCTCGAGCCGCAGCTCCAGACCGCGAGCGCAGAGGCTCGTGGGCGGTACTGGCTGGAACTGGGCCGAACCTATTCTTCCGCCACGCATCCGCCGGAGTCGCAGACGCTCGACACAAAAGAGAGCGCGCGAAAGGCGTACAAGCAGGCGTTTGAAACCGCCAAGAGCGCGCAACTTGATGGCCTGGCGGTGGACGCCCTCCATATGCTCGCCTTCGTCGACACGGAACCGGCCGACCAGCTTAAATGGGGACTAGAGGCGCTTGCGCTTGTGCAGGCATCGTCGCAATCTTCCGCGAAGAAATGGGAAGCTTCCCTTCGCAACAACGTGGGCTACGCGTTATATGAACTCGGCAGATACGAAGAAGCGTTGGATCAGTTTAGCCAGGCAGTCGTGCTACGCGAACGCGGCACGGATCTGCAAGCCACGCGAGTTGCCTATTGGATGGTTGCCTGGGCACTACGCGCCCTGAATCGCATTGATGAAGCACTCGAGATCCAACTTCGCCTGGAACGCGAGCGCCAAGCCGCCGGAGCGCCAAGCCGCTATGTGTTCGAAGAGCTGGAGCTTCTATATCGCGCAAAGGGCGACGAGACGCGCGCCAGCCACTACGCTGAATTAAAGAAATTTGTCGCCAAATGAGCGCTACGCGGACGGCTAACCTCTCGCTCGACGCGACACGCCCCTCGGCGGCGCTTGCGCCCCGTCCGGCCCGTTAGCCCCTTGTATGTCACGGGGTCCGTCGCATACCGTTTGCGCGTTGCAGTCGCGCCTTTTGCGGCTTGCCAGACGACCGTCGGCGACTTGAAGGAGCGTCGCCCCATGTACAGCCTATTCGGCAAGGGCCAGCGCGGGCGCCTTCCATCGAGCGGACGGCTTCCAACCGTCGCTCATGTCACACGTCAGGCCGCATTCCTTGCGGGTTACGCACGAGCAACGAGAAAGGTAGACGAATGGTTGCCTACGTTATTGTGGATATCGAGGTTACGGATCCCGTTTCATTTGAAGGTTACAAGAACGAGATCGGTGCAAACATCGCGGCGTTTGGCGGCCGCTATCTCGCGCGTGGCGGCGCTACCGAGGTACTGGAAGGAAACTGGACCCCGAAGCGACTGGTCATTCTCGAGTTTCCGACCATGAACAGGTTGAAGGACTGGTACAGATCTTCCGAATACGAGCCGCTCCTTAATCTGCGAAAGGCTTCCGCGTCATCGAACCTTGTCATTACGGAGGGCTGCTAGGCCACCGTGCACGAGCCTGGTCGACCACTGTGGCTGCCGCTCGATCGGACCCCGCAGGCGCTTGGGCGCGTCGGTCGCGGGTTGGCTTGGTCCGTCAGGCGCCAACTGACACCCATCGCGTTTCTCTGCGACTAGCGAAGTAAGCTCCTAATTGCCATTGAATCGGCACAGCCCGACAACTCTCAAGCTACCAAGCGCTTCGAAATCATGTGATCGACGCAATCGTTCACATGCTTGGTGAGGGTGGTCTGCGCAGTGTTCCAATCCCGGTTCAACGCACATTCGAGCAGCCGCCGGTGCTCGCCCGCAGCGACCTCGCCGCGATACACCGCCGCAATCATCTGGTAGCGCAGATACCGGTCGTAGATGCTGGCATGTGCCTCGAGCAGCACGCGGGAGCCACACGCCGAGATCAGCGCGTGGTGGAATTCCTGGTCGTAGCGCTTCCACATCTCCGCAATCAAGAGCTCACCCGCGGCCATGCGCCGTTCCATCGACGCCAGCTTGTGATGGGCCGCCACCACCCCGCCCTCCCAATCCATGTCGCCCGCTTCGAAGGAATCCCGCAAGGCGTGCGATTCCAGCAAGCAGCGCATCGCGGCCACTTCGCGCAGGTCACCGGACGAAATAGGCATGACCTCAAATCCGCGCGAGCCTTCGGCGATGATCAGCCCTTCCGAGGACAGCCGGTTGAGCACCTCGCGCAGTGTGCTGACGCTCGCGGAGTAGGCGTCGCGCATTCGGTCGAGCGTGAGGCGTTCTGCCGGCGCGAGCCGGCCGAAAACGATATCCGCGCGGATGCGCCGATAAGTCCTCTCGCCGATGGTTCCGGTTTCCAGCGCCTCGTCGAGCATCCTGAGTCCAACCCCCCATAGTTGTCCGCAGCGCGACCTGCGGGCGGCTCCATGCCGATGATATCACCGGCATAATAACCGATGGAATTGCAATCCTCCGATAAAACGGTTATCGTCCGACTCACAAGAGCGCCCCGCCACCCGGTGGGCAAAACCTATCCGCTTGGAGGACCAACCATGTCGTCGATGATTTCACGTCGCAGCCTTCTTCAGGCGGGCGCCTCCGCGCTCGCCCTCGCAGCCGTCGCCCCGGCTGCTCGCGCAGGACAAGCCGAAGCTCCGCTTCAGCTGCGCGTTCACCGAGCAGGACCTGCGCGCCGAGGCGTACAAGGCGTTCGGCGCGGCGATGAAGAACGACTTCGACTTTCAGCCGTACTGGGCGAACACGCTCTTCAAACAGGGCACCGAGCTCGTCGCCCTCCAGCGGGGCAACGTGGAGATGGTCAATCTTGCGCCGCAGGACATTTCGAAGCAGCTTCCGGCGTGGTCGCTGATGACCTCGGCCTACCTGTTCCGCGATGTCGACCACCTCAAGAAGACATTCAAGAGCGACGTCGGCCGCGACTTCATCAAGATGGCGCGCGACCAGCTCCAGATCGAGCTGATCACGCCGGTCTATTTCGGCTCCCGGCACGTCAACCTCAAACCGGACAAGCCGATCCGCACGCCGGCTGACCTGGCGGGCATCAAGCTGCGCATGCCGCCCGGCGAGTTCTGGCAATTCCTGGGCGAGTCGATCGGCGTCAATCCCACGCCAGTCGCATTCGCCGAGGTCTATACGGCACTGCAAACGGGTGCCATCGACGGCCAGGACAATCCGCTGGTGCTGAGCAAGCTGATGAAATTCGACGAGGTGACGACCCAGTTCGTGCTCACCTCGCACGTCGTCGGTTATGACGTCATGGCCGTGGCGTCCAAGACGTGGGACGCGATGAAGCCCGATCAGCAGGCGCGATTCCGCGATGCGGCCGAGAAGGCGATCGACGACTACACGGTCAAGTTGGAAAGCCAGGAGAAGGACGTCATCGCGTACTTCAAAGGCGAGGGCAAGAAGGTCTACACGCCCGACGTCAACGCATTCCGCACCTACGCGCAGAAGCGATACGTCGACAAGTACGGCAACGACTGGCCCAAGGGGGCGCTCGAGCGCATCAACGCGCTGTAATCCGGGCCGGCTTCGATGGCCGAGCCCACTACGCCGCCGGCCGGTGGGCGACGCATCGTCGGCTGGCTGCAAAGGCTTGCCGAGAATGTTGCCGTCGCGCTCATCGCGACGATGTTTCTGTCGTTCCTGCTGCAGATCGTCTTTCGATACGCGCTGAACCGTCCGCTGGGCTGGACCGAGGAAGTCACGGTCCTGTGCTGGGTATGGGTGGTGTTGTGGGGCGCATCGTTCATCGTCACGGATATCGACGAAGTGCGCTTCGACATTTTCTACAACTTGGTGTCCCCGGGCGTCCGACGCGTCTTCGCGATCGTGGCGAGCATCTCGCTGATCGTGCTGATCGGGCTCTCGCTGCCGGCGACATGGCGTTACGTCGTGTTCATGAAGCGCGAGCACTCGGCGTATCTGCACATGCGCTTCGATTACCTTTACTCGATCTACCTCATCTTCGCGGTTGTAGTGATTCTGCGCCAGGTCCGCCTGGCGTGGCGCGCGTGGCAGGCGCCGCCGAGCGGCGATCGCTCGACGACGACGGACCTTGGCGCATGATGGGCGTGTCGCCGTTCGTCCTGTGCGTCATCGTGCTGGTTGCGCTGGCGTCAATCGGCCTTCCAATTGGACTTTCGATGATCGGCGCATCGATCCTCTACCTGATCGTCGCCCATCTCGATCCAGGTACCGCAGCCGAGCAGATACTCAACGGCCTATACAGCAGCTACGTGCTGCTTGCGGTGCCGCTATTCATTCTCGCTGCGGACCTGATGAATACCGGCAGTTTGACCGACCGGCTTCTCAAGTTCTGCCTGGTGCTGGTGGGTCGCTTCCGCGGCGGCCTGGGGCATGTCAACGTCGTGTCTAACGTCATCTTCGCAGGCATGTCGGGCTCGGCGATCGCCGATGCAGTCGGCATCGGGCGGATCATCATCGGCATGATGACGCGCGATGGAAAATACCCGGTCGCGTACGCAGCGGCGATCACGGCCTCGTCCGCGATCATCGGACCGATCATTCCGCCGTCGATCCCGATGGTGATCTACGCGCTGGTGTCCGACGCATCGATCGGCTACCTTTTCCTGGGCGGCGTCATTCCCGGTTTGCTTCTCGGCGTGGCGTTCATGGTGATGAACGCGGTGATAGCGCGCCGCCGCAACTACCCCGTTGAGCCACCGGTGGCGTTACGCGAGATTCCACGTGCGACCATCAATGCCTTTCCGGCGCTGCTGCTGCCGGTGATCCTCCTCGTGGGCATCTACGGAGGCGTGATGACGCCCACCGAGGGCGCCGCCGCCGCGGCCGCCTACGCCCTGCTCGCCGCATCACTCATCTACCGCGCGATGACCTGGCGCCAGATCTATGACGTCCTGCTTTCGAGCGCCAGGTCGACGACGTCGGTCGGGATGCTCATCGCCGGCGCGCTGGTCTTCAACTACGTCGTGACGATCGAAAACGTGCCGGCCTCGGTCGCCACCTTTGTCGCCGGGTTTCATCTTTCCAAGATCGGGTTCCTGCTGCTGGTCAACGCGATCCTGCTAGTCCTGGGCTGCTTGCTGGAGGGCACGACGATCCTCCTGATCATCGTTCCGATTTTCATCCCCACGGCGAAGCTGATGGGTATCGACGTCGTGCACTTTGGCGTCGTGGTCGTGGTCAACATCATGATCGGTCTGCTGACGCCGCCGTTCGGGCTGTTGCTGTTCATCGTGGCCAACATGACCAAGCAGCCGCTGGTCGCCATAGTGCGCGAATCTGCGCCCTTCATTTCCACCGCGGTCGTCGTGCTCGCTCTCATCACGTTCGTTCCCGAAACCGTTCTCTGGCTTCCGCGCGTCATGGGCTACAAAGGATGACGTGAATGAGGCCGAAATCTCTTTCGATGCGGGCTCCGATCTATGTGCTCAACGGCCCGAATCTCAATCGTCTCGGCAAACGCGAGCCCGAGATCTACGGCAAGACGACACTTCGACAGGTCGAAGCACAGTGCCGGCGAGCGGCCGGCCGGCGTCCGATCGAGTTCCGCCAGACAAATCACGAGGGCCAACTGGTCGACTGGATCCATGAAGCCATCGATTGTGGCAGCGGCATCGTCATCAACCCCGCCGCTTACTCATTCACTTCGATCGCAATCCTGGACGCGCTCAAGATGTTTCCCGGACCGATCATCGAGCTTCACATCACGAACATCCACCGCCGCGAGGCCCTTTACCATCACTCGCTGATCTCGAAGGTGGCGACCGCGGTGATCGCCGGGTTGGGCGCTGAAGGTTATGCCTTCGCGGTCGGCGCGATGCAGGACATGCTGCGTCGCACGGCCCCGGATCCCTCGGCCGGCTAAATGCCGGTCGCAGCAGGCTGCCTGCCTGCCAGTATTGCCAATCGCACATGGTTCGTGCCAGTCTGCGGCCTTGGCTTCACACGAATGTTCGGCACAATGCATCGGTCAACGCGTTGGCGCCAGATCCCAAACTCTGCGGTACAACCACGAATCAAGAGGTGAATTGAATATGTCCAAGGGCACCATCCGACTTCACCGCGTGCTCCGCGCGAATCCGGAGCGCGTCTATCGGGCCTTTTTAGAAGCCGACGCGATGGCTAAGTGGCTGCCGCCACATGGCTTCACGTGCAAGGTGCATAACATGGATGCCAAAGTCGGTGGCGCCTACAAGATGTCGTTCACGAACTTCTCAACAGGGAACGGTCACTCGTTCGGCGGCAAATATCGCGAACTGGTGCCATTCGAAAAGATTCGCTACACGGACAGCTTTGATGATCCGAACTTGCCTGGGGAAATGCAGACGACAGTGATCTTGACGAAAGTCTCGTGCGGAACCGAGCTGAACGTAGAGCAGGTGGGCCTGCCCGAGGCGATTCCGGTCGAGATGTGCTATCTCGGCTGGCAGGAGTCGCTCGCACAGCTCGCAATGCTCGTCGAGCCCGAGATTTCGGATTAACCACGTTGGAGCTGCCAGGAAGATGCTGAACTAATCCAGCCATGCGCAAAGCACCGGTGGATTCCATGGATAACAATCCGTTGTGACTTTGAAGATGTCCCGCCGGGAACGTATGCGATGGCTGTCGTTCATGATGAAAACATGAATGGCAAGCTCGACACCACTTGGTTCGGGCTCCCGACAGAAGGGTATGGATTTTCAAACGACGCAAAAGCCGTGCTCGCCGCCCCTTCATTCTCTGACGCAAGCTTCACGTACGACGGTCGGAGCGTGGGTCTGACGATGACGCTGCATTACTAAGACTCCGTTAGGTGTCGAAGTAGCGAGACAGATGCGGATGGATATCGAGCAGTTCATGCGGGGCTATAAAGGCGCGTGGGAAGCGCGTGACGAGTCACGCTTCTGTGCCCTGTTTACGAGAGATGGCATCTACCGGAACACGCCTTTTGCCGAACAGCGAGGCCACGAACAACTCGCAAAGTACTGGCAGCGCGTCAAGCTGCAAGCTGATATCAACGTCACGTATGAGATCCTGACATCTTCCCCGAGAGGCGGGCTCGCGCATTGGCATGTCACATATCAAGTGACATCCGAGGAACTGTTCCAAGTCTGGGCGGCGTCCGCCGGAACGAACGTGGTGACGCGAAAGCTCGGCGATCCGCTTCCGCGCATGGCCTTAGACGGAATTTTGCGAGCCCAGTTTGACGCTGGACTGTGTTCGGAATGCGCTATATGGTGGCACAGCATGGCGTTGCCGCAACAGGCGGCCAGGAATGGCCACATCTAACCTCTCATTCAACCGGTCGCCCCTCGGCGGCGCTGATCGCGCCGTCCTTCCGGTTGCCGGTTAGCTTGGTTTGTCAGGTCCCACGATCGCACGCATGAAGTCACTCGAAGCCAAGATCCCGCCACCCGCCGTCGCAGCAGCGATCGCGCTCGCAATGTGGGGCATCTCTCTGCTCTTGCCGCGGCTCCAGATCTCCGGTGCGCTCCGCCTCGGTGCCACTGCAGCAATCGCGTTGGCGGGTATCGGCTTCAGCGCTGCGGGAGTCCTGGAATTCCGGCGAGCGCGAACAACGCTCAATCCCACGAAGCCGGAGGAGGCCTCTTCTCTGGTGAACTCTGGCGTCTTTCGAATCACACGCAACCCCATGTACGTGGGTCTATTGTGCGTTCTCGTCGCGTGGGCGGTATTCCTAGCTTCGGTTTGGGCACTCATTGGCCCGCTCGTCTTCGTGCTCTACATCGGCCGCTTTCAAATGGCGGCCGAGGAGCGTGTTCTCGCCAAGCTGTTCGGCGGTGAGTACACGGACTACCAAGCAAGGGTGCGCCGGTGGCTTTGAGGCCTGACGCCTCCATCGGGCGGACGTTCGAAGACCGCTTCGCGCCCTTTTTGCAGCCGCTCCTGTCAAACATTAGGCCGTAGCGGGGAGGCGAAGATGCAAACTCTGGTTCAAGTGATATGCACCCCGGGGGCAAGCGTACGCGATGCAATCGCCAACGATCCGAAGCTCGACGCGCACGACTTCGAGATCTTGTTGGAGCGTAAGGCCGGTCGCGCTCCTGGTTGGACTAAACTAAGGAGCCGAGCGCGAGACCGTCGCGGTTCCATCAACATTCAATGGAATGCCGCGACCAAAGTCCTGTCTTGCCGCGTCGTTAACAAGGGCTCGGGGAAGCCGAACCTGATAATCGGCGATTTTGTCAATTACCTGCTCCGGCGGCATCGACGGCGCGTCAAAATCATCACGGTGTTGCCGGGGTAATCAACGATCGTGCGGCCCAGGCTCTCGCTCAACCCGGACGACAGCGCCCGGACGGCGCTTGCGTTCCTCCTTCGGGCCCCCGTCAGCTTCGTTCGCCGCGGTCACGCCCAATGTTACGGAATCCAATCATGGCGGCTATCAATAAAGGCTCGTGTCTCTGCGGACGGGTTAGCTTTGTGGTGACCGGAGAGCTGAAGCCTCCCGATGCGTGCCATTGCGTCCAGTGCAGGAAACACTCGGGTCACTACTTCGCCTCAACGGACGTGCCCAAGGCAGCGGTCGCGGTCACGGGGGCCGAGAACTTGACCTGGTATCACTCGTCAGCGAAGGTACGAAGGGGGTTCTGCTCCACGTGCGGATCTTGCTTGTTCTTTGATCCGCCGGCGCGCGACTGGATCGGCGTCGCGATGGGCGCTTTCGACACACCCACGGCTACTCGGCTGGCGATGCACATTTTCGTGGCGGAGAAAGGCGACTACTATGAGATCGCTGACGGTCTGCCACAGAACCCGCACTAAAGTGGCGTCCCTGAGGAGTGTACCTTGCCAGACCTCGTCGCCTTCTCACTATGCGCCCTCCTCTTCGTCGTCGCGCTACCTTTGGCGCTGCGCCTCGTCCGGCCCAATCGATTGTACGGCTTTCGCACTCCGCAAACCCTCGCCGATCCTACGCTTTGGTACTCGGCCAACGCCTTCGCGGGTCGTTCATTGCTCGTTTCAACGCTGCTCTCTGCCGCTCTGTTATGGTTTCGCCCGCCATGGTTCGATTTCGGTGTGCTCACCCACCTCGCAGCACTCGCACTGCCTGCCATCGGCGCAGTGATTGCATCCTTGCTGTACCTGCGCAGATATCGCTAGCATCCACCGGCGCGACGGATGCCCTACATGGTTGCCCAAGGCCTGGTGGCGCGGTGACGTCCCACTGAAATGGTCCCTTAGCAAAAAATGGATTACTTGCATCAACTTCAGTGGCCGGCAATGATCGTTACAATCTTCGCCGCATGGCTTATTGCGTCGCAGGCGAAACACAAGCGTGAGATCGGCTTTTGGTGCTTTCTGCTAAGCAATGTGCTTTGGATAGTCTGGGGTTGGGATGACCGTGCCTACGCGCTGATCGTCCTGCAGATCGCCTTGGCAATCCTGAACATTCGCGGCGCCCACAAGAATGAGCCAGCGTCCAGCGCCAAGTCTGAGACCTGACCTCTCGTACAAAGCGGGCGCGACGTCGGTGAGCGAGCGGCTCGCGCGCGCCCGACAACCATCCATGTAGTGCAACCTGGGGAAAGCTCTTGCCGCCAATCGACTACCTTCATCCAGAATTGCCTGCTGGGCTCACGCGCATCCGAATGCCCGTAGTGGACGCGACTTCGGACTCGCTCCGAGGTTATGGGTGCCTGATCGCCAACCCCGACGAATGCCGCGTCGAGATCGTGCGCTGGCCTTCTCAGGGCAGCCGGCCTATCGATGAAGACACTGGGGACCAGGCTGGAACGACTGAGGGAATCTTCGTCAGCGAATGGCAAGGCGACATTCTGTACGGTCGCAACGAGGCCGTGGGTGGTCACTACATACTCGCGTACGCACAGCCCCCGGAGTCGGCTCGGACGGACCATGCAGACGCGCCGCGTCGAATGATGTTGTGGCATGCGAACTATCATCCCGACGGAGGTCAACTGTTCTTTCCACTCGACCATCGCCCGTTCTATGTCCCTCTGGCCCTGCCGGGCGATGACGTGACGCCGCAGCGCTTCGTCTGTTTTCGCTTTGATGGCACCAGAGGGTTATACATTCATCCCAACGTTTGGCACGAAGGTGTATTCGGCCTTAGCGGGACGGATCGCTTCTTCGACAAGCAAGGGGCGGTACACGCCCGTGTTTCGGTCGATTTCGCGCGGGAATTCCAATGCTTGCTCGAGGCTGCAATCGAGTGAGCAGCCAATCAGGACGCGACATCGTGACAGCGACAAGGCGCGCCTTTGCCGTTCTCGTCATCGGTTGCTACCTCATTCTGGCTGCCTGCGCTGGGTCAGGCGAAAGCGCAACGGGGATCATGAACGAGCAAGACGAGTCACAAATTCTGGCGGTCTTGCAGGCGTCGGTTGCAGCCTGGAACCGCGGCGATCTGAAAGGCCATCTTGCAATCTACGACCCGTCGGTCACGGCCATGACCAAAAAAAGGCCCCCGTCCGACGATTGAGGCGATTGAAGCGTCCTTCGCTCGAGCCTATTTCGTCGATGGCAAGCCGAAGCAGCGCCTGCGCATGGAGAACGTAAGGGTCCAGGTACTTTCTGAACAGTCGGCACTCGTGACGGGCCGCTTCGTACTCTCGGGTGGCACAGAGCCCGAACAATCAGGCTGGTTCACGCTGGTCTGGATACACACAGTAGCTGGCTGGCGGGTTGTCCATGATCACACGTCGTAGCCGCCCCAACCTCGCGCTCGTGCTGTGCGTACGTGCGTAAGGGCCGCGCTGGGCGGCTTTAAATCCGAATGATCATGCAGATCCGAGTTGATGATCTCACCGGGCCCGAAATCCGCGCACTCCTCTCCGAACATCTTGAGAACATGCATCAGCTCTCACCGCCCGAGAGCGTGCATGCGCTCGATCTCAGCGGCCTGCTCAAACCGGAAATCACTTTCTGGACTGTTTGGTCTCAAGGCGAATTACTCGGTTGTGGCGCTCTGAAAGAGCTCACTTCCGCACATGGTGAAGTCAAGTCCATGCGAACGGTCACCGCACATCGGCGCAAGGGTGTGGCGCGCGCGATGCTGCAACACATAATCGTCGAGGCTCGCAAGCGCTCGTACGCGCGCCTCAGCCTCGAAACTGGCTCCATGCCGCCTTTCGAGCCAGCGCGCGCCCTGTACGAGCGCTTCGGCTTCACCTACTGTTCACCGTTCGCCGACTACACTGGAGACCCAAACAGCGTGTTCTTGACTCGAGCGCTCGAGCCCATATGAAGAGGACGGTCGTTAGGCGGCACACGCAGCTGATCTGATACCCTCCACGCCACGAGCCATCCTCTGCGCCGCGAATGGAGCTCCTCCCTCGGCCCGGACAGTTAGCTTGGTTTGCCAGGACTGCACGATGAACCCATACCTAGCGGCGCTGATCAATTCAGAGCTACCCGTTGAGCCATGGCTTGCCGGAGTTGCGTGGTTGCTTCTTTTGGTGGGCGCACACATCGTCGGCCGAAAATCGCGACTGTTGTTACGCGCGCAAGACCACGTTGTCGTGGAGGAAAGTCCTTTTCTCGCTCCGTCGCGTACGCCGCGGTCCCTTTTGGTCCAGATCACCCTGGCGGTCTTGCTTTTCTCGCTGGTCTACTACGTCGGCGAGCCCGCATTCACGCTCATGACAGGCGGTTTCGTCGCGGCGCTGGCCATGCTTTTCGGCCTGAATCTTCATAGTCTCGCCTTTGCGCGCCGGCTGTGCAACGATCACGCTGTCAGCGGGAAAATTACCCTTCCCGCAGCGTTCGTTCTCGCTGACATCGCACGCAAGGCCTTGGGTGCCGCAGTGGTCTTTCTGATCACTGGACTCGTGTTTGCGCAATTAGCCCTTCTGGGCGGCGCGTTGATTCTTGCTTCGACGGGACTCGGGTACATTCGGAAAGCACGCCGGCAGCGGGCGCGGCACTGACTCGCCGCTCTAGGCGGACCTCCTGCTTGCGGGGCTCACGTTCCGCCATGAGGCGGCCGGTTCGTTGTTCAGGCATCATCAGTCTTATTTGGGAAAAGGTCGTGAAAATCATCGGTCTCATCGGCGGTATGAGCTGGGAATCGACCGTGCCGTACTACCGCCAGATCAACGAGACGGTGAAGGAGCGCTTGGGCGGATTGCACTCGGCCAGGATCATTCTGTACAGCGTCGACTTCCACGACATCGAGCGACTTCAACATGCGGGCGACTGGCATGCTGCAGGAGTCATGCTTGCCGAAGCGGCCCGCTCACTTCAAGCCGCGGGCGCGAATTTCCTGGTCCTCTGCACGAATACGATGCACAAAGTAGCCTCCACGATCGAAGCGGCCGTCACCATTCCGCTGCTTCATATCGCCGATCCAACGGCCGCTGAGATCAGGGCCGCCGGCCACACAAGCGTTGGCCTGCTCGGTACGCGGTTCACGATGGAACAGGCCTTCTATCGCGACCGATTGAGCGAACGCCACGGCCTTCGAGTCATCGTTCCTGGTCCAGAAGACCGTGAGACTGTTCACCGCATCATTTACGACGAACTGTGCCTTGGCGTTGTCAAAGAGGCTTCTCGCAGTGAGTATCGGAGGATCATGGCGGATCTTGCCTCCGAAGGTGCACAGGGCATCATTCTTGGATGCACGGAGATATCGCTTCTGATCACTCGACAAGATGCGAAGATCCCGCTGTTCGATACCACGGGCATTCATGCACGCGCAGCCGCCGAAGCCGCGCTCGCCATATGAGCCTCAACGGCTGTCGGCCGGTCAGCTTGGTTCACCGCCTCGCATGGGCCGTAAGGCAAGCGTCGCACGGTCTCGTTGACCCTCGTGGTCCGGTGGCGTAAATTCACTTCGGACTTGCTGCTGATTTTCGGACCGATCGATTACCTAAGGAGAGACACCTATGAACGGCATGAAAATAATCGGGATCGTTCTCCTCGTTGGCGGCATCTTCGGACTGCTCTATGGCCACTTCGATTACACGAAGGAAACGCACAAGGGCAACTTCGGGCCATTCACGTTCTCGGTTGCCGAAAAGGAGACAACGGTCATTCCGAGCTGGGCCAGCATCGCAGTGATCGTCGTCGGCGCCGTCTTATTGGTCGTCAACCGCAAGTAGCGGCGCTCGTCTGTATTCGGCGGAGCCACGGGTGCGGCGCGGGAGTCCCTAGTCCGGCCTCATCGGCGCCCCGGTAAAACGCGGCGGAACGGGTGGCAAAGACCTAGAACTGGGTGTGCCATGTTAAAGCTCTACGGCTCGCCAAAGATTCCACTTGATTTCAAGCTCCGACCGCGCCGGACAGATGCCAAGGCACGATTGGCGAACGCCGCCGGCGGCGCACCGTCTGCATCGGCCCCGTTAGCCGCTTTCGGATCGACGATGCCGCTGATCTACCGCTACGCCTTCCCCGCCATGTGGTTGAGCTGGGTCGTCTACTGGTGGGCCGCATCGCGCGACGTCAAGAGCACCCTCCGGCGCGAGCCCTTGCCATCCCAGCTTTCGCACATCGCTCCCCTTGGGATCGCCGTACTCCTCTTCAGTGCACGAAAAGTGCCGATCGCATTTCTCGGTGAACGTTTTCTCCCGTTGACCGAGTGGCCGTTTTGGCTTGGGTCATTGCTGACTGCCGCCGGCTTGCTTTTTACCGTTTGGGCGCGCTTGCATCTCGGCCGGAACTGGAGCGGCACCGTCACGATCAAGGAAGGCCATGAGCTCGTCACAAGCGGACCCTACGCCCTTGTTCGTCACCCGATCTACACGGGACTCTTGCTTGCATTTCTCGGCTCCGCTCTGGCGCTTGGCGACTGGCGGGGTGTTCTTGCCTTTGCGCTGGCGGCCGGCGCCCTGTGGCTTAAACTACAGGTCGAAGAGCGCTGGATGCGGCAGCAGTTCGGAGATGCGTACCAGGCCTACTCTGAACGTGTCGCAGCACTGATCCCCTTCGTTCTCTGACCATCCATGATCGTTCGCTTGAAAGTTGCAGATCGTTCGTCGGGCGTCATGCCCGCCCCCAAGGCCAGGAGGTGGCATGTCCACTGTTGAAGCGCGCTTGGCTGCCTTGGACTATGCACTGCCGGAGCCACTACAGCTTCCGCCGGGTGTCGCCCTCCCCTTCCCATGGATTCGCGTCGTGGGTCCGCGCGCCACGAGATCATAGGGGAACGCAAGGACTGTCGTGCTCTCGCTCAACTGTGACCACTATTACATTCCAAGGGCGGACAGGTTCTTCCATCCCCTATGAGGGCCAACCTCCCGCGCAACCGGGCGGCTCTCGGCGGCGCCGGCGCGCTGTCCTTCGACTCGCCGCTTTTCGCCTGTTGACGGGCCGCCCAAACGTTTACGTCAAGACTGCCGACAGCGGTGCCAGGCGCAGGCATTCCTTCTGTCCAAACTGCGGCACGCCCATCTCCGCCAGCGCAGATTCGGACGACCCTCCGAATTATTCCCTCAGAGTAGGCTGCCTGGCGCAAAAGGCGGAGCTGCCTCCGAAGAGGCGCATATGGTGCAAGTCCGCGCTTGCCTGGGCGCAAAACGTCAGTGCTGTTCCAGCTATCGAGAGACAGTGAGCCTGGGGCGGACACACGGACGTTTCTAGAATGACGCGAAGGTTCACGACAGAGCGCTCAGTGGCTGGCGTTCCCCAAAAGCTGGCATCGGCCTCTGCCGCTCTCGCCATCCTGGCCTGGCTGTTGGTTCTGCTCGGTCTTATGTATGCAAGGTTTTTCGTAACCGACCCCCCGCCCAATGTGGTCATCACATTTTCCGACAAGGGCCTTACTCGCCTGTTTGTCGAGCTCCTCAGCCTCGGCATCGGCTGTGTTGGACTCGTGCTCGCGCTCGTCGCCTTTGCGGGCGGGGCGCGCAATCGCTCGCTTGCACTCGCCGCGGTGATCAATGTCGCCGTTTGCGTGGCTTGCGTCGCCTTGTTAATGTAGGCCTGTCAGCACTACGCGGCCCTAACCCCAGTCGCAAGTCGGCCTCTCAATCCAACAATGTGAACGAACCCGCGTGATACAACTTCTGATGAGTATCGATATCGATGACATCGACCGTGCCATCGAGTTCTATCATCAAAAGGTCCAGGTAGATGATCTCATTCATCGTGCCCGCCTATAACGAGGAGCGTCTGCTCGGCGCTACACTCGACGCCCTGCATCTGGCAGGCCGGGTGTTAGAAGAACCGTACGAATTGGTGGTCGTCGATGACGGATCGACGGATCGGACTGCGGTCATCGCACGGGACCACGGCGCCATGCTTGTCAGCGTCGCTCATCGCCAGATCGCGGCGACCCGTAATTCCGGCGCTCGAAGGGCGAATGGCGAGCTATTCATCTTTGTGGACGCGGACACGATCGTGAACGAGGCAGTCGTGCGCTCTGCCGTCGAGGCGTTGCGCCGCGGCGCGTGCGGCGGCGGCGCGGCGGTCGAATTCGACGGTGCTGTGCCCTTTTATGCGAGACTGATTATGCCGGTCCTAGTCCGGTTGTTCCGGGCAACTGGCATGGCGGCCGGCTGTTTTTTGTTCTGCACTCGCAAGGCCTTTGTGGCGGTGGGCGGCTTCGACGAAGCGTTCTACGGCGCCGAGGAGCTGGTAATGAGTCGCGCTTTAAAGCGCCACGGACAATTCGTTGTCCTGCGGCAGGCGGTGCTGACGTCCGGGCGGAAACTGCGCACGCATTCAGTCCGCGAAATGCTCATGGTCATCGGGCGCCTGGCGCTCCACGGATCCGGAGCCGTCAAGCAGCGGCAGGGTATGGAGCTTTGGTATGCGGAACGGCGCGAAGATCCGCAGCGGGATGCTTAAGCTTTCGCTCGCTTATCGATAAAGTGAAACAGAGTGCCACGCCTAAATTCCATGATGACCTTCACACTTCTATGACGACTGCACTGCTGATCATCGACGTCCAGCACGGCCTGTGTACAGGCGAAGAGGCCGCCTTTGACATCGACCGCATCATCGAACGAATCAATGCGATTGGCGCAAAGGCGAGAACCGTCGGTTCGCCCGTGATCCTCATCCAGCACGAGGAAGACAGCGGGCCGCTTAAGTATGGTACCGAGGGCTGGCAACTCGCCGCAGGGCTTGCGACACTTCCCGGAGACCTTCGGATACGCAAGACGACGCCTGACTCGTTCCACCAGACCGAGTTGCATCGATTGCTGGAGGAGAGGGGAATCAGCAAGCTTGTGATCTGCGGCTTGCAGAGCGACTGCTGCGTAGACGCCACCGTACGGGGAGCTCTGGCGCTCGGGTATGACGTCGTTCTCGTCGGCGACGCGCATTCCACGATGGACAACGGAGGATTGTCGGCCGAGCAGATAATAGCCGATCATAACGCGAGCTTCGTGCACATGAACCGTTCCGGGTCGCGAGTCACGGTGGCCGGCGCCGGCGATGTAATAGTCATAGCCTGAGTCTTTTGCGACTCACGCCGTGTATTGCGGACCAGTACCGACGGCCTCTCCCGACAGCATGCAACAAGAACCTCCATTGGACCTTTCTCAGGCCGTTTGGTCGCGTCGGAAGGAAGTCGTCCGCGTCTTCTACAAGGAAATGTGGGACTACGCGAACACGACGTTGGTGCCACAGATCTTCCACCACGACTTCACCTTCCGCGGATCGCTCGGCCCGCAGCTGGTAGGCCATCAGCAGTTCACGGGCTACGTGGAGTTCGTTACCGGTGCGCTCGACCACTACACCTCCGACATTCTTGCCATGGCAGAGGAGGGAAACCAGGTTTTCGGAAAGCTCCGATTTCATGGATACCACCGGCGTGAGCTCTTTGGGGTTCAACCCACCGGACGTCATGTCTGGTGGTACGGCACACCGATCTTCACGTTCGATGGGGATCTCGTTCGAGATCTTTGGGTACTGGGCGACATCCATGGCCTCATCGAACGCCTCAAGAGCGAAGCAGCGTGATGATGATCATTCCCAAGCGCCTGTCTCTGTTGAGACAAGACCTGGGAAGCAGACTGGATTGCGATAGACACATGAGTTTGACCGGAATGCGCTCGTGAACGTCAGACAACTCAAGGAGTTCTGTCGCAAGTTCTCCGGAGCCAAAGAGACGCTGTATGGTGAACCGAGCAATATTCTTGTCTATTCGGTCGGCGGCAAGAAATTCGCCTACTTCAAAACCAGCGATCCCGAAAGGTGGAGGTTCAGCACCAAAGTCACGCCTGACCGGTTTATCGAGCTGACCGATTTTACCGGTGTGAAACCAGCCAGATACAGGGGCCGCTTTCACTGGATTACCATCGTCGAAGTCTCCGGGTTTCCTGCCTCTTATCTAACCGAGTTGGTCGAGTGGTCGTACCAAAAGGCGTTTACTTCAATAAGCAGGGAAAAACAGATTGCCATTCGTACAGCGCAGGGCTGATGTCACCCGCGCCTGCGCAACTCGGTCCCCGACAACTTGTGCTTCTCCTCCGGGTAGCTGGTTGACGATGCCAAAATCAACATCGAGGTCATTATGCGAATTACGTTGATCGTTGTTGGTGTCCTGCTGATGTTCTTCGGAGCGGTTTGGTTCTTTCAAGGCATCAACGTCTTGCCCGGAAGCTTTATGACGGGCCAAATGCAATGGGCGGTTTATGGAGGGATCGCGTTTGCCGCTGGTGTCATCGCCGTCTACCTGGGCTGGCGCAGGGCCCGCCCTTCAAAGCAGGGCGCCGGAACCGCCTGACTGATCGCTCAGGCGCGTGTCTGCGGTGTGCAGCGACCGTCAAAGGAGAAACAGTGTTCGATCACGTTGGAATGGGCGCGTCTAACCTCGAGGCAAGCAAGGCATTCTTCCTGGAAGCACTCGCTCCGCTAGGCGTGACGGTTGCCATGGAGGCCGGGGATGCCGTACGCCTGGGGCGAGACCACGAGCCCTTTTTCTGCTCAGCGTCAGCGCAGAGAAGTAGCGCGAAACCATGGAGGCAGCGATGAGCACCCCCGAATCCGACAAGATCTTTGCGGGATCGATTCCGATGCTCTACGAGGAGTATCTCGTTCCGTTGATTTTCGAGCCCTACGCCAAAGACCTCGCAAACCGCGTGTCGGCGCGAAGGCCCACTCGGTTGCTCGAAATTGCCGCGGGCACGGGGGTCGTAACTCGTCACCTGGCGTCCGTGCTGGCCGAAAACGTGTCGATCGTCGCAACCGACCTGAATCGAGTCATGCTCGAGACGGCGGCCAAAACGGGGACCAGCCGTCCGGTTGACTGGCGCGAGGCGGACGCGATGCAATTGCCATTCGGCGATGGAGAGTTCGACGCGGTGGTATGCCAGTTCGGCGTCATGTTTTTTCCCGACAAGGCGAAGGCGTTTTCGGAGGCAAGGCGCGTGATCAGGCGCGGAGGCGTTTTCCTGTTCAACGTCTGGGACCGTATCGAGGAGAACGAATTCGCCGACACGGTGACGACGGCGCTCGAGTCGCTCTTTCCGGAGAATCCCCCGCGCTTCATGGCTCGCACTCCGCATGGCTACCACGACCTCGCGCTCATCGACCGGGATCTTCGGGACGGCGGCTTTGTCTCGCGACCGCACGTCGATACGCTTGCCGTCCGAAGCAAGGCGGCGTCATCGCGTATCCCGGCCATCGCGTACTGCCAGGGGACGCCGCTGCGCAGCGAAATCGAGGCGCGCGACAAGTCCCGGCTCGACGAAGCAACCGACGTCGTAGCGGCAGCGATTACCAGGCGTTTCGGGTCCGGCCCCGTCGATGGCAAGATCCAGGCGCACGTCGTTGCCGTCGAACGCTGACTGTCGTTTTGATCTGGTTCTGGCTGCCCGCACCGGAGCCTAGCCCGCTATCGCATCTGGTCGCATGGCTGTGCAGCGAGGTAAGCCAGTTCAATACCGGTGCAGTCTTCGACATGTCCGGTGGTCGGGCGAATATTCCTGGGGTGACAAGTCGTTGAGGTTCGTCGCGTGTAACAACTGTGGGTGCATCACGCACTGGGAAGCAATTCAGCCGAAGGAGGGCGGCAGGATGGGCGTCAACGCGCGCAACTTCGAGCCCGCTTCGCTCGGGTGCGTGCGCATCCGCCTGCTCGACGGTGCGTCCACCTGGAAGTTTCTCGATTGACGTGAAGTCAGCAACCGCTTTTCCCTCTTGACCGGTAAGGTCGCGACCGGCAGCATGGAAGGCTATGGATCTCAAAACCTGGCTGATCTACGTCCTGGCGGCCGTCGGGCTTTCGCTATCGCCGGGACCCAACGGATTGCTTGCCCTGACCCACGGGGCGTTGCACGGTCGGCGCAAGGCGTTGTACACGATCTTCGGAGGAGCCTCCGGCTTCGTCGCCGTCATCGCCCTTTCGATGTTCGGCATCGGTGCGTTGCTTAAGACTTCACTGACGTGGCTGACCGTCATGAAGTGGGTCGGCAGTGCCTACCTCGTCTGGCTCGGCATTCAAGTTTGGCGCTCGCCCGCGATAGGCATCGAATTCCGCGGTTCACCCGAGTCCAGACCTGGCTGGTCGCTGTTCCGGCAAGGGGCGCTCTCCGCACTGACCAATCCCAAGGCGCTGCTCTTCTTCGCCGCCTTGCTTCCGCAGTTCATCGACCCCACTCGAAGTCTCCTCGTTCAGTTCGTCATCATGGCTGGCACGTTCGCTATCATCGAAATAGCTACCGAAGCGTTCATCGCCAGCATGGCGCATCGCCTCAGCCCATGGCTCGGGCGAGTCGGCCGGCGCTTCAATCGGCTCTGCGGCGGACTGTTCATGGCCATAGGAGTTGCACTGCCCCTTCGCACCTAGCGTCGGCGAGCCTGCTTCGGACGCAGGGTCGGGGGTGCTCCGCAACCAGAGGAAGAAATATGAACAAGAAGTTCTTCATTGCCTGGATCGTGATCTTCATCGCCTGGATGGCCGGCAGCTATGTCGTTCACGGCGTCCTTCTGCATGACGACTACATCAAATCATCGGGCCTGTTTCGATCGGAAGCCGAGGCGCACCCGTACTTTCCGATCATGGTGCTGGCGCACGTCATCCTGGCTGGTGCCTTTTGCTGGATCTATGCTCGAGGGGTCGAGGGCACGCCGTGGTTTCCGCAGGGGATACGCTTTGGCGTAGCCGTCGCTCTGCTCACGATCGTGCCGACCTACATGATCTACTACGTCGTGCAACCGATGCCGGGCATGGTGGTCGTCAAGCAGATCCATGCGCGCGCCGGCCGATAGATGAATGCCGCGATCACACCGAGGACCAGGACGAGAATGCCGTCGAATATGAAGCGGGCGCCTGACACCCGCCGCCCCGATGAAATTCATCGACAACCGGCACGATCGCCCTGACCGGGCGTCGGCGGACACGGGCCTGCCGTAGTGCCGGACACAGTATCGATGCGACCAAACACATTGAGAGCAATGGACATGTGTCGAAATATCAAGATTCTCTTCAACTTCTCACCTCCGGTTACGGAAGAGGAGATTCGTGCGGCTTCGCTTCAATTCGTGCGCAAGGTCAGCGGCTTCAACAAGCCTTCGAAAGCAAACGAGGCTGCGTTCCTGGCCGCGGTCGAGGGAATCACCGCCATCGCCGGCAACCTCCTCGGCTCCCTGGAGACGAGCGCGCCGCCGCGGTATCGGGAAGTCGAGGCCGCCAAAGCCCGTGAACGTTTTGCGCGAGGATTCGTGAAGTGAAAATAAAGTTCCGAGCGATAAGATGACAGGGCAAGCATGGCGACCGAACTGTTCTATCCTTTCCTTACCGCTCTTCTTACCGGCGGGCTCGAAAAAGAGGCCTATTTCGAGCCGACCCAGGAGGCCGGGCGGGCATTTTTCACGCGCGGCATTTCGGGCAGCGTCGTCATGCTCAACCTGTTGAGATTTCGGGCCACTGCCGACTACTCGGCAAACCCTGCGCTTGCGCCGGCATCGCCGATCTCGGGCGAGGCGGCGTATCGTCTCTACATGGCGCACACGCTTCCGCACTTGAAAAAAGCCGGAGGCGAGGTACTCTTTTACGGACAAGGCGGTGCGTTCCTCGTCGGCCCGAGCGAAGAGCGCTGGGACGTGGCGATGCTGGTGCGGCAGTCCAGCGTCACTGCGTTCCTCGCATTCGCTTCGGATCAGGCGTATCTGGCCGGGATCGGCCATCGCCTCGCGGCGCTGGAGGATTCACGGCTGCTTCCGCTGGTTGCGGTTCCTATGGGAGCATCGGATGAATAGTCGACCTCTGCAGAAGTACGAAGGGAGTTGCCACTGCGGCGCCGTTCGATTCGAGATCGAGAGCGATTTCCCGGAACTCACCCAATGCGACTGCTCGATCTGTCGCCGCAAGAACGCGCTCATGGTAAAAGTCCACGAATCGAGTTTCAAACTGCTGTCCGGTGAAGAATCGCTCACCGAGTACCGGTTCCATACCGGGACGGCACGCCACTTCTTTTGCAAGATATGCGGCATCTATCCCTTTCATCGCAAGCGCGTCACGCCTGACCATCTCGGAATCAACGTCTTCTGCCTGCACGGTTTCGAGCCCGACGGCATACCGGTGCGTCAGGCGATCGGCGCCGCGATGACATGAACACGAGTCCAAGTCGACATCATCTGAACACCGCCGCCAAGCGTTGATCAGAGACCTCCGCGAGAAGACTCCGCAGTGAGCACTTTGGTGATCGGTATCATCACGGGCGCGCTCGGCATGGGCTATATCGTCTATGGCCGGCGCCAGACCAAATTCATGCCTCTCGTGGCTGGCATTTTTCTTTGCGCCTATCCATACTTCATCGACAGCGTGGTGTGGCTTTGCGTCGTCGGCGCACTGTTGCTGGCTGCGCCTTTCCTCATCGATATCTAACGGTTGCATCGGGAGCGAGGGAATCAACATGGCAAAGGGATACTGGATCGTGCGCGTCGACATTGCCGACCAGGAAAAGTACAAGGCCTATATCGCTGCCAATGCCGGACCGTTCAACAAGTATGGCGCCCGCTTCCTGGTGCGGGCGGGGCGTTACGAGAATCCCGAGGGCACGAGCCGCGCCCGCAACGCGGTGATCGAGTTTCCAAGCTACGCGGCGGCCGTCGATTGCTGGAAATCGCCCGAATACCAGCAGGCGCTCAAACTGCGCCAACCCGTGTCGACCGCGGATCTGGTCATCATCGAGGGATACGAAGGACCGCAGCCCTGACGGCTGGCGTTCGGCCTTTAGCCATTGAACAGGCTCCCGCATGCAAGGTCTGAATCCATCGACCATCACACTCCTGGTCGTAGCGCCGCTTCTGATCTGGCGCCTGTATTCGCGCATTCGCCGGATGATCGGACGCCAGCGGCTATCGCGCGTTCGACCGTGGATCACGGTGATCCTCTTCCCCCTGCTCGTTCTGTTGCTTGCTTCTGCCGCCTACGTGCGCCCGGAGCGCCTGCTGTGGCTGGCGGGCGGCCTGGCGGCCGGTGGACTGCTGGCAGTCTACGGCCTACGCCGAACTCAGTTCGAAGCAACGCCTCAGGGACTTTTCTACACGCCGCACGCCCATCTCGGAATCGCGTTGTCGCTGCTCCTGGTCGGTCGCATTCTCTATCGCCTCGTCCAGGTCTACTACGTCGGCAGCACGTCGCCGTCCGGCACGTCGGATTTTGCGCGAAGCCCCGCTACACTGGCCGTCTTCGGCGTTCTCGCCGGCTACTACATCGCGTACGCCGTGGGCCTGCTGCGTTGGCGCCGCCGCGCGATTCGCGAAAAACGCGCCGGCGAAGCGAAGGCAAGCAGCGAATGAGCATGGTATTCGTCGACGTCGGCGTTTCGCTGGATGGATACATCGCGGGGCCCAATCGGGCTGGCACAATCCGCTCGGCGACAGGGGCGTGAGCATTCATCGATGGATGTTCCAGACGGCGACGTTTCTGGAGCGCATCGGGCGCTCGTGTGGAGAAGTCTCGCCCGATGATGCCGTGGTCAAGAGAGTATTCGCTCGTGCCGGTTCGTAGGTAGTGGGCAGGCGCATGTTCGATGAAGGCGAGGTCGGCTGGCCCGAAACTCCGCCGTTCGGTGCGCCGGTGTTCGTGCGCACGCATTCGACACGCGAGCGGTGGCCTAGAAAGGGTGGAATGCCAAAGTCCCGAGCAAGCGTCCCGCCCGGTGCCAGGTCCAAGACGATCCAATCGGAAGTGTGATGCCCAAGACTGAAACCCTCGAAAAATTCATAGCGCGCGTCGAGCAGAATGCCCATGTCGAGGCAATCGAAGAGTTCTACACCGCAGATTCGACGATGCAGGAGAATCAGTCGCCGCCGCGTGTCGGGCGCGAGACTCACGTCGCGAACGAGCGCCGCGTCATGGCCAGAGCCAGGACAGTATCTTCGAAGTGCGTCCGGCCGGTATTCGTCAATGGCGACCAGGTTGTGATTCGCTGGATATTCCGTTTCGAATGGCCGGATGAGACCGTTACGCGGATGGAGGAGCTCGCCTATCAACGCTGGGAAGGCGAGCGCATCGCCGAGGAAACGTTCTTCTATGATCCCGCGCAGCGCGTGCCGAGCAAACCGGATGTGTAGCCGCGATCGTCGGGCCAACGTGCGTAAGCGTCGATGACTCGATCGAAAGTGACTGCTCTGGCGGAGGTCGTATGGACATGATCGTTCATACCGGTGGCTGTCATTGCGGCCGGGTCCGGTTCGAGGTGGACGCGCCGACCGAATTGGCGGCGTCGGAGTGCAATTGCTCGATATGCGCCAAGTCCGGTTACCTGCATCTGATCGTGCCCCGATCGAGATTCCGATTGCTCCAGGGCAACGAGTTCCTGACGACGTACACGTTCAATACCGGCACCGCGAAGCACTTGTTCTGTTCCGTGTGCGGCGTCAAGTCTTTTTACGTCCCGCGATCGCACCCCGATGGTTACAGCGTCAATGTGCGCTGTCTGGACGCGTCGGCGATCGAAAGCGTTGCGATCACGCCGTTCAACGGACTCGAATGGGAAAGGCAGTATCCGGAAGGCCGCGGTGAGCTGCCCGACGACTGAACTGCGATGAGCGTGATCGAGTCGGCGACGCTTCGTCTCGAGCCGCTTGTCGTCGCGCACGCGGACGAGATGTTCGGGCCGATGTCCGCCGCGGCGATTTACGACTACATCCCGGGACAACCGCCGGCGTCGGCCCTCGCGTTGCGGCAACGCTACCAGCAACTCGAGCGAGGGCATTCGGCCAGCGGGCGCGAGCGCTGGCTGAACTGGATCGTTCGCCTCGTTTCCGGCCAATGCGCCGGATACGTTCAGGCAACCGTTTATCCGGGTTCCACGGCAGATTTCGCCTTTGTCTTCGCTCCGGAACACTGGGGACGCGGCGTCGCCTTCGAAGCCTGCCAGGCCGCCCTTCCCCGCCTGGCCGGCGAATTCGGCGTTCGAGCAGTTTTCGCGACGGTCGATCGGAGGAATACGCGCTCGGTCCGCCTGCTGGAGCGACTGGGCTTCGGCGAGGTCTCCGCGAACGATTACCCGCACGGTGAGGTCGAGCCTGGCGATCGCTTGTTTTGCCTGGATTGATCAGGCTGCTAGAGATGCGTCTCGTCGAGATCCGCTCGTACCAGCAGTCGATGCGCTGCGCGAATCGGCCTCGTCCGCCGGTCGGTGAACGCCGCGCAAGGGTACGCCGGACGGCTGCACATTGACGAACGAGTAAGACCGATCCAGAATCGCGCGGCCGGTCGACCATGGGGGTGTCATGACAGGTTTGTCCGCACTCGCAGTGCCGATATTGCTTTCGGCGGTGCTCGTATTCATCGCGAGCTCGATCATCCACATGTTGTTGCGATGGCACCACAGCGACAGCCCGAAGCTGTCGAACGAAGAGGCCGTGCGGGATGCGCTGAGGCCGCTAACGATACCGCCGGGCGACTACATGGTGCCGCGTCCGTCGAGCACCGAGGAGATGCGCTCGCCCGAGTTCGCCGAAAAGATGAAACAGGGTCCGGTCCTGCTGTTCACGGTCATACCGAACGGCCCGTTTTCGATGCGCAGGAATCTCATCCTCTGGTTCCTGTATTGCGTCGTCGTAGGACTTTTCGCAGCGTACATTGCCGGACGCGCATTGCCTCCGGGAACGCCCTACCCGCGCGTCTTTCAGCTCATCGGCGCCGCCGCATTCGGCGGGTATGTGCTGGCGCTCTGGCAGATGTCGATCTGGTATCACCGTTCGTGGACCACGACCATCAAAACCTCCGTCGACGGCTTGATCTATGCGCTCCTGACCGCAGGGACCTTCGGCTGGCTATGGCCGCAATAGATAGATAGCCGCGGCGGCCCGATACGATGGACGCGACGGTTCTTGCGCCGCATGGCCGCGAGCCCCTGCTATTGCGCTCGAGCCCGGCGTTGAGGACAATCGCCTGATCCTGGCGCAAGGGCGATCGGCGTCGCGCCGGTCGATTGACCTTTCTTGTCGGCTCTCCACAATGCTGCATCATTTGTCCCTGGGCACGACCAATCTGGCGCGCTCGACCGCCTTTTACGACGCGGCGCTCGCCGCTTTGGGCTACACCCGCGTCTGGGCGGACGAGACCGCCGTTGGCTATGGCTATCCGGGCGCCGGCGACAAGCTTGCGATCAAGCTCCGTCCGGGCGGCGTCCTCGTGCCGGGTCCCGGCTTTCACGTAGCCTTTGCCGCGGCGGATCGCGACGCAGTCGCGCGGTTTTATGAAGCCGCACTCGAGCATGGCGGCAAGGACAATGGTCCGCCGGGGCCGCGTCCACAATATGGAGACAACTATTACGCCGCATTCGTTTTCGATCCCGACGGCTACGCGATCGAGGCCGTTGTCGACGCAGGCTCGCCGTAGAACGCCGGACGATCGATCGCCAGGTACCGCATGAACGACGAAAAAATCACCGTACGCATTACCTCGACCGGTCAGACGCTGGAGGTTGTCGTGCTGAGCAAGCGCGCCGAAGTCATCGAAATCGTCCTCGGCGAAGGCGTCCATAATGTGCGGTGCCAACTCCATCCGACACGCAACGGCATGGCGTATGCGGGCAACGCGATGGGACGCGAGCTCGTCTACGAGCGTGGGCGCGCTGAAGTCAAGGCCGATCTCGAACGGGCGAATATCGGCCGCGCCGATTTCAAGCGGCGTTGATTCAAAGCCCCCGCCGTGCTACAGGGCGATCATCTGTTCAGCGACCGGCCGATCGCGCATGGCTGAGAGCACCGAGCGCTGCGAGCACTTCGGCGAGATCCGCGAGATCAGGGCGGGCACCAACGGTTGCGTGGATTGCATGGCGATCGGCGCGAGATGGAACGAGCTCCGCATTTGCCTCACCTGCGGCCACGTCGGCTGCTGCGAGGATTCTGAGCACACGCATGCCCTCACGCATTTCAACCAAACCGGCCACTCGATGATCGCCTCCTTCGAGCCCGGTGAGACCTGGGGTTGGTGCTATATCGATCGGCGCTATTTCGATCCGATGCCGGGGCGATTGCCGAAAAGACGCTCCGCGCTCGCCGCATTTCTCGGCCGACTCGTCGGTCGCTGATCTTTAGCGTCTTCGCGAGATGAACCTCAGCCGAGTTCTCCGGTCTTCTAGTGGGGGGTATTTGATGTGAGCGAATTCGAGCAGAGCAACAATCCGCCGGCGGGCATGGCGGCTGGACGGTACGACCCCGTAGCGAAATCGTTGCATTGGCTGGTGTTTGCACTCGTCCTAGTCCAGTTCGTTATCGCGTGGACCATGCCGGAAATTCGCCGCGGCGTAGTTCCCGAGAGGCTGATCAATCTGCACCTGTCGTTCGGCGTGCTGATCATGGCCGTTGTTTTGATACGTCTAGTGTGGCGGCGCTTGCATCCGGTGGCGCCCGCCAACGAAGGCATTCCACCGTGGCAGGAGAGGCTGGCGATCGCGGCACACTGGCTGCTGTATGCCCTGTTGCTTGTGCTGCCGGTTCTGGGGTGGGCGGCGGCGTCGGCCCGCGACTGGACGGTTCGCGTCTTCGATCTCGTCACTCTCCCCCGCCTGGTACCGTCCGAGGCAAGAATTGGCTTTATTGCCGGTGACGTCCACGTCGTGTTGTCGTGGGTGTTGCTCGGACTGATCGGATTGCACGTCGCCGCCGGCCTCTATCATTATTTCGTGCGGCGCGACCGCGTGCTGCAACGGATGCTCGCGGGCGATTGACCCGGCGGGCGCGGTGATGACGCAACTTGACGTTCTGGTCACCGGCGGGACCGGTTACATCGGGCAACGACTGATACCGGCGCTGGCCGCGCGCGGTCATCGCGTTCGCGCCCTTGCCCGTCGTCAATCGGTCCACCGGGTACCCGCCGGCGCGATGGCGGTGATTGGCGATGCGCTCGACCCGGGCTCGTTGCTTACGGTGCTGCGGCCGTCGGATACCGTGGTGCACCTGGTTGGAACGCCGCATCCGGGTCCGTCGAAGGCAGCGGAGTTTGTGCGCGTCGATCTCGCCTCGGCAAAGGCCGCCGCGATGGCGGCACAAACTGCAGGCGTCGCGCACTTCGTCTACGTCAGCGTCGCCCAGCCCGCTCGGGTCATGGCGGCGTATGTCGCGGCGCGCGCGGCCGGCGAAAAGGCCATCGCCGACGCCGGACTGACGGCGACCGTGCTTCGACCCTGGTACGTCATCGGTCCCGGACACCGGTGGCCGATGTTGCTCGTGCCGTTCTACGCCGTCGCCAAGCTGGTGCCTGCGTGGCGCGACGGGGCTCGCCGCCTCGGGCTGGTGACGCTCGACCAGATGACGGGCGCGATTGTGCGTGCGGTCGAGAATCCGCCGGCTCCGGGGTCGAGCCGCGTCGTGGAAGTGCCAGAGATTGCGGTCCGGTGAATACACGGTTCAACGTCGGACACATTCGCTTATCCGATGACTTGCAAGCGATGACAAGGGCACTGCCCGCCCGATCGTCATTTGAAATAAATTCGAAACACGTGCTCTGCCGCGCGTCTTCAATTTTTCGTCAAACCCGTGCATCATGTCGCCTGTGCGCCGGCACGCGTGGCGCGTTTTCTAAAGGCGTCGGCGTCCAGCCGCGCATGGCCATGCCGCATCAGAAACCGTGCGACACGATCGAGACCAACCGGCTCGAAACCCTCGCGCTCGAGCTTCGGCGCTGGCTCAGCGGTGCCAGGGCGGCGCTTGCGGGCGAGATTCGCAGCTACCCGACGCCGATTCCACGCTGCGATGCGCAATTCAACTATCTGGTCGAGCAGCGCGACCGCCTGTCGCGACTCGCAACCGACCTCGACGTCGCGCTCGAGCGCCGCGATGGCAGCGCAATGTTGCGCAGCGTGCTGGCGCAGTTGCCGGACCTTCCGCCGTTCGGCGATTCGAGCGAAGAGTTGAGCTTGCGCGATCGCATCGGTGCAGAGCTGGGTCGCGCCTGACAACGATGATCGGCGCCGACGCGTTTCCGCTCGAAGGAGGCTGCACCTGCCGCGCGGTCCGCTACCAGATGATCAGCGCGCCGCTGTTCGTGCACTGTTGCCATTGCCGCTGGTGCCAGCGCGAAACCGGCGCCTCGTTCGCGCTCAATGCGATGATCGAGGCCGACCGCGTCGTGGTGCTCAGCGGCGAACCGGACGTCGTGGCGACGCCCTCGAACAGTGGCAAGGGCCAGAAGATCATACGTTGCCCGATCTGCCGCATCGCGCTCTGGAGCAATTACGCCGGAGCGGGCGACGCGGTTCGCTTCGTGCGCGTCGGGACGCTCGACAACCCCGATCTCCTACCGCCCGATATCCACATCTTCACTGCCTCGAAGCAACCTTGGGTCGTATTGCCGCAGGGCACGCCCGCGGTCGCGGAGTACTACGACCGCGACCGGTATTGGCCGGAGGAAAGTCTCGAGCGCCGCCGCACGTTGCTGGCCACCCGGCGCCATCCGTGATCGGTCGATGAACATCGATCGCATCGATCATATTGTGTTGACGGTGCGCGACATCGATGCCACCTGCGCGTTCTATTCGCGCGTCCTGGGCATGGTCGTGACGACCTTCGGCCAGGGACGAAAGGCTCTGGTATTCGGCGGGCAGAAGATCAACCTGCACCAGGCGGGGCGGGAATTCGAGCCAAAGGCCCGTGCGCCGACACCGGGCTCCGCCGACTTCTGCCTGATCTCGGCGATCCCCCTGCCTCAAGTGATCGCCCACCTGACACGATGCGACGTGGCAATCATCGAAGGCCCGGTGGCGAAGACCGGCGCGCGCGGGCCGATCCGGTCGGTCTATTTCCGCGATCCCGACTTCAATCTCGTCGAGGTGTCGACCTATGAGCCGGATTGAGGAAAAGGCCGGCCGCGGCGGCGGGATCGCCGTCGGCGTCCCGCCTATCGACCTTCGCTCGGACACGGTGACCCGGCCGACGCGCGAGATGCGCGCCGCGATCGCCGCGGCGCCGGTCGGCGATGACCAGTACGGCGAGGATCCGACGATCAACGCGCTGCAGGACCGCGTTGCGGCACTGCTTGGCAAGGAGGCAGCGCTTTGGCTGCCCAGCGGGACGATGGCGAACCAGGTCGCGCTGCGTGTTCTCACGCGCCCCGGCGACGACGTCATCGTCAGCCGCGAAAGCCATGCCGTCTGGCACGAAACCGGTGCTTCGGCCGCCAATGCCGGCGTACAGTTCACCGAGATCGGCGCGCGCGGCGTTTTCAACGTCGACGAATTCCTCGCCGCGGCCAAAGCCCGCGGCCATCCGATCTATCCGCCGACGACACTGGTCGAAGTCGAGAATACGCACAACCGTGCGGGCGGCATCGTCTTCGACCAGGGCGAGATCGAGCCCTTGTGCGCCGCCGCGCGCGAGCGCGACATCGCGAGCTTTCTCGACGGTGCGCGCCTCTGGAACGCCGCCGCCGCGAGCGGCCGTTCTCTCGCGACGCTCGCCGCCCCGTTCGATCTGGTTGCGGTCGCCTTGTCCAAGGGGCTGGGCGCGCCGGCCGGCTCGCTGCTTGCCGGCTCGCGTGCGCTGATCGACCGGACAGTCCGCTATCGGCGCATGGCCGGCGGCGCGATGCGGCAGGCGGGCATCCTCGGCGCCGCAGGACTCTACGCGCTCGATCATCATCTCGACCGTCTCGTGGATGATCACGCCAATGCGCGGCGGATCGCCGATCGGCTGTCACAAAGCATGCGGGTGATCCTCGATCCGGCCACCGTCCAGACCAACATCATCGTTTTCGGCCTGGCGCCCGATGCTCCGGACGCGCCGACGATCGTCGCACAGGCGCGGGACCGAGGCGTGCTGGTGTTCGCGTTCACGCCGCGAATGTTGCGCGCCGTCACCCATCTGGACGTCTCGCGCGAGCAGTGCGAGCGCGCGGCGGCGATTCTGGCCGATCTGATTGACGGGCGCGCCGGCTGACCAGTTGCAGGCGGATGATCGACGCACGGCGGCAGATGGTGCGGCGCCCGATCATGGGTTGAACGAGAATACGCGCTGGGGCGAGGCAACCGCCCCATCGCGGCCACGACAATCGAAAACGGAGGAGATTCGATGAACACCGAGCTCATGTACCTGGTCTGGATCACCGCCTTTACCGCAATCATGTGGATACCCTACATCCTGGACCGCATCGCCGTGTGGGGGCTCGCCGATACCGTCGGCTATCCGGACAATCCGAAGCCGCAGTCGCCATGGGCACGGCGCATGAAAGCGGCGCACGCCAACGCCGTCGAAAACCTGGCTATCTTTGCCGCTCTGGTGCTGGCGGCGCACGCGGCAAGCGTCAGCAACAGTGCAACCGTTTTGGCTTGCGCCCTCTACTTCTGGGCGCGAATCGTCCACTGGTTCGCCTATACGGCGGCGCTTCCCTGGGCACGCACGCTGGCGTTTGCCGGCGGATTCATCGCGCAGATGATCCTGGCCTGGCAGTTGATCGTGCACTGAGGTTGCGGCACTGAGGTTGCGGCACTGAGGTTACGGCACTGAGGTTGCGGCACTGAGGTCGCGGCACTGGGGCTGCGGCGCCGGGTGCGCGGCCGGCGCCGGCGATGTAGGACATTGAGTAGCCGCGCTGTCGGCAGATGTCTGAAAATGCCGCGGCAATGCTGCAATGAGCGGCGTTGCGTTTACCATCGACGGCGGGAGGGCCCTTGGCCAGGAGCCTGCATGGATCGACCACCGCCCGCCGCGCCGCCGCGCCGGTTATTGCCCGCAGCATTGGCGTTCACCGGCGTTGCGCTCGCATCCGTAACGGCTCCGGCGATCGCCGCCGACCCGGCCGCTGCCGATAGGCTTCCTGTGATCTGGGCTGCCGCCGGCGACGCGCCGGCGCATGCCGGCCTTCCCGCGCCGCTGGAGCCCGCCCCCGAGGCGTCGCAGGCAACGCCGCCGGCGTTGCGGAAGAACTATACATTGCCGGTGGCGGAAATCCTCGGCTTCAGCTTTCTCCTCAATCAGTACAACCGGCACTTCTCCGACGACGATTACGCCAGCACCATTTCGACGATACGGCACAACCTGCGCAGCAGCTGGGTCGTCGACAGCGACCCGTTCCGCACCAACCAGCTCGGGCATCCGTATCTGGGATCGATGTACCACGGATTCGCGCGATCCGCAGGCCTCAACTATTGGGAGGCGCTGGGCTACACGTTCGCCGGGAGCGCCATTTGGGAGATCGCCGGTGAGCGAACGCCGCCGTCGCGCAACGACCAGATCAACACCGGTGTCGGCGGCACGTTTCTCGGCGAAGCGCTGTTCCGGATGGCGCACGTCGTGCTTGCGCACGACGAGCTGCCGCCGCTGTGGCGGGAGCTTGGAGCGGCCGCGATCTCGCCAGCGACAGGGTTCAACCGTCTCGCGTTCGGCGATCGCTACGACAACGTGTTCGACAGCCACGATCCGGTGCATTACAGCAAGCTGCAGCTGGGCTTTTCCGGCACCGCCGAGAGCAACGCGGGCACGTCGACCACCAAGCTCAAGCGCAACGAGGCCTTGGTCGACTTCTCGATGGACTACGGCATGCCCGGCCAGACCGGCTATACGCACGACCGGCCGTTCGACTACTTCAACTTCCAGGCGACTGCATCCAGCGCCAACGGCTTCGAAAACGTGATGACACGCGGAATGCTGGCCGGCAAGGATTACGAAGTCGGCCCCGACTATCGCGGCATCTACGGCCTCTACGGCAGCTACGACTTCATCGCGCCGCAAACCTTTCGCGTCTCGAGTACCGCGGTTTCGTTCGGCACGACCGGTCAATGGTGGGCGTCGAAGGCGGTGGCGCTGCAGGGCACGGCGCTCCTCGGCGCCGGGTACGCGGCCGTCGGCACGACGCGCAGCGTCGCCGACAACGACTATCATTACGGCGTCGCGCCCCAGGCGCTGCTGGCGCTGCGCGTGATCTTCGCCGACCGGCTCTCGCTCGACCTGACGGGGCGGGAGTATTTCGTGAGCCGCATTGCCGCGGCCGATCGCGGCGGCCACGACAATATCCTGCGCGCCGACGCGTCGTTGACGATGCGCGTCTACCGCCAGCATGCGATCTCTCTCAAGTATCTAAGCAATCGCAGAAATGCGTTCTACCCCGATTTCGGCGACAGTACCCAGACCCGGGCCACGCTCGGGATCTTCTATACCTGGCTCGGGCAGGACCGGTTCGGCGCCGTCGAGTGGCGCTGACTGTCGCGGTCTGGCGCTGGCCGCGCCGGATTTCGCGACCGGGCGCGCGCCGTGGTAACGTTGCGTTGGTGAACGGTACGCGCCCGCGCCGCTCCAATCGCAATGAACAAAGTCACGCTCTACAGCAAATCGCGCCGGCCGCGCGCCGGCGAGCCGCCTGATCCCGCCTCGCCCGCGCGGGGCCGGCCCGCTTCCGACGATCGCAACAGCGCGGGGCCGACGGCCCGGAAGGCGCCGTCGGCCCGCCTGCGAGGCTTCCTGTCGCACCACGAGCGCATTCTGCTGGTCGCACTCGCCGTGCTGCTGAGCGTCGCAGCGTTCCTGGCCTACAACTCGATGAAGCCGCCGCCGCGACAACTGACGCAGAAAGACGTCGATGCGGCCGTTCTGCACACCCTCGAGACCAACGTCCTGCCGTCGCGCGCGGCCAAGGCCTACGAGATCGTGCAGCGCTCGGTTGTGCGCGTGCGCCAGCTCGAACACACCGACGATGCCGAAGCCGACCATGTGCGCGGCGTCGGGACCGGGGTGGTGATCGTCGACCGCGGCATCATCCTGACCAACTTGCACGTCGTCGCCGGCGCCGACCGGGTGCAGGTCGTGTTTTTCGACGGCACCGAATCGGACGCCGACGTAATCGGTCTGCAGCCGGAGAACGACCTTGCGGTCCTGCAGGCCAAGAAGATCCCGGACGACCTGGCGCCGGCGACGTTGCGCTCGACGCGCGATCTGGCCGTGGGCGACGACGTGCTCGTCGTCGGCTTTCCATTCGGGATCGGCCCGTCGGCGTCAGCCGGCGTGGTTTCCGGTTTGAGACGCGAGCATCGCTCGCGCGAAGGCAAGCGCCTGTTGACGAACCTGATCCAGTTCGACGCCGCTGCCAATCCGGGGAATTCGGGCGGACCACTGGCAACGATGGACGGCGAGGTGGTCGGCATCGTCACGGCGATTCTGAATCCGAGCGAACAGGGCGTGTTCATCGGCATCGGGTTCGCCGTGCCGATCGAGAATGCCGCCGCCGCGGCCGGCATATCGCCATTCTGAGGGCGCTGCAGCCGTTCGAAAAGCCCGTCTGCCCTTCCATCCCACGAGGCACCCACATATGAACGACCGCGATCCCGGACGCAGCGAAGCCATGCCCGGCATGGAGCGCATTCTGTATGAAGTCAAGAAAGTCGTCGTCGGCCAGGATCATTTTCTCGAGCGCGTGCTGGTCGCGATGCTGGCGCAGGGCCACCTGTTGGTCGAGGGCGTGCCGGGACTGGCCAAGACGCTGACGGTCAAGACGCTGGCGCGGACCATCCGGGGCACGTTCCGCCGCATCCAGTTCACGCCCGACCTGGTTCCGGCGGACCTGGTCGGCACCCGCGTCTACAACCAGAAGACCAGCGAATTCACGACCTCGTTCGGCCCGGTGTTCACCAACCTGTTGCTGGCCGACGAAATCAATCGCGCGCCAGCGAAGGTGCAAAGCGCGCTACTCGAAGTGATGCAGGAATACCAGGTGACGATTGCCGGCGAAAGCCACCCGGTGCCGCAGCCGTTCCTGGTGATGGCGACGCAGAACCCGATCGAGACCGAAGGCACCTATCCGCTGCCCGAGGCCCAGGTCGATCGCTTCATGATGAAGGTCCTGGTCGGCTACCCGAGTGAAGCGGAAGAAACGGTCATCGTCAACCGAGTCACCGGGCCGCAGGCTGCGATCACCCCGGTCGCGACGACCGAGGAGCTCGCGCAGTTGCAGCGTGAATGCCGCAAAGGCTACGTCGATCCCGCGCTGATACAGTACGCCGTGCGTCTGGTGTCGGCAACGCGCAACCCCGACCGCTACGGCATCGCCAACACGTCGAAATACATCACCTACGGCGCGAGTCCGCGGGCGACGATACACCTGGTCGAGGGCGCGCGCGCTCTCGCCTATCTGCGCAACCGAAGTTACGTGCTGCCGCAGGACCTGATCGATATCGCGCCCGACGTGCTGCGCCACCGGCTGTCGCTGTCGTACGAAGCGCTTTCCGACGCGTTGACGCCGGACCAGATCATTTTGCGCATCATGAAGCACATCCCGGCCCCCGAAAAGCCGCTCGAGACCCATGTCAGAGTGGACGCCAACGCCTGACGCGATCCTGCGCCGTCTCGAGTGGACGGTGATCCGCCGGCTCGACGGCCTGCTGCACGGCGACTATCGCACGCTGTTCCGTGGCTTCGGCGTCGATCTGGCCGACCTGCGCGAATACGAATACCACGACGATGTGCGCCACATCGACTGGAATGTCACCGCACGCCTGCAGACGCCCTACGTCCGCGTCTACAACGAGGAGCGCGACATCACCGCGTGGTTCGTGCTGGACTTGAGCCCGTCGATCGATTTCGGCTCGCAGAAAGTCAACAAGCGCGCCGTGGCAACCGAGCTGGTCACCGTCGTGGCGCGAATGCTGACCCGTCACGGCAACCGCGTCGGCGCGCTGTTCTACGGCGACAAAGTCGACACCGTGATTCCGGCGCGATCCGGGCGGCGCCAGGTGCTGCACATCCTGCACAAGATGCTCAGCCGCCCCGAGGTCGCACAATCGGACGCGACCCGGCTGGACGAACTTTTCCGGACCGCGTACCAGGTCATCCCAAGGCGCTCGCTGGTCTTTGTCGTATCCGACTTCATCAGCCACCCTGGGTGGGACAAGCCGCTGGCTCAGCTCGCGCAGCGGCACGAAGTCGTCGCCGTGCGCCTCTACGATCATCTGGAGATGGACCTGCCTGACATCGGCATGGTCGTCATCCAGGACGCCGAGACCGGCGAGCAATTGCATGTCGATACCAACGACAGGGCGTTTCGCCGGCGCTTCGCGGCGGCCGCGGCGAAGCGCGAGACCGAGCTTCGCACCGCCTTTCGCCGCGCCGGCGTCGATGCGCTGGAGGTTGCCACCGACGATGATCTGATGGATGCGATCCTGCGCTTCGCCGACTTGCGCAAGCGTCGCAACCGGCTCGCTGCGGGGGGCGCGTTGCCGCAGCACCTGGAGCACCGGTGACCTTCCTGTGGCCGGCGATGCTGTGGCTGGCGGTGCTGGTGCCCGTCGTGGCCGCCGCGTATGTACTGATGCAGCGCCGCCGGAACAAGCAGGCGCTGCGCTATGCCAGGCTCGCGCTCGCGAAGAACGCGCAGGGTGCGGCCCCGCGCGTACGCCGCCATCTGCCGCCGCTGTTGATGCTGCTGGCGCTCGTCTTGATGATCGTCGCGATCGCGCGTCCAGCCTCAGTGATCAGCCTGCCGTACCAGTACGAAACCGTCGTTCTGGCAATTGACTCCTCGGGCAGCATGCGCGCCGCCGATGTCGCCCCGACGCGCATCGCCGCCGCACGGGCCGCGGCGCGGAGCTTCGTCGCGGCGCAGCCCCGCGACACGCGCATCGGGGTGGTGGCATTCGCGGCGACCGCATCGGTCGTGCAGACCCCGACGTTAAACCGCGACGACATCGTCGCCGCGCTCGACCGCATCCAGCTGCAGAAAGGCACCGCGATCGGCAGCGCCATCCTGGTGTCGCTGAAGCTCATCTTTCCCGATGTGGAATTCGACCTGCGCTCGGCCAATCCCCGGCCGGGCGGCGCGCGGGAGGCCCAGCGCGGCACCTCGCTCGACGCGACACCGAACGCACAGGCATCCGGAGGCACGCCGCCGCCGGGATCGTTCAAGTCCGCCGCGATCGTCCTGCTCACCGATGGCCAGACGACGGCGGGTCCGGACCCGTTCGAGGCGGCGCGCATGGCGTCCGAGCGTGGCGTACGCGTTTTTACCGTAGGTGTCGGCACCTTGGCCGGCGAGGTCCTCGGCGCGGAAGGCTGGTCGATGCGCGTACGCCTCGACGAGGATGCGCTCAAGGCCATCGCCACGACGACCAAAGCCGAATACTTCCACGCCGGAACGGCGACTGACCTGTCCGGCATCTATCAGGCGTTGACCTCGCGCCTGGTGTTCGAGAAACGGGCGACCGAGATCACCGCGCTTTTCGCCGCGGCGGCCGCCGTCTGCGCCCTGGTGTCGGGCCTGCTGTCGCTGCTTTGGTTCAACCGTATCCTGTGAGAGGTGCGGGCCCTGCGCCGCCCTGGCCGATCCCGCGCGCCCCTGACGCGAAACCGGCAGCATGGACCGCGGCAAACCTGGTCGGCCGAGATGAATTCCGTTTGGACCCCGCCGCCGTCGGCCTCCTCCGGATGCCGACACTGGCCAGAGAAGCGCACTGGTGCCACAATTGGTTTGATGCAAGGCAACAGGCTGCAGTGCCGGGGCCCCGTCCCGGCGACGCGTTGCGGAGGAGCTACGATGAGATTTGGTGCCGCGCCATTGGCGCTGATCGTGATGTTTCTCGCGTGTCCGGCGGCGATCGCCCGGGGTCAGGCGCCGAATACGAGTCCGGCGGCGACCACGCCGCCGCGCACCGCGACCACGCCGCCGCGCACCGCACCCGCGCCGCCGGCCCGGACCGAGCGCCGGCGTGCCGCCGCACACGCCGATGCCCGCGTGTGCCTCGAATTTCCGACCGAGCTGCAGGTAATTGCCTGCGCGGAGAAATATCGCTGGGCCAAGAGTCGATAGCTGCCGGCGTCGCCCGTCGACGACGCCCGCACTTGCAATGACCGCACCGCAGTCGTCCCACTCCCGCTTTTCGCTGCAAACCTTCCAGTTAATGGCGCTGCTTTGCGTCGCGCAGGCGCTGGTCGTTCTCTTGCTGTGGATCGGGCAATCGTTCGGCCACCTGACCCTGCTTCCGGGGCAGATCTGGCTGGCGCTGGCGTGGCTGTGGCTGGTGTGGCCGCTGCTGCTGACACTGCATCCGGCTGGCTCGCCGCGGCGCATTTTCGTGCCGGTGTTCATCGGCGTGGTGCTGATCGCGCCGTGCATGGCGACGATCTTCCTGTTCACCGCCTGGGCTCTGGACGGCAGCGCGCGATAGCCCCGGGCCGCCGGCCGGGTTCGCGCGGCAGGCGCCGATCCGCCGCCAATAGGCGCGCGTGCGGTTGCGGGCTAGAATCTCTCGCGTGGGCACCCGCGCGCTGAAGCTGATGGTGATTCTTCTTTGCTGCATCAATGCAGCGATGTGGCTGTTTTATACCGAGTCCCCACTGATGGCGATGCTGTGGGGCGCGGTCGCCATCGGCTTTTTTGTCTGGATTATCGACGACATGCGCCGAGGCGTGCCGCGCTAACCGGGTTCGATCGGTACGGACCGCCAGCGAGCTCCTCGACGAATCCCCACGCAGGCCCACCAGATCAACCGATGCGGCAATTCGACCTGACGACGCACTGGCAACTCGAAGCCGCGATCGACCGCGTTTGGGATGCGATCGTCGCCGTGGAAAGGTGGCCGCGCTGGTGGCGCTTCGTGCATGCGGTCGAGGAGGTGGAAAAGGGTGACGCCGAAGGGCTTGGCGCGCTGCGCCGCTACACCTGGTCGAGCAAGCTGCCGTATCGATTGAGCTTCGCCATGCGCGTGACTGCGCTGATGCGGCCGACATACCTGGAAGGCGTGGCAGTCGGCGATCTCGATGGCAGCGGGCGCTGGCGCCTGGTGGCTGACGGCGGCACGACCCGCGTCCGCTACGATTGGACGGTGATCACGACCAAGCGCTGGATGAATGCGCTGGCTCCGCTGCTGGAACCGGCGTTCCGCTGGAATCACCATCAGGTGATGGCCGAGGGAGGTCGCGGGCTGGCGAGGTACCTGGGCGTTCGCCTGCTCGCTAACCACGCGGCGCCCGCGCGCTGAAAACATTCGGAGTTTCAACGCCTGCCAGGCAGGCAAAGGAGGCCCTATGAGCCAAGCTGTGCGCAAAGTTGATTATTTTCACGTGATGGTGCCCAATACGCCGGGACGCGGTGCACGAGTGCTCGCGGCTCTTTCGGCCGAGCGCGTTAATCTGCTCGCCTTTTCCGGCTTTCCCAATGGCCGCAAGGGCCAGCTCGATCTTATTCCGGAAGACAGCGCCGCACTAAAACGCGCCGCGCGCAAGCTCGACCTCGACTTGAGCGCGCGGAAGACGGGCTTTCTGGTTCAGGGCGCCGACCGCGTCGGCGCAATGACCAAATTGCTGGACACGCTCGCGGCGGCAAAGATCAACATCACCGCGATGGATGCGGTCACTGCAGGTGCGGGCCGATACGGCGCGATCTTCTGGGTGAAGCCGAAGTCGGTGGCGAAGGCCGCCAGGCTGCTGCGCGCCCGCTGACGAAGCGCTTTGGGTGTGCGGCCGGCGCGAAGCGATTGCGGCGGCGATCGGATAGAATGCGCCGATGGAAACACTGGCCCCGGCCCGCCGTCGAGCGCTTCGCGCCAAGGCGCATCACCTGCACCCGGTAGTGAGCATCGGTCATCACGGTCTCACGCCGGCCGTGCTGCACGAGCTCGACGTCAATCTTCTTGCGCACGAACTGATCAAGGTGCGCGTGTTCAGCGATCTGCGCGACGAGCGCGACGCCACGTTGCAACGTATTTGCGAAGCACTCGACGCGACGCCGGTACAGCATATCGGCAAGCTGCTGGTGCTATGGCGCCAGGGACCGGAGAAGCCCGCGGCCGCCGTGCCGCGGCCTAAGGAAGCATCTCGCGCCGCCGACAACCGCCGCTCTCGCGAGCCCGCCCCGGGCGAACCGCGCGGCAAGCGACGTCCCGCCGCACGCCCTACCCACAAGACGATGGCCAAATCCGCGCCGCAAGCCCGCCGTCCCCGCACGCCGACCGCGCGCACGACCGCGCGACCGCCAGCTGCGAGTGCCGCCCGCCCGCCGGCTGCCAAGCCGCCAGGCCAGCGCGCACGCCGCCGCCGCGGCAACGGCTGAAGCGACACCGAGGGTAGCGCGCGCCGCTGCGGAGGCGAGCGACAACACCTGCCGTCAGACGTAGCGAACGACAAGGACCTCGTATTCGCGAGCGCCGACCGGTGCCTGAACCTCGGCGGTGTCGCCGGCATGCTTGCCGATCAGCGCACGGGCGATCGGGGAGTTGACCGATATCTTGCCGGCCTTGATGTCTGCCTCGTCGTCGCCGACGATCTGGTAGCAGACGCGATCGCCGGATGCCTGGTCCTCGAGGTCGACGGTCGCGCCGAAAACGACGCGGCCGTCGGCGTCGATCTTGGTCGGATCGACGATTTGCGCCTGCGCCAGCATCGTCTCGATATCCCTGATCCGCACCTCCAGGAATCCCTGCCGGTCCTTGGCAGCATCGTATTCGGCGTTTTCGGACAGGTCGCCGTGCGAGCGCGCTTCGGCGATCGCGACGATCGCTGCCGGACGGTCGACGGTCTTCAGCCGGCGGAGCTCAGCCTTGAGCTTTTCCGCGCCGGCAGTCGTCAATGGTGTCTTGCTCATGATGGCATTCTCGATTCGCTTTTCTGACTCGGGACTAGGGCCTGTTCAGGGCTCCTAATGCAGTCGCCGCTGCAGCGCCTGCATCGAATAGGGCACCAGCTCCCGCATCTCCTGGATGCCCAGCGCGGCGGCGCGCGCACCCGCCATCGTCGTATAGGTCGGAATCTGATCGTTGAGCGCCGCACGCCGGATCGCGTAGCTGTCCTGGATCGCGCTGCGTTTTTCCTCGACCGTATTGATCACCAGCGCAATCTCGTCGTTCAGCAGCATGTCGACGATGTGCGGCCTGCCTTCGGCGACCTTGTTGACCGCGGTCACCGGGACACCGGCGGCCGCCAGCGCAGCCGCCGTGCCCCGCGTCGCGACCAGTGTGAAGCCCAGGGCGGCCAGGATGCGGGCGACTTCGATCGCGCGCGGCTTGTCCGGGTTTTTGACGCTGACGAACACTTTGCCGTTCCTGGGCAGTCGCACGCCGGCCGCGAGCTGCGACTTGACGAAGGCCTCGGCGAACGATTCGCCCACACCCATCACCTCCCCGGTCGACTTCATTTCCGGCCCGAGTATGGTGTCTACCCCGGGAAACTTGATGAACGGAAATACTGCTTCCTTGACCGAAAAATACGGCGGCACGATTTCGCGCGTGATGCCCTGGCTTGCCAGCGATTGGCCGACCATGCAGCGCGCAGCGATCTTGGCCAGCGGCCGACCGGTCGCCTTCGAAACATAAGGCACGGTACGCGACGCGCGGGGATTGACTTCGAGCACGTAGACGACACCGTCGCCGCCGCTGCCCTGCGGAAATTGTATCGCAAACTGGACGTTCATCAGTCCGACCACGTCGAGCCCGTGCGCCATAGCCACCGTCTGGCGCCGCAGCTCGTCCTGCAGTTGAGGCGAGAGCGAAAACGGTGGCAACGTGCACGCCGAGTCGCCCGAGTGCACGCCCGCCTGCTCGACGTGCTCCATGATCCCGCCGATCACGACGGCCTTCGCTGTCGCTGTTGTCGACCAGTGCATCGACGTCGATCTCGATCGCATCGTTCAAGAATCGGTCGAGCAGCACCGGCGAATCGTTCGAAACCTTGACCGCCTCGCGCATGTAGCGCTCGAGATCGCGCTGCTCGTGCACGATTTCCATCGCTCTCCCGCCGAGCACGTACGAGGGCCTGACGACCAGCGGATAGCCGATCTCATCGGCCGCCTTGAGCGCGTCGCTCTCGGTGCGCGCCGTGCGATTCGGCGGCTGGCGCAAGCGCAGCCGATGCAGCATCTGCTGGAACCGCTCGCGATCCTCGGCCATGTCGATCATGTCGGGTGTCGTGCCGATGATGGGCACGCCGTTCGCTTCGAGGTCGCGCGCGAGCTTGAGCGGAGTCTGGCCGCCGTACTGCACGATCACGCCAAACGGCTTTTCGACGTGCACGATCTCCAGCACATCTTCCAGCGTCAGCGGCTCGAAGTAGAGCCGGTCGGAGGTATCGTAGTCGGTGGACACCGTCTCCGGATTGCAGTTGACCATGATGGTCTCGTAGCCGTCTTCGCGCAGTGCCAGCGCCGCGTGCACGCAGCAGTAGTCGAATTCGATGCCCTGCCCGATCCGGTTCGGCCCGCCGCCCAGCACGATCACCTTGCGGCGATCGGTCGGGTTCGCTTCGCACTCGTCCTCGTAGGTCGAGTACATGTAGGCGGTCCGCGTCGAGAACTCCGCCGCGCAGGTGTCGACGCGCTTGTACACCGGCCGGATGCCGAACCCGTGCCGCCTCGCTCGCACGTCGGTTTCGGAGCTCCGGGTCAGGTGCGCGAGTCGCCGGTCGGAAAAGCCCATGCGCTTCAGCCGCCGCAGCTCCACGGCATCGAGATCGGATAGCGAGCCCTTTTCGATCGCGAGCTCGGTGTCGACGATTTCCTTGATCTGCGACAGGAACCAGCGGTCGATCCGCGTGTGCGCGTACACCTCTTCGAGCGGCATGCCGATCGCCAGCGCGTCGGCGACATACCACAGGCGCTCGGCGCGCGGGTAGGCGAGCTCGTCGGCGATGGTGTCGGGGTCGACGGTCTTGAGGTTGAAGCCGTCGACGCCGGTCTCCAATCCGCGCAGCGCCTTTTGCAGCGATTCCTGAAACGTGCGGCCGATCGCCATCACCTCGCCCACCGATTTCATCTGCGTCGTCAGACGGTCGTCGGCCTGCTTGAATTTCTCGAACGCGAAGCGCGGCACCTTGGTGACGACGTAGTCTATGGTCGGCTCGAACGACGCCGGCATGAACTGGCCACTGAGGCCGCCGGTGATGTCGTTCTGCAATTCGTCCAGCGTGTAGCCGACGGCGAGCTTGGCCGCGATCTTGGCGATCGGAAAGCCGGTCGCCTTCGACGCCAGCGCGGAGCTCCGCGACACGCGCGGATTCATCTCGATGACGATCATGCGGCCGTCGTCGGGATTGATCGCGAATTGGACGTTGGATCCTCCGGTGTCGACGCCGATCTCGCGCAGGACGGCGATCGACGCGTTGCGCATGATCTGGTATTCCTTGTCGGTCAAGGTCTGCGCCGGCGCGACGGTGATCGAGTCGCCGGTGTGCACGCCCATCGGGTCGACGTTCTCGATCGAGCAGACGATGATGCAATTGTCCTTGCGGTCGCGCACGACCTCCATCTCGAACTCTTTCCAGCCGAGCAGCGATTCCTCGATCAGGAGCTCATGCGTCGGCGAGCTGGCGAGTCCCGCGCTTGCACATCTCGACGAATTCGTCCTTGTTGTAGGCGATGCCGCCGCCGGTGCCGCCGAGCGTGAACGACGGCCGGATCACCGCCGGAAAGCCGATGTCGGCCTGCACTTCCAGCGCCTGCTCGAGATCGTGCGCGATGCCGGAGCGCGCCGAGCCGAGCCCGATGCGCGTCATCGCCGCCTTGAATTTTTCGCGGTCCTCGGCCTTGTCGATCGCCTTCTTGGTCGCGCCGATCAGCTCGACGTCGAACCGGGTCAGGACGCCTTCGCGCGCGAGGTCGAGCGCGCAGTTCAGTGCCGTCTGGCCGCCCATCGTCGGGAGCAACGCGTCGGGGCGCTCCTTTTCGATGATCTTGGCGACCATCGGCCAGGTGATCGGCTCGATATAGGTCGCATCGGCCATATCCGGGTCGGTCATGATCGTGGCCGGATTCGAGTTGACCAGGATGACGCGGTAGCCTTCCTCGCGCAGCGCCTTGCAGGCCTGCGCGCCCGAATAGTCGAATTCGCAGGCCTGGCCGATGATGATCGGACCGGCGCCGATGATCAGGATCGACTCGATGTCAGTCCGCTTGGGCATCCTGGCTCAATTCAGTGCGCGGCGACCAGCAGCCCGCGCGGCGAACGCACCGGCGATCACCGCTGCGGCGCGCGCGATGGCCGCGAGCGCCGTCGCGTCGGCGCGCAACGACGTCAGCGCATCGCCGCTCTCCGACAATGCCGCATTCTCCACGCGCGCGGCGTCGGCTTCGCTTAAGGGCGGCATCGCGCCCTCATGCGCTGACCGCCTTGACCGCGTGCCGCTCCATCATCCGCGTGAAGCGGTCGAAAAGAAAAGCCAGATCGTGCGGGCCGGGACTCGCCTCCGGGTGACCCTGGAAGCCGAAGGCCGGCTTGTCGGTGAGTTCGATGCCTTGAAGGCTGCCGTCGAACAGCGAAACGTGTGTCACGCGCACGTTGCTCGGCAAGGTCGCCGCGTCGACGGCGAAGCCGTGATTCTGGCTGCTGATCAGGACCTGGCCCGTGTCCTTGTCGAGCACCGGATGGTTGGCGCCATGGTGGCCGAATTTCATCTTGATCGTCCTCGCGCCGCAGGCGAGGCCCAGCAACTGGTGGCCGAGGCAGATGCCGAACGTCGGTATGCCCACCGCGAGAAACTCGCGGATCGATTCGATCGCATAAGTGCAAGGCTCGGGGTCGCCCGGCCCGTTCGATAGGAAGATGCCGTCGGGCCGCAGCGCCAGCGCGTCGCGCGCCGGCGTTTGCGCGGGCACAACGGTCAGCCGGCAGCCGCGGTCGGCCAGAAGGCGCAGGATCGTGTGCTTGATGCCGTAGTCGTAGGCGACGACGTGGAAGCGATTGCCCTGCCTCGTTCGATATCCGGCGCCTAGGGTCCAGCTGCCGCCGTCCCAGTCATACGGCGCGGCGCAGCTGACGACCTTGGCCAGATCGAGACCCGACATCGACGGTGCGGCGCGGGCGCGTCCGACCGCCTCGGCCGCGGCGTCCCCCTGGCTTGGCCCGCCCGCGGCGATGACGCATCCGTTCTGCGCGCCGTTTTCGCGCAGCATGCGGGTGAGCTTGCGCGTGTCGATGTCGCAGATGCCCAGAACGCCGGCGTCGCGCAGGTAAGTCGAAAGGTCCTGGGTGCTGCGCCAGTTGCTGGCCAGGCGCGGCAGGTCGCGGATCACCAGGGCCGCGGCGAAAATGCGCCTGGATTCGACGTCTTCCGGATTGACGCCGGTGTTGCCCACATGCGGATAGGTCAGCGTGACGATCTGGCCGGCGTACGACGGATCGGTCAGGATTTCCTGATACCCGGTCATCGCGGTGTTGAAAACGACTTCGCCGACGCTGCCCTCGGTGGCGTCGGTCGCGCCGATCGCGCGGCCGCGAAACAGGGTGCCGTCGGCAAGCGCCAGGATTGCAGGGACGGAGGCGGAAGTCACGGCAGTTTCTCGAAAACGGGTCCAGACGTGCGAAGCGGGGAAGGCATGCAGCCTTCCCCGCTCCGAAGGCTGCAAATTATACCCTAGCAGCGCGACTCCTTCAATTGCGGCGGCCGCGCTCGAGCATGAACCTCAGTACGCGACGCTGAATCCGCCGTCGACGAACAACACGTGCCCGGTGACATAGTCGGCGGCGGCCGAGGCGAGGAAGACCGCCGCACCCGCAATCTCCGGCGGCTCGCCCCAGCGCCCCGCCGGCGTGCGCGAGGCGACCCAGGACGAGAAGTCGGCGTCGGCGATCAGCGGCGCATTCATCTCGGTCTTGAAAAAACCCGGAGCGATGCCGTTGACCTGCACATTGAACGGAGCGAGCTCGACCGCGAGCGCACGCGTCAGCATCTGCAAGCCGCCCTTGCTGGTCGCGTACGGCACGATGTTGGGACGGCCGATTTCGCTCGCCAGCGAGCAGATGTTGATGATCTTGCCGTGCCGTCGCGCCTTCATCCCGGTCATGACGCTACGCGCGACGTAGAACGGGCCGTCGAGATTGGCTGCCAGCAGCGCGTGCCAGTCACCGGGCGTGAATTCGTCGAGCGGCGCACGCTTGTTCATCGCCGCATTGTTGACGACGATATCCAGCGCACCATACTCGCGCTCGATCGCGGCGATGCCTGCGGCAACCGCATCGGCATCGGCGACATCGAATGAGCGCGGCCTTGACACTCCCGCTCACGCCGCTGTCGCGCTCGAACACGTCGACCGCCGCGTCGAGCTTGGCGCGATTGCGGCCGTTGATGACGATCCGTGCACCGGCAGCAGCGAGTCCGCGCGCGATCGCGAGGCCAAGCCCGCTGCCGCCTCCGGTCACCAGCGCCAGTCGTCCGGTCAGGTCGAAAGGGTGCGGCGAGGGCATCGCGGCGTCAGTCCAGGCCGAGTACGTCCCGCATATCGTAGAGGCCCGGCGCCTTTGCGGCGCGTCGGGCCGCGACGAAGCGAGCGGCGCGCAGCGCGCCCTGCGCGAACGTGTTGCGCGACGAGGCCTTGTGCGCGAGCTCGATGCGCTCGCCGGGACCGGCAAATATCACCGTGTGATCGCCGACGACGTCGCCTCCGCGCAAAGCGGCGAATCCGATCGAGCCGGCCTTGCGCTCGCCGATCACGCCGTCGCGCGCGAATACGCCATCGCTCTTCAGGTTCCGCCCAAGCGCCGCGGCCGCGGCTTCGCCGAGTTGCAACGCGGTGCCGGAGGGAGCGTCGACTTTGTGCCTGTGATGCATTTCGACGATCTCGACGTCGTAATCGGCGCCCAGGCGCTGCTGCAGCAAGCGCGACCAGCTTGAGCAGGACATTGACGCCCACGCTCATGTTCGGCGCGTAGACCAGCTGGAATCGTCCGCCCGGCCTCGAGCAACGCCTTCCTGTCGGCCTCGTCCAGGCCGGTGGTGCCGACGACCGCGCCGACGCCGGCGGCGGCGCAGGCGTTGACGTGAGCCACCGTCGCGGCCGGGCGGGTAAAGTCGATCAGGACGTCGCTATCGCGCAGCGCAGCGGCAACATCAGCACCGATCGTTACGCCGGTCGACTGTCCGAAAAGCCCGCCGGCATCGTGCCCTACGAGGGGACTTCCGGCAGCCTCCAGCGCGGCAGCGAGCTTCAGATCCTGCTGGCCGAGGATCGCGGCGACCAGCGTCTGTCCCATGCGTCCACCGCAGCCTGCGATCGCGACGCGGACCGGCCTACCGGCTACTTCCACCAGCCGAGCTTCCGCAGCAGCGCCGACAGCCAGTTGTCCTCGCTGGTCTTCGGTGCACTGGTCAGCGACTTGTCGAGAACGGCATCGCCACCGCCGGACCGCGCGACCTGTGCCGGGGGCGGGGGCACCTCGTCCCCTTCCCAGCGCGCGACCTTGTCGTCGACGAAATAGACGGTGAACGTCCGGCGCTCGAGCGTTCGCCCCTGCCGGGTGAACTCGTAAACATAGTCCCAGCGGTTGGCATGGAACGGATCCGATACCAGCGGGGTGCCGAGCGCCAAGCGGGCCTGTTGCCGCGTCTGTCCGACTTTGAGCCTGTCGACCTGGTCCTGCGTGATGTAATTGCCCTGATTGATATCGAGCTTGTAGACGCTGAGGCTGCCCGGGATCCAGGTGCAGCCGGCCATCATCAGCGCAAGGCCGGCGGCGAATAGGTTAGCGCGCATGCGGAAGGGGTCTTTCACTGCCAAAAAGCGATCGAAGACTATATCATAAGCGTTACGGCCGCCTCGCTTCACCGGCACACCCATGTCCACGCCTCACGACCTCAAGAACGCCGGCCTCAAGGCCACGCTGCCGCGGCTGAAAATCATCAATCTGTTCGAGCAGAGTCCGGTGCGTCACCTGACCGCCGAGGACGTCTATCGAAAGCTGCTGGCCGAAGGTCTCGACGTTGGGCTTGCGACCGTCTATCGCGTGCTGACGCAGTTCGAGCAGGCGGGGTTGTTGGTGCGCCATCATTTCGAAAGCGGCAAGGCGGTGTTCGAATTGAATCAGGGCGGTCACCATGACCATCTGGTCTGCCTTCAGTGCGGGCGGGTCGAGGAATTCTTCGACGCCGAGATCGAGAAGCGGCAGACCAAGATCGCGCGCGAGCGCGGATTCGAGATCAGCGAGCACGCGCTTTACCTGTATGCCGAATGCACGCGACCGAACTGCCCGTACCGCAAGACCGGCGGCGCGAACTAGATCAGCCCTCCCGGCGGTTGAAGTCGGCAACGCGGAAACCGACCATCCACAGAGCGCCGAAGTATGCGACGCCGCCCGAGGCGATGATCATCGCGAGCCGCCCGACCTTCGCCCACAGTCCCGCCGCCAGCCAGAAAGAATCGTCGCCGGCCATCCACCACAGCACCGCGCCCAGCGCGCACAGCGCGACAGCGACGCGCCACAGGAAGCGACCCCAGCCTGGCAACGGCTGGTAGATGTCACGCTTGCGCATCACGCGGTAGAGGAGTGCCGCATTCAGACACGCACCGATCGAAATCGACAGCGTGAGCCCGGCATGCCCGATCTGGAACATCAGGATGACTGCGATCGTTTGCGATACCAGCAGCGTGACGAACGCGATTCGCACCGGCGTTCGCATGTCGTGCCGCGCGTAGAAGCCGGGCGCCAGGATTTTGACCGCGATCAGGCCCAGGAGGCCGACGCTGTATCCGAGCAGCGCGGCGCGGGTCTGCCAGACGTCGACGGCGGTGAACCGGCCGTACTGGTACAGCGTCGAGATCAGCGGCACGGCGAGCAGCGCCATCGCAAGTGCCGCCGGCAACGCAAGCAGGAACGTCAGGCGCAGACCCCAGTCGAGCAGCTCGCGATACTGCGCGTCGTTCGCGTCGTGGTGGTGCCTGGAAAGATTGGGCAGCAGGATCGTCGCCAACGCAACGCCTAGCAGCGCGCTGGGAAATTCCATCAGGCGATCAGCGTAGGTTATCCACGAGATTCGCCCGTCGCCCAGGTAGGCGGCAAGCTGGGTGTTGATCAGCGTCGAAATCTGCGATGCCGACACGCCGAGCACCGCGGGGCCCATGGCGCGGAGAACCCGGCGCACTCCTTCGTCGCGCCAGTCGAGTCTGAAGCTCGGCAGCATTCCGAGCTTGGCGAGCGGGCGAAGCTGAAACGCGAGTTGCGCCACGCCGCCGACGAACACGCCGATGGCCAGCGCCAGAATCGGCGGGTCGACGTGCGGCGCGACAAAGACGGCGGCGGCGATGATCGCGACATTGAGCAGCACCGGGGTGAATGCGGGGATCGCGAACCGGCGATGGACGTTCATCACACCACCGGCCAAGGACACCAGCGACACGAACAGTACATACGGAAACATGATGCGTATCAGCATCGTGGTGAGCTCGACCTTGCCCGGCGTGCGAACGAAGCTGCCGGCCAGCACGTAGACCAGCCAGGGCGCGGCAACGATGCCGAACACCGACACGCCAAGCAGCGTCACCGCAAGCAGCGAGCCGACTTTTCCCACCAGATCGCGGGTCGCGTCCTCGCCGCGCGCGCGCTTGTATTCGGCCAGGATCGGCACGAATGCCTGCGAAAAGGCGCCTTCGGCGAACATGCGGCGCAGGATGTTCGGCAGGCGAAAGGCCGCCTCGAAGGCATCCATCTGCAGTCCGGCGCCGAACCCGACCGCCTTGATGCTTTCGCGCATCAACCCGGTGATGCGCGAAACCAACGTCAGCGCGCTGACGGCCGAAAGCGTCCGCAGCAGATTCATGGGTGGACTGCCGAAGCTTCCGCCGCGAGCGTCAGCAAGGGCGGCGATCGGCGGGCACGGTGCAACACGGACACGAGGTCATTTTTCAAGGAAGCCGTTGCTGGCAAGAGGGCAGAAGACCGCGACGGCAGACGGCCGTCGTGGCCGACCCATTGGGTCCGACATAGAACCAGGCTGCCATGGAAACGCGATCCGGCTTGCGCGAATCGCGAAAAATCGCTATTATGCCCGGTCTTTTTCGGCGGCTCCAGCAAGCGCTGTCGCCGGCAACGCATCAACGCAAAGCAACCTTAGGATTTCATCCACATGGCCAATACCGCCCAAGCGCGCAAGCGCGCCCGGCAAGCCGAGGCAACGCGGCAACGCAACACGAGCCTCAAGTCGTCGCTGCGCACCGCGATCAAGAAAGTCAGGAAGGCGATCGGCGCCGGCGACAAGGTCGCGGCGACCAAGGAATTGCAGGCCCAGCAATCGGTGATCGACCGCATCGCCGACAAAAAGATCGTGCACAAGAATACGGCGTCGCGCAGCAAGGCGCGGCTCGCCCAGGCGATCAAGGCGCTGCCTTAGGCCTTAAACGTCGGCCGGTAACCGAGCGCCCGCGAGGCGCTCTTTTTTTGCCCCAGCTGCGCTGCTTTGAAAAGCGCGATGGTCGGAGCAGCGACTGCGGCGGCTGGCGCACCCACGGCGCGGGGCAGCGTGATTGATCGCCCGGTCGTTGCACTGTCTTGTGCTAAAATCTTGTTTTAATGGCCTTTCGATTCCCGACGACCCGTCTTTTTCGGCGTTGTCGTGCGTCCCGGACCGAATGCTTCCGAAGCATTTTCTGCAGCTCAAGGATTTCAGCCGCGACGAGCTCGACTACCTGTTCGCCCGCACGCGCTGGATCAAGGATCGCTTCAAACGCTACGAAATCTACCAGCCGCTGCGCGACCGCACGCTCGCGATGGTGTTCGAAAAGGCGTCGACCCGCACGCGCGTATCGTTCGAGGCCGGGATGAACCAGCTCGGTGGCATTGCGATCAACCTCAACCGCGGCGATACGCAGCTTTCGCGCGGCGAGCCGATCGAAGACCTCGCGCGCGTCATTTCGCGCATGGTCGACGTCGTGATGATCCGCACGTTCGAGCAGCCGATCATCGAGCGCTTCGCCGCACACTCGCGGGTGCCGGTGATCAACGGGCTGACCAACGAATATCACCCGTGCCAGATCCTCGCCGACATCTACACCTTCATCGAGCATCGCGGCTCGATCCAGGGCAAGACCGTGGCCTGGATCGGCGATTCCAACAACGTCTGCAACACCTGGCTGCAGGCGGCGATGGTGTTCGACTTCGCCGTCCACGTGTCGACGCCGCCCGGATATGAAGTTGCGCCCGACGGTCCGGACGCCCGCGGCAATCGCCACTACGAATCATTCTCCGACCCGGCCGAGGCGTGTGCCGGCGCGCATCTGGTGACGACCGACGTATGGACCAGCATGGGTTTCGAGGCCGAGAACGACCAGCGCCGCCAGGCCTTCGCGCAATGGAAGGTCGACGCGGCGATGATGGCGCGCGCGCAGCCCGACGCGCTGTTCATGCATTGCCTGCCGGCGCACCGCGGCGAGGAAGTTGAGGCCGAGGTGCTCGACGGACCGCAAAGCGTCGTCTGGGACGAGGCAGAGAATCGGTTGCACGCGCAAAAGGCGCTGCTGGAGTATCTGGTCTGCGGGCGCATTGATGACGCGGTACACCCGTGACCGCGCCGTCCGCGTACCCTTGAAGGAGCAAACATGATGTCGTTTCCGCGCTTCCTGTTCCCGGCGATCGTCGCCGCCGCAGTCCTTGCCGCCAGCGGCGCCGCCGCGCAAGCCTGGCCCGATAAGCCGATCAAATTCATCGTCTCCGCGCCGGCGGGCAGCTCGCTCGACGTGCTGGCGCGGATCATCGGCGACAAGCTCAAGGACAGGCTCGGCCAGCCGATCATCGTCGACGATCGGGCCGGAGCGGGCGGCACCTTGGCGACCGATCTGGTCGCCAAATCGCCCCCAGACGGCTACACAATGGTGATCTCGTTCAACGGTCCGCTCGCGTTCGGTCCGCATCTTTATTCGCACCTGCCGTACGATCCGCAGAAGGACTTGGCGCCCGTCATCATCACGTCGAGCCAACCCAACGTGCTGGCGATCACTGCGACGCTGCCGATCCACTCGGTCAAGGAGCTCGTCGCCTACGCCAAGGCCAATCCGGGCAAGCTCAACTACGCCTCGGTCGGCAACGGCAGCTCGTCGCACCTCACGATGGAGCTCTTAAAGTCGGAAGCCGGCATCGACATCGTCCACGTGCCGTTCAACGGATCCCCGCCTGCGGTCACCGCGACGATCCAGGGCGAAACGCAGTTGATGTTCGCCGTCATGCAGCCCTTGCAGGCGCAGATCCAGGCTGGGAAGCTTCGCGCGCTGGCGGTGACAACGGCCAAGCGTTTCGCGCTGAGTCCCGAGATTCCGACGATTGCCGAGGCCGGCTACCCGGGATTCGAGGCGCTGGCCTGGAACGGCATACTGGTCGCTGCGGCCACGCCGGCGGCGATCGTGCAGCGTCTTAATACCGAGATCAACGCGATCCTCAGGGATCCCGAGGTCAAGTCCAAGCTGAGTGCGCAAGGGTTCGAGCTTATCGGCGGGACGCCGGAGGACTTCGCCCGGCTGATCAAGAGCGATTCGGACAAGTGGGCGCCGGTGATCGCCAGGACCGGCGCCAGGATCGACTAGCGTCCCGATCCGGAACCCGTTCTCGAACCACGATTGCGAGCAGAGCCGCGACCGATGCACGACGTCAATAAAGTAGTGCTTGCCTACTCCGGCGGGCTCGACACCTCGGTGATCCTGAAGTGGCTGCAGGACACCTACCGTTGCGAAGTCGTCACCTTCACTGCCGACATCGGGCAGGGAGAGGAGCTTGCGCCTGCGCGTGCCAAGGCGGCGGCCGCCGGCGTCAGGCAGATCTACGTCGACGACCTGCGCGAGGAGTTCGTCCGCGACTTCGTCTTCCCGATGTTTCGCGCCAACGCGATCTACGAAGGGGAATACCTGCTGGGCACCTCGATCGCGCGCCCGCTGATCGCCAAGCGCCAGATCGAGATCGCTCGCGAAACCGGCGCCGACGCGGTGTCGCACGGCGCCACCGGCAAGGGCAACGACCAGGTCCGCTTCGAGCTCGGCTATTACGCGCTAGAACCGGACATTCGCGTCATCGCCCCCTGGCGCGAATGGGATCTGACGTCGCGCGAAAAGCTGCTCGCCTATGCGGAAGGCCACGGCATTCCGATCGAGATGAAGCACAAGGCCGGCGGAAGCCCCTACTCGATGGACGCCAACCTGCTGCATATCAGCTACGAAGGCCGGGCGCTCGAGGACCCGGCTCGTGAGGCCGAAGAAGACATGTGGCGCTGGACGGTGTCGCCGGAAAAGGCGCCCGACGCGCCGCAATATCTGGAGCTCGACTACGAGCGCGGCGACATCGTCGCGATCGACGGCGGCAGGATGACTGCGGCGCAGGTGCTGACCGAGCTCAATCGCATCGGCGGCGGGCATGGAATCGGCCGGCTCGACCTGGTCGAGAATCGGTACGTCGGCATGAAGTCGCGCGGCTGCTACGAAACGCCGGGCGGGACGATCATGCTGCGCGCCCACCGCGCGATCGAGTCGATCTGCCTCGACCGGGAAGTCGCGCATCTGAAGGACGAGCTGATGCCGCGCTACGCAAGCCTCATCTACAACGGCTACTGGTGGTCGCCCGAGCGCAAGATGCTCCAGACGATGATCGACGCCTCGCAGGCGACAGTGAACGGAAAGGTGCGCGTCAAGCTGTACAAGGGCAACGTCGACGTCGTCGGCCGCGAGTCGGCGACCGATTCGCTTTTCGACACGACGATCGCCACTTTCGAGGACGACCGCGGCGCCTATGATCAGAAGGACGCTGCCGGATTCATCAAGCTCAACGCCTTGCGCCTGCGCATCGAGGCGAAGCTCGCGCGCAGGAGGTAAATCATGCCGTCGTTCGACATCGTTTCCGAAGTCAATCAGGTCGAAGTCAGGAATGCCGTCGACCAGGCGAACAAGGAGATTTCGACGCGCTTCGACTTCAAGGGCTCGGATGCCCGCGTCGAGCACAAGGATAAGGAGCTGACGCTGTTCGCCGACGACGACTTCAAGCTCAAGCAGGTCACCGACGTGCTGCTGGGGAAGCTCACCAAGCGCCAGGTCGACGTGCGCTCGCTGAAATTCGGCAACACCGAAAAAATGAGCGGCGACAAGGTCAAACAGGTGGTGACGATTCGCGTCGGCGTCGAGCAGGAGCTGTCGAAAAAAATCGTCAAGATGCTCAAGGACAGCAAGCTCAAGGTCCAGGCGAGCATCCAGGGTGAGGCCGTGCGCGTATCCAGCGCCAAGCGCGACGAATTGCAGAACGCAATCGCGGCAGTCAAGAAGTCGGTTACCGATTTTCCGCTGCAGTTCGGCAACTTCCGCGACTGACTCATTGCTGCCGGACCGCGTTACTTCGCATCCTGTCCTGCTGCGCCTGTTCACGCCGGCCGATGCGCCAGGCGTGCAGGCGCTGGCGGCCGACGCGCAAGTCGCGGAGCCGACGGCCTCGATTCCGCTTCCATATTCTCCCGGCGCCGCTGCAGCCTGGATTGCAACCCATGACGCCGACCGCCAGCGCGGAACGCTGTACACGTATGCGATCACCCGCACCGACGGAGCCGCGCTGATCGGCGCGATCACACTGCGGCCGGTGGCCGATCTTCACGACAACATCGGCTACTGGATCGGCTGGCCGTACTGGGGCCACGGTTATGCGACCGCGGCAACGATGGCCGTCACGGCACTGGCGTTCGGCTACCTCGATTGCGAGACGCTGACAGCCTCGCACCTCGAGCGCAATCCGGCGTCAGCGCGCGTCCTGGAGAAATGCGGATTCACGCTGCTGCGCACCGTCATGCGCGAGCATCGGGGGCGGGTCGAAGCGTTTTGCGTGCGCGGCCTCAGCCGCGACGTCTGGGAGTTGCGGATCGGCGGCTCACCGGGCGCAGGATTGCCGGCGGAAGACTCGACGGCCGACCGATAGGTCCGATAGTCGCCGGCCGCGCTCCCTACCGTTGCGCCGGTCAGGCGAGATCGTCCACCAACGTGCGACGCGTTGCGTCGGACACTGCCGGCAACATGAACGTATAGGCCGGGTGGTCGACGCCGATCGACACGCCGACGCCGTATTTGACCGCGGCGATCATCTCCGGCGACAGCTCGAAGCGCACGAAATGCACCGACGAGGTCTTCGTTTCGTTTTCGCGTTCGAGGTCCTCGTCCGCAATCGCGTACACGCGTGCCGCGCCCTCGACCTGGACCCAGACCCTGTCCTCGATGCCCTTGAGCTGGGCCAACGCCGCCCTGCGCTGGTCGACGTCCTCGTATTCGACCAGCAGCGTCGCCTTCCAGTTGTGGCCGTCCGGGACCAGCGGGATATAGGCGTCGAGCTCGTCCTGAATGCCGGCCTCGTCGAACGTCTTTTCGATGCGAAGCATCTCCTGAATCTGGTAGCGTATCGTGAGCTCGTCCTCGAACAGCAAGGTCAGGTGCTCGCCCAGGTGCACGGTGCGGTCTTTCTTGTGGGCGATGACCTTCGCCCGGAACTCGTTTCGCATCTTCGCGTAGGCTTCGAGCGTAAGGAGGCTCTCGCGAGTGATGCGCGGGGTACGCCGCGCCTCGACTTTTTTCATCGTGCGTCCTCTGTCGTTCCCGGCAGTCCGTAGGCGATGCGCACCAGCGTCAGCGGGTGGAGCTTCTGCGCGCGCGTAGCCTGCTGTGCCTGCTCGATGCCCTCGAGGATTGCCCTGCCGGCGATCGGACAATCCGAGCTGACGTAGTCGGGATCATTCTCACCCATCTGCCGGAACACCGGCCTGCCGATTTTCATCGATGCCTGGTAGAACTCGCTCTTGACACCCCAGGTTCCATCGTGGCCGCTGCAACGCTCGACCGTCGTCACGGTCGTTTGCGGCACCCATTCCAGCACCTCGCGTGTCTTCTGGCCGACGTTCTGGACGCGTGAGTGGCAGGGAATGTGATAACTGACCTTGCCGAGGCCGGTCTTGAACTCCCGTTTCAGCAAGCGGTCCCTGTCGCGCAACACCAGGTACTCGAACGGATCGAACATCGCTTCGGAAACGGCACGGGTGTCTGTGTCCCCGGCGAACAGAAGCGGCAACTCGCTTTTGAACATCAACGTGCACGACGGCACCGGGGTCAGAATCGCATAGCCGTCTCGCGCCAGCGCCGCAAGACGCGGCATGTTGATCGCCTTGAGCTTCTCGACCGCATCGAAGTCGCCCAGCTCGAGCTTGGGCATGCCGCAGCACACTTCCTTCTCGACGATCGTGTACGGAATCTCGTTGTGCTCGAGGATCGCGATCAGGTCCAGCCCGATGCCGGGCTCGTTGAAGTTGACATAGCAGGTAGAAAAGATCGCCACTTTTCCCGGCGTCCGCTCGCCGTTCCTGACCGGCCAGTCCTTCGAGGCGGGCGCCAGGCGATCGAAGCGGCGTGTGGCGTACGGGGGCAGCCGGCGGTCTCGGTGCACGCCCAGCATCCTGTCCATGGCCTTGCGCGCGATCGGCGTGCGGTTCGCCTTGTTCACCACCTGGACGACGACCGGAATCGTAGCGAGCTTCCCGAGCCGGTCGGTGCCGGTCAGCAACCGATCGCGGAAACTGGTTTCTCCGCGCTTGAACTTCTGTGCCTTGGCGCGCAGCATCAAATGCGGAAAATCGACATTCCACGGATGCGGCGGCACGTACGGGCACTTCGTCATGTAGCAAAGGTCACACAGGTAGCACTGGTCGACGACCTTGCCGAAGTCAGTTTTGGCGACGCCGTCGATTTCGCCGGTCTTGCTTTCGTCGATCAGGTCGAACAGCGTGGGAAAGGCGTTGCAGAGGCTTACGCAACGCCGGCAGCCGTGGCAGATATTGAAGATCCGCTCGAGCTCCCTGTCAGCCGAAGCCTGGTCGTAATACTCGGGATTCTTCCAGTCGATCGGATGCCGGATCGGGGCTTCGAGGCTGCCTTCGCGCTGGGTCATCGCAGGCTTTCAGGTTCATCGCACGTGGACTCGAGATATACCAAACCGCGAAACCACCCAAGCCCGCGAAGCATCACGCGCTGTCGCAAGCTCGAAAAGTTATTGCGTCGCGGCGCCGCCGGATTCAAACGGAACCAGACGGCAGATGCGCCGTGACGCAATAACCGAACGTTGAGCGGCGTCTCACGCCGCTCCAACGTGAGATGGACTAGTCCGCGAGTCCGTCCAAAGCCTTCTGAAACCGATTGGCATGCGAGCGCTCCGCCTTCGCGAGCGTCTCGAACCAGTCGGCGATTTCCTCGAAGCCCTCGCTCCGCGCCGACTTGGCCATGCCCGGATACATGTCGGTGTATTCGTGCGTTTCACCGGCAATCGCCGCCTTGAGATTCAGACGGCTCGAGCCGATCGGCAGATCGGTCGCAGGATCGCCGACACCGGCCAGGTAATCGAGATGTCCATGGGCGTGGCCGGTCTCACCTTCCGCCGTCGAGCGAAAGACGGCAGCGATGTCATTCTGACCTTCAACGTCGGCCTTGCTGGCGAAGTAGAGATAGCGCCGATTCGCCTGCGATTCGCCGGCGAACGCCGCCTTGAGATTATCGTGAGTTTTGCTGCCCTTAAGATTCATCGCACTCTCCTTGTGGATATGCCGGCCAACAGCGAAAACGCGGTAGCGAACTGGGACCAAGCTACTGTACGCGGGCCCACCTCATACGTCCAATTGATTGAATCAATGTTTTCGATAGATATTGCCAATCAGCTTGCGCCGCTTCGCTCATCCGCCACACTGCGCCGGCGGCGTGTCGAACCGACGGACGCCAATCGGAGAAAGAACCATGACGCTAGACGGTGCTGCACTCGATCAACTGTTCCGCACGGCGCGGACTTACCGCGCGTGGCGCGATCAGCCTGTCGGCGACGAAACCCTGCGCGCGATCTACGAGTTGATGAAGTGGGGTCCGACCTCGTCCAATTGCTGCCCGGCGCGCATTGTTTTCGTCAAGACCCCGCAGGCCAAGGCGCGCCTCGAGCCCGCTCTCGACGCCGGCAACGTCAAACAGACGATGGCGGCGCCGGCGACCGCGATCATCGGCTACGATCTCGAATTCTACGAAAAGTTACCGATCCTGGCACCGCATGCCGACGTGCGCAGCGCCTTCGCCGGCAAGCCCGAGTTGATCCGCAGCACGGCGTTTCGCAACGGCTCGCTGCAGGGCGCTTATCTGATCGTGGCGGCGCGCGCTCTCGGCCTCGATTGCGGACCGATGTCGGGCTTCGACAATGCCAAGATCGACGCCGAATTCTTCCCCGGTGGAATGATCCGGTCGAATTTTCTGTGCAATCTCGGCTACGGCGACCCGACAAAGCTTCGTGCCCGCGCGCCTCGTCTCGCATTCGAGACGGCGTGCACGATCGCCTAGTTGCGCGAACGGCGCCCCGGAGACGCTCGCCAGCGCTGCTAGTCGATGCGTTCGTACGCCGGAAGCGTCAGAAATTCGACGAAGTTGTCGTCGTTGACCAGGGCGAAGAAAATCGCGCCCGCCTCGTCGTAGCGACCTGCGCCGAAAGCGCTGCCAAGCAGCTGCCGGATCTTGCTCATTTCCTCCGGGATCATCGCGGCAACCATCGGCTTCGTGATCGTGCGCCCGTCGTCGAGCTTGCCCTTCGACGAACGAATCCATTGCCATACCTGCGAGCGCGAGATCTCCGCAGTCGCGGCATCTTCCATCAGGTTGTAGATCGGCACCGCCCCCTGACCCGCGAGCCACGCGCCGATGTACTGGATTGCGACGTTGATGTTCAGGCGCAAGCCCGCTTCGGTGATCGGCGCTTCCGGCTCGAAGCGAAGCAAGTCCGCCGCGCTGACGTTCACATCGTCGCGTTTCTTCAACGCGATCTGGTTCGGCGTCGGCATCAGCCGATCGAATGCTTCCTTGGCCAGCTGCACCATGCCCGGATGGGCGACCCAGGTGCCGTCGTGCCCGTACGTCGCCTCGCGCTCCTTGTCCGCCTTGACCTGCGCGAAAGCTTCGGCGTTGGCCTTTTCGTCGTTCTTAACAGGGATCTGCGCGGCCATGCCGCCCATCGCATGAATGTTGCGCCGGTGGCAGGTCTTGATGCAAAGCTCGGCGTACGAGCGCATGAAGTGCGTCGTCATCGTCACCAGCGCGCGATCGGCCAGGCAGAAATCGTGATTATTGCGAAACTTCTTGATGCACGAAAAAATGTAATCCCAACGCCCGCAGTTGAGGCCGGCCGAATGGTCGCGAAGCTCGTAAAGGATCTCGTCCATTTCGAACGCCGCGAGGATCGTCTCGATCAGCACCGTCGCCTTGATCGTCGCGCGCGGCACGCCGAGCTCGTCCTGAGCCATGACGAAGATGTCGTTCCACAGCCGCGCTTCCAGATGGCTCTCCAGCTTCGGCAGATAGAAATACGGTCCGCTGCCGCGGGCGACGAGCTCCTTCGCATTGTGAAAAAAATACAGCGCGAAGTCGAACAGACCGCCGGAAACCGCGGCGCCGTCGATAAGGACGTGCTTCTCGGGCAAATGCCAGCCGCGCGGGCGCACGAACAGCGTGGCGGTCTTGTCGTTCAGCCGGTACGCCTTGCCTTCCGGGCTCACGTAATCGATCCGTCTGCGCACGCCATCGCGCAGATTGATCTGGCCCTGGATGTTGTTGTCCCACGTCGGCGTGTTGGCGTCCTCGAAGTCCGCCATGAAAACGCTCGCGCCGGAGTTGAGTGCGTTGATGATCATCTTGCGGTCGACCGGGCCGGTGATCTCGACCCGGCGGTCCTCGATGTCGGCAGGCACCGGTGCGCAGGACCAGTTGGCCTCGCGAATTGGGCGCGTCTCGGGCAGGAAATCGGGGAGCTTGCCGGCGTCGAACTGCGCTTGTCGGTCAGCGCGCCGGGCCAGCAGCTCGTCGCGGCGGGCGCCGAACGCTCGCTGCAGGCGCGCGACAAATGCCATCGCCTCGGGTGTCAGTATCTCGGCGTAACCGAGGCCGACGGCGCCCGAAATCGCAATGCCGGGACCGAATTGGCGAACGCTCATCGACGATTCCCTTTTCTTGGTGTGCGGCGGATCGGCAAGACCACTGGTCAGGCGTTGGCCACTTGTTTCGCACGCGGCAGGCTGGCCCAGCCGCGCTCGATGGCGCGATTGGTGGCGCTGATCACTGCGCGCAGCGTCGCGGTGACGATATTCGGATCGAGGCCGACGCCATAGCAGGTCCGGTCAGTACCGACCCGAAGCTGCACGTAGGCGACCGCGGTCGCGTCCTCGCCGCTGCCGACGCCGTGCTCGTGGTAGTTGAGCACGTGCACGTCCACGCCGGTCGCGGTGCGCAGTGCGCGGATGAATGCGTCGACCGGCCCATTGCCGTCGCCGGACAGCACAGCCTCGACTCCGTCGATCTTGAGCCGCGCGGTCAGATGCTCAATCGCGCCATCGGCGGCGCTGTGCTGAGCCCGATGATCGACATAGGCGATCGGAGCCGCAGCCCGCAGGTATTCACGCTCGAACGCCTGATGAATTTCGGACGCGGAGAGCTCCTTGCCGGTCGAGTCGGTGATCTGCTGGATAACCTGGCTGAATTCGATCTGCAGCAGGCGCGGCAGCGCCAGGCCATAGTCGCGCTCGAGCAGGTACGCGATGCCACCCTTGCCCGATTGGCTGTTGACGCGAATGACGGCTTCGTACGTGCGGCCGACGTCGGCCGGGTCGATCGGCAGATAGGGAACTTCCCACAGCGGCCTGCCGGCCGCCTCCGCCGCGCTTTGCGCGGCGAGCCCCTTCTTGATCGCATCCTGATGCGAGCCAGAAAACGCGGTGAACACCAGCTCGCCCGCATACGGATGGCGCGGATGAACCGGCAGATCGGTGCAGTGCTCGGCGGTGCGGATGATCGCGCCCATGTCGGCAAAATCGAGTCCGGGATCGATGCCCTGCGAGTACAGGTTCATCGCCAGCGTGACCAGGCAGACGTTGCCAGTACGCTCGCCGTTGCCGAACAGGCAACCTTCGATGCGGTCGGCGCCAGCCATGACCGCGAGCTCCGCCGCGGCGACACCGGTACCGCGATCGTTATGCGGATGCAGGCTCAACAGCGCGCTGTCGCGCCGCGACAGATTGCGATGCATCCACTCGATCTGATCGGCGTAGACGTTCGGCGTGGCGACCTCGACCGTCGCCGGGAGGTTGAGGATGATCGGCTTGGCCGGCGTCGGCTGCCAGACGTCCATCACCGCTTCGCAGATCTCCTTGGCGAAGTCGAGCTCGGTCATCGTGAAGGTTTCCGGCGAATATTCGTAGCGCCAGTCGACGTCCGGCTGTTCGGAGGCGCACTGACGGCAAAGCTCGGTGCCGTTGACGGCGATCTCGACGATCCCGGCCTTGTCCTTGCCGTAGACGACGCGCCGGAACAGCGGCGCCGTCGGGTTGTACAGGTGCATGATCACGCGCCTGGCGCCGCGCACCGATTCGAAGGTCCGCCGGATAAGCTCGTCGCGCGACTGGGTGAGCACCTGGATCGTCACGTCATCGGGAATCAGCCCGCCCTCGATCAAGTGGCGCACGAAGTCGAAATCGGTCTGCGACGCCGAAGGAAATCCGACCTCGATTTCCTTGAACCCGATCCTCACCAGCTGCCGGAACATGCGCAGCTTCCGCTCGGCGTCCATCGGCTCGATCAACGCCTGATTGCCGTCGCGCAAATCGGTCGACAGCCAGATCGGCGGACGCGTGATCGTTTGCGATGGCCAGCGCCGATCGGGGAGATCGATCGGGGGGAACGGGCGGTATTTTTTCGACGGATTAGCTTCCATGAAGGTCCTCGTCGCGAATGCGTCTGACGCGGAAAGGTCACCCGGCTTCGGGTGGCGCGGACACTGCTCTACAGGAGGGGGAAAGTTTATCTGCGCGCGGCGCGCAGCAGCAGCAGACCGCCGAGAATGGCGATCGGGCCAAGGAGTGCGAAGGCACGGGCCGGGCTGCTCATAAACGCAACTATAGCCGGATTTGCGGCGGTGCGCAACGCCAGTGGCACCGCATAGCATTCGGCTCGCGTGGCCAAAGGCCTTACTCCGCTTTGCTTCGGCGGCGCCTGATCGCCAGCCAGCCCGACCAGATGTAGCCCGACAGGGCGTAAACGACGAAGCCGACGAAGCCGACGATCGCCGGCTGATAGGTGGCTATCGCAAAAATGAGCGCAAGCAGAATGACGACGGCAAACGGCACGCTGCGTCGAAGGTTGATCGTCTTGAAGCTGTAGAACTTGAAATTGCTGACCATCGTCAGGCCCGCGAACAAGGTGAGGCCCAGCGCAACCCAGCGCACGCCTTCCGGATCGATTCCGTTGTCATCAACGATCCAGACGAAGCCGGCGACCAGCGCCGCGGCGGCCGGGCTGGGCAGCCCCTGAAAGTAGCGCTTGTCGGCGACGTCGAGCATCGTGTTGAAGCGCGCCAGGCGCAGCGCCGCGCCGACGACATACAGGAACGCGACGAACCAGCCCAGCTTGCCCATGCCGCGCAGTGCCCATTCGTAGACGATCAGCGCCGGCGCGGCGCCGAAAGACACCATGTCTGACAGGCTGTCGTATTCGGCGCCGAACGCGCTTTGCGTCTTGGTCAGCCGGGCGACGCGGCCATCGAGGCTGTCCAGCACCATCGCGACGAAAATCGCGATCGCCGACTGATCGAAGCGGCCGTTCATCGCCTGCACGATCGCGTAAAACCCGGCGAACAGCGACGCCGTCGTGAACAGATTCGGCAACAGAAAGATGCCGCGACGGCGCACTCGGTTCTTGATCAGTGCGCGTTCCTGCTGAAAATCCCCCATGCGGACGCCTTGTGTACCGAGTCAGAAGTCGGACGGAGCCTGCGACTCGGTACACTAGCAGTTGGCGTCCACGCCCGCAAATTCGCCGTGCGGCGCCGGGCGAGCCACCCGGGCCCGGCGCATCACGCAAGCTCGGCGAGCACCGTCGAAGTCGCGTAGACCAGATCGCCGACGGCGACTCGGGGCGCGGCGGTGAGGGGGAGGTAGACATCGACCCGTGAGCCGAAGCGAATGAAGCCGTACCGTTGTCCGCGCCGGAGCGTGTCGCCCGGGCCCACGTAGCACAGGATCCGCCGCGCCACCAGGCCGGCGATCTGCACGCAGGTGACATCGACGCCGGTCGCGGTCACGATATGCAGCGCGTTGCGCTCGTTCTCGAGCGATGCCTTGTCCAGCGCCGCATTGACGAAGCTGCCGGCGTGATACCACCGATTCCTGACGACGCCGTCGACCGGGCTGCGGTTCGAGTGCACGTTGAACACGTTCATGAATACGCTGAGCTTGAGCGCGTCGCGCTCAAGATAAAGGTCGCGCGCTCGCGCGACCGACATGACCCTGCCATCGGCCGGCGAAAGCACGGCGTTCGGCTGTGCCGGTACGGTCCGCGGCGGATCGCGGAAGAACTGAACGACGAACACGACCGCCAGCCACGCGACGATGGCGAAAATCCAGAAGCCGAAATACGACAGCGCGAGTGCCAGTACGACGCCGATCGCGATGAACGGCCAGCCCTCGCGCGCGATGATCGGATGCGGATAGTCGCTGCTCATCAGTTGGGGATGTTATTTCGCGGCGTCGTCGATCTTCTTGCCGAGATCCTCGGCTTGCTGACGCACCGCGCCTTCGACGCCGCGGGCGCGCTCGAGCGCGTTGCGCGGAGTTGTTGTCGCGGGATCGGCTTGGCTCGGTGCAGCGGTCGCCGGCTCGCGCACCGGGGCATTCGTCGTCGCATCGGACGGCAGCAGGCCGTAACGCTTGAGCGCCGTCTGCGCCAGCACCGCAACGATCACCAGCGCCAGGAGCAGCACGATCAGCCCGACCCAGCCGCGCTGGCGCCGAAGCGTCAGTTGCGGCTCTGGTCGACCAGCTTGTTCTTGCGTATCCACGGCATCATTTCGCGCAGCTTCCCTCCGACCTGCTCGATCGGATGCTCGGCCGTCATCCGCCGACGCGACAGCAGGGTCGGTGCACCGGCGCGGCTTTCGAGGATGAAATCCTTCGCATACTCGCCGGTCTGGATTCGCGCCAGCGCGTCGCGCATCGCCTGCCTTGTTTCGGCGGTAATGATCTTTGGGCCGGTCACGTACTCGCCGTACTCCGCGTTGTTCGAGATCGAATAATTCATCGTGCCGATGCCGCCCTCGTACATCAGGTCTACGATCAGCTTCAGCTCGTGCAGGCATTCGAAATACGCCATCTCCGGAGCGTAGCCCGCGTCGACCAGAGTTTCGAACCCCGCCTTGACGAGCTCGACGCAGCCGCCGCACAGCACCGCCTGCTCGCCGAAGAGATCGGTCTCGGTTTCCTCCTTGAACGAGGTCTCGATGACGCCCGCGCGCGCGCCGCCGATGGCCGCGGCATACGAAAGCGCCAGGTCGCGGGCCTTGCGGCTGACGTCGCGATGCACGGCGATCAGCATCGGCGTCCCGCCACCCTGGACGTAGGTCGAACGCACCGTGTGCCCGGGCGCCTTCGGCGCGATCATGACGACGTCCAGGTCGGCGCGCGGCTGCACCTGCCCGTAATGGATGTTGAACCCGTGCGCGAAGGCAAGCGTGCCGCCCTTTTTGATGTTCGGCTCGACCTCGTCGCGATAGACGGTGGCGATGTGCTCGTCTGGCATCAACATGATGACGAAGTCGGCGCCCTTGACCGCGTCGGCGACCGGGGCCACCTTGAGTCCGGCCTTCTTGACCTTGTCCCACGACGCCCCGCCCTTGCGCAAGCCGACGGTGACCTTGACTCCCGAATCGTTCAGATTCTGCGCGTGCGCGTGACCCTGCGAGCCATAGCCGACGATCGCGACCTTCTTTCCCTTGATCAGCGAGAGGTCCGCGTCTTTGTCGTAGTAAACCTTCATCATTGCCCTGCCCCCCTTTTCAAACTCGCAATATCCGTTCGCCGCGACCGATCCCCGATGCGCCGGTGCGCACCGTTTCCAGGATCACGCCCGGCTCGATCGCCTGCAGGAAGGCATCCAGCTTCGAGCCGGTCCCGGTCAGTTCGATCGTGTAGCTCTTGTCGGTCACGTCGAGGATGCTGCCGCGAAAGATTTCGGCGAGCCGTTTCATCTCGTCGCGGTCCTTGCCCGCCGCGCGCACCTTGACCAGCATCAGCTCGCGCTCGATATGGTTGCCGTCGGACAGATCGATGACCTTGACGACCTCGACCAGCTTGTTGAGCTGCTTGGTGATCTGCTCGATGACGTCGTCGGAGCCGACGGTGACTATCGTCATCCGCGACATCGTCGCGTCCTCGGTCGGCGCAACCGTCAGCGATTCGATGTTGTAGCCGCGCGCCGAAAAAAGGCCCGAGATGCGCGACAGCGCGCCCGCTTCGTTCTCGACCAGAATCGACAATATGTGCCTCATCGCGATCTCCTCACAGCTCTTCGGCGAGGATCATTTCGGTCAGGCCCTTGCCGCCGGGGACCATCGGAAAGACGTTCTCGGTCTGATCGGTGATGAAGTCGAGGAAGACCAGGCGCTCCTTCTGCTTGAATGCGTCCTTCAGCGCGCCTTCGACGTCGCCCGGTTTTTCGATCTTGACGCCGGTGTGACCGTAGGCTTCGGCCAGCTTGACGAAATCCGGCAGCGCGTCCATGTACGATTCGGCGTAGCGGTTGCCGTAGAAGAACTGCTGCCACTGCCGCACCATCCCCATGTAGCGGTTGTTCAGGTTCACGATCTTGATCGGCAGGTGGTATTGCTTGCAGGTCGACAGTTCCTGGATGCACATCTGGATCGATGCTTCGCCAGTGACGCAGGCGACCGTCGCGCCGGGATTGACGAGCTGCACGCCCATTGCGGCGGGCAGGCCGAATCCCATCGTGCCCAACCCGCCCGAATTGATCCAGCGCCGCGGCTTGTCGAACTTGTAGTACTGCGCCGCCCACATCTGGTGCTGGCCGACGTCAGAGGTGACAAACGCGTCGCCGCCAGTTATCTCGTAGAGCTTCTCGATCACGAACTGCGGCTTGATCAGCGCGCTCTTGCGGTCATAATTGAGGCAATCCTTGCGCTGCCATTCCTTGATCTCGGACCACCAGACCTTGAGCGCCGCGGCGTCCGGCCGCTGGCCCGACGATTCGATCAACTTGAGCATCTCGTCGAGCACATCGCCGACATAGCCGACGATCGGGACGTCGACCTTGACCCGCTTGGAGATCGACGAAGGGTCGATGTCGATGTGGATGATCTTGCGATCGGTGCGCAAGTAGTTGGAAGGGTCACCGATCACCCGGTCGTCAAAACGCGCGCCGACCGCCAGCAGCACGTCGCAATGCTGCATCGCCATGTTCGACTCGTAGGTGCCGTGCATGCCGAGCATGCCGGTGAATTGCGGGTCGGTGCCGGGGAATCCGCCCAGGCCCATCAGCGTGTTGGTGCAGGGAAAACCGAGCAGTCGCACCAGACGAGTCAGCTGCGGGGCGGCGTTGTTGAGAACGACGCCGCCGCCCGCGTACACCATCGGCCGCTTGGCCTCGAGCAGCAGTTGCACCGCTTTCTTGATCTGTCCGGTGTGGCCCCGCGTCACCGGGTTGTACGAGCGCAGCGATACCGACTTCGGGTAGCTGAATTCGGCTTTCGCCTGCGTCACGTCCTTCGGAATGTCGACCAGCACCGGGCCCGGCCGGCCGGTCGTCGCCAGATAAAAGGCCTTTTTGATCGTCAACGCGAGATCGTTGACGTCCTTGACCAGGAAGTTGTGCTTGACGCACGGCCGCGTGATGCCGACGGTGTCGCATTCCTGGAAGGCATCCTGGCCGATGGCGTGCGTCGGTACCTGGCCGGTCAGCATCACCAGCGGGATCGAGTCCATGTACGCGGTGGCGATGCCGGTGACCGCGTTGGTCACGCCTGGCCCCGACGTCACCAGCGCGACGCCGACCTTCTGCGATGAGCGCGAATAGCCGTCCGCCGCGTGGACCGCACCCTGCTCGTGTCGCACCAGGACGTGCTTGACCTTGTCCTGCTTGAAAAGCTCGTCGTAAATATTGAGAACCGCGCCGCCCGGATAGCCGAAGACGTAGTCGACGCCTTCTTCCTGCAGGCAGCGGATGACGATTTCTGCACCCGTGAGTTGCATGATATGCCCTTAGCTTCACCCAGCTTAGGCTGTGTGGCCATCACCCGGCCCGCCGTAGCGCCGGGCCGTCGGACTGCGTGGACGCGAAACGGGTAAACGCGTCCGACCAAGGCTTGAATCGGGTAGAAAGCCGCGATCAGATCAAAGCCGGCCGCATCCCGGAAGGGGTTGCCGGAGGCACTTGTGGCGCCGCCGGACCGGTGTGCGAACGGCCGATTTTGCAGTGCTCTTATCGGCCGAAAACCGGCCAATAGGTGAAACAGTAAAGGCTCACCCGCTTTTCGTCAACGTTTTCGGCGCTTTCGCCCGCGGCTGCGAAGGTGGCGCTGTGCTTATAATCCAACGATGCCACTGCGCTCGGAAGACTGAACTGGCCTCCTATCAGGAAATCTCCAGCTTTCTCGGCGAAGTGCAGCGTCGCGCGTTCAAGCAGGCGATGTTTGCGGTCAAGGACGAGGATGCCGCGCTGGACATCGTTCAGGATGCGATGCTTAAACTGACCGAAAAGTACTCGGCCAAGCCTCTGGCCGAGCTGCCGATGTTGTTCCAGCGCATCCTGCAGAACACCGTAAACGACCACTTCCGCCGGCAAAAAGTCCGCTCGACCTGGACGACCTTGCTGTCGGCATTCGGACAAAAGGACGAGAAGGACGATGACTACGACCCATTAGAAACCATGGCGGCGAAGTCGGGCTCCAATATTGCTGCCGATCCCGCAAGCCAGGTCGAACAGGGCGAAGTCGTCGGGCTGATCGAGCAGGCGGTGTCACGACTTCCCGCGCGTCAACGGCAAGCCTTTCTGCTGCGTTACTGGGAAGAGTTGGACGTGGCAGAAGCCGCCGCGGCGATGGGCTGCTCCGAGGGCAGTGTGAAGACACATTGTTCGCGGGCGGTTCGGGCGCTGGCCGACACGCTCAAGGCCAAAGGCATTTCCTTATGAATGACGAACGCGAAATCGCAAAAAAAATAACGGGTTACCTCGATCGCGCCGCGGCCGAGCTAAAGTCCGGCACGACTTACCGTCTGCAGGTCGCCCGGCGGGAGGCCTTAGCGGCGCTCGCCGAGCCCGAGCGGGCGGCCGAGCTCGCGCTAGCCGGTGTCGGCGGGGCGGGCCGCAGTCCCGGCAAGAGGCACATCCTGACCGACGCACGCGTCTGGATCGGGGTGCTGCTGATCGTCGGCGGGGTGCTCTACTTCCAATACTGGCAATCGATGCAGCAAGTGCGGGATCTCGAAGAAACGGACGCGGCCATCCTGACCTCGGACTTGCCGATCGAAGCGTATCTTGACCGCGGATTTCCGGCTTGGCTGAAGCGCGGCACCGACAACTGACATCGCTTTCGGCCCTGCTCGTCGCAGCACTGCTTGCGGCAGCTTGCTTCGGCGCGCCAGCCTTGGCCGGGCCGGGGCCGGTCGTCCTCCATTCGCCCACCTGGGCTGAGCTCTCGCCGGCCAATAAGGCGGCGCTCGCGCCGCTCGCCCCGCAGTGGGATCAGCTCGATTCGTCGCGGAAGCAAAAGTGGCTGGGCATCGCGCGGCGCTACCCCAAAATGCCTCCGGCGCAGCAGGAGCGGGTGCAGCGGCAGATGGGCGCCTGGGCGAGCTTGACGCCGGACCAGCGGCGCGTGGCCCGGGAGCAATACAAGTCGCTGAAACAACTGCCGCCGGAAAAGCGGAAAGCGGTCCGGGAAAAATGGCAGGAGTATCAGAAGCTGTCACCGGAAAAGCGCCGCGAGCTCGCGGGCAGGAGCGAGACCGCGGGCAAGCCGCCGGCGGCCGCACCCGCACCGCCGCGGGCTTCCACGCCGGCACCCCCCGCAACCAACCGATAATCGAACGACGCCAAGAGCGCGATGGCGGCGATCGATCGACCGCAAGCCGGCCTCGCGCGGCGTCTGGCTGCCAGCCTATACGAAAGCCTGCTGCTGGGCGCACTGGCGGTAGCCATCGGCCTGATCCTGCTCCCGCTGTCGGGCGCCACGACCGCCGGCCGTGCACTAGTCTTGCCCGGCGCGAGTGCGCGCGCGCTTTCGTTCGCGTGCCTCTTCACCGTCTGGGGGGTCTATTGCATCGCGCTCTGGAGCGGGGGCAGACGCAGCCTGCCGATGCACACCTGGGGCCTCGACCTGTCGACGGCCGCCGGCGCTCCGTTGAGCCCGGGACGCGCCGCACTGCGCTACCTCGGCGGCTGGATCGGGCCCGCCTGCACGATCCTTGCATACCTGGTCCTGCGCCCGTACGGGCTGCGCCGCTGGGCAGCCGCCTTGCTGATGGTCAACTACGCCTGGGCGCTGGTCGATCGGGACCGTCAGTTCCTGCACGACCGCTTGGCCGGCACGCGGATGCTGCGCACGGCGGCCGCGCCGCGGACCACCGACCCGCCGTCGGAGCGCTGACAGCCGGCCGCCAAGGACCGGCCTAGAAGCGCGGTCTGGTAGCGGGCTTGCCGTATCATTGGTGCGTTACTCCTATGCGTGTCTCGATGCTCTACGCTCTGGGTTCCCGCAACGTACAGCTCATTGGCACCGGACACTACGTCGCGCCCAACGCCACCGTCATCGGTGACGTCGTGCTCGAAAGCGAGTCCTCGGTCTGGTTCAACGTTGTCATTCGCGGCGACAACGACACGATCAGAATCGGCGCTCGATCTAACATCCAGGACGGCTCGGTACTGCACACCGACGCCGGCATTCCGCTGACCCTGGGTCCTTCGGTCTCGGTTGGCCACCTGGTGATGCTGCATGGATGCACGATCGGCGAAGGCTCGCTGATCGGCATCAAGGCAGTGATCCTCAACGGCGCCCGGGTCGGCCGCGACTGCCTGATCGGCGCCAACACGCTGATTGCCGAGGGCAAGGCGATCCCCGACCGCTCGCTGGTGCTCGGCTCGCCCGGCAAAGTCGTGCGCACGCTCGATGACGACGAGGTCGCCAGGATCCGCAGGATTGCCGACCATTACGTCGACAACGCCCGCAGGTACCGGGCGGAGCTCAAGCCGATCTAAAGACGCCGAATGCACCGGATGATGAATCCACCGGCGGCGCCCGGCGCATCCAACCGGTATTGCCACCTTCGGGAAACCGCTTTGAAAACCCTGCTGATCGCTGTTACCGCTCTTTGGGCTTTTGTTGCCGCCGGCGGGGCCTGTGCCGCGGAGGTCATGCACGAAACCCGTGCCGCTACCGGCTTTTCGCGTATCGAAATCGACGGTCAGGCCGATATCACGCTGCGGCAGGGCACGACCGAGGGCCTCAGCCTCGAGGCCACCGCGCAGGGCTTGAAGCAGATTCGCACCGACGTGCGCGGCAAAACGCTGCGGATCAGCCTGGTCGACCAGAGCCACTGGTGGCAATGGATCATCGGGGGCAGCGCCACGCGCACGCCGCGAATCACGATCAACTTGATACAGCTCGAGCGCATCGAGGCGTCCGGCGCGGTCAACATCATCGCCGACAGCCTGAAGGCGAACGAGCTACGGCTCGATTTCGCCGGCGCCTGCAAGCTCAAGATCGGCGACCTGCAGGCGACCAGGCTGCACCTGGACGGTGCGGGCGCGGTCAAGGCCGAGATTGCCGGCAAGGTGGCCGAGCAGAACATCGACCTGTCGGGCGCGGGCTCCTATCTGGCTGCCGACCTGGTCAGCGACAACATTGCGCTGCAGGTCAGCGGTGCCGGCAAGGCGATCGTCAACGCGAAGACCTCGCTCAAGGCCGAAATTTCCGGCGCAGGGCTGGTCGAATACGCCGGCAATCCGCGGCTCGAGCAGGACATCAGCGGGATCGGCAAGATCCGGCGCCGCTAGCGTCCGGACGTCCTGGCGCCGAAACTTTAGGCGGCCTCGGATTCCCCGCCTTCCGGGCCATAGAAAAATACCCAGGCCAGGAAATCGTCGGAAAATGCCTCGAAGCGATGCACGACGCCGGCCGGGACGAACAGCACGTCGTGCGGCGCGAAGCGGTGTCGAGAGCGACCGTTGACGAACCATCCGGCGCCGCGCGCAATCACATAGATCTCATCGCGGGTGTGCGGCGACTGCGGGTCGGCGCCGCGCGGCGCGTAGAGTTTGACCTGCAAGGTCCCGTGCTCGAACACCGCGACCGATCGCTTGCCGTCCGGCATCGGCAGAAGCGGCCCCGCCTCGTCCAGCGTGATGTGGCAGCGCTCTGCCGGATCGATATTGCCCTGGAGCTTGCGCATCCGTTGGCTCAATGCACGATCTGCGCCTGCGCCTCGTTGAGGGCGTCGGCCTTGAACAGCAGGGTGAGACCGGTTGCCGGGTCGCGATCGCCGTGAATGCCAGCGAGCGCCTGCACGTCGGTCACCCGGCAATCGCGCATCAGATCGGCGAGCATCCGCGCCACGTCGACGGCGCGATCCCCCGTAAACAGCGGGCAGCGAAAGCCCTCGGCCCGGCGCGGGTCGAACGGGCTGGACAGCGACAGGCGCAATTCGCCGCCGCCCGGTGCGGTCGCGCAGCGGTGTGCGCTGATCACCGCCGACGGCTCGCCGACGCTGGCGCGCAGGCGGCGAATCGCATTGCTGGCGAAAAGCTGAGCGCCGATGTCGCGCTGCGCGGCGCGCCCCTGCTGCAAGGCGGCCAGCGGCAGTTGCGCATGGCGAGGGAGCGCCAGCACCGAATAGCCAGGTCCGGCAAGCTGGCGCGCAAGCTCCTGCGCGAGCGCCATCGCACCGGCAGCGGCATCGCTTTCGCCCAGCAGGTCGGCGCCGGGCGCGGCCAGGGCGACACCGGACAGAAAGCGCAGGTGCACGCCTTCCTGCGCAGCCTTGGTCGCGATCGGTGTCGGAGGCAAATCGAGATGATCGACGCTGCCGTCGGCAGCTTGGCGTTGCCAGGCGAGAAGCTGCGGCAGGCGAGCGAGGTCGAATGCGTCGGCGCCGACCAGAGCCGAGGCCAGTGCGAAGGTCTCGCTGCCGCCGAGGGCGCGATGCTCGCGCAAGATCGCCGCGACTCGCGCGCGATCGGCGAGCACGCCGGCGATCTCGCCGTCGCCGTCCTTGCCCGCAGCGACCAGCACCAGCGGGATCGCAAAGAATATCGCCGTCAGCCGATCGCTTTCCTCCCCGCGCGATGCTTCGCGCCAGGCATCGACCAAGCGGCGCCACAGATGCCGCATCACCGGCGCCGAGGGCGCCGCGGCCAGCAGCTCGGCGACGAACGATCCTTCGCCGGCGATCAAACGCCGCGCCAGCGCCGTGGCCAGCGCCCGATCGATCTCGTCGGCGCGCGCGGCGCTCGAGGCGGCGAGGCTCGCCTCGGCCATGTCGAACAGCGGCGCGTGGGCGGAGTCGGCCTCGGCTGCGAACACCCGCGGGTCGTCGATCTGCATAGCGTTTAATTGTCGCATGCGGAAATCACCCGTCCAAGCCCGTCGCTGCGGCGCATAATTGGCAGCGGGCGCCGTGGCATTGTGGGCATGCGGGCGCGTTTCTTATCGGAGGTCAGACCGTGTACAAGAACATCCTTGTAGCAACCGACGGCACGCGGCTTTCCGGCAAGGCCGTCGCGCACGCCATTGCGCTGGCCAAGGCACTAGGCGCCAGGCTTACGGCGTTCTATGCTTCGCCCGATTATCCGCTGCCGATGTACGCCGAAGGAGCGATCATCGAGCCGATGTCGCGTCGCGAGTACGCGGCGATCTGCAAGGAAGAAGCCGACAAGATCCTCGGCGCGATCGCGGCCAAAGCGAAGACGGCACGGGTTGCATTCGACGGCGCGCATGCGGTCGACTCGACGCCATGGCACGCGATTCTCGCCGCTGCCCGCAAGCGTCGCAGCGATGTGATCGTGATGGCGTCGCACGGTCGCCGCGGTGTCTCGGCCATGCTGCTGGGCAGCGAGACGCAAAAAGTGCTGACGCACTCGAAAGTCCCGGTCATCGTCGTGCGCTAGAACCGCGCCGTCCGGCGCGTACAGCGTCGGCCATCCGCCCCGGCGCGAAGCCATCGCGCCTTTCACGTAAAATGCGTGGGTTGCAAAAACCCGGGCAGCCGATGCACGTATCGCGGTTTTTTCTTTCCACGCTCAAGGAAGCTCCTGCCGAGGCCGAGCTCGCCAGCCATCGCCTGATGCTGCGCTCCGGCATGATCAAGCGGGTTTCCGCCGGGATCTACACCTGGATGCCGCTGGGACTGCGTGTGCTGCGCAAGGTCGAAGCCGTCGTGCGCGAGGAGATGAACCGGGCCGGCGCGATCGAGCTCCTGATGCCGGTCATCCAGCCGGCCGAACTCTGGCAGGAGTCCGGACGCTGGGACAAGTACGGGCCCGAGCTGCTGCGCCTGAAGGATCGTCATCAGCGCGATTTCGTCATGCAGCCGACGTCCGAGGAGGTGATCACCGACATCGCGCGCAAGGATCTGAAGAGCTACCGGCAGCTGCCGCTGAACCTCTACCACATCCAGGTGAAGTTTCGCGACGAAGTTCGCCCGCGCTTCGGCGTGATGCGATCGCGCGAATTCATCATGAAGGACGCCTACTCGTTCGACGTCGACACCGCCGGCATGCTGCAATCGTACCGGCTTATGTACGACGCGTATGCACGCATATTCACCCGCCTCGGACTCCAGTTCCGCGCGGTCGCCGCCGACACCGGACAGATCGGCGGTAGCGCGTCGGACGAGTTCCAGGTGCTTGCCGATTCGGGCGAGGACGCGATCGCCTGGTGCCCGGCTTCGGATTACGCGGCCAATCTCGAGCTCGCCGAAGCGGTCGCGCCGCATGCCCATCGCGCGGTACCCGCCGAGCCGATGCAAAGGGTGGCCACGCCGGGCATGTCGACCTGCGAGGACGTCGCCGCGTTATTGCAGCTGCCGCTGGGGCGCACGGTGAAATGCATCATGCTCCACGCTGGCGGGAGGGTGCATATGCTGTTGCTGCGCGGCGATCATAGCCTGAACGAGGTCAAGGTCGGCAAGCTTGACGGGCTCGAGGGATTCCGCTGGGCGAGCGAAGCGGAGATCACGGCGGCGACCGGCTGCGCTCCGGGCTACCTGGGACCCGTGGGAATCGACGCGGACATGCCGCTGATCGCCGATCGCACCGTCGCCGTGATGAGCGACTTCGTCTGCGGCGCCAATGAGGCTGATTACCACTTGCGAGGCGTCAATTTCGGACGCGATTGCCGCGAACCCGACCGCGTCGGCGACATCCGCAACGTGGTCGCGGGCGATCCCTCGCCCGATGGGCAAGGCGACCTCGCGATCGCGCGGGGCATCGAGGTCGGCCACGTCTTTGCGCTTGGCACCGTCTATTCGGCGGCGATGGGCGCGACGTTTCTCGACGGCGCGGGTCGGCCGCAGCCGATGCAGATGGGCTGCTACGGCATCGGCATCACCCGCGTCGTCGCCGCTGCGATCGAGCAGCATTGCGACGACAAGGGCATTGTCTGGCCCGAACCGCTCGCCCCGTTCACCGTCGCAATCGCGGCGATCGGTTATGACCGCAGCGACGCGGTGCGCGCTGCCGCCGAGCAACTGCACGACGAGCTCGAGGCGGCAGGCATCGAGGTGCTGCTCGACGACCGCGGCGAACGGCCCGGCGTGATGTTCGCCGACCTCGAGCTGATCGGCATCCCGCATCGCGTCACCATCGGCGATCGCGGGCTGAAAGAAGGCAGGGTCGAGTACCAGGGTCGGCGCGAGGCGCAACCGACGGCGGTGCCGCTCGCCGACGCCGCGGCGTTCCTGCAATCGAAGCTTCGCGGCTGATGATGCGATCGCTTTCCACCATCATCGTCCTTGCTGCGCTGCTGTTGGCGCCCGCGGGCGCGCACGCCGGTGCGCAGGTCGAGGAAGCACTGTCCGCCAGCGTGCAAAATTCGCTGCACCGCGCCGTCAGCGACTTTCCGGCACCGCGTCTGATGTTTGCCACCGAGGGTGAGGGCCGGGCCTGGCTCGCCGACATGGCGTCGCGGCTGGTCAAGAAAATGCCGGACTGGCCGACGCGGCGCGACTTCCTGATCACCGTGCAGTACGAGGCGAGCCGCGCCGGGCTCGACCCGCAACTCGTCCTGGGCCTGATCGAGTACGAAAGCAACTTCCGCAAGTTCGCCATATCCCCCGCCGGAGCACGCGGGTTCATGCAGGTGATGCCGTTCTGGGTGAACAACATCGGCAAGGCCGACCAGGATCTTTTTCATTTGCGTACCAACCTGCGCTACGGCTGCACGATCCTGCGCTATTACCTGGATCGCGAGAACGGCGATTATTTCCGCGCCCTTGGCCGCTACAACGGCAGCCTCGGTCAGGCCGATTATCCGACACGCGTTATCGGACTGATGCTGTCGAAGTGGCGCTGGGACCCGCCGAAGGAGAGTGCGGCCTCGGCCGGTCCGGCGGCCACGGCCGTCGGCGCCAGCGCCGCCAAGTGAGTCCGCCGCGCTATCGCGGCCGCTTCGCACCCTCGCCTACCGGACCGCTGCATTTCGGCTCGCTGATCGCGGCGCTCGCGAGCTACTGCGATGCGCGCGCACAGGGCGGCGAATGGCTGCTGCGCATCGAGGACGTCGACCTGACGCGCCGGCGCGCCGGCGCGGCCGATGCAATTGCAGCCACGCTCGCGACGTACGGATTTGTCTGGGACGGTCCGGTGTGCAAGCAAAGCGAGCGCGGCGCGCTCTATGCGCAGGCACTGGACCGCTTGCGCGAGCAGGGCCGGTTGTTCGCCTGCGCGTGCACGCGACGCGAGCTCGAAACGACGCTACCCGGTCCCGCCGGCGAACGCGTCTATCCGGGCACCTGCCGGGGCCGCCTGGTCGCAGGCGGCGAAGGACGCGCGTGGCGCGTCGTCGTAGACGACACGCCGGTTGCATTCACCGATCGCCTCCAGGGCAGACACCAACAACGTCTGGATCGCGATGTCGGCGATTTCGTCGTCCGGCGCGGCGACGGCTTGTTCGCCTACCAGCTCGCGGTCGTCGTCGACGACGCGTTGCAGGGAATCACCGATGTCGTGCGCGGCGCCGATCTGCTCGCGTCGACGCCGCGACAGATCTGGCTGCAGCGTCAGCTCGGGTTTGCGACGCCGACCTACCTGCACCATCCGATCGCCATCGACGGATCGGGGCGAAAGCTATCCAAGGAAACCGGCGCGGCGCAGTTGTCCGACGACCCGCTTCCGGCCTTGTGCCGCGCCTGGCAATTTCTCGGCCAATCCGCCCCCCAGCGCCCGCCGCGCTCGGTCGCGGCCTTCTGGCGCTGGGCGATCGCCGCCTGGGATCCGCGCTCGCTGCCTCCGGTGGCGATGCTGCCGGCGGACACCGACGCCGCAAGCCAGCCATTCGCGCGTTAGGTCGGGGACGCTGCTGCAGTGGCGCCGCGGACCGGTCGCCGGGACCGCGGCGTTATAATTGCAAGATGCGCTGGTCGCCCGGTGCACCGGCGATCCGCTGCCCCCCGTTTCGATTCGATTCCGTCATGACCACACTCGTCGCCGTCCGGAAGAACAAGGAGATCGCCATCGCCGCCGACTCGCTGACGACGTTCGGCGATACGCGACTCTCGGCTTATTTCGACCGCGCCTACGAAAAAATCGTCCATCATCGCGGCACCTATATCGGCTTGTGCGGCAGCGCCGCGCACCAGCTGGTGTTCGAGAGCCTGCTGGCCAAGCACGAGGACCTGGACTTTTCGACGCGGCGCGCGATATTCGAGACCTTTCGCAAGCTGCATCCTATCCTCAAGGAGCAGCACTTCCTCAATCCGAAGGAGGAAGAAGACGACCCGTACGAATCGACGCAGATGACGGCGCTGATCGCCAACGCGCACGGCATTTTCGGCGTCTACTCGATGCGCGAAGTGTTCGAGTACAACCACTTCTGGGCGGTGGGATCGGGCCGCGAATTCGCGCTCGGTGCGATGCACAGCATGTACGGCCGCCTGCGCTCCGCCAGCGCGGTCGCCAAGGCGGGTATCGCCGCAGGCACGACCTTCGACAAGAATTCGGCGCTGCCGCTGACGATCTATACGTTGCCGCTGCGATGAGCCTCTACCGCCCGCCCGCGTTTGCGAGCGACGACCGGGTGGCGATCGCGCGGCTTTTCGACGAGCACCCGTTCGCGACGTTGATCACCGCCGGCGCCGGCGAGCCGCAGGTCAGCCACCTGCCGCTGCTGCATCAGTCCGCGCCCGGACCGCACGGCAGCCTGATCGGCCACATGGCGCGCGCCAATCCGCATTGGCGTCATTTCGGCGACGGCGCGACGCTGGCGATTTTCCATGGCCCGCACGCCTATGTGTCGCCGTCCTGGTATACGGAGCCCGCGAGCCAGGTGCCTACCTGGAACTACGCGGTGGCGCACGTCCATGGCCGCGCCGAGATCGTCGCCGACCGCGCCGCGACCATGGCGACATTGCAGCAGATGATCGGACGCTTCGAAGGCGCCAGGACGGCGCCGTGGCGCCTGCAGCTCGAAGGCGCGCGGCTCGATGCGATGGTCGGCGCGATCGTCGCGTTCCATGTCGCGATCGAGCGCATCGACGCCAAATTCAAGCTGTCGCAAAACAAGGACGAGGCCGACCGCAGACGGGTCGCAGCTGCATTGCGAAACGAAGCGTTCGCTGACGCGACCGCGACCGCGGACTGGATGGATCGTGAGGCCGGAAGCGACTGACCCGGGCGCGGCCGCGCGGACGCGCTTCGACAAGTGGCTATGGGCCGCGCGCTTCTACCGCACGAGAAGCCTCGCCGCCTTGGCGATCACCGCCGGACACGTTCGCGTCGAAGACCAGCGGATCAAGCCTTCGCGTGGCGCCGCGATCGGCGAACGGGTCGTGCTGCGCAAGAAAGGCCTGGTCTGGGATATCGTCGTCATGGCGCTTTCGGACCGGCGCGGCAACGCGTGCGATGCCGCCGGACTCTACCGCGAGTCGCCGGAGAGCATCGCCGCCCGTGCCGAGGAAATCCTCCGCCGCAAGGCAGCCAGGGCGGCAACGCCGACGCGACTGGGCCGGCCCACGAAGCGCGAGCGGCGGAAGCTGAAGGCGTTGTTCGAGGAAAACTAGGCGGGCGTACTCAGCAGAACCGCATGTTGGCGAAGTCGAGGATCAATTCCGGCTGCTGATAGCCGCGCCAGACCAGGTAGCCCAGCGCGGCGATCAGCACCAGCGCGATGACGCGCCAGGGCCAGTGCAGCGTCAATCCATCAGGCACGCTGCGGAACTTGCGCTACCCCGCCGACAGCGCCCAGCTCCCGCATCGCGACCATCACGGAGCTGAAGTCGGCGGCCGTTCGCACATCGGCGATCGGCTTGGCCAGAAGGTTGACCGCGCGACCGCTGACCACCAGCGGCAGCTCCGCAGGCAGCGCAGCGCGCAACGACCGAATTTCCTGCCCTGCGATCTTGCCCGAAATGCCGCGATCGAAAAGCAGTATCGCCAGACAGACTTTGTACGCCCGAGCCGCACCGGCCACTTCCTGCGGCGGCACGCCGCTGCCCAGCGTCAGGCAGTTGATGCCCTCGGTGAACAGCAGGAGCTCGAGAATCGCAAGGCCCAGCTGATTGGGATCGTTGGGCGGGGTCGCGAGCAGGATCTGTCTCGCGTCTCGCGTCGGCCGCACCAGGCGCGTGACGTCGCGCAGCAGCCGCTGCGCGAGATCGGCAAAGCGAAGCTCCTGAAAGTTCTGCATTTCCCCGCGCACGACGCGTTCGTGCACGGCCTCGTTCAACGGTATCAGCGTTTGCTCGAGAAAGCGGCGCAGCCCCTGTCCCACGAGGAGCTTGGACAGGTGATTCTGCAACTCGCCGACACGGTGCTCGCCGAGCAGCGTCACCGCCGTCTCGATTTCGCCGGGAAGCGGAGCCGGAGCGTCGACAGCGATGCCCAGCATCGACTGCAGCGCCGGCTCGGCCAGCGGCACGACGGCCCCGGCGCGCCAGCCCTCGGACAGCAGCTGCTTGATCACCTTGAGTCTGGCCACCTGATCGGGCGGGTAGACACGGTCGCCGAAGCCGTCGCGGGCGGGATGCGGAAAGCCGTAGCGACGCTGCCACATATACAGTTGCTCGCGCCGCAAGCCGGTGATCCGCACGACTTCACGGATGTGCAAAGCGCTACGCGTATCGTCGCCCGCCGCCGGGGCAGCGATCTGCAGTCCCGGGCTGCTGCGGCGCGTCGGCGCCTTGATTAAGATTCCCATGGCAACACCTCAGCTTCCTGTTGGTTACAATTATAAGGACTTAAGTTGTGGTTTTCAGCTGGTCGCAACGCGGCATAGCCTGCCGCAACACGTCAGTCCTGATCGCCACGCGGAGCGCCTTATTGCTACCGCTGCTGCTTTGCTCCATCATCCTGCTTTCCGAACAAGGGCTTCCGGCACAGTTCTACCGCCAAGTCTTTGCTCATTTGCCCACCACAATCAGGCTAGTGCAAATATCGTACCGGCCGGAGGTCCGTTCGAAATGTTCGGTTTCGGCAAGTCGATCAAAGACCCCCTGGCGGATGCGAAAACCGCCGAACGGTGGCTGACGACCTTTCCCGCAAATGACCCGCTGGCCGCGCACTCGGCGATCCTTACCGAGCTCGGCGCGCTGTCGGAGCGCAATGCCAATCGCGCGCCGGCTCGCCTCGAGGCGGTATTCCGACTCGATGTCCAGTGCGAGGGGGTGCGCCGCACGCTGACCTCGCAATACCACGAGCATGGCAGCCGCTCGAGCCGCGTCGAAAGCCAGCTCTGGCAGGCGATGTTCGACCTGACGCAGGGCTTCCTGCTCTGCTACCAGGCATTCGCGCGGGAAGTCAGCGATCATGCCCAGAGCAACCGCTGGCGGACTCTCCTTCCCGAGCTGATCGCGCGGCAGATCATCCATCACGGCCTCGACGCCAAGATCCGTCTGTATCGCTATGAACAGTGGATTCCGGCGCGCTGGACCGACCTGCACTCGCTGTTTCAGATCGCATGCTCGATCGAGATCGAGCGGCAGCCCATCGCTGCCCTGGCCGACGGTGCACTGACGACGATCGAGCAGGAATACCTGCGCGTACTGCTGCTGCAGTTGATGGACGCCGGAAATCTCTCGGCGCGCCATGTCGAATGGGTCGCCGAACAATTGTCCGAGTGGTGCGCGGCGCTTCGCCTGAACGTCGAATCGTCCACGGCGACGAGCTTCTACGTCGACCTAGGCGCGCGCCACGGAATGAAGCGGCGCGGCCCTGAACCGCTCGAAGGGCGCGTGCTGTTCCTCGACACGCGCCCGCTGCATGCGATGCTGATGCAGAACGTCGTCGTGCTCGAGCAGAAGGTGCGCAGCGATCCCTTGTCCGACCGCACGCTGCGACGGACCGAGCAGCTCAACCTGATGACCAAGCTCGCTGCGCAAGTGGACCCCGAGTTCCGTCCGGTGACGCGGCGCGGCGAGCGCATCAATGCGTCCGGAGCGGTCGACGCCATCGCGGGGTTCACCAAGATCGCCGGCTATCTGCGCGACGAGGAGGTGCACCCGCTGGTCGAAAAGCGGCAACGGCTCGGAAACTTCGACGATTCGATCGAGCTCGCGACCTTCGGTCACATGCGCAACGAGAATGCGCGCGCGCAGGAAGTCGCGCGGCGACTGCTTGCGACCTATGCGGCGCCGGGCGGCGCCTGGGATATTCGCGACGTATCGCACACCGGCTACCGGCTGGTCGCGCCGATGAGCGTGATCAACTCGGTCACGCTGGGAACGCTGGTCGCGATCCGGGCGAATGGCCAGTCGCTTTGGACGCTGGGCATCGTCCGGCGGATGAAGCGGCTGACCAGCGAGCGTGCCGAGATCGGGCTGCAGGTGATCGCCAACAATCTGGTCGGTGTCGAGCTGTTCGAGCAAAAACGCGGCGATGCCGACTATTCGGTCGACGGCGAGGTCCCGACCGTCAGCGGTCGCCGCTTCCAGGGACTGTTCCTTTCGCTGCGGCGGCGGGACAGCGAGACGACGATCCAGACCTTGATCGTGCCTGCCGGCGAATACCAGCCTGGCAAGCGCATGCAGATGAGCGTCGCGCGGGTTTCGCAGCAAATTGCGTTCGGTCGTCTGCTCGAGCAGCAGCCGGACTGGATATGGGCGACGATCGAACCGCAGGATAGCGCGGCACGCGCCGCGGCCTCGGTCGCCTGAAGCCGCGCGCGAGATGACGGTCGATCGCTATCGCGAGATCTGCGCGCGGCATCGCTGGAATGTGCCGCCTGACTTCAACATCTCGGCGGCCGTGTGCACCCGCCATGCCGACGATCGCACGCGTCCGGCGATGCACTGGGAAGACGAGTCCGGCGCGACGGCGACGCTGACGTTCTGGGATCTGCAGCAACAGGCCAATCGATGCGCGAACGCGCTGGCCGCCCTCGGCGTCGGGCGCGGCGACAAAGTCGCGATCATGCTCCCGCAGCGTCCCGAAACCGCGATCGCCCACATCGCCTGCTATCAGCTGGGCGCCGTCGCGGTTCCGTTGTCGTTTCTGTTCGGCCCCGAGGCACTCGAATACCGGTTGCAGAATTCGGAAGCCGTCGTCGCCATCGTCGATCCGGCATCGTTGCCCAATCTATCGGTGATCCGCGACCGGCTGCCCGGCCTGCACCACGCGATCGGCGTCGCCGGCGCGCACGAATCCTGGCTGCTCGACTGGGATCGCTTGCTGCAACAGGCGTCGAGCGGGTTCTCGCCGGTAGCGACCCGCGCCACCGATCCGGCGCTGCTCATCTACACCAGCGGCACGACAGGGCCGCCGAAGGGTGCGCTGATGCCGCAGCAATGCCTGCTCGGCAACCTGCCGGGTTTCGTCTACTCGCACAACGAGTTCCCGCAGCCGGGTGACGTGTTCTGGTCGCCGGCCGATTGGGCGTGGACTGGCGGCCTCATGGACGCGCTGCTGCCGACGCTGTATTTCGGCTATCCGATCGTAGGCTACCGCGGCCGGTTCGATCCGGAGCGCGCGCTCGCGCTGATGGAGAAATACCGGGTGCGCAATACGTTCCTGTTTCCGACCGCGCTGAAGATGATGATGAAGGCGGTGCCGCAGCCGCGCGAGCGCTACGAGGTGGCAATGCGCAGCATGATGAGCGCGGGCGAGGCGGTGGGAACGACCGTGTTCTCGTGGGCGCAGGAAGCGCTGGGCGTCACGATCAACGAGATGTTCGGCCAGACCGAGATGAATTACATCGTCGGCAATTCGCATGCGCTGTGGCCGGCCAAGCCGGGTTCGATGGGCCGTCCCTATCCCGGCCATCGCATCGCCGTGCTCGACGAGGAAGGCCAGCCATCGGCCGCCGGCGAGATGGGCGAGGTGGCGGTCAACCGCATCGCTCCCGACGGCGCGCCGGACCCGGTCTTCTTCCTCGAGTATTTCAAGAACCCCGAAGGCACGGCGAAAAAGTTCAACGGCGCCTGGTGCCGCACCGGCGACCTGGCGACCCAGGACGACGACGGTTACCTCTGGTACCAGGGCCGGTCCGACGACATGTTCAAGGCCGCCGGTTATCGCATCGGTCCGTCCGAGATCGAGAACTGCCTGGTGCGGCACCCCGCCGTGGCCAACGCCGCGATCGTGCCCAGCCCCGACGAGACGCGAGGCAACGTCATCAAGGCTTATATCGTCCTGGCGCCGGGACACGATCCCTCGCCCGCGCTCGAGGAGGCGATCCAACACCATGTGCGCAGGCATCTGGCGCCGTACGAGTACCCGAAAGAGATCGAATTCATCGCCGCCCTGCCGATGACGACGACGGGCAAAGTACAGCGCGGCGTCCTGCGCCAGCGCGAGCTCGAACGCAAAAAGTACGCGATCGCACGTTGAACCCGCCGTGCGACCAAGCGGTGGCCCGACTTTAGCGGGCGCGCTTGCGCGCGAAGTCTTCGAGCAGGCGTCGGTGCATCAGCACCCAGACGACGGCAGGCACCACCGTCGGCAGGATCAGCGCGCCGAACTGGTAGCCGAACGCGATCACCTCGCGCTGCCACGCGCTGAACCCCGTCTGCGAGGCGACGCCGGGACCGAATCCCACCGCAATGTCCTCGAGAAATTCGGCGATGACGCCCCAGGTCTGGAAAGGCAGAAGAACCGCGTAGCCGATCAGCAGGTTGCGGGCGCGATGCGGCGCCCCTGCCGCGAGGATCAGCGCCGCCAGCAGCGGCAGTCCGAAAGTGAAATGCCGAACATCGATGTCGTCCGACACCAGGCCACCCGCCGCGGCGGCGACGGTGGCATTGGCGGCGTGCAGCGAAGTGACGAAAGTGATCTTGTCGCCGTGCTGCTCGATGGCCTGGACGAGATCGGGAAGTGCGACCCGGCTGGCGATCTCGGCCAGCAGTGAGATCGGCCAGGCCAGCATGGGAGACGCGAACCACCAGACGAACAACATGCACGCCAGCCACGCGAAGACCAGAAGGACGAATCGCGCAAACGAGCCGGACGGCATCGAGTCAAGCCGCGACCGCCGGTAGATCGGCATCCGGCTGCGGCAAGGTGCGTACCCAAAGCAGCCAGACGACCAGCACGTCGAGCATGATCAGCGCCTGCCAGACGTAAAGGTGCGCCCACTCGAAGACGCTGAAGTTCCATTGCCCCAGGTAGAAAAGGCTGATCACCCGGACAATATTGAGCCCCTGCACGGCTACGATGCCGATGCCGAGGCCGGCGAGCTTGCGCTTCCACGACGCCGGAAAGGCAAGGATCGCCGCCACTAGCACGATCGTCGCCTCGACGCCGTTGCAGCCGGCTTCGATCGATACGGCAAAGCCGTTGCTTGCGCTTTGCAGCACCTTGCCGTGCGCCACCACGTGGGCGTCGAACAGCTGGACGATGCCGGCGCTGATTGCGGCCAGCGTGTTCGTCCACGGCACGACGAACCATTGCTGCGCCCACGGCGTCAATTCCAGCCCGAACAACGCCGCTTGCAGCACGAGAAACCAGAGGAAGAACCGGACCATCGCCTACGATTGTACGTGATGGTCCGGGGAAACCGGAACGCTAGCTAGAGCTTAGCGCGCGCCAGCGCCGGGTTCTGGGCGAAATAGTGTTTTATGCCGCCGACGATCGACGTGGCGAACTGCTGCTGGTGCCGGTCGCTGCGCAATTTGAGCTCTTCGTCGGGATTGGAAATAAAGGCGGTCTCGACCAGGATCGACGGAATGTCGGGCGCCTTGAGCACGGCGAATCCCGCCTGCTCGACGCTGCCTTTGTGCAAGGAGTTGATCGCGCCGATGCCATCGAGGACCGAGCGTCCGACCCGAAGGCTGTCGTTGATCTGCGCGGTCTGCGACAGGTCGAGTAGCGTCTTGGCCAGGATCGGATCGCGGTTGTCGAGGTTGACGCCGCCGATCAGGTCGGCTTCGTTCTCACGCTGCGCCAGCCAGCGCGCCGCCGAGCTCGTCGCACCGTGCTCGGACAGCGCGAATACTGACGAGCCCCGCGCAGTCGGCGTAGTGAATGCGTCGGCATGAATCGAAACGAACAGGTCGGCGCGCACGCGGCGGGCCTTTTCCACGCGCACGTTGAGCGGCACGAAGTAATCGTCGTCCCGGGTCAGCATAGTGCGCATGCCCGGCTCGCGGTCGATCAACGCGCGGATCTTGCGCGCGATCGCGAGCGTCACGTTTTTTTCGCGCGTGCCGCGGCGGCCGATCGCACCCGGGTCTTCGCCGCCGTGCCCGGGATCGAGCGCGACGATGATCGGTCGTCGCGATGCGGGTGAGGCCTTGGCTTGACCGCGCAGCGTCGGCTTGCCGGCCGGCGCGTCGGGCGTGCTGGGCGGCGGGTTGCCTCTGGCTTCGCCCTCCAGAAGAGCCATCAGCGGGTCGGGCGGCGTCAGCGGATAAAGATCGAGCACGAGGCGATGGCCATACTCGCCGACTGGCGTCAGCGCAAAAATCTGCGGCTGAACTTCGTCTTTAAGATCGAGCACGATGCGGACGATCCCCGGCCTGTAGCGCGCCACGCGTATCGACTGGATATGCGGATCGTTGGGACGCAGCCGCCGCACAAGCTGCCCGAGCTCGCCGTCCGGCTCGACACCTTCGAGATCGAGCACCAGGCGCTGCGGATCCTTGAGCAGCATCATCTGATGCGCGACCGGCGACGATGATTCGAGAATCAATCGCGTATATTCCTGCGCAGGCCAGATACGCGCTGACGCGATCGTCCCGGCCGACGAGAGTCCCGGCAGCAGTAGTTGGCTGGCCGGGAGCAGCAACCATTGGCAGACGCGCCGCCGCTGCAGCGAAACTCGCGTTATCGAACGGTCGATGCGAATGCGGCCAGACATGCGTTACCCGCGGGCGTGCCCGCTTCGAGCAAAAGTTCGCGACCGTTGCCCTGATAGCGCAGCGTCAGCGCGACATCGACGGGTGGCAACATGCCGCGAACTCTTTCCGGCCATTCGATCACGCACAGCGCGTCGGGGCGGAAGTACTCGGCAAATCCGGAATCTTCCCATTCGGCGGGTTCATCGAAACGATAAAAATCAAAGTGATAGAAGTATAAGCTCGAAATCAGATAATGTTCAACTAGCGTGTAGGTCGGACTCTTGACCGGTCCGGCCCAACCCAGGCCGCGCAACAGCCCGCGGACCAGCGTTGTTTTTCCCGCGCCGAGCTCGCCCGACAGCGTGACAACCATGCCTCTGCCCAATGCGGGTGCCAGCGCCGCGCCGGCGCGCATCGTGGCGTCGGAGTCGGGCAAGGACTTGCGCAACGCAGGCATTGTCGTCATCGTTGAAACGGTGCTCGCGCCAAAGCACCGCGAGCGCTTAGGGAAAATCCGGACTCACGTTGGCCATCACACCGCCTCCCGCCGCTGCGCCCGATTTCGCCGGACTCGCGCGCGACATTCGTACCTGGGGTCTCGACCTGGGTTTCGGCGAGATCGGGATCGCCGGCACCGGACTCGAGTGCGAAGAAGCGCATCTGATCGCATGGCTCGACGCGGGCCGCCATGGCGAGATGGATTATATGGCACGCCATGGCGTGCGCCGCGCCCGGCCGGCGGAGCTCGTTCCCGGCACCCTGCGAATAATCACGGCGCGCCTCGACTATCTGGCGCCCGATGCGCGTGACGCAGCGACGACGTTGGCCGACGCGAGCAAGGCGTACATCTCCCGCTACGCACTCGGCCGCGACTACCACAAGGTGCTGCGCGCGAAGCTCGGGCGCCTGGCGGCACGGATCGCCGAGACCGTCGGCGATTTTCGCTATCGCGTCTTCACCGACAGCGCACCGGTGCTCGAGGTGGCTCTCGCCGCCAAGTCAGGCCTGGGCTGGCGCGGAAAGCACACGCTGCTGCTGACGCGCGATGCCGGCTCGTTCTTTTTCCTCGGCGAGATCTACACCGACCTGCCGCTGCCGCTCAGTCCCGCGGCGAGCGCGCATTGCGGCAGCTGCAGCGCCTGTATCGGCGCCTGCCCGACCGGCGCGATCGTCGCGCCGTACGAGCTCGATGCGCGCCGCTGCATCTCCTACCTGACCATCGAGCTCAAGGGCAGCATTCCCGAAGCCTTGCGTCCGTTGATCGGTAATCGGGTCTACGGTTGCGACGACTGCCAGCTCGCGTGTCCATGGAACAAATATGCCCAAGCCGCGGGCGCTGCCGACTTCGCAGTGCGCAACGGTCTCGACGATGCGGCGCTCACGGCGCTGTTCGCCTGGACATCGGACGAATTCGAGCGGCGCATGGAAGGCAGCGCGATCCGCCGCATAGGCTACGCGCGCTGGCTGCGCAATCTGGCCGTCGGCCTGGGCAACGCGGACTATGACGCGGCGATCGTCGCGGCATTGGCCGCGCGCCGGGACGATCCTTCGTCGCTGGTGCGCGAGCACGTCGCGTGGGCGCTGGCGCAGCAGGATGAAAAGCGCGTCCGCGCGGTGACCGCTAGCGTATCAATTGATTCATCGACACGATAGGCAGCATCACCGCGAGCACCAGCACCAGCACGATCGCGCCCATGAACACGATCAGCAGCGGCTGCACCAGCGCAGCGAGCCAGGTCAGGCGGCGTTCGACATCCTGCTCCTGCTCGCGCGCGGCGCGGTCGAGCATCGCGGGCAGCTGACCGCTTTGCTCACCGTTGGCGACCAGATGCACCAGCAGCGGCGGAAACATGCGCTGGCTCGCCAGCGCGCGCGCCAGTGATACGCCTTCCCGTACCAGGCCGGCGGCGGCCTGGGCGGCGCGCCGCATCGGACGCGCCCAGACGACCGCGGCCGCCGTTTCCAGCGCGCGCAGCAGCGGTGCGCCGCTACCGGTCAGTATTGCCAGCGTGCTCGCGAAACGCGCGGTATCGAGGCCGCGCAGGACGTTGCCCGCGACAGGCGCGCGCAGCAGCAGCGCATGCCAGCGCTCTCGCCATGATTCGTTGCGCAACAGCAGTACCGCACCGGCGACCAGCAACGCGACGGCCGCGAGCCAGTACACGCCGGTCGCGCGCAGAAAATTGCTGGTGGCGATCAATGCGCGGGTGAGGAACGGCAAGGCCTGGCGGCTCTGCTGATAGACAGCGACGATCTGCGGCACGACATAGAGCAACAACGTCGCGATGACCACAAGAGCGATCACCGTAATCAGCGCCGGATAGATCAGCGCGGCAGTGAATTGCGCGCGAAGCACCTGCCGCGCCTCGAGATAGTCGGCGAGCCGGCTCAGCACGCCTCCCAGCTGGCCGCTTTCGGCACCGACTGCGACCAGGCCGCGGTAAAGATCGGAAAAGCTGCGCGGAAAGCGCGACAGCGCCGCCGCCAACGGTTCGCCGGCGGCGACCTGCTCGCGAATCGCGGCAAGCACGCGTGCTGCCCGCGGTTGATCGGATTGCTCGGCGACAGCGCCCAGCGCCTGGTCGAGCGGCATCCCGGACGCGACCAAGGTCGCGAGCTGGCGCGTCAGCAACGCCAGCAGCGCGGGCGCGAGTCGCGTCGTAGCGACGCGCGCGGAGCGCACCGTTCCGGCAGGCTCGATCGCCGTCGGGAACAATCCGTCTCCGCGCAGCTGGTCACGAACGGCGCGCGCACTGGCCGCATCGAGCAGGCCGCGTTGCGCGCGCCCGGCCCCATCGACTGCCTCGTAGCGAAACGAGGGCACCGTTTACGGCCTGTTCACGCTAATCGTGGCGCGGAGCTAGCGCCCGAAGCCGCGCAACGGCGCACGCAGAAGGAACTGGCTCGGCTTGCCCAGCATCAGGTTGACCAGATCGTCCAGCACCGGCGTTTCCAGCGCATCGGGATGAAAATCGAAGACCACTGGCTCGAAGCGGTCGACGTTGCGCAACGTGACGATGATGCTCTCGTTGACGAAATCGGGATCGAATCGAACCTCGCAGCGCATGCCTGGCGCTATCCGGATCGTGTTCTTCGTCGCGGCGCCGCGCACCGTCGAATCCGACTCGCAGCTGAACTCGATATTGGCCGTGATCAGCGCGCGCTCTATTTCGCCCGAACGGCGCATCGCCACTTGCAGCGGCGGCGGCGACGGCCCGGTCAGCGTGTAATACACGACGACATGCGCATAAACCTCGTGCTTCTGAAGCGGCTGCTTGCGGAACATGACCAGACCGCGATCGAACACCATGTCCGAATAGCGCGCGATGTCCTGCAGCACGAATTCGCGCTCGATGCGCGGCGCGACCACCTGCAGCAGCTTGCAAGCCTCGTCGAAATACTGGAACACCGCGTGCAGGCGACGGTCGACGCGGTCGATGACGTCGCGCGAGAGCCGCTGCTCCTGGACCCGGCGCGCGCTGACCGAGTCGGCCTGTGCCCGCAGCTGTTCGAGCAAATACGATTTCGGCGGATGGGCCACGAATCGAACGCTCTTAAGCGGCTCCGGTGACCCGCAGCAGCTCGGCAAGCGACGTCGTCCCATCGGCAAGCCACCGGGCGCCGTCACCGCGCAGGCTGCGCACTCCGGCGTGCGCGCATGCTTCGCGCAACGCCAGCTCGCCGGCATGATCGTGAATCAGGCGGCGCAGCGTTTCATCGACCAGCACGAGCTCGTAGATCCCTGTGCGGCCGCGATATCCGGAATCCCCGCACTCGGCACAACCGATCGGCCGGTACAACGGTAATCCCGGCGGCAGGCCCAGCTCGGCCAGCAGCGCCGCTTCGCCAGGTGTCGGCGGCGACGCCGTGCGGCACGCGGCGCAAAGACAGCGCACCAGGCGCTGCGCGAGCACGCCCAACAGGCTGGACGCCAGAAGATAGGTCTCGACGCCCATATCGGCGAGCCGGGTCACAGCGCTGACCGCGTCGTTGGTGTGCAAGGTCGCGAGGACCAGGTGGCCGGTCAGACTCGCCTGCACGGCGATCTGCGCGGTCTCCAGATCGCGTATCTCGCCGATCATCACGATGTCGGGATCCTGCCGCAGGATGGAGCGCAGCGCCCGCGCGAAAGTGAAGTCAATGCGCGGATTGACCTGCGTCTGGCCGACACCGTCGAGCGCGAATTCGATCGGATCTTCGGCGGTCATCACGTTGAGCTCGCCGCGCGGCAGCCGCGACATCGCCGCGTACAGCGTCGTCGTCTTGCCCGAACCGGTCGGGCCGGTGACGAGCACGATACCGTGCGGCTCGCGGATCAAGGCATCGATCGCGTCGCGCGTCGGCTCGCTCATGCCCAGCGCGGCCAGGTCCAGGCGCGCCGTGTCCTTGTCGAGCAGGCGCAGCACGACTCGCTCGCCAGGGCCGGTCGGCAGCGTCGATACGCGCACGTCGACGCTTTTGTCGCCGAGCTTCAGCGCCATCCGTCCATCCTGCGGCAGCCGCTTCTCGGCGATATCGAGGCTCGCCATCACCTTGAGCCGCGACACCAGAGCGGCGTGCAGCGCCCGCGGCGGCTCGACGATGTCGCGCAGCACGCCATCGACACGGAAGCGCACGACCGAGCGTGTTTCATACGGCTCGAAGTGCAGATCCGATGCGCGCTCGCGCAGCGCCTGCAGCAGCAGCGCGTTGATCATCCGGATGACCGGGGCGTCGGACGTCGCCCCCAGCAGATCCTCGGCCTGCGGAATATCCTGCAACAGCCGCGCGAGATCGGCGTCGCGCGAGAGGTCGCCCGAAAACTGCGTGACCGGCGCCGCCTGGTTGTAAGCGGTCGCGAGCTCGGCGGCGAAGCGCTCGGCGTTGACTGTCAATGTCTTCAGCGGCCGCTGCAGAACACGGCTGAGCTCGGCGATCCCCTCGACCGACGCGTCGCTGCGCGCCAGCACGAGAACCGAGTCGCCCTCGTCCTTCAGCGGCAATACGCCGTGCATGCGGGCGAACGCGTACGGAACGCGCGCGAGCGCTGTCGCCGCGCTCGGATCGGACGGGCTGGAGATCGGGGCGGACATGGCGGGTCGCACTCGCGTTTTGCTTATTTCGCGCCCGGTAATGGTGCGGCCGGTGTCGCCACCGGCGGCGGCGGCTGCGTGATCGGCGGCAGTCGCGGCTCGGTCCGATCAGGCCAGAAGAACCGTTCTCCGGGCGCCAGCCGCTGCTGCTCGCCGATCAGGTAGTCGTAGCGGTCGCCGGTCAGCGCCGCGCCGGCGCTGCTCGTACGCACGACGGTCGGCTTGAGGAAGACCATCAGGTTGGTCTTGATCCGCCGCCGGTTGTCATAGCGAAATAGCTGGCCGAGAACCGGGACGTCGCCGACGAGCGGGACTTTGTTGGTGCCGTCGGTGAAGCTGTCCTGGATCAATCCGCCCAGGACGATGATCTGGCCATCGTCGACCATCACCGTCGATTCCAGCGAGCGCTTGTTGGTAATGATACCGGCAGCGTTGGTCGTGTCTTCGATGCGGGAGACCTCCTCGTAGATCGTCAGCTTGACGCTGCCTCCCTCGGTGATCTGTGGCTTGACCTTCAGGATGAGGCCGACGTCCTTGCGCTCGATCGTCTGGAACGGCGTCACCGTCGCAGTCGTCCCCGTCTGTGCGTACTGGCCGGTAATGAACGGCACGTTCTCGGCGACGATGATGCTGGCCTGCTCGTTGTCAAGCGTCAGCAGGTTCGGCGTCGACAGGATATTCGTGTTCGCATCGGACCCCAGCGCGCGCGCGAGCAAGGCGAGATTGGTGATCGTGCCGAGCCCCGGGATGTTGATCGTCCCGCGGATGATGCCCAGATTCAGGCCCTGCCCCAGCGATCCCAGGTTCGCCTGCGCGTCGATGATGTTGGTGCCGGTGCCGCGCGTGCCGAAGTTGGTGCCGCCGCCGACCTGCGTCGCGCCGTTGTTGATCTTGTTGGCGTCGAGCAGATTCCACTGGATGCCGAATTCGGCGGCCTTGTCGGCCGAAACCTCGACCACCAGCGCTTCGACATAGATCTGCGCGCGGCGGACGTCGAGCTTGTCGACGATCGCGCGGATATTGTTGTACAGGGGCTCCGATGCCATCACCAGCAGTGCGTTGTTGGCGGCGTCGGCCTGTATCGTCACCCCGGACGCGGCAAAACCCGCGCCGTTGCCGCCGAGCGGCGCTGTGCTCGCGGTGACGGTCGCGCCGGCGCCGGCCGCAGTCGCGGTTGTCGTCGCGCCCGTAGCGAGACCGCCGGCATTGGGCGCCAGCGACGTCGACGGCGTCACCTCTCCCGGTTCGCCACCGCCGCTGAACAGCGCGCGCAGCGTCCGGGCGACGCGCACCGCGTCGGCGTTCTTGAGGTAGATGATCGAAATGTTGCCGCCGGCGCGCCCCGGGGTATCGAGCCCTTCGATCAGCACGCGCACGCGCGCGAGACGCGCGGCGTTCTCGCCGCGAACCAGCACGCTGTTGGAGCGCGCGTCGGCAACCAGGGTCAGCCGCTGCTGCGTGTCCGGCGCGGCCCCCGCGCCGGATCCGGTGTCAGCGAGCAGGCGAGTCAGCATCGGCACGATGTCGAGAGCCGAGGCGTTGTGCAGCGGGATGACGATCGGCTCGCCGGCGGGGGTTACGTCCAGCGACGCGATGATCCGATCGATGCGCTTCAGGTTCTCGGCGTAATCGGTGATCACCAGCGCATTGGCGGTCGGCACGGCCGCGATCGCGTTGTTCGGGGTGATCAGCGGCCGCAACACATTGACCAGCTGGGTAGCCGACTCGTACTTCAGCATGTACACGGCGGTGACCATGCGATCGCCGCCGGCGCCGCCGACCGGTCCTGTGACCACCGGCATGCCCTGCTGTTTGGCTTCGGGCTCGGGGACGATCTTGGTGACGCCCCCACTTTCGATCGCCGCCAATCCCTGCAACCGCAGCGCCGAGAGCAAGGTCGGGTAGATCAGCGCGCGTGGCACCGGGGTGGCGGAAACAATGTTGACTACACCCTTCACCCGCGGATCGAGCACGAAGTTCCGACCGGTCATTTCGCCGACGGCCCGGATGACTGCCTCGATGTCGGCGTTGACGAAGTTGAGCGTCACCGCGTCGTCGGCTGCCCGCAGCGGCTGAGCCAGTAGCACGGCTGCGACCGCGGCGGCGGCAAGCAAGAGGCTCGGTCGGCTCACGGAGAGCGGGAAGTTGGGCTTGGCGTCGTTGCCGTCATATCGCTTTCGCGTCGCGCTTTACCGCGTGGGGCCGAAAATCCGGGCAATGATAGCATGCAGGTCGACCCCCGCCCGGAGCGGGCGGCGCCCGCCGAAATGGTGAATCCGCCGCGCCACCTCGCACCATCTAAGGCCTATGAATCACGATTCCTTCGGAGAGCGCATGCCCAGCCAGATTGCCCGTTTCCGTGCCTTGTCGATCGCTTTTGCCGCGCTGTTGGCAGCGATGCTGTTCCTCGCCGCCGGCTCAGGCGTTGCCGCCGAAGCGCCTAAGGCCGGCGCCGCCACAGCGCAGAAGGCGCATCCGGCTCCCATCGCTGCGGCGGCGCCCGCCGAACCATCGCCGCCGCCGGCCGCCGACGCGGCAACGGCCGACGAGCCGGACGACGAAACACCTTTCGATCGACATCGCTCCCACGTTCAGTTCGACGATTTCGACTTCAAGCGGGCGATGGACGTCGCACCTTGGATCGTCGGGGTCGTGTTTCTGGTTCTCGGCTCGATCTTCCTCACGCCGATCATCCTGCTGGTCGGCATCATCTGGTACAAGCTGCGCAAGACGCGCTTGCAGAACGACGCCGTGCTGAAGCTCGCCGAGCGTGGCGTCATGCCATCGGCGCAGGCGGTCGATGCCGTCATGGCGGGGACGCCGCCTGCGCAAGCCGCTCCGGCGGCGATCGGCGCCGCCGTTCCACAGGCAGTCGCGTCGCGTCGCCGCGCCGTCTGGTCGGATCTGCGCAAGGGCGTCTTGCTGGTTGCGATCGGACTCGCGCTGTCGCTGTACTCGATCACCGACAGCGCCGAGCCTAACTGGGTCGGCCTGGTGCTGCTTTTCGTCGGTGCCGGCTATATCGCTTTATGGTGGCTGGAAGATCGGCATCTGGAGCGTCGCGTCATCGGCGGCTCCGGAGGCGACGGCAAAGGTTGAACGAACGACGTGCGTACGCCGGCAGGCAATCCTGATGTCGTCCAACCCGGTCAGCGACGCCAAGCTGATCGCCCGCGCAGTCGTCCAGGACGATCATCACGCGTTTGGCGAGCTGGTGCGCCGGCATCAATCCGCGGTGCGCTCGACCTTGCGCAGGCTGACCGGGGGCAATGTCGCGCATGCCGACGATCTCGCCCAGGAGACCTTCCTGCTCGCTTACCGCAATTTGAAGTCGTTTCGGCAGGAAGCCAAATTCTCGACCTGGCTTTATCGGATCGCCTACAACGTTTTTCTGGCCGACGCGCGAAAGATGAAAGAAGTTCCGATGCCCGAGGACGCCGACGGCGAGCTGCCGGCCGTGCCGGATACGGGGGCGTCGAGCATGTCGCAGCAGGCGACGCTGAACATCGATCTCGAGCGGGCGATGCTGGTCCTTTCCGAGGCGGAGCGAGCGGCCATCGTCCAGTGCTATCATAACGACCTGTCGCACGAGGAAGCCGCGCAGGTGCTAGGCTGCCCCGTCGGCACCGTGAAAACGCATATCCTGCGCGCCAAGCAAAAACTCAAGGCGCGCCTGGGTGCGTGGAGTCCGCAAGCATGAATACGCCCGACATCGACACTGCTGACTGGCTCGACGCCGCGCTCGCCGCGGCCGGGAAAGAACATCGCGCCGCGTATGTCACCGACGATGGTTTTACGGCGCGCGTGATCGGCCGCCTGCCTGCCGCGCCGACGCTGCCCGCGTGGCGGCGGCCGGTGATCGTGCTGCTGTGGCTGCTGGCCGGTGCCGGCGCGGTCGTTTCGATGCCGGACGCCTTCGACGACGCGTTCCGCAGCGGCGTGGCCCTGCTGGTCGGGCATCCGCTCGGCTTGACCGACTTGGCGCTGCTGCTCGTTCTGTGCGGTGTTGCCGCGTGGACTTCGCTGGTGTACGCCGCGCGCGCGAACTAGACGTTTCGCTCCGATCGCGCGGCAGCCGCGCAGTCGCAAAAAAATGGCCGCCTCTAAGGCGGCCTTTTCTTTCTGGCAGAGAAGATCGCGACTTCGGCGATTACTCCAACTTGAACACGACTTCGATGTCTCCATCGTAGCCGTCGCCACCTTCGGCCTTAAACCTCCATTGCAAGGCGGCACGGATGGACACGACATCGAATATGTGCGGCGGATTTGCCTGGAGAACCTTGGCGTCGGTGACATTGCCCTTCCCGTCGACGTGAACCCGCACGACGACTCTGCCCTCGATGCCGTCACGCCGGGCTCTTTCCGGATAGACGGGATTGACGATATCGACCGCAGTCCCTGTTAACCTGCGTATCGCTGGCTTGGGCGGCGGCGGCGGCGGCGCGGGCGGCGGCGGCGGCTCGATGACGTGCGGCTCGACCGGTGGCGTGATCGTCGGCGCGGCGATTACCGGCTCGGTATTTGTCACCGGCGGAGGGATGTCAGGCGGAGGAATATACGGCTGTTCGGGCGGCGGCGGCGCCTTGGGAATTTCGATCTTCTTCGGCGGTGGCGGGGGCGGCGGCGGCGGAAGCTTGATTTCCTCGATGATCGTTGCCGTCAGCGGTTTCTTGATCACCTCCACCGCCCGCCGTGCAAGGCCGGTCACAAGCGCGTAAATCACGATCGCATGGACCAGAATGACCACGCCAATCCCGATCAGATGCCGGGTTGGGTCCCGCTGTTGTCGTGCAAAATCCATGTGCCTATGACTCCAGCCGCCTGTCGCGGTTCGCGACCGGGGCTATTCGATGAACTGCTCGCTGCCGACGATGCCGATCTTGGTCAGCCCCAATCGCTGCGCCGAAGCCATGACGCCCGCGGCGACCGCATATTTGGATTCCTTGTCCGGACGCAAGTGGACCTCGGGCTGCACGGCCTGCGCAGCAGCGGCCTTGATCTTGTCTTCGAGCGTGGCGCGATCGGCGACGACCTCGCCGTTCCAATAGGTGACGCCGCGATCGTCGATATCGATCTTGACGACTTCGGGCAGGACCAGCGGAGGCGGCGGATTGCCGATCGGCATGTTGAGATTGACCGAATGCAGCTGGATCGGGATCGTGATGATCAGCATGACCAGCAGCACCAGCATTACGTCGATCAGCGGCGTCGTGTTGATGTCCATCATGACGTCGCCGTCGCCGGTCGAGCCGCCGCTGGTGCCTACATTCATTGCCATGTCGCGCTCCTCGAGACTCGTGCTGCGACCATCAGCCGTTGCTACGCGGCGGCGGCTCGGTGATGAATCCCACTTTCGATATGCCGGCCCGCTGGCAGGCGTAGATGATGCGCCCGACCGCCTCGTACTTCGCGCCACCGTCGCCGCGGATCTGCACTTCGGGCTGCGGCGTGAGCACGGACACCTTCTTCAACCGGTCGATCAGCGCGGCGGTGGTCGGTATGTACAGATCATTCCAGTAGATACGGTCCCTGGTATCTACCGAGAGAACGATGTTCTCGGGCTTGGTCTCGCGCACCTCATTGCGCTCTTTCGGCAATTGCACCGGGATCGAGGTGGTGACGACCGGAATTGTGATCAGGAAGATGATCAGCAGCACCAGCATCACGTCGACCAGCGGCGTGGTGTTGATCGTCGAGACGATTTCGTCCTCGTCGCCGCTGGACGAGCCGACGTTCATCGCCACGGCGTCAGGTCCTGGCCGGGGCCGGCGCTTTCGGAGCGCTCAGCAGCACGGCGTGTAGATCGGCGCCGAAGCTGCGCACCATATCCATCGCCGCCTTGTTGCGGCGGATCAGCCAGTTGTAGCCCAGGACCGCCGGGACGGCGACCGCCAGGCCGAACGCGGTCATGATCAGCGCTTCGCCCACCGGACCGGCGACCTTGTCGATTGAGGCCTGGCCGGCAATTCCGATCGCAGTCAGCGCGTGATAGATGCCCCACACCGTGCCGAACAGTCCGACAAAGGGCGCAGTCGAGCCGACGGTGGCCAGAAACGCCAGCCCGTCCTGAGTGCGAGCCTGGATGTTGTCGATCGCGCGCTGGATGGACATCGAGATCCACGTATTGAGGTCGACGTGACCCAGCAAGCCGACGTGCTTGCTCGACGCCTCGAGCCCCGACTCCGCGATAAAGCGATAGGGGCTGCCTTGCTTGAGTTTTTCCGCGCCCTGACGCACCGAGGGCGCGTTCCAGAACGAGCGGTCGGCAGCGCGGGCCTGCCGGTTCATCCGCCACTGCTCGTACACCTTGGTGACGATGATGTACCAGCTGCCCATCGACATCAGCGCCAGTATCGCCAGCGTCACCTTGGCGACGACGTCGCCGCCCTTCCACAAAGCCTCAAGACCGTACGGGTTGTCGACGAGCTCGGTGGTCCGGGTCCCGGTGGCCAGGGCCGGCGCGGCAGCCGGTTGGGCGGCCGCCGGCGCGGTCGAATCCGGACTGGTTGCGGGCGTCGAGGGCTGCCCCTGTGCCTGTGCCGCGATCGGAACGACCGCGGGCGCTGCCGCAAGCAGCAGGGCCGCGGCCAAGGCGGCCAGGCGGGTCATCTTCAGCATGTTATCTCCAGGAATTGTCGTATTCAGTCGAAAAGTTGGCATTTGGCCCGCCTCTACGAGGATCTACTCGTTATCAACAGGCCTCGACATGTCTGACTCGGGAATCCGTTGTACGGTGCACCCCGGGTCGGGCGCGCAAACGCCAAAACGCGTTGGCCCCGCCGTGCAGCAGGGCCAAGCTTTCCTACAGCAAAGTCGCGGAATTTTACACAAAAGCGTCAGAAAGTCCACTCAAAAATCGCCGTCTCAGCCTTCGGCCGCGCGGCCGGGTCTCCAGAAAGGCGTCGCCGGGAACAAGGTCGTGCGTCACCTTCGCACCAGCGCAGGGGGGGCACCAGACCCTGCGCCAGACGCGACATTCCCATGCCTCATGCAATGGATGCAAGCATTTCGTTTGCGACTGGCTGCTGCGGTTTAGATAATGCCATTGCAGACTCGCACCTGAAGCGCCCTATAGGGATCGTTCATCGGCGTTCGAGTGTGTCCCAAGGAGCGCGCCGAAGCGACGACGCACCACCCCGATCGTGTCCGCAAAGATCGCTGTCGACCGGGGATGACGCGGACAAGCGCTGCAGTTCATCGCGCGCCACGTCCCTTCGCACCAGCAATTCGATGGGTTCGTCGCGTGCGTCTTGAGGCCGTCACCTCATCTGCCTAGGATGCGTCGAAAGCACAGGGCCAATCCCGCCGTACGCGAAATCTTGAATCCGCAACTCGGGGTTGCAGCATCCAAAGCAGCAGGAACAAACGAAACAGGAGCCAGACCATGAACGAGTACAAGCAAGCTTCCCGTCACGCCGCCTTCGGCGCCGTCGCCGTCGCCCTGACCGCTATGACCATCGGCCTCGCCGTGGTCCTTCCGGCGAAAATCGATACCGGCGCTCGCGGGGTTCGCACGGTGGCGGTGCCGGCGCAGCCCGTTATCGCTCCGGCGGCGGAGGTCGCTTCGGACCCGATCGTTGTCGTCGTTGTCGCCAAACGCGACGCCCCGTGGACGGCAGCGGCGCACACTCAGTCGACCGCGCCGAAGGCTAAGTCGCAAGCGTCCGGGCGACTGGGCGTGCGTGCGGTCGCCGCGCGGGAGCGCCTCGGGCACACCGATGCCGGCTTGCAGCGAGAGATTTGTCCCTATTTGACCAACGGAACCGTTGCGGCGACGTCGTAATTCTGGACCGCGTGGATCTTCGATTCGAGTTGCAGGTAACGGGCCGCCTTTTTCTGTGAAAGTATCCTGGACGGCAGCGGTCTCATCAGCCGGTTGTATAGTTTTCGCCGCGCCTTGATCTCGGCTTCGTCGATCGAGATCAGCTCATTGACGAAATTCCTGGCGTAGAGGTTCGACTCGGTCTTGTCCTCCGCGATCAGCCGCTCGACCGCCACGACGCGGCGCCGACCGGTCATATCCAGGTTGCGCTGGTATTCGTCGTAAACCGGCCAGAACTTCTTGGCCTCGGCGGGAGTGAGCTGAAGTGCCGATGCCACAAAAGCCTTTTTGTCGCCACGGACCGCGGCGCGCAGCGCCTGCATGTCGGTGACGTCGGCGGTTTTGTCTTCGGCCGATGCGTATGGCGCCGCGATCACCGCGGCGGCGAACAGGACGGCGGCAAGGTGCTTATTCATCGTAGGTCCTCGATATCGGCTTGCAGCGCGTCTTTTAGCACATTTTATTGCCGCGCGGGCTGCGGCGGCGACAAGCGCCGGGTTGCACGGCGGCCGCTTGGGCGCGATGATTGGCGACCCGGCGGCTCGCCGGGGACCGTGCCCGATGTGGCGACACCGAATCGGCTGTCAACGATGCAATCACCGTCCATCGATGCCCGCGCCCTCACGCAGTCCGGCGTGGAGGCCTTGCGCCGAGGCGATTCGCGCAAGGCCCGCGAATCCTTCGAGCGAATCGTCGCCGCCGGCCATGCCGACGCATCAGCGTGCATCGGTCTTGCCTATGCCTGCCGCAGCCTCAACGACAACGCGGCCTCGCTCGCCGCGGTCGACCAGGCGCTCCTGCTCGAGCCGCGAAACCTGCGCGCACTGATTCTCAAAGCCGATCATCTTGCCGAGGCGGGCGATGCGCGCGGCGCGTCGGCGTTCTATATCGCCGCCACCAAAAGCGCTCCGGCCGCCGACCAGCTTCCGTCCGACTTGCGCAGGGAGCTGGCGCGCGCCCAAGCCATGTGCGATCGCTACGCGGCGCAATTCGAGGCATTTCTCGACGATCGCCTGTTCGGCGCAGATCCGGCGGCACGGCAAGCCGAGCGGCGCTTCGCGCAGTCACTCGACATTCTGTGCGACCGGAAGCGGGTCTATTTCCAGGAGCCGCGCTACTACTATTTTCCCGAGCTTCCTCAGGTTCAGTTCTACGACAGGAAGAATTTTCCGTGGCTCGACGCCGTCGAAGCCGCGACGGCGGACATCCGGAGCGAGCTGATCGAGGTCATGAAGGAGGACTCGGTTTTCCAGCCTTACGTCCAAGGCGACCCCAACCGCCCGCACAACGAGCAGGGGGGAATGCTGAACAATCCCGCCTGGAGCGCCTTTTATTTGTGGAAGGATGGCGAAGTGGTCGCCGACCATGCCGCACGTTGTCCGAAGACGATGCGTGCCTTGGCCGATGCGCCGCTGACGCAAGTCAAGGGACGTTCGCCCGCGGTCCTGTTCTCGTTGCTTCGGCCTGGAACGCGTATTCCGCCGCACAACGGTTTCGTCAATACCCGCCTGATCTGCCATCTGCCGCTGATCGTTCCGGAAGGCTGCGGCTTGCGAGTCGGCAACGACACGCGGGTTCCCGTCGAAGGCAAAGCTTGGCTCTTCGACGACACGATCGAGCACGAAGCATGGAACGACAGCGCCACGACCCGCGTAATCCTGCTGTTCGAAATCTGGCGCCCCGAACTCAGCGCCGCCGAGCGCGGGCTCGTCAGCGCGATGTTCGAAGCGATCGACGAGTACGGCGGCGGCCGGAAAACCGCCTGGGAGATATAGCGTCCTGCCGGCCAGCCGTGCTTCAGTTTCAGGTTCGCGGGAGGTTCTTGATGGCGTCGACGCCGTTGGCGGCGAATCGCCTGAACATGCCGTTGAACCAGAACGTGTTCGAGACGTTGGTCGCGCGGCTCAGACGCAACATGTCCTGCGCCGTACCGTGATCGGCGACAACGGCGACGAGCGTGCCGTTGCTTGCGTCACGCGCCTCGAGCGTTACCGTCGCCTCTCCAGCGTCCCTGGCGAACGATCGTGTCCGTCCCGGTGGGAAGATGTCCGGCGCGTTGACGTAGAGGTCGGTGACGTGCGGTGACAGCCGGAGAACGCCCGGCCCCGGCGCCGTGACGATCTGGTAACCGCGCGCTCTGAGTGCGTCGGCCAGGATGCTTCCCAGGTCGGCGGTCGTCTCATCCGCGACGCGGCGCGCGTCCTCGGGACGGACCCGTGTCACATAGCGCGGATCGTTGACGCTCTTGTCCCACTCCTTGCTGAATTCGACGGTCGCGGGGTCGATCATGACGCTTTGATATCGCGCCAGGTCGACGTTCGGACGGACGTACAGCTTGTCCACGTTCCGCGAGTGCACCGCCACCAGCCCTTCGTAACTCACCGGAGCGTTCGCCGCATAGGGAGCGGCGAGTGCCGCGCCGCCGACCGTTGCCATCAATACCACCAGATATGCCTTGAGCTTCATGTTGCCTCCTGTTGCCATTCGGTGCCGAGCCCCGCTGACTGGCCTCATCTTCTACGACCCTCGAGCTCCGCCGCCCGTTCCATCGGCCGACAGCGCGAATCGGACAGCTCGCATCGGCCCAATGAAGGCAAACAGCAGCAGTGCAGTTAAACTTCCACGCGGCAAACACCCCGCAATCCGCCGTGAGCCCGACAGCTTCCTTATGACCATAGAACGGCCCAGTACGATTGCCGATGACATGCTGGCGCGCCTGCCCGCGTCGCCCGACATCTATCCGCAGAAACTTGACCTCAATACCCTGATGGTCTTGCTGGTGCAATTGAACGCCGACGCCTATCGCCGGGAAAGCTTCCTGGATGACCGCATCCTGGGTCCGGCGACCGTAGGCGCCTGGGCGAGCCTCGATCGTGTCGGCGCGGCGTCGCGCCGACTGGGCGATGCGCGCCCCGTGCATTTCATTTTCCACACCGGCCATGTCGGTTCGACGCTGGTCAGCCGCCTGCTCGACGAAACCGGCAGCGTGTTGTCCTTGCGCGAGCCGCTGCCGCTGAGGACGCTCGCCGAAGCGCACGATGGGTTGGGCCGGCCCGACGCGCTGCTGAGCGAGCCGCAGTTTCACGAGCTTGCGGCGATGCTGATGCGACTGTGGGGTCGCGCTTATTCGCCAACGCAAAGCGTCGTCGTCAAGGCGACGAGCAGCGCCGGACGGCTGGCCGCGACGCTACTGGGCGGAAGCGCAGGATCGCGCGCGATCTACCTCAACCTGAGTGCCGAGCCGTATCTGGCGACCCTGCTGGCCGGACAGAATTCGCCCGCCGATCTGCGCGGACACGGACCCGGGCGCATGAGGCGACTGCAGTCGCGTATCGCCGGCGAACTGCCGCCGTTGCATTCGCTGTCGATCGGCGAGCTGGCCGCGATGAGCTGGCTCGCCGAATCCTGGTCGCAGCGCGAAGCGCTTGCGCAATATCCGGCAAGGATGATCGCGCTCGACTTCGGCCAGGTTCTTGCCGACGTCGGGCCGAGCATCGGCCGCATCCTCGGCCATTTCGGCCTGTCGGTCGACGCGCGAGAGCTCGAACGCATCGGCCGCAGCCCCGTGCTGACGCGCTATTCGAAGGCGCCCGAATATGCCTACACGCCGCATGTCCGCGCCGAGCTATTGCGCGAGTCGCGCCTTCGCAACAGCGACGAGATCCGCAAAGGCATGGCATGGCTCGAACGGCTCGCCCAGTCCGATGCTGCCGTCGCCGGCATCGTGCAAGCTGCGAGCTAGGTCGTCGACCACATGCGCAGCAGGTTCTGGCGCACGACGTCGAGGCGCACGCGATTTTCCCATTTCATCGTCAGCCCCTCGAGCGCGGCGATTTCATTGAGCTCGTAGATCTGCATTCGCTGGTGCTGATCGGCGACGAAACTCTCGATGAAGGTGATCGACACCAGCCGCTGGCCGGAGCGCACCGGCACGACTTCATGCAGCGCGGTCGATGGGTAGACGATCGCCTCGCCCGCCGCACCCTTGAACGCGATCGCCTGGTTGCCTACTACGATCGAGAGCTCGCCGCCCTCGTAGGTTTGAGGATCGTTGACGAAGACCGTGCAGGAGAGGTCGGACCGGAGGCTGACGTTGCCCAGCTGGATCAGGGCCGCGTCGGCGTGCGCGCCATATTTCATCCCCGGCTCGTAGCGGCACAACAGCGGGGGCGCCACGCGCTTGGGCATCGCGAAATCGATGAATTCGCGTGATCGCGAGAAGGCGGCGTTGACGATCTGGACCGATTCGACGTATTTCGGATCCTTGTGGTCCGCCTGCAGGTTGTCCTTGGTCTGGTTCGCCGGATTCGACACTCGCCCGTCGACGAAATGCAACTCGCGGGCGAGCACGGTAAGCCGGGCGATGTCGGCAGCTGCGAGAAGCCTGCTAATTTTCAGGAACACGTTGCGCCCCGGCCGATGTCGTTAGGTGTCGCGCTTTCGATGCCGGGCACGCCGGCTTGATGCCGGTCCGGCAAGGTCCGCGACCCATGCGAATCGTACACTGCCGCAAACCGGTTGCGGATCGACACTGCGAACGCCATCATACCGCCGACCGGCCACAGCTCGCGGCCCGGACCAATGAAGGAATCGAGCCGATGCAGGATGGTCAGGAAAGCCCGGCAGACATCAACGCCCTCCAGGAACAGGCCGCGCGCGCTGCGCAATCCGGTCGCGAGAGCGAGGCGCTTCGCCTCTGGGCGCGCATTCTGGAAATGGATCCGGTTCATGGGCCGACGCTAACCGCGGTCGGCCAGCACGCATTTCTGAAGGGCGACTTTCAATCGGCTCGTCGTGCCTTTCAGCGGATCGTCGATACCAACGGCTCGCACCCGCAGCAATGGGTCAATCTCGCGCTCGCCTGCCGACAACTCGAGGACGAGCCCGGCGAGGAACAAGCGATCCACGCCGCGCTGTCGCTCGACCCGAGCGAGCTGGTGGCGCTGATACTGCGCGCCAATCTGCAGGAGCGTCAGGGCAAGACCGCCAAGGCGGCGCAGACGTACGGGGCCATCGCAAGCGTCTCTCCGCCGCTCGAACGCCTGCACCCCGATCTGCGCCCGGGCGTGGCGCACGCACTCGCGTTCAGGGAAAAATACAATCGCGAGTTCGGGCAATTCCTCGATCAGTTTCTCGACCCGTTCTACAAGACCTACGCAGGGGAGAATCTGAAGCGATTCAAGGGATCGGTCGACATCCTGGTCGGGCGGGCGCGGCGCTACGATTCGCAATCGGCGATCTATCACTACCCCAGCTTGGCGCCGGTCGAATTTTTCGATCGAGACGTTTTTCCGTGGCTCGATCCGATCGAAGCAGCGACCGACGAAATCCGCGACGAATTCCTGGCGGTACTCCAGACCGAGGAAGGTTTTACGCCGTATATCTCGTATCCGGACGATGTCCCGCGAAACCAGTTTGCCGAGCTCAACAATTCGGCGCGCTGCAGCGCCCTGCATCTGTACAAGCTGGGCAAGCTGATCGACGAGAACGCTGTTCGGTGTCCCGTGACGATGCGGGCTCTGCAGGGAGCGCCGCAACCGGATCAACCCGGCCGAACGCCGGCGGCGATGTTCTGGCTGCTCCGGCCCAAGACCCGGATCCCACCGCATAACGGCTTTACCAACAGCCGGCTGGTCACACACCTTCCATTGACGATTCCCGAAGGCTGCCGTTTTCGGGTCGGCAATGACACCCGGCAGTGGGTACCGGGCAAGGCCTGGGTGTTCGACGACACGATCGAGCACGAGGTCTGGAACGACAGCGAAAGAATTCTCGCCGTCCTTATCTTCGACGTCTGGCATCCGGATCTGACGCCGCCGGAGCGGGCCATGATCACGGCGATGATGGCCGGAATGAACGCCTTTGTCGGCGAGTCGGGGGCCTTCGAGCCCTAGCTCCGCCCACGCGGCTCGGGCCTGCGCCATCGTCGAGCGCAAACCAGCGCTATTCGACGCGACGCACCCTGATCGAGTGGTTATCGATCGACAGATCGAGGTAGAACGCGCCGAGCACGCCGCGCCGTATCGTCACCTTCGGGTTGTCGAGCTCGTACAGACGGGTGCTGCCGTCCGCCACCTGCCAGACCTGTCCGTTGGCCAGCCGGATTCGCCGGTTCGGGTACCAGCCGTCGAAATGCCCGGGGATCGTGCTTTCGATCGTCGACAGCTCGACCACCGGCGCGGCTTCCCGCGTCAGGCCGAACTGGGCCGGTGTCTCCTGAACTGGCGCGGGCGGGACTGCCACGCGCGACTCCGCGCCGCCGGCACCCGTCGGCGCCAAGGGCAAGGCGTCGTAGCAGGCAAGGCGCGCCGACGAATCGGCAATGCCACGGCATTGCTGCAGCGTGCCCTCGCTCGCCCATGCCGTCGCCGACATCAACAGCAGCAGATAGGGAATTTTCACCGATCGTGCCCCATATCTCAGACTTCATTATGCAACGCGGGCAAAGAAACGGCGAGCCGAAGCTCGCCGCCAAGGTCACAGCAACTGTGGACCGGTCAGAACTTGTACTGGGCGCTAATGAACAGTTTCCGGCCCAGTGCGTCGTACACCTGCGGATAGGTATTGCCGTTGCCGAAGGCCGGACCCGCAATCGACGAGGAGATGATCGGTGGATCCTTGTCGAACAGGTTGTCGATGCCACCCGACAGCGTGAGCTGCTTGGTGATCGACCACGAACCGGCCAGGTCGATATAGTCCCGTTCCCCCATTTCCTTGTCGACCGCAGCGAAGCTCCCTGAAAGCAGCGGATTCGAGCTGCTCAAATCGATGTTGACACTGGACATATGGCGCCAGGTCAGAGCGACATCGGCACTCCACGGCGTCTGCCAGGTCACGCGCGCCTTGTGCCGCCATTCCGGCAACGGCGTGCCGCAGACCGTTCCGAAGAGGCCTTTGCAGTCATATTCGCCCAGCCCCGGAATCGGCGTTTGCTTGAACTCCTGGAGCCACGTTCCTAGGAAGCTGAACGAAAGGCTGCCCCAGCTGTTCAGGAACGGATACGTGTAATTGAACGTCACGTCGACGCCCGATGTCTTCGCGCTCGCCAGGTTCTGGTTAAGGCCGCTGATGAAGCCGGTCAGCCACAACGTACCCAGTGAGTCGCGATGGATCAGGTCGCAGAATGCGCCCGCATTCAGGCACTGAGTCAGGGCGATGGCCGGCGATACGATGCCTACCTGGTTTTCGCCCTTGATCTCGAAGTAGTCGACCGACGCGTTCATGTTCCTCATCGGCGTCCACACGACACCCAGCGTCGTGCTCTTGCCCGTTTCAGGCGAAAGCGCCGGGTTGCCGCCCTGCAGGTAGTTGTACTGGCCGGCGACGTTGGTAATGATAGGGCTTCCGTAATTCGCGGCCGTGATACCGGTCCTCTGGCATTGCGCCAGTGTCGCCGTGGGATTGGCTCCGCACGGATCGGAAGACTGGCTGAACAGGTTCAGCCCCTGCGCGGTGAACAGCTCGATCACGTTCGCGGCGCGCACCGACTGCTGGTAGCTGCCGCGCAAGCGCACCGCCTTGACCGGGGCCCACTCGAGACCGAGCCCGTAGGAATTGGTCGTGTGGTTGGTGCTGTAATCCGAGTAGCGATAGCTGGCGTTGAAGCTCAACAGATCCGCAAACGGCTGGCCTTCCATGATCGGCACGCGGACTTCGGCGTACGCTTCCTTGACGGTGAATTGGCCCGAGAGGCCGATCGTCGGGCCGCCCTGGCCCGCCAGGTCGAACGTCGAGAACTCGGTGTCGGTCTCGAGGGTGAGCTTCTCGACACGACGCTCCAGCCCGAACGCAACGCCGACACCCGACTTCGCCCAGGGTAACTTGACCCCATAGACGCCCAGATCGGACGATATCGTCGCACCTTGGACCGATTGCTCGGTCGATCCCCGTTGCAGACCGGGGGTCTGCAGGTAGGCGAGTGCTTCCGGGGTGACGCCGCCGAGATTGAAGATGTTGTACGGAACGCAGCTCGGGTCGGTGCCGTCCAGCCTGGACGCGCAAGCCGGCTGCCCGGTCGCGGGATCGGTGACGACATCGAGCGCCCTTCCGATACGCACTTTCGAAAAGTCGTTGCGATAGGTTTCCTGGTAGAGCACCTTGCCGGTCTGCGCGAAGACGTCGTAATCCCAGTTGCCAATATCGCCCTTCACGCCCAGCACGCCGCGGTACGAGGTGTGACGGCGGTCGTCGTCACGGCCTCCGCCCTCGATATTGCGGCGCAGAATCACCAGGTCGCCGGGGTTCGTCGGCGTGATGCCGGTCGCGCTCTTGAATGCGGAGGAAAGCAGCGGATTCGAGTCGTTCAGCAGGAATTCGAGGCCGAAAATTCCGCTCGGCGCGATCACCGCGTCGGTGTGGTCGTCGTGAAAGCTGAATTCGCCGTACGTGCGCGCATGGTCGTTGATGTCGTAGTGGGCGAACGCGTTGAAGCCATAGCGCTCGTCCGGGCGCTGATAGTAGTTGTACGGCGCAAAGTTGAACTGGTCGGTGGCCGAGACGTATGGCCGTACATCGCCCTGCGCATTGGCGATCGTCAGTGGCGTGTCGAAATTTGGACCGAAAAGGAACTGCCCAGGGAAACTCGTCCCCGAGCCGCCGCACACCAGGCTGTTGCCGCCGGGGCCGTCCGCGGTCGCGCACGCGCTGTAATCGCGGGCCTTCTGCTGGATCGCTTTGGTCTTGACGTACTGAAAGAACAAGGTCGCGTTGCCGCGGTTGTTGGCGAAGTTGCTGCCCATCGTGATGTTGACGTCGGTGGACTCGCCGTCGTGATCGACGTTGCCCGGCACCTGAAACTGCGACGGATTGGTGGCCGCCCTGCCGGCGATGACGCTGGCCAGGCTATTGCCCTGGTGATGGTTGTAGCCGCTCCAGTTGCCCTCGATCTGCAGGCCCTGGAAATTGTCCTTCATGATGAAGTTGACCACACCCGCGACTGCGTCGGAGCCGTAGACCGCCGAGGCGCCGCCGGTCAGGATTTCCACGCGCTCGATCAGCGGCGCCGGAATCTGGTTCAAGTCGGTCGGGTAGAACGTCGGGCTGCCGGCAGGCAGGCGCCGACCGTTGATGAGCACCAAGGTGCGCTGCGATCCGAGATTGCGGAGGTTGACTGTCGCCGTGCCGGTTGCGCCGTTGGATTCGTTGGAACCGAAATCGGCAAAGACCTGCGGCAGGTTGTTGAGCAGGTTCTCGACGTTTTGGACGCCCTCGAGCTTGATGTCCTGCGCGCCGACCGTGGTCACGGGGCTGGTGCTGGTGAGGTTCGCCGATGGAATGCGCGACCCCGTAACCGTCGTCGAGAACTTTTGGACCTCTTCGGCGGCAACCGTCGTAGGCGGAGTCGTCTGCGCAGGCTGTACCTGAGCGTTGGCCATCGGCGCGACCACGCCGACTACGGCTCCTGCGCCCAACGCCTGGAGTACGGCGAGCGACAGTTTTTTTCTGTTTAATTTCAACATGGAACCCCCAATGGAAAGTTGAGACAATTACAATAGCCTTGGCCATAACCCACGAATTCGCATGCCAATGGCAACCCGGAACTACGCGCTTCTACGGATTTTTGTCGCTGCACGGGGACTGCCGGAGACGCCTTTTTACGTGGGGTATGAACAGTTCACTTTCGGAATGCGTCCCGACAGTACAACAATGACGAAACGGCCGGCAACGAAATGTTGCGGTTGTTACACTCGCTGCAACAGAACTGTTGCAAATCTGCCTAAAAAGCGGCCGCCCGGCCCGCAATGCGTGCGCCTAGCCGCCCTGCGGCTGCGCTATCGGCGGACTCGAGTGAGCCCTCGCAACGGTGGACGCCGGATCCGGCGCGAGTCGTTCGGCTCGCTTTGCTCCGGCTTGCCCTTTGCCGGATGTTCCCGGCATGTTCCGATCGACATCGCGACATCCGGCAGCTGCGCGTCCGGGAACGCGCGCTTATGAACGATTTCCGGATTGCGCCTGCGCAACCGGGCGACGTTCCGGCGGTGCTGTCCATGATCCGGGGCCTGGCCGAATTCGAGCGGCTCAGTCATCTTTGCGTTGCGACCGAAACAGACCTTCTGAGCGCGTTGTTCGGTCCGGATCCGAAGGTTGAAGTGGTCATAGCCTGGAAAGGCGACGAAACAGCCGGTTTCGCGCTATTTTTTGCTAATTTCTCGACCTTTCTCGGGCGTCCCGGGCTTTATTTGGAGGATTTGTTCGTCCGGCCGCCGTTTCGGGGCCGCGGCTGTGGTCGCGCTCTGCTGATCCACTTGGCGCGCCTCGCGGTGGAACGGGGCTGCGGGAGGTTCGAGTGGACCGTGCTCGACTGGAACGACCAGGCGATAGCGTTTTACCGGTCGCTGGGCGCGACCGTGCTGCCCGACTGGCGCATCACACGCGTGACCGGCGACGCGCTCACGACGCTGGCGACCGAAACCCTGCCGTCCCCCGAAGTCCGCCGCTGAAGGCGCTTTTGGCCGTTCGGCCGAGCGATAATAGCGGTCTTTGATGCCCGCGGCTTTTCCAGCCGCCGATCCCCGATGAATGAATCCCTGCGTGCCGATTTCCGGCACCTGCGCTGCTCCGGCGCGTTCTGGTCGCTGCGAGCGGTCGACGAACGCGCCCAGAATTTCTCCGTCAGGAAGAACGTCCCGCAACCCCCGGCCACGTCGGCCGATCGCGGTGCGATGCTGACCGTGTATGCCGACGGCGGCTGCGGCTACGCCGCGACCAGCGATCTTTCCGGCCCCGGCTTGCAGGCCGCGCTCGATCGCGCCTCGGCGTGGGCGCGGGCGAGCGCAGCGCGCTCGCTGATCGATTTCCGCGCCTTGCCCCACGTCGCACCTCGCGGCGAATATGCCTCGCCCGATGCGGACGCGCGGCCCTGGTCGCGCAGCGAGTGGTACGACCTCCTCGCCTGCGAATCGCGCGATGCCGGTTTCGATTCGCGCATCGTCGACTGGGAAGCCAGCGTCGAGACGCGCGTCGCGCAGCACACGTATCTGACCAGCGCCGGCGGCGAAGTCGTTCAGCGCTACCGGTTCGTCATGCCCAATCTTTCGGTCAGCGCCCACGCCGACGGCGACACGCAGACCCGGACGCTCAATGGTTATCGGGGACTCGCCCAGCAGGGCGGAGAATCGATTCTCGAGCGCTTCGGATTCAGCGGTAGCGGGCGGCGCATCGCCGATGAGGCGCTGCAGCTGCTCGGCGCGCCCAACTGTCCACAGGGGAGGATGGACGTCCTCCTGATGCCCGACCAGATGATCCTGCAGATTCACGAATCGATTGGCCACCCGCTGGAGCTCGACCGCATCCTCGGCGATGAACGCAACTTCGCCGGCACCAGCTTCGTCACGCTGGACATGTTCGGCAGCTACCAATACGGGTCGGAGTTGCTCAACGTCAGCTTCGACCCGACGCGCGCGGAAGAGCTGGCGAGCTACGGCTTCGACGACGACGGAGCGCCGGCCGAGCGAACCTATCTGATCCGGCGTGGCGTGCTCGAGCGCCCCCTGGGCGGCACGATCTCGCAGGCGCGCGCCAAGATCCCGGGGGTGGCCAACGCGCGCGCCGACGGCTGGAACCGGCCGCCGATCGACCGGATGGCCAACCTCAACATCGAGCCCGGCGACGCCGATCTCGATGCGATGATCGCGGGAATCGAGCACGGCATGCTGATGGCCACGAACAGTTCCTGGTCGATCGACGACTCACGCAACAAGTTCCAGTTCGGCTGCGAGTGGGGACAGTTGATCGAGCAGGGCCGCCTCACGACGGTGGTCAAGAATCCGAACTACCGCGGCATATCCGCCAACTTCTGGCGCAGCCTCGCGCAGGTCGGCGACGCGGCGACCGTCAAAGTGCTGGGCACCCCTTACTGCGGCAAGGGCGAGCCGTCGCAGCTGATCCGCGTCGGGCACGCCTCGCCTGCCTGCGTATTCACCGCGGTCGACGTGTTCGGGGGCGACAACTGATGGTGATCTCGGCGATGGAAACTTACTTCAACGACTTGGCCGCGTTTCTCGACGGCGCACTGCTGCCGGGCGAGGTTTACACCTGCACGCTGGATGCCGAGGTGTCGGATTTCGTACGCATGAACCGGGGCAAAATCCGCCAGCCAGGGACGGTCGTGCAGCGCTACGTGAGGCTGCACCTGATCCGTGGCCGCAAGCACGCCGAGCATTGCATGACCGTCTGCGGCGATCTGGCGCGCGATCGCGAGCCTCTGTCCCAAGCCCTGGCCGCCTTGCGCGACATGGTTTCGGATCTGCCCGACGATCCGCACCTGGACTATGCGACCGACGTCCACTCGAGCCGGGTCGTCAGGAGCAATCCGCTGCCCGCGCCCGAAGGCGTTATCGCAAGCGTTCTCGACGCCGCTGACGGACTCGATCTCGTCGGCATCTACGCCGCAGGCCCGGTCTATCGCGGTTTCGCCAACTCCCTAGGCCAACGCAACTGGCACGAAGTGACGAGCTTCAATCTGCAGTGGAGCCTCTATCATCGCGCCGACAAGGCGGTGAAGACGGCGTACAGCGGCTTCGATTGGTCCGATCAGGCGTTCGATGCAAAGATGCGCGGGGCCCGCGAACGGCTGGCGCTGCTTTCCGCTCCGGCGCGTTCGCTCGAGCCGGGGAGCTATCGCGCGTACCTGACGCCGGCCGCGATGGAGGAAATCGCCGGCATGCTTTGCTGGGGCGGGTTCTCCGGTCGGGCGCTGGCGACGCGGCAGAGCTGCCTGTTCAAGATGCAGGAAGGCGCCGCGACGCTCGACGCCGCGGTCTCGTTTTCCGAGAACACTGCCCATGGCGTCGCGCCCGCGTTTCAGGACGAAGGCTTCGTGCGGCCCGGCTCGGTGCCGCTGGTGGAGGACGGCAGGCTCGTCGGCTCGCTGGTCAGCCCGCGAACGGCGAAGGAGTTCGCGCTTGCCAGCAACGGCGCCAATCCGTCGGAGAGCCCCGAGTCGCTGGACATGGCGACGGGCAAGCTTGCCGGCGACGATGCGCTGGCGGCGCTCGACACCGGGCTTTACATCGGCAACCTCTGGTATCTCAACTTTTCCGACCGTCCGGCCTGCCGTGTGACCGGGATGACCCGCTTCGCCTCCTTCTGGGTCGAGAAGGGGCGAATCGTGGCGCCGGTCAACGTCATGCGCTTCGACGACAGCGTTTTCCGGCTTTTCGGCGAACACCTGGTGGGATTGACGTCCGAGAGCGAGCTCGTCGTGAGCGACCAGAGCTACCGCGCGCGCAGCGTCAGCAGCATGCGGCTTCCTGGCGCGGTGGTCAGCGAGATGGCGTTTACCTTGTAGCCGGCGGCGGAGCCAGGTTGCGCTAAGTTGCGCTAACTTGCGTCGTGCCAGCCCTTCGGTATCGACGACAGCAGCTTCTTCGTGTACTGGTGCTGCGGGTGGAGGTAGATGTCGTCGGAGTTGGCGATCTCGACGATCGCGCCCTGGTTCATCACCATGATCTCGTCGGAGATGTATTTGACGACCGCGAGATCGTGTGAAATGAAGATGTAGGACAGGCGAAATTCGTCCTGCAGATCCTGCAGCAGGTTCAGCACCTGAGCCTGCACCGATACGTCGAGCGCCGACACCGATTCGTCGCAGATCAGGATGTCGGGCTTGAGCGTCAGGCAGCGCGCGATCGCGATGCGCTGCCGCTGTCCGCCCGAAAATTCGTGCGGGTATTTGTAGAACGAGACTTCGGGCAGGCCGACTTTCTGCAGGAGCTCGAAGGCCAGCTCGGTGCGCTCCTGCACCGACTTGCCGATGCCGTGGATCTGCATCGGCTCGGTCAGGATCTGGCCGACGATCATCCGCGGGTTCAGCGATGCGTACGGATTCTGGAAGATGATCTGGATCCGGCGCTTGTAGTCCATGAACTGGCGCGGTGACATCGCCAGGATGTCCTTGCCCTCGAACAGCGCCTCGCCGGTCGTGGCTTCATGCAGCCGCATCAGCGTCAGTCCCACCGTCGTCTTGCCCGACCCGGACTCGCCGACCAGCCCGAGCGTCTTGCCCTTGGGCAATCGGAACGACACGTCCTTGACCGCCTCGAACTTGCGTCGGCCGAACAGGCCCTCGCGCGAGTAGAAGTCCTTGCCGAGGTGGCGGACGTCCAGGATGATCGGATCGGCGCGATCGATGCCGCGCTTGCGCTCGGTCAGATGCATCGCCTTGCCGTGGCCGTTCATGAAATCCTCGATGACCGGCAGGCGAACCGGCCGGCGGTCCAGGCGCGGACGGCACAGCAGCAGCGCCTTGGTGTAGGCGTCCTGCGGATTTTCGAACACCGCCTTCGCCGGACCCTGCTCGCGGATCTCCCCGTTGCGCATCACGACGACGTAGTCGGCGATCTCGCCGACTACGGCCAGATCATGGGTGATGAACAGGACCGACATCTGATGTTTCTTCTGCAGCGCCGCAATCAGGTCGAGGATCTGCTTCTGGATCGTCACGTCCAGCGCCGTCGTCGGCTCGTCGGCGATCAGCAGCTTCGGTTCACAGGCGATCGCCATCGCGATCATCACGCGCTGCTGCTGGCCGCCGGACATCTGCGAGGGATACGCGTTGATCTTGAACTCCGGATCGGGGATACCGACCTCCGCCAGCAGCGCGACCGCACGCTTCCTCGCCTCCGCCGGCCCCATCCCCATGTGCATGCGCAGCACCTCGGTCAGCTGGAAACCGACGGTAAACACCGGGTTGAGCGATGTCATCGGCTCCTGGAAGATCATCGAGATGTCGGCGCCGCGGATCTTGCGCAATTCGTCCTGGCCGAGCTCGAGCAGATTCTTGCCGCCGTAGACGATCTCGCTGCCCGGCAGCACCGTGGCGTTCTCCTTCGGCAGCAGGCCCAGGATCGACAGCGAAGTCACCGACTTGCCACTGCCCGATTCGCCGACCAGAGCGACCGTCGCGTTGGTCGGAAGGTCGAAGCTGATGCCTTTGACGGCTTCGAAGGTCGTGTCCTTGTCGAGACGGAAATTGACCCGGAGATTGCGGATCGAGAGAAGAGGCGCGGTCATCGATGCATCCAGGTCGAGAATTCCGGGAAGCGAAGCGCAGTCCTGGTCATTTCAGTTTCGGGTCCAGTGCGTCGCGCAGGGCGTCGGTGAAAAGGCTGAATGCCGTCACCAGCAGCGCCATGAACGTGCCAGCTGCCGCCAGCTGCCACCATTTGCCCAGGATCAGCTCGTTCTGCGCTTCGTTCAGCATCGAGCCCCATGAGACGACGTCGACCGGGACGCCGAAACCCAGGAACGAAAGAATGACCTCGGACTTGATGAAGGCCACCGTCAGGATCGAAAGCTGGACCAGCACGACGTGGCTGACATTCGGCAGGATGTGCACGAACATGCGCCGGGCATTCGACGCACCGATCGCATCGGCAGCCTGCACGTACTCGCGTCCCTTGTGCTTCAGGTATTCGCCGCGAATCAGGCGGAACACGCCGGTCCAGCCGGTCAAGCCCAGGATGAGGACGATGGTCAGCGTACCTTTCTGCTGTAGGACCGCGGCGACCGCCAGGATCAGCAGCAGGTAGGGGATCGCGGTGAACACGCTGTAGAACCAGTTGAACAGGTCGTCGAGCCATCGCCCGTAATAGCCGGCCACGGCGCCGAACACCGAGCCCAGGAACACCGCAACAATCGCGGCGGCGATGCCGACAAAGATCGACGTCTGCGAGCCCTGGATCACTTTTTTCAGGACGTCGCGGCCCCATTTGTCGCCGCCGAAGGGCAAGGTCGCCGCGCGCGCCGGAACCGCATCGGCCCGCCCTGTTTCCTTCGCCTTGATGTCGGCCATCACGTCGGCCAGCGGATCGACGCTTTTGGCGTCGGGCGCAGCCGGCGGTGCTTCTCCCGGCTTGATCGCCCCGGCCTTGATCGCGGCGAGCGCGTCGGCCAGCGGGTCCGGAATCTCGCGGTCAACTTCGCTTTCGGTCGCATCGGGCGCCGCGGCGCCTGCCGCACCCGGCGCGGCTCCGGACGGCGCGGTCGCTGCTTCCGGCCCGACAAAGGTGGGCGGCGCATAGTTGACGCCGACCTCTTTCGCCCAATCCTTGGCGATCAGCCCGGTGGCCGAGAGCACGATCATCAGCAGGAATGCCGCCACGATCGCCAGCGAAACCATGGCGACGCGATCCGACCGGAGCCGGCGCCAGGCCAGCGCCCAGAGCCCGGGAGAGACGGCGTGTGGAACGTCGTAGGGCATCGGCCGCCTCCTATTTGAGCTGGACTCTGGGATCGACCGCCTTGTAGAGCAGGTCGGTCAACAGATTGACGATCATCGTCGCCACGGCGACGTAGACGGTGATCGCCTTGATCACCGGAAAGTCGCTGCGCTCCACGGCGAGAATGACTTCGCGGCCGATGCCGGGAATCGAGAAGAAACGCTCGACCAGGAACGCGCCGATCAGCAATCCCGGCAGCTGCGACATCACGTGCGTGATGATCGGAATCGATGCATTGCGCAAAACGTGCACCCACATGATGCGGTTCTCCGACACGCCCTTGGCGCGCGCGGTGCGTACGTAATCCTGGTTGATCTCGTCGAGCACGAACGTGCGGAACAGCCGCAGGTCGGGCGCGACGCTGACGACCAGCAGGATGATGATCGGCAGCGACGCGTAGACGATCAGGTTGTGCCAGAAGCCGTCGCCCCAGCCCTGCACCGGGAACCAGCCAAGCTTGTAGGCAAAGACGTACTGGAACACGATGATGTAGACCAGGATCGAGACCGACAGGCCGACGGTGCAGACGATCATCACCGCCCGGTCGGTCAGCGAGCCGCGCACGTAGGCCACCGCCAGCGCCAGACCGATCGCGACCAGCGTGCTGATGATCAGCAGCGGAATCAGCACCGTTAGCGACGGCCCGAGGCGCGTCGCCATGATGTGCGACACCGACTCGTTGGTGCTCCAGCTCGCGCCGAAATCCGCCGTCAGGACCTGCTTGATGAATATCCAGAGCTGCACGTAGAACGGCTGGTCGACGCCGAGCTGGCGGCGGATGTTCTCGATCTGCTCGGCGCTGGAGATCTTGCCCGCCAGCACGTACGCAGGATCGCCGCCGACCCAGTTGAACAGGATGAATACCAGCAGGATGACCCCGAGCAGGGTCGGAATCATCTGCCACACCCGCCGGATGATGTATGCCGTCATGTCTCCTCCTGCTCTCGCGGCTTGAGCGTCTGCGCCTGCCGCCCTAGCCGTTGCTTCAGTGTGCCAGCAATGCCGTCGACCGTGTGCCGGTGATTTCGGCGATGAATGCCTCGTTCGACGGCTCGCGCCCGAGGAAATCTCGAACCAGCTGCGAGGCGAGCTTTTCGCTCCCCTGCGCCAGCACCATCTTGCGGAACCGGCCGCCGACAGCCGGATCCATCAGGTTGCCGCCGTAGACCGAAAGCATGTCGAGCGCCAGCACCTGCGACCACATGTACCCGTAGTATCCTGCCGTGTAGCCGCTGATGATGTGCGTGAACGTGCCGGGATAGTGCGTTCCCGGAACGTAGCCTAGCGGCGTGTCGCCTTCCATCCTTTCCCAGAGCGCCTGCGGATCGGGGACGGTCTCGCCGCTCGCGGCCATGTCGTAGGCGGCGTAAAGATGCTGGCGTGAGTACAGAATGCCGGCGCCGTAAAGCCGCGCCGCCGAAATCCGGCGCAACTGCTCCTCGCCGATCGCCGGACAGCCCGGCTTGCAGAATTGCGGCAGCAGCGCGAGCGATTCGCGGCGCCTTGCCCACTCCTCGAACATCTGCGATGGCGCCTCGACGAAATCGAGCTGCACCGACGTCCCGGCCAGCGTCGCATACTGCGTGTCTGAGAGGATGTCGTGCATCACGTGGCCGAACTCGTGGACGAGCGTCTCGAGCTCGTCGCTGTTGAGGCCCGCGCGGTTGAGGTTGGCCACGAGTGCTGCGACCGGCGTGCGCCGCGAGCGTCGCGCCGACCCTCGCACCGACCATGCGGCCGCGTGGCTGTACTTGCCTGCGCGTGGAAAGGGATCGATGTATATGCCTCCCTTGCGCTTGCCGGTCGCCACGTCGAACACGTCGAAATAGCGGACGTCGGGGGCCCATGTGGGCACGGCGGCGGGCTCGAAGCGGACGCCATAGAGACGGGACGAGATCGCCATCACCCACTGGAGGCTCGCTTCGGTCGGAAAGTACTTGCGCAAAGCCTCCTGGTCGACGCTGTAGCGCGCTTTCTTGAGCTTTTCCTGATAGAAATCCGCGTCCCAGCGCCGCAGCGTGACCTCGCCCACCGGCTTATGCAGCGTCGCAGCCTTCAGCGCCGTCAGCTCGGCGATCTCGCGGCGCTCGACCTCGCGGACCGCGGACTTGACGTCGCGCAGGAACTTTTCGACCGTCTGCGGGTTGCCGACCATCCTGCGGCGGGTCGCGAATTCGGCATAGCTCGAAAGGCCGAACAAGCCTGCCAGCTCCTTGCGCAAGCGCATCGCCTCGGCCAGCAACTCGATATTCTTCGGCGTGCCCCGGTTCTGGAAGGCGAACTGATAGCGCTGGCGCGCGTCTTCGCTCTCGGCGTTGGCCATGAACGGAACGTATTCGGGGTATTCGAAGCCCAGCAGGTAGTTCCCCTTGTCGTCGCGCTTCGCCTTGTCGAGATAATCCTGGGGCAATCCCTTGACGTCCTCGGACGAGAAAACCAGGCGCGTCTCGTTGTCGCGGATGTTGCGATCGAATTCCTGCCGGATGTCCTCGAGCCGATCGGCGATCGCCTTGAGCCGTGCCCGTTTGTCCGGGGGAAGGGTGACGCCGTTGTCCTCGAACGCCTCGAGCAGATCCTTGCGCATTTTGCCGGCGGGACCGGTGCGCACCGTCAGCGCCTTGATCCGCGCATAGAGCGCTGCGTTCTGGTAAAGATCGGTCTCGAATCGCGTCGTCTGCGATTCGCAGGCCTCGGCGGCGGTGCGGGTAGCCGCGTCGGGCGAGACGTTGGCGGTCAGGTCGACCGGCCCTTCGAAGTCTTCGAGGCGGATGCGCAGACGGTCCCAGCGGTCGAGCATGTCGCGGGCGCCGGCATTGCCCAGCGGCATCTTCTGCAGGCTCCTGACCAGCCGGGAAGCGTCGGCCAGGCCGTCGGCGCAGTCCTTGGCGAGCGAGGTGGCATCATAGATCGGCATCGTCGGCCGCGGCGGTGCGGCGCTCGCGGCGCCGGCCAGAACCGCAGCGATCGCGGTCATCCAGAGTTTCACCATGTCGATCTCATCCCCTTTCGGTCCTGTTTCGCATTCTTGACGCACGGCGCCAGACTCAACGATGCCCGGCGTTTCGACCCGAATCAGCGACTTCGGCTGTCGTCGATGTCGAAATAAATGAACTCGGCGAGCAAGATCGGGTGCTTCTTGTAGCCGACGACGCGCGGCTGGAGAAGCATATTCCGGTATCGCGTGTCGTGCATTTTCAGCACGCCGTTGACCTCGACCATGCGCCAGAGCTGGCGATACAGGCGACTGCGCTCGGGCGAATCCGGCATCGTCTTGGTCTTCAGATAGAGACGGTCCCATTCGGCCAGCTGAAAGCAGGCGCTGTTGTTCTCGTGGCTGTTCGGACCGTAGAAGAGCTGCATGAAGTCGTCGCCATCGGGATAGTCGGCGATCCACGACGAGGTTCGCGACAGCAGTTGACAGGCGCGCTCCTGCTTTAGCTCTTCCGGAAAGCGGTTCTTGTCGACGCGGATGCGAATGCCGACCCGCTCGAGCGACTTCTGCCAGAGCTCGTCGAGCTCCCGATCTCGCGACGACGGCGTCGACGAGTAGCGCCAGACCAGCGGCTTTCCGTCCGGCCAGCTGCGGTAGCCGTCGGCGCCGCGCTTGTAGCCGAAATAATCGAGCAGCTTGTTGGCGAGCTGCGGATCATACGGCACGATCGAGCGATAGGTGGGATCGTTGCCGATCACGCCGGGCGGGATCGGGTAGGACTCGTCGATCGCCTGGCCCTTGCGGATGACGCGTATGTACTCGGCATTGTCGAACGCCAGGAAGATCGCGCGCCGCAACGCGATTTTGTCCTTGGCGAAGCCGCCGAACTCGCGATCGGTCGTGTTGATGTACGTATAGTTGATGTCGGGATCGGTCGTGCGGTTCAGCGTCACGCCACGCCTGGCGAGCTCGGGGTTGACCTGGTTGTTCGGCAACGCGACAGGAGCGAACTGTTCGCGCAGATAAAGGATATCCAGCTCGTTGTTCTGAAACGCCAGCCACGCCGCCTGCTGCTCTTCGATGATGCTGATTTCGACGCGCCCGATCTGCGGCATCTTCTTGCCTTCCATCGCCGCGATCCGCGCCTTGTCTTCGGGATCGCCGCTGGGCTCGAAATGCCAGACGAATCCGCGAAACGACGGATTGGCCTCGAGCACGATCTTGTTCGAGCGCTTCCATTCGGTCAGCATGTACGGCCCGGTGCCGACCGGGTGGGCATTGGTGTCGTCGGCGTAGGCTTCGATAACCTCCCTCGCCACCGCGCCGGTATTGGGCAATGCGAGGATGTGCGCGAAGTTGTAATCGGTTTCCTTGAGCTTGACCTGGAGTGTGTAACGGTCGAGGACCTGCAGGCCCTCGACCTTGCGGTCGTAATCGAACTTGCCTGTCTTTTCGGCGTCCTTCTTGACTTCGTCGAGCCCCACGACGCCGCCGAGAAAGCTTTCGTACGGCGACTTGTTGGCCGGATCGCGGAAACGTTTGATTGTGTACGCGTAGTCTTCGGCGGTCAGCTCACGCGGCTTGCCCTTGAACACCGGGTCGGGCGCGAAGTAGATGCCCTTCCGGATTTTGAAGACATACGTTCTGGCCTGATCGCTGATCACCGGCATCGCTTCGGCGGCTCGCGGGGCGAGCTTGGCCGGCCGCGCCAGATAGTCATAGGTCATCAACGGTTCGAAGATCGCTTCGCACACCGTTTGCGAGTAGTAATCCTGCACCTTGACCGGATCGAAGCCGGTTTCGGCAACGTAGAACTCGATGCGCAGGACCTTGCCGGGGTCGGCTGCCAGCGCGGGCCGATTCGCCAGCGGCGAAAGCGCGATCGCCGCGGCCAGCAGCGCTGTCAGGCCGCGCCTCACCATGCCGGACATCGATGAAGCATCGCCGCGCGGGGACGGTGTCGAATCCGAAAAGCGACGCGGCCGCACTATCGGGGCGGACGCTTGGAATTGTCGATGTCCATGAACGGCCAGGGCGCGTGCAGGATCGGATGCTTCTTGTACCCCAGCATCCACGGATAGAAAAGCGTGCTCTTGTAGCGCGTCGCGCCCATGACCCAGGTCGTATCGACCTCCATCTGCCGCACCATCGACAGGTATAGATGGTTGCGCTCGGCGGAATCCGGAAGCTGCTGCGCCTTGCGGTAGAACGCGTCGAACGCGGCCGACTTGTAACAGGCGTAGTTGTCCTCGCCGACGTTGGGGCCATACGAAAGCTGCAGGAAATTGTCGGCGGTCGGCCAGTCGGCAGTCCACGCGGCACCGGCGAATTGCATCTGGCATGCCCGGCCTTTTTGTATCTGATCGGCGAACTTGATCTTGGCGGTGGCGAAATGCACGCCGATGACGTCGAGACTCTTCTTCCACAGCTCGTCGTACTCGCGGGCGATCGCTTCCGGCACCGACCACAGCGTCAGCACCAGCGGCTTGCCGTCCGGCAAGGTCCGATATCCGTCGGCGCCGCGCTTGTAGCCGAAGTAATCGAGCAGCTTGTTGGCCAGTACAGGATCGTAGTGGTAGCTGCTGCGGTAATTCGGGTCGTGGCCGACGACTCCCGGCGGAACCGGCGTCTCCGCGCGGATCGCCTGGTTCTTGCGGATGACGCGTATCTCCTCATCGATGTCGTACGACATCGCGATCGCCCGCCGCAACGCAATCTTCTCCTTGTCGAATCCGCCAACGACCGGGTCGACCATGTTGAAGTAGTAGTAGGTCATCTCCGGCTCGAGATACCGATAGAGCTTGATGCCCTGCTTGGCGAGGTATGGCGCGACTTTGTTGCCGGGAATCGCCATCGGCGCGAACGAGCCGAAGCGGTCGATGTAGTCGATCTCGGCGCCCTGGAAAGCGAGCCATCGCGACTGCTCCTCCTCGATCAGGCGCACGTCGACCACGCCTATCTGCGGCATCTGTTTGCCCTTCATCGCCGCCACTACATCCTGGTCCCAGGGGTTGGCGGACGGCTGGAAGTCCCAGACGAAACCGCGATATCCGGGATTGGCATGCAGCAGGATCCGCGAACCCCGCTTCCACTCCGCCAGCATGTACGGCCCGGAACCGACCGGGTGTCCCTTGGTGTCGTCGCTATAACGCTCGATGACCTCGCGCGCGACGATGCTGGTCGTCGGCGACGCGAGAATGTAGGCGAAGTTATAGTCGGTGTCGGTCAGGTGAAAGCGCACCGTGTACCGATCGACGACTTCGAGCCCCGCAACCTTGGCGTTGTAATCGAAGCGGTCGCCATTTTTTTTGGCCAGTGCTTCCTGCTCGTCCAGGCCGACGATCTTGCCGGCGAACAGGAAGCGCCACGGCGAGCGATTCATCGGATCGACGAAACGCTTGATCGAATAGACGACGTCATCCGCGACGAGCTCGCGCTGGTCGCTCTTGAAGGCGGGGTCCGGGGTAAAATGCACACCTTTGCGCAGATGGAACGTGTACGTCTTGCCGTCGTCGCCGACTTCGGGCATCGCTTCAGCCAGCATCGGCGCAAGCTTGACCGGCTCGGCGAGGTAATCGTAGGTGAGCAGGCGCTCGAAAATGACTTCTTCGATCAGCCCGGAATAATAATTGGTGCTCCGCGACGGGTCGAAGCCGTCGTCGCCGGCTTCGATGGCGACGTGCAGCACCTTGTTCGGATCCGCGGCGGCCGCTGCGATTCGCACGGCGCCGCCAGACAGTGCCATCAGGCAACCCGCGACGACGATGGCCCGCAGAAACGGACTGCGCATCGATCCCTCTCTGGCGAAAGGCGCGTAATGTACCATTTCGCGCCCGCTGGCCGCAGGCCTATGAAATCACGTATGGAATCCCGGGTTCGTGGAGTTCTAATTCCGATGCCTTGTCACTGCGACGGAAGTTAGAGTGCGGCATACGCATCGCAGATCTTGTGGTAGGCGTCGTACCACCTCGAGGCCCTGATGAGGCTCGCTGCGGCGGTCATTCGCCCTGTCGCCGTTGCTTCATCGGCGCCGTTCGCCAGCTGCGCCCTCAGGACCCCGTAGACGGCCCAGTAGGCTTTCCTGACGCCCCCTGCAGTTCGGTATTCAACGAGATCGACCCGCTGCGCGACATCCGTTTCGATTTGCCTGCACACGCCGAGATTGGAGCGGTGAGCGTCCACAGCAGCTAATATTGCGTCGATGCCGTCCGCTACGCCTTTGAATACTCCCTTGAGTGGTACTGGTATGGCGGCGCCTTCGCCGACCACCTCGATCGGGTACCAATCGGGCGCGTACTCCGAGCCGTCATCGAAAATACCCTTGATCAACACGAAGAATGCCTTCAATCGGTTCAAGCGGACCGTGTCCCATCGCGGCTGCTTTCCTTTACTGCAGAAAATGTCAGTCTTGGTCAGAGGTGGCTCGAACAATGGTGAGGCGGACAATGCCCTGGAGGTCGCCAAGGTCGCGGCAGCCGCCAGGTTCCCTCCCGGGAGCTCGAGAGAGAACGCATCGGGGTCGCCGATCTCGTCGGCAAGGTCCGCGAGATTGGCGGGAACGTCCTGCCAATTCGGAACGCGCTGCATAATTTCGTAGACGCCGAATAGAACGAGCGGTGGCATGTGGTTGATGACGTCGGCAGCGACCTCGCCGTCACCGAATCCATTCTGCTCTATCTGCGGGAAGCGATTTCTCAGATCCGCAAAATCGAGTATGAAGTCCTCCAGGTCGGTGCGGAAGCTCCAGCAGGACGAGCCTTGGCCGCACCGTCCTGCGCCTCCGTTGACGAAATCCAGAAAGGGCGTCCGGCGGTGCTGGAGCAATTCAAGCGCATCGTCGACGGTCTCCTTCACCGTGTCACCTTGTTGCTGCAACAACGTAAGTTGCCGCTTGAGATCTTGCGCGGTGTCCTTGACGTTGCCGGTGACTTCGTAATAAATAGCCTTCACATTGTTGATGATGTCGGTTATGTCGCTGCTTACCCAGTCTGCTTTCGCCTGCGCCGCGAACGCGAGCAGACACATCGCCAGAAAATATCGCGTGTATTTCATGCTGTTCTCCCCATAGAGACGTGCCTGCGCCTTTACTCGCGCATTCGCAATCGCAGCGAACGGGAAATCGATGCCGGCGAGAGCAGCCGTGAACGCCCCTCGCGCCGCTTGCGCCGTTGTCGGCGGGATCGGATGTGGCACTTTCTGCCTGCGCTATCGTCAAGTCAAGGCGCGGTGCAACGGCGACGGCGCAGCCCGGTGCGTCAGCATCAGCCGATAATCTGCGAGCTATGCTTTGCCGAATGATTCCACGGAGTTAGCATCGGCATTCGACTGCAAATAGCGTCCCGGCGAGCAACCACATTGGAAGACATCTACCTGTTGAGTGCGTGTCGGTGAACCGATGAAGCCGCCGTTCTGGGACGAGGCGGCTCGCGAGCTCTCGCGCCGCGATCGCATCCTGCGTCGGCTGATCCGTGCTTATCCCGGCATCCATCTTAAGCGTCGCGCCGATCCGTTCACCACGCTCGCACGGGCCATCGTCGGCCAGCAAATATCGGTCAAAGCCGCCGATGCGATCTGGTGGCGTTTTGTCGAGGTGGCGGACAATGCGCCGGCACACAAGTTCCGCCGCCTTCCCGCGGCGAAAGTAGTCGCGACCGACATCAAAGCCTTGCGCACCTGCGGCCTGTCGCAGCGCAAGGCGGAATATCTGTCGGACCTCGCGCGCCATTTCGCCGAGGGCAAGCTCGATCCGAGACGCTGGCGCAAGCTCGACGACGAGGCGGTCATAGCTCAACTTACCGACGTCAAGGGGATCGGGCGATGGACCGCCGAAATGTTCCTCATGTTTCATGAGCTGCGTCCCGACATCCTGCCGGTCGACGACCTCGGCCTGCAAAAAGCGATGGCCAGCCAATTCCTGAAGGATGCGCGGCCGACCCGCAGCGCGATGATCGCGTTGGCCGAGCCATGGCGCCCGTGGCGCTCGGTCGCCACCTGGTATCTGTGGCGCAGCCTCGAGCCGGTTCCGGTCGACTATTAGCGCCCACGCAGGGCGACGCCCCGGCGCCGCGGGCGCGGTCGCGAGCCTACGTACAATGACCGAATGGACGATGCTTCGGAAGCACCTTATGCGGGACTCACACCCGACCGCGTGCTAGACGCGCTCGACGCCGTCGGTTTTTTCTGTGACGGCAGGCTCCTTGCGCTCAACAGCTACGAGAATCGCGTCTACCAGGCCTGGCTCGACGACCGCACGAAGGGCGCCGGCGACGGGGCGGCCGCATCGATCGTCGTCAAGTTCTATCGCCCGTCGCGATGGACCGACGACGAGATCGGCGAGGAACACGCCTTCGTCGCCGAGCTCGCCGCGCACGAGATTCCGGTCGTCGCGCCGCTTGCCGCGGGTGGCGCGACTTTGCATCGCTTCGCCGACTTGCGCTACGCGGTCTACCCGCAATGCGGAGGCCGCGCGCCCGAGCTCGAGGATCGCGCGACGCTCGAATGGATCGGCCGTTTTGTCGGACGCATCCATGCCGTCGGCGCGACCGCGCCGTTTCGACTGCGACCGTCGCTCGACGTCGCAAGTTTCGGCGACGAGCCGCGCGCCTGGCTGCTCGCCCACGGCTTCATCCCGCCCGACCTCAACGCCGCCTGGGAAAGTGTGTCCGCCCAGGCGATCGAGCGCGTGCGGCATTGTTACGATCGCGCGGGCGCGGTCGACAACATTCGCCTGCACGGCGACTGTCACGCCGGCAACGTGCTGTGGCGAAGCGAGGGGCCGATGCAGGGGCCGCATTTCGTCGATTTCGACGATTGTCGCAGCGGCCCCGCGGTGCAGGACCTTTGGATGCTCCTGTCCGGCGATCGCGACGACATGCAGCGCCAGTTGCGCGCGGTGTTGTCGGGCTACGAGGATTTCTGCGAGTTCGATGACCGCGAGCTTCATCTGGTCGAGGCGCTGCGCACACTGCGGCTGATCCACTATTCGGCATGGCTGGCGCGGCGTTGGCACGACCCGGCTTTCCCGGCGGCGTTCCCGTGGTTCAACACGCAGCGCTACTGGCAGGATCGCGTGCTGGAACTGCGCGAGCAGATCGCAGCGATGGACGAGCCGCCACTGGCGGTCTAGGCAGAGCGTCCCTTCCCTGCGATCAGCCGCGATCGCTCGCGCGGCGACGGACTGCGCCGGCCGGGCGTCCCTAGCCTGCCGACGGCATCAGTATGCCGTCGAGCAGGTGAAGGGTCCGATCGGTGCGCGCTGCCAGATCGGGATCGTGCGTGACGATCACGAGGCTCGTGCCGACGCTGCGATTGAGCTCGAGCATCAGGTCGAACACCTGGCCGGCGGTGCGCCGGTCGAGATTTCCGGTCGGTTCATCGGCGAGCACGCAGGCAGGCGTGGTCACCAGCGCGCGCGCCAGCGCCACGCGCTGGCGCTCGCCGCCCGAGAGCTCGGCCGGCCGATGCTGCGCGCGGTGCGCGAGGCCGACGCGCTCCAGCAGCGCCGCTGCGGTCGCGCGCGCCGCCGGCCTCGCATCGCGGCGGATGTAGAGCGGCATCGCGACGTTTTCCAGCGCCGAGAATTCCGGCAGCAGATGGTGGAACTGGTAGATGAAACCCAGCGCGCGGTTGCGCACGCGGCCGCGCTCGGCCTCGGACAGCTCGACGAACGGCACGCCCTGCACGCGCACTTCGCCGGCGGTCGGCGCGTCGAGGCCACCGAGCAGATGCAACAGCGTGCTCTTGCCCGACCCGGATGCGCCGACGATGGCCACGCGTTCGCCGGAGGAGACCGTCAGATCGATGCCCAGCAGCACCGGCACGTCGAGGGGCCCGCTGCGGTAGGTCTTGCGCAAGCCGCGGCACTCGAGGACCGCGGCCCGCGCTGCCGAAGGCCCCTCACTCATAGCGCAGCGCCTCCGCGGGATTGACCCGGGCCGCGCGCCAGCTCGGATACAGCGTCGCCAGCAGCGCGAGCAAAAGCGCGATCGCGGCGATCAGCATGATGTCGCCGCGCTGCAGGTCGGACGGCAGCTCGCTGATGTAGTAGACGCTCTTGTCGAGAAACTGGATGCTGAACGTGCGCTCGATGAACGGAACGACCACGTCGATGTTCAGCGCCAGCGCGATCCCGCCGACGACACCGATCAGCGTTCCGATGAAACCGACCAGTCCGCCCTGGATGACGAATATCGCCAGGATGCTCGCCGGCGACGCGCCGAGCGTGCGCAGGATGGCGATGTCGGCCTGTTTGTCCGTTACGACCATCACCTGCGCCGAGACGATGTTGAATGCGGCGACCGCGACGATCAGCGTCAGGATGATGAACATCACCCGCTTTTCGATCGCGACGGCTCGAAAGAAGTTGGCGTGGTCCATCGTCCAATCGCGCACCTCGACATCGACCGGCATGACACGCGCGAGATCACGCGCAACCGCGGGTGCCGCGAACATGTCGTCCAGCTTGAGTCGAACGCCGCTGACCGCGTCGTCCAGCCGGTACAGCTTCTGCGCGTCGGACAGCTCGATCAGCGCGAGACCGTTGTCGAATTCGTACATCCCGATCTCGAACACGCCGACGACGCGGAACGATTTCACGCGCGGCAGCATGCCCGCCGGGGTCACCGTTCCCTGCGGCGTGATCAGCAGCACCGAATCGCCCAGCCGCACGCGCAGCGCCCGCGCGATCTCGATGCCGAGAACGATGCCGAAACCGCCGGGCTTGAGATCGGCAAGCGATCCGGCGCGCATATGCCGGCCGATGTCGGCGACCTCGTCCTCTCGTGCGGGATCGACGCCGCGCACCAGCGCACCGCGATTGGCATCGCCGGCGGAAAGCATCGCCTGACCGAAGACGAACGGCGCTGCGCCCCGGACATGCGCGTCCTGCCTGGCGATGCGCGCGACGTCCTGCCAGTCGGCCATGGCGCCGTCGAGGGCGCGGATCTCGATATGCGATGCGACCGACAGGATGCGATTGCGCAATTCGTCCTGGAAACCGTTCATCACCGACAGCACGACGATCAGCGCGGCGACGCCCAGCGCGATGCCGGCCATCGACACGAAGGCGATGAAGGAGACGAATCCGTTGCGGCCGGCGCCCCGCCGGGCGCGCGTATACCGAAGGCCGACGAGGATTTCGTAGGGAGTCAAAGGCAGCCGATCGATGGAAATTCCGGACACTGAAGTGTGCCACACTCATTTGTAGGGTACACTCCGCGTCCATGCGCAAGCTCTCGTCGGCAGTAGCCTCCGGATCGGCGGTCCGCCAGGAAGTCGGCCCCGTCGTTGCGCCAACGACGAGCTTCGCTGTCCCTCCCGCAGCTGCCGCGCTGATCGACGCCTATCGTGCGCACGGCTACCGTGGGGCCTCGATCGATCCGCTGGAGAGCGGACGCGAACGCCCGATCGTCGCCGAGCTCGATCCGCGCACGCACGGCTTGTCGAGCGACGAATCGATCGAATACTCGCTGGATTTCGCCGGCGATACGCAGATTTTCACGCTGTCCACCTTGCTGACCCGCTTGCGGGAGACCTACTGCGGCTCGGTCGCGATCGATTGCGCCCATGTCCGCGCCGGCGAGCAGCGACGGTGGCTGCACCTGCGCATGGAGATGCGCAGCGGCTGGCCCGAGCCCACCGGCGACCAATGCCTGCGTGTCCTGGGGCAGCTGGTGGCGGCCGAGACGTTCGAGCAGCTTCACCGGGCGAATTACGCCGCCTACAAACAGTTCAGCCTGGAGGGAAGCGAGAGCATCGTCACCCTGCTGCGGGAGACGATCGAGAGCGCTGTCGGACTCGGCGTCGAATCCATCGTCCTGGGCATGCCGCATCGCGGCCGCTTGAACATGATGCTTAACGCGCTCAACGTACCGGCGCGGAAGCTGCTGTCGCTCTTTTCGCTCAATCCCGACGTCAGCCTGGCTGCGTGGGATCTGAAGGATCACGCCGGTCTTTCCGGCCGGATCAAGACCGCCGGCGGCGAGATCGGGATCCTGCTCGCGCATAACCCGTCGCACCTTGAAAGCGTGTCGCCGGTCGTCTGCGGCATCGCGCGTGCGCTGCAGGACCGGCAAGCCGACGCTTCCGCCCGGAAAGTAATGCCGATCCTGATCCACGGCGACGCGTCGTTCTCGGCGCAGGGCATCGTTACGGAGACCCTCAACCTCTCGCAGACGCGCGGTTATGGCGTCGGTGGCACGCTGCATCTGATCCTCAACAACCAGATCGGCTCGACGGTCTCGCATCCGCGCGACTCCCGGTCGACACTGTCATGCGCGGACGTCGCCAGAGCGGTCGACGCGCCGATCGTTCACGTCAACGCCGACGATCCGGAGGCGGTCGTCTTCGCCGCGCGCCTGGCAACCGGGTTCCGCGCGGCGTTCGCCGCGGACATTGTCGTCGATCATGTCGGCTACCGGCGCCACGGACACTTCGTCCGTGATGATCCGACGATCACGCAGCCGGCGATGCAGCGCCGCATCCGGCGCCATCGCAGCGTCGTCAGCCTCTACACCGAGCAACTTTCGCGCCGCGGCATCGCCAGCGAAAAGCTGGCCGAAAGCCTTGGCGCCGAAGCGCTGGCCTCGATGAAGGCACAGGCGCCCGACAGCACCGGCGCGCCGGCGGTCGCTCCCCGGCGGCAACCGCCGCAAGGCCAGCCGGTCCGAACGACGATTCCCCTCGCTCAGCTGCGGTCGATGATCGAACGGCTGGCAACGGCGCCGCGAGGTTTTGTGCTGCATGCCGACCTGAGCAAGATGCTCGACGATTGGCGCCGGGTCGCAAGCAACGGCGAGCGTCCGGTTGACTGGCGCCTCGCCGAGAACCTTGCCTACGGCTCGCTGCTGGCGAACGGATTCAACATTCGCCTGTCGGGCCTCGACGTGGGCCGCGGCACCTTTGTCCATCGGCAGCACGTCTGGCACGATCAGGACTCCGATACCGACTGGCGGGACCTGCACGTGCCGCTGCGTCAGGCGGCCGAAACCCAGGGTACCTTCTCGATTTTCGAATCGCCGCTGTCGGAGGAGGCCGTCGTCGGGTTCGAATATGGCTACAGCCTCAAGTGCGGGCGCGATCTGGTCGTCTGGGAAGCACAGTTCGGTGATTTCGTGAACAACGCCCAGGTGATCATCGATCAGTACATCGCATCCGGCGAATCCAAATGGGGCTACGAGAGCGGGTTGGTACTCATGCTGCCGCACGGGCACGACGGCTGGGGCCCGGAACACTCGTGTGCGTTCCTGGGCCGGTTCCTGCAGCTGTGCGCGTCGGGCAACATGTATGTCGCGATGCCATCGACGGCTGCGCAGATGTTTCACCTGGTGCGTCGCCAGGCGCTGACCGAGCGCCGTCAGCCGCTGGTCGTCATGACACCCAAGCCGTGGCTGTATGGCGTCCAGCGGTCGTACTCGCCGCTGCGACTGCTGGCAGAGGAGGCGTTTCATCCGCTGCTGGCCGAGGATCGAGCCTGCGATTTCGACCAGGTTTCCCGCGTGATCGTCACCAGTGGAAAGCTGTACTACGATCTGGCGGACGAGCGCGAACAGACGGGACTTCGGGACCTGCCGATACTGCGCGCCGAACAGCTCCATCCGTTTCCTGCCAAGGGGCTTGCTGCCGAGCTTCGGCGGTATCCGCGTCTAAAGCGCGTGGTCTGGGCGCAGGAAGAGGCAAAGAATCACGGTGCGTGGTATCTCGTTCGCGATCATCTCGAGAGCGCGTTGCCGCCCGGGGTGTCGCTGGATTACGAGGGGCGCGCGGCTTCGTCGTCGACCGCGACAGGTAGCGGCGTCGTGCACGCCGCGGAGCAACGCGGGATCGTCGCCGCTGCTCTCGGGCTGCACCGGGCCTGACTCTCGCCTCGCTTTACATGGCCTTTTCACTGTCGTCGCTGGCCGGCCGCGACAACAGATAGGTATGCGAAGCCTGCGCAAACGACATGAAAGCGGCGGCTTCCATCGGACGCGCGAACAGGAAGCCCTGCAGCACGTCGCAACCGTGCTTGACCAAGAAATCCGCCTGGGCCCTCGTTTCGACGCCTTCGGCCACGGTCTTCAGCTGCAAGCCTTTGGCCAGCCCGATCGTTGCCCGCACGATCGACGCATTGGCTTCGCTCGTCATCAAGTCGGCGATGAACGTCCGATCTATTTTCAGCGTGTCCAGCTGAAACCCCTTCAGGTAGCTGAGCGACGAGTAGCCAGTGCCGAAATCGTCGAGCGCGATCGCCACCCCAATCGCCTTGAGCTCGGCAAGCGTTGCCTTGCTGCTCGCGAGATCGCCCATCAACAGCGATTCGGTCAACTCGAGCTCGAGCAGTTGCGCGGCGAAGCCGGTGTCCTCGAGCACTTTCCTGATCGTGCTGGCCACGTTCTCCTGGCGAAACTGCCTGCTCGAGAGATTGAGCGAAAGCGGAATCCGCGGCAACCCGCGCCCGTACCAGGCGTTCATTTGCGTGCATGCCGCGCGCAACGCCCATTCGCCGATCACACCGATGAGGCCGGTTTCTTCCGCGATCGGGATGAATTGCGCGGGCGCGACCATGCCGTATTCCGGGTGGTTCCAGCGCAGCAGCGCCTCGACGCCGGCGAGTCTGCCGGTTTTGCCGGAGATGAGCGGCTGGTAATACAGCAGCAGCTCATTCCTGTCGATTGCGTTGAACAGCGCGTTCTCCATCGACAGGCGGCTTTGCGCGCCGGCGCTCATGTCCGGGCTGTATAGCATCAGGCAATCGCCGCCGCGAGCCTTGGCCTTGTACATCGCGACGTCGGCATTCTGCAGCAGCGTCTCGGATGCCGTGCTCGAGTCCAGCGACAGGCTGATGCCGATCGAAGCAGTGATATGCAGATCGCGACCGTCGACGACGAAGGTCTGCTTCAGCGCGGTCAGGCAACGCTCCGCCACGGTGACGGCACTGCTGGCGTCGTGCACGCCAGGGAGCAACAGAACGAACTCGTCGCCACCCCACCGCGCGAGCGTGTCGCAGTCCCGGTTGCACGTTTTCAGCCGTGATCCGACCAGCTTCAGCAACGCGTCGCCCACGCCGTGCCCGAGTGTATCGTTGATGTTCTTGAATCGGTCGATGTCGATCATCAGCAGCGCAAGCAACGAGCCCTCGCGGCGCGCCTGGGCAAGCCCGCCCGCAAAGCGCTCGTCGAGCAGGAACCGGTTGGGCAACGCCGTCAAATGGTCGGTTCGCGCCAACTCGTGCAGGCGCTCTTCCATCCGCTTGCGCTCGCTGATGTCGCGTGAAATGCACAGAATGCGCTGGGTCTCCTCGCCGGCGGAATCCTTCATCCGCTGCAGCGTCGTCTCCAACCAGACGTAATGCTGATCTGCGTGACGCGCCCGATACATGATCGTGGTCACCGATTTGGACTGCACCGCTTCGGTAACGGCGGCGCGAACGGTGCTGAAGTCGTCCGGATGCACGAATTCACAAAGCGAATGGCCGACCAGCTCGCTTGCGGGGATGCCGAGGATGCTGATGGAGACCGGGGAAGCGTAGATGATCGTCCCATCCGGAGCGTGCTTGGTGATGAGGTCGGTGGAATTCTCGGTGATCAACTGATATCTCTGCATCGTTTCGATCAACGCATCTTCCCGCTCGCGCAGGCGACCGGTCAGGCGGTTGAACGCGCGCCGCAGCGCGCGAATCTCGCCGCCGCCGGCGCGGCCGGTCAACGGAGCGATCCTCGCCTCGTGTGCGGTGTAATTCTTCAGGTGGTCGGTCAGCACGACCAGCGGTCGCATCAGATATCGTGTCAGGATCCAGATCGACGCCACGACGGCCACGCAGGCCAGCAGCAACAGCTGGACGAAATGCCAAGTCAGCTCCTGAATCGGCACGAACGCTTCATCCTTCGGATAGACGGCCGCGACGATCCAGTTCGACGATGGAACGCGCTTGTAACTGACGATGGCTACGCGACCCTCCGAATCCACCCCCTCGCCCGTCCCCTCGAAGCCTTCGAGCGCGCGCTCGAACAACGCGTTGTCTTGCGGCGGGAAGGCGCGCTGCGACAGGCGGCTTCGATCCGGGTGCATGATCAGCTTGCCGTCCGCAGTGACGATGTACAGGTAGCCGGTCTTGCCGATCACCGTCTTGGCGATCTTGCCCAGCATGCCGGGACGGGTCAGGCCGAGGCTGCCGGTAAGGATGGCCACCATGTGGCGGTCTTTGTCGAACACCGGCGCCGTTACAACGAGCACCATGTTCGAGTCACCCACGTTGGTGACGAACGGCTCGGAAATGACCGGCTGGTGCGTACTGATCGTCTTGCGTATGTACTCCCGTTCCGAAGCATCGCTGCCTCGCCGGTTAGGTCGATACGGGCGCTCGGCAAGCTCGATCCCTTCGCCGCTGAACAGGAATATCGAACGGTCGACGACGGCGAACAGCGCCGAGCTGGTGTCGAGGTAGTTCTGCGCGTCGTCCGACGACGCAATGTTGGCATCGGTGATCTCGCTGGCGCTGAGCATCAGCGCGGTCTGCAAGGTCATGATCTTCTGGTCGAGGTTGTCGGCTATACGCACGACCAGCGTGTTCTGATCGGCGATCATCACGTTCAACATCTGCTGGCGAAAGGACTGCACTGCCGCCATCCCGATCGCCAGAATGACGGTCAGAAACAGCAGCGAGGTCGCAATCGACGTTTTGGTGGCAAGCGTGAGCCGCGCGGGCCTGCGCAATACCGAGAGCAGTTTGTGTGTAGGGTACAAAATTACCCTTTCTAATTCGACTTCCTTCCCCGAGCAAGAGCTGTGCCGGACAATGCGAGCACGCAAGGCGCAGGCGAGCGCACCGGATGGGGCGGTCGACCTGCCGCTGACAGACACTTCACTACGCTTTTTGCGCAAACGACCCGACACCGAAGTCCCCCCGTGACGAGGTGCTACACTCGATTCGCCTCAGGCCGCCCTTTCCCCATGCAACTCACGCTGGTCGTCCCGGGTTTGCTCGACCTCGCGGAGACCCACCCGGCCCCGGCCGACGCCGAGGGTGCCGCGCTCGCCCGGCTTTTAGCCGGCGCACCACAGCCGGCGTTGCACGATGGCGCCATCGGCGTCGCCTGCGCCGCGCTGGGCGTCGCCAAGCAGCGCGACTGGCCGTTCGCGCCGCTCTTGGCTGTCGCGGCGAATCTCGATCCCGGTGATGCGTACTGGCTGCTGGCCGAGCCCGTGACACTGCTCGTCGGCCAGCAGGACGTGCAGCTCGCCGCCGTCGTCGACGATGTTTCGGCCGACGAGGCGGTAGCGCTGCTGGCGACGCTCGGTGCTCATTTTTCCGGCGACGGTCTGCGCTTTATTGCCGCTGCCCCGGCACGCTGGCTGGTCGCCGCCACCGACGTGCAGCAACTGACCACGCACCCGGCGGAGGACGCACTCGGCGCGCCGATATTCCCGTTTTTGCCCGCGGGTCCGGACGCGGCGCGCTGGCGCCGCTGGCAAAGTGAAATGCAGATGCTGCTGTTTGCCCATCCGGTCACGGTCGAGCGCGAGCAACAGGGCCGGGCAGCGATCAACGGCGTCTGGCTGTCGGGAGGCGGCGTGCGCGCCGCCATGGAAGCGACGCGCATTGACTCGCTGTATGCCGACGCAGCGCTCCCGCGCGATCTCGCTCGTGCCTGCGCCTGCGAGGTTGCGGCCGCCCCGCTCTCGCTTCGCGAGTGGAGCGCCGGATCCGGATCGAAAAACCGGTCGCTGGTCTGGCTGCAGGCGATTCGCGCGAACGGCGGAGAGGGAGCAATCGCTTCGCTTGGTCAAAACTGGGCTGGCCCGCTGTGCGCTGCCCTCGACGCGGATCCGGGCCTCGAGCTTTCCGTGGTCCTCTCGGGTCGCGGACGCGCTTTGTCGTTTAAACCGCGCAGTCGCTCACTGATCGCGCGTTGGCGCAACCGTTTTGCGCCGGCCGCGCTGTCGACAGTCCTCGCGGCGTCCGGGCGCTGAATGGAGATTACACGCCGCAACGTGCCGGACCTCGCAGCGACGCTCGGGATCGCAGGCATCGCGCCGGTCATGGCGCGGGTGTTCGCCGCGAGAGGCATTGCATCGACCGCGGAGCTCGACAACGACCTGGCGGGCCTGCCCCCGTGGCTGGCATTGAAAGGGATAACCGCAGCAGCAGAGCGGCTTGCCGACGCAATCGAGCGCGGCGAGCGCCTCCTCATCGTTGCCGACTACGATGCCGATGGCGCGACTGCCTGCGCGGTCGGCATGCGGGGTCTGGCCGCGATGGGAGCGACGGTCGAATTCCTGGTGCCGAACCGCTTCGAGTTCGGCTACGGCCTCACCCCGGAGATCGTCGCGCTTGCCGCTGCGCGGCGGCCAAACGTGATCATCACCGTCGACAACGGGATCGCGAGCGTCGAAGGCGTCGCCGCGGCGCGAGTGCTCGGCATCGATGTACTGATCACCGACCACCACCTTCCCGGCGACCAGCTGCCGGAGACGGCGTGGATCGTCAATCCCAATCAGCCAGGCTGCACGTTTCCGAGCAAGCATCTGGCCGGAGTCGGCGTGATGTTCTACGTTTTGTGCGCGTTGCGCGCGGTCCTGCGCGAGCGTGGTCATTTCGCCCAGCGCGCGGAGCCGCACCTGGCGGCGCTGCTCGACCTCGTGGCACTGGGCACGATCGCCGACGTCGTCAGGCTCGACCACGCCAACCGCATCCTCGTCGACCAGGGGCTGCGACGAATCCGCGCCAACCGGATGCAGCCGGGCGTGCGCGCGCTGCTGGCCGTCGCCGGCCGCACGCCGCAGCGAGCGACGAGCTATGACCTGGGCTTCGTCGCCGGACCGCGACTCAACGCGGCCGGCCGGCTCGCCGACATGTCGCTTGGCATCGCCTGTCTGATGTCGGACGATCCGGCGAGCGCCGACCGATTCGCAGCCGAGCTCGACGGGCTCAATCGCGAGCGGCGCGACGTCGAGGCCACGATGCAGGAGCAAGCGCTGGCGGAGCTCGAGTGCGGCATCGACGAAGGCGGGTGCACGCTCTGCCTATACCGCGCCGAGTGGCACCAGGGCGTGGTCGGCATCGTCGCATCGCGCCTGAAGGACCGTTATCACCGCCCGGTGATCGTCTTCGCCCGCGCCGGCAGCGATGGCGAGCTACGCGGTTCGGGCCGCGCGATCGCTGGCTTCCATCTGCGCGATGCGCTGGACCTCGTCGCCAAGCGCGCGCCCGGAACCATCAGCCGATTCGGCGGACACGCGTACGCTGCCGGCCTGACGTTGCACGAAACAGCCCTGCCGCGCTTCGTCGATGAGTTCGAGCGCGTCGGCCGGGAGTGGCTGTCGCCTGCGTTGCTCAAGCGCACGATCGAAACCGACGGCGCGCTCGAGGCCGGTGAACTGACGTTGGGGCTCGCCCGGTCGTGCGCCGCGCACGTCTGGGGACAGGGTTTTCCGGCGCCCGCGTTCGACGCCGAGTTCACCGTCACCGAGCAGCGCCTCGTCGGCGACAAGCATATGAAGCTCGCGCTGGCATTGGGCGAACGTCGCTATGAAGCGATCGTTTTCCGCCAGACGGCGCCGCTACCGCCCCGAATCCGCGCGGCGTACCGGCCCGAGGTCAATCACTATCAAGGGCTGGACTCTCTGCAGCTGGTGATCGAGCACTGGCTACCCGCCTAACGCGCCTGTCGCCCGGGTCGCCGCCACGGACAAGCCTTCCTGCGATGCATCAGAATCCGGCCTGACAGCGACTAAGACGCGCGGGGCGAGGCGCCGGCTGAGAACACTAATGCGTTGTTTATTTAATCTTTTGCTGTAGTCGGCGCATCGCCTGCGGGCCGCGAGCGTGAGGTTGTGCAACGCAATGAAAAGAGATAGAGTCGCCGCACTCAAGCGGGGCATCGCTGTCCATAACTGACCAGGGAAGACCATGCGGCTCAAAGGCAAAGTCTCGATCATTACCGGCGCGGGCCAGGGCATCGGGCAGGCGACCGCGGTCAAATTTGCCCAGGAAGGCGCCAAGGTCGCCGTGTGCGACATCAACGAGTCCACCATCCAGGAGACCGTCGCGAAGATCGAGGAGCTCGGCGGCGAGTCGGCCGGCTTCGTGATCGACGTCACCGACAAGCAAAGCATCGCGCGCATGGTCGAAGGCGTGATGGCCAAGTGGGGACGCATCGACACGCTGGTCAACAACGCCGGTATCGTGCAGGACGCCCAATTCAGGAAGATGACCGATGACCAGTTCGACCGTGTCGTCGATGTCAATCTCAAAGGCGTCTACAACTGCACCAAGGCCGTCGTCGACATCATGCTCGAACAGAATTCGGGCTGCATCCTCAATGCGTCGTCGATCGTCGGCATCTACGGCAATTTCGGCCAGACTAATTATGCGGCGACGAAGTTCGGCGTCATCGGCATGGTGAAGACCTGGGCGCGCGAGCTCGGCCGCAAGGGCATACGCGCCAACGCGATCTGCCCGGGCTTTATTCACACGCCTATCCTGGCCTCGATGCCGGACAAGGTCGTCAAGATGATGGAAGACCGCGTTCCGCTCGGCCGCCTGGGCCAGCCCGAGGAAATCGCGAATACCTACGCCTGGCTCGCCTCCGACGAAGCCAGCTACATCAACGGTGCGGTCATCGAAGTGTCGGGCGGCGCGACGATCTGACCCGGCGCGTCGTTCGAGCGGCGCGCTTGAGTAGGTGCGTCGCGCGCGGTAGCATGGACAACCTTCAGTCGGGTCGATTCCATCATGCGCCGAATCTCCTCGCTCACGCTCCTCGCCGCAGCCGCACTGCTGCCCGCCGTCTCGGCGCATGCACTCGACAACGTCGACCCGTATATTTGTCCGACTGCGCTGCACGGTACCGGCACCGATTGTTTTTTCGAGGCGATTCCGCAGACCTATACGATGTGCCGCCAGGTCAAGAGCATCGAGATCATCGAATTCGGCCTGGCCGGCGCGCAGCAAGGCGTCAACGGCGCCAAGACCGAAGGCTGCATCGAAAAGCACAAGCGCCTGATCGCGCGTCCCTACCAGGCAGCGTTGCGCGAAGCCGGGCGCAACAAGACGAGGGTGCACGGTCTGCAAACGCTCTACGCGACCTGGACCAGGAGCCTGTCCGAACTGACGCCGGGTTCGGACGAATTGGACGCCGGCTACAAACAGCGCGTGACGCATCCTTACAGCGCGTTCGACGCGCAGATCAAGCTGTTGCGCGAGCCTCCGCCAACGCTGGCCGAGGCCAAGCCGACGACGAAGGCGGCGCCCAAGAAGAAGCCCGCCAAGAAGTGATCGTACGCCGTCGCCATCATGACATTCCGGGCAAGGACAGCGCACTGAGAGGCCGCCGCTGAGCGACACCGAGCTCAGCGCGGTTTTCGACGGCGAAGGAGCGCTTGCACGCAACGTCGCCGGCTACCGCCCGCGGCCGCAGCAGCTTGCGATGGCCGAGGCGATCGCGCAGGCAATAAAGACGAAGGGCCAGCTGCTGGCCGAAGCCGGGACCGGGACCGGCAAGACGTTCGCCTACCTGGTCCCCGCCCTGCTCTCGGGCGGCAAGGTGATCGTATCGACCGGCACCAAGACGCTGCAGGATCAGCTCTACCAGCGCGATCTGCCACTGGTGCGCGACGCGCTGCGCATCCCGATCACCGTAGCGCTGCTCAAGGGGCGCGGCAATTACGTCTGCCATCATCATCTGGCGCGCGCGGCGGCGCAGCCGACGTTCGCATCGCGCGCCGATGTCGTATATCTGAAGCGGATCGAATCCTTCGTGCGTACGTCGGAAAGCGGCGACAAGAGCGAGGTTGCCGACGTTCCCGAAAACGCTGCGATCTGGTCCGAGGTCACGTCGACCCGCGAGAATTGTCTTGGCACCGAATGCGCGAGCTACAACGAATGTTTTGTGATGAATGCGCGCAAGCAGGCGCTCGCTGCCGATGTCGTCGTCGTCAATCATCATCTGTTCTTCGCCGACATCATGCTGAGGGACGAAGGCGTCGCCGAGCTGCTGCCGGCGTCCAATACGGTGATCCTGGACGAGGCGCACCAGCTGCCCGAGACCGCGACGCTGTTTTTCGGCGAGGAAGTCACTGGCGGTCAGCTGGGCGAGCTCGCGCGCGACGCCGAATTCGAGGGCCTGAAGGCGGCTCGCGATTACGCGCCGCTGCCCGCCTCGGCACAGGCGCTCGGGCTGGCCCTGCGCCGTTTCCGGCTCGCCGCAGGCGAAGCGCCGGGCAAGCTCCCGCGCGTCGTGGCGATGCGGCGCGCCGGGTTCGGCGAGGCGCTCGACTCGCTGAACGCGGCGCTCGCCGCGCTCGCGACCGAGCTCGGCAAGCAGGCCGAGCGCAGCGACGATCTGGCGCAGTGCGCCCATCGCGCCGAAGCTGCGCTGGCGCGGCTCGCGCGCTGGCGGGATGGCGACGATCCGGAGTGGATCCGTTGGGTCGATATCAGCGCCTCCAGCTGGCAGCTCAAGGCATCGCCGCTGTCGGTGGCCGAGATTTTCGCCAAGCAGGTCACCGATCACGCCCGCGCGTGGATCTTCACCTCGGCGACGTTGGCGATCGGCAGTGACTTCTCACTCTACCAGCGCGAGTTGGGCTTGGGCGAGGCCGCGACCGGCTACTGGGAAAGCCCGTTCGACTACGCGCGTCAGGCGTTGCTGTATCTGCCGCGCGAGTTGCCGGAGCCCAACAGCTTCGACCACACCGATGCGGTCGTCGCCGCCGCACTGCCCGTACTGAAAGCCAGCGGGGGCCGCGCCTTTTTGCTGTTCACGACGCTGCGCGCGCTGGCGCGCGCACGCGAATCGCTGGCGGCTCTCTTCGAGCGCGAAGGTATCGCTTTTCCGCTGCTGGTGCAGGGCGAGGGCTCGCGCACCGAGTTGCTGACCCGCTTCCGCCGCCTCGGCAACGCCGTACTGCTGGGCAGCCAGAGCTTCTGGGAAGGTGTCGACGTGCAAGGCGAAGCCTTGTCGGTGGTGATCATCGACAAGCTGCCTTTCGCCCCTCCCGACGACCCGCTGCTTGCAGCGCGCCTTGAGAACATCGCCCGGCAAGGCGGCAATCCGTTTTTCGACTATCAGTTGCCGCAGGCGGCCATCAACCTCAAGCAGGGCGCGGGCAGGTTGATCCGCTCGGAGACCGATCGCGGCGTTCTGATGATCTGCGACCGGCGGTTGGTCGACAAGCCGTATGGCCGGCGAATATGGCAGGCGCTGCCGCCGATGCGACGTACGCGTGAGCTCGCCGAAGTCCGCGCTTTTTTTGCACCGGCTACGGTCGCAGGCGGATGCGAGGAGAGTGGCCGTCGCTGACTTGGGCGAACGCCCCGAAAATCACTCTTACCAGAATTTCCACCACGGCTTCGCGGTGTCGTCGGTGGGCGGCAGCGGCGCGACCTCGTCCTTACCCCAGAATTTCCACCACGGCTTTTGCGTCGCGACCAGGTACTTGCCCTCGGGGAAGGTGTCCTTCAGCACGCGGCGCGTATCGTCGCGCAGCTGCGTCATGCCGAGCTTGTCGTAGCTCTCCATCATGAGCACCAGCGCCTCCCTGGTGGCCGGCGTCTTCGGATAGTTGATCAGCGTGGCTTGCGCCCGGTTGACCGCGGCCACGTAGGCGCCGCGGTTGTAGTAATAGCGCGCGACGTGAATTTCGTATCCGGCGAGCGCATTGGTCAGATACCGCATGCGCTCCAGCGAGTCTTCGGCGTACCTGCTGTCGGGAAAGCGGGTGACCAGCTCGCGGAACGCGCCGTACGCTTCCTTGGTCATCTTCGGATCGCGCTCGGACAGATCGGTCTCGACGAAGTATCCGAACAGCCCCTGATCCTCGCGGAAATTGATCAGACCCTTCAGGTAATACGCGTAGTCGACATTCGGATGATTGGGATAGGTGCGGATGAAACGATCGCACGCGGCGATCGCCGTTGTCGCCTCGTCCTGGCGATAGTTCGCGTAGGCGCTTTCGAGAATCGACTGCTGGGCCAGCCGGCCGTACGGGAACCTGCCCTCCAGCGTGTCGAACAGCTTGATCGCACGAGTATAATTGCCCGCGAGCAGCGATTCGTGCGCATCCTTGTAGATTTGCTCCGCGGTCCAGTTCGCGGTCTCGTCCTTGACCTCCGGCAGCAAGCTGCATCCGGTCAGGGTCGCACCGATCAAGATCAGTAACGCCAACGAATATCTGCTCAGCTTCGACATCATTGCCCGCTCCATACGTAGCCGTGGATTATAACCCCGAGGCCGCGGCCGACGCCCAGCGCACGCTGACGATACCGGCCGAGTACGCAGGCATGCGGCTGGATCGGGCGCTCGCGCAGCTGTTGCCCGAGCACTCGCGCAGCCGCATCCGGGCCTGGATCGACGCGGGACGCGTGCTGCTCGCCGGCGCACCGGCGGATCCGAGCCGCAAGGTCGCCGGCGGCGAGCGTGTGCTGGTGCACCCGTTGTCCGACCCTGCCGCCACTGCGTATGCGGCCCAAGCGCTGCCGTTGACGATCGTGTTCGAGGACGAGGCGATACTGGTCATCGACAAGCCTGCGGGGCTGGTCGTCCACCCGGGGAGCGGTAACCGCGACGGCACGCTGGCCAATGCGCTGCTGCACCATGCGCCGCAGCTTGCCGCCGTAGCGCGCGCCGGTATCGTGCATCGCCTGGACAAAGATACGAGCGGCCTCCTGATCGTCGCCAAGACTGAAATCGCGCAGACCGACCTGGTGCGCCAGCTGCAGGCAAGGAGCGTCCACCGTGAATACCTGGCGCTCGCCGCCGGAGATATCGCACGCGGCGGCGCGGTCGACGCACCGATTGGCCGACATCCGGTCCGGCGCACATCGATGGCGGTCGTCGCGAGCGGCAAGGCCGCCGTGACGCGGTACGAAGTGCGCGAGCGCTTCGGCGATTGCACGTTGCTCGCCTGCCGGCTCGAGACCGGTCGCACGCACCAGATCCGCGTTCACTTGGCCTCGCTCGGACATCCGCTGGTCGGCGATCCCACGTACGGGAGAAAGCGCGGCATCGCATTCGGAAGGCAGGCGCTGCATGCCTGGCGGCTCGGCCTCATCCATCCGTCGACCAGGAAGCCTGCACAGTGGGAGTCTCCGTTGCCGCCCGACTTTGCCACGCTGCTGGCGACGTTGCGCGAGCGCGCCGGCGCTCATGCGCGCTGACACGCCGCTCGCGGCACGGTTTGTCTCGGCCGGCGTCGACTGGATCGTGCCGGACTGGCCGGCCGCCGCGACGGTGCGCGCGTTCTCGACCACCCGCAACGGGGTCGCCGGCCGCGTCGCCGACTTTGGGCCGGCCGCGCCGAATGCCGAGGCGCATGCGCTCCTCAACGGCTTCGTGCCGCGAGAGCCGCTGTGGCTTGCGCAGGCGCATGGCACGACGATCGCAAGCGCCGACATGGTCCACGGCGACAGCGACAGGCCCGAAGCCGATGGTGCGGTGTCGCGCATTCCGGGCAACGTCTGCGCAGTGCTGTCGGCGGATTGCCTGCCGGTGCTCTTCACCGACCGGCGCGGCAGCGTGGTCGCCGCCGCGCACGCGGGCTGGCGGGGGCTCGCCGCCGGTGTGCTCGAAGCGGCCATCCGCTCGATGCAGACCGAGCCGGCCGACGTGCTCGCATGGTTCGGGCCGGCAATCGGACCTGGCGCGTTCGAGGTCGGCGTCGACGTCTATCGTGCATTCTGCGATCGCGACGCCGGCGCGAAAGCGTGCTTCGTCGCAACGCGCGAGGGAAAATGGCATGCCGATCTTTATGCGCTCGCGCGCCGCGCGCTCGCCCGCGCCGGCGTCGATCCCGCGGCAGTCCGCGGCGGCGGGCGCTGCACCTACACCGAACGCAACGCGTTCTACTCGTATCGCCGGGGCGGCCCCGACCGGGCGGCGAGGATGGCGACGTTGATCTGGCTCGCTCCGGAATGACCCGCCGGTGATCGCGCTCGTATAATGCGCTGGCGATGACTGCGCTCTCTCCACTTTACGCGATCGTCATCGCCTGTCTCGCCGGCGGGGTGCTGGCGATCCTCGCCGCGGCCGGCACGCTGGCGCTGCATGCGCGGTGGATATCCAAGCTGGTCAGCTTTGCGGTCGGCGCACTGCTCGGCGCCGTATTTCTGGAATTGCTTCCGCATGCGCTCGAGCACGGATCCGCCCAGAGCGTGATGCTGACCGTTCTGGCCGGCTTGCTGCTGTTCTTCCTGCTGGAAAAACTGGTTCTTTGGCGGCATAGCCACCTCGAGGCCGAGGCGCTGGCGGAAAACGGGCACGCCGGCAGCGGGCGGCATGCCCATGGCGTCGACGGCGGTCGCTCCGGTTTGATGATAGTGATCGGCAACAGCGTGCATAATTTCTGCGACGGCATCGTGATCGCCGCCGCATTCCTGACCGACTTCGCGCTCGGCACAGCGACCGCGCTGGCGATCGTCGCGCACGCGATTCCGCAGCAGGTCGGCGACTTCGCCGTTCTTATGCATTCCGGCTACACGCGCCGGCGCGCGTTTTCCTACAACCTGGCGACCGGCGTTGCAACCTTGCTCGGCGGCCTCGCCGGCTACGCGGCGCTCGCCTCGATGCAGCACGTGCTGACGACGGTGCTCGCAATCGCCTCGGCGAGCCTGCTTTATGTCGCGGTCGCAGACCTGATCCCGAGCCTGCACCGGCATCCGGCGCCGGCTGCCACGGCACAGCAACTGCTGTTGATCGGCATCGGCATCGCATTGATCGCTGCCGTGCACCTGTGGCTCGAGCGCTGACTCCGATGAACAAACCCAAACACTTAAAGCGCGGGCCGGCACCGACAGACCAAACTGAAGTCGATTGGTCGGAGCTCGCACGCCGCTGGCAGGACGTCGGCGCGCAATGGACGCGACTGTGGGCCGACGCGGCGATGGGCGCGGTGCCGGCGGTCGCGCCGGCGAGTCTCTTGCCGGCAGGCAACATCGCTTCGCGCAAGGCTCCCGACACGACATCGCCCGTGGCGTCCTCCGTCCCCGCCGTATCGATCGATCCGGCGGCGGCCGCGCAGCTCACCGAGCTCTACGGCAAGAGATTCGAGGCATTGTGGGCGTGCGCGGCGGAGGGGAGGACCGCGCCGGCGCCCGCGCCCGTCGGACAAGCCGACCGCCGCTTCTCGGACAGGGCATGGAGCGAGCATCCGTACTTCGCGTGGCTGCGCGACGCCTATTTGCTTTACGCCGATTACGTGCGCGAGTTCGCCGCGCTGGCGCAAACCGACGAAGCCACCAAGAAGCGACTGGTCTTTCTCGCCCGGCAGTATGTCGATGCGATCGCGCCGTCGAACTTTCTCGCCACCAACCCCGAAGCGCTGCAGCGCGCGCTCGCGTCCGGCGGCGCGTCGATTGCCCAGGGACTGTCGAACCTGGTCTCCGATGCGCAGCGCGGTCGCATCGCGATGACCGATGAAAGCGCGTTCGCGGTCGGTCGCAACCTCGCGATGACTCCGGGCAGCGTCGTCTTTCGAAATCCGCTGATCGAGCTGATCCAGTACGCACCGACGACCCGCGAAGTCGCCAAGCGGCCGCTGCTGATCGTGCCGCCTTGCATCAACAAGTACTACATCCTCGACCTGCAGCCGGACAATTCCTTTGTGCGCTATGCCGTCGGCGAAGGCCATACGGTATTCATGATCTCCTGGCGCAACATTCCGCCCGAGCTCGGCGTTCTGACCTGGGACGACTATCTCCAGCAAGGCGTGCTGGCCGCGCTCGATGCGGCGCGCGAGATAGCCGACAGCAGGACGCTCAATGCGCTCGGATTCTGCGTCGGCGGCACGCTGCTCGCGTGCGCGCTGGCGGTGCTCGCAGCGCGGCGCGAGACCCCGGTCGTCAGTACGACGCTCCTCGCCACGATGCTCGATTTCGCCGATCCGGGCGACATCGGAGTCTATATCTCCCGCGAAGGGCTTGCGGCGCGCATGCCGGCACTGTGCGGCGGCGGGCGCGTTCAGGGCAGCGAGCTCGCGAACGCGTTCGCGAGCCTGAGGCCGAACGAGCTCGTCTGGAGCTACGTCGTCGGCAATTATCTGAAGGGACAGACGCCGCCCGCGTTCGATCTGCTTTACTGGAACGGCGACTCGGCCAATCTGCCGGGACCGATGTACGTCGAGTACCTGCGCGACATGTATCTGGACAACCGCCTGCGCGAGCCCGGTGCGCTTTCGATGTGCGGCCAGCCGATCGACCTCAAGCGCATCACGATGCCTGCCTATGTCTTCGCTACCCGCGAAGATCACATCGTGCCCTGGCGCACCGCATACAAAAACGTGGGTCTGCTCGGCGGTGCGCAGACATTCGTGCTCGGGGCCTCGGGTCATATCGCCGGCGTAGTCAATCCTCCGGCGAAAAATCGGCGCAACTACTGGACCAATGAATTGCTGACCGACGATCCGGACGACTGGCTGGCCCGCGCCTCGACGCAGCCCGGCAGCTGGTGGCCGCACTGGTCGGCATGGCTCGGCAATTACAAGGGCGGGCTGCGGGCAGCGCCCAAGGCACCGGGCAACGACAAGCATCGGCCGCTCGCGCCGGCGCCGGGAACCTACATCGTCGAGCGCGCGTCCTAGGCGCCCGGCAAGCGCTTCACCTCGATCGCGTCGCCCCGCTGCCGTCAGCGCGCGGGCTGCGCTACCATAGCGAAGCGATCATCCGATCCCGGGCCTCAAGCCAGCCGGTCATCAGGCCCGATCTTTTTGCGGAGAATTCCATGAGCGACATCGTAATCGCCGGCGCATTGCGCACGGCGATAGGCAAGTTCGGCGGCGCGCTGGCCAAGACGCCGGCGCCCGAGCTCGGCGCTACGGTCATTACTGCGCTGCTTGCCCGCTACAAATTGCGGCCCGAGCAGATCTCCGAAGTGATACTGGGCCAGGTGCTGACCGCGGGCAGCGGCCAGAATCCGGCGCGCCAGTCGCTGATCAAGGCGGGCCTGCCTGCCGAGATCCCCGCAATGACGATCAACAAGGTCTGCGGCTCGGGGTTGAAGGCAGTGATGCTGGCTGCGCAGGCGGTGCGATGCGGCGACGCCGATATCGTCATCGCCGGCGGCCAGGAAAACATGAGCGCGGCGCCGCACGTCCTGCCCGGCTCGCGCGACGGCTTTCGCATGGGAGACGCCAAACTGATCGACAGCATGATCGTCGACGGCCTGTGGGACGTCTACAACCAGTATCACATGGGGATCACGGCGGAGAATGTCGCCAAGCAACACGCCGTTTCCCGCGCGCAGCAGGACGAGTTCGCCGTCGCCAGCCAGAACAAGGCCGAAGCCGCGCAGAAGGCCGGCAGGTTCAAGGACGAGATCACGCCGGTGCTGATCCCGCAGCGCAAAGGCGATCCGGTCGCATTCGACAGCGACGAGTTCATCAAGACGGGCGCGACGCTCGACGCGCTGTCGGCGCTGCGGCCGGCATTCGACAAGCAAGGCAGCGTCACCGCGGGCAATGCCTCGGGGATCAACGACGGCGCCGCCGCGGTGCTGGTGACGACCGCCGAGCGCGCCGCACAGCTCGGACTGACACCGCTGGCCAGGATCAGGGCATTCGCGTCGTCGGGCGTCGACCCGGCTATCATGGGCATGGGACCGGTGCCGTCGTCACGCCGCGCGCTGGAAAAGGCCGGATGGAAGGCGGCCGACCTCGACCTTATGGAGATCAACGAGGCGTTCGCCGCGCAGGCCTGCGCGGTCAACAAGGAAATGGGCTGGGATACGAAAAAGATCAACGTCAATGGCGGCGCGATCGCGCTCGGCCATCCGATCGGGGCGTCCGGCTGCCGGATCCTCGTGACGCTGCTCTACGAAATGGCACGGCGCGATGCGAAAAAAGGGCTGGCATCCCTTTGCATCGGTGGTGGCATGGGCGTGGCGATGGCAGTCGAGCGATAAAGCGCGAAGCGCGCAGCCTATACCGAACGGCACAACGAGGGGAAAAGGAGGGACGATGGCACAGGACAAGCAGCGCGTTGCGTTGGTGACAGGCGGCATGGGCGGGCTGGGTGAGGCAATCTGCGTCAAGCTCGCCGCGCTCGGCCACGCGGTTGTGACCACGCACTCACCGGGCAACCTCAAGGCGCAGGAATGGCTCGACACGATGAAAAAGGCGGGGCACCGCTTTTACGCCTACCCCTGCGATGTCGTCGATTGGGAGTCTTGCGTCGCTTGCGTCGCTCGCGTCGTGACCGACGTCGGCCCCGTCGACGTGCTGGTCAACAACGCCGGCATCACCCGCGACATGACGTTCAAGAAAATGGACAAGGCGAACTGGGATGCGGTGATTCGCACCAATCTCGATTCATGTTTCAACATGACCAAGCAGGTCTGCGACGGCATGGTCGAGCGGGGATGGGGTCGCATTATCAACATTTCGTCGGTCAACGGCCAGAAGGGCGCCTTCGGCCAGACCAATTACTCGGCCGCGAAGGCAGGCATGCACGGCTTCACCAAGGCGCTTGCACTTGAAGTCGCGCGCAAAGGCGTGACCGTCAATACGATCTCGCCCGGCTACATCGGCACCAAGATGGTGATGGCGATTCCGCAGGAGGTTCTGGACTCGAAGATCATCCCGCAGATACCGATGGGCCGCCTGGGCAAGCCGGACGAAATCGCGGGGCTGGTCGCCTACCTGTCGTCGGAGGAGGCGGCATTCGTCACCGGCGCCAATATCGCCATCAACGGCGGTCAGCACATGTTCTAGCCGAGGAGGCCAGGTTGGCGTTTTTGGAAAAAAAAGCCCCGGCATTGCTGCCGGGGCGAGGCTGTATCATTTAGGAGGAGGAAAATGATACAGGTGGAGCCAGCGAACCGTACGTTGGGATCGTCGCTACACTTTCAAGCGCCCAACGGCAGTCGGATCATGTGCTTTACGCGGCCTTGCGGCCCTTGCCGGCCGGCTTGGTCGCGTTCGCGGCGTTGTTGGCGGCGGCGCGCATCGAAGCGTCGGCAAAGCTGACAACCTGCTTGGTGGCCTTCGAGAACTGGTCGAAGGCAGCCGTCGTAGCCGCGACCGTCGACTTCAGCGCCGTGACGGCAACGTCGGAGCCCGCAGGCGCGTTCTTGGTGGCATTGTCGACCCAGACTGCGAAGCCCTTGGTGTAGGCAGCCCAAGCCTGCTCGGCCAGCGCCGAGAAATCGGCTTGCGCTTCGGAGGCGATCTGATAGACGCCGCGCGAATACCCGAGGGCATTCTGCACCCCGGCTTCGGTCAGCTTGGCGCGGACCGCGGCCAATTCCTGGACGTCCTTGATGCCGGCGACCGCGTTGGCGGTATAGACACCGTTCTCGAGGACGATCTTGGCGGCCTGGAGGTTGAGCTTGGCCAACTGCTCTGCCTTGTCCAGCGACATCGTCGCCAGCTTGACAGCATTGTCATACCCAGCTTTGTTGATTTCGGCGAATTGTTCGGTTGCGTTGTACATGGTCATCCTTTTCCCGTGGGTTGCAGGACCCTAAACGGGTCCGAATAACGGGCAGCCTGGGTACCTTCCGGTCGCCGGCCCTTCGCCGCACGACCCTGGAACCACGCCCTTTGCTGCACCGCACAATACCAATTGTAGGGATGGACGGACCGCCCGTCAAGAACTTTTTTGTGCATCGCACCAATCGGCCGAGCAAGCCCCAAACCGTATTCAAACGCTCAAATAAATCAGCAGGTTATAATCGACGATCGACGCCCGGGAGCGATGCATGTCCAAGCCGATTCGCATTATCAAGAAGTATCCGAACCGCCGCCTGTACGACACCGCGAACAGCGGGTACATCACGCTGGCGGACGTCAAGCAGATGGTGCTCGAATTCATCGATTTCCAGGTGATCGACGCGAAGTCCGGCGATGATCTGACGCGTAGCATCCTGCTGCAGATCATTCTCGAGGAAGAGTCGGTCGGCGTACCGATGTTTTCCAGCGAAATGCTCTCGCAGATGATCCGTTTCTACGGCAATGCGCTGCAGGGGATCATGGGCAATTATATGGAGCAGAACGTCAAGGCGTTCATGGCGATCCAGGGCAAACTGCAGGACCAGGCCAAGCAGATCTACGGCGACAAGATGATGCTGACCCCCGATCTCTGGAAGCAGTTCTTGCAGATGCAGGCACCCGCGATGCAGGGCATGCTGGGCAATTATCTCGAGCAGAGCGCCAAGCTGTTCATGGACATGCAGCAGCGCATGCAGGACCAGACGCGCGGGCTGTTCACCGCCTTCCCCTTTCCCAATTTTGGCGCGGTGCAACCATCGGCCGACGACGAAAAAAAGCGCTGATGCTGCGAAGCGCCGCAACAACCGCATTGCAGCGCACAGGATTTCCGCAGTGCACGATCGGCCACTGATGGCGAAGCCCGCGTCGATCCGTCCGCGCGCCCGCCCCGCACCGGCGCCTCGCGTGGGCTTCGTCTCGCTCGGCTGCCCGAAGGCGCTGGTCGACTCCGAGCAGATCCTGACGCGGCTGTCCGCCGAGGGTTACACGATCGCGCCGAGCTACGAAGGCGCCGACCTGGTGGTCGTCAATACCTGCGGCTTCATCGACGCCGCGGTCGCCGAGTCGCTGTCCGCGATCGGCGAGGCACTGGCCGAAAACGGCAAGGTCATCGTCACCGGCTGCCTCGGCGCCAAGGACGGCGGCGCGTTCATCCGCGCAGCGCATCCGAAAGTGCTCGCGGTGACCGGACCGCACGCCGCGTCCGAGGTGATGGCGGCGGTGCACGAGCATCTGCCGAAGCCGCACGATCCTTTCGTCGATCTTTTGCCGCCCTCGATCGGCAAAATCGGCGTCAAGCTGACGCCGAAGCACTATGCCTACCTGAAGATCAGCGAAGGCTGCAACCACCGCTGCACCTTTTGCATCATCCCTTCGTTGCGCGGCGATCTGGTCAGTCGGCCGATCGGCGAAGTGATGGTCGAGGCGGAAAATCTGCTGAAGGCGGGCGTGCGCGAACTGCTGGTCGTTTCGCAGGACACCAGCGCGTACGGCGTCGACGTCCGCTACCGCACCGGATTCTGGCGCGGCCGGCCGCTGAAGACGCGAATGACCGAGCTCGCGACAGCGCTCGCCGCACTAGCCGTCGAATACGGTGCCTGGGTGCGCCTGCACTACGTCTATCCCTACCCGCATGTCGACGACAGCATTGCGTTGATGGCTGCCGAGGGGAAGGCCGGTCTGTTGCCGTATCTGGATGTGCCGTTTCAACACGCGAGCCCGCGCATCCTCAAGCTGATGAAGCGCCCGGCGAACATCGAGAACACCCTCAAGCGGATTCGCACGTGGCGCGCCGCGTGCCCGCAACTTACGATTCGGTCGACGTTCATCGTGGGATTTCCCGGTGAAACCGAGGCAGAATTCGAGGCGCTGCTCGAATTCTTGAGCGAGGCCGAGCTCGATCGGGTCGGCTGCTTCGCCTATTCGCCGGTCGACGGCGCCACCGCCAATGCCCTGCCCGATCCGGTTCCGGACGCGCTGCGCGAGGAGCGACGCGCGCGGTTCATGGCAACACAGGAGGCGATCAGCGCCCGCAGGCTCAAGCGGCGGGTCGGCTCGACGCTGACGGTGCTGGTCGACGCGCACGAAGGCGCGCGGGCCCTGGCGCGCAGCGCGGCCGATGCGCCGGAAATCGATGGCAACGTCGTCATAGACAATGGCGCGGAGCTCCCCATCGGCGAGTTCGCGCGCGTGCGCATCACCGGTGCCAGCGCCCATGACTTGAGCGGCTTACCGGCCTAGCGAGCAGCGGGCGCGCCCCGCTTGCCTTATTTCTGCGGCAGATTGCGCAGCGCCGCGGCGAGCTGCTCGAGCACGTTGCCCAAGGCCGTATTGAATCCACGCACCAGCGCGTCGGCCGAGCGTGAAGTCACCTCGACTCTCGAGGCGAGCTCGCCGTTCCAGACGAAGGTTCCCACGGGAGCGGCGCTGCCGGTAAGAAAGAATTTCCCTTTCAGCACGGCAGCCGGCCGCGCCGTGTCGCGGAGGTCGGCGTAGAGCTCGGTCACGAAGCCTTCCAGCGCGAAGTCGCCGTCGAGAGAGCTCGACGGCGGCAAAACGGCGCGATAAATGCCGGTCGCCGCGAGCCAGCTTGCGATCGCCTCGCCGATCATCGTCGCCGGTGAGACCAGAAACTCGTCGTAGAAGTCGGCCTCGTATTTGAGATCGCTTTCGCGATAGACCAGCGTCCTGCCGCGAAACGGCGCGGCGACGGTGATCGCCTCGACCTTGAGCGTCGCTTGTCCGGGCGTCGGATTTCGCGCCCCTGGCGCCGGCGGCTCGAGCAGGTAGGTCGACTTGACCGGCGATGGTTGGGAGAAGGAACACGCGGCGGCGGCAAGCGCCAGCGCGGACGCGATAGCCCGCCGGCGCGGCAGGGAGACAAGTGACTTCATGGCTGAAGGCCTTTCGCCGGCGGCGGAGGCGCGCCGAGCAGCAGCTGCGACGGATAGCGCTTGGCGTTCTCGGACAGGTCACGCAGGTTTTCGGTGAGCTGTCGTAAATTCTCGAACGTCTTTTTCAGGTCAACCTCGCCGCTTCCCGTCAGGCGATCCAGACGGTTCAGCATGCTTTGCAGATGCGCGAGCGACTTTGCCAGATTCGGGTCGTCGAGCGTCTTCTTGAGCTGCACGACCGCCGCGTCGGCATCGGTAGGCAAGCGTCTTAGCGACGGATCGTCGAGCACGGCGGCCAGCCGCTGATTGGTCGTGCGCAGCTCGCCGAGCAGCGCGACGCTTTCGCTGCTGATCTTGTCGACCGCGAGCTGGTCGAGCTTGTGGTCGACCTTATCCATCATGCGCGTCGCGGTCTGCGACAGCTTGGCGGTGTCGATCGCATCGATGCGGTTGTTGGTCGTCACGAGAAGCTTGTTAAGATTGACCAGCGTTCCCTCGATGTCGAGCTTTTGCAGCCGTGCCATGATGTCCGACGCCGCGGCGACGAACGCGGTGACCGTCGACTGCGCGCTCGGGATGTACAGATTGTTCGGGGTCCAGGTGATCGGCAGCACGGGGTTCGTCTTCGGATCGACGTAGTCGATTTCGAGGTAATTGGTCCCGGTGATGCCTTGCGGCGCAAGACGCACGCGCAAACCGCGATCGATCTCGACCTTGGCCGTGTCCGGACGCGTGATGTCGCCGCCGGCGCGACCTCCGATCAGCCGCGGCAGAATCGTCGCCTCGACCATCACGTAGCGCAACCGCACCGGCATCGGCTGATCCTGTTCGTAGGTGTTGTAGGTGAAACCGATGCGCCGCACCTCGCCCACGACGACGCCACGGTAGCGGACCTTCGAGCCCACCTCGAGGCCCTGTACCGACTCGTTCAGATAGGTCTCCATCGTGACCTTCGACTGGAACCACTGGCCGGAGCCCAGAACCAGCAGCAGCAGGACCAGCGCGAGCACCCCGGCGATGACGAACACACCCGATCTTGAAGAAATTGGCCTGGGCGCTCATCGGGGGGTTACGCGGTTTCGGCGGCGACTTCGCGCCGGAAGAATTGCCGCACCCATGGATTGTCGCTGGTGTCGCGCAGCACCTTCGGATCGCCCTCGGCGATGATCCCCTTGGTGCGCTTGTCGAGCATGATCACTCGGTCGGCTACCGTGTAGATGCTGGCCAGCTCGTGCGTGACGATGACGAAGGTAATCCGCAGGCTTTTCGCCAGGCGAAGGATAAGCTGGTCGAGCTCCACCGACGTGATCGGGTCAAGCCCGGCCGACGGCTCATCGAGGAAAAGGATCATCGGGTCCAGCGCCATCGCGCGGGCGATGGCGGCACGCTTTTGCATGCCGCCGCTGATCTCCGACGGCATATGGCCGCAGAAGGCATCGAGCCCGACCAGTTGCAGCTTCATCCTCGCGATCAGATCCATCGCCGCGGCATCCAGCGCCGTGTACTCCTCCAGCGGCAGCCGTACGTTTTCCAGCAAGGTCATCGAGCCGAACAACGCACCGCTCTGGTACATCACACCGATCTTGTTCAGGATCGCTCGCCGCACCGCACCCTCGGCAGTGACGATGTCGTCGCCTTCGATCAGGATGCTGCCCGCGATCGGCTGATAGAGGCCGATCATGTGCTTGAGCAGCGTGCTCTTGCCGCTGCCCGAGCCGCCAAGGATCACGAAGACCTCGCCGCGGTTGACGCTGAAGTTGATGTCTCGCATCAGCACGTTGTCGTCGTACCCGGCGGTCAGGTGCTCGACGGTGATGATCGGATCGGCGGGCATGCTATGGAGTTGCGTCAAATGTCGAGCAGATAGTAGACGAACGCGTAAATGCCGTCGACGATAACCAGCAGGATGATGCCCGAGACCACCGCCCGCGTTGCGGATATGCCGACGGCGCTGGCGCCGGTCTGCGTTTGCAATCCGCGCAGGCAGCCGATGCCGGCGATCAGAATCGCGAATATCGGAGTTTTTGCCAGTCCGGCCAGCAGGTCCTTCACGTCGACCAGGCTGTCGACCTCGTGCAGGAAGCTGGCGATCGGGATGTTGAAGGTGATCATCGTCAGCGCGCCCCCGAGGATGCCTATCAGGTCCGCGAACAGCGCAAGCAGCGGCATCATCAGCAGCGCCGCCAGAATGCGGGTCACGACCAGAAAGCGGACCGGATCGAGTCCCATCGTTGTCAGCGCGTTCAACTCCTCGTTCACTTTCATCGTGCCGATCTCGGCGGCGAATGCCGCGCCCGACCGTCCGGCAAGCAATATCGCCGTCATCAACGGTCCGAGCTCGCGCAGGATCGACAGTCCGACCAGATCGGCAACAAAGAGCTCGGCGCCGAACTGCCGCATCGGCACCGCAGCCTGGAAAGCAAGGATAATCCCCAGCAGAAACGAGATCAGCGCGACGATAGGCAGCGCGTTGACGCCAACCTGCTCGCAGGTGTACCAGACGTCTTTCCAGCGTACGCGCGCCGGATGTCTTGCCGCATACCACATCGCAGCGGCGGTTTCACCGATGAACGCAACCTGCGCGCGCATGTCGCGGCCGGTGATCGCGGCCGCGCGGCCGATCTCCGCGATGACATCGATCCGCGCGGCGTGCTGCTCGACCGGCACGCGCATTGCCGCCGGATCGAACTGATCGAGCAGAGCCTGGAATTGGGGCCGCAGTCCGAACAGCGATACCGGAGCACTCGCTGCGCGCTGCTGCCGCAACAGGTCGATCAGCATGGCGATGCCGCCACCATCGCAATAGTCGACGCCGGATGCGTCGATGACGACGGGGCGCCCGGGAGCCGCGATCAGCGCCGCTCGCGCGTCGGGCCAGATGCCGGCGATCGAATAGGAATCGAGTCGTCCGGAGAGCCTTAGCTCGCGGCGGTCGGCGGCATCGATGACGGTCAGTGCCGCTGCGGCGTCCGGCGGGCCCGACGCTGTCGCCGAGCTCACGATGAGACCTCGCTCGGCGGGACAGAAACGCGGGCGCGCTCGCCTCGCTGGAGCATCAGCGGTACTCCTCGCTCGCCCGCACGTTGCCGCGAAACACCCGGTTGACCCAGAAGAATTGCAGCCGCATGAGCAGCGCCGCGTCGAGCAACATCGCCTCTTTAGCCGTGACGGGTTGCGAGGCGCCACTATAGCATCGGCCGCTGATGCCACAGACGGCGGGGCGGAATATAATGTGCCGGCACGCCCAATGAACCATCGCATAAGGGAGCCAGCCATGCCGAAACACAAAATATCGCTCATCGCCGTCCATGCACTCGCTTCGATTCTGTTGGCCGCCGGCAGCACCGCGGCACTCGCGCAATCCGACCAGACGGGCAAGGTGCCGGGCGAGACGGCTCGCACCAAGCCGACACCGCAATCGCTGGTCGATGCGGCCGATCGGACGTTCAGTAATTTCATGCGCGACCCGCAAATGGGTTGGCTGCAGAACAACATCGGCCGCGCGAAGGCGGTGCTGATCGCGCCGGAAGTCGTCAAGGCGGGCTTCATCTTCGGCGGGTCGGGCGGACGCGCGGTGCTTCTGGTGCGCAACGCCAAGACCGGCAGGTGGACCGGCCCGGCGTTCTACACGCTGGCCACCGCCAGCGTCGGATTCCAAGCCGGTATTTCGGTCTCGGAAATGATGACGCTGGTCATGACCGACAAGGGGCTAAATTCGCTGCTGTCCGACTCGTTCAAGATGGGTCCCGACGCAAGCGTCGCTGCGGGCCCGGTCGGTGCCGGCGCCAAGGCCGACGTCATCACCGATCTCGTCACCTACAGCCGTTCGAAGGGCCTCTACGGCGGCGTCAATCTCGACGGCACCGTCGTTGCGACTTCCGATGAATGGAACGAAGCGTATTACGGCAAAAAGGGAATGCACGCACCGGACATCCTGGTGCGCAACGCCGTACATAGCAAGGGCGCGGGCCGGCTGATTGCCGACGTCGCGCGAGCCTCGCGCAAGAAGTGAGCGTCAGGCGGCGCCCGGCCATCGCGCTCGAGCGCCGCCGCACGCGCTGCGCTGATCATCGGCGCACCGCGATGACGGCAACCCGGCGTCGCCGACGATGAGCGCGGCGCCGGTACCTCGCCTTCAGCTTTCCGGCATCACCAAGCGTTTTCCCGCGGTCCTCGCCAACGATGGCATCGATCTCACCGTCATGGCGGGCGAAATTCACGCGGTGCTCGGGGAAAACGGCGCCGGCAAATCGACGTTGGTCAGGATTATCTACGGCGTCGTGCGACCCGACGCCGGCACGATCCGGTGGAACGGCGAAGCGGTCACCATCGACAATCCGGCAAAGGCGCGCGCGCTCGGGATCGGCATGGTGTTCCAGCAGTTCTCGCTGTTCGAGACGCTGACCGTCGGCGAAAACATCGCCCTTGCCCTCGATAACAGCCGCGACAGGCGCGAGCTGGACGACCGGGTTCGCGAAACCTCGGCGCGTTACGGCGTGGCTCTCGACCCGCACCGGCACGTGCACACGCTTTCGGTAGGCGAGCGTCAGCGCGTCGAGATCGTGCGCTGCCTTCTGCAGTCGCCCGAATTGCTGATCATGGACGAGCCGACGTCGGTGCTGACGCCAGCAGCCGTCGGCAAGCTGTTCACCACGCTGCGACGTCTGGCCGATGAAGGCTGCTCGATTCTCTACATCAGCCACAAGCTCGACGAGATTCGTACGCTGTGCGACCGCGCGACGGTGCTGCGCGCCGGCAAAGTGACTGGCCGTTGCGACCCGCGCCGACAAAGCAACGTCGAGCTCGCGCGGCTGATGATTGGCCACGATCTTCCCCATCCGCAGCACCGCGCCGCGAGCACGCGCGGCGGCGGACGGCTCGAGGTACGCAATCTGTCGCTCGCCGCCGAAGACCCGTTCGGCACCGATCTCGCCGGCATCGACCTTAGCGTCGGCGGCGGCGAGATCGTCGGGATCGCCGGTGTCTCGGGCAACGGGCAGAAGGAGCTCGCTGCGGCGCTTTCGGGCGAGCGCCTGGCCGACACGGCGGGCACGATCGTCGTAAACGGTATTCCAGCCGGGCGCCTCGATGCGGCGGCGCGGCGCGCGTTAGGGCTTTGCTATGTTCCCGAAGAGCGCGACGGCCACGGTGCCGTGCCTGAGATGTCGCTCGCCGAAAACGCGCTGCTGACCGCGTACGGACAGCAGCTGGTCACCGGGCAGGGGCTGATACGAAAGCGCGCGGTACGCGCATTTGCCCGGGCGACAATCGCGCGGTTCGATGTCAAGACACCCGGCCCCGACGCGACAGCGAGGAGCCTGTCCGGCGGCAATCTGCAGAAATTTATCGTCGGCCGGGAAATTCTGCAGGGGCCGCGCGTGATGATCGCCGCGCAACCGACCCGGGGCGTCGACATCGGCGCCTCCGCCGAGATCCGGCAGGCGCTGATCGACCTGCGGGATGCGGGCGTGGCGGTGTTGCTGGTGTCGGAGGAGCTCGAGGAGTTGTTCGAGATTTGCGACAAGGTGGCCGTGATGGCGCAGGGTCGCCTGTCGCCGGTCAAGCCCGTAGCGGAGACCAACGCCGAGCAACTGGGGCTGCTGATGGGCGGATCGTTCATCGCAGCCGACGGCGTGCCCGCCGCACTCGCGCGGCGGGAGCCATGATGCGGATTGCGCTCGAAGCGCGGCCGGAGCCGTCGCGCCTGATGGCGTGGGCGTCCCCGCTGCTGGCCGCGGCCGCGACGCTGATCGCCGGCTTTGCGCTGTTTTCGTTGCTCGGCAAGAATCCGCTCGACGCATTCTTCGTCATTTTCATCGAGCCGGTGTCGACGCGCTACGGCATCGGCGAGCTCTTGCTCAAGGCCTCGCCGCTGATGCTGTGCGCGCTCGGCCTCGCCGTCGGCTACCGCGCCAATGTGTGGAACATCGGCGCCGAGGGACAGCTCACGATAGGAGCGTTATGCGGCGGCGGTCTCGCACTGTGGCTGCCGCAGCTCAACGGCGCTTTGCTTCTGCCAATGATGATCGTTGCAGGCGCCGCCGGCGGCGCCGCGTGGGCTGCGATCCCGGCATGGCTGCGGACCCGCTGCAACGCCAACGAGATCCTGACCAGCCTGATGCTGGTTTACATCGCCACGCTTGGGCTGTCCTATCTGGTTCAGGGACCGTGGCGGGATCCCGAAGGTTTCAATTTTCCGCAGTCGAGCATGTTCGGCGACAACGCGCTGCTGCCGCTGTTGCTGACCGGCACCCGCCTCAACGTCGGCTTCCTGCTCGCGCTCGCTATCGTCGCAGCAGGCTGGCTGTTCACCGCACGCACACTCGCCGGATTCCGCATGCGGGTCGCGGGGCTGGCTCCGCGCGCGGCGAGCTACGCCGGCATTTCCGCTGAACGGACGGTGTGGATCGGCATGCTGGTCGGCGGCGCGACGGCAGGCATCGCGGGAGTCGGCGAAATTGCGGGGCCGATCGGACAGCTGCTGCCGTCGGTCTCGCCCGGATATGGTTTTGCTGCGATCATCGTCGCCTTCGTCGGTCGCCTGCATCCGCTGGGCATCGCGTTCGCCAGCCTGCTGATGTCGCTGCTCTATCTGGGTGGCGAGGCTGCGCAGATCGGACTAGGACTGCCCTCAGCGGTGACGCGGATGTTTCAGGGAATGCTCCTTTTCTTCCTCCTTGCTGCCGATGTGTTCATCGGCTACCGCCTGCGCTTCCGGCGCAGTCCCGGCGGCGGCGCAACGCCGGCGCGCACGCAAAGCGTCGTCCGATGATCGAGCATGCGATCACGCTTTTTGCGCTGACGCTGGCCGCCGGGACGGTACTGGTATTCGCGGCTCTCGGCGAACTGGTGACCGAAAAGGCCGGCGTGCTGAATTTGGGCGTCGAAGGCATGATGCTCTTCGGTGCGGTCGCCGCATTCATCGTCGCGGACGAGACCGGGCAAGCCTGGCTCGGCGCACTCGCCGGCACGCTGGCCGGCGCCACCCTGTCACTGATATTCGCCGCGCTGACCTTGTCGCTGCTGGCCAACCAGGTCGCCGCCGGACTCGCACTCTCGCTCTTCGGCATCGGCCTGTCGGCGTTCATTGGCTTGAGCCATGTCGGCCACGTCATCGACCCGATCGCGCCGCTGGCGTTGCCGGGGCTTTCCGACCTGCCGGGTATCGGTCGGCTGCTGTTCGCGCACAGCCCATTCGTTTATCTGTCGCTGCTGCTTTTCGCGCTGGTTCAATGGTTCCTGTTCAGCACGCGCGCGGGCCTCGTCCTGCGCGCGATCGGCGAGTCGCCGCAGTCCGCGCACGCCATCGGCCACAAGGTGATCGCCGTGCGCTATGGCGCCGTCGCCTTCGGCGGTGCTTGCGCGGGACTGAGCGGCGCCTACATGGCGTTGGCGTACGCGCCGATGTGGACCGAGGGCATGACGGCCGGACGCGGCTGGATTGCGCTGGCGCTGGTCGTATTCGCCAACTGGAAGCCTTGGCGCGTTCTTGCCGGAGCATATCTTTTCGGCGCAGTGACGCTGGTGCAGTTCCAGGCTCAGGCGATGGGCGTCGAGGTGCCGTCGCAATTTCTGGCGATGCTGCCTTACGCCGCCACCATCATCGTGCTTGCGCTGATCTCGCGCGATGCAGTGGCGATCCGCCGCAACGCCCCGGCATCGCTGGGCCGGGCGTTCCACGCTGACGACTAGTGCGCAAACTGCCGCGTCGCTTCGAGTAAAATGCCCGATTCTGCTGTCGGCGCTACCCGCGCCGCCCGCAAACTCGTCCCGGGAGAGACCCATGTCCGTGCCGTCGCCGAAGAGCGTGCTGTTCACCATGCTGGCCGTGTTGGGAGGGCTCGTCTCGGTCTCGGCAATCGCGGTGGACACACCGCTCAAGGTCGGCTTCGTCTACGTGAGCCCGGTCGGTGACGCCGGCTGGACGTCGCAGCACGACGCCGCTCGCAGGGAAATGGAAAAAGTGCTCGCTGGCAAGGTCATCACCAAGTACGTGGAAAACGTGCCGGAGGGCGCCGACGCCGAGCGGGTGATCCGCGAGCTGGCGCAAGGCGGCTATCAGCTGATTTTCACGACGTCCTTCGGTTACATGAATCCGACGATCAAGGTCGCCAAGCAGTTTCCGAAAACGTATTTCGAGCACGCGACCGGCTACAAGACCGACAAGAACGTCGGCATCTATAACGCGCGCTTCTACGAAGGCCGCTATCTCGCCGGCATCGTCGCGGGGAAAATGACCAAGTCGAACATCGCCGGCTATGTCGCGGCGTTTCCGATCCCCGAAGTGGTGATGGGCATCAACGCATTCACCCGCGGCATGAAGAGCGTCAACCCGAAGGCCGTGACCAAGGTCGTCTGGGTCAACACCTGGTACGACCCGGGCCGCGAGCGCGAAGCCGCCGACACGCTGATCTCGCAGGGCGCCGACGTGCTGACCAACCACACCGACTCGACCGCTGTCGTGCAGGACGCCGAGGCGAAGAAGGTATACGCGATCGCCTACCATTCCGACATGTCCAAGTACGGTCCGCATGCGCAGCTGACCGCCGTCACGCACCAATGGGGCGCCTATTACACGAAGGAAGTGCAGGCTGCGATCGACGGCAAATGGAAGCCGGGCAGCGTCTGGGGCGGGATCCGCGAAGGCATGATCAAGATGGGGCCGTTCAATCCCGTCGTGCCCAAGGACGTGCAGGACCTGGTCAACCGGACCGCGGCCGACATCGCCAGCGGCAAATTCCATCCGTTCACCGGGCCGATGTCCGATAACGACGGTCACGAGCGGCTCGCCGCCGGCAAGGTGATCAGCGACGACGCGCTGTTGAAGATGGACTATTACGTCGAAGGCGTGCAGGGCAAGCTGCCGGCAACGAAGTAGCCGACGGCCCTCGTTCGCGGGGTTCGCGGCCATGGACGGTCCTTCTGCAATGAACTTCGCAACCTGGCTCGGCCGCAGCGAAACGTCGACCGACGTCATTACGGCCACGCCGTACGCGGCGCTCTCGGCAACGCTCGACGGAGCCACGCGGCGGCCGCCCGCGGGAACGCCGCTGCCGCCGCTCTGGCACTGGCTGTACTTCCTGCCCCTGTTCCGTCAGTCGGAGGTCGGACCCGACGGCCATGCGCACCGCGGCGAATTCCTGCCGCCGGTGTCGCTGCCGCGCCGGATGTGGGCCGGCAGCGAATTCGAATTCCACCAGCCGCTGCGTGTCGGCGACTCGGTGACCCGCGTATCGACGATCGCCGGCATCAGCGAAAAGACCGGCCGCTCCGGATCACTGGTCTTCGTCAAGGTGCGTCACGAGTTGCGGCGAAGGGGCGAGGCCGCGCTCGCGCTTGCCGAAACGCACGACATCGTCTACCGCGAGGCGGCACGGCCCGGCGCGATCGCGCCGCCGGCTTCCGCAGCACCCGGCGCCGCCGCGTGGGAGCGCAAGATCGTCCCCGACCCCGTGCTGCTTTTTCGTTATTCAGCGCTGACCTTCAACGGCCATCGCATCCATTACGACCGCCGTTATGTCACCGAGGTCGAGGGCTATCCGGGCTTGATCGTCCACGGACCTCTGATCGCGACCTTGCTGATCGACTTGCTGCGCGAGTACCGGCCCGAGGCAACGGTCACGCATTTCACCTTCCGGGCGTTGAGCCCGCTGTTCGACAACGACCCATTCTTCATTTGCGGCGAGCCGGCGGACGACGGCAAGACCGTGCGCCTCTGGGCGAAAGATCATCGCGGCGGACTGGCGATGGAAGCCACGGCGATCATCGCCTAGAACCAAAAACGTGCAACCGCTCGCCGGCATCACCGTCGTCACCCTCGAGCACGCGATCGCCGGGCCGTTCGCGACGCGGCAGCTCGCCGACCTTGGGGCGCGGGTGATCAAAATAGAACGTCCGGGCGTAGGCGACTTCGCGCGCGCCTACGATGAAAGGGTCCGCGGTCTCGCCTCGCATTTCGTCTGGACCAATCGCTCGAAGGAAAGCCTCACGCTCGACGTCAAGCATCCGGAAGCGCGCGCTATCCTGCAGCGACTGGTCCTCGACCACGCCGATGTCGTCGTGCAGAACCTGGCGCCCGGTGCCGCGGCGCGACTCGGACTGTCGTACGCTGACGCTGTCAGCGACGAAGCCTTCGATCATCGTCTGCGATATCTCGGGCTACGGCGCCGACGGCCCGTACCGCGACAAAAAAGCCTACGACCTGTTGATCCAGAGCGAGGCGGGCTTCCTGTCGGTGACCGGGACCGAAGCCGAGCCGGTGAAAGCCGGCTGCTCGATCGCCGACATCGCCGCCGGCATGTACGCCTACAGCAACATCCTCGCCGCGCTGCTCGAGCGCGGACGTACCGGCCACGGGCGCCACCTCGACGTTTCGATGCTCGAGTCCCTGGTCGAGTGGATGAGCTACCCGCTGTACTATGCGTTCGATGGCGCCGACCCGCCGCCGCGATCCGGTGCGAGCCACGCGACGATCTATCCTTACGGTCCGTTCCCCGCCGGCGACGGCAAGACGATCATGCTCGGGCTGCAAAATGAGCGTGAATGGTCGACCTTTTGCCAGCGCGTGCTGATCCGCCCCGATCTCGCCTCCGATCCGCGCTACGCAAGCAATTCCAGGCGAAGCGCTGCGCGCGAGGAATTGCGCCGGATTATCGTCGGCGTGTTTTCCGGACTGACGGCCGCTGAAGTGCTGCGCCGGCTCGACGAGGCGCGCATCGCCAACGCGCAGGTGAACGACATGCACGACGTCTGGCGGCATCCGCAGCTGGCCGCGCGGCGCCGCTGGCGCGACGTCGCCTCGCCCTCGGGTCCGATACCCGCGCTGCTCCCGCCGGGAATGGATGACGCGGCCGACCCGCAATGGGGTGCCGTGCCCGCGCTGGGCGCGCACACCGACGCGATCCTGGCGGACCTCGGCTACTCGGCCGAGCAAATCGCGAAGCTCCGCGCCGACGGCGCGATATGATCTGTCGCACACCGCGCCGATGGCTGCCAGGATCGGTTCGCATGGCCAGATCCCTTCGCCGCCGCGCGAGGGTCCTGTCCTCGGAGCTAAAACGATGCCCTCGACTCTGATCGACTCGACGATCCTCGGCAACCTGGTCGGCACCGAAGCGATGCGCGCGGTGTTCTCCGACGACAATCGCACGCAGCGTTATCTCGACGTCGAGGCCGCGCTGGCGCGCGTCGAGGGACGACTGGGCGTCATTCCGCAGGCGGCGGCGGCGGAGATCGAGCGCAACTGCCGCGTCGACCGCATCGACATGGCGAAGCTCCGCGCGCAGACCGAGCGCGCCGGCTCGCCGGTCGTCGGCGTCGTGCAGCAACTTGCCGCGTTGTGCGCCGAGCCGCATGGCCGCTACTGTCATTGGGGCGCGACGACGCAGGACATAACCGACACCGCGACGGTGCTGCAGATGCGCGAGGCCTTCGCGCTGATCGACGCCGAGCTCGCCGCCATTGCCGACGCGCTGGCCGGCCTCGCCCGACGCTACCGCGACACGCCGATGGCCGGACGCAGCCATTTGCAGCAGGCGGCGCCGATCACTTTCGGCTACAAGGCCGCGTGCCTCTTGTCGGCGATCGACCGCCATCGCGCCCGGCTCGCCGAGCTCAAGCCGCGCGCCCTGGTCGGCGAGTTCGGCGGCGCCGTCGGCACGCTCGCCTCGCTCGGCCCCGACGGGCTCAAGGTCCAGGCGGCTTTGATGCGCGAGCTGGGACTCGGCGAGCCCGACATCAGCTGGCATACGCAACGCGACCGCATCGCCGAGGTCGGATGCTTTCTTGGTTTGGTCACCGGCACGCTCGCCAAGCTCGCCATCGACGTCAAGCTGATGATGCAAACTGAGGTCGGTGAACTCGCCGAACCGTTTACGCCGGGCCGCGGCGCCAGCAGTGCGATGCCGCAAAAGCGCAATCCGGTCTCGAGCGTGTACCTGCATGCCTGCGCCGCGGTCGTGCGCCAGCATGCCGCGCTGCTGCTCGAGGCGATAGTGGCGGATCACGAGCGCGCGACCGGTCCCTGGCACATCGAGTGGATCGTGCTGCCGGAAGCATTCGTGCTGACAGCCGGCGCGCTCGCGCACGCGCGGACGATTGCCGACGGCCTGCAGGTCGACGCCGGACGGATGCGGGACAACCTCGACTTGACGCACGGCCTGATCGTGGCCGAGGCGGTGATGATGGGGCTGGCGCCGCATCTGGGGCGCGAGCGCGCGCACGACCTGGTCTACGAGCTTTGCCGCACGGCGATAGAGCGGCAGCGACCGCTGCTCGACCTCTTGGCCGAGAACGCCGAGGTCACCCCGCATCTTGACCGGGAGCGCCTCGCCGCGCTTTGCGACCCGGTGAACTACCTGGGCCTCGCCGGCGAGATGGTCGATCGCGTCCTGGCCGCCCGCGACGCGCGCTGAGTGCGCAGCCGGATGCGCGGCGGCGCGCCGGTGATCTATACGATCCGCTTGAGCAGTCGCAACGTCGCCTCGAAACGCTCGCCGTAGGGCGGATACAAGAGTCGGCCCGGCGTCGCGCGCGATTGCGCGAAGACCGGCTTCTGGTGCGAAAACGTCAGGAATCCGCGTTCGCCGTGATAGGCACCGTAACCGGAGGCTCCGACGCCGCCGAACGGCAAGTTCTCGTTGGAAAAATGCCACAAGGTATCGTCGAGCGTCACGCCGCCGGCGATCGTCTGCTCCAGTACGCGACGTCGTTCGGTTGCGCTTCCGCCAAACATGTACATCGCCAGCGGGCGCGGGCGCGCGTTGATTCGCTCGATCGCCTGGTCGAGCGTGGCGTAAGTCTCGACCGGGAGTATCGGACCAAAAATTTCCTGCTGCATGACGGCCATCGCATCGCTGACGTCGAGCACCAGCGTCGGTGGCATGCGGCGCGTTCCACCTCCCGCGGACCCGTTCCCTGTGCCCAGCGCGATCACTCGTGCACCCTTTGCCCGCGCGTCGTCGAGCAGTGCGACGAGCCGGGAATAGTGCCGATCATCGATAATGCTCGCGTAGTCCCGATTGTCGATCGACGCCGGGTACAGCCTGGCCACTGCACGCTCGAGTGCCTGGACAAGCGCTTCGGCGCACTGCCCGGGAATCAGCGCATAGTCGGGCGCGATGCAGGTCTGCCCGGCGTTGAGCAGCTTGCCGACGGCCAGACGCGCCGAAAGCGCGGCCAGATCGGCATTGGCATGGATCAGCGCGGGCGATTTTCCGCCGAGCTCGAGCGTCACGGGGGTAAGGTTTTCCGCGGCGGCGAGCGCAATGCTGCGTCCGACCTGGGTCGATCCGGTGAACAATAGATGGTCGAACGGCAGGCGGGCGAATGCAGCACCCACGTCCGCACCGCCATTGACGACGGCGAGTTCGCCGGGCGAAAAGTAGCGCGCGACCAGCGTCGCCAAAAGCGCGGAAGCGGCCGGAGTGATTTCGCTCGGCTTGATCATCGCGCGATTACCGGCGGCCAGCGCGGCAATTGCCGGGAGCAGCGCGAGCTGTACCGGGTAATTCCACGGGCTCACGATGCCCACCACCCCCAGCGGCTGCCTCTCGATCCAGCTCCTTCCGGGGCGCAGGTACAGCGGCGTCGAAGCACGCCGCGAGCGCATCCAGGCCGCGAGATGCCGCCTTGCGTGGCGCAAAGCGACGTCGATGAGGAACAGCTCGGTCAGCCGGGTTTCCTGCGGCGGACGGATGCCGAAGTCCTCCGCGATCGCGGCAACGATCTCCGGCTCGTGCTGATCGATGAGCGACGCGAGCCGGTCCAGTCGATCGAGCCGCACTGCGTGCGATGGATACCGCTCCTCGGAAAATGCCGCGCGCTGCAGCGCATGCAGCGCAGCGGCGTCGGCAGCGGTTGATGCCGGCGCGCTCACCGTAGGCTCCTGCATCGTCCCGACATGCTTACCGGTCCTGCCGCGCAGCGGCGATCGCGTCGAGCAAGGTCGGCGGATCATGCGCGCCGGAAACCGCGATGCGGCCGTTGAAAATGAAAAACGGCACGCCTTGGATGCCAACGTCGCGGGCCTCGCGATCCTCGGCGGCAACCGCGTCGGTGCCTTCGTGCGACGCGAGCATTGCGCGTGCTTCGACCGGGTCGAAGCCGGCGGCGACGGCGGCGCGCACCAGTTCGTCGCGGTTGCCCAGAAAACCGCCGTCGACGAAATAGGCGTGAAACAAGCGCTCGAGCAGCGCACCGGTAGCGTCGAGATCGCCGCGCGCCTGCGCCCAGGCGATCAGGCGGTGCGCTTCCAGCGTGTTGGGCTGCATCGCGATCCGCTCGAACGCGAACGGTATGCCCACTTCGGCACCTACGGCACGCACGCGCGAATAGATTTCCGCCGCCCGATCGCTACCGCCGAACTTGGCAGCCAGATAGCTTCCGCGCGGCATGCCGCCGGCCGGCATGTCCGGATTGAGCTGAAACGGATGCCAGCGTACGGCAATGTCGAGGGCCGGTTCGCGAGCCCTTAGCTCGTTCAACGCCAGTTCCAGCTTCCGCTTGCCGATATAGCACCAGGGACAGACGACGTCCGAAATGACATCGATCGCGAGCGTGCCCGAGGCGGGGTCGGCGGCGGGACTGCTGATCAAGGATTTGAGCTCGGACGGACCAACGAGAGCGGAACGCAACCATTGTAGTACGACCGCCGCGAAAAGCGCGAAACGCACTCGACACGACAGTGACAATGGGTTCAACTGTCGTCCCGAGCGATGATTTTCGACTGCCGATCGTGACCTTGCCGCAGCGCTGGGACGTTTTCTGCTCGGTCGTCGACAACTACGGCGACGCGGGTGTCGCCTGGCGGCTCGCGCGGCAACTCGTCGCAGAACACCGGCGCGACACGCGCTTTTTCGTCGACGCCTTGCCGGTGCTGTCCCGAATCGCACCCGACGTCGATCCATCGCGCGAGCGGCAAAACGTGGAGGGTGTCGAGATCATCCGCTGGGAAGGCGCGGATCGGCCGATGCGGCCGACGACACCCGGACAAGTCGTGATCGAGGCGTTCGGCTGCGGCCTTCCGTCGTCGTACCTCGACGCAATGGTCGCCCTGCCAGCGGCGCCGGCGTGGATCAACCTGGAGTATCTATCGGCCGAGAGCTGGATCGAAGGTTGTCACGGCTTGAAGTCGCATCATCCGCGCCTGCCTTTGCAACGCCATTTCTATTTCCCGGGATTCACGGCCTCCAGCGGCGGCCTGCTGCGCGAGGCGGATCTGTTGTCCCGTCGCGACGCGTTCCAGAACGACCCCGCAGCGCGTGCGACATTCTGGCGCTTGCTCGGCGTCGCGCTGCCCGAAGGGGCGTTGGCGATCTCGCTGTTCTGCTATCCGAACCGGCATTTGCCGGCGCTGCTCGATGCCTGGGCCGATGGCGATGCGTCGGTGTGCTGCATCGTGCCTCAAGGCGTCGCGTCGGGCGAGCTCGACCGGTGGACCGGCGGCGCGGTTCCGCACGCGGGGCAGGTCCTCGCGCGCGGCCGCCTGTCGCTCGCCGGCATCCCGTTCGTCGCGCAAGACGTCTACGACCGCCTGCTGTGGTCCTGCGACCTGAACCTGGTGCGCGGCGAAGACTCGTTCGTCCGCTCGCTGTGGGCGGCGCGTCCTTTCGTCTGGCAACCCTATCCGCAGCCCGACAATGCGCAGCTGGCGAAGCTCGACGCGTTTCTCGAGCGCTACGCATCCGGCGTACCGCAAGCGAGGCCGGCAAGCTTCGACGCATGGCATCGGGCCTGGAACGATCCGGCCAACGGTGAATCGATCACCGCCCTATGGGAAGCGTTCGCCGCGGAATTGCCTGCGATCGGCGCCTATGCGCGCCGCTGGACGGCCGAGCTCGCCGACCAGCCAGATCTCACCGTCCGCCTGGTCAAAATGATCGAAGGACTGGTATAATTTTGGGTTTCGCGGACTCCGTAGGAGCCCGCTCTTCGGACAAGAAACCAACCATGCAGGTGCATCCATGAAAACCGCGCAGGAAGTCCGCGCCGGCAACGTCATCATGATCGGCAAGGATCCGATGGTCGTGCAAAAGGCCGAGTTCAACAAATCCGGCCGCAACGCCTCGGTGGTCAAGATGAAGCTCAAGAACCTCCTGAGCGGCTCCGGCACCGAAACCGTCTATCGCGCCGACGAAAAATTCGATCTGGTGCAACTGGAGCGCAAAGAGGTCACCTACTCGTACTTCCAGGACCCGGCGTACGTCTTCATGGACGCCGAGTACAACCAGATCGAGGTTGACCGCGAGAACATCGGCGACGCCGTGCACTATCTCGAGGAAGGCCTGCCCTGCGAGCTCACGCTCTACGAGGGCAAGCCGATTTCAGTCGAGCTGCCGAACAGCGTCGTGCGGGAGATTACCTACACCGAGCCCGCCGTCCGGGGAGATACGTCGGGCAAGGTGCTGAAGCCGGCCAAGCTCGCCAGCGGCATGGAGGTCCAGGTGCCGCTGTTCGTCGCGACCGGCGACCGGATAGAAATCGACACCCGCAACGGGGAATACCGCCGCCGCGTCTAGATTTCGCAGCGCAAACATCGATCGAGGGCGCCCGCAAAGGCGCCCTCTTTTTTTGGCACTTCCCCGTCTCGCCCCGTCCCGATTAATGACAGTCGTCATAGGGAACTGCGGGGCATGTTTCTTGCTGACTTCAAGGCATGTCGCGTGCACGCGGCGCGACCCATGGGCGGAGGCGGGTTTCTGCAGCAAGCGAGCTGCCCAGGCCAGCGCCGCGCGTCACTTCATCGACCCGGCGGGTCACCGCTTTGGTCCCTTCGTACCGGACTGGTCGTAGGCAATAGTTGTAACCAACAAGGATTCATCGGAATGAACAGCGCATCGCATAGCAAAGGCCGGCGGTCTTCGGGTCGCGAGATGCCGGTTACCCGGATGGTCGACAGCATCCTCCACGCCAAGAAGCTCCGCCCGGCAGAGCGCCAGGCGGTCGAGCGGATTTGCGCGCAATGGGCGAACCTGGACGATATACTGGATGCCGCAGCCGGACCGAGAGAACCGATCGGCGAGTTGTTGGTCGAGGCCGGCCGACTGACGCGGGCGCAACTCGCCAGCGCGCTGGAAGAACAGCAGTCTTCGAAAGAAAGACTGGGACAAGTGCTCGTGCGCAAGGGTTGGCTCGGCGAAGCCGAGCTTGCCACATTGCTTGCTTTTCAGGAACGTCTCGACGCCGCGCGCGCCGGGCGCGCGGGCCCGTTGCAACTCGGCAATCTGCTGGTCAGCACCGGTTGCATCACCTCCGAGCAACTGCATGATGGCATCGCGCGGCAGGCGGCCTCGCGCCAGCGCCTGGGCGAGGTTCTGGTTGCCGCCGGCGCGGTCAGCGAACGCGATATCGCCCGCGGGCTCAAGCTGCAGCGCATCCTGGTCGGCGTCGCGCTGGCGGCGGCGTTTACCTTGTGCGGCAGTCCCAAGACCGCGCGTGCGGCTTCGGGGTTCGGCTCGTCGACGATGAGGGTGACGGCCAACGTGCTGCCGTATCTCCGGCTACAGGTACTGAAGCAGACGCCGACGCTCGACGTCACGCCGGAAGACATCGCACGCGGCTACATCGACGTGCCTGCGGCCACCGATTTGATGGCCCGGACCAACGATCGCAACGGGTTTTCGCTGAGCTTCGACGCGCGCTCCAGCGTTTTTCGCAAAGCGCAGGTAACCGGACTGGTGGGCGGGCTGGAAATCGGCCCGGACGGCGGAATGGCTCATCAACCCTTCACCGGCAATCAGATGTTGATGCGCCTGAGCTACCGATTCTTTCTGGCGCCCGAAGTCGGCCCCGGCAGCTATCCGTGGCCGCTGCAGATTTCGTCGACGGTAATGTACTAGGGGTGCCCGACCGCCGTTGCAGCCGCAGCGCTCAGGCGCGGGATCGGTTTACGGATTGACCGAGACGACAACGGTATCTTTGTAATTGCCGACCGGGGCATCCTGACCGGGATCGATCTTGCCGTAGATCGGAACCGAAGTCGTCTTCGCCGTCGTGTTGACCATCAGCACGCTGGTCCCGGCGGTCCCATCGCCCCAGAGGCTCGAATAGCCGCCGTCCTTGTAGATGTTGTAATTGAGCCGACCGGTGCCCGCTCCATTTTGCTCCATCTGGCGATTGGCGATGCTGCCCGAAGTGGCGGACTTGCCGATGCCGATGCTGATCGTCGCCTGGGCTACGTCGCACCTGAATTTGGCTATGTTCGACGTCGTTGTCGGCGCAGCGACAAACACGTCATAGTTCGGAAAACCGAGCTTCGGCGACGACGTCACGGTGCAGGTCGCACCCCAGGCGGGGCCAAGCAATGCGACCAGGACGGCTCCTGCGACTGTCTCAATGCAGCGCTTCACAGTAGACCTTTCCGACATTGAGCGGCATGTGCGCGTCCGGGGGCACGACCACTTCGGCACGACAAACGATACCCTCGACGCGAATATCGGCATGATAGGTCCCGGGCGCAGCGTCCTCGATGTAGAAAGCGCCATCCCCGGCGGTAAACAACTGCAGTTGCGAGGTTTCCGAGACAAGCGGTGCATCGATGCCTCCCAGCGGCCGTTCCACCACTCCTCGGCGCAGGAGCAGGACGCCGCTTAGCGCGCGCTGCGGATGCAGCGCGAAGTCCACGAGTACGCCCCCGCGCAGCGCGGGCACGACCACGACGCTATTCTGGCCGATGACCGTATCGATGGGAACGGTATTCGGATCCAGCGTGAACCTGTTTTCGACGTACGACCCCACCGTGGGCGCAAACAACGTGCCCGCGCGGCCGGTGCGGCCCGCGTCCTGGCTGTTCTGGAACACGCGCACGTCGGCCAGGGTTCCGGCCTTGACCACGGCGAAACTGTCGTAGATGGGACGCGTGAAGGTGCCGACGCCGCCGACGTAGGCAAATGCTCCGGCCACGGACGCTTGCGCGGTCGTCGAGTTGGCGTCGGCGCCGAAAGAACGCGCCGCGCCAAGCGTGTACTCCTGGTGCTCAGTATTGACCTGAATCTGCGGCTGGACCAGGTTCACGTCGGCACTGCGCTGAACGTCGACGCGGTAGCCGAAACCCGGCCCGATCGGAGCCGTGCGCGCAACTTCGGCGTCGTACTCGGTGCCGCTGCCGGGCGTGCGCTGAATCCGCGCCGTCGCCGTCGCGCCGTCGCCGAAGAAGTAGTTGACGCTGACCGCCGCGGAGACGCCCGATTGCCCGCCGGCCTGTCCGCTGAGGTGTCCCAGCGTCGCGTCGATATTCCAGCGCGCCGACGGCGAGATGTTGTAGCGAAGCGTGAAGCTCTTCTGCCGGCTGCCATCTTCGAATTCGCTGCGAGTCGCCGTCGCGGTAAACGTGCCGTAGCGCGGAGAGCCATAACTGATCTGCACACCGGCGTCCTTCAACGGCACGAATTGCGACAGCAGAGGTGCCACGGGCAGGAATCCCTGCTGCAGCTGCCGGTAGTTGAGGTCGAGCCCGAAGCCGTCGGCCGAATACGAATAGAGGAGATTGACTCCGGCCGCGACGCGGCCGGTCTGTTGCGGACGGCCCGCCGCCGCTTCGGCGCCGAAGACGCCCAGATCACCCAGGCGCACCGTCGCGTCGGCACCCGCAGTCGCGTACTCCGGAGTGCGGTCGGCGTGCGCACCCACGCTGAGCGAGTCGGTCAAACCGAACCGGTGCGCGACGGCGAAGCCCAGACCGTGGTACTTGTCGCTGCCCACGCCCGTCTCGGGCCGGACCAATCCAACTGCGTAGGTGAATTCGTCGAAGCCGGCGCGCAGCAGTCGGTCGGACAGGTAGGTTGAGCTGCTCGAACGCTGAATCACCTGACCCAACTGGTCGCGGACGACCACCTCGACATGGCGCAGCCCCGCGTAACGCGTGATGTTGTCGAGCTCGAACGTTCCCGGCTTGACCGGTGCAGTGTAGACGCGAACCCCGTCAACATACACTTCGACTTGCCCGGACACCGGGGTCGCGCCAGTGAAGCGCGCGGTCGGGGTCGTGATTAAGCTTGGGTTCATCGAATACGCGCGATAGAAACCGACGCCACCGAGCTGGAGCGACTGACCGAGGTCTCCCGTCGACGCCGCTTGATCGCCGACGATGAAGCGCGCAAGCCTTTCGTACCAGTCATAGGTGGCGCTGGTGCCCAGCCGGGTGAAGGTGTTGCCGGTCTGGTCGTTCAGATAGTTGGTCTGGTTGTCGAACAGCCAGTGGCTCTTGCGGACCGCGAGCTCGGTGTTGACGCCGTAGCTGCCACGCTGGTGGTCGACGCCCACCCAGTTGAGTTCATAGTTGAAAAACGCGCTCGTGTCGTACGTGGGGACGACCTGCGGGGCCGGCGTGAGGTCGACGCGCTGCTGTCCGAAGACGGCCGGATCGGCGACCAGATCGATGCGGTTCTCGGCCTGGTCGATTGCGACGGTGACCTGCCTGATCGAGCTCAGCACCAGATAGCGCCGGCCTTCAATGGTGACGCCGTCGCCGATCGCGTCCTGCAATCCGAGCTGCCGCAACTCGGTGTCGGCGATCAGCCAGCGATCGCCATCCTTCATGACGAAATGGTCGCCTCTCGGCTGGCCGTTCACCGTGATGGTCATGATCGTCGGCGCTGGATCGGCGCTGGCCGCAACGGCAACCACGACCAGGGCGGCGGCAAGAATGCCGCGCCAACGATGTCGGCTTGGCTGCGCCACGGCATCAGGGCTGGCACACATCGGCCGCCGCAACGCTTGCCGCGAGGACGGTGCGGGTGGTTTGAATCCGCAATTCGAGCGAGCGGCCCGCGCAGGCTTCCGGCGGTATTGCGAGCTCGTAGCGGCGCGTGGTCCCGGGGAGCAGGTACCAGGACGAGACATCCTTCACCGACGCTCCGTTGACGGAAATGGTCTCGACATTGAAGTGGACGTTGCCGGTGTTCCTGACCTCCAGCGTCAGCTTTCGCGCCCCGTGTCCGACGACTTCGGCGCTTCCCGCGACGTGGTCCACGACCGGGGCCACGAAGACGGGCACACCGAACTTGATGACGACTGCAACGCTCGCGCCTCCGCCTTCCGCGTTCGCGGGTGCCTGCTCCTCGAGAAAAACGCGGTAGCTGCGCTCGACATCGGCTGGCTCGCGAAGCGTGCCGATGCGCACGATACGCGGCTCGTTTCCTTCGACCCGCAACAGCGGCGGCGTGACCACCAGGTCGTTAGTAGGCGTGTAGACATCGCCGCCGTCGGCGGTCTGCGTCCACAGAGACGGGCTGTTCCTGAATACCAGCGGATGATCGTCCTCGCTGGTCACCGTGACGGCGCTGATGCGCACCGACGGACTGAAATCCACGCGGATCGGCGCCACGCTGAAGCGACCCGCAAAGACGGGGAGCGAGCATGCCGCCAGGACACCGCAGAGCGCGATGCGCATCATGGGATGCAGTCTAATCATCGGCGAGCCGCAACCACCACAAAAAAACGAGCCGCCGGATCGCTCCAGCGGCGTCGTTGGGTGGCGCGAGCAGCGCCTGGTCACGGATTGACGGCCATTTGTACCGTGTCGGTGTAGCTACCCACTGTGGCATTGATGTAGTTCGCGTTCAGCACGCTGCCGGTGACTGCGAAGGTGATCGCCGTCGACTTGCCCGCGCCGGTTCCGCTGGCGGCGGCGGGTAGGGTCAACGAGTACGGTATCAGATCGCTTGCCCCAGGGCCTTTCATCTGGCGAGTCGAGCTCCCGGCGTTATAGTTGTTGCCGTTGCCGGCGGCCACCGTGTAGCTCGCACCCTTGGTGCACCAGAAGCTGATCGTCGAGCTGCCCGAACCATTGCTGGCGCTGGCGGGGTCGAGGTTGCCGAAGTCCAGCGTTGGCGTGCTGTTGAACTTGCAGCTGCCGACGACTGCGGCCTGCACTGTCATATTCGAGGTATCGGCAGCGTACGCCGCCGAGGCTGCGATCAGACCGACGCTCATGCCGAGTGCGGCGGCGAGTTTGCTTGCGTTCATCGTTACTCTCCCATCAAAAGTTGATCGAGGCCTACTGCGCCTCGGACGTGTGTCTTTAGCTTGGCAGGCAACTCAAAGCAACGGCCATGCCAGGATGGGAAAGATTTACAAATAGAGCTCGTACCTGATTGTTTAAAAAGGCGTTTTTATTCTCCCATCGCGGCTGCGCCCAGGCGTTGGTAGCCCACAAACCGCGCCGGCGCCGCTCTCGACAGGCGCGGCCGCGATCGAATGTGACGAATATGACAGCCGTCGGAGCAAAGCCGAGTCGGTGTTATGCCGCTAACCGGGCAGTTCGAAGCCTCGCTCGGCGAACAGCCGCGTGCAGGCGTCGACGACGGCCGGGTCGTAAGACGACCCCCGGTGCCTGGCCAACTCTTCCAGGGCGGCACCGAGGCCCAGACTCGGCCGGTATGGGCGGTCGGAAAGCATGGCTTCCATCGCATCGGCGACCGCGAGGACCTTGGCTTCTATCAGCAGTTCGGGCCCGGCGAGTCCTCGCGGATACCCGGTGCCATCGATGCGCTCGTGGTGCTGCAGGATGATTTCGGCGATCGGCCAGGGAAATTCGATGCTCTGCAATATGCGGTGGGCGACTTCAGGATGCGATTGCACCAGCAGGCGCTCGACGGCGGTCAGCTTGCCGGGCTTGACCAGAACCTCGATCGGAATCTTGAAGCTGCCCAGATCATGGATCAGCGCCGCAAGACGCGTGCCCTCAAGCTGGTCCGGCGACAAGGGCAGATCGGCGCCGATCGCGTGCGCCAGTGCGGCGACGCGGCGGCCGTGGCTGCCGTTGCCCGGGTCATTCAGCTCGATTGCCGCGGCAAAGGCGTCGATGGTTGCTTCGAGGTTGCGCCGCAGGCGTCCATTGTCGTCCTGGCCGCTCGCGACGCTGACCACCGTATCGGCCTTGGCCACAGGGCGCTCCCGCAGAATGTGGATGCAACAGCTGGTGCCGCCGGAATCGTCCTGCAACGGCTGCGTACGGCAGCTGAACGCCTCGCCGCTCGCAAGAACGACCTCGAATTCATTGAGCGTGCACGGTGCCGGTTTCCGCTTCGTCGCGCTGAGCCCGCCCCCGGCCTCGGGCATGACGTCCCGGAAAGGCCGGCCCAGCAGATCGCCCACCTCGATGCCGGCTCGCGCCGCATAGGCCCGGTTGACCCGCATCAGGCAGCCACCCTCGTCATGCATGAACACCAGGTCGGACACGGCGTCGATCGCGGCCGCCCAAGCGCGCAACGCCGTGTTCAGCGTATGCGGGTCGGTGGCCGGGCGCGGCACTGCGCGTCGCGATGGTGGCTGTCGCTGGTGACCGCTCATGTCGGGCTCGATTCCATCGGGGTTGGCGCGAACCTGTCCACGCCGCCATCATAGCTGCGAAGGCTCACCGCCGCCCGGCGGCGCATCGCGCATGCCGCGGCTGCGATGCTTGGACGGGCCGTCGCGGCGCGACAGGTTGCATGCGGTGATGATCAGCGCGACATGGGTTAGCGCCTGCGGAAAATTGCCGAGCTGGCGCCGGGCGGCCGGATCGTATTCTTCGGCCATCAGCCCGACGTCGTTACGCAGGCCGAGCAGGCGCTTGAACAGGCGTTCGGCTTCGGCATGTCGCCCGGCGAGACTCAGGTTGTCGGCGAGCCAGAACGAGCATGGCAGGAAAAGCCCCTCGCCGGGCGGTAGCGCGTCGACGTCGGGCACGTTGCGGTAGCGCGCGACCAGCCCGTCGACGACGAGGTCACGACGGATCGCCGCCAAGGTGCCGCGCACGCGCGGGTCGTCCGCCGGCAGGAAGCCGACTATGGGCAGCAGCAGCAAGCTCGCGTCGACCTCGCGCGAGCCGTAATACTGGACGAAGGTATTGCGCCCGCCATCGTAGCCCTTGCGGCAAACCTGGGCATGGACCCGGGCGCGCATTGCCCGCCAGCGTTTGACCGGCCCGGCAAGGCCGTACTGCTCGACGGCCTTGATCGCGCGATCGAAGGCGACCCAGACCATGACCTTGGAGTGCGTGTACTGGCGTTTCGGCCCGCGCATTTCCCAGATACCGTTGTCGGGCTCGGTCCAGCTCCTTTCCAGATATCGCAAGAGCGCGCACTCGAAGTTCCACGCGTCGGCATCCGGGTCGAGGCCGGCGCTCCGCGCGAGCTGCAGCGCCTCGATCACCTGCCCGTAGATGTCGAGCTGCGACTGGATCGCGGCGGCGTTGCCGATGCGCACCGGCGCGGAAGTCTCGTAACCGGGCAACCAAGGCAGCGTGTATTCGGTCAGCTGGCGCTCGCCCGACAAGCCGTAAACCGTCTGCATGTCTTCCGGCCTGCCGGCAGCAGCGCGCAGCAGCCAGCGCCGCCAGGCATGCGCCTCCTCGCGATAGCCGGCGAGCAGCAGAGCGTAGAGCGTGAAGGTCGCGTCGCGCGGCCAGCAATAACGGTAATCCCAATTGCGCACGCCGCCGATCGATTCGGGCAACGATGTCGTTACCGCTGCCACGATGCCGCCGGTCGGCGCATAGGTCAGCGCCTTCAACGTGACCAGCGAACGCACGACCGCGTCGCGCCAGCGTCCGTTGTAGCTGCACCGGGCGGACCAGTCGCTCCAATAGCGCGCGGTCGCGTCGACTGCCGCATCGGGGTCAATCGGCAGCGGGCGCGGCAAGTGCGAGGAAAAATGCGTCAGCACGAAGGCAACGCGCTCGCCGCGGGCGACGTTGAACGAGGCGACCGTCGTGAATCCCTTGCCATGCACAGGCACAGCCGGAGCGCAATTCCAGCGATTCCGGTCCGGCCGTCGCCAGCAGGGCCCCGTCGGCGCGCCGGACCCAAGGCACGATCACGCCATAGCCGCCGCGGATGACGAGCTCCATGCGCATGCTCACGCGCCCGCGCAAGCCCTCGACGATGCGCACGACATCGGTACGCTCCTCCCAGGCGGGCATGCAGTCGACGACGCGCACCGTCCCACCCGCGGTGTGGAAGTCGGTTTCCAGCACCAGCGTCTGGTCGCGGTACCGGCGCTCGACCCGGCGCACAGCGCCCCGTGGCGCGAGCAACCAACGGCCATGGTCGGACGTACCGAGGAGCGCCGCGAAGCAGGCCGGCGCGTCGAAGCGCGGTGCGCACAGCCAGTCGATCGAGCCGTTGCGCCCGACCAGCGCCGCGGTGCGGTTGTTGCCGATAATCGCGTAGTCTTCGATCCGCATCGTCATCTGGAGAGGCCGAGGCGCTGCTCTTTGCTAGGATGCGCGCGCCGGGGCTATCGTTCCGGTGACGCAACGGCGCCGGTTGCCTGTCGCATCGTTGGCCGGCCATCGCGCCCGCGCTATAGTTCGGCGCGGGCATCACCGGGCCGAGCGAGGACCCCGCGCCGGCTCGACATCGCGATCATCCACGAGGAGGCACCATGCAGGCAACCGCCGTCACCGTCGCGCCGGGCGCGCCGACGCGTATCTGGTATCGGCTGGCATTACTGTATTTTGTCCTCGGCACGGGACTGGGCGTCTATATGGGCATGTCGGAGGACCACACCTTGTTTCCGGTGCACGCGCATCTGAACCTTCTCGGCTGGGCCTCGCTGGCGCTTACCGGATTCATCTACGAGCGCTTTCCCGCGGCCGGCGCGTCGATCTGGTGCCGGGTGCATTTCTGGCTGTACAACCTCGCGCTGCCGGTGGCGATGATCGCGCTGGTGCTGCTGTTCAAGGGTAACGCTGCGTTCGGACCGGTCGCAGGAATCGCATCGATCGTGCTGTTCGCCTCGATCGTCATTTTCGCCGTGAATGTCTGGCGCAACAGCGCTTCCTGACCGTCGGCGATGACGCTTACCGCTGCCGGCGGCCCGCCGGCGCTCGAGGTCGCCGGCCCTGTGGCGACGATACGCCTCCGTCGGCCGGCGGAGCACAATCGCATCGATCCGGACGACGTCGCGATCATCCGCGGCTATCTGGATGCCGGGAAGCATTATCCGGCGGCCCGGGCGCTGGTATTCACCGGGACCGGGGAGACCAGCTTCAGCTCGGGTTACACGGTCGATGCGATCGTCGGTCGCCTCGACCGCCATTTCGAAGAGCTGCTCGATGCGATCGAGCGATTTCCGCTGCCCACGATCTGCGCGCTGAACGGCAGCGTCTATGGAGGGGCGACCGATCTTGCGCTGTGTTGCGACTTCCGGCTCGGCGTACGGGGCTCGCGGATGTTCATGCCGGCGGCGAAATTCGGACTCCATTACTATCCGGGCGGCCTGCGACGCGCGGTGGCGGCGCTCGGTGCCGCGCAGGCCAAGCGTGTATTCCTGACCGCGCAGACGATCGACGCCGACGAGATGCTGCGCATCGGCTTTCTGACCGAGCTCGTCGAACGCCAGGAATTGACCCGCCGGGTGGACGCCTATGTCGCAGCGCTCGCCGAATGCGAGCCGGGGGTCGTCCGGTCGATGAAACGCCAGATCGACGCGATCGCGGCGGGCGAACGAGCCGCTGGCGAATCGCGCGCTGCTTACGAAGCCTCGCTCGCATCGGACGAGCTGCGCCGGCGTCTGGCCAGGACGGGGCGCCAAGGCTAGACGTTCGCTTCGCCGCATTCCTACGCTGGTGATCTGCGTATGCTTACAGCAGAATCGGCGATTCGCCGATGGCGTGCAACGTTCATCCGCGCATAATGAATTCAGGCAGGGCAGACCCGAATTGCAGCTACCGGCCGATTGCCTCAGGTTGGCCGGACGGTCTGTTCCCTGCCCTTTCCTTTTGGTCTGCCGAGTAAGAGCAAGTTCGGCGATCGTCCAGCTACGAGCGCATGAGTACGTCACTTCGGTCGGAGTTTTTCACGCCAACGCTGCGCGCCGCGTAAGGTCGCCAGAATCACACTTCGCTACGCGAAGACGCCTTCTTCATTCTCTATTGATTCGTCCAGAGGGGGGCAGTAAGCTCCGCCACTCACCCGGCACACCATCAGTGTCTGCGGATGGGACAGTAGATGCGCGATTTCTCCGAAACGGTCGCAAACTTCCCACCTGAGCAGCGAGCGATCCGGGAGAAGTGTTTCCATCCGGCACGTACGTTCATCGAGTTCGAGCGGGAAGAGATCGACCAATCCATCTCCGGTCGCTTCGAACAACAGGTCGCCAGATATCCTGAACGAATCGCCGTCAGGAGTGCGCGGCATACCCTCACTTATGACGAGTTGAACCGAGCCGCCAATCGCGTGGCGCGCGCCATCCTGGGTCGGCCCGACGTCGGGCAGCAGCCGATCGCGGTGCTCTTCGAACATGGGGTGCCGTTCGTTATCGCCTCGCTCGGTGTGTTGAAAGCGGGCAAGGTGCAGGTGTCTCTGGAGATCGGTTTTCCGCAAGCCAGACTCAGGTACGTGTTGGAGCATTCGAACGCCGGCCTGCTGGTGACCGACAACGCAAACCTGCCATTGGCGCGCCAGCTCAGCCATATTCCAGTGGTCAACATCGATGAGATCGGCGGGCTCTTCCCCGACGAAAATCCCGGCGTGGCTGTCCGGACGGATTCTTGTGCCGCCATCGCGTATACCTCCGGCTCGACCGGTGCGCCGAAGGGCATCGTCTGGAACCAGCGCGGCGTGCTGCACGCGGTGATGCGTCACACCAACATGTTTCAGATATGCATGGACGACCGGATCCTCATGTTTCGCGCAAGTCTGCGGCCATGCCTTTACGCTCTCCTCAACGGCGCCACGTATTATCCCGTGGCTCTCCGGAGCGAAACGGTGTTCGCTCTTGCCGAATGGCTGATCGAGGAAAAGATTACGATCTACCGCGCGGCCGTATCCACCTTCCGCAGCTTCGCCGGCGCGCTGGCCGCCAGTGAAGAGTTTCCGCATTTGCGCCTGATTCTGTTGTTCGGTGAGCCCGCGTACCGCGCCGATGTAGAGCTGTATCGACGGCATTTCGCTCGCGCGAGCATTCTCGCCGGCTCGTTGGGATGTCTGGAATTTGACGACTACGCATACTACTTTGCCGATCGCACGGCTTCGCTCCGCGGCGACGTGGTACCCGGAGGCTATCCGATTGCCGATGCGGATATCCTGTTGCTCGACGATGGCGGTCGTCCGGTCGGCGCCGATCAGATCGGTGAGATCGCCATCAGCAGCCGTTACAACCCCGTTGGTTATTGGCAGCAGTCCGATCTCGCCCCGATCGCATTGCCGCGCCTGGCGGGGAAGGAGGAGGAGAGCATCTACTTCACCGGCGACCTTGGGCGCAGAAGCTCGGATGGGTGTCTCTTCCATCACGGTCGCAAGGACTTCCAGGTCAAGATACGCGGTTACCGCGTCCAGCTGACGGAGATAGAGGCGGCTCTTCTCGACATCGAAGGTATCGAGGCGGCGGCGGTCGCCGGGTGGGAGGATGAGCCTGGAAATAAGCGCCTCGTAGCGTATATCGTCGGCGCAGGAGCGCCAGTCCTGGCTGTCACCGAGCTTCGGCGCATACTCGGCGACAAGCTGCCTGACTATATGTTGCCTTCCACCTTCATCACGCTCGATGCCTTGCCTTTGACCGCGACCGGCAAAGTCGATCGTCGTGCCTTGCCCTTCCCAGGCCGGACACGACCGGCGCTGGACAGCGCTTTCATCGCACCGCGCGCGCCACTGGAGGAAAAGTTGGCGCAACTGTGGGCCGATGTGCTTGGTCTGGACCGCGTCGGCATGCACGATCGGTTTCTTGACTTGGGTGGTGACTCGTTGCTGGCGACCCAGCTGGTATCGCGGGTGCTCGTGCAGTTTCACGCAAGAGTCTCCCTGCGCGCCTTGTTTGATGCGCCGACGGTTGCAGATATGTCAGCGCTCCTCGTCGAAAATGACACCGATGAGAACCATGACCAGGTCGTCGCAGAGTTGGAGACGTTGCGAAGAAGATCCGGGCGCTCCTAAACCGCTTCGGCCTCCATGACAGACGATACCGCTGTCCGGCTGTGGGCGATCACCTGCTATTTCAATCCGGTTGGATACAAGCGGCGACTTGAGAACTATCGTGTATTCCACCGACGTCTTGCGGTTCCCCTTGTAACCGTGGAACTCGCGTTCGACGGCGCCTTTCAACTTTGTAAGGAAGACGCCGATATCCTCGTGCAGATCCGTGGCGGCGACGTCATGTGGCAAAAAGAGCGTCTGCTCAATATCGCGCTGGAGTGGGTGCCGAAGCATTGCGATAAGATCGCCTGGCTCGATTGCGACATCGTTTTCGGCAACGAAGATTGGGTGGAACAGGCCAGTCGTGCGCTCGACGCTTCCGCGGTCGTTCACCTTTTTCACGAACGCCATGACCTCCCGCGGCACGCGACCGTTCATGATCTGCAGTCTTGGAGCGCACCCCCGACCTCTTACTCCGTCGTCTCCAAGCTCGCGGCCGACCAAGCGAGTCCCGAAGATCTCTTCTTGGCCAATGCGCCGTTGGAGCGAGGCTCCACGGCCGGTCTTGCCTGGGCGGCCCGCCGGCAGGTTCTCGAAGAGCACCGGCTATACGACGCTTGCATTTTGGGCACTGGAGATCGTGCAATACTCTGCGCAGCGCTTGGAATGCTGGACTACGGCGCCCGCGCTGTGCTCATGAATGATCGGTGGAGGCGCCACTATCTGGCGTGGGCTCATCCTTATTCGGAGAGCGTGATGGGGCGTGTCGGCTGGGTTGGAGGGCAGCTGTTTCACCTATGGCACGGGGATATCGAAGACCGCCAGTATGGAGCACGCTACGGCAGACTGCAGGCTTTCGACTTCGACCCGTTTAACGATATCGCGCTCGACGACGGCGGTTGTTGGCGCTGGAATTCGGGCAAGAAGGCGCTGCATGCATTCGTGAGAAGCTACTTTGAATCGAGAAACGAAGATGGCGCGCTAAACTCATGATTGGGGATACGGCGACGGATCGGTTTGCCGGGTCGCCTTCGGGTGGCTGGAGACTGGCCGTCCGCTCCGATATCGCGACATACGCCGATATCATTCAGCGTGCCGGGGTCGAGGTAAGGCGCAAACCGCAAGGCGCAATGCAATGACTGCTCCCCGAGCGCGCCCCGCGGGCGATGATTCGTACGAGGAAATCATGTCGTTCGGGCAGCAACGTCTGTGGGTTCTGGACAGGCTGCTGCCGGACCGCTCGGTTTACAACACGCCACGCGTGCAACGATTGGCGGGTCGGCTGGACGTGCCGGCGCTGGAAGCGAGTATCAGTGAAATCCTGAATCGCCACGATGTGCTGCGCACGCGCTTCGCCGTCATCGATGGCCAGCCGCGACAGCTGGTCGCGCCGTCTTCGCCGCTGCGCCTTCATGTCGACGACCTTTCGGCGCTTCCCGGCGCGGCGCGCGAGGTCGAAGCCCGTCGCCTGGCCGAAGCATTCTGTCGCCAGCCGTTCGATCTCGAGCGCGGACCGCTATTCACCGCGCAGCTGCTGCGGCTCGGGGCCGACGAGCACTGGCTGCTGTTGAACATGCACCACATCGTCACCGACCATTGGTCGAGCGCCATTTTTTCGCGCGAGCTGGCGGCGCTATACGAAGCGTTTCAGCGTGGGCTTGCCTCACCGCTCCCGGCACTGCCGGTCCAGTACGCCGATTTCGCAGCCTGGCAGCGCGAATGGCTGCAAGGCCCGGTGCTGGAAGGTCGCCTCGCTTACTGGCGAGGCGCGCTGGCCGGTCTGCCTGCGCTGGAGTTGCCGCTCGATCGGCCACGGCCCGCCGTTGCGGGCGCGCGCGGCGGTCGGGTGCCGTTCACGATCGACCCGACGCTGACGTCGGCGCTGAAGGCGCTGGGCTTGCGCGAAGGAGCGACGCTGTTCATGACCTTGCTGGCCGCCTTCCAGGTGCTGTTGCATCGGTACAGCGGACAGGATGACATTGCCGTCGGGGTGCCGATCGCCGGCCGCAGCCGCCCCGAGCTTGAGGGACTGATCGGTTTTTTCGTCAATACGCTGGTCTTGCGCGGCGACTTGAATGGGGATCCGTCGTTCGTCGATTACCTGGCGCGCGTGCGAACGTGTTCGCTCGACGCCTACGCGCACCAGGATCTGCCGTTCGAGAAACTGGTCGAAGATCTCGCCCCCACCCGCGAGCTGTCGCGGAATCCGCTGTTTCAGGTTTCCTTTGCGCTGCAAAATACCCCGCCGCCGGACTGGCGTCTCGCGGGTCTGGACGTGCAGGCGATTCAGGGCATCGTCGACAACAACGCAAAGTTCGATCTCTATCTTGCCGTCACCGAAAGCGCGGGACAACTGGGGGGACGCTTCGAATATTCGGCAGCGCTGTTCGACCCGGCGACGATCGAAAACATGGTGGCGCAGTGGCGCACCCTGCTTGCGGCCATCGTCGCAAACCCCGCCGAGCGCGTCTCCCGGCTTCCGCTGCAGACCCCTTCGGAGCGTGCGCAGCTGCTGGCGCAGTGGAACCGTGTCACGTCCGATCGCAGCGAAGCGTCGGTGCACGAGCTGTTCGCGGCGCAAGCCGCGCGCGCACCGGCGTCGATCGCCGTACGCGGCGGCCCCGCCACCCTGACTTACGGCGAGCTCGACGGACGCGCCAATCAGCTGGCGCGTTTCCTCGGCGCTCAGGGCGTGCGCCGCGAGTCCCTCGTTGCGGTCGCGATGGAGCGCGGGGCCGACATGACGCTCGCGTTGCTCGGCATACTCAAAGCCGGAGCCGCCTACTTGCCGCTCGACCCCGCGCTTCCAGGCGCATGGCTGGCGTCGATACTCGAGGAGGCCGGACCGCGGTTGGTGTTAACGCAGCAGCACCTGCTCGACCGCGTGCCGGCCGGTACGGTGCGCACATGCTGTATCGACCGCGACTGGGCGGAAATCGGCGCCCACGACCGCTCGGACCCGGGCAATCTCGCCCTGGGCAACGATGCGGCGTACGTGATGTATACCTCGGGCTCGACCGGCCGTCCGAAAGGTGTCGTCATTCCGCACCGCGCGATCGTTCGGCTTGTCACCGCCACCGACTACCTGCAACTTGGGCCGGGCGACGTCGTCGCGAACATCGCCAATCCCGCGTTCGATGCGTCGACGTTCGAAATCTGGGGCGCATTATTAAACGGCGGCCAGCTCGCTTCGATCCCCTATCAGACGATGCTTTCACCGGCAGCATTCGCCAGCGCGCTCGACGACCACCGGGTGACGGCGATGTTCGTCACCACGGCGCTTTTCAACCAGCTTGCGCGCGCCGAGCCTGCGCTGTTCCGCGGCCGCGACGTGCTGTTCGGCGGTGAAGCGGCCGAGCCCCGGACGGTCGAGGCGGCACTGCGCGAAGGCCGCCCGCGCAGGCTGTTGCACGTCTACGGTCCGACCGAGACGACCACCTTCGCGACCTGGCATGAGGTGCGGGAGGTCGCAGCCGATGCGGCGACCGTGCCTATCGGCAGGCCTATCGCGAACACCGAGGTGTACGTTCTCGATGATCGGCGCGAGCCGGCGCCGATCGGCGTCCCGGGCGAGATCTATATCGGCGGACCGGGGCTGGCCAACGGCTACTTCAAGCACCCCGAGCTCACCGCCGAGCGTTTCGTCCCGCATCCGTTCGATTCGGCTCCTGGAGCGCGGCTCTACCGAACGGGCGATCGTGCGCGCATCCGCGCCGACGGCGCGCTCGAGTTCCTTGGCCGGCGCGATCGCCAGGTGAAGATCCGGGGGCACCGCATCGAGGTCGACGAAGTGGAAGCGGCGTTGCAGCGACTGCCGCAGGTTGCCGAAGTCGCCGTCGTCGTGCATGGCGACACCTCGGATACGCGGCAACTAACCGCATACATCGTCGCCGCGCCGGGCACGCGACCGACGCCCGCCGACCTTTGGGCACAGCTGCGGCCGGTTGTACCCGACTATATGGCGCCGGCCGCGATCGTGATGCTGCTGGCCATGCCGCTGACACCCAACGGCAAGATCGACCGCCGCGCTCTGCCGGCGCCGAGTGACCTGGCGCAGCAGCGTACCGGGTGGCACGTCCCGCCGCGGGACCCGCTAGATCAGATGGTGGCGGCGATCTGGGAAGAGCTGCTCGCCGTGCGCAACATCGGCATCACCGACAATTTCTTCGATCTGGGCGGCCACTCGCTGCTGGCGGCGCAAATGATCGATGCGATCGAGCGCATGTCGGGCTGCCGGCTACCGTTGACGGCGCTGTTTGCGGGGCCGACGATCGGGCACCTGACGCGCGCGATCAGGAGCAGCGCACGCGAGGACCGGGCACCGCTGGTCGCGCTCAATGCCAGCGGCACCCAGCCGCCGTTCTTTTTCCTGCACGGCGATTTCACCGGCGGCGGCTTTTTCAGCCACAAGCTCGCGCGCGCCCTCGGCGAGGATCAGCCGTTCTACGCGGTGCATCCCCACGGCTTGATCGATCCGGACGTGCCCGATTCGATCGAGGCGATGGCCGCCGAGCGCCTGCCAGCGGTGCGCGCGGCGCGTGCACACGGACCGTACGTTCTCGGCGGGCACTGCGCCGGCGGCATGGTCGCGCTGGAGATTGCGCGAGAACTCATGCGCGCGGGAGAGGAAGTTTCCGGTGTGGTGATGATCGATACGGTTGCGCCGCAAGCGCCTAAGGTCGTCTTTCCCGGCGTCAGCTTCGGAGCCGAAGCCCAGCGCTCGCGGCGGCGTTCCGCGGCGGGGGTACCCGTCGAGGCGGAGCCAGTGGGCACCATTGCGCGTTACCGCGACACCATAAAAAAGTACGCTCCGGCGCCGTACACGGGTCGCGTGGTCGTGCTGCGTCCCGAGCATCATCCGGACACGCGACCGGCAATGGGGTGGGCCAGATTTATCCCTGACGCGCAGATGGTGGTCGTCCCGGGCGACCACCACACCACAATCACGCGCCACATCGAAACTGTCGCTGCGCAGCTTCGCACCTGGCTGCAGGCTCGGCCCTAGTCGCGCCAGAGTCGTCGGCTTGGCAAACGCGAAGCGCTAATCACTGGTCGCCGTCGATAACCAGGTTGTCGGCAACGAATCGCGCATCGTCGCCGCGATAAATCACGCAATCGAAATCGCCGGGAGCCCTGGTCAAGGTTCGCATCGGAAGGCCCGGGAAGCGCTGGCCGAGCCAGGTGAGCTCGGCACCGCAGACGGCGGCGCTAAACCAAGCGACGTTCTCATTGATCGACGGCTCCGGGTCGCCGACGCGCCAGACGACCTGGGTGTCGCCGTTCGACAGGATGACCATCGCCTGGGTCTGCGACGCATAGAGACAACTTGACGAAAGGGCCACTGCCAGCACCACGCGCATCGCGTTCATTTGGTTTTCCTTCTCAACAGTTGGGCGCGTCTCGGCGCCGTACCCTCGGTTAGTGTTAGTTCGAGGACGTCATATCCATGGCGTCGTCACTATCGCGCGCGCACGCTCAGCCTTTCAATCGGCGCACGGATGATTGCGTTGTAAGACTCCCGGCCGCGAACGGGTTTCGGCGACCACTGCTGCCTGTCGGAGAACGAACGGGAACGCGTAGGAGATAGCCGCAGCCGCCAGGATGCAGTTTTTGCGGCGCACGCGCCGGGAACTTCTGACCCGCGATACAGCCCGAACTTATCGGGCTGTCGGACTCTCGGTGTGAGGCGGTTGCTTCGAGTGCACGCGTGAGAGCGAGCTAAAAGCGACCGTGCGAATCAGTCAGCGGGTCTACCGGACTTTGCGGCTGATACGTCGAGTCATGCCTGAAGACCGGCGCGCCTAAAACGGCGGTATCGCCCGCCTCGTAGGAGTCCAGCAGTTTTTTCGCCCGCATTTCCGCATAGCGCCGCGCCTCGGCCGGCCAGTCGAACAGGCGATTCGAAAAGCTCGCCGCATAGCCCAAGCCGTCCTTCACCAACGTCACGCCGCATATCCATCGGATGCGGCGATCGTTTCTGCTTTCCCAGACTTCGACCTGTACGTTGAAGCCGCGATATCTGAAGCTTTCATCCATGATTGCCACGCCAGCTGATCCGACGAGGCATTCTGCACGGCGAATGTGAAAGCTTGAAGTCAGCGGGCGTCCGCAAGTCGCAGCCCGCCGCGAAACTCCTTGAGAATCTGGTCCATCACCCAGGCGGTGCGTGCCGCGCTCGTTCCGGTGCTCGGGCAACGCCCCTGCCCGTTCAACTCGTTTACGATCGTCTGAATCAGCGGCTGGTGTACGTGCGGAGGATCGGCCAGCGGGAACTCCTCCACCTTGTTGTCGCGAAAAAGCCGGATCGGCAACGCTTGCGACGTCGAAAACTGCAGCCGGCCACGCTCGCCGACGATTTCGTTCATCTCGTAGTCTTCGCCGGCTGCGTAGCACCACGTCCCGGAACCCTGGACGCCGGACCGGAACCGGTAGGTGGCCGCGACCGTATCCTCCGCCTGATACGCACCGGACTGATTGGAAGCGATGCCGTGGGCCTCGACGATCGGACCGAACACAAAATCGAGGAAATCGAACGTGTGGCAAGCGCCTTCGAAGAAAAAGCCTCCGCCGCTCTTCGCCAGATCGATGCGCCAGGGCAGCGCATCGCCGTCGCCAATCTTCGGGGCGGCCGCGAACTGGCGCGAGATCACCATGCGTACCGGCCCCACCGCGCCGTCTTCCACCATCTCCTGGACTTTGAGAAAGCGCGGAAGCGCGCGGCGATAGTAGCCGACCCACAGGGGCACGCCGGCGTCGCGGCAGGCGTCGATCATCTGCATGCAGTCGGCGTGCCGCATCGCCATCGGCTTTTCGACGTAGACCGGCTTGCCCGCGCGGGCGCACCGCAGCGTGTAGTCGCGGTGAGTGTCGGTCAGGGTCGCGATATACACCGCATCGATGTCCGGCGCCTGGATGATCGCCTCCGCATCATCGGTCCAGCGCGCCACACCGTGTCGGCGCGCGTAGTCTGCGGCCAGCGCGCCGTTGCGACGCATGACGGCGACCAGTGACGAATGCTCCGCCTTGTAGAATCCGGGACCGCTCTTGACCTCGGCAACGTCGCCGCAACCGATCATGCCCCACCGTATCGTCTTCATCCTGGTTGATGTTCCTTCGGAAATTGGACGAGCCTCGCAGCGGCGCGCTCGAACGCATCGCGGCGTGAAAGCATTTTCTGCTGCGCGGTCGAAATCAACGCGTAATGACGCCTGCGCTCGAGCTGGCCGTGCAGCTGCCAGCATCCGGCGGCCGTGACCCATAGCCCGGGGTCGATGCGGCGCAGGTCAAGCGGCGGCGCATAGCTGCGCAAGGTCTTATGTCCGCTGCGCGTTGAGTATTCGTGGAAATACGACATCGCGAGCTCGCGTAGATTGCGGTAGACCGGATCGCGATAGCGAAGCGCCACGCCGTTGGATTTGGAGATCGCGCCCCAGCACTTGCCTCGGCGAAACAAAGCCACGACATGCGGATAGTCGCTGGCGTCGCAATCCAGATGCATGACGCGGGGCGGCTCGCCGTGGATCCACAGCGCACAGGCGGCAAGTAGCGCGGCCTCGATGCAATGCGCGCGGCGGTACGCCAGGACCTGCCGGACCGAGAATACTGTCTCGCCGCCGCTCTCGTGGTTGATCGGTATCGCATTGACGAACGCCTGGATCAGCTGCGGCGTGCGCAAGCGCCGCAGGACCGCGTATTCGAACTTGGTTAGGCCGAGGTCCTCGCGACGGGCAGCGCGTCGGGTGGCGTGCGAAACCATGGCTCCGGCGAATTGGCGCGTCTCAGGCCCGGCTGCTCACTGCGGCGCACACACCATCACCTGGGACCGTAGCCTTTGGCGATGTAGCCTTTCGCACAGGTGGCCGCCCCCGCTCGCGTACACCGTTGAAACAAGCGATAAAACATCACGGCGTCCTTGGGACTAAGGGGTGCAGCGGGAATGTCGCCAACGGCGAAATATTTCGTAGTGGACAATATACGCCCCATCGCGATGCACCGGCGCTCCCCCCTAGGCAGATGCGACGCCCCCGCCCCAATCCGTAGCGGAACTTAAGCTCCGCGAATGCCTCGCCTGACCTGAAGGCCAGCCGACTTCGATCGGTTGTCTGTCCCCTAAGTGTAACGGTCCGGCCCTTGTGTCCGCCCCGGCACGCAAGCGACAATCTCGGTGCTCAGGGGGTCGAGAAATTTAATGCAACCGGAAGGGGAGGGTTAGATGCGTCTACGGAGTGGTTCGACAACGGGCTTGTCGTCGGTCCTCGCGCTGTGCGCCGGCTTGTCGGTTTGCGGCAATGCCAACGCGCAGGGCTTCTTCGTCTCTTACTCGAACCTGATCGTAGCATCCTGCACACCCACGCAGATCTCGGGCTCGGTGAGTGCAAGCTATGCGCTGCCTGCGGCAAATAATAACCTCATCGCGTTTGTCAGCATCAACAACGGACCGCAGGCGACAACGTTCTACACGCAGAATCCACCGACCTTCTCGGGAGCGCTCGGATTCATCTATCCGATTCCGTCGACACCGCAGCCCTACACGATCAGCGCCGATGTCCTGCCGGCGCTGGGCGGCGCGCCAACCGGCACCGGCGTCAGCGGCGCGTTCACCTGCAATCTGGACGGCTCGGTCACGGCCGTGTTCACCCCGACCGGGTCGCCAACAGCGTCGACCTCCGTCCCGACGCTTTCCACCTGGGCACTAGCGGCGCTTGCACTGCTGCTGAGCCTCGGAGCGGCGCTGCGGTTCGGGCACAGGAAGGGATAACCGCTCTAGATAATCGGAGCGCATTAGTGCGGTTGGTCCTGCGCCTATCTCGTTATCAATTGCGGTGATTCCGGTCGGTCAACGCACCGCCGGAGCGCTGCGCGAGCATGCCCAAAAACCGCGTCTCAAAAGCCGCTTGTGCAAGCGTCATCTCACTCATGTACCTGCCGTTTCTCGCCTTGAGCGACGGCTCGTTGGAAGCGCCAGGGCTGCTCGCACGACCTTGTATGAACCTTCCCGGCGTAGCGATGCGTTGGTCAACGGGTCAGGCGGCGCCTTGAGCTTTCGCGTCTCGCGGCAGCGCCACATTGTCGCTTGCTGCCTGGTTGGACCCGCGCTTTGTCGTCGGTAGGCATCTGGTGCCACGCGAACGAGCGTCTAGCCACGCCTGTGTCCCGTAGCTGGTTCTGGACGCCCACTACCCCTGAGCAGTGCTGTTAATCGCCTGTAAAGGCGGGAGGTTGCCTCATCGTGGGCGAGTCGTGACGCAGGCCCGCATTGCTCGCCTAGCCTATCGACCGTTCGATGTTCGACAACGTGTTTCGCAAGCGCAACGCGACGACACGGGCGATCGCGAACATCAGATCGCAAGCCTCGCGCGGGTGCGCATCGGCGAATGCGTCGTATCCCTGGAAGTCGAGTCGATGGAGTTCGCTGTCCGCTACGGCCCTTATCTCCGCCGAGCGCGCCTTGCCGTCGAGAAACGACAGCTCACCCACCACGGAGCCCGGATGGAACCAGCCGATCGAGCTCACCCGGAAGTAGCTGACGACCGACGTCACTTCCAGAATGCCGGACCCGATGAAGTACAGCGCTCTTTCCGCAGCATTCTGCCTGATGAGCATGTTGCCGCGCGAAACCTTGACCCGATGCCCATGCGAAAACAGCGTCGCCCAGTCGGCGCGTTGCCACCGGGGCAACACCAGCGGCTCTTCGTCGGGGCTCGCATCGGCGGCGGCACGAAGAAACGCCGCGATTGCAGGATCGTCGTCGACCATACTGTCGTAGTTCTGGTGAAACTATGACTGACTGCGCACGGGAAACGATACCCTCTCGCGAAAACAACGCAATACCTTTGTATACCGGTAACAAAAAACGGCCCCGTTACCGGGGCCGTGATTCTCTCGTTTGGTGGAGGCGGCGGGAATCGAACCCGCGTCCGAAAACGCTACACAGTCGGGACTACATGCTTAGCCACATCATTGTGCTCTCGCCCCGGCGCCACTGACGGGCAGGCAACGCCGGGACCAGTCACCTTGCTTTAGCGTGTCGCCCAAGTGACCCGGACGCACGCGATCGCTCGAAATGTCCTCGCTGTGACAGTTACATCACCCGGGCTGAGCGCCGCCCGGTGCGAGGTCCAGCGGGATTAAGCCGCCAGAGCGTAGTTTTCGTCGTTCGCAGTTAAGTTTGCGATTGCAGAGGATTCACAAGGTTCTGCACCTTGGCATGCCCCGCGCTGCTTCACAGTCCCCGTCGAAACCAGGTCGCCCCCGGTAACCGGTCCTGCGGCGAGCTTTGCCGAATCGGCTCGCGCACTGGTGTCGATATGATACCACCGCGAGGGCAAGGTTCCCCGCGCGGCTTGCCGCTTGATTGGTTATATGGGGGCTGCAGAGCGCAAGCCAAGTGCCCGCGTCGCTAGCACTACACTGAGCCGGCGCGGGCCGGTCGTCGAAAAGGCGTCGAGTACAATGGGCAGCTCGGAAAACCATTCTGAACATGCCTATGCCGTTGGTTCCCATCATCCTGTCCGGCGGCGCCGGGACGCGCCTGTGGCCCCTGTCGCGCGAGACCGCGCCGAAGCCTTTCCTTGTCCTGCCGGATGGCGAGACGCTGCTCGGCAAGACCGCCGCCCGCGCCGCCGCGCTGCCCGACATCGCCGGAGTCGTCGTCATTACCAACCGGGATTATTATTTTCAGACCAAGGACCAGTTCTCGGCCGCGATCGACAACGCGTCGGCGCGCGTTGCCTATCTGCTCGAGCCTTTCGGTCGCAACACCGGCCCGGCGATCGCGCTGGGCGCGCTGTACGCGGAATCGCAGTACGGCGCCGACGCGATCCTGCTCGTGCTGCCGTCCGATCATCTTATCCGCGACGGCGGTGCGTTCACCGCAGCCGTCGATCGCGCCAAGACCCTTGCTACGGCGGGCTGGATCGTGACTTTCGGCATCGGCCCGACGCATCCCGAAACCGGGTACGGCTACATCGAATGCGGCGAGGCGCTCGGATCGGCTGACGCGTTTCGCGCCGCGCGCTTTATCGAAAAGCCGCCGCTCGCCGAGGCGGTGGCGTTCCTCACCGCCGGCAGCTACGTCTGGAACTCGGGGATGTTCTGCTTCACGCCCGCGACGATACTCGCGGCATTCCGCGAGCATGCGCCGGCGATGTACGAAGCGGCAAAGGCCGTGTGGCAGGGGCTGCGCGCCGGCGCCGACGCATCGATGCTCGAGATCGATGCCGCGCTATTTGCCGCCGTCCCGGACATTTCTATCGACTACGCGGTGATGGAAAAGGCCGATCGGGTCGCGGTCATCCGCGGCGGTTTCGACTGGAGCGACGTCGGCTCGTGGCAAGCGGTCTCGGCGCTGACCGAGCCGGATGCCGCCGGCAATCGCGGCCAGGGCGAACGCGTGTCGATCGGCACCCGCGACACGTTCGTCCATGCCGGCGACCGCGTCGTCGCCACCGTGGGCGTCGACAATCTGGTCATCGTCGACACGCCGGATGCGGTGCTGGTCGCACACCGCGATCACCTGCAGCGCGTTCGCGAGGTCGTCGGCGAACTGAAAGCGCGCGGCCACGACGCCTACAAGCTGCACCGGACCGTCGCCCGGCCGTGGGGCGCATACACGGTGCTGCAGGAGGGGCCCGGATTCAAGATCAAGCGCATCGAGGTCAGACCGGGCGGTGCGCTGTCGCTGCAGCTCCACCATCGTCGCGGCGAGCATTGGGTCGTCGTCAGCGGCGAAGCGCGAGTCACCAACGGCGATCGCGTTTATCCGGTTCATGTCAACGAATCGACTTTCATTCCGATCGAAACGCGGCACCGCCTCGAGAACCCCCTCGACGAGCCGCTGATCATGATCGAAGTGCAGTGTGGCGATTACCTGGGCGAAGACGACATCGTCCGCTTCGACGATCAGTACGGCCGCGTCGCACATTGAGGTCTCCGTCGCCGGCGTCCAGCCCGCCGCCGTTCGTTCCCCTTCCCAGCCTTCTGCCCGCCGTGCCACTTCCCGGGCGGAAGGCCATCGCACAGCCATTCGCCGGCTCCGCCGACGCGCTGGCCCTATCGCAAGCTGCGACTGAAGCTGCGCAGCGCCGGCAGCTCGTCGCCGTCGTTTGCGCCGACGCGCTGGCCGCGCAGCGGCTGGCCGCCGAAATCGCATGGTTCGCTCCGGCGCTCAAGCTCGCGGTCCTGCCCGACTGGGAGACGCTGCCGTACGATCATTTCTCGCCCCATCAGGACCTGGTGTCGGAGCGGCTGGCGACGCTCTACCGCATGTCGCGCGGCGACTGCGATGTGGTGATCGTCGCGGCGACGACGGCACTGTATCGGTTCGCGCCACCATCGTATCTCGCGGCGTTCACGTTTTTTATCGACCAGGGCGAAACACTCGACGTCGATCGCCTGCGCGCGCAGCTGGCGCTGGCCGGCTATCAGCACGTCACGCAGGTCGTTTCCCCGGGCGAATTCGGCATACGCGGCGGCTTGATCGACCTGTTTCCGATGGGCAGCCCGCTGCCCTACCGCATCGACCTGTTCGACAACCAGATCGAATCGATTCGCACTTTCGACGTCGACAGCCAGCGCACCGTCTACCCGGTGCCGCGGGTGCGGTTGCTTCCGGCACGCGAGTTTCCGCAGGACGAAGCCGGTCGCACGCGCTTTCGCGGGCGGTTTCGCGAAGTATTCGAAGGCGACCCGTCCAAGTCACCGTTGTACAAGGACGTGTCCAACGGTGTCATGCCCGCCGGCATCGAGTACTACCTGCCGCTGTTTTTCGACGCCACTGCGACGTTGACCGAGTATCTGCCGGACGAGGCTCTGGTCTGCCTGCACGGCGACGTGCCCTCGGCGATCCGACGTTTCTGGGAAGACACCGACGCGCGCTACCGGCTGTTGCGCGGAGATCGCGCGCGGCCGCTGCTCGCGCCGAACGAGTTGTTCGTGCCGGAGGACGAGTTCCATCGCGTACTGAAGCCTTTCGCCCGCATCGAGCTTCCGTCCGACGAAACGCCGGCGGCCGACGCGCGCATTGCGCCGGCTGCCAACAATACCGCAACCGAGCGCCCGATCGAAGGCATCGATGCCGACGCCGCTGCGCCGGCTGCCGCTGAAGTCACCGCCCCCGCCAGGACGTCGCGACACGGACCGGCCACGCACGCGCTGCCTGCCGTCCAGGTCGATCGCCGTGCCGACGATCCGCTGCGCGCGCTCAAACGCCATGTGACCGCCACGCGCGAACGCATATTGATCGCGGCGGAGAGTCTCGGGCGCCGCGAAACCATGCAGCAGTATTTCGCCGAATACGGATTCAAGCCGGCGCTGGTCGCCGACTGGGCCGAATTCATCGCCGGCGACGCGAGCCCGGCGCTGGTCGCGAGTCCTCTCCATGCCGGTTTCGTCTGGCCCGAAGCCAACATCGCGCTGATCACCGAGGCCGAGCTCTACGCGGGCGTCGTGCGGCGGCCCGGCAAACGCGATGTGCGGCGCAGCAACGTCGACGCGATGCTGCGCGATTTGTCCGAGGTGCGGGTCGGCGACCCTGTCGTGCACGAGCAGCATGGCATCGGTCGCTATCTCGGCCTCACCACACTCGACCTGGGTGACGGCCCGAATGAATACCTGCATCTGCTGTACGCGAACGACGCCAAGCTGTACGTGCCGGTATCGAGTCTCCATTTGGTCAGCCGCTACAGCGGTGCATCGCCCGATGAGGCGCCGCTGCACGAGCTCGGCAGCGGGCAATGGGACAAGGCGAAGAAGAAAGCTGCCCAGCGGGCGCACGACACCGCAGCCGAGCTCTTGAATCTCTACGCGCAGCGCGCCGCCCGGCAGGGACACGCGTTCAAGTACGACCTGCATGAATACGAGGCATTCGCCGCCGGCTTCGGCTTCGAGGAAACGCCCGACCAGGCGGCGGCGATCGAGGCGGTGATCCGCGACCTCACCTCGGGCAAGCCGATGGATAGGCTGGTTTGCGGCGATGTCGGATTCGGAAAGACAGAAGTGGCGCTGCGCGCCGCGTTCGTCGCCGTCGCCGACGGCAAGCAGGTCGCGGTGCTCGTCCCGACGACGCTGCTGGTCGAGCAGCATTTCCAGACCTTCTCCGATCGCTTCGGCGACCTGCCGGTGAAGCTCGCAGAACTGTCGCGCTTCCGCTCGGCCGCCGAGATGAAGACCGTGCTCGAAGGACTCGCCAGCGGGCGCATCGACCTCGTCATCGGCACGCACAAGCTGATCCAGCGCGACGTGAAATTCAAGCGCCTCGGCCTGGTGGTGATCGACGAGGAGCACCGTTTCGGCGTGCGGCAGAAGGAACAATTGAAACGGCTACGCGCCGAGGTCGACGTGCTGACGCTGACGGCGACGCCGATCCCGCGCACGCTGGCGATGTCGCTCGAGGGCCTGCGCGACTTTTCGGTGATCGCCACCGCACCTGAGCGGCGCCTGGCGATCAAGACCTTCGTCTCGCAATACTCGCCCGGCATCGTGCGCGAAGCGTGCCTGCGCGAGCTGAAGCGCGGCGGACAGATCTACTTCCTGCACAACGACATCGACACGATCACGACGATGGGACAGAAGCTCGAGGCGCTGATGCCCGAGGCCCGCATCGCGATCGCGCACGGCCAGATGCCCGAGCGCGAGCTGGAGCGCGTGATGCGGGATTTCTACCAGCAGCGGTCCAATCTCCTGCTTTGCTCGACGATCATCGAGACCGGCATCGACGTGCCGACCGCCAACACGATCATCATCCATCGCGCCGACAAGTTCGGCCTGGCGCAGCTCCATCAGCTGCGTGGACGCGTCGGGCGCTCGCACCACCAGGCGTACGCCTATCTGCTGACGCCGCGCGAGGAGGCGCTGTCGGTGCAGGCCAAAAAACGCCTCGAGGCGATCCAGCTGATGGAGGACCTGGGCTCCGGCTTTTATCTCGCGATGCACGACCTCGAGATTCGCGGCGCCGGCGAGGTCCTCGGCGACGAGCAGTCGGGAGAGATGCAGCAGATCGGCTTTCAGCTCTACACCGAAATGCTCAAGGCAGCCGTCGATTCGCTGCGCTCCGGACGCGAGCCGAATCTCAACGACCCGATGGGCGTCACCACCGAGATCAACCTGCACGTTCCGGCGCTCCTTCCCGAGACCTACTGCAACGACGTGCACGAGCGCCTGGTGCTCTACAAGCGGCTGGCCAATTGCGACACCGCGGCCGAGCTCACCTCGATGCAGGAGGAGTTGATCGACCGCTTCGGCCTGCCGCCCGAGCAGGCGCAAGCGTTGCTCTATTGTCATCGGCTGCGTCTTCTGGCCAAGCCGCTCGGCGTGGTCAAGGTCGATGCCGGCCCCGAGCGCTCGCAGGTTCTGTTCGGACCGAAGCCGCCGTTCGATGCCGGCAAGCTGATCGCGCTGATCCAGAAGGACGGCCGCTACCGGTTCGCCGGCCAGGATCGCGTACGGATCGAGCGCGCCGCGCCGGCGGTCGAAGATCGGGTCGGGCTGATCGAAGAATTTCTAGGCCGGCTGCGATGACTGCCGCGCCCGCGCTGCCGCCGCAGCTGCACGTCTTCGTCCGAGACTGGCTATCGTCGAACAACGTGCTGCTGAAAAGCCGCGACGGGCACGTACTGATCGACTCCGGTTACGTCCGCCACGCGCCGCTGACGCTGGCGCTGCTCGCGACGCCGGCTGGCATCGGCGACGAGCCTCTGGCCAGGCTGGTCAACACGCACTGCCACAGCGATCACATCGGCGGCAACGCGACGATCCAGGCGCATTACCAATGCCCTATCGCGCTGCCCGAGGCCGAGGCGCCGCTGATCGATCGTTGGGATGAGATGGCCCTGCTGCTCGGCTATTGCGATCAGCGAACCGACCGCTTCGGCTACGACGAAATCATTCGGCCGGGTGAGACGCAGGTGTGGGGAGGACTGGAATGGCGCGCGCTTGCCGCGCCGGGCCACGACATGGCCGCGATGGTTTTCCACAATCCCGAGCACGGCATCCTGATCTCCGGCGACGCCTTGTGGGAAAACGGCTATGGCCTGGTGATGCCGCCCGAGGTCGACCCGCGCGCGATGCCCGCAACGCGCGCGACGCTCGACATGCTTGCCGGGCTGGACGTCAGCATCGTGATTCCCGGACATGGCGCGCCGTTCACCGATGTCGCGGCTGCGCTCGACCGCGCCTACCAACGCACGGCAGCGTTCGAAGCCAGCAGCCTGCGCGTGGCTAAGTACGCGCTCAAGGCACTGTTGAGCTTTGCGCTGCTCGACCGGAGACGCCTGCCGCTGGCCGAAATGGCCGCTTATGTCGAGCGTGTCGAGATTTACCGCCAATTCAACCAGTACTTTTTCCGCCTCGCGCCCGAGGCGCTGGCGGAAATGCTGATCACCGAGCTCGAGCGGGCGGGCGCCGTCCGTCGTGAGGCGGGGTGGCTATTAGCCGCGTGAGCGGCCGACGCGAGATCGAAAGTCGTGGAACCGACCGAAGTGGGCCGCCGCATGAGCGGCGGAGCCTGGTGCGGCGTCAGCCGCGAAATTGCGCCGCGACGCTCCGGATGCCCGTCAGCAGCATTTCCACAGCGACCGCGGTGAGCACCAGTCCCATCAGGCGCTCGAAGGCGCGCATGCCGCGCTCGCCCAAGAGGCGCTGCAGACGGCCGGCGGCAAGCAGCACCAGCGTCGTGACTGCCATCGCCACCGTCAGCGCGAGCAGCCACACGTCGATGTGCTCGGGCTCGCGCGAAGCCATCAGCATCACGGTCGCGAGCGCAGACGGTCCGGCGATCGCAGGAATCGCCAGCGGCACCAGCAGAGGCTCGCTATCGGACGCGTCGCCGAACACGCCATCGGGATGCGAGAAGACCATCCGCAGGGCGATCAGGAACAAAATAACTCCGCCCGCGATCGAAAGCGATGTTTCGGAGACATGCATCAGCATCAGGAAACCGCGGCCGCCGAACAGGAAAGCAAGCAGCACCGCGTAGGCGATCACGCATTCGCGCAGCACGACCCAGCGACGGCGGGCCGAGGGTGTCGCCTGCAGCGCGCTGACGACCAGCGGAACATTGCCGAATGGGTCGATCACCAGGATCAGCAGGATCGCCGCGGACAGGAGCTCGGATAGCATCTTGGGATGCGCGACCTCGACTTGAGGCCGCAGTATATCGCCGTATCGTGGCTGCACGCCGCGGCCACTGGCATAATCGCAGACTTTCGCACACTCATCCCGGAGCATCCATGGCTCGCTTCCGCTTTGCTACTCGGTGTTTCCCGGCGCTGCTCGGTTTGGTGATCGCCGGCACGGCATTCGGCCAGGCAAAGCTGGCGCCGCCTCCTGCGCAGCCTGCCAGCGATACCTACTTCGGGACGACGGTCGCCGATCCGTACCGCGCGCTCGAAGACCTGAAAAATCCCGATGTCGCTGCGTGGATGAAGGCACAGGCCGATGCCACGCGATCGGCGCTCGACCGCATTCCCCAGCGCAGCGCGATCCTCAAGGAAATCCAGCGCTATGGTGACGATACCGCGGCGCGCGTCACCGGTGCGCAGCCGAACAACGGCGACTACTACTATCTGAAGCGGTTTGCCACCGACAACTCGCTCAAGCTGTACATGCGACACGGGGCCGGCGGCAAGGAGCGCCTGCTGATCGATCCCGACAAGCGTGCGACCTCTGCGGGCACGCATTACGCGATCGATTACTTCCAGCCCTCGCCCGACAACAAGTACGTCGCCTACGGCATCTCCGAGGGAGGATCCGAGGAAAGCGTCCTGCACGTTCTCGACACGGCGACCGGCAAGGACACCGCTGATGCGATCGACCGCGCCAATTTCGCCTCGCCTTCGTGGCTGCCTGACGGCACGCTGGTCTACAGTCGGCTGCAGAAGCTCGGCCCCGGCATGCCGGTGACGGCGAAATACCTGAACCAGCGAGCGTACCTGCATCGCCTGGGAAGTAATCCCGACGACGACGCCGCGTTGTTCGGTGCCGGCGTGGTCCCGGACATCGCGCTCGAACCGGTCGAGAACGTTTTCGCCGGTCACGTTCCCGGCTCTTCCTACGTTTTCGCGCTGGTCGTCAAGGGCGTGCAACGCGAAGCCAAGCTGTATGCCGCGCCGCTCGCCTCGCTGGCCGGCGACAAGACGCCGTGGCGCAAGCTCGTCGATTACAGCGACGGCGTCACCGATCTGGCGATCCACGGCGACACGATCTACCTGCTTTCGCACAACGGCGCGGCGCACTTCAAGGTGCTGCGCATGAGTCTGGCCAAGGGCGACATCGCGTCCGCGGAAGTCGTCATTCCCGAGAGCGACAACGTGATCACCGGCCTCGCTGGCGCCAAAGACGCACTGTATGTCCGGCGCATGAAGGGCGGTATCAGCAACCTGCTGCGGCTCGACTACGCCGCCGGCGCAAAGGCCGCCTCGATCAAGCTGCCGTTCGCCGGAGACATGGACGCTCTCGCCGCCGACCCGCGCCTGCCCGGCGCGCTGTTCGAAGCCGGGAGTTGGACACGCTCCAACTCGTGGTATGAGTACGACCCAAAGCGCGGGACGGTCACCGACGACGGCCTGCAACCCAAGGGCAAATACGACGCGCCCCCCGACCTGGTCGCGACCGAAGTGAGCGCGATGGCGAAGGACGGCACGCTGGTGCCGCTGTCGATCGTGCACAAGCGCGGCACCAAGCTCGACGGCAACAATCCGACGATCCTGTACGGCTATGGTGCCTACGGCATTTCGCAGCTCCCGTTCTACCGGCCGACGTTTTTGCCGTGGTTCGAGCGCGGAGGCATTCTTGCGGTAGCGCACGTGCGCGGCGGCGGCGAAAACGGGGAGGATTGGTACAAGGCGGGATACAAGGCGACCAAACCGAATACCTGGAACGATGCGATTGCCTGCGGCGAGTGGCTGATCGCCAACAAGTACACGACGTCGGCCAGGCTCGCGATCTGGGGCGGCAGCGCGGGCGGCATTTTCGTCGGCCGCTCGATCACCGACCGGCCCGAGCTGTTCGGCGCGGCGATCGACCAGGTGCCTGCGTCGGACATGCTGCGCTTCGAGACGACGGCGAACGGCGCACCCAACGTTCCGGAATTCGGCACGATCAAGACCGAAGAAAGTTTCAAGTCACTGCTGGCGATGAGCCCGTACCATCACATCAAGGATGGGACGAAGTACCCGGCGGTGCTGGTCATTACCGGGATCAACGATCCGCGCGTCGACGCCTGGCAGGCGGGCAAGATGGCGGCGCGCCTTCAGGCGGCATCGTCGAGCGGCAAGCCGGTCCTGCTGCGCATCGATTACGACGCCGGCCATGGCATAGGCTCGACCAAAAAACAGGCCTACGAAGAGCGCGCGGACATGTTCACCTTCCTGTTCTGGCAGTTCGGCGTACCTGGCTTCCAGCCCTGAAGTTTCACGCCGCTCGCGGCACGCCGCGCATCAATGCAGCTTGACGCGCGGCTCCATGCGGCGGCGCAAAAAACGCCCGACGGTGTCGAGGGCCACGCGAAAGTACCCGTGAATCGACGCCTGGTGCAATTTGTATAGCGACGCGTACATCGCCCGCGCGATCAGCCCCTGGATCAGCATGCTGCCGCCGATCAGCCTGCCCATCAGGTTGCCTACGGCCGACAATTCGCCCAGCGACACCAGCGAACCGAAATCGCGAAAATGGAACTCGGGCAGCGGCTTTCCGCCAAGCCGCGCCCGGATCGTGCGGACCAGCAGCGCCGCCTGTTGCCGCGCCGCCTGTGCTCGTGGCGGCACCAGTGCGCCTTCTTTGCCGCGCCCGAGCCAGGGCGCCGCGGCGCAATCACCCAAGGCGAAAATGTCGGGGTCGCGCGTCGTCTGCAATGTTGCCCTGACGACCAGCTGATTCGCGCGATTGACCTCCAGGCCATCCAGCTTGGCGAGCAGCGGCGGCGCCTGGATGCCGGCGGCCCAAACGATCAGATCGGCGCGGAGCGTCGCGCCGTCCGCAGTGTGCACGCCATCCGCATCGACGGCGACGACGCGCTCGTTGGTGCGCACGGCGATGCCCAGCCTGCCCAGAAGCTCGGTCGCAGCTTTGGCGATGCGCTCACCCAGTTGCGGCAGGATGCGCGGGGCCGCCTCGAGCAGGGTGAGGTGAATGTCGCGGGCCGGATCGAGCTTGTCCAGCCCGTAAACGGCATGGGTGCGGGTCGTCTGGCGAATTTCCGCCGCGAGCTCGACACCGGTTGCACCCGCACCGATGATGACGATGTCGACATGCGCCTCGCGGCCTTCGGCCGCTTCGCCGTCCGCGCGCACCGCCGCAGCGAGCAGGCGGCGGTGGAAGCGCTCGGCGTCGAGCGGCGTGTCCAGCGAAATCGCGCAGGCCGCGACGCCCGGAATACCGAAATCGTTGGTCGTGCTGCCGACGCAGAATATCAGCGTGTCGTACGGCACGATGCGCTCGGGCAGGATCTGCCTGCCGTCGTCATCGTTGACCGAGCTTAGCTTCAACTCCCGCCGGGCGCGATTCACTCCCTCGACCACGCCTTGGCGAAAGCGGAAGTCGTGCCAGTACGCAACGGCCAGATAGTCGACGTCGTGCGCGGTGGCATCCATACGGCCCGCAGCGACCTCGTGCAGCAACGGTTTCCACACATGCGTTTCGGCGCGATCGACCAGCGTCACCGCAGCCTTGCCGTGGCGGCCGAGCTTGTCGCCGAGCGCGGCCGCCAGCGGCAGGCCGCCGGCGCCCCCGCCGACGATCACGATCCGATGCGGGGTCGCCGCCGCCGTCGGAGGCACAGCTTTGTCGTCAGTCACCGCGCACCGTTCCTTCGCGTCGCGAATCGGCGGCGCCGCGCCAGCGCCCGGCCGCGCGCACGATGACCTGCAGGCCGCTGTTCTGATCGACGATTCGCGTCGGCTCCCCCAGTGCCTCGAGCTTGGGCGCAAGCGCTTCCGCGCTCGTGCCCCGCTCGAGTTCGGTCGGGCCGTTGCGGCTGCCGATATTGGGCAGATCGATGGCGGCCTGCGGATCGAGGTGGCGGTCGAGCAGGGCGATCAACGTTTTCGCGACGTAATTGATGATGGCGGGCCCCCCGGGCGAGCCGGCGACGACGATGACCCGCCCTCGCGCATCGTAGACGATCGTCGGCGCCATCGCCGAGCGAGGGCGCTTGCCGCCCTCGACCCGATTGGCGACAGGTCGACCGCCTTCGGAGGGCGCAAAAGCAAAATCGGTCAACTCGTTATTGAGCAGGAATCCACTCGAGGTCATCAACCTGCTGCCGAACGCGTCCTCGATCGTCGTCGTCATCGCGACGGCATCGCCGTAGCGATCGACGATCGAAATGTGCGACGTCGACGGCATTTCCAGCGCGTCGCCCCGGCCGAAGTCGGCATAGTCCTCCGGGCCGGTCGGCGGCGGCGTGCCGGGCGCGGCGTAGCCGACGCTCGAATCGAGCCGGATCAGGCGCGAGCGCTCGCGCAAGTACGCGTGATCGGTGAGCCCGGCCGGGACGGCGATGAAATCCGGGTCGGCGACGTAGACGTCGCGGTCGGCGTAGGCGAGCCGGCCCGCTTCGCTGAACAGATGCGCGCTCATCAAGTCGCTGCTGCCGATCGACGCCATGTCGAATCGTTCCAGCATCCCCAGCATCTGCAGCACCGCGATGCCGCCGGACGATGGCGGCGGCACGCCGCAGACGCGGTAGCTCCGGTATCGGCCACAGACCGGCTTGCGAACGCGAGCTTCGTACCTCGCAAGATCGGCGGTCGTCATGTCTCCCGGGTTGGCGGCGTAGCCGTCGGCCGTCAGCACGATGTCGCGCGCGATCTCGCCGACGTAAAGAGCGTTCGCCCCTTCGCGGGCTATGCGCCTCAACGTGGCGGCGAATGCCGGATTCTTCAAACGCTGCCCGGCGGTGAGCGGTGTTCCGTCGGCGTTATGGAAATAAGCCCGCGCGCGTTCCTGCAACAGATGCGTCTCGGACGCGATGGTGCCGCTTAGCCGCCGGCTGACGACAAAGCCGTGCTCGGCCAGCAGGATCGCCGGTTCGAACAGGCTCGACCACGCGAGTCTGCCATGGCGCCGGTGCGCCAGTTCCAGCATCCGCAGGGTTCCGGGCACGCCGACCGAGCGCCCGCCGACGACGGCATCGAAAAAACGCAGCGGCTGCCCTGCTGCGTTCAGGAATCGGTCGGGGCGGGCCGCCGCCGGTGCGGTTTCGCGGCCATCGTAAGCCAGGAGCGTTCTTCGCCGCGCGTCGTGAACGAGCATGAATGCGCCGCCCCCGATGCCCGACGATTGAGGCTCGACCAGGTTCAGCACCATTTGCGCGGCGATCGCAGCGTCCACCGCACTGCCACCCCGATTCAGGATCGCCTGGCCGGCGTCGGTGGCAAGCGGGTTGGCCGTCGCGACCATCTGGTGTCGGGCGCTGACCGTGTGCTTGGTCGCCCACCCCGAAGGCGGTTCCGGGGAACGGGCCCGTGCAGTGACGCTAGAGGCGAGCGCCAGGCCGAGGAACAACGCCGCCAGGAAACCGCGGCGCTTCGAATGCGGGGGAGTCACCGGCCGATTCTACCCCGGCTGCCAAGACCCCCAGCGACGTCAGCCGCCTGTACCCGCGCCAGCCCGCTGCGGGTAGAATGGCGGCGCCCGCTGTAAGCTTTGGCAGGTCGCTTCGACCAACGGCGTGAGCGTGCGATGCGCTCGCGCCCGGTGGAGCGAAACCGGGCCTCGCCCCGAGATCTACTACAGGAAGGAGCACAACATGACGATGAACCAGACCGTGAAGGCACTGTCGTTTGGCGCGATGCTGGCTATTGCCGCGCTGTCGGCGCCGGTGGCGCTCGCCGACGACACCGGCCTTTCCCCGTTCTCGATGGAAATGAAAAAGATGTCGAACAAGGAAGGCATGATCACCAAGAAAAACTTCATGAAGATGATGGAAAAGCGCTTCGACATGATGGACAAGTCGAAGAAGGGCATGATCTCCATGGACGACGCGATGAAGATCTTTTCGGACAAGCCGTAACAGAATCGTCCGCTGCGACACGAACCCGAAACGGGTTTTGGCGCCGCGGGAGTAGACATCGCAACAAGGACAAGGGCGGCTTTGTGCCGCCCTTGTTTTTTCCGGAAGGCACGCTCCACCGGCGCAGGCAACGTTGCAAGAAATCGCCGATCACGGCATCCTGCAACCGATGAGCCGTTCACTCCTCCCCGAGGCGGTCGAGCGCTACGTCGCGCAGGAGAACGCGCGCGAAACCGCGGTGCAGCGCCGGCTTCGAGCGGAGACGGCGGCAATGCCGCACGGCGGGATGCAGATCGGCGCCGACCAGGGCGCGCTGCTGGCGTTGCTGGCACGACTCCTCGGCGCGCGCCGTGCGATCGAGATCGGAACATTCACCGGCTACAGCGCGCTGGCGGTCGCATCCGCGCTGCCGGCGGACGGCAAGCTCATCTGCTGCGACGTCAGCGAGGAATGGACGAGCGTCGCCCGGCGCTACTGGAAGGAGGCCGGCGTCGCCGACCGCATCGAGCTTCGACTTGCGCCCGCCACCGACACCCTCGCGGCGCTGTTAAAAGACGGCGGCGCGGAAACGTTCGACCTGGCGTTCATCGATGCCGACAAGTCGAACTACGATGCCTATTACGAGGCCTGCCTCAAGCTCATCCGGCGCGGCGGCGCGATCGTGCTCGACAACATGCTCTGGTCGGGGAAGGTCGCCGATCCCACCGTGCATGACGAGGATACCGATGCGCTGCGCGCGCTCAACGCCAAGATCCGCGATGACCGCCGCGTCGATGCCTGCCTGCTCACCGTCGGCGACGGCGTCATGCTGGCCCGGAAGCGTTAAAGCGCCGTCCGACCGGACGAAAGCATCCCGACGAGCATCCAATGAAAAGGCCGACCCGCAGGTCGGCCTTTCCACGTCTGTCAAGCACGCGCTATTTTTTCGACGCGGCGTCCGCTGCCGGCGCGGCCCCCGTCGTCGAGACCACCGCTGCCGGCATCGCCATGGACGCCGGAGCGCCGCCGATTTTTCGATCGGCGCCGTGCAACGCGAGCAGCGGAACGATCATCAGCGCGACGATGTTGATGATCTTGATCAGCGGATTGACTGCAGGCCCGGCGGTATCCTTGTAGGGGTCGCCGACGGTGTCGCCGGTTACGGCCGCCTTGTGCGCATCCGAGCCCTTGCCGCCATGGTGGCCGTCCTCGATGTACTTCTTGGCGTTATCCCATGCGCCGCCGCCGGTGGTCATCGAAATGGCGACGAACAAGCCGGTGATGATCGTCCCCATCAGCAGGCCGCCCAGCGCGACCGGGCCGAGCAGCAGCCCCACCAGGACCGGAACCAGGACTGGAAGCAGCGAAGGGATGATCATTTCGCGGATTGCCGCCTTGGTCAGCATGTCGACGGCGACGCCGTATTCCGGCTTCGCGGTGCCGGCCATGATGCCGGGAATCTCCTTGAACTGGCGCCGCACTTCGACGACGACGGCGCCTGCGGCGCGGCCGACGGCCTCCATCGCCATCGCCCCGAACAGGTAGGGAATCAAGCCGCCGAGGAACAGCCCGACGATCACCATGTGGTCGGAAAGATCGAAGCTCACGTTGATGTTGGCGCCGGCAAGCGCGTGGGTGTAATCGGCGAAGAGCACCAGCGCCGCCAATCCTGCCGAGCCGATCGCATAGCCCTTGGTGACCGCCTTGGTCGTATTGCCCACCGCATCGAGCGGATCGGTGATCGCGCGCACCGACGCCGGCAGGTCGGCCATCTCGGCAATGCCACCGGCGTTGTCGGTGATCGGGCCGTACGCATCGAGTGCGACGATGATGCCGGTCATCGACAGCATCGCGGTCGCGGCGATCGCGATCCCGTAGAGCCCGGCGAGCCAGTACGAGGCCAGGATGGCGATGCATACCGAGATCACCGGCCATGCGGTCGATTTCATCGACACGCCCAGGCCGGCGATGATGTTGGTCGCGTGCCCGGTGGTCGAGGCCTGCGCGACGTGGCGAACCGGCTTGAATTCGGTCGCGGTGTAATACTCGGTGATCACGACCATCGCGGCGGTCAGCGCCAGACCGATCAGGCCGGCGCCCCACAGATGCCAGGTCGAAAGCTCCGGATTGGTCGCGACGACAGCGCCCATCAGCCAGTCGGTAATGAACCAGAAGCCGATGGCCGAGAGCCCGCCGGCGACCATCAAGCCCCGGTAGAGCGCGTTCATGATCTTGCCGCCCTCGCGCGCCTTGACGAAGAAACAGCCGACGATCGAAGCCAGGATCGAGAAGCCGCCGAGCGCCAGCGGATAGGTCACCGCGGCCTCGGCATACGACGGCAGCAACAGCGCACCCAGCAGCATCGTCGCCACGATCGTCACTGCGTAGGTTTCGAACAGGTCGGCGGCCATGCCAGCGCAATCGCCGACGTTGTCGCCGACGTTGTCGGCGATGACCGCGGGATTACGCGGGTCGTCCTCGGGAATGCCGGCCTCGACCTTGCCGACCAGGTCGGCGCCGACGTCGGCGCCCTTGGTGAAGATGCCTCCGCCCAGCCGCGCGAAGATCGATATCAGCGAACCGCCGAAGGCCAGGCCGACCAACGGCTCGATGATGCCGTGGAGGCCCTCCTGGGTGGCATTGGGCACGTAGTGCGCCGATTGCACCAGGAACCAGTAGAAGCCGGCGACGCCGAGCAGGCCCAGACCGACGACCAGAAGGCCGGTGATCGCGCCGCCGCGAAACGCGACCGCCAGCGCCTCGTTGAGGCCCGTCCGTGCCGCCTCCGCCGTGCGCACGTTGGAGCGCACGGAGACGTTCATGCCGATGAATCCGGCCAGCCCCGAGAGCACCGCGCCGACGGCAAAGCCCGTAGCCGTAGTCCAGGAGAGAAATGCACCGATCACCACCAGCAGGATGATGCCGACCACCGCGATCGTCGCGTACTGGCGATTCAGGTACGCCTGGGCGCCCTGCTGCACCGCGGCGGCAATCTCCTGCATGCGCGCATTGCCGGCCGGTTTTTGCATGATCCAGGTGATTGACCAGCCGCCGTAGACCAGCGCGGCGACGGCGCAAACGAGCGCGAAGACGAGTGCGGTTGACATGGGCGTCCCCTAAATGGTGGCGAGCGAATCTTTTTTGTGCCCCGGCCGAGCATCCACCGGGGAGCGGTTGCGTCGCGCCCGCGTCGGCTAGCGGACGGCGAACCGCGAAAACACGCTATTTTGCCAGCGCCCGGTCCAAAAAGTCGAGCCGATCTTGCCCCCAGAACAACTCGTCTCGATAGATATACGTCGGCGAGCCAAAGACCTGGCGGTCGATCGCCTCCCGGGTCAGCGCGTCGTAGCGCTCGCCGATGTCCGCGGCGCCGACGCGCTCGGCCAGCGCTTTGGCGTCGATGCCCTGCTCGGCCGCGATCGCCGCCAGCGTGTCGGCGTCGGCAATGTTGCGTTCCTCGGCCCACACCGCGCGCAACTGGGCGCCGGCGAGCTTGAGCGCGCCGGCGGTGCCTTGCAGCGACTGCGCCGCCAGGATCCATTTCGAGGCCAGCTCGGGCGACACCGGAAAATGACGCGGCTCCAGATTCAGCGGCATCTCCAGATACTTCGACCAACGCGCGAGCTCCACCAGGCGATACGCCTGACGCTGCGGCGCGCGCTGCTTCAACGGCAGCCCCCCCGACACCGGGAACACGCGACCCAGGTCAATTGGCTTGACACTGATCGATGCGCCGTGCCTGGCGGCGATGGCGATGAAGCGCTCGTGTCCGAGATAGGTGAACGGAGATACGGGCGTTAGGAAATATTCGACGTTGCGGGTCACCGGGAATTCCTTGTCGACGCGCCGGAAGCGCGCATTGCCATTAGATCGAAAATGATGTTTTGAGCTTTTTCGCGACCGCCATGTTCTTCAGGCGCACGTATTGCGGAAGCCCGTCGCGGAACGGAGGAAACGCTTCGCCGCGGGTCAGCGGTGAGAGGTAAGCGCGTGCCTTGGCGCTGATGCCATAGCCGTCGGCGCTGATGTAATCGCGCGGCAGCTTTTTTTCGACGTTGGCGACCTTGTCCAGCGGAACTGCGTCGATCTTCCACCGGTACGGTTTGTCGGAAGTGCGCACGATCGCCGGCATCACCGCGCTCTTGCCGCGCACGGCGAGCTCGACTGCGGCACGGCCGACCGCGTACGCCTGGTCGACGTCGGTTTTCGAGGCCAGATGCCGCGCGGCGCGCTGCAGGTAATCGGCCACCGCCCAATGGTATTTGTGTCCCAGCTTTTCTTTGATCAGCGAGGCGATCATCGGCCCGACCCCGCCGAGCTGCGCATGGCCGAATGCGTCCTTGGTCCCGGCTTCGGCCAGGAGCTTCCCCTCCCCATCGCGCAAGCCTTCGGAAACGCCGACGCAGCAATAGCCGAATTGCGCGACTTTCGCGTCGAGCCGCGCCAGGAATTTTGCCTCGTCGAAAGCGATCTCTGGAAACAGCAGCAGCAACGGAATCGGCGTGCCGGCGTCATCGGCAAGGCCCACCGCCGCCGTGATCCATCCGGCGTTACGGCCCATCACTTCCAGCACGAAAACGCGGGTCGAGGTCTTCGCCATCGACGCGACGTCGAATGCGGCCTCGCGCATCGACGTGGCGACATACTTGGCCACAGACCCGAAGCCGGGACAGCAGTCGGTCACCGCCAGATCGTTATCGACGGTCTTCGGCACGTGAACGGCGATCAGCGGGTAATCGAGGCGCTCCGCCATCTGCGATACCTTGAGACAGGTGTCGGCCGAGTCGTTGCCGCCGTTGTAGAAAAAATAACCGATGTCGTGGGCGCGGAAGACGTCGAGTAGCCGCTCGTACTGCGCGCGGTCGCGATCGATGCCGGCGAGCTTGTAGCGACACGAGCCGAAGGCGCCGGCCGGCGTGTGCATCAGCGCCGCGATCGCGCGCGACGATTCGCGGCCGGTGTCGATCAGGTCCTCGGTCAGCGCGCCGATAATGCCGTTGCGGCCGGCGTAGACGCGGCCGATGCGGTCCTTGTGCTGCCTGGCCGTCTGGAGGACGCCGCATGCGCTGGCGTTGATTACGGCGGTCACGCCGCCGGACTGCGCGTAAAAGGCATTGCGTCGACTCACGGGGGTCGGCGAATCATCGAAAGGGGAGGCGGCGATTGTAATTGACGCGTCAGGGAGGCGTCCAACGTGCCGGCGCGATCGGCGAGCGCCGGGTGATCGCGCCCGTTGGCGGCGGCGACGATCACTTCGAGCTGCGGGTAGTCCTGCAGGCCGATCGAGTCGAGCGCCGCCCGCAGGCTCGCACGTGCGCTGCTGCGCACGATCAGGCTGACCGGCGGCGACGCGCTATCGTCCATCGTCTATGCTGCGCCCAGCGCGCGCCGCGTCGCTTCGAGAAAAGCCCGGCCGTAGCGCAGGTCCGGCTCGAGATGGCAGCCTTCTGCCCACTCGTTCCAGGCGTTGACGAACACTATGCGCTCGTCACCCTCGTGCCAGTCGCGGGTCAGCGCCGCCGCGCCGGCAAGCCAGCGCTCGTAGTTCGCGGGCTCGGCGTTGACAAAGCAACGCGCGATGTCGGGCACGCGCGCGGTATTGTCCCAACCGGTCATCACGCCGCGGAACAGGCGATAGTCGGGACGCGCCCGGGCCAGAGCGTTCTGTGCGCATGAAACGTAGTCGAGGATGTCGCCGCGGAAGCCGCGCCGCACGCCGTTAGGGTCCGGCGCAATGGGCTGCGAAAGGGTCAGATGCGGAGGAAATTCCACCGCCGCATCGTAGCCGAGCGCGGCCGGGTCCATCGTCTTCTGATTGACGCTTTGCACCAGCGCGAGATAGAGGCCGGGATGACCGGCCTCGCGCACCGCGCCGCGCCAGGTCCCGGCCCAGTGCTGCGGATCGGGGATCGCATCGGGACAGTAGACGAGCAGCAGCGGCTTGCCGCCGATGCGGACATAGCGCCGATCGGCAAACGCCGGCAGCAGCTCACGAATCAGTGCGAGCGCATCGCTATCGCGATAGCGCTGCGCGATCAGGATGTCGTTGTCGAGGCCGTCCCAGCGTCGCGTCCACGTCTCGTTGGCCCAGCAGACGCAGAATGGAAAATCGGGCGCGCCCGACGACAGCATGTCGTCAAACGGCCGTTGCAGCAGCCGCTTGCCCGAAAACCAGTAGTGGTAATAGCAGAACGCGCCGATGCCATGGGCCTGGGCCAGCGCCGCCTGCTGCGCGCGCGTCTCGGGGACGCGCAGATCGTAAAAGCCCAGATCGGCCGGCAGATGGGGCTGATAATGCCCGGCGAAATTCGGCCTGGCGCGAACGACGTTGCGCCACTCGGTGAACCCTGCGCCCCACCAGGCATCATTTTCCGGGATCGGATGGAATTGCGGCAGGTAGAACGCGATGGCGCGGACGTCGACGCTCATCGTCGCGGTCGGTATCGAGTCGGTGACGGGCAGGCCGAACCGGCGTTCGCGTCAGCGGTGCAGCGCGGCAAGCACGGCATCCTTGATGGCATCGACGGGACCGATCCCATCGACGCTGCGGTACTTCGGCGCGCGCGGGTCGCCGCTAGCCGCCCACTGGCGATAATACGCAACCAGCGGTTCGGTCTGTGCGTGATAAACGGCGAGGCGCTTCTTGACCGTTTCTTCCTTGTCGTCCTCCCGCTGGATCAGCGGCTCGCCGGTGACGTCGTCGCGGGCGGGGACCTTGGGCGGATTAAACTTGACGTGATAGCTGCGTCCCGACGCGACGTGCACGCGCCTGCCGCTCATGCGCTCGACAATAGCGGCGTCGGGAACGGAGATCTCCAGCACGAAATCGATCGCCACCGCGGCGTCCTTCATCGCATCGGCCTGCGGAATCGTGCGCGGAAACCCGTCGAACAGGTAGCCGTTGGCGCAATCGGCAGCCTTGAGCCGCTCCTTGACCAGGGCGATGATGACGCCATCCGATACCAGCGCGCCCGAGTCCACCACCTCCTTCGCCGCGACGCCGAGCGATGTCCCCGCCTCCGCCGCGGCGCGCAGCATGTCGCCGGTCGAGATCTGCGGGATTCCATAGACCTCTTTGATGAAGGCGGCCTGCGTCCCTTTTCCCGCGCCGGGTGGGCCGAGCAGTATCAGTCGCATGGTCGGGATCGCATAGTCGACGGTGTCGCGCCGTACCGGCGACCGGCGCCGGCGCTGCGCGCCGCGATTCTGGCCGGAATCGGATGGCCGGTCAAACCTTGCCCGTCGCGTACAGGACGCGCACGCGGTCGAGATCCTCCTGCGTATCGACGCCGGGCGCCGGCGCACCACCCGTCACGCTGACGACGATCCGGTAGCCGTGCCAGAGGGCGCGCAGCTGCTCGAGCGCTTCGAAGCGCTCGGGGGGTGCGAGGGAGAGCGACGGATAGCGCCTCAAAAAACCGACGCGATACGCGTACAGGCCGTAATGCCGGTACAGCGGCATCTCCGGCGGCAACTGCCGCCGGCCGACGGCGAAGGCGTCGCGCGCCCAAGGTATCGTCGCACGACTGAAATAGAGCGCGTAGCCGGCATGATCGAGCACGACTTTGACCACGTTGGGATTGAACGCTTCGTCGGCATGGGTGATCGGGTGACATGCGGTCGCGATAGCCGCGTCGGAATGCTGGGTCAGCTTGTCGGCGACCGCCCGGATCAGCGCCGGCTCGAGCAGCGGCTCGTCGCCCTGCACATTGACGACGATCGCCCGCTCGGCGAGACCGAGCTGCGCCGCGGCCTCGGCCAGGCGATCGGTGCCGGTCGGATGGTCGGTGCGCGTCATCGCCACGTCGATGCCGTAGCGCGCGACGGCCGAACGGATCCGCTCGTCATCGGTGGCGACGACGACGTTCGCCGCACCGCTCATCCTCGCGCGTTCGGCGACGCGGACCACCATCGGCTTGCCGCCGATGTCCGACAGTGGCTTGCCCGGCAGCCGCGTCGACGCGTAGCGAGCAGGAATGAGGACGGTGAACACCTGAGGAATGCGCTCTAGCGCACCCGCGGGCGCAGGACGCGACGTGCCGCTGGCGTCACCTCGCCGCCGTGCCGCGCGTCACTCGTATTCGGAAGGCGCGAGCTTGCGCGCCTCTTCCTCGAGCATCACCGGGATGCCGTCGCGGACCGGATACGCGAGCCGCGCGGTTTTCGAGATCAGTTCCTGTCGCTGGCGATCGTAGACCAGCGGACCCTTGGTCACCGGGCAAACCAGAAGCTCAAGCAGTTTTGGGTCCACGCAAGCCTCTCTCGACCAGAGCAAACAGCGCCGCCTCGACTGTCGCGCTGACAGGCAGCGCCCAGCAGCGATCGTCGGCGAATGCCTTGCATTTTACCGCATCTTTCTCGGTCATCAGGATTGCGGTGGCGGCTGGCAGAGCCAGGTCGTCGGCGGTGTAGCGATGATGATCGGGGAATGGATGGCCGGTCGCCTCGATGCCGAGCGCGGCAAGCTGCGCAAAGAATCGGGCCGGGTTGCCGATGCCGGCAATCGCGTGCACGACGCCAGCGCGAAACTGCGCCGCATCGGCGGTGACGGCCGCATTGTTTACCCGAACGAAGCGCTCGCCGGCGAGCGTCATCGCGAAGGCGCGCCTAGAGTCGGCCGTCCCGCCGAGGTAGACGATGGCGTCGACCGCGCCGAGCCGCGCCGCAGGTTCGCGCAGCGGTCCTGCCGGCAGCGGCAAGCCGTTGCCCAATCCGCGGCTCGCGTCGATCACCGCGATTTCGATATTGCGCGCGAGCGCGTAATGCTGCAGCCCATCATCGGCGATGATGAGGTCGCAATCGGCGTGGGCCTCGAGCAGCGCGCGCGCGGCCGCAGGCCGATCGGCGCCGATCCATACCGGCAGTCCGGTCCGCGCGAGCAGCAAAGGCTCGTCACCGACCGCATCGGCATCGTCGCCGACGCCGACCGGGCGCGGCGCGCGGCTCATTGCCCGATACCCGCGGCTGACGATGCCGGGGTGCCAGCCGCGGCGCGCAAGCTCGTTCGCCAGCGCAATCGTCAGCGGCGTCTTGCCGCTGCCGCCGACGGTAATGTTGCCGACGACGATGACCGGCACCGGCAGGTGCTCGATCCGGAACAGCCCGCGGCGGTACAGCGTCCGCCGCATGACGGCCGCGCCGCGGAACACGACCGCGGCCGGAACCAGGAGGATGGACAATGCAGTCAGGCGCGGCGAAAACCACGCGGCGACGAGATGCTCTCTGAGGTTCACTGAGGCTCACCGAAATTCACCGCAGTACGCTGACCGGTCGGTCGGCCCGCGTCCGGGACCGATCCGCTATTTTCCGGGAGTCTGGGTGGCGAACGTGATATGGACGAGCCCCGCCTGACGCGCGGCCTCCATCACGTGAATCACCGACTGGTGCGTAGCGTTGGCGTCGGCGTTGATGATGACCACCGGGTCCTTGGCGCCGCCCGCGGCCTTGCTCAGCGCGTCGGCGAGCGCGCTGACGGTCGTGAAAGGCATCAGCGTCTTGTCGATCATGTACTGCCCCTGCACGCTGACGCCGACGTTGACCTCCTTCGGCCGTTGCTGCATCGGGTCGGCATTGGCCTCCGGCAGCGTGATCTTGAGCTCTGCGACGCGCTGGTAGGTCGTCGTAACCATCAGGAAGATCAGGATCACCAGCAACACGTCGATCAACGGAATGAAGTTGATCTCCGGCTCGTCCCGATGCCGGGTGCCGCGCAGATTCATTGGCGGGTTCCGCGCGTGAAAGACGAGCGCGGCCGGCGCGCGCGGCAGCAGGTCGAAGCCGCAGTCGATCCGGCCACTATTTGCGCTCTCCGTGCGCGAGCTCCACCAGCTTGATCGCCTGCTGCTCCATCTCCAGGATCAGCGCATCGACCTTGGCGCGGAAGTGTCGGTAGAAGATCATGCTGGGTATCGCGACGATCAGGCCGAGCGCGGTGTTGTACAGCGCGACCGAGATGCCGTGCGCCAGCAATATCGGGTTCGATCCGGACGAGGTCTGCGAGCCGAAGATCTCGATCATGCCGACGACCGTGCCGAACAGGCCGAGCAGCGGCGCCATCGCTGCGATCGTGCCCAACGTCGTCAGAAATTGCTCGAGCTCGTGGCTGACGATACGGCCGACCTCCTCGACTGCTTCCTTCATCACCGGCCGTGGGCTCTTGACGTTGGCAAGGCCGGCGGCGAGGACACGGCCCAGCGGACCCTGGTGGGCGGTCCTGGCGAGGAGCTCCGGCGTGAGGCCGGTGCGCCTGTACTCGGAAAGCAGCTTGTCGACCATGCCCGACGGCGCCACGACACTCTGACGAAGCGACCACATCCGCTCGAATATCAGCGCCAGCGCGATCACCGATGCAAATATCAGCGGCCAGATCGGCCAACCTGCTGCCTGGATGATCGACCACACGAGGGGGCACTCCGTCGAAGCGAAGCGTGAACTCTAGCTTGGCCGTCGCAATTCGGCAAGGCGACGTTTGCGCCGCTCGAACGTGGTGGCATCAGGCACGTCGCCCCTTTCTGCTCCGGCCCCAGCGGTGCTCGGCCAAGGTGGCCGCGACCGCAGCGCCCGTGAGCAGGATGATCCAGCAAACATAAATCCAGATCAGGAACAGCGGCAGCGCGGCGAGCGCTCCATAGACGATCTCGTAGGTCCGGACGTGGGTGATGTAAAAAGCGAAGCCGAACTTCGCTCCCTCGAACGCCGCCGCAGCGAGGAACCCGCCGATGATTGCGGCGCGCAGCGGCACCGAACGCGCAGGCACCAGCTTGTAAGCCAGCGTCAGCAGCACGGTGCCCAGCGCCAGCGAAAGCGGCCGCGCGAAATAGGGCAAAGCGGCCGACGCGAGCGGAACGGCGGCCACCGAAGTATCGATCAGCCAGGACGTAGCGTAGACCGCCGCGCCGATCAGAGCGGGCACGGCGACAAAACCCAGCATATAGACGATGATCCGCCGCGGCAGCGAGCGCGCTTCGTGAACTCCCCAGATGGCATTGATTTCGCGCTCCACTTCAGCAACCAGCAGCACCGCGGTCAGTACGACGAGCGCGGTGCCGATGCCCTTGAGACTCGCCGTCTTGGCGGTGAATTCGGCGAGGTACTGTCGCGCGGCACTGCTGCTGCCGGGCAGCAGGAATTTGAGCAGGACGGGCTCCAGCGCGTCCCGCCAATGCTCAAACATCGAATACGGCGCGACATAGGCGAACGCCACGGTGAACAGCGGGACGAGCCCAAGCAAGGTCGTGAACGACAGGCTGGCGGCGATGCGCAAGAACTGCGTCGCCTGCAGGCGCCGGATGACCCGCACAACGAACATCGCGAAGGCGCGCACGGGGGTGAACAAGCTATGCGACCTCGCGCGTCATGCCCGTGGGTGCCGGGTCGCGGCGCCGCGTACCGCGCGCACGCTGGGACTGGAGTCAGATCGGGTCATGTCGTCGATCCCGGTGGTCCGCTGCTATCTTCTCGGCCGAGGCGCCGATTCGCCGCGCGTGATTATCGCACCAGCGGCCATCGGCACGGAGATATCGCCGGGCGTAAGCTTGGCACGGCGAGCGCGACCAAAGGCTCGCGAGGCTGTCGCCAATCACGCTATATTGACCGATGACTTTGGGGTATTACGATGACAACGATGACTGAAACGACACAGACCGCGGTGCTGGGCGGTGGCTGCTTCTGGTGCCTCGAGGCGGTGTTCGACCAGCTCGCCGGCGTGCAATCGGTGGAATCCGGGTATGCCGGCGGTCGAACCGTCGACCCGAGCTACGAAGCCGTGTGCAGCGGCGCAACCGGGCACGCCGAGGTCGTCAGGATCGTGTTCGATCCTGCCGCGCTGTCGTTCCGCGACCTGCTGCGCGTGTTCTTTTCGATCCACGATCCAACGACGCGCGACAGGCAGGGCAACGACATCGGCACGCAGTACCGGTCGGTGATTTTTTGCCAGACTGCCGAGCAGAAGAGCGACGCCCAGGCGGTGATCGCCGAATTGACCGGCGAGGGACTCTGGCCGGCGCCGATCGTCACCGAGATCGCCGACGCAGCGACGTTCTATCCGGCCGAGAATTACCACCAGGAGTACTTCGAGCGCAACGGCAGGCAGCCGTATTGCCAAGCCGTCGTCGCGCCCAAAGTGGCCAAGTTCAGGAAGCAGTACGTCGACCGGCTGAAGCGTTAGCCGCCTTCAGGAGCGTCGCGCGAACCAGCCGCCGCCCGCGAGCGCCGCGCCGACCGACCAGAATACCGGCGCCAGCCCGAGCGTCGATCCGACGGCGCCGAACAGCAGCGGCACGGCGAAGGTCGAGGCATTGATGATCGACATGCGCACGCCGGCCGCCTCACCCATTCTGCCCGCGGGCGCGACGCTGTGCAGCAGCGCCATCACCATCGGCTGCGCACTGCCGAGCGCCAATCCCAGCGCGAACGACAGCGTCATCAATGCACCTGCGCTGGCCACGAACGGGAACAGCGCATAGGTCGCGGCGGCGACGAACAGTGCGGCGGTCAGCACCTGGAATTCGCTGAAGCTCCGTGCGATGCGCGGCAACATCAGGCGGACGGCGAAGGTCGCCGCGGCGAACGATGCGAGGATGACGCCGATGCGCGACGCCGATAGCCCGATCGTAGCGCCGTAGATCGGGATGAAAAACGTGTGCAGATCCCAGGCCATCGACAGCAGCGCATTGACGATGAACACGCGCTTGAGCTGGGGATTGCGCATCAGCTGGGCAATACCCCCGGGGGGCGCCTGCGGCTGTCCGCGTTGGCGACCGGGAAGCACTAGGGCACGCCGCGTCAAGATGAGCGCCGGCAGCACCGGCAGCAGCGCGAAGCCGATGAATGTCGTGCCGAACCCAAGGCTGTCGATCGACAGACCGGCGGCAAGCGGCCCGCAAAACCCCGAGATCGAGTAGCCGAGCGCCAGCAGGCTGAAGTTCTTCGCGCGCTCGCCCGGCGGTCCCATCTCGCCGGTCGCGTTCTGCACCGATACCTGGAAGAGCATGAACGAGACGCCGACCAGCGAGGTCGCCGCAAACAGCACGCCGGTCCCCGACCAGATACACGGGAGTGCCGCACCGATGGCGACTCCGACGGACCCTGCCAGCATCGGTCGCCGCACGCCGACGCGATCGGAAAGCCGTCCCGCGGCGACGCTCAACCAGATCGGGAGAAATGCGTACAGTCCCATCAGCGTGCCGACGACCAGCGGGGAAGCGCCCATCGACAGCGCGTATAGCGACACGGTGACCCGGCTGCCGGCCAACACCGAGTGGTTGACGATCGCCAGCGCGATCAGCACCGGGAAGCTGTAGCGGCTGCGCCCTGCCGACGAGGTCACGGCGCGAGCCGCTGGATCTGCCAGCGCGAGCCGTCGCGCCGATAGACGATGCGGTCGTGCAGCCTCGAACTGCGACCCTGCCAGAATTCGACCAGTGATGGGAGCACGCGATAGCCGCCCCAGAACGGGGGACGCGGCACGTCTGCGTTATCGCCCTCGTAGCGCGCGGTGACCGCGGCGAATTCGCGCTCCAGCCAGTCACGGTCGGGAATCGCCCGGCTTTGCGGCGACGCCCACGCACTGAGGCGCGACGACCTTGGCCGGGAAGCGAAATACGCATCGGACTCGGCACTTGCCACCTTGCCTGCCACGCCTTCGATGCGCACCTGACGCTCGAGCTGGATCCAGTGAAACAGCAGCGCCACATCGGGATGAATCGCGAGCTCCCGTCCTTTTCGGCTGTCGTGGTTGGTGAAAAAAACCAGTCCGGCGGAGTCGACTCCCTTGAGCAGCACGATGCGCGCCGACGGGCGGCCGTCGGCGCCGACGGTCGCCAGGGTCATCGCCGTCGGCTCGGGCAGCGCCGCGCGGATAGCTTCCTGCAGCCAGCGCTCGAGCTGGCGCAAAGGGTCGGGATCGACGTCTGCTTCGGTCAGTGCTTCGCGGTGGTACTCACGGCGCAGATCGGCGAGGTTCGGGGAGGGCGTCATGGTGCGAGTTGGACATTATCGGCGATTTCGCGCCGACACGTGCACCCCAGGAGGCAGCTCTCCGGGCTCGACGGGCGGGACGGGAGCGTTCGCGCGACACCGGTCGGCACGCGGCGGGCGGTTCGCGCTCCGCCAGTCCGGACCGGCGCAGCCGGCGCCGCGCTGTTCGTCCCGGCCAACCAACGACGCAACAACGATGACGGCGCCCCTCGTAAACCGTGCACAATTTGCATACTATGCCCGCAGGAATGCGGTATATTTGTTCGCATGGAGAAAGCAGCAATGACAGGAGATTGAGCTGACTCCATATTCATCGCCGTTGCATCGAAGCGATCAACCACCAGGAAGGAGTGCTATGGCTACCGCCAAGAAAGCAGCAAAGAAGCCCGCGAAGAAGCCGGCTGCGAAGAAGCCCGCAGCGAAGAAATCCGCGGCGAAAAAGCCCGCCGCGAAAAAATCACCCGCAAAGAAGGCCGCCCCGAAGAAAGCCGCCAAGAAGCCCGCCGCAAAGCGCAAGCCCAACGCGGCGTTCATGAAGGCGATGACTCCGTCGTCAACGCTGGCCGCGGTGGTCGGCAGCATGCCGTTGCCGCGCACCGAGGTCACCAAGAAGATCTGGGACTACATCAAGAAGAATAAGCTGCAGGATTCGGTCAACAGGCGCCTGATCAATGCCGACGAAAAGCTGAAGCAGGTTTTCGGCGGCAAGCGGCAAGTGTCGATGTTCGAAATGACCAAGCTGGTCTCGAACCACCTCAAGTAGACCGCATCGATCGACGTGCCGCGTTGCGGCACGTCGATGCCCCGCGGCCCGATCATACGGCCGGCCGTCGCCCTTCGCGATGTCCGGCCGTTAGTTTTTTCGGTCGCTGCGCACGGCCTGAGCACCGCGACGCAAGGTGCAGCTTCCGCGCCGCGGCCGCTACTTCGCCGGCGCGCGCTTCGGCCAGTCGTCCTCGGCGTCGGGCAGGATGCGAATCACGCGCGTGCGCTTGCCTCCGCCGTAGCGCTCCATCTTGGTCTCGACCGGATACAGCTCGGCAAGGCGCGTCCTCGCCTCGGCCTCGCTGTCGAAGGTTAGGAGCGTGCCATCGGAGCCGCGCACGTCGCTCCAGATGCCGTTCGACGCTTCGATCTCGATCTTGTACTTCAGCGGTGCCGCCATCGGCGCGCCTTCCGACGAGGTTAGGGCGCAACCGCGCCCGTCTGAAGCGCGCGTATGCGCTCTTCGATCGGCGGATGCGTCGCGAACAGTGCCATGAATCCGGAATGATCGGTAATGCCGAAGCCGGTCATCGCCTTGGGCAGCTCACCCGGCGGCAATCCGCCCAGACGCGCCAGCGCATGCATCATCGGTTGCGGCGTCCCCAACAGACGCGCGCTGCCGGCATCGGCGCGAAACTCGCGACGGCGCGAGAACCACGCGACGATGATGCTCGCCAGGATGCCGAGCACGATCTGGGCGACGATCATCGTGATGAAATAGCCGGGACCGCTGCCTCGCTCGGTGCGGAAGACGATCCGGTCGACAAAAAACGCAACCACGCGGGCGAGGAACACGACGAATGTGTTGACCACGCCCTGAATCAGCGCCAGCGTCACCATGTCACCATTGGCGACATGCGAAATCTCGTGGCCGAGGACCGCTTCGATCTCGTCGCGGGACATCGAGTTAAGCAATCCCGTCGACACCGCGACCAGCGCCGAGTTGCGGAACGCACCGGTCGCGAACGCGTTCGGCTCGCCGTCGTAGATCGAAACTTCGGGCATGGCGATGCCGCCCTTGTCGGCCAGCCGCTTGACCGTCGCCAGCAGCCACGTTTCGTTCTCGTTCTTCGGTGTGCCAATCACCTGTGCGCCGGTCGACCACTTGGCCATCGGCTTCGACAGCAACAGCGAAATGATCGCGCCGCTGAAGCCGACGATCGCCGAAAAGACGAGCAAGGCACCGACGTCCATGCCGTTGGCGGCAAGCGCGCGATCGAGACCGAGCAGGCGGACCACGACCGACAGCACGACGAGCACCGCGATGTTGGTCAGCAGGAACAGGAAAATGCGCTTCATCGATTCCTCGGGCCGCGGAAGGCACAGCACGCATGGTAACGCCAACGCGCCGGCAGCGCCGGCGCCGGCGATTCAGCGTCCCCCGGCGGGATCCTTGCTCCACGAGTCGCGCAGGGTGACCGCGCGGTTGTACACCGGTCGGCCGGCGGCGGCGTCCTTGCAATCGGCGACGAAGTACCCGTGCCGCTCGAACTGATAGCGGGCCTCACTCGGCACGTTGGCGAGCGCGGCCTCGACATAGGCTTGCGCAACACGCTTGGCTTCCGGATTCAGGTCGTCCAGATAATTGCGCTCGGTCGGCTCGTCGAAGTGGATTTCCTCGTCGTTTGAGGCGTCGGCTGCGGCGCGCGGCGGCGGCGCGTCGGCGCCCAGGTCGCGCGCTCGTCCGGGCTGTGGCACGGCGAACAATCGATCGTACATGCGCACCTCCGCGCGCTGGGCGTGCCGCACCGACAGCCAGTGAATGTTCCCCTTGACCTTTCGCGCCGCGGCGCCGGGGGTGCCGCTGCGGGTGGACGGATCGTAAGTGCAGTGCACGACGCTGACCGCGCCGGATGCGTCCCTGTCGGCACCGACGCAGCGAATGACGTAGCCATAGCGCAGACGCACTTCGGCGCCCGGCGAGAGGCGGAAGTAGCCTTTGGGAGGTTGCTCCTGAAAGTCGTCGCGCTCGATCCAGAGCTCCCGCGTCAGCGGCAACGCGCGGGTGCCGAGCTCCGGACGCTGCGGATGGTTCGGAGCATGACAGTCCTCGACGCCGTCCTCCGGATAGTTGTCGATGACGAGCTTGATCGGATCGAGCACTGCAATCCGCCGCTCGGCGCGCTCGTTGAGCTCGTCGCGCAGACAATCCTCGAGTACGCCGAGGTCGATCCAGGAATCGGACTTCGACACGCCGATGCGCTCGGCGAACAACCGGATCGACTCCGGCGTGTAGCCGCGCCGGCGCAGGCCGACCAGCGTCGGCATGCGCGGATCGTCCCAGCCGTCGACATGGCCTCCCTCGACGAGCTCGAGCAGCTTGCGCTTGCTCATCACCGTATACGTGAGATTGAGACGCGCGAACTCGTGTTGCTGCGGCAGCGGCCGCGGCAGCAGGCCGGCGTCGGCAAGGCGCTCGATCACCCAATCGTAGAGCGGGCGATGATCCTGGAATTCGAGCGTGCAAAACGAATGCGTGATCCGCTCCAGCGCGTCCGATATCGAATGCGTGTAGTCATACAACGGATAGACGCACCACTTGTCGCCGGTGCGGTGGTGCGTCGTATGCCGGATCCGGTAGATCGTCGGATCACGCAGGTTGATGTTCGGGCTGGCCATATCGATCTTCAGGCGCAGCACATGCGCCCCGTCGGGATACTCGCCCTCCTTCATCCGCCGGAACAGATCGAGGTTGTCGGCCACGCTGCGATCGCGATAGGTCGACGCCTGCCCCGGACGGGTCAGCGTGCCTCGCAGTGCGCGCATTTCGTCCGGGCTGGAGCTATCGACATACGCCATGCCGGCCTTGATCAGATGGCGGGCGAATTCGTACAGGCGATCGAAGTAGTCGGAGGCGTGATACAGATGCGGCCCCCAGTCGAAGCCGAGCCACTTGACTGCCGCCTTGATCGAATCCTCGTACTCGACGTCTTCCTTAATCGGATTGGTGTCGTCGAACCGCAGGTGGCACACGCCCCCGTTTTCGCTCGCCAGTCCGAAATTCAGGCAGATCGACTTCGCGTGGCCGATATGCAGATACCCGTTGGGCTCGGGCGGAAAGCGAGTGACCACTCGCCCGCCGTACTGCTGCGTTCGGTTATCCTCCGCAATGATTTGTCGAAGAAAATTGGACGCGACGGACCCCGAATTTTGTCGCACTGCAGCAGTCATTGCGCTTTGTTCATGAACAAATTACAAACTTGTTACATTCTAACCGGTGACCATGCCTGCGTCATCGACGCCATGCCACGGGGAATCGGCCCATGGGGCGAGGGCCGCGCCCAGCAAGGCTTCGCGGGCAGTGATCCGCGCGCGCGCCGACGTGTTTTCCACAATATCTGTGGATAAAATTGTGTATATCTTGTAAATTCGGCCGCTAAGTAGCCCTGCGGGTAGGGATTTCGTTGTCATGCCCAAAATCGCACCGTATTTTTCATTTTATTATTCATGATGTTGCATTCGACCCTCGACGTTCGGCCGATACCACACCTCATCGGGGCGCCAGCAGGGATAACGCGTCGGGCCGCTGTGATTGCCGTATCCTTTGTCCAGGACATTCTCTTTCAATGTCGTACTCAGAAACAGCGATCATGTCCCTCCCACCGTTGACGTCATCTGCACCCCTCTCGCCACTGCTTTCGCCCGTGCTGCCGGTGTCGCTTCTGGTCGGTTCGGCACGTTTACTGATCGAGCGCCACCTGGGACTCGCCTGGATCAGTGGGGAAATATCCGGTTTTACCCGTGCGGCGTCCGGACACTGCTATTTCATGCTCAAAGACCAGCAAGCCCAGGTTCGCTGTGTCCTGTTCCGCCACAAGGCCCAACTGCTCGACGTCCCCCTCCGGGACGGCGCGGCGGTCGAGGTTCGCGCGACGCCGACGATCTACGAGGCGCGCGGCGAATTTCAGCTCAATGTCGAAACCGTACGCCTCGCCGGCCTGGGCGCGCTTTATGAACGCTTTGCCCGGCTGAAGGCGCGCCTTGAGGCAGCCGGCTGGTTCGCGACCGAGCGAAAGCGGCCACTTCCGGCGTTTCCGCTGGCGCTGGGCATCGTCACCTCCCCGCAGGCCGCGGCGCTGCGCGACGTGTTGACCACGCTCGGCCGCCGTTTCCCCGGCCTTCCGATCATCCTGTACCCGGCCCCGGTGCAGGGCGTCGGCGCCGCGGACGAGATCGCGGCGGCGATCGCGGCCGCCAACATCCACGCCCGGGTCGACGTCCTGATCGTCTGCCGCGGCGGCGGCTCGATAGAGGACCTGTGGGCGTTCAACGAAGAGGTCCTGGCCAGGGCCCTCTTCGAATCGCGCATCCCCGTCATCAGCGGCGTCGGCCACGAAACCGACTTCACGATCTGCGATTTCGTCGCCGACGCGCGCGCGCCCACGCCGACGGCTGCCGCGGTGCTGGCCGTGCCCGATCGTGCCGCACTGCGCCGGCAGGCGCAGGCCGTCTTCGCGCGCTGGCAGCATGCGCTCACTCGCGCGCTGGAGCTGCGCATGCAGCGCATCGATCTGGTGTCGCGTCGGCTCATTCATCCTGCCGCGCGGATCGAGCGCCAGCGAGCCGTCGTCGCTTCCCTGGGGGAGCGCCTCGCCCGCTCGGCCGGACAGGCCCATGACGCGCGGCAACGCCGGCTTGCGAACCAGGCAGCGACGATAGCGCGGCTCATGCGGACACCACCGCCGGCACGCGCCGATCTGAATCGGCGCTGCGAGCGCTGGCAGCGCGCGGCGGCCGAGCGCGTCGCGGCGAGCGCGCAGCGCATCGAGGCCTGCGCGCAGAGTCTGCGACACCTGAATCCGCTGGGGGTGCTCGACCGCGGCTACAGCATCGTCACCGACGAGAACGGCGCGGTCGTCCAGGATGCGACGAAGCTGGCCATCGGCGACACGCTCAACTTGCGCTTCGCCCACGGCGAAGCCGGCAGCAGGGTCACGCGCACGCGCTCGGATTGAAACGCCCTGGTCGGGCGTTTCAGGCCTCGTCCGGGTCCGGATTGTCGATCGCGCCGGCGCTTCTGAGCTTGGCGATTACGTCGTCCGGCGCCGCCGCTGCGATCTTCGGCGTCCGGCAGACGACGTCTGCGTTTTGCGCCCGATGACGCAACGCATGGTCGATCAGCACCAGTAGCAGCATCGCTTCGGCGATCGGGGCCGCCCGGATGCCCACGCAGGGATCGTGTCGGCCATGCGTATTGACGATCACCGGCGCGCCGGATTTGTCGATCGACCGGCGATCGAGACGTATCGACGAAGTCGGCTTGACTGCAATCGAGACGACGATGTCCTGCCCGGTCGAAATGCCGCCGAGGATCCCGCCGGCGTGATTCGAAAGAAAGCCCTGCGGGGTCATCTCGTCGGAGTGCACGGTGCCCGATTGCGCGATGCTCGCAAATCCGGCGCCTATTTCCACGCCCTTCACTGCATTGATGCCCATCATCGCCTGAGCGATGGCTGCGTCGAGCTTGTCGAACACCGGCTCGCCCCAACCGACGGGGACGCCGGAGGCAACGACGTTGATGCGCGCCCCGCAGGAATCGCCCGACTTGCGCAACGCATCCATGAACGCTTCGAGCTCCGGCACCACGGCATCGTCGGCGGCGAAAAACGGATTGCCGTCGACGTGATCCCATGACTTGAACGGTATCGCGCGCGCGCCGATCTGCGCCAGGTAGCCGCGAACGAGGAGGCCGTGCCGCTCGCGTAGCCACTTGCGCGCGACCGCGCCCGCGGCAACGCGAACCGCGGTCTCGCGCGCCGACTGCCGGCCGCCGCCGCGATGGTCGCGGATGCCGTACTTCTGCCAATACGTGTAATCGGCGTGGCCGGGGCGGAAGGTGTCGGCGATCGCCGCGTAGTCCTTGCTGCGCGCGTCCTCATTGCGAATCAGCAGCGCGATCGGCGTGCCCGTCGTCCGGCCTTCGAAAACGCCGGACAGGATCTCGACGGTGTCGGTTTCGCGACGCTGGGTGACGTGGCGCGACGTGCCGGGCTTGCGCCGGTCGAGGTCGTGCTGGATGTCGGCAGCAGCGAGCTCCAATCCCGGCGGGCAGCCGTCGACAACGCAGCCGATCGCGGGTCCATGCGATTCGCCGAACGAGGTGACGCAAAAAAGCCTGCCGAAAGTATTGCCGGACATCGCTCGCCCGTGACGACGACGTGCGGCGAGTTTAGCATGCAGCGGCCGCGCGATCCGCGTTCGCCGCGGATCGCGATTAAGCGAATCCGCGGCGTGGATATCATCGAACGCGAAGCTTCAAACGGCGTCGCGTTTCTTTGCCGCCGGCGGTAACGGCGAAAGGTATCCGATCAGCAGCAACAGCGTCCCGACGCCTAGAAAGGCGATCACCCGGGGCAGCCCCGAAAGCGTTCCAAGGTCCACCAGAAAGAGCTTGCCGATCGCGAGCGCGAGCAGCCCGGCGCCGGTCATCCACAAGGGCCGCACGGCGCGGCGCGTGGCGAAAAACATCAGCACGACGGCAGTGGCAGTCCAGGCGAGCGTCAATCCCGCCTGCAACAATTTCGACGCCAGCAGCGCCGAGAGCTGCCACGGAATGCCTCCCCAGTGGTGTGCGGTGCGCAAAGCCGCGCCGTTGAGCAGGCCGAACAAGCCGACGCCGAGCCAGGCGAACCTCGTCGTATCGCGCAGGCCGCCAACGCGCCCGCTCCACAGGAACAGCACGACCAGCGTGAGCGCCAGCGTCAGCTCCAACGGATTGAGCAAGGGCACATAGGCGAGCGGCGATGCCGTGCCGGGCGAAACGACGGTGGCCGTCGCGAACCAGACAGCGGCCAGCACGGCGATCGGCCCGCCGGCGCCTTTTGCGTAGGCGTCACGATGCACGGTCAGCGGCCAGCGCGCCGCGCCGGCGAAGGTGTATGCGAGGAAAAGAAACGCCAACAGCGGCAACACCGCGGCACAGGCGAGCCACACGGTTGCCGGCGGCGCGATGCGGTCGACCCACTCGCTCGCTTCCCACGCGACTTGCGCCGTCAGCGCAATCGCGGACACGACATGCGCGGCGTACAGCTGGCTTTGCGCCGGTCCCGGCGCCGCCGCCGCCGGCGCGCCGGCGCGCTGCGGCGCATCGGCGACATACAAGGCGCTCCATTGCACGATCCAGGCGAGCGGCCAGACCAGCCACCCGAAATTCTCCAGCGTCGTGCGCCCCACCTGCCAATCGGCCCACGCCACGAGCGCCATCGCGGGCAGCAGCGCGAAGCCGACCGACGCGAGCCGCGGCCAGCGCAGCATCCTACAGACGAGCAGCGCGGCAGCGATGCTGAAAACAACCCACGCCAGGGCCGCATGCGGCGTATCGATCTTGTCCAGATGCCGCTTGAGCTCGAACGCGCCGCCGGCAAGCCACCATGCGGCGCCCCAGAGCAGCAGCAGCGGCACGAAGCCGCGTTCCGACGCCGGCAGCTTGTCGCCCGCGCGGTCGGCCACGGCGGCCGTGGTAATCCCCGACAGGGCGACCAGCATGACGCCAACGAAGAACGCGTTGGCCAACAGCGGATCGCCGGATCGCGCCGCGCCCGACCAGAGGAAGACCGCGCCCGCAGCGAACTCCACCAGCAGCGCGAAGCCGCGCAACAACGGCGTTTCCTGCCGCACGCCGAGCCAGAACGCCGCGGCGGCGGCGACCGCCCACAATGCGGCAGTGATGCGATAGTCGAATGCCAACGGTACGGCAATCGTCGCGAAAATCGCCGCCAACGCAAGGAATGCACGCGCAAGCAGCGCCAAACCGGCCTCGGCGCGAGCACGCAACAGCAGAAATAGCAGGCCGTAGACGATCGCGAGCGCCAGCGCGCTCCAGGCCGCTCCGTACTCGACATCCCGCACCAGCGCGGCCTGGAGCCCGAGGGCGACAAGCGGTACCCCGAAAACCAGCAGCCCGTCGACTGGGGCGCGCGCCTCGAAGCGGCCGCGATGCGCGTACAGGATCGCGATCCCGACATAGAAGACGAAGAAGAGGATCAGGAACGGCTCGACGGTTGCGAAATACACCGGCCGGTAATAGCGATACGCCCAGAGCGAGCCGAGGACGAAGGTGAAGACGAATCCCAAGAGATTGAGCGCGCGCCACGAGCGCAGCCACGCGAGCGCGAAGATCGCCGCATTGAGGATCGCGAAATAGCTGAATAGCAGCGCCGGCTCGCCGATGACCTCGGTCAGCATCGGCGCCAGAAAACCGCCGGCGACGGCAAGCCCGGCCAGCGCTTGCGCGTCGGCGCGGATCGCAAGTACGACGGTCGACACGGCGATCGCCGCGAGCAGCAACAGTTCCGGCACCGGCGGCAGGACGTGGTAGAGGCGAGACGCGGCAAACGTCGTCAGGTACAGCACGCCGGCACCCGCGCCTTGCAGTGACAGCCCGTATCCCGGACGCGCGCGGGCGAGCCCGATCCCGGCGGCGATCAGCAGAACGCCGACCAGGCCGACGCCGATCAACCGCCATTCGATCGGGATCGTGACGATCTCGGCGAGATAGCGCAGCAGAAATGCCACGCCGAAAAAGAGGACGACCACGCCGATCCGCGTCAACGCGTTGCCGCCGGTCAACCACGCCCATAGGGCATTCGATCCGGCGGCGTCGCCCGGCGCGACAGCCTCAGCCGACGATGCTGTCGCAGAGAGTGCTGCGCTTGCCGGGGGCGGCGCCGCCGCAGAGGATTGAGGTGCAACGGAGGCAGCGGTGGCATCGGGCACGGCTCCGCTGCCACCCTTTCGCACCGGCAGCAGCGCCGCATTCGTCGGCATGGTGGCCGGCGGTGGCATGCGCAAGCCCTCCCTGCCGCGCGCGGCCGATTTGCGCAGGTACACGCCTGCCAGCGCGCCGACGAGCGCACCGAGCAGCGTGCTCTTGAAGCCCCAGTAGCTACCGAGGATCCCGCCGATCAGCAAACCGAGCCAGGTCATGTTCGCCTCTCTCGAGCGATCGCGCTTTAGCGCCAGTCGCCGCGCAGCGCGAGCACGTTTTGTTGCAAGTACTCCGGCGTCGCGCGCTCAGGCGGCACAGGCGGACCGGCAACCAGCGCGATGCGCGAAAACAGGCCGCGAATCTTTCGCATTGCATGGCCCCGATCGGAGCGGCTGAAGAAGCTGCCCCACAGTCCACGCAACGCCATCGGCACGACCGGTGCGGGCGCCTGCTCGAGAATGCGCTGCAGACCCGGGCGAAAAGGATTGAGCTCGCCGGTGTCGGTGAGCTTGCCTTCGGGAAAGACGCCGACGACCTCGCCCGCCCGAAGCGCCGCGGCCGCTTCGGCGAACGCGCGCTCCTTCATCGCCGCGTCCTCCTTCGCTGGCGCGATCGGAATCGTGCGCATCGTGCGGAAGACGAAGTTCAACAGCGGCATGCGAAAAATGCGGTGGTCCATGACGAACCGGATCGGTCGGCGCACGCAGGCGGCGATGACGATCGCGTCGACGAAGCTCACGTGATTGCAGACGATGACGCATGGCCCTTCGGCCGGAATGCGCTCGAGGCCCTCCTTGTCGACGCGATAGACGGTATGGACCAGCAGCCACGCCAGGAATCGCATCAGGAATTCGGGGACCAGCAGGTAGATGTAGATCGCGACGACCGCGTTCATCAGGCCCGTAACGAGCAGCAGCTGGGGAATCGACAGGCCCGCCTTGAGCAGCGCCAGCGCGATGCCCGCCGACGCGACCATGAAGATCGCATTGAGAATGTTGTTGGCGGCGATGATGCGCGAGCGGAACGCGGGCTCGGAGCGCTCCTGTATCAGCGCATAGAGTGGAACGATGTAGAAGCCGCCGAATACGCCGATCAGCACCAGGTCAGCGATCACACGCCAATGTGCGCTCACGGCAAAGAAAGCGCCGATGCCGGCAAGACCTTGCGGCGCCAGATTGCGGCTGGCCAGGTACAAGTCGATCGCGAACACCGACAATCCGATCGAGCCGAAGGGCACGAGGCCGATCTCGACCTTGTGTCCCGACAGGCGCTCGCACATCAGCGAGCCGACGCCGATACCGATCGAGAAGATCGCGAGCAGCAGGGTTGCCACGTGCTCGTCGCCGCCCAGCACGTCCTTGGTGAAGTTGGCGAACTGCGTGAGGTACGTCGCGCCGTAGAACCAGAACCAGGAGATGCCCAGCATCGCAAGCCATACGACGCGGTTGCCGTGCGCGAAGCGAAGATTGCGCCAGGTCTCGGTGAACGGGTTCCAGTTGATGCGCAATTGCGGCGCGACGGCCGGTGTCTCGGGGATGCCGCGAGAAACGAGATATCCGGCGATCGCGATCGCTATCGCCGTCGCGCCGGCGAGAAGCGGTCCCTCCGGCTTGATCGCGATCACCAGTCCGCCGACGATCTCGCCCAGCAGGATAGCGACGAACGTTCCCATCTCGACCAACCCATTGCCGCCGACCAGCTCGTCGTTGCGCAGATGCTGAGGCAGTATCGCGTACTTGACCGGACCGAACAGCGTCGAGTGCACGCCCATCAGGCCGAGTGCTGCGAACAGCAGCACCAGGTCGCGCCGGTAAAAGCCGACGGCGCCGACGATCATGATGGCGATCTCGAATGTTTTGATCAGTCGGATCAGGCGCGACTTTTCGTACTTGTCAGCAAGCTGGCCGGCGGTCGCTGAAAACAGCATGAACGGCGCGATGAAAACCGCCGCCGCGATATTGACCAAGTCGTTCGACGAGAACGCCGTCAGCGTTGCCGCCTGGAACGCGACAAAGATGACGAGCGCGTTCTTGTACACGTTGTCGTTGCCGGCGCCGAGGAATTGCGTCCAGAAGAACGGCGCGAAGCGCTTTTCGCGGAGCAACTGGAACTGACTGTGTTCGGCCATCGTTGGGACTCCCGATACGCTAGTTGTGTGACGCCAGATAATCCTGCACCGCCGCCAGCGCCGTCTGCACCGCCGGCACGTCCGGCCAGAACTGTACTTCCTTGCCCACTTTTTCGCTCTTTAGCACGCCGGCTTCGCGCAGCACGCGCAGATGATGCGCCACCGCCGAGCGCGACAGCGTCGACGCGGCGACGATCTGCCCCACGTTGAGGCGTTCGCCCGGCTCGAACATCAGCAGGATGCGCTGGCGGTGTTCGTCGCCGAGCGCGACGAACATGCGGGCAATCCGTCGCCACGCAGCGGGAATCGCTCGGGCATACGTTTGTTTCATACCTAAATAACTAGGCGCATAGTTATATCATTCTAACCTGCCGCCGAGCGTTGTCAATGCCCGGCGGGCCGCTGGCGACGCCCGCAGGAGCGCAATGGCGTTTGGACTACAATGACGAAATCCGCCCTCTTCCGCCAGCCAGACGATGCGCCAGTATCTCGAGTTCATGCGCCACGTGCGCGATCAAGGCCAGCGCAAGGACGATCGTACCGGCACCGGCACGCTGTCGGTCTTCGGTTACCAGATGCGCTTCGATCTCGCCGCGGGCTTCCCGCTGCTGACGACCAAGCGCGTGCACACCAAGTCGGTGATCCACGAGCTGTTGTGGTTTCTCGCCGGCGACACCAATGTGCGCTACCTGCGCGAGCATGGCGTCACGATCTGGGATGAATGGGCCGACGCGAACGGCGATCTCGGACCGATTTACGGGTACCAGTGGCGGTCATGGCCGGCGCCGGACGGTCGACACATCGACCAGATATCGGAGCTCGTCGCCCAGATCAGGAAGAATCCCGATTCGCGGCGCCTGATCGTATCGGCGTGGAATGTCGGCGACATTCCGCGGATGAAGCTGCCGCCCTGCCACGCCTTCTTCCAGTTCTACGTGGCGGGCGGCAAGCTGTCGTGCCAGCTTTATCAGCGCAGCGCCGATGTTTTCCTCGGCGTTCCGTTCAATATCGCTTCGTACGCGCTGTTGACCCACCTGGTCGCGCAGCAAACGGGCCTCGAACCCGGCGACTTCGTCTGGACCGGCGGCGACTGCCATCTCTACCTCAACCACCTCGAGCAGGTCGGGCTGCAACTCGCACGCACGCCTCATCCGCTGCCGAGGCTGGTGCTGCGACGAAAGCCGCCGTCGCTATTCGATTACCGGTTCGACGATATCGAGATCGTCGACTACCAGTATGAGCCGGCCATCAAGGCGCCGGTCGCCGTCTAGCAGCGCTCGGCGGTCTCCGGCCGGATGCAGCAGATCGCGCCATGGAGGTTTCGATGATCAGGAAACTCGCCTCGGGCGGTTATCGACTCTATTCCCGCAAGGTCGATCCCAAAACCGGCAAGCGCCGCAACCTGGGCACATTCAAGACGCGCGCAGCCGCCGAGAAGCACGAACGTGAGGTTCAGTACTTCAAGCGGCATTGACCGGGGAGCGAACCTCCGTCGTGGACGAACAGACAAAAAAAAGCCCGCTGGAGGAAGTGAGCGGGCAAGGGGGATTGGGTCGGGCGGATACGGTCAGACGACGCTCCGGGCGGCATTGACGCGGTCGGCCAGCTCTTCGAGCGCGACTTGTTGCGAAGGCGACAGCGCCTGCTTGGGGCCGTGGTCGATGCCGTCGGGCTCGCCGGCCCGGTCGGGCTTCGCAAGCCAGTACGCTGTGAACTCGGGTGCAAACCTGTCCATCGCCGCCTCCTGTTACGCATCGCATCGCGCAACTTGCGCCGGATGCTTTCGGAGGGACATCAAGCAATCGCTGTGCCACAACGTTTGCGCGTCGATGAATCAGGGGCTTGGCTTGCACTGAACGTCGGGGACGCATGCGCAGCCGGTAAAATATCGCCGCAACGAAGATAAACTGTCGTATTTAAGCGACAGCGCTACGTTGCATTGCAGCAATATCCTGATTTTACTAAGTTTTATTTGTCTCTTACCGGAGACAACGTGCATAAAACGCAACAAACTACGGCATATCGACATCCGCCCATCAGCCTTTGGCTTCCTTGAACATCGCCGGCTCGAGGCGATGCCGCTGCAGAAGCTTGTAGAACTCGGTGCGATTACGCTTGGCCAAAGTCGCCGCCTGGGTCACGTTGCCGCCGGTGATCTTGAGCAACCGCACCAGATAGTCGCGTTCGAATTGCTTGCGCGCCTCCTCGAACGGCGCCAGGACCCCGGAGTCCTCGCGCAGCGCGCCGTGCACCAGCGTGGCGGGAATGACGCTCGTCGTTGTCAGCGCGACCGCCTGCTCGAGCAAATTGAGAAGTTGCCGGACATTGCCCGGCCACGGTGCGCTGATCAGGAGCGCCATCGCATCGGGCGCCAAGGTCGGCACCGGTTTCTTGTATCGCTCGGCGAGCTTGCGCAGGAAATGCGTCGCCAAAAGAGGAATATCTTCACGGCGATCGGCAAGCGGCGGCAGTTTTAGCGAAACCACGTTCAATCGGTAGTACAGATCTTCGCGGAACTGGCCGTTTTCCTTCTGCGCATCCAGGTCGCGGTGGGTGGCCGAAATGACCCGCACATCGACCGCAATCGATTGCGTTGCGCCTACCGGACGCACTTCTCCTTCCTGCAGCACCCGCAGCAGCTTGACCTGCAGCGGCAACGGCATGTCGCCGATTTCATCGAGAAAAATCGTGCCCCCGTCGGCGGCCTGGAACAAGCCTTTGTGCGCCTGCACTGCCCCGCTGAACGCGCCGCGGGTGTGGCCGAACAGCTCCGATTCGAGCAGCGGCTCCGGTATCGCGCCGCAATTGACACCGATAAAGGGGTGAGTCGCGCGGCGGCTGGCGCGGTGGATCGCCCGCGCCAGCAACTCCTTGCCCGTACCCGATTCGCCGAAAATAAGCACACTGGCGTCCGAGTCCGCGACCAGGCGCGCCTGCCGCATCAGGTCCTCCATGCGGGGGCTGCGGGTGATGATGCCGGCGCGCCATTCGCCGGTCGCCTGTGGTGTTGACTCGGATTCGCCACCGCTCAACCGGACCGCCGCCGCGACTTTCTGCAGCAGCTCCTGGCTGTCGAACGGTTTGGTGAGGAAACCGAACACGCCGCGCTGCGTCGCCGAGACCGCTTCCGGAATCGTTCCGTGTGCAGTAAGAATGATCACCGGCATCGCCGGATGCTGGCGATGGATGGCATCGAACAGGGCCAGGCCGTCGATGCCCGGCATCTTGAGGTCGGTGATCACCGCGGCGGGGCGCTGGACCGCCAGCGCCGCGAGGGCGGTCTCGCCGCTGTCGGCGGTGCGCACGCGATAGCCGGCCGAGGTCAGCCGCAGACTGATCAGCTTGAGCAGATCGGGATCATCGTCGACGAGGAGGATGTCACTCGCGTGGGTCATCGGTAAGCTTTCATGGACACTAGCGTCCGGTCCCGCCGCCGCCGCCACCACCGGCGCCGCCGGCATTGCGACTTCGTTCGAGCAGCAGGGTGCGTTCGACCGCACGCAATTGATCGAGTTTTTCCTGGGCCGCCGCGCTTCGCTTTCTTTCCTCGCCGACATTGCGCACTCTTTCGGCGATCTGCGCGTAAAGCACGACAGCGAGCTGCTTCAGCGGCGATGCACCGCCGGCCTTGCCGGAGACCGATTCGAGCAACGCCAGCGCGCGCGCGTCGTCGGGCGGACCGGCGCCGGGCATCGTCAGCAGCACGGCAAGCCTGATCCGGTTGACGTCGGTACGCACGCGCGGGTTGCTCGCCTGGGCCACCGAAGCGAGCTCGCGCCGGAGTTCGTCGGCGGACGAGACGGCGTAGCGCTGCAGATCGGCGAGGACGGCGAAGGTCTGCTGCTCGTCCTCGTTGGCCGGAGGTGCGGCCGGCGCTTCCTGCCCGACGGGGCCCGGCGCCTGCGCGGGCACCGACGGTTGCGGCGTAGGTGTGGGTGCCTGTGCCTGCGCCTGCGCCTGGGCGAAGAACGCCGGCATCGATTCGGACTCGGCGCGCGGCGGCGGCGCGACTCCGCTGGGCATCTGCGAGAGACCCGGCTGAAGCGCCGCAGCCGCCGCTGGCGCGGTGCATGCACAGAGGCCGATCAGCATTGCCGCCGTTGCGCCGGCGCGTGCCACTCCACGCCGCACGCTCACCCTTCCTCCTGAAGGGTGCCGATGGGCTTCGTGCCCCTGGCCGGCAGGCGACCTATGGGCATCGCCAACGGCAGGTACAGCCTGAAATGCGCACCGCGCCGTCCGTCGATGCGGTCGATCAGCTCGATGCGGCCGCCGTGCGCCAGCGTATATTCGTGCGCGATCGCGAGCCCCAGGCCCGACCCCTTGATTCTGCCCTCAGGCGCGGTCTTGCCCTGGTAGAACGATTCGAAGATGTGCGGCCGGTCGGCCTCGCTTATACCCGGGCCGGCATCGATAACGTCGAGCACCGCCTGGTCGCCGACCGACGAGAGCTCGATCGCGATCGTGCCGGAACGAGGCGAATACTTGATCGCGTTCGATAACAGGTTATCGACGATGGCGCGAATCTTTTCACCGTCGCCGACGATGGTCGAAGGGGCGAGCTTCGCCTCCACCGTGATCAGGCGCGCGAACGCCGCGAGCTTGTGCTCGCGCACGACACGTCGCACCACGTCGACTAGCGCCACCGGCCCCAGCGTTTGCGGCTCGACGCTGCGCGTCTGGTGGTAGTTGAGCAAGTCCTCGATCAGCTTCTGCAGAGAAAGCGTGTTCTCGCGCACGATGCGCACGATCTCCCTTTGCTCGGGTGACAGCTCGCCACCGACGCGATCGCGCAGCAACTCGGCGCCCTCGCGAACCGCGGTCAGCGGCGTCTTGAGCTCGTGCGAGACATGGCGCAGAAAGCGGTTCTGCTGCTCCTCGAGCTCGTGCAGGCGCGACCGCAGCCATTCGAGGCGCTGGCCGAGGTAGCGTATGTCCTGCGGGCCGTTGACCTCGATCGCATGCGTAAAGTCGGCGCTGCCCATCTGGCGGATCGCCTGGTCGAGCTGGCGTATCGGCCTCGCGATCAGGACGGCGAAGGTGATCGCCAGCAGCATCGCGATCAGTCCGGCCGCCAGCGCCAGGTAGCCCCAGGTCTTGCTTCCTTCGGCCGCCGTTTGCTGAAGACGCTCGATCTCGCGTTCGGTCAGGCGGTTGGTCGCGCTGATCATGTCCTGCGCATCTTCGGCCATCGTTGCATAGCCGTCGGCCAGCGCTTTTGCGGCGCCGGCCGGCCGTTGCGGCGTCTTCAGGAGCGAAAAGAGACGGCTTTCGTTTTCGGCGAGTTTCTCGAGTTGCGCGATCTGCACGCGATCGAGCGGAAGTTGCATCAGCTGTTGCGACGTCTGCCGGAAGTCCTGCCGCAGCCGCCCGTAATCGTCGATCAGCTGCGGATCGTCGAGGATCAGCTGCTGGCGGACCAGCCGCTCCAGCGTCGTCGCCTGCTCATAGAGCTGGCGGCTGGCGCGGCCGGCTTGCGCGGCCTGCAGCACCGCCTGCTGGCTCTGCGTGCCGAGGCGGTCGAGGCTAACGATCAATTCGACCAATGCATAGAGCAGCGGCAGACTTACCAGCAGGAAGCCGAGCAGAATGAACTTGAGGAATGAGCGCGGGTAGTACACGAAATGTCGGGGGCTGGGCCGCTATAATCGGGTTGGACGGCACATGACAGCGCCAAGATGTACTGACCAGCGAGCCACGCGTGCACGATACACCAGCCCCTGCCGCCCCGCAAAGCGCGGCGCGACAGGTTGCGCTGATCGCTGCCGTCGCGCATAACGGCGTGATTGGCCTGCGCGGCCAGTTGCCCTGGCGGCTGCCTGAGGACCTCAAGCACTTTCGCATGTTGACCAGCGGTCACGCGATCGTCATGGGCCGCAAGACCTGGGACTCGATCGGCAGACCGCTGCCCGAGCGGCAGAACATCGTCGTGACCCGGAACTGCGACTTCGCCGCACCTGGCTGCGTGGTCGCGCCTTCGCTGGCTGACGCGATCGGCCTCGTCGCGAAGCCTTCGCCGGTGTTCATCATCGGCGGCGAAGCCGTCTACCGCGATGCATTGCCGCTGGCCGACCTTTTGTTCCTCACTGAGATCCATCGCGATTTTCCCGGCGACGCGCGATTTCCCGACTTCGATCGGACGCAATGGCGCGAAAATTCGCGCGAGCCGCGGCGGTTGGACGGAGACGATGGCTTCGCCTACGATTTCGCGTCCTATTCGCGCCTGCGCCGCTGAAGGCGCGCTCCGCTTCAAAACGCTTCGATCAGGAGATTCCGCATGTCCGAAGGCCATTTTCACGTGCATGGACCGCATGACCACGAGGTGGAGCATCAGGCGCAGCACGGGGATCCGTTTGCCGGCCGCATCGCGGTGATGACCGCCATCTTCGCGACCATAGGCGCCCTGTTCGGCTACATGGCCGGCGACACGCAGAACGACGCGCTGCTGTTCAAGAACGAGGCGGCGATACGCAGGACGGAGGCGTCGGACCAGTGGAACTTCTACCAGGCCAAGAGCGCCAAGCAGAACCTCGCCGAGCTCGGCGCGACGCTAAGCAGCGGCGAGCAGCAAGCGCGATTCCAGAAGGAGGCCGGTCGATACAAGCAGGAAAAGGAAGAGATCATGCCAAAGGCGCAGAAACTGGAAGAGCAGTCAACGCAGGCCGAGGAAAAAAGCGAGGCGTCGATGCACGTCCATCATCGCTGGGCGCAGGCGATGACCTTGATCCAGATCGCGATCGCTCTGGCGGCGATTACGATCCTGACCCGGAACAAGGGCCTGCAATACGTCTCCTACCTGGGAGCCACGATATCGATCGCGCTGGGCGCGCTCGCCGTCGCGCACATTTAAGCGGCGGCCGACGGCCGGGCTAACCGAGGTTGCGCAACTCCCGGAGCGCAACCGACAGCATCGCGGCATCGGGTTGCGCCACGGTGCGCAGCTCGCTCAACAGCTGCACTGCGCGCTCGATGCCGCGCCGATTGTGGCCCTGCCAGGCGCCGATCAGCGCAGCGGCTGTCCCGGCGTCCGCGCTACCGACGACTTCGGCGGCGATCGTACGCTGCAGGCCGGACAGATCGTCCTGCATTGCGCCCCTGGCGAGCATCTCCCAGTGCTGGTTTCCCGGAAGGGCGGCGATCCTGTCGCGCAGCCACGCCAGGCCGAGTCGCGTCGCAAGGTCGAAATAAATGTCGGCAACGAGCTCCACCGGGCGCTGTGTGGCCTCCGCGACCTCGATGATGTCGAGCGCCGCATAGAGCGTGTCGAATGTCGCGACCCTCGCCGCCAGGTCGTGCGGTACCCGGTCGGCCTCATAGCGGGCGATTTCGGCGTCGACCCGGGAGCGCTCGCCGACGTCGAGAAGTTGCGACAGGCGCGACGCCAGCGCCTCCACCCGGGGCGAAAAATGAGCGATCGTCGCCGCCATGTCGTCGCCCAGCCGCCGCGAGCGCAGGAACCACATCGTGCCGCGGTCGATCAGCCTGGCCGTGTCGATCAGCATTGCCGATTGCACGGCGTCGTCGACCTTGTTGTCCAACGCCTCGATCAGCTCCCATAGCGAGACGAAGCCGAAGATCTCGCGATTGAGCAGATAGGCGCGAACGATCTCGTCCGGCCTCGAGCCGGCGGTCTCGCTGATGCGGTGCACGAACGTGCTGCCGACGCGATTGATCATGCTGTTGGTGACATGCGATACGATGATCTCGCGCTTCAACGGATGCCGCGCCATGTGCTCGGCGTACGGCCCGCGCAGCGGCCTCGGAAAATAACGCGCCAGTGCGGTGCCGACCCAAGGGTCGTCGGGGAGCGTTGACGCCAGCAGCTCTTCGTAGAGCCAGATCTTCGAATAGGCAAGCAGCACCGCACGTTCGGGGCCGGTCAGGCCGAGACCCTTGATGCGTCGCGCGGCGAACTCTTCGTCGTCCGGAAGATATTCGAGCGCCCGATTCAGGCGGCCCGCTTTTTCGAGATGCTCGATGAATCGCTGCTGTGCGTCGAGCATTTGCGGGGCGATGCGGCCGGTGACCGACAGCGCCTGCGTCTGGAAGTAATTGTCCCGCAGCACCAGCGCTGCGACATCGTCGGTCATCGTTACCAGCAGCGCATTGCGCTGCTTCTCGGTCAGCTCGCCGTCGCTGATCGCCTGGCCCAGCAGTATCTTGATATTCACCTCGTGGTCCGAGGTGTCGACTCCGGCCGAGTTGTCGATCGCGTCGGTGAATATCCTGCCGCCGGTCATCGCATATTCGATCCGGCCGAGCTGCGTGCAGCCGAGGTTGCCTCCTTCGCAGAAGACCTTGCAGCGCAGGTTGCGGCCGTTGATGCGGACCGCGTCGTTGGCGCGATCGCCGACCTGCGCGTGAGTCTCCGCCGAGGCTTTGACGTAGGTGCCGATGCCCCCGTTGTAGATCAGGTCGACCGGCGCCTTCAGTATCGCGCTGACCAGGTCCGCCGGTGTCAGCGCGTCCACCGAGATCGCCAGCGCCTTTTTCACCTGCGGCGTGACTGCGATCGATTTTGCGCTGCGCGGATACACGCCGCCGCCGGCGGAGATGAGACCGGCGTCGTAATCGGCCCATGATGAGCGCGGCAGCTTGAATAATCGTTCGCGCTCCGAAAAACCGGCAGCTGCGTCGGGCGTCGGATCGAGAAAAACGTGCCGGTGATCGAAGGCCGCGACCAGCTTGATGTGGCGTGAAAGCAGCATGCCGTTGCCGAAGACGTCTCCAGACATGTCGCCGATGCCAGCCACGGTAAAGTCGGTCGTCTGCGTATCGATGCCCATTTCGCGGAAGTGCCGCTTGACCGACTCCCAGGCGCCGCGCGCGGTGATCCCCATCGCCTTGTGGTCGTATCCGGCCGAGCCGCCGGAGGCGAACGCGTCGCCAAGCCAGAAGTCGTATTCCTTGCTGATACCGTTGGCGTAATCGGAGAACGTCGCCGTACCCTTGTCGGCGGCCACGACCAGATATGGATCGTCCGGGTCGTGCCGCTTCACCTGTCGCGGCGGCACAATGCCTTCGCCGACCCGGTTGTCGGTGATGTCGAGCAAGCCTCGCAGATAATCCTGATAGCAGGCGATGCCTTCCTTCAGGTAGGCGTCGCGGTCCGCCGGCGCCGGTGCGCGCTTGAGCACGAAGCCGCCTTTGGAGCCGACCGGCACGATGACGGTGTTCTTGACCATCTGCGCCTTGACCAGGCCGAGCACTTCGGTGCGGAAGTCCTCCGGCCGGTCGGACCAGCGCAATCCGCCGCGCGCCACCTTGCCGCCACGCAGGTGCACGCCTTCGAATCGCGGCGAATAGACAAATATCTCGAACATCGGCTTCGGCTCAGGCAGTCCGGGTACCTTGGCCGGGTCGAACTTGAACGAGACGAAGCTTCGCGGCCGGCCCGCGGCGTCGCGACGCCAGAAATTCGTGCGCGTCGTGGCCATCACCAGCGCCAGGTATTGCCGCAGTACGCGGTCCTCCGACAGATTGTCGACCTGTGCCAGCGCCGCTTCGATCGCGCGTGCCAGCTCAGCGCTCCGCGCGCCGGTGCCGGCGCCGAGCGCGGGATCGAATCGCGTCTTGAACAGCTCGATCAGCCCGTGCGCGACCGACGGATGCGCGCCGAGCGTCGATTCGATGAAAGGCTGCGACAGCGGAAACCCGATCTGGCGCAGATATTTCGCATAGGCGCGGATGACGACGATTTCGCTCGCCGGAAGTCGTGCCGCCAGCACCAAGCGGTTGAAATCGTCGTTCTCGACCTCGCCGCGGAAGATGCGAGCGAACGCCTCTTCGAACACCTGGTGCACGGTGTCGATCTCGACCTCGGTGTCGGCGAGTCCCGACAGCATGCCGAAGTCATGCATCCAGACCGGCGGGGTACCCAGCGGCGCCACGCGATGCGGCCGCTCGTCGAGCACGTTGAGCCCCATGCGCTCGAGCATCGGCAGACTGTCGGACAGGCCGACCGGCTCCCCCAGATGGAACAGCTTGAAGCGCAGCGCACCGGGCGCCGCCTCGAGCGGGCGATAGAGACTCATCGCCAGAGGTTCGGCGGCCGACAGCCGCGCCATCATCTGGATGTCCGGCACCGCCTCGCGGGCGGTGAAATCCTCGCGGTAACCGGCCGGGAAGGCTTCGCCGAACTGGCGGAATAGCTCGTTGCCCCGCGCCTCGCCCAGCGCCTCGATCAGCGCCTGCTTCAGATCGTCATCCCAGCGCCGTGCCGCTGCGACCAACTGCGCCTCGACCGCACGCACGTCAATGTCGGGAATCGCGCCAGGGGTCGTGCGCACCGTAATCAGGATGCGCGCCAGCACCGATTCGCTCAGGTAGACGTTGAATTCGGAGCTCGTGCCATTGAATGCCTGCACCAGGAGCTGCTGCCATTTCTGGCGCAGCTCGGTCGTGTAGTTCTCGCGCGGCGCATAGATCAGGCAGGACAGGAAGCGCTCGAAGGGGTCGCGCCTAACGAACAGTCGAAAGCGCTGCCGGTCGCCCAGATGCAATATCCCGACGGCGGTGCGCAGCAGATCGTCTTCGGTGGTCTGGAACAGCTCGTCGCGCGGGTAGGTCTCCAGGATGTTGATCAAAGCCTTGCCCGCGTGGCTGCCCGGCTGCAAGCCGGCGCGCGCGACGACGTTGGCGATCTTGCGCCGCAACAGCGGTATCTCCGCCGGATTGGCGCTGTACGCGGTCGAGGTGAAAAGCCCCAGGAAGCGATCCTCGCCGCTCACTTCACCCTTCGTGTTGAAGCGCTTGACGGCGATGTAGTCGAGATAGCCCGGGCGGTGCACGGTCGAGCGCGACGTCGATTTGGTGACGACCAGGAGCTCCGGCCGCCGCGCGTACGCCTTGACCTCGGCCGGCAGCGCGGCAAAGCTGGTCGCAACTTCCTTGTTCTCGCCTTCGCGCAGTATCCCCAGGCTGGAGCCGGGAACGATCTTCAGCGCATCCTCACCCTCGATCGTCACCAGGTCGTGGCGGCGGTAGCCGAGAAAGGTAAAGTGATCGTCGGCGAGCCACGACAGGAACGCCCTGCCCTCGGCGAGCTCGTCCGCCGGCAGCGGCGGCGCGCGTTGATCGTTTTCGGCGAGTATCGTGCCGACGCGCTCGCGCATTTTTTTCCAGTCCTCGACCGCCGCGCGCACGTCATCCAGCACGCGGGCGACGTCGGCGGCGAGCTCGTCCAGCTTCGCCGGATCGACGACGCGATCGACCTCGACATGGATCATCGATTCACGCTGCCCACCCTCGGCATCGTCGGCGACGCCGATCAGGCTGCCCTCGGCGTCGCGCACGACGGCGACGATCGGATGGATGATCAGATGCAAGGTCAGCCCGTGACGATTGACCTCCATCGTCACCGAGTCGACGAGGAACGGCATATCGTCGTTCACGATCTCGATGATCGTGTGCGTCGACTGCCAGCCGTGTTCCTCGATCGAAGGATTGAAGGCGCGGATGCGGACGTGCGCCGGGTCGCGCCGGTGCGCGAAGTTCCAGTGCGACAAGGCGGCGCCGTACAGATCGGCCGGCGCCCGATCGGCCAGATCTTCGGGGTCGACCTGGCCGTAGTAGCGCAGGATGAACGCGGACAGCGTGGTGCGCTTCTCGGCAGCGACCTTGAGCTGCACGAGCTTCAGCACTTCCTCCAGGCGCTGCGCACGGCCGAACTCGGCGGTTACCGTCACTTAGGACCTCCTCGCCGAGATCATGCGCCCTCGGGAGTCTGATCGGCGCTCATTGTGGTGCCGGGAGGGGGAATCGAACCCCCACTCTGTTGCCAGAACTGGATTTTGAGTCCAGCGCGTCTACCAATTCCGCCATCCCGGCTGCCTGCATCGAATCCGCAGCGCTTTGGCTTGAGCGACGCGCAAGCGCCGGCCGCGTTGCCGGCGCGCGGTGAAGCCGGCATTATCGCGGAAAGGGCGCGCCGCTTCAAACCGCGGACATCTTCGAGACGCGCCGCATGATGACAACCCGCAAAACCCACCGCCTTTCCGATTTCGATTTCGATCTGCCGAGCGGGCTGATCGCGCAAGCTCCCGCGCCGGAGCGTTCGGGAAGCCGCCTGCTGCATGTCGCAGGCGCGCGGCAAACCGATCTGTCCTTCGCAGCATTGCCCGGGCTCCTGGTTCCGGGCGACCTCCTGGTGTTCAACGATACCCGTGTCGTGCGCTCGCGCCTATTGGGTCGCAAGCCAAGCGGCGGCAAGGTCGAGTTGATGCTTGAGCGCATCGTCGCGCCGCGCGAAGCCTGGATGCAGTTGAGGGCGAGCCACCCGCCGCGGGTCGGCGGCAGCGTCGATCTGCCCGGAGGCGCGTCAGCTATTGTGTGCGAGCGCGACGAGCGGTTCTTCCGGCTGCGTTTCGACGTTCCGACGACGCTCGCCGCCTACCTCGAGCAGCATGGCGCGGTCCCGCTGCCGCCGTACATCGCGCGAGCACCGGAGCCCGCCGACGAGGCGCGCTATCAAACCGTTTATGCGCGCCACGCCGGCGCGGTGGCGGCGCCGACTGCGGGTCTGCATTTCGACGAGGCGCTGCTCGCTCAACTGCGCGCCCGGGACGTCGGCTTCGCTTACGTCACCTTGCACGTCGGTGCCGGCACCTTCCTGCCGGTGGAAACCGACGACCTGTCGCAACATCGCATGCACAGCGAGCGCTTCAGCATCCCGGCGGCAACGTTGGCCGCCATCGACGCAGCCCACCGCCGGGGGCGCGCCGTCGTCGCCGTCGGCACGACGTCGCTGCGCGCGCTCGAAGCCGCCGCCGCGGGCGACGTCGCTCCCGGCGAGGGCGAAGCGGAAACGTCGCTGTTCATCACGCCGGGATTTCGATTTCGCGTCGTCGACCGGTTGCTGACCAACTTTCATCTGCCGCGCTCGACTTTGCTGATGCTGGTGTCGGCGTTCGCCGGGTACGATGCGATCCGCGCCGCGTATGCGCATGCGATCGCCGCGCACTACCGCTTTTTCAGCTACGGCGACGCGATGCTGCTCGAGCGCGATCCGGAAGCCGCCGCCTAGGGACCCGGCACCGATGCGGCCACGTCGCCTGCTACAATCGACGCGATGGAATTCTCGGTCAGCGCGCGCTGCGGCAGCGCGCGCAGCGCGCGGCTCGTGCTTGCGCACGGCGTCGTCGAGACGCCGGTCTTCATGCCGGTCGGGACGTACGGTACCGTCAAGGCGATGGCGCCGAACGAGCTCGTCGAAATCGGCGCGCAAATCGTTCTCGGCAATACGTTCCACCTGTGGCTTCGCCCAGGCATCGAGGTCATCGCCGCGCACGGGGGCCTCCATCGCTTCATGGGCTGGGACCGGTCGCTGCTGACCGACTCAGGCGGCTTCCAGGTGTTCAGCCTCGGGCCGCTGCGCAAGGTCAGCGAAGAAGGCGTCGCTTTTGCTTCGCCTGTCGACGGTGACCGGCTGTTCCTGACGCCGGAGATCTCGATCGACGTCCAGCGCGCGCTCAATGCCGACATCGCGATGGTGTTCGACGAGTGCACGCCCTTCCCGGCGACTCGGGACGAAGCGGCCGTTTCAATGCAGATGTCGCTGCGCTGGGCGGCGCGGTCGAAAGCCGCGCACGCGGGCAGCGCCAACGCGCTGTTCGGCATCGTGCAGGGCGGCATGTTCGAGGACCTGCGCGACGAGTCGCTGGGGGGATTGACGTCGACCGGGTTCGACGGCTATGCGATCGGCGGTTTGTCGGTCGGCGAGCCGAAGGAAGCGATGCGCCGCATCGAAGCCCACGTCGCCCCGCGCCTGCCGGACGACAAGCCGCGTTACCTGATGGGTGTGGGCACGCCGGAAGACATCGTCGAGGCGGTCGGCTACGGCGTCGACATGTTCGACTGCGTGCTGCCGACGCGCAACGCCCGCAACGGCTGGCTGTACACGCGCCGCGGCGACGTCAAGATACGCAACGCCAGGCACCGCGCCGACACGAATCCCCTCGACGACGGCTGCGCATGCTACACCTGCCGCAATTTCAGCCGTGCCTACTTGCATCATCTGCAGCGGGCCAACGAAATCCTCGGTTCGCGCCTGAACACGATCCACAACCTGCACTACTATCTGACGCTCGCGGCCGAATTGAGGCAGGCGATACGCCAGGACGCGCTGCCGGCCTATGCCGCGGCCTTCCGCGCGACGCGCGGGGAAGCCGAAGCGGTCGACGCCTGAAAGCCCGGCCGCGCCCGGACATCCCGTCGGCCTGCCGGGTCCGGACAGGTGGATGGGGCGTGGTAGAATTGCGGGTTAAATCAGCAGTTCAAATGCGATCGGCCGACTTAAAGCCCGCGGTACCGGGCGGTCAGGCGAGCCCCGAGGCGAGGAGAACGCAATCGTGTTGATCAGCAACGCTTATGCCCAGTCCACCGGAGGCCCGTTCAGCGGCGACCTGATGGCCTTCCTGCCGATGGTCGCCATCTTCGTCGTTTTCTATTTCCTCCTTATCCGGCCGCAGCAAAAACGCGCCAAGGAAACCAGGGCGATGCTCGAAGCGCTGCAAAAGGGCGACGAGGTCGTCACCGCCGGCGGCGTCGTCGGCAAGATATCGAAAATTTCCGAAGGGTATGCCGAGGTCGACATCGCGCCGAACGTGACGATCACCGTGCAACGCAGCGCGATATCGCTGATGCTGCCCAAGGGCACGATCAAGAGCCTGTAAACACGCGGACCGCGGGCGCCGCCGCGCGACGAGCGCAAGCGGCGCCTCCTAAGATACGCGCCGCCTTTTCGCCGGATCCCCCTATGAATCGCTATCCCGCCTGGAAATACATCCTGATCGCCGTTGCGCTGGTCGTCGGGATTTTCTACACGCTGCCGAACTTCTTTCCCGAAGTCCCGGCGGTTCAGGTCTCGACCAGCAAGGCTAGCGTCAAGATCGACGCCGGGACGCTGCAAACCGTCGAGGACGCGCTCAAGGCGGCCAACGTCAGCTTCACCGGCGCGCTGCTCGACAGCACCGGAGTCAAGGTCCGCCTGCCCGACCCGGACACGCAACTCAAGGCGCGGGACGTGCTGCAGCAGAAATTCGGCGACAACTACATCGTTGCGCTGAACCTGCTGTCGACCTCGCCGCGCTGGCTGGCGTCGATCGGCGCGCTGCCGATGTACCTCGGCCTCGACCTTCGCGGCGGCGTGCACTTCCTGCTGCAGGTCGACATGAAGGCGGCACTCGACAAGGCCGCCGATCGCTACCTGACCGATATCCGATCGCTGTTGCGCGAGAAGAAAGTGCTGTATTCCGGCATCGCACGCGAAGGCCAGAGCGTCGCCGTGCGATTTCGCGACAGCGGCGAGCGCAACAAGGCATATAACGAGATATCCAACGCATTCCCCGACCTGCAGCTCAACAACGTCGACGCCGGCGGCGACTTCAAGCTGATCGGCGGTCTAAAGCCCGAGGCACAGAAGCGCATCCAGGAAGGCGCGGTCCAGCAGAACATCACGATCCTGCGCAACCGGGTCAACGAGCTCGGCGTCGCCGAGCCGATCGTGCAGCAGCAAGGCGCCGACCGGGTGGTCGTGCAGCTGCCGGGCGTCCAGGATACGACCCGCGCCAAAGACATCATCGGCCGCACCGCGTCGCTGGAAATCCGCATGGTCGACGACGACCCCACGGCGCAGCAGATGGCGGCCAGCGGCCAGGTTCCGCTGGGCGACGACAAGCTGACCGAGACCAGCGGCGCGCCGATCCTGGTCAAGCGGCAGGTCGTGTTGACCGGCGACCGTATCAGCGATGCCCAGCCGGGCTTCGACGGACGAACCAACGAGCCGGCGGTCCACGTCAATCTCGACAGCGCCGGGGCGCGCATCTTCAAGGAGCTCACTCGGGAGAACGTCAACAAGCGCATGGCGATCCTGCTGGTCGAAAAGGGCAAGGCCGAGGTCATCACCGCGCCGGTGATCCGCGAGGAGATCGGCGGCGGCCGCGTTCAGATCAGCGGCCGGATGAATACGCGTGAAGCCAACGACATCGCGCTGTTGATGCGTGCCGGAGCGCTGGCGGCGCCGATGGAAATCGTCGAAGAGCGCACCGTCGGCCCGTCGCTGGGCAAGGACAACATCGAAAAGGGCTTCGATTCGGTCTTGTACGGATTTGCCGCCCTGGCGATCTTCATCTGCGCGTACTACATGCTGATGGGAATCATATCGACGATTTCGCTCGCGGTGAATCTGCTGCTGCTGATCGCGATCCTGTCGATGCTGCAGGCGACCCTCACCCTGCCAGGCATCGCCGCGGTGGCGCTGACCCTCGGCATGGCAATCGACGCCAACGTGCTGATCAACGAGCGCATACGCGAAGAGCTGCGTTGGGGCGACACGCCGCATGCGGCGATACAGGCGGGCTACGAGCGGGCGTGGAATACGATTCTCGACTCGAATGTGACGACGCTGATCGCCGGCCTGGCGCTGCTGATTTTCGGCAGCGGGCCGGTGCGCGGCTTCGCGGTCGTCCATTGCCTCGGCATCATGACTTCGATGTTCAGCGCCGTGTTCGTCTCGCGCGGCCTGGTCGCGCTCGTCTACGGCGGCCGCAAGAAGCTCGAGAAGATCTCGATCGGACAGATCTGGAAGCCGGCTGCGGGCGCCGCATAGCGCGTCCGCGGCATCGCATGTAGAGAGCGAACATGGAATTCTTCCGCATAAAGCATGACATCCCGTTCATGAAGCACGCGTTGGTGTTCAACGTGATTTCGTTGGTCACCTTCCTGCTCGCTGTGTTTTTTCTCGCGACCCGCGGATTGAACCTCGGCGTCGACTTTCGCGGCGGAACGGTCATCGAGATTTCATATGGGCACGCCGCCGACCTGTCGCGCGTGCGTGCGGCGATCGACAAGATGAACCTGGGCGAGTTCGCCGTGCAGACTTTCGGCAGCGCCACCAGCGCCCTGATCCGGCTGCCGCTGAAAGAAGGCGTGTCGACCGCACAGCTTTCCGAGCGCGTGATGGCGGCGCTTCGCGCCGACGACCCCGGCGTCACCCAGCAACGGGTCGAATTCGTCGGGCCGCAGGTCGGCAAGGAGCTCTACGAAAACGGCGCGCTGGCGCTGCTGCTGGTGAGCTTCGGCATCGTCGCGTACCTGGCGTTGCGCTTCGAGTGGCGCTTCGCGGTGTCGGCGATCATCGCCAACCTGCACGACGTGATCATCATTCTCGGTTTCTTCGCGCTGTTCCAATGGGAGTTTTCGCTCCCGGTGCTGGCCGCGGTGCTGGCGGTGCTCGGCTATTCGGTCAACGAATCGGTGGTGATTGCCGACCGGATTCGCGAAAACTTCCGCAAGATGCGCAAAGCCGGCGTGCCGCAGGTCATCAACAGCGCGATCACAAGCACGCTTTCACGCACGATCATCACCCACGGCTGTACGCTGATGATGGTTCTGTCGATCTTTTTCTTTGGCGGCGAGACGTTGCATCACTTCGCCTTGGCGCTCGCCATCGGAATCTGCTTCGGCATCTACTCGTCGGCGCTGGTGATGGCCTCACTGGTGATGTGGCTGGGCGTTTCACGCGAGGACTTGGTCAAGCCGGACAAGAAGAGCGGCCCGGCGGGTGCCGAGAAGATCCTGCCCTGACGGGTCGGCAGGCGCCTCAGGACGGGCGCGATGCTGACCACGCTGCTTTATTCGCTGCTCGCGCTCGACCAGACGCTGGCCGAGCTCGCCGCACAGCACTCGTGGGTGCTGTTCGTAGCGCTGTTCCTGGTGATCTTCGGCGAGACGGGCCTGGTCGTTTTTCCGCTGCTGCCGGGCGACTCGCTGCTGTTCCTGGCCGGCACCGTCGCCGCGGCGAGCGGCATCGATGTCCACCTGCTCGCGCTGGTGCTGTTCGGCGCGGCGGTGGCCGGCGATTCGGTCAACTACGCCGTCGGCCGCTTCCTTGGGCCGAAAGTGTTCAACCTGCCGCCCGACAGCCGGCTCTCGCGCTGGCTCAAGCCTGAATACCTGGAGCGCACCCACCAATTCTACGAAAAATACGGCGGACTCACGATTATCATATGCCGCTTCGTGCCGATCGTTCGTACGTTCGCGCCGTTCCTTGCCGGCGTCGGCGCGATGACTTATCGCCGGTTCCTGGCCTACAACGTGATCGGCGGCACGGCGTGGGTAGCCTCGCTCGTGTACGCGGGCTACCTTTTCGGCAACATCCCGTGGGTCAAGGCAAACCTGACCTTCATCGTGCTGGCGATCGTCACCATTTCGCTGTTGCCGATCGCCGTGCACTGGCTGAGCGAACGGCGGCGCGGCGGGGAGTAAGCCGAACAGGCTCGCGTTGACGCCGGACTAGACCCGCCGGGCGAGCTCGGCCGCCTTGCCGATGTAGCTCGACGGCGTCAGCGCCTTCAGCCGAAGCTTCGCTTCCGCGGGCAGCGCCAGCGTATCGATGAACGCGTGCAGCGTCTCGCGTGTCATCCCCGCCTTGCCCCGTGTCAGCGCCTTGAGCTGCTCGTACGGATTGTCGATGCCGTAACGCCTCATCACCGTCTGGATCGGTTCGGCGAGCACTTCCCAGTTCGCATCGAGATCGGCGGCGAGCCGCGCCGGATGGACGGCGAGGCGGGCGAGTCCCTGCCGGCAGGAGACATAGCCCAGCAGCGCATAACCGAACGCGACGCCGACGTTGCGCATTACCGTCGAATCGGTCAGGTCGCGCTGCCAGCGTGAGATCGGCAGCTTTTCGGCGAGGTGGCGCAACAATGCGTTGGCGAGACCCAGGTTGCCTTCCGAGTTCTCGAAGTCGATCGGGTTGACCTTGTGCGGCATCGTCGACGATCCGACTTCGCCTTCGCTCATGTTCTGGCGAAAATAGCCGAGCGACACGTAGCCCCAGACATCGCGATTGAAATCGATCAGGATGGTGTTGACGCGCGACAGCGCATCGAACAGCGCCGCCAGTCCGTCGTGCGGCTCGATCTGCGTCGTGTACGCGTTGAATTCCATCCCGAGCCGCGCGACGACATGCTGCGCCAGCGCTTCCCAATCGACGTCCGGATAGGCGGCCAGATGCGCGTTGTAGTTGCCGACGGCGCCGTTGAGCTTCCCCGGCAGTCCGGCGGATCCGAATTCTTTGACCGCGCGCTCGAGCCGGACGACGACGTTGGCCATTTCCTTGCCCAGCGTCGTCGGTGTCGCCGGTTGACCGTGGGTGCGCGCCAGCATCGGCAGCTCCGCATGCCGGTGCGCGAGCGAGCGCAGATCGGCGATCAGGGCTGTCAACGCGGGCATCAGCACGCCGCGACGTGCCCCGGCGATCATCAGGTCGTAGGCGAGATTGTTGATGTCTTCCGACGTGCAGGCGAAATGGATGAATTCGGCGGCGCGGGCGATCTCCGGCACACCGGAGAAGCGTTCCTTCAGCCAGTATTCGACCGCCTTGACGTCGTGGTTGGTCGTGCGCTCGATCGCCTTGACCCGCTCGGCGTCGGCAACGCTGAAGTCGCGTCCTCCCTGCGCGATCTGCTCGCGAGTCGCCGCACTGAAGGGAGAAACTTCGACGATGCCGGGCTCGTCGGCAAGCGCCTCGAGCCAGCCGAGCTCGACACGGATGCGCTCGCGGATCAGCGCGTATTCGCTGAAATGTTCGGCGAGTGCGGCGACCTTGCCGCGATACCGGCCATCGAGCGGCGACAGCGCTGTAAGGGTGGAAAGCGCCTCGGCGATCGGCATAAGTCAGAGGAATTTCACTGGCCAGGTCGAGCGAAAGTGTAGCACAGCGAAGGCGTCGGTTTCGCGATGCCGCGCGCATGCTGCGATGCTATAATGAACGTTGATCCCGCGCCGCCGCGCCCGCTGTTGTGCCCGCACCCGGTACGCGCTCCATCACCTGAAATTCAACGATGAAACTGCTCTCGTCGCCCACGAGTCCTTACGCCCGCAAGGTGCGCATCGCGCTTGCCGAGAAAAAGATCGACTGCGAGCTCATTAATGCTCCGCCCTGGGCCAAGGACTCGATCGTCCCGAATCACAATCCGCTGGGCAAGGTACCGGTGCTGCTGCTGGACGATGGCACGGCGCTCTACGACTCGCGCGTGATCGTCGAGTACCTCGACACCGTAAGCCCGGTGTCGCGACTCATCCCCGAGCCCAGTCGCCAGCGCATCGCCGTCAGGCGCTGGGAGGCGCTGGCCGACGGAATCTGCGACGCCGCGGTGACGATCGTGCGCGAAGCGGCGAGGCCAGCCAAGCAGCAGAGCAGCGAGGCGATCGCCAGGCAGCGTGAAAAGATCGAGCGCGGGATCGTCGACATGGCCGGCGAGCTCGCCGACAAAGCGTGGTGCAACGGCGAAGCGCATTCGCTGGCCGACATCGCGACCGGATGTGCGCTCGGTTACCTGGATCTGCGCCATCCGACGATCGAGTGGCGCAGCGCTCATCCGAATCTGGTTGCGCTGTTCGACAAGCTGTCGAAACGACCCTCGTATTCCGATACCGCGCCGCCGGCGGCGTGAGCTTCGCCCGACCGGCTTTTGCGCCGGGCGATTCGCCTGCTGCGCCGATGCGCGACGTCGCTACAACGCCTGCTTCAGCTGCTCCAGGATGCCCGGGTTCTCGAGCGTCGACACGTCCTGCGTGATCGTCTCGTTCTTGGCGATCGACCGCAGCAGCCGGCGCATGATCTTACCCGAGCGCGTCTTGGGCAGGTTGTCGCCGAAGCGGATGTCCTTGGGCTTGGCGATCGGACCGATCTCCTTGCCCACCCAGTCGCGCAGCTGCTTGGCGATCCTTTCGCCTTCGGCGCCTTCGGGCCGCGCCTGCTTGAGCACGACAAAGGCGCAGACCGCCTCGCCGGTCATGTCGTCGGGTCGCCCGACGACCGCAGCTTCCGCGACCATCGGATTGGCGACCAGCGCCGATTCGATCTCCATCGTTCCCAGGCGGTGGCCCGAAACGTTGAGCACATCGTCGATGCGCCCCATGATGGTGAAATAACCGGTCTTCCTGTCGCGCACTGAGCCGTCGCCGGCCAGATAGAGCTTGCCGCCCAGCTCATCCGGATAATAGGACTTGCGGTAGCGATCCGGATCCCCCCAGATCGTGCGAATCATCGCCGGCCAAGGCCGCTTGATGACCAGTATGCCGCCGTGTCCGTGCTCGACATCGTGTCCGGTCTCATCGACGATAGCAGCGATTATCCCGGGCAACGGCAGCGTGCACGACCCGGGAACCAGCGGCGTGACGCCGGGAAGCGGCGTAATCATGTGTCCGCCGGTTTCGGTCTGCCACCAGGTGTCGACGATCGGGCAACGCCCGCTGCCGACGTTCTCGTGGTACCAGATCCACGCTTCCGGATTGATCGGTTCGCCCACGGTGCCTAGCAGCCGCAGCGTGGACAGATCGTGGTTTTTCGGCGCCGTTTGCGGCGCGACGCCCGACGCCTTGATCAGCGAGCGTATGGCGGTGGGTGCGGTGTAGAAGACCGTAACCTTGTTCTTGGCGATCGTCTGCCAGAAACGACCGGCGTCCGGATAGGTCGGTATGCCTTCGAACACGACCTGGGTCGCGCCGACCGCGAGCGGACCGTACGCGATGTACGTATGTCCGGTGACCCAGCCGATGTCGGCCGTGCACCAGAACACGTCCGTCGGCTTGATATCGAAAGTCCAGCGCATCGTCAGCGCCGCCCACAAGAGATAACCGCCCGAGCTGTGCTGGACGCCCTTGGGCTTGCCGGTCGAGCCGGACGTGTAGAGAACGAACAGCGGATGCTCGGCGCCGACCCATTCGGGCGTGCAGGTATCCGGCTGTCCCGCGACGAGGTCGTGCAACCACAGGTCGCGTGGCGGCGTGAAGGCGACCGCCCCGCCGGTCCGCCGATAGACGATGACGCTGCGTACCGCTTCGCAACCACCCATCGCCAGGGCTTCGTCGACAATCGTCTTCAGCGGCAGATGCTTGCCCCCGCGTGCCTGCTCGTCGGCGGTGAGCACGGCGACCGCGCCGACGTCGATGATGCGCTCCTGCAGCGATTTGGCCGAAAAGCCGCCGAACACCACCGAATGCGTCGCGCCGATACGCGCGCAGGCCTGCATGGCGACGACTCCTTCGATCGACATCGGCATGTAGATGATGACGCGATCGCCTTTCTTGATGCCGAGCGACTTGAGCCCGTTGGCGAATTTGCAGACGCGGTGATAAAGCTCCTGGTAGGTAACCCTGGTCACGGCTCCGTCGTCGGCCTCGAAGATGATCGCGACCTTGCCGGCATTGCCGTTTTCGAGATTGCGCTCGAGACAGTTGTGCGAGACGTTGAGCTCGCCGTCCTCGAACCATTTGTAGAACGGCGCATGAGTTTCGTCCAGCGACCGGGTGAACGGCTTGTGCCAGGAGAGGTTCTCGCGCGCGAGCTTCGCCCAGAAACCGGAGTAATCGGCCGCGGCCGCGGCGTTCAGCCGATCGAAGTCGGCCCGGCTGACGTTCGCTTGCGCGGCAAAATCGCGCGGCGGCTCGAAGACACGCGTTTCGTTCGATACCGATTCGATCGTGGACATGTTGCCTGCCTCCTCGACGATGGGCGCGGACGAAGGGTAGGATCCCCTCGCATTATTGAGCGCTCGATCGCAGTCTACCGAGTCTTGGCCTCGCGGTGCAATTAGCCGATGGCACGCCGCCTGTTGCGCGGCTCGTTCGGGTCCGGAACAGGGTCGGCGATGGTAGAATTCACGACCTGCGTGCCCGGCTTTGCTTAGGCGTTCGCGAAGCCGTGGCGTCGACCACCAGCCATGACGACGATCAAGCAAGAGGACCTGATTCAGAGCGTAGCCGACGCGCTGCAATATATTTCCTATTACCATCCGGTCGATTATATCGAGGCGCTAGCCGACGCCTACGCGGCCGAGGAATCGCCGGCGGCGAAGGACGCGATCGCGCAGATCCTGACCAATTCGCGGATGTGCGCCGAGGGCCATCGGCCGATTTGCCAGGACACCGGTATCGTCGTCGCGTTCGTCAGGATCGGCATGGACGTGCGTTGGGACGGCGCCACGATGTCTCCCGCCGACATGATCAACGAAGGCGTGCGCCGCGCCTATCTCGATCCCGACAACACACTGCGCGCATCGATCGTCGACGACCCGGCGGGGGCGCGCCGGAATACACGCGACAACACGCCAGCCGTCGTGCACTTCGATCTCGTCCCCGGCAACACCGTCGACGTCCGCATCGCCGCCAAAGGCGGCGGCTCCGAGAACAAGGCGGAATTCGTGATGCTGAATCCGTCAGACTCGATCGTCGACTGGGTGGTGCGTACCTTGCCGACGATGGGCGCCGGCTGGTGTCCGCCCGGCATGCTTGGCATCGGCATCGGCGGCAGTGCGGAAAAGGCGATGCTGTTGGCCAAGGAAGCGCTGATGCAGCCGATCGACATGGCGATGCTCAAGAAGCGCGGGCCCGCCAACGGTCTCGAGCAGCTGCGCATCGACATCTTTGACGCCGCCAACGCGCTCGGCATCGGAGCGCAAGGACTCGGCGGCCTGTCGACGGTGCTCGATGTCAAGATTCTCGATTATCCGACGCATGCCGCCAGCAAGCCGGTCGGCATGATCCCGAACTGCGCGGCAACGCGGCACGCGCACTTCTCACTCGATGGGTCCGGTGCGGCAAGACTCGCCCCGCCCGATCTCGCGCGCTGGCCCGACGTGCGCTGGACGCCGGCGCCGACAGCGAAACGGGTCGACCTCGATCGCCTCACGCATGAAGAGGTGGCAGGCTGGAAGCCCGGCGATCGACTGCTGTTGTGCGGCAAGTTGCTGACCGGTCGCGACGCCGCGCACAAGCGGATCGCCGACCTCTTCGCCCGCGGCGAGTCGCTGCCGCCCGGCGTCGATTTCACCAATCGCATCATCTATTACGTCGGCCCGGTCGATCCGGTGCGCGACGAAGTTGTCGGCCCGGCAGGCCCGACGACCGCGACGCGGATGGACAAGTTCACCGACATGATGCTGGCGAGGACGGGCCTCCTCGCGATGATAGGCAAAGCCGAGCGAGGGCCGGTCGCGATCGAGGCGATCCGAAAGCATCGCGCCGCGTATCTGATGGCGGTGGGCGGCGCGGCGTACCTGGTCTCCCAGGCGATCAAGAGCTCGCGGATCGTCGCGTTTGCCGACCTGGGCATGGAAGCGATTTACGAATTCGATGTCCGCGACATGCCGGTAACCGTCGCCGTCGATGCGACCGGATCGTCGGTGCATCGGACCGGCCCGCGCGAATGGCAGCAGCGCATCGGCAAGATCCCGGTCACGGTCGCTTGAGGCAGCGCGCCGCGGCGCTGGTCGTGACGATCGCGGTGACGCTCGCGGCACCGGCGCTGGCGGCGCCTCGCGTGCTGTTGTACGCGGTGGACGACACGCCGCAGCTCCGCGCGGCGCAGGCCGGCGTGCGTGAAGCGCTGGGCGCGACGCCGATCGAGGACATTGGGGCCGGCGACGCCGAAGGACGCCTCAAGACCGCCGCCCGCGAAGGACCCCATGTCGCCATGATCACGCTCGGCCCTCGCGCCGCGGCGCAGGCGGCGCGCGAAGCTCCCTCACTGGCGACCGTCGAGTGCATGTCGGCGCCGGCGAGCCCAAGCGCGCAGGCAGTCCCGCCCACCATTCCGCTGGAGCAGCAGCTCGCATGGCTGCGCCGGCTGCTGCCGGACGCGCGCTATATCGGCATCCTGTACGATCCGGCGCAAAACGCCGAGGCGGTCGACGCGCTTGCCGCGGCGCTGCGGCGGGCGAACCTGAATCCGGTGCTGGTTCCGGTCGCGGCGCCGGCGATGCTGCCTGCGGCGCTCGCGCACTTGTCCCGTTCGGCCGACGCGCTGCTCGCCGTACCCGACACGACCGTCTACACGCGGGAGACCGAGAAGGCGCTGCTGCTGTTCTCCTTCCGCTACAAACTGCCGCTGATCGGATTGTCCGAAACCTGGGTCCGGGCCGGCGCATTGTATGCGCTCGACTGGGATTACCGCGAGCTCGGCGCGTTCTGCGCGCGGCTGGCGTTGCGCCAATTGTCCGGCGTCCATGCGGCAGCCGCAAACCCACCGCGTCCGCACGTGTATGTCAATCAGCGAAGCGCGCGACGGTTTCATCTGCACTGGGACGATTCGATGCGCAGTTCAGTCGACCGGGTGACGGAATAGCGACGATGCCGGCCAGGAAATCGCCAACCAACGACGAGCGTATCGCGCCGGCCGAGGCGCCGGGTCGCTCACGCGCGATACGAGTCGGCTTGCTGACCAAGCTCAATCTGCTCGCCGTCGGATTGATCGTCGCGACCGCGATCGGCGTCAGCGCCCTCTTGGTCGTGCAGCAGATCGAGGCGGAGCAGGCGCGGCTGAAGACGCAGGGGCAGACGGTCGTGGCGATGCTGGCCGATCTGTCCGAATATGCGGTTTATACTGCCGATGTGAGTGCACTCGATCGGCTGTTGCAAAGCCTCGAGTCCGACCGCGACATCGCTTATGTCGCGGTGCTCGACGAGCAGGGACACCTGCTCGCGTCGCGAATCTACGGTGAGGCCACGATGCCGCCGGCGGCGGGGGCGGAGCTCAATGCCGGCACCATCGAGAGCAGCGTGCGCAGCGTCAAGGGCCGGCGCTATCTCGAGCTCGTCGCGCCGATCACCGAAGCGAAGAGCGAGCCACCGGCAGCAACGGCCGGGGCGCAGGATCCCGCAGACCCCCCGATCGGTTACGTGCGGCTCGGCATGAACTACGAGCGCAATCAGGCGCAATTACGCAGCAACATCGTCGGTGCGCTATCGGTCGTCGCCGTGCTGATGATGGTCGCGATCCTGGCCACGTTGCTGCTCACCCGGCGACTGTTATTGCCGATACGCGAGCTGATGCGAGCAGCCAAGGCGGTCGGTGCCGGCGACCTGGGCGTGCGCGTGGTGCCGACCTCCAGTGACGAGCTCGGCCTGCTGACGCGCGCGTTCAATCAGATGACGCAGCGGCTCGCGCAGTCACAGTCCGACGTGACCGGATACCAGCGCACGCTCGAAGAAAAAGTCGTGCAGCGGACCAAGGAGCTCGAGATCGCGATCGCGCAGGCATACAAGCTCGCACAGCATGACATCCTGACCGGGCTGCCGAATCGTGCGCTGCTCAATCAGCGCCTGAAGCAGATCCTCGCGCAGGCGGCGCGCGATCATCACCAGGTCGCCTGCCTGTTTCTCGATTTCGACCACTTCAAGCGCATCAACGACACGCTCGGCCATGACGCCGGCGACCATTTGCTGCAGGCGGTGGCGCAGCGCCTGAGCCACGCGGTGCGCGAGTCCGACACGGTGGCGCGGCTCGGAGGCGACGAATTCGTCGTCGTTCTGCCCGATCTCGATCCGGAGCGCGCGACGATCGAGATCATGGCGGTGCTGACGCGCGTGCGCGAATCGTTTCTCGCGCCATTCCGGCTCGGCGATCAAACGCCGACGCTGACCTGCTCGATCGGCGTGTCGATCTATCCGACCGATGCGAACGATCCGGGCGGACTGATCCGCCAGGCCGATACTGCGATGTATTCGGTCAAGGATACCGGGCGCAATACCTACCGCTTCTACACGGCCGATATGAACGCGCGCGTGCAGGCCCGGCTGCAGATCGAGACCGACATGCGACGGGGCCTGATGGACGATGAGTTCTTTCTCGTCTATCAGCCGCAGATCGAGATGGCCAGCGGGCGGGCCTGCGGCGTCGAAGCCCTGTTGCGCTGGCGCGACCCGGAGCGCGGCGTCATCGGACCGGCCGAGTTCATCTCGATCGCCGAAGAGTCCGGCATGATCCAGGCGCTCGGCGCGCGCGTGTTGCGCGACGCCTGTCGCCAGGTGACCAACTGGCACCGCCAGAACATGCTGCTGCGGCTGTCGGTCAATCTTTCGGTGCAGCAGCTGCAACACGACAGCTGGCTGTCGATCGTCGAGGAGGCGCTCCGGGTGAGCGGCCTGCCCGCCCGCTATCTCGATCTCGAGATCACCGAAAGCGTCATCATCACTCACCCGGACAAGGCAGTCTCGACGCTGGTCAAGTTGAAGCAGATGGGCGTGTCGATCACGATCGACGATTTCGGCACCGGTTATTCGAGCCTGTCATACCTGGCACGGCTGCCGATCCAGGCGGTGAAGATCGACCAGCGGTTCGTGCGCGGCATCGAGCTCAACCCCAACGACGAGGCGATCGCACAGGCGATCATCGCGTTGTCACACAGCCTAGGCCTGCGCGTCATCGCCGAAGGCGTCGAGACCGCGGCGCAGTTCGAATTCCTCAAGGCGCACGGTTGCGAGGAAGCCCAGGGCTTCCTGATTTCGCATCCGCTCGGCGAAGCCGAGCTTCGCGCCTGGTGGAAAATGCAGGACGAGGAAAATCGCATCGTCGGCCGGCAGGTGGACATGTGGAGGAAGTGAACCGCCTCAAAGATCCGCCGGCGTGTCGACGTCGCGCAGCACCCCGGGATCGTCGACCGAGATCAGCTCGAGGTCCGCGCCGCGCGCCGACAGCAGACTTCGCGCGCCCTCGTCGCCGGAAAGCGCCTGCAGCTCCACGAAACAGCTTGCGCCGAACCCTACTGGATGACCGCGCGTTCCGCGATGCGTAGGCGCCACCATGGCCGCGCCACGCCGCAACGCGTTCGCGATGCGCTCCACCGTCGGCGAAGTCAGCCACGGCATGTCGGCAAGCGCGATGATAACGCCCTGGGCCTGCGGAAATCGCTGCTGAACTGCGCGCACGCCGCAGGCAAGACTGGCGCCCATGCCCTCGGCCGCATCGGAGCAGACCGCGACCAGCGCGCCTGACCGGGCGAAGAGCGAATGCAGCGCAGCGTCGCCGGGGCGCACGACGACAATGACGGCGTCGACGCCGGCCGCCAGCCCGTGCAGCGCCGCCAACGCCAGCGACCTGCCATCGTCGAGCTTTGCCAGCAGCTTGTCGCCGCCGAAACGCGATCCGCTGCCGGCCGCCAGCAGCACGCCGACGACCGGTCGTTGCGGCGTCAAAAGCGGACTCTGCCTGTCACGGCGCCTCACTGCGCCAGGAGCCTGAACCTGCCGTCCCTGACGACGACGAGTACGCGCGCCCGCTCGTCCATGCCGTTGTGGTTGGTCGGACTCATGTTGAATACACCCTGACAGCCGACGACGCCTTGCTGCTGCTCCAGCGCATCGCGCAGTGCGACGCGAAATGCCTCGGTGCCGGGCTTGGCCGCGGTGAGCGCGATGGGGATCGCCCGCTGCAGTAAGAGACCCGCATCGAACGTATTGGCGCCGAAGGTCGCGGGGCGGTTGCCGAACTGTTTTTCGTACGCGCTGATGTAGCCGCTCGCGACCTGCCTGATCGGATCGGTCGCGGCAATGTCGTCGATGACCAGCATCGACCCGGCGGCTAGTATCGTTCCTTCGACCTTTTCCTTGCCCAGTCGGATGAAATCGTCGGTGGCGACCGCATGTGTCTGATAGACGCGGCCCTTGTAGCCGTGGTCGTAAAGCGCGGCCTGCGGCAGCACCGCGGGTCCGCCGACGGCGGCGATCAGCACGGCATCGGGCCTGGCCGCGATGAGCTTCAGCGCCTGCGCGGTGACGCTGGAATCGTTCCGGGCATAGCGTTCGCTGGCGACGATGGTGATGCCCGCCTTGTCGGCGAGAGCGCCGAACACCTTGAACCAATTCTCGCCGTAGGCGTCGTTGAAGCCGACGAAGCCGACCGTCCTGACGCCGTTTGCGCGCATGTGCGCGATCAGCGCCGAAGCGATCAGGTCGTCGTTCTGCGTGGTCTTGAATACCCAGCGCCGCTTGGCGTCGATCGGCTCGACCACCGACGAGGTGCCGACGGTCGCCAGCAGCGGCACCTTGTTCTCGGCGATGATGTCCAGAATGGCAAGTGCGTTCGGCGTCGTCGAGGGACCAATCACGGCGTCGACATGGTCGTCGCTGATCAGTTTCTTCGCGTTCTGGACGGCGCGCGTCGTGTCGCCTCCATCCTCGAGTTGCACGTACTCGATCGTCGCCCCGCCGATACGCGTGGCGAGCAGCGCGCCGGTGTTTTTCTGCGGAATGCCGATCGCCGCCGTCGGACCGGTCGCCGAAACCATCAGTCCGATCCTGACTTGCGCAACGGCGGAAGAGCAGCCGAACGCGAGTGCGGCGAGCAGCAGGAACGTGCGATACGGCATGGCGCTCTCCGGCAGCGACGATAAGGAGATGCGAATGCTATGCCCTGGCGTGCGCCCGCGCAAACGGCGGGTTCACGAGAGCTGCAAGTGAACACGCGTGATCGCTTGCGCCGTCGGCCGGACGGCAGTAGAGTGATGTTGCGGTCGACGCTCGCGTCGCCGTCCGGTCGATAGACCGGCGTCTCGAGGGCTCGCCGCGCCTGTGCATCCTCTGCCATTACTTCATGGAGGCATGCGATGAGACGTCGATTGTATTTTTTACTACCCGATCTCCCCAGCGCACGCAAGACAATGGATGATCTTTTGCTGGCGCGCATCCAGGAGAGTCATATCCACTTTCTCGCCAGGCCCGGAACGCCGATGGATGGGCTGAACGAGTGCAACGCACTGCAAGCGACCGATCTGGTCCACGGCGCGCAGACGGGACTCGTCACCGGAGCACTGCTGGGCTGTGCCGTTGGCGGAGCGGCCGCGTACTTTCTGCTGTCCACATCGCCGTTGCAGATACCGATTGTCATCAGCGCGGCGCTGCTCGGCGCGCTGCTCGGCGCATGGTTTTCGAGCATGGTCGGCTCGGCGCTGCCCAATTCTCGCCTGAAGCAATTCGAGCCGATGATCGCGCAAGGCAAGCTGTTGCTGATGGTCGACGTTCCCGAGCACAGTGTCGAGGAGGTAAAAATGCGCTTGGGCCGCGATCATCCCGAAGCCATCCAGGGCGGCACGGATCCGCGCATCCCGGTTTTCCCGTAGACGAAGCCTTCAGGCGTGCTGGCCTGCCGCGTAACCCGACGCCCACGCCCACTGGAAGTTGTAGCCGCCCAGCCAGCCGGTGACGTCGACGACCTCGCCGATGAAGTAAAGTCGCGGCACGCTGGTCGCGGCCATCGTCCTGGATGACAGTGCGCGCGTGTCGACGCCGCCCAGCGTGACTTCCGCCTTGTTGTAGCCGAGCGTCCCCGATGGCAACACCTTCCAGGCGTGGAGCATGCCGGCTAGCTCTCGCCGGCGCTCATCGTCGAGCGCGCTGACCGGCACGGCAGCGTCCTGCGCGGCGCTCCACTGCTGCGCGAAGCGCCGCGGCAGGCGCCGCGCAAGGATATTGTCCAGTCGCGCCGGCGACCGGCGTTCGCTTTGTAGCCACGCCTGCGCGTCGCTGCCGGGCAGCAAGTCGATCGACAGCAGGTCGCCGCCGTTCCAGTACGAGGAGATCTGAAGTATCGCCGGACCAGAAAGACCGCGATGGGTAAACAGCAGCGCCTCGCGGAACCTGCCGCCGTTGCACGACACTTCGGCGTCGATGGACACGCCGGACAGGTCGCCGTATCGCGCCAGCGCCGCCGGATCGAGCGCGAGCTGGTACCAGCGCCGGGCGCGGCGGCACGACGGCGATGCCGAACTGCTCGGCGATGCGATAGCCGAAGGGCGTCGCGCCGATCTTGGGCACCGTCAAGCCGCCGGTTGCGATGACCAGCGCCTCGCCATGCACCGGTCCCATCGATGTCGACACCGCGAACACGCCGCCTTCGTGGGTGACACCGTGCACCGCACACGGCATCCGCCACTGCACGCCGGCGCGATCGCACTCCGTTTTCAACAGCGCGATAACGTCGAGCGAGGTCTTGTCGCAAAAGAGCTGTCCGAGCGTCTTTTCGTGCCAGGCTATGCGGTAACGCTCGACCAGTCCGATGAAATCGCGAGGCGTATAGCGCGACAGCGCCGAACGGCAAAAATCGGGGTTCTGCGACAGGTAGTTCGCCGGACCCGCGTGAAGATTGGTGAAATTGCAGCGCCCGCCGCCCGAGATGCGGATCTTTTCGCCGAGCTTGTCGTAGTGCTCGATCAGCAGAACGCGCCGCCCGCGCTGTCCGGCGACGGCGGCACACATCATTCCGGCGGCTCCTGCGCCGATGACGATGACGTCGAAGCGCGTGCCGTGGCGCGCGCACTGAGATCTTCAAGAAAGGGGATCGCGGGATTCCAGCTCGGCAATCGTATACTACCGGATGGGTCGTGGTGGGCCTCCCGGCGCTTGCGATCGAATGCCTTGCGGTCTCGGCGTCAGGAGTCGCAATGCTCCGATGTTGTGCCGAGAACGGCGCCTGCGCGCCGGTAAACGCCATCAAGCCCCTAAGCTCGAATGACAGCTCGTACATTTCGTGTCGTCACCATGCCGCGGCTGGGAGAAGCTGGGTTGGTCTTCGCGTATCTCGCGGCCTACGTCGGGCTTGACTGGGTAAGCTACATTGACCCGATCGGGCCGCTAGGCATAACGCCGTGGAATCCGCCGCCCGGCCTGTCGCTATTCCTGCTCCTACGCTACGGCCTCGGCTACGCGCCGTGGCTATTCGTCGCCGCGGTGCTCGCAGAAGTGCTGGTGCGGGGCGGACAGCACCCTGGCCCGTGCTGGTCGTCGCATGCGGCATCCTCGGAGCGGCTACACAACGGTGGCGGCGCTGCTGCGTCACCGTTTCCGGATTCAAAACGAGTTCGCGACCTTACACGATACAGTGGTGTTCACCGCCACAGTCGTGGCTGCGACCGCCCTGATTGCGATGCTCTACGTGGGTGCATTCGCAGTGGATGCCTGTGGTCACGGGCGATTGATCCGGCAGCGTCGCGCAGTTCTGGATCGGCGACCTGATCGGCGTAGTGGTTACGACGCCCGCCTTGCTGAGCGCGGCGCGGATTCAGCTGACAGCAGCCAGACCGCCTTCCGTAGAGACGGTCGCGCAGGCCGGCGCCATAGTCTTGGCGCTGGCGGTCGTGTTCGGCTCCGGGCTCGGTGCGGAACTCAAGCTCTTCTACGTGCTCTTCATTCCGCTGATCTGGATCGCCATGCGCCGCGGCCTGGCAGGCGCCACGTGGTCGATATTGCTCGTGCAGGTCGGTCTGATCGCCGCGCTCAATTTTGGCGGTCACGAGCCAGGAGAGTTTCTCGATTTTCAATTCCTTATGCTGGCTCTGGCACTTACCGGTCTGTTTCTCGGCGTGACGGTGGAAGAACGGCGTGCCGCCGAGCACAAGTTACGCGAGAAGCAGTTCGAGCTCGATCGCAGCCTGCGCGCCGCGGCTGCCAGCGAACTTGCATCGGCGCTCGCGCACGAGCTCAATCAGCCACTATCCGCGGTAGCCTCCTATACGCGAGCATGCCAATTGTTGCTGGCCGACGGCGATCCGGACCGCGAACTCATGCCGACGCTGAACAAGGTGGTCTTGGAAGCGAGTCGCGCGGGCACGGTAGTCCACAGGCTGCGCGAACTAGTACGGAGCGGAACCCTGCGCCAAGAACCATTGGCGCTGCATGCGTTGCTCGAAGCCGCAGCCGGCGCGGCGAGCTCCCGTACGCAAAGGCATGGGATCTCGGTAAGCATCACCGCAGACCGCGGCCTGCCGGACGCGCTCGGTGACCGCATACAGCTCGAGACCGTACTTCATAATCTGATCGCCAACGCGATCGATGCCCTCATGGGGCAGCGCGGAAGCAGGACCATCCGCTTGTCGGCGGAAATCGGCGAGCCGGGATTTCTGCATGTCACTGTCGCTGACGACGGCCCCGGCGTGCCGCAGGAATTCGTGACAACGCTATTCCAGCCGCTGGCATCGAGCAAAACGGAGGGACTCGGGCTGGGTCTCGCGATCAGTCGCACGATCGTCGAAGCGCACGGCGGCCGATTGTGGCTTGATGCTGCCTCCCCCAGCGCATGTTTCTGTCTATCGCTTCCCGTTGCAACATAGCGGTGCGCGTGCCACTTGAACCACAACGTCCGATGCAAACCCGCCAATTTATATACATCGTCGACGATGATCATGGCGTTCGCGATTCGCTTTCTCTGCTATTGCGCTTGAGCGGATACGCGCCGCTGCCATTTGCATCCGGCGAAGAATTTCTCCGAGCGATCGGTAACGAACCTGTGGACGGAGTTGTCTTGCTCGATCTACGCATGCCTGGACTGAGTGGAGCGGAAGTGCAAGCGCAGCTGCAGGCGCGCAAGCTCCGGCTTCCGGTCATCGTGCTCACCGCGCATGGCGACGCGTCATCGGCTCGCAATGCTCTCAAGGCGGGCGCTTTTGACTTCATCGAGAAGCCCATCGACGATGCGCTCTTGCTGGCCACGATCGAAGGGGCGGCCGCCGATGCGCGCGTCACGCTCGCCGCGTCCGAGCGGCGTGCCGAACTCCGACGTCGCCTCACGCGCCTCACATCACGTGAAAACGAGGTGATGCGCATGACGGTCTCGGGACGCCATAATCGGGAGATTGCGCTGGAACTCGGAATCAGCCCCCGCACGGTCGAGGTTTACAAGGCGAGGATGATGGAGAAGCTCGGCGTCGAACGACTGCCGGATCTCATCCGGCTGGCGCTGGACGCAGACACTACCGCGGATTGATGCGATAAGAGGTTCCCTTACGCGCGCGCGCGTAAGGCTATCCCGGATTAGCGGCTCGGCGAGTTTTTCGTAATCTTCGGAGAGAGCGGCGTAGCGCTGCTTGCGCTACGCAGCGGTCTATCCGGAGGTGTGCGATGACCCGCGTCCTTATTCCGTTCAGCGAGCCCCAAGGCGCGGCCCGCGCCGTAGCGATGCTTATCGGCGAAGCGCCAGATCGGCGAACGTCCGTCCACTTGCTTGCCGCAGTCGAGCCGCGTGTCTCGGGCAAGGTGATTCTCTACTTGTCCCCCGATCATGCCGAAGCGCTGGTCGCGCGCGGCCGCGGAACGCTGGCTCGCGCCGCTGGAGGCGACGTTGGCTGCGGCGGGAATTCCGTATACGTCCGAAATCGTCGTCGGTCCAACTAACGCCACGATTCGCGACGCAGCGGCGCGCGCTGATATCGACCGCGTGCTGCTGCCAGGAGCAAGGTATCGCCGCCTCTCGCAGCGGGAGCGAGGCCGCATGGAACGACGATCGCGGCATACCGTCACGCCGGTCGCCTGACCACACGGGAATCCGATGCGGATCCGGCAAGGCCTGATCGCGGTGGCCTTCGCGATCGCAGCGCCACAGACGTTCGCCGCGGAAGTCGTGCTAAACGGCGGCGCGCTTTCGCCCCTCTGGGTCGTCCCATTCGCCGGCATCCTGCTGTCGATCGCAGTCGCGCCGGTCACCGCGCCCGCGTTCTGGCATCACCACTTCGGCAAGACTACCGCGTTCTGGTCACTCGCCTTCTTGATTCCGTTTACGCTCAACTACGGCATCGACCTGGCGGGTCGCGAGGTCGTACACACGCTGCTACTCGAATATCTCCCGTTCATCATTTTGCTGTTCGCGCTGTTCACCATTTCCGGCGGCGTTCACATCCGCGGAAATTTGCACGGCTCGCCTGCGCTCAATACCGGATTGCTCGGGCTAGGCACGCTGCTTGCCAGCGTCATGGGGACGACCGGCGCTGCCATGCTGATGATCCGTCCAGTGTTGCGCGCGAACGACAGCCGCCGGCACAGAGCTCACGTCGTCGTTTTTTTTATATTCCTGGTCGCGAACATCGGCGGAGCGCTCACGCCGCTCGGCGACCCTCCGCTCTTCCTTGGATTCCTCAAAGGCATCGACTTCTTCTGGACGACGCGAGCGATGCTCTGGCCGACTTTGGGGGCCAGCGCAATCCTGCTCGTGATCTTCTACTTTGTTGACCGCTACCTTTTCCGCGGCGAAGAAGCGCGGCCTCGCGTGCCCGATCCAACGCCGGACTCGCCGATACGCATCGATGGCAAGGTCAATTTCGTCCTGCTCGCGCTCGTCCTCGCCTGCGTGCTCTGGTCGGGATTGTGGAAGCCCGGATTGACCCTTGAGGTCTATGGCACGACGCTGGAACTGCAGAACGTGCTGCGTGATCTCGCCTTGATCGCGCTGGCATGGGTTTCATGGAAATCGACCCCGGCCCAGTCGCGGCGCGCGAACCATTTCTCCTACGCCCCGATGATCGAGGTTGCGAAGCTATTCGCGGGGATTTTTCTCACCATCATCCCTGCGATCGCAATGCTGCGCGCGGGCAACGAAGGCGCGCTCGCGCCTCTGCTGGCGCTCGTTTCCGGGCCCGATGGCCGTCCGGTCGATGCGCTCTATTTCCTGCTCAGCGGTGCGCTGTCCTCGTTCCTGGATAATGCGCCGACGTACCTGGTTTTCTTCAATCTCGCGGGCGGCGATCCAGTCGCGCTGATGGGGCCTCTGGCAACGACCCTCGCGGCGATATCGGCCGGCGCGGTATTCATGGGTGCGAACACCTATATCGGCAACGCACCAAACTTCATGGTCAAGTCGATCGCCGAGGCGCGCGGCGTGAAAATGCCGAACTTCTTCGCTTATCTGGGGTGGTCGCTACTGGTGCTGTCCCCGGTCTACGCGTTGCTGACCGTCGTTTTCTTTCGCTAGGCGGCGACTCCGTCGCGGTCCCGCCAGCCTGTCAGTTACGGCGCGAAAAACTCGCGCACGCGGTCGAACCAGTTCTTGGCCCTCGGGTTGTGCACACCCGGATCTTCCGCGTTGATCGCCTCGAACTCGCGCAGGATGTCTTTCTGGCGCGCGGTCAGATTGATCGGCGTCTCGATCGCGACGTGGCAGAAGAGATCGCCGTGCACGTGGCTGCGAACGCCCTTGATGCCCTTGCCGCGCAGGCGGAAGACCTGTCCGGTCTGCGTTTCGGGCGGCACTTTGATCTTGGCGTGGCCGTCGAGCGTCGGGATCTCGATCTCGCCGCCGAGCGCCGACGTGGCGAAGCTGATCGGCATTTCGCAATGCAAATCGTTGCTCTCGCGCTGGAACACCGGGTGCGGCTTCAGGGCGACCACGACGTACAGATCGCCCGGCGGACCGCCGTTCAATCCGGCCTCGCCCTCGCCGCCCAGCCGGATGCGATCGTCTTGATCGACGCCGGCGGGAATCTTTACCGACAGCGTCTTCTGCTTTTTGATCCGGCCCACGCCGCCGCAAGTCGTGCATGGCTCGGGAATGATCTTGCCGGTGCCGTGACATTGCGGGCAGGTTTGCTGGATGGAGAAAAATCCCTGCGACACGCGAACCTGGCCCTGTCCATTGCAGGTGGGACAGGTCTTGGCTTGCGTCCCCGGCTTGGCGCCCGAGCCGTGGCAGGTCGTGCAGTTCTCCATCGCCGGGATGCGGATCTTGGCCTCCGTTCCGCGCGCGGCCTCCTCGAGCGAGAGCTCGAGGTTGTAGCGCAGGTCGGCACCGCGATAGACGCCGTTGCCGCGACCACGCCCGCCGCCGCCGCCGAAAATCTCGCCGAAGATATCTCCGAAAGCATCGGCAAACCCGCCGAAGCCTTCGGGACCCGCGCCGCGCGCGCCCGCCGCACCGAAGCCTGCCGAAGGATCGACGCCGGCATGACCGTACTGGTCGTACGCCGCGCGCTTCCTCGCGTCCGACAGAATCTCGTACGCCTCTTTGGCTTCCTTGAATTTGTCCTCGGAGCCCTTGTCCGAATTGCGATCCGGATGGTGCTTCATCGCAAGTCGCCGATACGCCTTCTTGATGTCGTCTTCGGTCGCGTCGCGATTGACGCCGAGCGTCGTGTAGTAATCCCGCTTAGCCATGCGTCTCCAGTGCCCCGTTCCCAAGCAGATCGATCAATAGCCGATCTGCGCACTCGTAACAACCAACAGCAATCACGACCGCATGACGACAAAGAGCCGGATTGAGCGAGCGCTCGAATCCGGCCAATTGGTCACGTGGCGGCAGGATTGAGCGTCGCCGTCAGGTGACGCTCGAATCCTGCCAGATAGTTACGTCGCGCCGCGACAAGCGCCTCAAATCGACGCCGGCATAAATCCGGCGCGACGCAATATCAAGCAATATCACTTCTTGTCTTTGACTTCGGTAAACTCCGCGTCGACGACCTTCTCGTCCTCGGGCTTGCCCGCGCCGGACCCGTCGCCTGCCTGGCCGCCCCCCGCGCCTGCCGCCTGCGCTTCCGCCTGCGACTGTGCGTACATCGCTTCGCCGAGCTTCTGCGACGCCTTCATCAACGCCTCGCTCTTCGCTTCCAGCGCATCCTTGTCGGCCTGCTGATTCTTCAACAGCTCCTCCGCCTCTTTCAGGGCCTCTTCGATCTTGGCCTTGTCGTCGGCTCCGACCTTGTCGCCGTACTCACCGAGCGACTTTCTCACGCTATGCACCATCGCATCCAAGCCGTTCCGGGCCTGCACGGTCTCGAGCAGCTTCCGGTCTTCCTCGGCGTGCGATTCGGCGTCCTTGACCATGCGCTCGATTTCGGCCTCGGACAGCCCCGAGCTCGCCTTGATCGTGATCTTGTTCTCCTTGCCGGTCGCCTTGTCCTTGGCGCTCACGTGCAGGATGCCGTTGGCGTCGATGTCGAACGTGACCTCGATCTGCGGCATGCCCCGCGGCGAAGGCGGAATGCCTTCCAGGTTGAACTGGCCGAGGCTCTTGTTGCCGGTCGCCACGTCGCGCTCGCCCTGCAGCACATGGATCGTCACCGCGCTCTGGTTGTCGTCGGCGGTGGAGAACACCTGCTGCGCCTTGGTCGGGATCGTCGTGTTCTTCTGGATCAGCTTGGTCATCACGCCGCCCAGCGTCTCGATGCCCAGCGACAGCGGCGTCACATCGAGCAGCAGCACATCCTTGACGTCGCCCTTGAGCACGCCGCCCTGGATCGCGGCCCCGACCGCGACTGCCTCATCGGGGTTGACGTCCTTGCGCGGCTCCTTGCCGAAGAATTCCTTCACCTTGTCCTGCACCTTCGGCATGCGCGTCTGGCCGCCGACCAGGATCACGTCGCTGATGTCGGACAGCTTGACGCCCGCGTCCTTGATCGCGATGCGGCAGGGCTCGATCGTCCGCTCGATCAGGTCCTCGACCAGCGCCTCGAACTTGGCGCGGGTGATCTTGATCGACAGGTGCTTCGGACCCGACTGATCGGCCGTGATGTACGGCAGGTTGACCTCGGTCTGCTGCGAAGAAGACAGCTCGACCTTGGCTTTTTCGGCGGCTTCCTTGAGCCGTTGCAGCGCCAGCACGTCGTTCTTGAGATCGACGCCCTGATCCTTCTTGAACTCGGTGACGATGTAGTCGATCAGGCGCTGGTCGAAGTCCTCGCCGCCGAGGAAGGTGTCGCCGTTGGTCGACATCACCTCGAACTGGTGCTCCTTGTCGACGACCGCGATCTCGATGATCGAGATGTCGAACGTGCCGCCGCCCAGGTCGTAGACGGCGATCTTGCGGTCGCCTTCCTTCTTGTCCATGCCGAACGCGAGCGCGGCCGCGGTCGGCTCGTTGATGATGCGCTTGACCTCGAGACCGGCGATCTTGCCGGCGTCCTTGGTCGCCTGGCGCTGCGAGTCGTTGAAATAGGCCGGCACCGTGATCACGGCTTCGGTCACTTCCTCGCCCAGATAATCCTCGGCGGTCTTTTTCATCTTGCGCAGGATCTCGGCCGAGACCTGCTGCGGAGCGATCTTGCGTCCGCGCACCTCGACCCAGGCGTCGCCGTTGTCGGCCTTGGTGATCGCATAGGGCATCAGGCCGATGTCCTTCTGCACTTCCTTTTCGCCGAACTTGCGGCCGATCAGCCGCTTGACCGCGAAGATCGTGTTCTTCGCGTTGGTCACCGCCTGCCGCTTGGCCGGCGCGCCGACGAGGATCTCCCCGTCGTCCTGATAGGCGACGACCGAAGGCGTCGTCCGCGCGCCTTCGGAATTCTCGATCACTTTCGGCTGCGTGCCTTCCATGATGGCCACACAGCTGTTGGTCGTGCCGAGGTCGATACCGATGATCTTGGCCATGCTGATTCCTTCCTTTTGCTGGATGCTTGCTTATCCGCTACGTGGGGTTTTTTCGGGTCGATTCAAGGCAAAGCGCGCGTCATCGGGTCTCGCCGCCGCGCTCCTTCGCCTTGGCCACGGCGACCAGCGCCGGCCGCAGAACGCGATCGCCCAGCATGTACCCCTTCTGGAAGACCTGGGCGACGGTGCCCGCCGGCAGGTCGGACTCGACCATCGTCATCGCCTGGTGGCGGTGCGGATCGTATTTGTCGTTCAATGGATCGACCGCGACGATGTGGGCCTTGTCGAACGCGGCGCTCAGATTCTTCAGCGTCAACAAAACGCCGTCCTTCAGCGCTTCGATCGACGCCGCCGGCGCGGCCAGCGTCTGCTCGAGCGCGTCCTTGACGGCTAGGAGCTCCTGGGCAAAACGCTCGATCGCGTACTTGTGCGCCTTGGCCACGTCGTTCTGGGAAAGCTTGCGCACGTTGTCGGTTTCGGCCATCGCACGAAGCCACGCGTCCTTGAGCCGCGAGGCTTCGTCCTCGGCCTGCTGCAGCAAGGTCGCGAGATCGGGCGCGGGATCGCCTGGGCGGCCAGCGCCTGGGCCGGCCGGCGCATCGGTCGGGATCGGAACGCGGGCCTCGGCTTCGCCGGAAACTTGACTGTTATGGTCGGGATTCTCGCCCATCGTTGCTCCTCTTGCGAATGGCTAAGATGTGGGGCTGTTTCGGCGCGGTTCAACAACAATCGGCCGAAAAGGCGCGCATGGGAGCGAAATCGCGGGATTGCGACGTGCGATGGACCGTGCCGCCACTGCCTCGCCAGGCCAGGCGGAATCGCCTAGCGGTCTGCGCCCAGCGCCTTGGCCCGCGCCTGGGTCATTTCGCGCGCAACGGCATCGGCCGGGGCGTCGAGCCAGCCCTGGAGATTGCGTGTCGCGAGCTCGGCCAGCGTCGCGATCCAATCGGGCCGCTCGTTGAGGCACGGTATGCAGTGCAGCTCCTTGCCGCCGGCCCCGAGAAAAGCGATCTGAGCGCCGTGCCCCAGCTCCTCCAGCGTTTCGAGGCAATCGCTGGCAAAGCCGGGACAGGCGATATCGACCCGGCGCATCCCCTCCTTTGCCAGTGCGAGCAGCGTCGGCAGCGTATAGGGCTCGAGCCAGCGGGCCCGGCCGAACCGCGACTGGAACGAGACCGCGTATTGGTCGCTGGTGAGGCCGAGCTCGTCGGCCACCAGTCGCGCGGTCTTGCGGCAATGACAATGATACGGGTCGCCCAGATCGAGGCTTCGCCGTGGCACGCCGTGGAATGAAAGCACGAGCTTGTCCGGTCTGCCGTTTTTCACCCAGTAGTCGTTGATGCTCTGCGCCACCGCGTTGATGTAGGCCGGATCGTCATGATAGGGCGCGACGACGCGCAACGCGGGCATCGCGCGCATCTGTGAAACCGCCGCGAACACCGCATCCAGCGCGGACGCGGTGGTACTGGCTGCGTACTGCGGATACAGCGGCAGCACCAGCACACGATCGCAGCCTGCGGCCTTGAGCCTGGCCATCGCATCGGCAATCGTCGGGCGGCCGTAGCGCATGCCGAGTTCGATCTGCGCGTAATCGGACGGCAGGCCTAGCGCCTTCATCCGCTGCCCGAGGTAACCCTGCAATAGCGTCTTTTGCCTGAGGCTGTGCACGAGCAGGGGTGAGCCATCCTTGCTCCAGATCGTCGCGTACTTGCGCGCTGACTGCGCCGGGCGCAGGCGCAGGATCACGCCGTGCAGTACCGGCAGCCACGCCGCACGCGGGATTTCGATCACGCGGGGATCCGACAGGAATTCGGCGAGATAGGTGCGTACGGCGGCGGCGGTCGGCGCGTCGGGCGTGCCGAGGTTGATCAGCAGCACGCCGATGCGGCGCGGCCGGTCGTGAGCGAACGCCGGTTCAGGCAGGAAGCGCATCAGCGGCGTGCTGCGCTTTCAGCGCCGGCGACGCGCCGGGCTCGGGTCCGGCCCAAGCGCCGGCGTCCGATGCGCGTCGCGCACCACTACGTTGGCTGCGGCGGTCAATCTTCGGCTATCTGCTGCGACAGGGCACTCGACAGCAGCTTGGCGGTGACGTCGACGATCGGGATGACGCGCTCGTACGACATTCGCGTGGGACCGATGACACCCAGCGTGCCAATGACTTCGCCGCCGGCTTCGTACGGCGCCGTCACGACGCTGCATTCATCGAGCGGCAGCAGCCCCGACTCGCCGCCGATGTAAATCTGCACGCCCTCGGCCTGCTGCGAGGTGTCGAGCAGGTGCAACAGCGACGTCTTCTGCTCGAACAGGTCGAACAGCCGCCGCACGCGCTGCATGTTCGACGAGAAGTCGCCGGCATTCAAGAGATTTCGCTCGCCGCTGACGACCAGCGACTCGTCCCGGCTCAACGCGCCCTCGCCCACGTCGACCGCGGCGCGCATCAGCCCGGCGATGTCGTCGCCGAGCGCGCGCAGCTCCTCGGCCAGCCGGCCGCGTATCGCCCCGAGCGGGGTGCCGGCAAAATTGTGGTTGAAGAAATTGGTCGCCTCGACCAGCTGCGCCTGCGTGTACGGGCGGTCGGTATGCAGGATGCGATTCTGCACGTCGTTTTCGGCGGTCACGATAATCAACAGGACGCGGCGCTCGGACAGGCGCAGGAACTCGAGGTGCCGGAACGCCGCTTCACGCCGTTTCGGCGTCATCACGACGCCGGCGAACTGCGTCAGCTCCGACAGCATGACCGCCGCCGCATTGACGATCTGCTGCGGGTGATCGGCATGCAGCTCGCCTTCGAGGCGACGGATCTCGATCTGCTCCAGCGGCTTCACGACCATCAGCGTATCGACAAAAAAACGGTAGCCTTTGGCCGTCGGAATCCTGCCCGCCGACGTATGCGGGCTCGCGATGAAGCCCATCTCCTCGAGGTCAGCCATGACGTTGCGTATCGTCGCCGGAGACAGCTCCAGGCCCGATTGCCGCGACAGTGCGCGCGAGCCCACCGGCTGGCCGTCGGTGATATAGCGCTCGATCAGCGTCTTGAGCAGGTGTTGCGAGCGGGGATCCACAATCGGGCTATTGTACCGCCGGCCCAGTCGGCAAAGCGACGCCGGCAGGCATCGCGCGCGTTTGGACCGTTCGCGCGCATGTGCTTTAATCGCGGCCATGGGAGGTCCGGCACAACGCTTCGCAACGGTCGCGCTGATCGGCCGCTACGCGAGCGCCGGCATCGCCGAGCCGCTGCAGCGGCTCGCCTCGTTTCTGGTGGAACGCGGCCACGCCGTCGTGCTCGATGCGGAAACGGCGCAGTGCACGCCTTTGCCCGGCTATCGCACCGCGCCGGCCGAAGAGCTCGGACGCAACGCCCAGCTGGCGATCGTCGTGGGTGGCGACGGCACGATGCTGTCGATCGCCCGCCGGCTCGCGCCGTTCGACGTGCCGCTGATCGGGATCAACCAGGGCCGGCTCGGGTTCCTGACCGACATCGCGCTCGCCGACATGGAAAGCGCTCTTTCGGCGATGCTCGATGGACGCTACATCGAGGAGACGCGCACTCTGCTCGATGCGACACTGATGCGCGCCGCCGGTGGCGGCGAGCGCACACTGGCGCTGAACGACGTCGTCGTCGGCCGCGGCGCGATGGGCGGAATGATCGATTGCGCGGTGACGATCGACGGCAACTTCGTCTATGCGATGCGCGCCGACGGGCTGATCGTCGCCACGCCTACCGGATCGACCGCGTATGCGCTGTCGGCGCAGGGTCCGATCGTCGACCCGGTCGTCGCGGCCCTGCTGCTGGTGCCGGTCGCGCCGCATGCCCTCACCAACCGCCCGATCGCCGTGCGCGACTCGGCCGTGATCGAAATAACGCTGCTGCGCGGCAAGGACGCGAGCCTGCATTGCGACGGCCAGGCGCATTTCGCGCTGGTCGAGGGCGACCGCATCGTTGTTCGGCGCGCGGCGCACCGGCTGCGCCTGCTGCATCCGCAGGATCACGATCATTTCGCGATGCTCCGGCAGAAGCTGCACTGGAGCGAGACGCCCGAGCGGCTTCGCCCCTAGCAGGCGAGCCGTGCGTCAGCTTATCGCTCTACTTCATCGGTAGCAGCGCGGCAAGACGGGTTCCGGCGATAATCGGGGCGCGCGCGCACTTTCTTGCGCCGGACAATCGAATCGATGCTTCGCCTGCTTGCCATTCGAAATTTCGCCGTCGTCGAGGCGCTGGAGGTCGAATTCCGGCCCGGCTTCACCGTGCTGACCGGCGAAACCGGCGCCGGCAAGTCGATTCTGCTCGACGCCTTGTCGCTCCTGCTCGGCGATCGCTTCGAGGCGCGACAGCTGCGTGCGAGCGCCGACCGCGCCGAGATCGCGGCCGAGTTCGACGACGAGGCGCCGGAATTGCGCGCGTGGCTCGCCGCGCAGGATCTCGCCGACGAAGGCCCGCTCCTCCTTCGCCGCGTCCTGGATGCACAGGGACGAAGCCGGGCGTACATCAACGGGCGACAGGCTACGCTTGCTCAGCTTGCCGAGATCGGTGAACGGCTGATCGACCTGCATGGGCAGCACGCGCATCAATCGCTGGGTCGGCCCGAAGCGCAGCGTCAGCTGCTCGACTCTTTCGGCGGCTTCGAGTCGCTGACACGCGAAGTTGCTGCGCGCTGGCGCGCCTGGCGCGAAGCGGCCGAGCGCCGCGACCGCGGCGGCCTCGAGGCGGCGGCGCGACAGGCCGAACGCGACGCGCTGGCGGCGCGCGATGCGGAGCTCGCAGCGCTCGGCGCCACCAATGACGAATGGCAGGCGCTGTCGCAGGCGCAGTCACGGCTCGCGCACGCGGCGACCTTGCTCGAGGCGGCGGCAACGGCGGAAGTCGAATTGAGCGAAGGTGACGCAGCGCTCGGCGCTCGCCTTGCCGTCCTCGCGCAGCGTCTGCGGCAAGCCGCGCAACACGATCCGGCGCTGTCCGACGTCGTTCAACTTGCCGACGAGGCCAAGATTCGCGTCGACGAAGCGAGCCGGAGTCTGCGCGCCTATCGCGACCGCCTCGACCTCGATCCGGCCGAGCTTGCGCGCGTCGAGACAAGGCTGGCGGTGTTCCACGATCTGGCGCGCAAGCATCGCGTACGCCCCGAGGCACTGCCGGCATTGGCCGACGAGACCGCGCGCCGACTCGCCGAGCTCGTCGCCGACTCCGATGCCGTCGCACTGGAGCGCGCTGCCGATGAAGCCAGGCAGTCGTTCGATGCGCTTGCGCGCGAGCTTTCTGGCAAACGCAAAGCGGCGGCGCTGTCGCTGGGCAAGAAGGTCACTGCGATGATGAAGGAGCTGGCGATGGCCGGCGGCCGTTGCGAGATTGCGCTGACGGCGCTGGCCGAGCCGGCGAGCTTCGGGGCCGAAACCGTCGAGTTCCGTGTCGCGACCCATCCAAAGCAGCCTGTCGGACCGCTGGCGCGGGTCGCTTCCGGCGGCGAGCTGTCGCGGCTCGCGCTCGCCATCCAGGTCGTCCTGGCCGAGGTCGGACGCGTGCCCACGCTGATCTTTGACGAGGTCGACGTCGGCATCGGCGGCGCCGTCGCAGCGACCGTCGGCCGGATGCTGCATGAGCTTGGGCTAAGGCGGCAGGTACTTTGCGTCACCCATCTACCGCAGGTTGCGGCATGCGCGGACGAGCATTACCGCGTCAGCAAGCTCGGCAGGGGAGACGCCGTCGCCTCCGAGCTCGACCGCCTTTCGGCGAGCGCTCGCGTCGAAGAGCTCGCGCGCATGCTCGGCGGACATGAGATCACCGCCAAGACGCGGGCGCACGCCGGCGAATTGCTGGCGCAGCAGCGCGCCGCGACTGCGACGCGGCGCACGCGCTAGCTCCCGAGGCTTGGGGTCGATGCCACCAAACAAAACGGCCGCTGTCGCGGCCGTCCACTCGACCAATCGGGCCGCTTACAGGCGGCGCGCCCTGGCCTTGTCCGCGGGCGACACGGCGGCGAAGCTGCCGCGCACCTTGTGGCTTGCGTGCCGGGCCTTGGCCGAGGCGGTCGGAATCACGAGCGCTTCGCCGGTCTCGAGCCAGTGCTTGACGCGCTGCGCATCGGCGATCCGCGAAAGCCTGCCGTATGAGTCCAGCAGAACGATGACAACGGGCCTGTTCACGATATTGGCCAGCATCACCAGGCATTTGCCGGCTTCGCGAATGAATCCGGTCTTGCTCAGCGTGATGTCCCACTGCCCCCCGCGAACCAGCGAATTGGTGTTGTTGAATCCAAGCACTCGGCCACTCGGCTGGATCTCCACCGTGTGGCTTGCGGTGGTGGTGAACTCGCGGATCAGCGGATAGCCGGCGGCCGCCTGCACCATGCGCGCCAGATCGCGCGCCGTCGCAACGTTCTCGCTCGACAATCCGGTCGCGTCGCTGAAATGCGTCTGCGTCATCGCCAAGCTCGCCGCCTTGCGGTTCATCGCCTCGACAAACGCCGCCGTCCCGCCGGGATAGTTGCGTGCGAGGCAGGACGCTGCGCGGTTTTCCGACGACATCAACGCCAGCTGCAGCATCTCTCGCCGCGTCATCGTGGTGCCCAGGCGCAAGCGCGAGCTGCTGGCCTTGAGCAGGTCCAGGTCGCCGATACCGATCGTCAGCATCTCGTCCATCCGCTGCTGGGCATCGAGCACGACCATCGCGGTCATCAGCTTGGTGACCGACGCGATCGCCGTTACTGCGTCAGCGCCCTTGGCGTAGATCGGCTGCCCTGTCTGGGCGTCGAAAACCAGCGCATTGGCCGAGGCGAGCTTGAGTTTGCTGGCGTCGATCAGCAGCGTCGATCCGACCGGCTTCAGGTCCTCGGCGGCGCCGGCACCGGTGGCGATCAGAAATAAGCCAACAAAAACAAATAGTAAACGTTGATTTATCAAGATAGTTCTCAGCAGGAACCGAAGTTTATAGCACACCCAGGCGCTTATGCCAACGGCTTAACGCGTCGACCAGCCTAAGCGGTGACTTGGGCCGACGGGCTGCGCGGATCGGGGCTGCCGTCGTCCACACTCTCCCGGCGCTGCTGCTGGAGCGCCCACATGCGGGCGTACGAGCCGTTGGCGGCAAGCAAGGCGGTGTGGGTACCGCGCTCGGTGATACGACCGTGCTCGAGCACCAGAATCTGGTCGGCGCCGACGATCGTGGACAAGCGGTGCGCGATGGTAAGTGTCGTGCAGCCCGCCGAAATCTCTTCGAGCTCCGCCTGGATCAGTTTCTCCGACTTGGAGTCCAGCGCCGAGGTCGCTTCGTCGAAGATCAGGATGCGCGGGTCCTTGAGAATCGCGCGCGCAATCGCCACGCGCTGCTTTTCCCCGCCCGAGAGTTTCAGGCCGCGCTCGCCGACGGGCGTGCGGTAACCGTCGGGCAGTCCGGAGACGAAATCGTGGATCTGCGCCAGCCTCGCCGCGATGACGATCTGCTCGTGCGTCGCGCCCGGGTTGCCGTAGGCGATGTTGTATTCGATCGAATCGTTGAACAGCACCGTATCCTGCGGCACGATGCCGATCGCCGCGCGCACACTCGCCTGTTGGACCGAGCGCAGGTCCTGGCCATCGATGCTGATGCGGCCGTCGCTGACGTCGTAGAACCGGTACAAAAGGCGCGCCAGCGTCGACTTGCCCGAGCCGCTCGGTCCGACGACGGCGATCGTGCGGCCCGCGGGAATAACGAACGATACGTCGAACAGGATTTGCCGGTTGGGCTCGTAATGAAAGTCGACGTGCTCGAAGCGAACCTCGCCGCCCTCGGCGGCGAGCGGTGGCGCGCCCGGCGCGTCCCTGACCTCAGCGTTGACCTCGATCAGATGGAACATGCGCTCCATATCGGCGAGCGCCTGCTTGATTTCGCGATAGATGACACCGAGAAAATTCAGCGGGATGTAGAGTTGGATCATGAAGGCATTGACCAGCACCAGATCGCCGATGGTCATCGTGCGGTCGACGACGCCCAGGGTCGCGCGCCACATGATCAGCGTCACCGCGATGGCGATGATCGTGCTCTGCCCGATGTTGAGCAGCGACAGCGAGGTCTGGCTCCGCACGGCCGCCTCCTCCCACCGCTGGAGGCTTTCGTCGTAGCGCCTCGCCTCGAACTCCTCGTTGTTGAAATACTTGACCGTCTCGTAGTTAAGCAGACTGTCGATCGCCCGCGTGTTCGCCCTGGAATCGAGCTCGTTCATCTGCCGCCGGAAGCCGGTGCGCCATTCGGTGATCGTCACCGTGTAGACGATGTACAGCGCGAGCGCGGCGAGCGTGATGCCGATGAACCACACATCGTAGCGCGCGACGAGTATCGCAGACACCAGGGCGATCTCGATCAGCGTCGGCAGGATCGAGAACAGCGTATATCCGATGAGAGTCGAGATGCCCCGGGTTCCCCGCTCGACGTCGCGGGTGAGCCCGCCGGTCTGCCGCGCGAGGTGGAAGCGCAACGATAGGGCGTGCAGATGGCGGAAGGTCCTGAGCGCGATCGTGCGTACCGCGCGTTGCGTGACCTTGGCGAACAGATACTCGCGAAGCTCGGTGAACGCCGTCGTCGACAGCCGCAATGCACCGTAGGCCGCGAGCAGCGCCAGCGGCAGTACCAGCGCCTGGCCGGCGCTGACAACACTCAGCCGATCGACGATCTGTTTCAGCACCAGCGGCACGCCGACATTCGCGAGCTTGGCCGCGACCAGGCAGCCGAGCGCGAGCAGCACCCGGCCCTTGTACGCGAGCAGATAAGGCAGCAGCGTGCGGACCGTCTGCCAGTCGCCGCGCTCGCGACGCGTCGTTGGTTCGGCCGGAGGCAGGGGAAGCGAGGAGTTGCGTCTCATCGGGATGGATCGGCGCGTTTGGCGCGCCGCGCGTGGCCGCGACACCGCGGATCGGGTCGCGCCGGACGACATATTAACGCAAGCGGCGGCCCCCATCGCGGCGGCAAGCCGCCGCTTTCAGTCCTTCGCCGTCTCGGTGAACCAGTCGTTGCCGCCGTATCCGACCAGGCCCATCGCCATCCGGACGATGCCGTAGGCGATCCAGATCGCCGCCTTGTAGGGTCGCGACCGGTGCTGCCAGTCGTCGGGGGCGACCCGGCGCGCGCCGCTGGCGATCAGCTCGCGAAGCTGTCCCTTCAGCTGGGCATTGAAACCCCGATCGCGAACGATGATGTTGGCCTCGCGCGCCATCAGCAGGCTGTACGGGTCGATGTTCGACGAGCCGACGGTCGCCCAGAAGTCGTCGGCGACGGCGACCTTGGCGTGCAGCATGCTGCGATGGTACTCCTCGATCGCAATGCCGGCCTGCAGCAGCTGGCCGTACATGGCGCGCGTGGCCAGGTGCAGCAGCAGGTACTCGACCCGTCCCGGCAGCAGCAGCGTCACCGCGACGCCGCGAACGGCGGCTGCGACCAGTGCACGGCGAATGCGAATGCCGGGAAAAAAATAGGAGTTGGCGATGATGATCTCGCGCTTGGCCTTGCGGATCGCCGCGAGGTAGGCGCGCTCGATATCGCGGCGATGCCGCAGATTGTCGCGAATGACAAATCTGGCGGTCTGCGTGCCGACGCGCGGTGCGCGGCGGCGCTCGGGAAACAGCGACAGGTCGGACTTCCCGGTTCTGATCAGCTGCACGATCCCCCATACCCGCTGCATCGTCTGCTCGATCTCGGGCAACAACGGACCCTCGACGGCCACCGCAAAATCGACTCGCGGCGGGGTTTGCCGCGGGGTGTTGTCGTCATCGATGACGTTGATGCCGCCGACGAAGGCAATCGTCCCATCGACGACGCAAAGTTTCCGGTGCAGGCGGCGCAGGCGATGCGAGCGGAATTGCCACGGCGCCACTTCGGGTCGGTACTTCTGGAAGTCGACGCCGCCGTCGCGCATTTCGCGTTCCAGCGCGTCGGTCAGGTAGAACTTGGCGCCCCAGCCGTCGACCAGGCAGCGCACGTGCACGCCTCGTTGCGCGGCACGGATCAGCGCGCCGGCGACCTGCCGCCCGGTCGCGTCGTCGGCGAAGATATAGGTCTCGAACCATACGGCTTCGCGCGCGCCGTCGATCGATCGTATCAGGGCCGGAAAGTACTGGTCGCCGTTGCTCAGCAAGGTGATGCGGTTGCCGGGCAGGAAGCGATTCATCGCGCCGCCGGCGAGCAATCAGCGCGCTGCGGCGCCGGAACGGGAAAGTTCGAACGTTGCGGCGAGCGCGGCGTGGTCGGACAGCCGGGCAAGCGGATAAGCGTAGTGCACGTCCACGGCGGTGACCTTGAGTCCGCGCGCGTAGATGCGATCGAGACGAAACACCGGCAGCACCGACGGGAAAGTGCGGGCGGGCCGTCCCCGCGCCGCCTCGAATACTTCGACGACACCGAGCTCATCCTGCAGCATGCGATCGGCCTTGCGTCGCCAATCATTGAAATCGCCGGCGATGATCAGCGCCGCGTTTTCCGGCACCGACTCGCGGATGCGCTCGCATAGCGCCCGCACTTGCCAGATGCGTCCGCGCTCGAACAACCCCAGGTGGACGTTGATGCAATGCAGCGGCGGCAGGTCGGGCTGCAGCTGCATCACGCAATGCAGCAGGCCGCGACTTTCGAACGCATGCGCCGATATGTCCTGGTTCGCCTGCTCGACGATCGGGAAGCGCGAGAGCACCGCGTTGCCGTGATGACCGTGGCGCGTGACGGCGTTGCGACCGTAGGCGACCTCGCGCCAGACCTTGTCGGCGATGAATTCGTGCTGCGGTTTCAGCGGCCAGTCGCGGTAGCGGCCCGCGTGCCGGCGGTGCACGCCCTGCACTTCCTGCAGGAACACCACGTCGGCATCCAATCCATGCAGCTTGTCGCGCACCTCGTGAATGACCACGCGCCGTGTCAGATGGGAAAAACCCTTGTGGATGTTGTAGGTAGCGACGGTAAAACGCATGGCGGCGGCGTGGCGCGAGGAAGACCGTTATGGTAACGGCAATTGGCCGCGACCGTGGTCCGCGCTTCGCCGGGCGCCACCGGCATTCCCCCGAACGCCCGGATTCGACGAGGCAAGGCGTCTACCGACGCGCGCAATCGTGTAAGGTACCGGTGTCGGTGCGGCCAATGGCCCCGACTGACCCTGGCATCGCATCTTCGCTGAGCGATCGCATGATTCCAACGTGCTGGTGCCAGGCGCGGGTTACCGCTTCTAAAAGACCGATCGCCAGCGGACGCTTCGACCGGAGCGCGTGAGTCACAGCAACGGCGCCTGAGCGGGAGACATCGATGGCAGAGTCCTACGATGCGATCGTCATCGGCACCGGCCAGGCCGGTCCGCCGCTGGCGGTTCGGCTGGGCAACGCCGGCCGCAGGACGGCGATCATTGAACGCAAGCTGATCGGCGGCACCTGCGTCAATGTCGGGTGCATCCCGACCAAGACGCTGATCGCGAGCGCGCGCGCTGCCCGTGTCGCGCGCCGCGCCGCCGACTTCGGCGTCGTGCTCGCTGGCCCGGTTCACGTCGACATGATGCGGGTCAAGGCGCGCAAGGATGCGATCGTTGCCCAATCGAACGCCAACGTCGCCAAATGGATTCGCGACACACCGAACGTCACGCTGATCGAAGGCCAGGCGCGCTTCGAAGGCCCGCGCAGCGTGCGGGTCGGCGAGCGCCTGCTCGAAGCGCCGCAGATCTTCATCAATGTCGGCGGCCGCGCCGCCGTGCACGGCGTCGAGGGACTCGCCGGCGTGCCTTACTTCACCAACACCGGCATGATGGGCGTCGATTTCGTGCCCGAGCACCTGTTGATCGTCGGCGGCAGCTACATCGGCCTCGAATTCGCGCAAATGTACCGGCGCTTCGGCAGCGCCGTCACGGTCGTCGAGATGGGCCCGCGCCTGGTCGGCCGTGAAGACGAGCATGTGTCCGCGGCGATCCAGGCGATACTCGAGGCAGAGGGTATCGCGTTTCGCCTGAATGCGAAATGCCTGGGCGTCTCACCGACTGGCAACGGCGTGTCGCTGCGCTTGAGCTGTGCCGAGGAGCCGCGGGCGGTGGACGGCTCGCATCTGTTGCTGGCGATCGGCCGCGTGCCGAACACCGACGACCTGGGACTCGCTTCGGCGGGTGTGCGGACCGACGCGCGCGGATATATCGAGGTCGACGAGACTCTGCGAACCAGCGCTCCCGATATCTGGGCGATGGGCGACGTCAACGGGCGCGGCGCGTTCACGCACACCTCGTACAACGATTACGAGATCGTCGCCGCCAACCTGCTCGACGGCGAGCAGCGCCGCGTCAGCGATCGCATACCGACTTATGCGCTGTTCATCGACCCGCCGCTGGGGCGCGTCGGCATGACCGAGCGCGAAGTGAGGGCCTCGGGACGGCCGGCGCTGACCGCCAGGCGGATGATGTCGCGGGTGGGGCGGGCGCGCGAGCGTAGCGAAACGCAGGGCTTCATGCAGGTGCTGGTCGACGCGGAAACGAAGAAGATACTCGGCGCGGCGCTGCTGGGCATCGAAGGCGACGAGGCGGTGCATTGCATTCTCGACCTGATGGCGGCCGGCGCACCGTACACGGTGCTGCAGCGCGCGATGCACATCCACCCGACGGTTTCGGAGCTGCTGCCGACCTTGCTCGGCGATTTGCGGCCGCTCGAATAGCCGCTTGGTCGCTCGCTACATGATGACGCGGTGCCGGCCCCAGCCGCGTTCGAGCATCGGGCATTGCTCGCACTCGAGCGTGCGGATGCTGCAATAGCGAATGTCGCAACCGACCTTCCGGCCGTCCAGGATCAATCTGACCCGATCGAGCTTTTCCGGGCCGCGGCCCTTGATCAGCAGGACGTCGCCCGGATGCAGCACTTGCCTCAGCGCATCCGCCGCATCGTGCACGGTGCGACCCGCGTCGATCACCGACGTCCTGGGCATGCCGCCGCGTCGCGCGCCCGACCAGTACGGCTCGAATTCGTGGTTGAAGACGACCAGGTGCGAAGCGATTCCCGCGACCCGCTCTCCCAGCGCCTGATATATTGGCCGCTGGGGACCCGGCGGCTCGGACACCGCGCCGAGCAACGCGACGCGACGAGAGGCCGGAATCTGGGCAAGCACATCGAGCGCCGCCTCTACCGTTTCAAGCGTCGATTTGAAATCATCGCGAAGTACGGTCACGCCATTGCGCAGCGGGGCCGGATCCATGCGTCCCGGTGTCGGCGCGAGCTCGTGCAATCGTGCCAGGGTGCCATCGAGCGCGAAGCCTTCGACGTGGGAAACCGCGACCGCCGCAAGGATCGGATACACCATATGGCGGCCGAATAGACGCACTGCAACGGTTCGCTCTTCACCGAATGCCGTCAGACGGAAGCGGGTTCCGCGAGGCCAGTCGAGCGTTGCCTCGTCGGCTCGGACGTCGCAGGCGGCGCCGAAGCCGAACGTGACCACGCGCGCCCGGGTCTTTTCCTTCATCCACATCACGTTGGGGTCGTCGCCGTTCAGGATCGCGACGCCGGATGCCGGCAGCACCTGCAACATCCACGACTTCTCGGCGCGCGTCACTTCGAGCGTGCCGAGGCTGCGATGGTGCTCGCTGCCGATGGCGGTGACTACCGTCACGTCCGGACCGACGGTGCGCGCATACGCCTTCATCTGCCCGGGTCTGGCAATTCCGACCTCGATCGTCGCGTAACGCTGCCCAGGCACGATGCGCAGCAGCGCCAGAGCGATCCAGTACCATGCATTGAGCAGCAACCTGCGGTGCTCGCTGACGCCGAGGGCCGCCGCGATGGCGCGCGTCGTCGTCGACTTGCCGAACGAGCCGACGACGGCGATGACGCGAGTCCTGCGCACCACGGTTCGGCGGTAAAGGCGCGCCAGCGGCGACAGCACCGGCCAGCACCGGTAAGCGAGGCCCTGGCGCACATGCAGACGGCCCGCCGGCGTACTGAGCATGGCCGGCAGGTCGCGCAGGCGGAATCTCATGGCGGCAGCTGCCTGGCGGATGCGCTGTGACGGAAAAGGTCGTCCCACACCTGCACACCCAGCACGACTGACAGGATCTGGCCGAAATTCTCGCCGCCCGCGCGATGTCGCCGCAGCAGAGCCGCGACCTTGCCCGGATCGAAATAGCCGCTTTGAGTGAGTGCTGGCCCCGACAACCGCTCGGCCGCAAACTCGGGCAGTGGAGCGCGCAGCCACGTATCCATCGGCACCTGCAAGCCGCGCTTTTTGCGATTGACGATGTCGGGCGGCAGGACGCCTTCCATCGCGCGCCTCAGGATATGTTTTTCGCGCAGCCATTTCATCTTCACCCGTGGCGGGATTCGCGCGCAGAATTCGACCAGTTCGTGATCGAGGAACGGCACGCGCGCTTCGACCGAATACGCCATCGACGCCCGATCCAGGCCGAGTACGACGCCGTCGCCCATCCGGTGCTTGATGTCGAAATACTGCATGCGCGCGAACGGGTGCCAGGTTTCGAACCCGGGCGGCGGCGGCGCGGCATCCGCGGTGCCATCGTCCTGCCGGCGGAGCTCGGCCTCGATCCCTGCGGACAGCACCTCGCTGCCGGGCGGCCGGCCGCGCAAGTGCGTGATGCTGCGCGAAAAGCGCTCGAAGTTCATGTCACGCGGACCCGCGATCGTCGCCGCCGCGCCCGGCCATCGGCGCTGAATCGCCGGCAGACGGGCGATCAGACGGCGCGCCGACCGCGGCAGCAGGAACACCGGGTCGAGCAGCCGCAGGTTCGGATACCACGAATATCCGCCGAGAATCTCGTCCGAACCTTCGCCGGTCAGCACGACCTTGACGTGCTGGGCCGTCGCTTCTGCAACGATCTGCTGACCGACGCCGACGGCGCCGAGCAGCAAATCCTCCGCGTGCCAGATCGCCTTCGGCAGCCGCTGCATGTCGGCGTGGCGGCAGATAATCCGGTGGCCGGCAAGGCCGTATTCGGGGTAATCGTCCAGCCCTTTCTGGTCACGAAATTCGTCGAACCGCGGATCCTCGAAGCGCAAGCTGAAGGTTTGAACTGGCGCCGCGATCAGCCGCGACATCAGCGCCGTGACTGCGCTCGAGTCGATCCCCGCGCTCAGCCAGGCGCCCACCGGTACGTCGCTGCGCAGATGAATTCTGACGCTCTCGGTGAGCTTGTCCCGCAGTCCATCGGCCCAGTCCTGTTCGCTCACGCTCCGGTCGTACTCGTCGCGCGCGGGAAACATCGCCTCCCAATACTGGCGGATGTCGGCGTGCCCGTCGCTCCAGGTCAGCGTGTGGCCGGCCGGCAGGCGGCGGATGTCGCTGACGATCGTGCGCGGCGCGACGATGCGTCCGTACGACAGCAGCTGCTGCAGCGACTGGATATCCGCTCGCGGTTCGATCGCGCCCGACGCGAGGATCGCCTTCTGCTCTGATCCGAAAAAAAGGCCATCGGCGGTGATTGCATAGTGCAGCGGCTTGATGCCCAGCCGGTCGCGTGCAAGCACCAGCCGCCGGCGACGGGCGTCCCACAGCGCGAGGGCGAACATGCCGCGCAGGCGCGAAACGAAATCGAGTCCGTGCTCTTCGTACAGATGCACGATCACCTCGACGTCCGAGGCGGTCGCAAAGCGGTGCCCTGCGGCGATGAGCTGCCGGCGCAGTTCGACGTGGTTGTAAATCTCGCCGTTGCAGATGACGTTGATCGAGCCATCCTCGTTGGGGATCGGTTGATCTCCAGTCTTCAGATCGACAATGCTCAGGCGGCGAAACCCGAGCCCGATGCCCGGCGCGGCGAGAAAGCCTTCGCTATCGGGTCCGCGATGCCGCAGCGAGTCGGACATGCGCTTGAGTGTTTCCGCGCTAACCGGTCTCGTTGCATCCGACCAGGCGATGCCGCAGATGCCACACATGCTCGTCGTTCCTTCCGCCGGCCCGTCAGCGACGACCGCGCGGCGGCGGCATCCGGAAAACCCGCTGCCAGGGGCCGAGCTTGATGCGCCCGAGCACACCGTAGACACCAAAGCCGCCCCTGGTGTCGTCGCGCAGCGATGATACGTTCTCCGGGAGAACCGCGCCGGTGGCGCGCCGGAAGCCGGCGCGCTGTAGATGCTTCATATGATGCGTGCGTACGGCGTTGGCGATGCCGTAACCGCGGTAGTCCGGCAGCGTGAACTTGTCGTAAATGTGGGCTTCATCCGGTGCCACGTCGACCCAGCATCCGAGAAACGGCACCCACGCCGGCTGGAAGCTTACCCACGCGGCGGCGACGATACGCCCTTGATGCCGGGCGACAAAGCACAGTTGTCCCGAGCGCAGGCGATCGGCGATCTCGCGCCGCGTATTCCGGGGGCGAAAGACGAGATAATCATCGACCTCGCTTGGCGCCATCATCGCGACATCCACCGGCAAGCGCGGCGTGTAATCTGCGATCGGCTGGTCCAGCGGACGCTCGATCAGCAAGAGGCGCCGATAGCCGCATTCGCCCAACAGCTTGAACCAGAAGCTCCTGGGGCCTTCGACGCGCAGCGTCAATAGCGCCCGGCGAAAGACGTTGCCTGTGGGATAGGCTGATCGCGCCACCGGTTCGACTGTCTCGCCGGCCGGTGCCGATCGATGCTCGTCGTCGTAGCTATTTGACATCATCGCTTGCGCGCATGGATGCCGACGAAATAGCCGGTCAGATAGCGCGTCGGCCAGCGCGCCAGGCGTTCCCAGCGCAACGCCGCGCGCTGGAACTCCGCCTGGGCCTGTCGCGTTCCGCGGCGTTCGCATCGCCGTGCAAGCGCCACCGACAGCGCGCGAGGGCAGTGCAGCAGTGCGACGGTTTCGAGCACCTCGAACTCGGCAGCGGCCAGCATGCGCCGCAGGCGGCCGGGTCCGGCGGTCGCGCCGATCGGATAGTCGACGAGCTTCAGCCGGCGCAGCAACCGGAACGGAAGGAAGTTGCGCAGCGCTACGGCGGGATTGGCAAGATTGTCCATCGTCAGCAACAGGCGGCCGCCCCGCCGCAGAACCCGATGGATGCCGCGCAGCGACTCGAGTATGTCATCACGGGTGTCGAAGTGGTCGAGGGTGGAATTCGATACAACGACATCGAACGCGCCGCTCGCAAACGGCAGGCGCCGCACGTCGGCCGCGACCGCCAACAGCGCAGGATGCCGCGCCGTCGCCGCGGCCAGGATCGAAGGCGCGACGTCGAGCGCCGCAACGCGCGCCGCACGCGTGGACAGCAGTGGATACAGCCCGCTTCCCATTGCCTCGTCGAACAGGTCGGTCTTCAGCAGGTTGGCGCACGGCTCCGCCGGCAGCCAGCGCGTCAGCAGCGTCGCGTTGACCGCGTCGCTGTGCAGTCGCCACAATGCGCCGGTCGGGGCGCCGAGCAGCGGCTCGAGAGCGCTTTCCCAGCGCTGCGGCTCGCCGGCGGCCGACAGGATGCGATTGCCTTCCATTGCCGCGCCTACCTTCCTGATCGATGCCGCTCGACTGCTTGTGCCTGCCGTCGCGACTGTTAGACTGCGGCTGCTCTGATGCGCGCGGCTTGTTGGGCGTGCGCACCGAAGATCAGCGCAGGCCATTATAGTGCCGCGGGGCCGGAAGCGACCGACTCCGGCGCCTGCCGCCACAACAGCGCCAGATAGAACGCCAGCGCTGGGACCAGGTGCAGCGGCAAGCGATTGACCAGCGTCTCGTCCGCGACGCCCAGGGCCGCGTCGCTGTAGAAGAACACGACGAATACGAAGCCGAACGCACCGAGCATCGTGACCGTCATCGGTGCCATGGCGACTGACAACAGAGCGCGCCAGCGCAGTGCGATCGCTAGCGGCGCCAGGTACCAGAAGAGATGCCAATTATCCATTTCAAAAAAATGCTCGAATAGCGGGCGCGACACGTTGGTGAATTCGGTGCTAAGCGCGTAGCCGAGCACGAGGAGCTCGCTGGGACCGAACAGCAGGTAGGCCAGCGTCGCGGCGCCCAGCAACGCTACTACAGCCAGGCCGATCCGCCGGTCGATCGCGACCAGAACCGGCGGCAGCAAGGTCAGCGCCCACACGACACCCTCCTTCTTGACCGCGACGCAGGCCAGCGCGCAAATCACGGCAAGCAATGCATCGGAGCGGTCGCGAGTGCGCACCCACTGCCAGAGCGCCATCGTCGCCAGGCCATAGGCCGCGGCGACAAAGATGTCCACGTATCCGGCGACCGCAACGTGCAGGTCGATGAACGGCATCGACAACAGCAGATAGCTGAACAGCATTGCCTGGACCATGCTCGTGCCGGTTCGCCGCAGTTGCGCATAGAACGCGATCCCGAGTGCGGCCAGGATCGCGAGCCAGGGCACGTTGATCAGCGACTCGTCCCAGCGGCCGAGCCACAGCGCACTCCATACCTGCAGCAACGGAACCGTCGCCGGATACTCGGGGTGTGCGTCGACGAACTGCATCGCGCTTCCGGATTGGAGCCACGTTATCGGGTCGATGAAGGCCGCGATCCTTCGGTATTCGTACCAGACCCGGGCCTTGGTTGCCCACTGCGCCCAGGCGTCCCACGGCAGCAGCGGACGCCACGCCAGCTCGAGGCCCAGCCCGAACAAACGGACGACGATCAGCGTGAGGCACGCGAAGAACAGCAGGCGATGCGCCGCCGGCAAGGCGGCAATGCGGCCGCGCCAGCCACGCCAGCGTTCAAAGAGCGACTGCAGCGATCGCAGCCGAGCAATCCCCAGGGCCACCACGGCGAGCGCCACCAGTTGCACGGTGACCAGAGGCACCGTCCATCGCACCCCGATGGCGTCCAGCGCACGCATCTCCAGCGATAGCGCCAGCACCCCCAGGAGATAGCCGTATCCAGCGGCGAGGCCCAGATCGCGCGCCGCGCTGCGCTGCATCGCAAGCACGCACGCGCTGCCGGCGAACCAGGGCAGCACGATGCTCGCGGCAATGGCGATCAGATCGCGCATGCTTCCCGCGAGTTCCCGCCCGGCCCTTCGCGTGCGAGCGTCATCGCACCCGGACCAGTCGAAGCCCCGGCGGCCGCGAGAGAATCTCGTCTGCGGGCTTACGCCGGCCATCGCGCCAGACCAGCGCTTGCGCCGCGCCGTCGTAACCCAGATCGCCGGTCAGGAAAAGAAGCACGTAGTCGCCGCTGCGCAACTCCTCCGGCTGGGGCTTGCGCGCGTGCCGCACGCGGCTGTGGTAGACGTTGTGCGGATACAGGAAATACGATCCGCGCGTGCGCAGTCCCAGGTCGTCGGCGATGAAATGTATGCGCACCGGCGGCGCCGGCAACGCCGCGCTCACCTCGCGCATCAGCATGTACAGCTCGCGATCGTCGGAGGCGAGGCGCTTCTCCTCGCCGGTCTTGCCGGCAAACGTTGCCGCGGTGCGCGTCAGCTGGCGCCAGAGATTGATCTGAAATCGTGTATCCAGGATCAGCCAGGCGGCGACGATTATCGCCCAGTAAACCCGGCGATCGCGCGGCAGGGCGCGCCGCGTCAACACTCCGTAGATCGCTGCCGCGAGGAACCCGCCGCACGCGACCGTCGCGAGCAAGGTCGCGTAGTGGCTGCGCTCGTCGTCGAAAGGCAGCGTGACCGACGCCGCGACGATTGGAATGAACGCTGCCCACTGGCCGGCGATGTCGCCGATCACCGTGGTCACCGACACAGATGGGACCGACAGCGAATCCAGCACCAGCGGTCGCGGCAATGCACCGCGAGCAACCAGGGCAACGCCGGTGATCGAGCCGCTCCATCCATCGTCCGGACCGAGATCCAGCGGCGCGATGCGCGTATCGGTCCAGCTCAGCGCCTTGGAAAAGTTTCGATTCGGCCGCTCCTGCGTGCGCCAGAGGAAGACCAGCTCGACCGGCAGCACGTCGGTCGAATGCAGATTGAAGTCGACCCGCGGATGACCGTCGGCGCTGAACCGAGCGACGCGAGCCGAGAGGATCGCCAGCTGCTCGCCATCGGTCGCCTCTAGCACGAACGCGTTGCCCTCACGGTGGCCGCGGCCGCGCACCAGCGTGAACGCACCGCCCTCGACGGTGACCGCCGGCGGGCCATCGCGCCAATTGCCGCCCGAATGGACGATGGCGACTAGCAGGAGCGATACCGCGATGCCGGCGATGAGCAAGCCCACCCCGGCGATCCAGGGCTGTGCTTGCGCCGCTGGCGCCGCATCCACACGTTCGGTCATCAAGCGGACACTAGCATCCGCGGCGGCCCAGTGCCATATCGAGCCGATCGCGCTGCGGCGAATGGCACCGCATCACCTACAATGCACCTTCGTAGGGGACGCGCAAGGGACCGCTGTCATCGTCGGCGGCGGCCCGCCCGGACTCACTCGATGCTTACCGCAAAGGCCGCGATCGACGGCATTGCTTCCGCGCGCATCGACAAGCAGAATATCTGGAACATCAATGTCGACGACGAATATCACGAAGAGCGCGATCCGGTCGCCACTTGATCGTCCGCGTTGCGCCAGAGCACCATCGTGCTCCTGAGCCGGCTGCGCTGGGCAAGCCACTTTGCCTGGCATCTGCGCGGACAGTCGCGGGTCCCGTTTCTGCCGCTGGCGGCAGTGCAGCGCCGGCAGGCCGAACGCGTGCGGTCGATGGCCGCCTATGCGTTTCGAACCGTTCCCTACTATCGCGAGACGTTTCGCCGGCTCGGCCTTGGTCCCGCCGATTTCCGCGATGCCGGCGACCTGTCGCGCCTCCCGGTGCTCGAGCGCGAGCATATCCAGAAGGATCCCGAATACTTCTGCTCGGAGGCGGTGCCGCGCAGCGACCTGTTGCGCGTCACCAGCGGCGGCAGCTGCGGCGCCCCGCGTCTGGTTCTGCATGATCCGCGCGGCGTATTCGAAAACGCCGCTCATGGCGAGCGCGAGCGCAGCATCTGGACGCCCATCATCGGCCACGCATCCGGTTACCGCGAGCTCGTCGTTGCGCCCCCGCACAGCACGACCCTCAAAGTGCAGCAGTATTGCCGCGAGCGCGGGCTCTATCCGCGCGGCGTGGGCATCGAGCGCGAGTACGCCTCGCTGCTCGATGCACCCGAGACGCTCGTGCGGCATATCAACGCATTCAAGCCGCACGTCGTGCACAGCTACGGCTCGCATCTGGCGATCCTGTTCGGGCATCTCGCGCGCTCCGGCGCATCGATACATCGTCCGGCGGTCGTGACCTACACGTCGGACAGTCTGTCGCCGTCGGTGCGCACGCTGATCGAGCAGCGGTTCGGAATTCCGGTTTTCACTACCTACCAGGCGGTCGAGGCCTTCAAGATCGGCTTCGAATGCGAGCGGCACAGCGGCCTGCACCTGAATGTCGATCTCTATCCGCTGCGGGTGGTCGACCGCGCGGACCGCGATCTGCCGCCCGGCGAAAGCGGCGAAGTCATCGTCTCCAATCTGGTCAACCGCGGCATGGTGCTGCTCAATTACCGCCTCGGCGACATCGTCGCCCTGCTGCCCGAGCGATGCACCTGCGGACGGTCGCTGCCGCTGTTGTCATTCCCCCAGGGACGAAGCGACGATCTGATCGAATTCGAATCGGGGCGGATCGTGCATCCGCAGGCGATCCGCGGCGTGTTCAACGAAGAGCGACTGATCTGGGAATATCAGGTCGAGCAGTTGACCGACACGCATTTTCGCGTCGCGCTGCTGGCGGCACCCGCCTGCGACAGGGAGACTTCGCGGCATCGCGTAGTCGAGAACCTCGAACGAGTGCTCGGCGGCAACTTGCGCATCGACGTCGCATTCGTCGACTCGATCGATCGCACGCTAGGTGGCAAGTTCGCGCCGGTGATTTCCCGTCGCGCCAGACAACGGCGGGCGGCGGCTGCCAGCTTGGCGTGAGAGGAGAAACGATGCAGCAGATACCCATCGGGGCCAGCGGCACGTTTTCGCTGGTCATCGCGGCCGACCATCTGGCCAATCGCTTCAAGGACGCGACCCTGCCGCCGGTGCTGGCGACGCCGGTCATGATCATGATGATGGAAAACGCCGCGCTCAACGCCATCAAGCCCTACCTCGATGCTGGCGAAAGCGCCGTCGGGACCCGAATCGACGTCCAGCACCTCGCCGCTACGCCGGCGGGGCGCACCGTGATCGCCGAAGCGGAAGTCACGAAGGTCGCCGGCCGGCAAGTGGGCTTTCGCATCGAAGCCTCCGATGGCGCCGAGCGCATCGGTACAGGCACACACGAGCGCATGGTCATCGATCTGGCCCGATTCAACGAACGGCTGAACCGAAAATCCGGCTAAGCGCCGGATTCACCCTCTGCGGGCGCTGGGTTCCGCCCTCACGCCGGCTGCGGCGCAGCGGCCGGGGCGCGATGCACGGCAGGGCCGGCGGTGCTGCGCACTCCGATCCAGCGCTGCAAGGCCAGGCGGCCGTCCGGGGCCACGACAATGTCAAGTATATATTTCGCATGCTAGCCGAACCATCCCCGGCGCCGCAAGCGATAGGATGATCGTTCGCAAACTCTGTCGGGACTTTCCGCGATGACGATCACCTGTTTCATCCGTTACGAGATAGATCCTTTCCAGTCGGAGGCTTTTCGCGACTATGCGGCCCGCTGGGCGACGATCATCCCGCGCTGCGGCGGGGATCTGGTCGGTTACTTCGTGCCGCACGAGGGCACCAACAATGTCGCCTGGGGCCTGATCGCGTTCGACAGCCTCGCCGCGTACGAGGCGTACCGGGCCCGGCTCAAGGCGGATCCGGACGGGCGCGCCAATTTTGCGCTGGCGCAGGCGAAGCGGCTGATCCTGCGCGAAGAGCGAACATTTCTCGAAGCGGTCGGCGCAACATTCCGCATGCCCGCCGCCGGAACGCCGGCGAAGTGACGACGGTCGTCGCATATCGGCACATGAAGTGATGCGGTATATTTGCGACATGGATGGCGCGAGCGGATGAGCCGCGGTTGATGGCTGAACAAGCGGATGGAGCGCTGTCGCAGGCGATCGTCGATCAGGCGCCGGACGCGATCATTTTTGCCGACCGGGATGGGATCATCGGCCTCTGGAACCGCGGCGCCGAGCGGATCTTCGGCTACGCAGCCGTCGACGCGCTGGGCGCGAGCCTCGACCTGATCATCCCCGAGCGCTTCCGGCGCGCGCATTGGGAAGGCTTTCACCGAGCGATCGACACGGGCCTGACCAAATACCCCGACCGCGTGCTCACCACGCGATCGGCGCACCGCAACGGCAGCAAGCTGTACGTCGACTTGAGTTTTGGCCTGGTAACCGACGACAGTGGCGCGATCCTGGGCGCGCTCGCCATCGGCCGGGATTGCACTGCGCGCTACGCCGCCGATGCCGCGTTGCGCTCGCGACTCGCCGCGCTCGAGGCCGGGGCTGGAGGCGGAACGCCGGACGCTTAGGCTCGCGCCGCTGCCGGCGCGTGTGGAGCGCGGGCGAGCGGAGACAGCCACGCGACCAGCTGCCGGGAGTCCATCGCGCCCGATTGCCGCGCCGCTTCGCGGCCATGGTCGAAGACGATCAGCGTAGGAATACTGCGGATGGCGTAGCGGCCAGCGATGTCCTGCGCGGCTTCGGTGTCGAGCTTCGCCAGCCGCATCCGTGGCTCGAGCTCGCCTGCGGCGCGTGCGAAGTGCGGTGCCATCATGCGACACGGCCCGCACCACGCGGCCCAGAAATCGACGACCACCGGAATGTCGCTTTTGGCGGTATGGCGGTCGAAATTGGTCGAGGTGAGCTCGGCTGGCTGCCCGACGAAAAGCTTCTTGCCGCAGTGACCGCACACCGGCGCGTCCCCGAGGCGCGCTTCCGGCAGCCGGTTGATGGTGTTGCAGTGCGGACAGACGATGTTCAATGCGGCGGTCACGGCGCGCCCCTAAGCGATGTCGTAACGCCAAGATGGGCTCCGGGAGGGCATTTGACAAGTCCCTCCGAGGCAACGGCTGCGCGGAAGGTATGATCGCCGCGATGCGCTACCGCTTGAAAGACGTTCCGGCGATGCTCGGCACGCCGGCGGGCCGGCGCCAGATCGCCGATGGCATCGCGTTTCGGGCCTGGCCGCTGATGTCGCGCCTGGCGAGGCTGTACCGCTGCACGATCGCACGCAGGACGCGCGTCGTCGCGGTCGTTGGCTCGTTCGGCAAATCGACGACGATGCGGGCCGTTGCCGCGGCGTTGGCCGCTCCGGCGCCCCGATCGATGACCGGAAACGCCTGGACCTCGGTTGCGCTGGCGATCCTGCGCCTCCGGCCTTCGCAGCGCCACGCGGCGATCGAGGTCGGTATCGGCGGCCGCGGGCAGATGGCGCAATACGCGAGGCTGGTGCGCCCGGATGTGACGGTGGTCACGTCGGTCGGCAGCGAGCACCACGGCAGCCTGGGATCGCTCCACGTGACGCGCGCCGAAAAGGCCAGGATGGTCAGTGCGCTGCCGGCGTCCGGCATCGCGGTGCTCAACGGCGACGATCCGAACGTCCTGTGGATGAAGGCGCACGCGTCCGGCCGGGTGATCCTGTTCGGCTTCGGAGCCGGCTGCGACGTCCGCGCCCAGCAGGTCCGCCTGGACTGGCCGCATGGGACGCGCTTTCACCTCGACGCCTTCGGCCAGCAGCGCGACGTCGCGGTGCGGCTGATCGGCCGTCAGATGGTCTATCCGGCGCTCGCCGCGATTGCGGTTGCGCTGGCCGAGGGCCTGTCGCTCGACGAGGCCCTGGCGCGCATCGGGCCGCTGCCGCCGACGCCCGGCCGCATGGACCCGGTAACGCTACCCAACGGCGCGATCGTCCTGCGCGACGATTACAAGTCGACGCTCGAGACGATTCATGCCGCGCTCGACGTGCTGGCGGAGATCCCTGCGGCGCGCCGCCTGGTGCTCTTCGGCGATCTATCGGAACCGCAAGGCCCCGAACGCCCGATCTACCTCGCGCTGGGTCTGCGCGCCGCGCGCGTCGCCTCGGGGCTGGTCGTCATCGGGCGCGGATTCCGCGGCTATTGGGCCGGGGCACGACGTGCCGGCATGCCGCGTTCCGCAGTCGCTGACGGCGGCCACACCGTGCAACAGGCCGCCGCGGCGCTGGAAAAGATGCTGCAGCCAGGCGATGTCGTGCTGCTCAAGGGCCGCCGGCCGCAAAAGCTCGATCGCGTCCGGATGATCCTTCAGGGGCGCCCGGTGCGCTGCGACATCCCGTTCTGCGACATCCGCACGATGGAATGCGAGGACTGCCGGATGCTCGAACGCGGCTGGGGAACGCATCGCGTAATCATGTGATCGCCCCGGAGCGGGCAAGCTCGTTCCCCGGCGAGGGTTGCGCGCCTTCAGCCGGCGTCGGCGGGGATTGCGCGCACCGACAACACGCCTGCGATGGCCGCGAGCGAACTCACCAGCGACTCGTCGACCTGGCTGTCGACATCGACCAGCGTATAGGCCATCTCGCCGCGCGACTTGTTAACCATCGTGTGGATGTTGAGGCCGCCCTTCGCCATCGTCGACGAGATCTGGCCCAGCATGTTGGGCACGTTGGCGTTGGCGATGGCCACCCGGTGTGGCGCCTCGCGCGGCATCTCGACGTCGGGAAAGTTGACCGCGCTGGCGATCGTGCCGTGCTCCAGATATTCGCGGACATGGTCGACGACCATCACCGCGCAATTCTCCTCGGCCTCCGCGGTCGAGGCGCCCAGATGCGGCAAAGCCACGACGTTGGGCTCGCCTTTCAGCGTCGCGCTGGGAAAATCGCAAAGGTAGTACTTGAGTCGATGCGCGCGCAGCGCGGCAACGATGGCGGATTCGTCGACGATCGCATCACGCGCGAAGTTGAGCAATACGGCCCCCGGCTTGGCGACGGCGAGACGCTTGTCGTCGATCAGGTGCCGCGTCGCCTGCAGCAGCGGCACGTGCAAGGTGACGAAATCGGCGTGTTTCAGCACCTCGTCGATGCTGTTGGCCCTGCGCACGCTGGACGGCAGCCGCCACGCCGCGTCCACCGTGATCTCCGGATCGAAACCGATGACCTTCATGCCGAGCTTGATCGCCGTGTCGGCGACCAGGCTGCCGATCGCACCCAGGCCGATGATGCCGAGCGTGCGCTGCGGCAGTTCGACCCCGGCGAACTGCTTCTTGCCTTCCTCGACGCGTGCCTCGAGGTCCGAGGCGCCGGCATCGAGCGAGTCGACATAGCGCAACGCCGGCACGATATTGCGCGCCGCCAGCAGCAACGCGGTCAACACCAGTTCCTTGACCGCATTGGCATTTGCGCCGGGCGCGTTGAACACCGGCACGCCCCGCGCCGACATCGCCGCAACCGGAATGTTGTTCGTGCCCGCGCCGGCGCGGCCGATCGCCTTGACGCTGTCCGGAATGACCATCGTGTGCATATCGTGCGAGCGCACGATGATCGCATCCGGCTTGTCGATCGCCTTCCCGACCGCGTAGCGCGCTGCCGGAAAGCGATGCAGGCCGTGCGTCGAGATCTGGTTGAGCGTGAGGATCCGGTAATGGCTCATCGCAAAGCCTTAACCATGGTCGCGCTCGAAGTCCTCGAGGTAGCCGACCAGTGCCTGCACGCCCTCGATCGGCATCGCGTTGTAGATCGAGGCGCGCATGCCCCCGACCGCGCGGTGTCCCTTGAGCTGAAGCATGCCACGCTCCTTGGCACCTTTCAGGAAGGCGTCGTCGAGCGACGCGTCGGAGAGCTTGAACGGTACGTTCATGCGCGAGCGGTCTTCCTTGCGCACCGTCGTCAGGTAGAACTTGCTGCGATCGAGGCAGTCGTAGAGCAGCTTCGCCTTGGCGATATTCTTCTGCTCGATTGCCCCGACGCCGCCTTGCGCGAGCAGCCATTCGAAGACCAGGCCGGCGATATAGATCGCGTAAGTGGGCGGGGTGTTGATCATCGAATCGTTCTCCGCCTGCTCCTTCCAGTGAAATGCCGTCGGCGTAATCGGCAACGCGCGATCGAGCAAGTCATCGCGGACGATGACCAGCGTCAGGCCGGCCGGTCCCACGTTCTTCTGCGCGCCGCCGTAGATCACGCCGTATTTCGCCACGTCGATGGCACGCGACAGGATGTGCGACGACATGTCCGCGACCAGCGGGACCGCGCCGGTGTCCGGCGTCCACTGGTACTCGACGCCGCCGATCGTCTCGTTGGTGCACACGTGCACGTACGCCGCCGCGGCGTCGAGCTTCCAGGTTTCGCGCGCCGGGACATAGCTGAAGTTGCGGTCCTCCGCGGAGGCGGCGATGTTGACGGTGCAGTATTTCCTGGCTTCCTTGATCGACTTTTTCGACCACTCTCCCGTATTGACGTAGTCTGCCGCGGTCCTGCCGCCCAGCAGGTTCATCGGCACGATCGCGTTTTCAGCGATCGCGCCACCCTGCAGGAACAGCACCTTGTAGTTCGCGGGAATCGCCAGCAGCGTCCGCAGATCGGCCTCGGCCTTCGCGGCAATGCCGACAAACTCCTTGCCGCGATGGCTCATTTCCATCACCGACATGCCGCTGCCGTGCCAGTCGAGCATTTCGGCCGCCGCCCGGCGCAGGACTTCCTCGGGGAGCACGGCGGGTCCCGCGCTGAAATTGATCGCTCGCATTGGGCAATTCCGGAAAGGGGAACAGAGGTGACGCGCCTGCATTGTAACGCGCGACAGGACGGGCAGCGCCGAACCCAAAGCGCGCGCTGCGGGCGGCGGCCCCTGCGGCCAGTCGCCCGCCGACAGCGCGCCGGGCGACTTAAAGATTATCGATGATGAAACGCGCGAAATCACCGCGCCAAATGATCGCCGTCGAACTGTTCAGCCGGAATGGCACGCCGGGGAAATTATCCTTGATGAACTTGCGCTCGGCGCCGTCGGCCGCACAGCTGAAATTGCCTGCGGTGTTGATCGATGGCCGCGGCTGTCCGGTGCTCCACGTCACGGATTGTCCGGTGTCGTTGTTCACAAAAGTCAGCATGATGAGTTCCTTTCATTGCAACGTTACGGCGCAATGGCGTGCGCCACGATCTGCCATCGACCGCGCCGGTCGGGCACGGCGGCGCCCGCTGTGCGCCATCGCAGCAAGGCAGGAATGTGAAATGCGCCAGTCGCCTCGCCGCGGCGCACCGCCGGTCTCGCCCCGAGCAAGCCGTCGTCCGGGTAGAATGCCCGAGGAACAAGAGACGATGACCAAAATTCTTGTCACCGGATCCGACGGCCTCGTTGGCACCGGACTCTGCAGCCTATTGGAGCGCGCCGGCTACGAAGTGGTTCGCGTCGATTTGAGACCGCGAAACGAGAGCTCTTTGGCAATCGACGTGCTGGATTTTGGCAGTTTATCATCGTCGGCTGCTGGTTGCGCAGGGCTGATTCATCTCGCCGCCGTGTCTCGCGTAGTCTGGGGTGAGACCGATCCCGAGCGCTGTCTTCGCACCAACGTGCTGGGGACCGCCAATATCGCAGAGCTGGCGGCATCGCTGCCAATGAAGCCCTGGGTCATGTTTGCCAGCAGCCGCGAGGTCTACGGCCACCCGCGCAGCCTTCCCGTCACCGAAAGCCATGCTACGGCTCCGATCAACGTCTACGGGCGATCAAAGCTGTTCGCTGAACACATCCTGAGGTCCCTCCAGCAAGCGGGTCGGCGAGCAGCAGTCGTACGGCTTTCGAGCGTCTACGGAAGCGTCAACGATCATCAGGATCGTGTCGTGCCTGCGTTTTGCCGTGCGGCGCTAACCAATGACCAATTATGCGTCAACGGGTCGCAGTGCACTTTTGATTTCACACACGTCGACGACGTCGCAGAAGGAATCTTCCGGATGGCACAAATGCTTTCGTCAGGACACGCGTTACCGGAGCCGATTCACCTGGTATCGGGCGTAGCGACGTCGTTGCATGACTTGGCGACCCTGGTCATCCGATGCGCAATCTCACACTCAGCGATCGTCGAGCGGCCGCCGCGGAAGTACGACATGTCCTACTTTGTCGGAGATCCAGCGCGCGCCAGGGCCCTGCTTGGGTGGAAAGTGGTGACAACCCTCGACAAGGGAGTCGCGCGACTGCTGGCGGACCTGCGGCCCCGTCATGTGAATGCGAATGCGGCGGCGCTCGCCTCCCTGCGGGGCGGTGATTCCGGATAGCCGGTAGCCGATTCAAGACCCATCGCCGCGTCGCGATTGCAGCGCGATCTCCACGTCGCTGCGCGCGCCGGCAACGGTCGAAGCACAGGAGAACCGATGGAAATACTTGTCGTCGGCGCCGGATTCGCCGGGTCCTGCGCGGCACTGTTATTGCGCGAGGAGTTGGGGGCCGAGGTCGCATTGATCGAGCAGTGTGCCGTACCCGGTGGAATGCTTCGCACGCTGTACACCGAAGAAGGTTTTCCGTATGAGTACGGTCCGCGCGTGGTGAGCGTGTTCCGCGGAACTAAGGATGTCCTGCCCTTTCTGCGCCGATTTCTCGATCTCCAGGAGCGTCAGATCTACCAGGGGACGCGCCTTCGCCCCGAGTTCCCCGTCATTCCATTTCCTGTCGATGCCGAAAGTCTTCGCAAACTGCCCTGCGGCGAACAGATCGAACGGGAACTGGCGGAAATCCGGCGGCGGGGATCTGCGCCGGGCGAGCGCGATCTTCGCGACTACCTGGAGTCGTCGGTCGGCCCCACCCTTACCGAGCTCGCTTTCGAAGGATTCAATCGGAAGTTCTGGGGTCGCCGCCTCGAGCAAATGCCGGCAGCGTGGGGCAAGCTGCGCCGTCTAGAGCGTATCGCCACTGTCGGGCAATACCGCCTGCCCAGCGAAGCGCCGCACTACTATCCCGCCGGTGGTTTTAACCCGCTGTTCGACAAGATGCTCGAGGGCTTCGACGTCCGTTACGGCGTTACTGTCGAGCGCGTCGATCGGAGCGCCGGGAAGGTAGAAGTAGTGACCAATGCCGGCAAGTTCTCGGCCGACCTTGTCATCACGACCGCGCCCATCGACGCGCTACTCGGATGCCGATACGGTGCGTTGGAATGGCGCGGTTATAGGGTCGAGGTCGAAGTCATCGACGAAGGAAGGCACGGAAGCCTGGGCACGGCCCCCGACGGAATCCCCTTCTCATGGCTCTATACGCCCTGGCCCGAGACGGTAGTCTGCAGGACGACGGACTTCGGCGTCATCCACCATGGACCGCGGGCAGCCGATCGCGATGGGGCGCCGACGGTCCTGCTGCGCGAAATCGTCGACGACACGGTATCGATGTACCCCGTCTGGTGGGAGGACGCGAAGTTCTACCGGTATCTCGCGGATGCGAGCACGATTCAGGGCGTGATCCCACTCGGCCGTCTTGGCTTGTACAAGTATACGACGACGGACAGCACGTACGCGATGGTTCGCCGACTTATCGGCTCGCTCGAGCGCTACTTGGTCGGTGACGCAGCGGAGCGCTACGATATTCTGCGCAATGTCAGAGGAGACTGGGGAAACTGAATCAAAGCAACTCCTCCTCGATCGCGTCCAGCAGGTGACGCGGCGTACCCGCCGCGACAACGCGCGCGCCGGAAAACAGATTGAACCAACGTCGATATGCGTCGCATGCGACCTCCCATCCACGTCGCGCGTAGACGACGTTTGTCCCGCCGAAGTAGCTGGCGAGATACGAGCTGCCGCCGAGCACCGATACGAACTTCCCGCAGCCCGCGAACAGTCTGAGCTGCAGCTCGTTGAAGCCGAGGTCGGGGTGGCGGGCATGCAGATCCTGGATCGTCAGTACATCGGGATAGGCGTGTCTGATCGCGTCGATGTCACCGCTCTCGCGGATTTTCTGGTGGTCGTTCACGATATCCGATGCACGCGGCCGGTTATAGATCACCTGGTAGCGCTCGCGCAGCTTCCCGATCACGGAAAGCAGCAGTTCGGTATCCATGAAATTGGTCGGTGCCCGGTGCCATAGATATTGCTCGTCGGTCGCCTTGTTGCAAACGATGCAAGCGAGTTTCGGCCATAGAAAGCGATCATCCCGATATATTTGCTTGTATGGCGGAGGCAGCCACTTGCCGGTGTCGAGCGTTGCGGGGAACGCCTTACGATCGTAACGCAGCCGTCCGCCAGCGCCGATCGGGTATTCGGTAATCGGCACATAGCTTCGCTCTACCGGCCGCTCCTCGTGGTGTGGGGAAAAATAATATAGGCAGCGCGTGTCCGGGCATGAAACGGTGTACTCAAGCTGCCCTTGGCGGTGCAACCAATACGCATAGGGGACGACGGCGAGCAGCTCGAAAGCGAACTCACCAAAGTACTGAGTCCCATGCATGAGCAGCTCGCGGCAAACTGACTGCGTCTCGCCGGCCAGAAGCGCCGCGAGCGCGAAGTCCTTGGCTGAAAAACAGCCGATTGCCTCGACCCCGTTTTCGCGTACGCGGCGCAGTAACTCGGGCGCTGCGAGCAGCGCCCCGACTCGCGCGCCGCCGGTGCGCAGGCATGCGCGCAGCAGCTTCCACCGAGCGCCCGGGGGCAGGCGAAGCCAACCGACGGCCGCACCGGGTGCGTCGCGCATGAGCATCCGTACGTCGGTGCACCGATGGGCGAGGTCCCATACCTGCATCACGTCGGCACGGATTCCGATCGTTGCAGGTTCGCACCGCCGGGACGCTTGAGCAAACCTCTCGAGCACAAGAGTCTTCACCGCTCTTCCCGCTTGATCTTCGTCCGCTGCTGCGAGGCCGGGACGGGTGCGCCGGCCCCGGGGACGCTGCGCAGCTGTCGCGCAAGAATCCTCGCCTTCCGCGGCGCGACGAGGCTGCGCCATGGCTCACGCACGAGGTGGAGGACGGCACCGAGCCTGCTGACAGGCGAGGCGCCGATTGCAGCCGGTGGAGCAAGCAGCCGGCGCACCAGCCCGCGAACTACCGTGCGACGATCCGGGCTCGTATTGAAGTGAATCACGTGAACTCGCCGCGCTACAAAATGCGAACGTTCGAGATGCGGCCGGGCGAAATAACCGGTCCGCGCGCGCTCGAAGACACCGACCAGAGGATCGATCGTCGCCTCGAACGAATAGTCTCCGCGTGCCCGCAACGCGTTGCCGCGCTTTTCCCGCGTCCGGTTCTCGTGGTCGAGACGAGTGCGCAGACCATCGTAGTCCGAGCCCACAAGATCGATGTTGGTGCCAAGCCGCGCGAGTTCGTCGTAGCGATAGTATCCAGGCCGCCGATCGGTGATCACCGGCAGGCCGGCGAGGAGATAGGTGGCGATCCGATTCGGAATCGCCGCGCGGTCGTCGAGCGGCTCCCACGGCAGCGGACTGCCGACGTATGACCAGCCGGCGTCGTACCTGGAGAACTCGCGCACCCAGCCGGCTTTCGCGCGGCGGATCTCCTCCCAGCTGGCGCCGTCGGCCTGGAGCGAAGGATGGACGTGGAGGAACCGGCGCAGGAGCGCGCCCTCCCTGCGCGCGCTGCCCAACGACAGGTCGCGCGAGATCATCCGGTACACATCGTCGACATTGTTTCCGTACGTATGCACGTGAATGCCGCGCCGGGCCGCGGCCAGATAGTCGATGCCGAACGGGCGTCCGATGCACACCGTGTGAACCTCACCCGAATGTCGGGACAGCGGCTCCGAAAAATCATCGTTCATGAACTCGAGCTTAGGCCGATCGCTGTCGAGGAACTCGACGACGCCGCGGTGCGGAAACGCGTCGATCCCACACCCTCCCTGCGCGACCGCCGCCGTCCAGTACGCGCGCTTCTCGCGGTTGCAGAAGATATGCGCGTCGAGAGCTCGCGTGACGACGGGGTCGATATGCTGCACGTCAAAGCCCCAGTGCCGCACGATCGGCACGTCGAACGTTCCACGTTCGCGTTCGACGAGCAGCGTGCGCAACAGCGTCCACACGTCATGATCGACGCCTGCGGCTGGCGCACCCCACAGCCGTCGGTGGTATACCTGGAACAGGCTATAGATGCAGTCGATCCGCAGGTCGCGAATTGCGCTCGCGGCGTCTGCGAGCGCGACCGGCGATATGCAGTCAGCGGTCGCCGCGTACGGCCCCTGATCCCATGCCATGCTGCGCGACCAGAGGCCCCAGAGCCGGTGACCTCGTTCACTCAAGCTCCGCAATCGCTCCGGATGCCACGAAAGCGCGCCGACAAGCAGGATCCTCATCGTATTGGAGGACTGCTGACGATCTCAAAATCGGACCGGCCTTGAGTGTCGCGCCACGTTGTCGGCCGCGCGCGACGGACGGATGATTGTGTCAATGAAAGCCGGGAATCCAACGTGCAAAGCGTATCATTTTCCCGACGGATCGGCTCACGTGCACTCTCGACGATTGCCGACACGAGCCTGGCACCTGCGAGCGAAGGCGGCGGGGGATGTTGCGCCGCACGCGATGGCGGAGAGCCGTCCCCTCGAATCAGGCCTGCAGGCGACGGATCAGCGCATCGATGATGTCGTTGCCGTCCGCGGATCGCAGACGATACTGGCGCAGCACGCCGACGAGCTCGTCGCGGTCTATCGCTTCATAGTCGGAGCGAATGAATATGCCGGCGAGGGCCCTCTGGACGGTCAGCGACTTGGCGTGCGGGAACAGCCGCATCAGCTCGTCCAGACTTTCGCGATCGGACAAGTGCTGGCCCGCCAGCGTGTTGAGCGCCCGGACCTGCGCCTCGGCATTCGCCATGTGCGCAATGCGCGCGGCGACCGCGCGTAGCTCGCCGACATCGGCGATCGGATGGTGCAGCAGGTAGACCTGCGCGATCTCGACTTCTTCGCTGCCCGCACCGGTCAGTGCCTGCAAGACGCGGGCGCGGCCGTCGACGCTGCCCAGACATGCCAGCACCGCGGCGTTGGGCACCTTGTCGGCCTGCGCTGCCGACAAATGGACTTGGTCAAGTTCCGGATCCAGCGCGTGATCCCGGTTTAACGAACAGACGAGATCCACCTCGCCGGAGTCGATCTTGCCGGCCGCCAGCAGATCTCCGGTCAGGCGCATGAGCTCGTTGCGCTCATCGTCCGCCGAAAGCCAGCCGAGCGCTTGTGCCAGCTTGATCATGCGGGCACGCAGCGGCGGTTCGTCCGCGTCGCGGGCAAAAGCGAGGAAGCGCTCGCGTGCCGGCAGATCGCTCGCAAGCTCATTGAGCGCGCGGACGAAGGCCGGATCCTCTCGCTCGCTTTCGGTCAACGATGAGGTAAAGGTTTCGATGCGGTCGAGAAACATGCGCACTTCGCTCATGTCCCGACCCAGGATCCGATGAATGAAGCCGAGCGTCTGTGCGGGCGACAGCCGGTCGTCGACGAACTGGCAGACCTCTTGCCGATAGCCTGCGCGCGGATCCGAGGCGCGCATGCCGGCGGTGGCCGTCATCGCGTTGGCGGAAAACTGGCCGAGCAGCCGCGCGCTTGCCCGGCCGCGCCCGACTTCCGCGCTCGAGGCGGCGTGAAAATAGCGGCTCAACGTACTGGCCGCAGCCGGTCCGACCGGAGCGACCGAGGAAAATCCGTAGATCACCGGCACGTTGCCGAAAATCCGACGCATGCTGTCGCGGTTGCTTTCGCCATGTCGCTCGTTCAAGGCGCGCGACACGCGCTCGGCATCGGCTTTGGACTTTCCACCACGAATCAGGCTGCGAGCGACTTCCGCTGAGGCGCTTGCGCCGGCTTCGCCGTTCAAGGTGTTGCAGCCGAACAAATAGACTTCCTTCAGCTGCGAGAACAGGCCCGGGCAGGAATTGCTGCAGGAAGCGCGCTCCATCTCCGCGACCGGCAGATATTCATGCGTGTCCAGTTGCTCGGAGAAGAATTCGCTGCCGTTGAAATGACCGGAGATGATCAGAACGTCGCAGCGAACGCGCTGCCGGCAGGCCGAAGCCAGCCAGTCGGGACGTCCCCGCTCGACCAGCTCGACGAACTGGTATTTGTCCGCCGGCAGATAGCGCCGAAACGTCTCCTTTTCGTCGGGCGAATTGACGGTGATCGTGCAGACGGTGCGTTTGGCTGCGCGCGCCTCGGGGAAGCCCCAGACCGCGGTCAACAAAGCGAGCAGTACGGCGATGATGACGGCCATCGTTGGTCCTACGCCGGGACGTTGCGCGCCACGACGGAACAGGCGGACATTTCATAAGGCAGCGGTTGAAGGCCCCGCTGCATGAGGGGGCGCGGCTCTTGCGCGGCCCCCTCGACGATGGAAATGATCACCGCAAATGCCTGCAAGTTCTGTACGCTGGCCCACGAAGGGAGAGTCGTGACGTACGCAAAGGCGCCCATGCGCTGCGGCTCGCTGGATGCAATCCGATACAGACAGACCGTATCGAAAATGCCGCGCTGGAGATATCGGAGTGGTGCTGAAGTGCGTGTAGGACGAATAGAACCGTGGCGCCAGACGTCCGATGACATAGGGCGCGCGCCCGCTCGCGCTATTGGAGCGGCGCCGTGAAGTCGGGCGGTGGTTCGAGCTGCGGCGCGGGCGAGCCTTAAGCCTGCAGGCGGCGAATCAGGACGTCGATCAGGTCTTGGCCGTCGGGGGACTTGAGCCGATGCTCGCGCAGCATGCGCGCCAGCTCCTGCCGGGGAAGTGCGCGATAGTCGGAGCGGATGAAAACGCCGGCAATCGCCCGCTGGACGTCGACCGACCTCGCGCGCGGGAACAGGCGCGTCAGCTTATCCAGGCTTTCGCGATCGGCAAGGTAGTAGTGGGCCAGCGTATCGAGGGCGCGAATCTGGGCGTCCGACTCGGTCATGCGCACGATGCGCGCGGCCACTTCGCGGAGCTCGCTCACGTCGGCGATGGGACGATGCTTCAGGTAGACCCGGGCGATCTCGACATCGGCGTCGTCGCGGGAAGTCAGCGCCCGCAAAACCCGTTCGCGCTCCTGCGCACTGCCCAGGCAAGCAAGCAGCGCCGCATCGGAAACGTTTTCGCTGCGCAGTGGCGACCGCTCCAAGCGCGGTAACTGGTCGTCCAGGCTTCGATCGCTGTTGAGCGAGCACACCAGGTCGACCTCGGCCGAGCCGATCGACCTTTCGGCCAGCAACTCGCTCACCATGCGCGTGATCTCGGCCTTCTCGTCCTCCGGCGAAAGCCAGCCCAAGGTGCGAGCCACATGCACCATGCGGCTTCGGACCTGCGGGCGATCGACGTCGCGGGCGAATGCCATATACCGGTCGCGCGCCAACTGATCGCGAGCGATCTCGTCGCGTTGCTCGATGAACGCCGAAGCGTGGCGGTCCTCTTCGGTCAACGATGCGTAAAATGCCTCGATGCGCTCGAAGAACATACGCACCTCGGCCATGTCGCGGCCCAGGATTTGATGGATGAAGGCGAGTTTCTGCGCGGGCGAGCGCTGCTCGTCGAAGAATTGGCACACCTCTCGACGATAGCCGGCATGCGGATCTGCGTCACTTTGGCCTGTGGTGGCTGTCATCGAGCTTCCGGCAAACTGGCCCAGCAGGCTCGCGCTGGCGCGACCGGTGCCGAATTCGCCGCCGGCGGACGACACTAGGTGGCGGCCGAGAAGCGGCGCCGCCGACGCTCCCAGCGGCGCCATCGCGGAAAAACCGTAGATAACGGGGACGTTCGCGAAAATGCGTCGCATGCTGTCGCGATTGCTTTCTCCATGGCGCTCGTTCAAGGCGCGCGAGACGCGCTCGGCATCGGCGCGCGAATAGCCGGAACGCACGAGGCTGCGCGCAACTTCCGCCGCGGTGCTTTCGGGCGTCGCGGCATTCAGCGTATTGCAGCCGAACAGGTAGACTTCCTTCAGCTGCGAGAACAGTCCGGAGCACGAAGCGCTGCAGGACGCACGGTCGAGCTCGGCGACCGGCAGCGATTCGCGTGCGTCGAGGCGATCGGAATAGAATTCAGTCCCGCCGTCGAAGTGACCGGAGACCACCAGCACATCGCAGCGCAGATTCTGGCGGCAGGCCGACGCCAGCCAATCCGGGCGGCCCCGCTCGACCAGTTCGACAAACTGAAATTTGTCTTCCGGCAGGACCCGGCGCAGCGTTTCCTTTTCGTTGGGCGAGTTGACGGTTACCGTGCAGACGGTGCTCTTGCCCGCGTGGGCCTCGAGCGTCCAAAGCACAGCCAGCAAGGCGATAAGCGAAGCGAACGTTCGGCGGGCAGGCATCGATCGAAAGAGGTGCTCTGGTCTTCGGCGCGCGACAGTATTTCATGACGCCGGCATCCCGACCAGGCATTTCGTCCGCCCATTCCGGGCTTCTGGCGGCCGGTGTGGCCCGGCGCTTCCGCTTGCAGCGGCGCAGGCGGCCGTCGAACGCGCCGTTTGCGGCGGCCGATCAGCGCGCGATCGGCGCCGCCTTCAGGTACCGCAGCTCCGTCGAAATGGAGCTCGACCCGTCGACGACCAGCAGATGCCCTTCCTGGATCGTGACCTGCAGGCGCATCGAGCGTCCGGCCAATTGTCCGAGGGCGCGGCTCGCGTCGAGCGGAACCTCGGTCACGGTAAGACCATCCTGGCCCTCGAGCCTTTTCCGCACGCCATCCCACCACAGGTCTACGGCGCGGCCGCCATAGGCAAGGATATCGACCGAGCGCGCGCGGCCGCATGCCTTGCGCACCTCGCGCTCGTCCGGCAAACCGACCTCGATCCAACGCTCGATCGCGCCGGTCAGATCCCTCTGCCACAGATCGGGCTCGTTCTCGGCACTCAAGCCGCGTCCGAATTCCAGAGCTTCGTCGGCGTGCAAGGCGAAGGCGAGCAAGCGCACCATCATGCGCTCGTCGGTCTCGGACGGGTGGCGCGCGATCCGCAGCGAGTGATTGCCGTAGTAGCCTCGCTCGACGTCGGCGATCGAAAGCTCGACTTTGAATATCGTGGAATTGAGTGCCATCGGGGCGAACGGGAGATCGGGCGACCGTCACGATAACCGACGGCACCCAGGAGTCAAGGTCGCGCTTGGACGTTCTGGCAAGCCGCTTGGAATGCGCGGGCCCGCGCGTGATGACGTGGCCCGATTCATGCATTTCTGGCATCAAGAGACCCGACCAGCGGATTTCTTCCAGGAAGCGAGAGTCGGCAGGAATTTTTTACCTGTCCGTTTGCAACAATTCCAACCGTCGAGGAAAGGAAATGCCATGGCGCTGTTCGATTTCATCAGGGATGCCGGCGAAAAGCTGTTTCACACTGGTAGCGCAGCGGCGGCTTCATCAAGCAAGCAAACGCAGCAACCATCGTCCGACGGCGGCAAGGCAGCCGACAACGCCGCGGGCGACGCAATTCTGGCGTACATCAAGGCACAGAATCTGGACGCGACCGCGTTGACCGTCACGTATGACAGCTCCACGAGCACCGCGACCGTTTACGGCGTCGCGCCCGACCAGGCGACCAAGGAGAAGATCATTCTGTGCGCCGGCAACGTCTCGAACGTCTCGCGCGTCGATGATCGCATGAGCGTCGAGCAGAGCGGCCCGGAAGCCAAGTTCTACGAGGTAAAGAGCGGCGACACGCTGTCCAAGATTGCCAAGCTGTCCTACGGAGACGCCAACCAGTACCCGAAGATATTCGAAGCCAATCGACCGATGCTCAAGAGTCCCGATAAGATCTATCCCGGTCAAATGCTGAGAATTCCCTAGGACTCGAACCCACGACAACCGGAATCACAATCCGTAACAGTGGATTGTCGCACGGGCGAAAATTGCCCGGGAGCGGTCAGCTCGTACCTGCGGGCGCCATTCCGTCGAGGAGGTTGAGTGCTGTCGCCGCGACACTAATGAGGCGGCGCGACCGAGCAGCGCTGCGAGAAGATGGTTTTGCCTCGGGGTGCGCTGTACGGGTACAGAAGGCTTGTCGCCGAACGCGAAGCGCGTCTGCTCACCCTGGCGAAGCGAATGTAACACCACCGTGTCATCCTCCCGACAATACAGAACGGGCTGTCAGACTAGCCTGTCATGCGAATGTACGCAGTTCACATGTCACATCAATTGATGTGGATCAAACCATATGTCCGCTATCAAACATTGACTCCCGTCGCTGCCAGTCTGGTCTTCTCGCGAATATTGGCCGCTCCGGTGAATCGGCGGACTGCCCGGCCTGTGAACTACGTCCAGGCTCCGAGCAGTGTGCGGTCCTTACTCATGCCGCAACGCCTCGATCGGATCCATCTGCGCCGCGCGCCTTGCCGGAAAATACCCAAACAGCACCCCGATACCGGCTGAGAATACCAACGACAGCAGGTTGATCGTGGGGTCGAACAGGTAGGGCACGCTCATCATGCCGGCCAGCACGATAGACGCGCCCGTGGCGATGATGATGCCGACGATGCCGCCCAGCGCCGCCAATACCACCGCCTCGATCAGGAACTGCAGCAGCACCTCGCGCTCCAGCGCGCCGATAGCTAGTCGCAGGCCGATTTCGCGCGTACGTTCGGTCACGCTGACCAGCATGATGTTCATAATACCGATGCCGCCCACCAGCAGGCTCACCGCGGCGACGGCGCCGAGCAGCGTGGTCATCACCTGCGTCGTGCCCGACAGCGTCTCAGCGAGTTGTCGCGTGTCGAGCACATTAAAGTTGTCGTCGTCACCTTCCGCGAGCTTGCGGCGCTCGCGCAGCAGTTCCCGCAAGCTCGCCTTCAGCCGTGTGCTGTCGCTGCCGTCCTGCATCGAGACCAGCAGCGTATTGACCCGCTGATTGCCGGTGACGCGGCGCTGCAGCGTGTGCAGTGGAACCAGCACCGTATCGTCCTGATCGTTGCCCATCGCGCCCTGGCCTTTCGACGCGAGCACGCCGATCACATCGCACGAGAACTGTTTGATGCGCAGCTGCTCGCCCAAGCCGCGTGTGCCACCGTAGATCTCGCGCCGCACGGTTTCGCCGATGATGCAGACGGCGCCGCCGGCTTGGGTCTCTTCGTCCGTGAACTTGCGGCCCGACGCGAGCTTCCAGTTGCCGGTGTCGAACCAAGTATTGTTGCTGCCAGTCACGCTGGTGGCCCAGTTGCGGCCATTGCCGATCACGGTGACCCCCGCGCGGCCTTCAGGCGCCACCGAGGCGACGCCCCCGATCTGCGCGATGATCGAATCGGCATCGGCTTCCTTGAACGACGGCGCGCCTCCCCCGCCGGGGCCACCGGGCCCCTGGCGCTGCCCCGGGCGCACCATCAGCAGATTGGTGCCGAGGCTGGAGATCTGCATCTGCACCGCCTGCGTGGCGCCATGGCCCAGCGTGACCATCGTGATCACCGCGCTGACGCCGATCACGATGCCGAGGATCGTCAGGAACGAGCGCAACAGATTGCGCCGGATCGAACGCAGTGCGAGGAAAAGTGTATTGAGCAGCATCAGTGCATTGCCGCCGGAGGTGCCGACGGGTCCGCAGACACATGGCTCGGCTTGCCTGTATCGCTATCGATACTGCCGTCGACGAAGTGCACGACGCGCCGTGCATAGGCTGCCATGTCGGCCTCGTGCGTAACCATCAGCACGGTGATGCCGTGATCCGCGTTCAGGGCCCGCAGCAGCTCCATGATCTCCCTGCTCCGCTGGGTGTCGAGGTTACCGGTGGGCTCGTCAGCCAGCAGCACAGCTGGTTCAGTGACAATAGCCCGTGCGATGGCCACGCGCTGCTGCTGCCCGCCCGACAATTCGGCCGGCGTATGGTGTTCCCAGCCGCCCAACCCTACTGACTGCAGCGCCTCGGCCGCGGCCGCGTGCCGCACCTGCGTGCTTTCTCCTCGGTACAGCAGCGGCAGTTCAACGTTCTCCTGCGCGGACGTGCGCGGCAACAGGTTGAACCCCTGAAACACGAAGCCCAGGTAGCGGCGGCGCAGCCGCGCACGCTGGTCCCGCGACAGCGCTTCGACATGCGCGCCGTGGAACAGGTACTGCCCAGCGCTGGGCGTGTCCAGGCAGCCGATGATGTTCATCGCGGTCGACTTGCCCGAACCGCTGGGCCCCATGATCGCGATGAACTCGCCGGCACTGATGTCGAGTTCGATGCCTTTCAATGCCATCAGTTCGGCCTGACCGCTGCCATACACCTTGGTGATGCCGCGCAGTCGAATCAGCGGCGTGCCGGTGGTCACCAGCGGTCCTGCGGATGGCTCGCTTGAGGCTGCCATGTCATCGGGGCGCGGGCGGTGGTGCCCGTCGGCCCGGGCGCAAGCGCTGCGCGGGGCAACACCGAGCTCATTTCGCGGCCACCGTCTTCTGATCGGTGATCACCTGCATGCCGGCTTGCAGCTCGCCACCGGTGATCTCGGTCATGCGGCCGTCGCTGATGCCCGGCATCACCGCCACCGGCACGGCAGCACCGTCGCGCAGCACCCAGACCTGGCGCGCCGCGGCGGTGCTGGCGCCGGCCGCGGCGGAACTGCGGGTGCTGCTTCTGGGCATGCGTGGCATCAGGCTGGAGACGATGCCGCCCTTGGGAGCGGGCTGATCGGCGCCGGCGCCCGTCGGCTCGAAGCGCAGCGCGCTGTTGGGCACCAGCAGCACATTGTTGCGCTGCGTCGCAGTGATCGTCGCGGTAGCCGTCATGCCGGGCCGCAAGCTCAGGTCGCTATTGTCCACGTCCAGGTAGGTCAGGTAGGTGACGACGTTCTCCGTAATCGTCGACCCAAAACCCACGCGGGTTACACGCGCCGGGAAATTTCGGCTCGGGTAGGCGCTAACGGTGAAGGTGGCGTCCTGGCCTGCCGCCACCGAGCCCACGTCGGCCTCGTCGACATAGACCCATAGGCGCAGTTTCTTCAGGTCCTCTGCCACAGTGAATAGTGTGACCGCCTGCAGCGACGCCGCCACGGCATTGCCCGGATCCACGCTACGCGTCAGCACTACGCCGTCCGAAGGGGCGCTGATCGATGCCTTCGACAGGTTGATCTCGTCGGTAGACAGCGCTGCCTGCGCGTCGGAAACACTGGCGCGGGCGCTGGTCTCGTCGGCTATTGCACGAGCGAGCGCCGCGCGGCCTGTGTCGAGCTCGGCCTTGGACGGCACCTTGCCCCCCGACAGGCGGGCCACTTCTTCGAGCCGCCCTAGGCTGGCCTTGGCCTCCGCCACTGTCGCGACCGTCTGTTCGACCTTCGCGTTCGCCGCAGCCAGCGACGCGCGCGAGCGCAGGATCTGGTCGCGCAGCTTGGAGGTATCGAGCTCGACCAGCACTTGGCCCTTCCGGATTTGGTCATTGACGTCGACGTTGACCTTCAGCACCGTGCCCGACAGTTCGCTTCCGATGCTGATCGACCGCGTGGGCTGGACGGTGCCGTTGGCGGTGACGTTCAGCGTCAGGTTGCCGCGCGCCACGGTCTGTGTGGTGTAGCCCGGCGCGGCGCTCGCCGTCTTCTTCGCTTGCCAGTACCACAGGCCAGCAGCTACGAGCGCCAGCAGCAGGAGGCCGACCCACAGCGCGGGGCGACGGTACCACGCGTGCGACGCGGGCTCGTCGAGCAATGTCGCAAGGTCGGTCTCGGTACCGGTGCCGGGCGTCAGGGCAGTCGCGACTGCGGCGTTAGGAATCGGGACGCTCATGGGCGCAATTTCCGGAGTGTGTCCTCGGTGAGGGCGGGCGTCGCATCGCTGTCGTCTGGGCGCCAGCCGCCGCCCAGCGCTTTGTAGAGGCGCACATGGTCGGCGCTCAGGTCCGCGCTGGAACTCGCCACGCTGTCCTGTGTGGTGAGCTGGGTGCGTTGGGTTTCGAGCACAGTCTGAAAATCCACGAGGCCACTGCTGAAACGCTGGCGTGCCAAGAGCGCGGCATTGCCGGCGGCCTCGGCGGCCTGCTGCAGACTCAACAGGCGCTCGCGGTCGCCGCGCAGCGCGATCAACGCGTCTTCCACATCCTTCAACGCCGTCAGCATCGCGGCCTCGTATGCCACGCGTGCCTGGTCCAGCGCGGCCTGTTGCGCGCGCACCTGCGCGAGTCCGGCACCGCCGTCAAACACCGGCCACGACACGCTGGCTAGCAGCGCAGTGACGACGGCCGAGCCACTGGTCAGCGAGCCCAGCGTGAGTGCGCTCAGGCCCAGCGACCCGCCGAGCTTGAAGTTCGGCGCGCGAGCCGCGTCGGCTTGCGCTACGCGGGCGATTGCTGCCGTCACCTGCTGTTCGGCGGCACGCACGTCAGGCCGCTGGCGCAACGTCTCGGCAGGGATGTTCAACGCCACATCGTCGGCCGCCTGCGGCACCGGGCCCGGCGCGGCCAGCACGATCGCCAAGGCTGCCGGCGGCTGTCCCGTCAGTACCGCGAGTGCATGACGGGTCTGCTCAATGGTGGTCCGCAACGCCGGCAACTGGGCGCGTGTCTGTTCGGCCGCGGCACGCGCCTGCTCGGCTTCGAGCGATGTGACCAGGCCGGCCTGCACGCGCCACTGCGTAATTTGCAGCGTCTCGAGCTGGCTGGCCAGATTGTCGTTGGCAATCGCCAAGCGCGCCTGCGCGCCGCGCAGCGTGATGTAGTCGACTGCCACTTCGGCCGCGATCGAGACCTGCACGTCACCCAGGCTCGCGGCGCTCGCTCGTGCCACGGCGTCGCTGGCTTCCAGCGCACTGCGGTTGGCACCGAAGATGTCGAGCTCCCAGCTTGCGTCCAGTCCGGCATTGAAGCTGTTGGTGGCGCTCTTGCTGCCGGCAGTATTTCGCTGCGCCGTTGCCGAACTGCCGACCGCCGGCAATAGCCCGGCGGCCGAGACATCACGCAGTGCCCGGGCCTGCCGCAGCGCGGCCTGCGCAGTCTTGACGCTGGCGTTGGCCTGCAACGCCTGCGCCACCAGGCTTTCGAGCAGCGGGTCGTCGAATTGCAACCACCACTGCGCCAACGAGGATGTGGCGTTCGTCACGGAGACATCGGCGGCAGACCATGCGCCCGGCACATCGACCGCCGCCGGTTCAGCACGCTGCGGCGTTACCGATGCGCAACCTTGCAGGGCCAGCATCACTCCGAAGATAAGGTGGCCGGCGGACAGGCTGGGACAGCCATCACAAGCGGAAACTGACCGGGAAGGAGCCAGCGGCAGCGTCTGGGACATGTGGCCGGCGTGCAGAACCGCCCTACTTCGTCTTCGCCGCGCTCTTCACGGCCTTCTTCATGGTCTTAGTCGCCGCGGGCTTGCTCGTCCGCTTTTTGACGGCGTTCTTCACCGTCGTTTTGCGCGGTGGCTGCGGGTTCGAAACCTGCTTCGCAGCGCGTTTCGCCACCCGCCCCGCTGCAGCGACCACGCCTCGCAGCGACCTTTTGACGGACTTGACCGCATCGTTCGCCGCTTTTCTGACCGTCTTCTCGATGGCGCCCTGTGCCGCCTCTCGCTCGGCTTTCGACTTGTGGCGCATGTCCGCGGCGTGGGCCCGCTTGTAGGTCTGGATGTCCTTGAATTTGCCGCTCTCGTCACGGACAGCATAGAGCTTCGTACCGGATCGGCTTCTCATTGTGGTGCGACGCGTAGCCATAGTTCCTCCTATCTGAAATGCAGGGAATCAGCGCGAGATCGCCGGACATCCGCGATTCGTCAGAACGCCGTACGGTCCATCAGCATTGCCTCTCTCTCGAAAACGGTTACCAGACCGATCCGAAAGCCGAATGTACCCAGATTATTCGTCACGTCTGTTGATGTGGATTAAACTTTATGTTCGCCAGTGGACGGAGCGTGCCCGCCGAAAGATAGCTTCAACCACGCGACCTGGCGGACTGGCGATTGGGTTCACGCAGGTCGAATGCCGATTGCGGACGCTAACCGACATTGGAATGAATCACGCGGCAAGAGATTGGGGCGAGATCCTTCTCGTTGCATCCGGTGGCACTCCACCGGTCAAATATGTGCGCCGCAAAAAACGACCCGCCAGATTGACGGCGAGTACAATGAGCTACGTCACGGTATCCAGCGTGCCTATCACTCGATTCTCATTGTTAATCGTTCAGCACGAATGTGACCTTGAGCGACAACTTGTAACCGACGATCTTTCCCTTTTCGACGTCCACAGACTGATCGTGGATCCATACGCTCCTCACATTCTTGAGCGTCTTGTGGGCACGAGCCACTCCCTGCATTAATGCATCGTCGAAACTTACCTTGCTCATCGCTATTATTTCGGTTACACGGGCAACAGACATTTCATAACTCCTTAGTAGTTGCGCGGGCCGGCGTGACCGGGCGCGTGTTCAGTCTGCGCCATCTGCTGATGGGCCGCAACTCGCGCACCAGGCATTCAAAGCCCTTCCACGACGCTTTCTCTGCATGCATACTCCGAGAAGGAACCAAGGACGAAACTTGCTAAGCCGCTGGCAGCTAGCCGTTTTTATGTTGGTTGGCATCTGCTCTTCGATTCGTGCTGCCCCCGTTGCAAATGCTGCGCGTCATCGGCATAAGTACCAATTTGGCTCGCCTGTAAAATCTCAGTCGGATTGCGTTAACAACGGAGGTATCTTTGAAAAGACAAGCAGGTTTGTGGATTGACCACAGGCAGACGTTCATAGTGTTTGTCGGAGACGACGGAGAAGAATCCAGGCACATAGAATCAGGTATGGAGAAGCATGTCCGATTCTCCGGTGGCAATAGGTCAGAAGAAGGCTCGGCAGACGACCAGCAAGACAGACAATTTACGGCTCATCTCAACAAATACTATGACGAGGTGATCTCGCAGATTCGGGACGCAGAATCAATCCTGATTTTTGGCCCGGGCGAGGCGAAGGGAGAGCTCGAAAAACGTCTCGCGCATAAAGGACTTCGTGGACGCATCGTCGGTGTTGAAACAGTTGATAAGATGACCGCTTCGCAGATTGCGGAAAAAGTTCGCGCACATTTTCGAAAATAGCTTTGCAGGTTCAACAATGGCTATGAATCAACTCCCCTCGGCTTCCGGTGCGCTGGGGTGCTCGCAATTAGCTTTCTCCACGACCGGCGTTAGGTAACCCCTCAATCAGCGTCTGGCGACAAGTGACTCCCGGCAGTCAGCGCGCATATACTGGACAGAATAATGCGCTCCGTGATGTTTGCCAAGCGCTTCGCAGCGTGAATGTTGGCCGTTATCTGAGTCCTCAGTTGCTCCGACCATGGACGAACGCGAAACCAAGTAAATTGCTGCTCTGACCGCAAGTGACTGGGGCTCACCCATCGGCAAGTCCTGAGATCGAAGCGAGTCTCCCTCGCCCCTCTCTCTTGTGGACGGCGCAAGGAATACGGTATTGCGGCCAGGGTCGTATTACCCTGGTCGTATTCTTGTCCGGGGCTGCCCGCCGCGAGCAGTTGCGACTGAAGCGGACGTTTGGATCACAAGGACCACACGCACTGAGTCGCCCAAGCGAGCACCGAGTTTCTGCTGTATCGAATTCTGAAGATTTGTCGTCCGCTGTTCAAAGCAAATTGTGGCCACTTCTCCGAGAGGAAGCCCTTGAGGCATGAAATCATGGTCGAGGCCGTTCACCTCACCCTGGCCCGCCGGCTCGCAAATGCGCGCCGTAGCTGTGCGCCGTGGTTGTTTGCGCGGGAGATGTTGAGCGAGCCGGCCGCCGTCGGCGCGATCTGGCCCAGTTCGCGCTGGCTCGCGCGGAGCGTGGCATCGCGGGTGCCCCGCTATGGCGACGGGCTAGTGGTGGAACTGGGCGGCGGCACCGGTGCGGTGACGCATGCGCTGTTGCAAAAGGGAATCGCTCCTGGGCGTCTCATGGTGATCGAATGCTCACCAGCATTCGTACGGCACCTTCGAGCACGGTTTCCGGGTGTCACGATTCTGCAGGGGAACGCCGCCAAGCTGGGTGAGTTGTTACCGCGCGGTAGTCAAATAGACGCCATAGTTTCCAGCTTGCCGTTACGTTCATTGCCGGCGCGGGAAGCGGCAGCCATCGTGGCGCAATGGCGCGCGCTAGTTGGGGAAGGTGGCATCGTGGTCCAGTTCACCTACAACTTGCGCGGCACCGAGCTTCAGCCGCTACCAGGATTTCTGCAGCGCGCGAGCCATATAGTCTGGGCCAATCTTCCGCCAGCCCGCGTGCTGGCGTTGGAGTGCTGCGGCGCCGAACTGTAAAACTTGGGGTGTTGGCGAGTTCGCCACGAGGGAGTTAACACCAACTGGCTTCGTCGGTTCGGCGCGCCCGCAAAAGTCTCTCGACAGTCAAGGGTGAGCAACATCGTCGAAGCGTTCGCTGTCTTCAATCGGCGGCAACGCGTAAGACGGACCGTTGCAATCTAGAGCAGCAGAGCGATATCCTGGAAACTAGGAGAACCGTCGGATGGACCTCGAGTTCTTACCTCTGAATGAGTTGCATAACACGGTATGAGAGCGGGCGACCCGAGCAAGCTGGACCGGATAGTGGCCGAGGCCTGCCGTAACGCCGAAAAGCGCGAGCAAAGCTACCGGGAACAAGCCCTCAAAATTTATCCGTGGATCTGCGACCGCTGTGGTCGCGAATTCACCCACGCTAATCTGCGTGAGCTGACGGTCCATCATCGTGACCACAATCACGACAACAATCCGGCCGATGGGAGCAACTGGGAACTGCTATGCCTGTACTGTCACGACAATGAACATCAGCGGCAATTGGAAGCGACGGGTAGCGGTGGCGGCACCCGCGACAGTCGCGGTAGGGCGACCCATTCCCCGTTTGCGAATCTCAAGTCACTGCTGACCGACAAGAAGCAGTCTTGAGCAGTAGCCTGGGTTGCTCCCGAATATCTGGGGATCACTCGACCGCCCACGGCGGCCAAGGGCACGGTACTTCCGGTCATGTCACCAGACATCAACCGTTACAACTACCAGGCAACGCGCCAGCTCATATGCTGTCCAATCGATGGTTGTCGACGGAGAAATAGACATGAAACGCATTCTGACCCTTGCGCTATTGAGCGCGTTGCTGGGTGGTTGTGTCATCGTGCCGTTGGGATACGGTCATCGCGACCGCGGCTACTACCGCGGCGACGGTTACTACCATGGGGACGGCTACTATCGCAGGGATGGCTCCCGTGGGTATGGCTATCGGGATCACGGCGGCTAAGGTCGCGTCGTAGTGTCGACTCGGCTAATGGAGTGCCTGCACTTGTCTGCGCTCGGGAACGTCTCGTCAGTATCCCGCCAAGTATCGGCTATACGGAAATTACGAGACGTTCGTTGAGTTGTTGGGGTGGCTGATGGGACTCGAACCCACGACAACCGGAATCACAATCCGGGACTCTACCAGCTGAGCTACAGCCACCATTGGTTACCGCCGCCTGTCGCGGCGCGTCGATGTTTGGCGCGCCCGACAGGACTCGAACCTGTTACCCCCGGCTTAGAAGGCCGGTGCTCTATCCGAATGAGCTACGGGCGCCCTGCGCGATCAAAGCCTCTGCTTGTGAAGCCGATCCAGTCGGTGGTCGGGGTGGAGAGATTTGAACTCCCGACATCTTGCTCCCAAAGCAAGCGCGCTACCGGACTGCGCTACACCCCGAAAGGGTTGGATTATCGCCGCTAGGGGCATTGCGGGTCAATTCGCGTTACGTTGGACATTCTGCGATCAGCTATTTCGCGAAGCGTCGAATCACGCCGATCGCCTCGGCGATCGCATGATCTCCCTGCCCTGACTTGACCGCGTGTTGAACGCAACCGTGCAGATGGTGCTCGAGCAGCTGCAAGCCCAGCGCGTCCAGCGCCGATTGGACGGCGCTCAACTGGGTCAGAATGTCGATGCAGTAGCGGTCCTCGGCTATCATCTTGCCGATGCCGCGCACCTGGCCGTCGATACGGTTGACCCGTTTGGTCAGGGCGGATTTGTTCGGTCGCGCGATCGGCGGGTGTGCTGCCGTATCAATCGCCGCTCTACGCGACTTCATAGCCGGCGCCCTCGATCGCGGCGCGCAACGCCGTTTGATCGGTACGCGCTTCGTCGAAGCTCACCTGCGCCGTTCCGGCCTGCAGGCTGACCGTCGCGTCGGATACGCCCGGCAGCGCCCGCAGGACCCGCGTGACGCTGGCGACGCATCCGCCGCAGCTCATACCTTCGACTTTAAGCGTGACTGTCGTCATCGATTGCTCCTGGTTGGGACTCATTGCTTCGGCCGCCAGCGCCGCAACAACAGCGCGTTGCCGACCACCGACAGCGAGCTCGCCGCCATCGCCGCGCCGGCGAACACCGGATTCAGCATGCCGAGCGCAGCGAGCGGAATGCCCAGCACGTTGTAGACGAAAGCAAAGAACAGGTTCTGCCGGATCTTGGCCAGCGTAGCGCGCGACAGCAGTATCGCGTCAACGACGGCGTTCAGGTCGTTGCGGACCACGGTGATGTCGGCGGCTTCCACTGCGATGTCGGAGCCGGTGCCGATGGCGAAGCTGACGTCGGCGGCGGCAAGCGCCGGGGCGTCGTTGACGCCGTCGCCGATCATGCCGGTTACCTTGCCCCGCGCGGCCAGCGCGCGGACCGTTGCCGCCTTGTCCGCCGGCAGCACGCCGGCGCGAAAGTCATCGATGCCGACCTCGGCCGCGACAGCCGCAGCGACCTGTGCGTTGTCGCCGGTCAGCATCAGCACATCGATCCCTGCCGCCTTCGCGCGCGCGATCGCTTGTGCCGAGGTCGGTCGCACGCGATCGGCCAGCGCGATCATCCCGACGATCCGGCCGTCGGCCGCCACGCCTACCAGCGTATTGCCGATGCTGTGCAGCGCCCCCGCGTCGGGCGCGCCGATGCCCTGTTCCGCAAGGAAGGCGAGCGTTCCGGCGATCACGACGATCTCTTTGCCGCCAACGTCGATGTTGCCGCGAGCTCCCTTGCCGGGGACCGACTCGAACGCGCGCAGCGGCCGCGGCACGATGCCGTCGCTCGTCGCCGCTTCGCGGATCGCATTGGCCAACGGGTGCGTCGATCCCTGTTCGATGCTCGCCGCAAGCTCCAGCACTTGCGAGCGGGTTGCGCCGTCGAGCGCGATGACGCCCGCGACGACGGGCCTGCCTTCGGTCAGCGTGCCGGTCTTGTCGACGACCAGTGCCGACAGACGTCCCGCCTGCTCGAGTGCGGCGGCGTTGCGAATCAGCACGCCAAGCTGCGCACCTCGGCCGGTGCCGACGACGATCGCCGTCGGCGTGGCCAGGCCCAGCGCGCATGGACACGCGATGACGAGCACCGCGACCGCATTGATCATCGCCGCGCTCGCATCACCGAGCAGCCAGTAGCCGAATCCCCACGTCGCGAGCGCGATCAGGACGACCACCGGAACGAAGACGCCGGCGACGCGATCGGCGAGGCGCTGGATTGGCGCTTTCGATCCCTGTGCTTCCGCGACCAGGCGCACGATGCCGGCGAGTAAGGTCGCGCTGCCGACGCCGGTCGCCTCGCATTCGAGCAGACCCTCCTGATTCAGCGTGCCGGCGAATACCGTCGATCCCGGTGTCTTCGCGACCGCGAGGCTTTCACCGGTCACCGTGCTCTCGTCGACGCTCGACGTACCCTCGCGAACGATGCCGTCGACCGGCATGCGCTCGCCGGCGCGCACGACCAGGCGATCGCCGACGACGACCGCCGCAAGCGGCACCTCGACCATGGCACCGCCACGCAGAACGCGCGCCTGGGCCGGTTGCAATCGCGACAAGCCCTCGAGCGCGGCCGACATGCCTGAGCGCGCCCGCGCTTCCAGGAGCCTCCCGAGCAGAACCAGCGTGATCACCGCGGCACCGGCCTCGAAATAGACGTGGCGATGTTCGAGCCCGAGCAGCGTGACTGCCGCGCTCAAGCCCCACGCCATCGTCGTGCCCAGCGCAATCAGCACGTCCATATTGGCGCCGCCGCCGCGCAGCGCATGCCAGGCGCCGACGTAGAAGCGGCGCCCGATCCAGAATTGCACCGGCGTGGCCAGCGCGAGCTGCAGCCAGCGCGGCAACCACTCGACGTGCACGCTGGCGCCACCGAGCCAGTCGCCGGCCGCAAGCATCGGCGCCATTTGCGCGAGCAGCGGCAAAGTCAACGCGGCGGCGATCCAGGTTTCGCGTTGCAGCTCTCTGTAGACGGTGGCCTTGCGCGCCCGATCCGCCGCGCGTTCGGCTGCGGCGTCGCGGCGCAGGACGGCGTGATAGCCAGCGCGTTCGACCGCCGCGAACAATTGCTCGGGCTTGACCGATGCGCCCAGCGTGGCCGAGGCGGTTTCGGTGGCGAAATTGACGCTGGCTTCGACGCCGGGAATGCGGCGCAATGCCTTTTCGATCCGGGCCGCGCATGCGGCGCAGGTCATACCTTCGAGGCCGAGCTCGATCCTGCGTCTCGATTCAGGCCGTGCGCCGACAACAGGTATCGTGACATCCATATTTGTAGTGTATACCCCTGGTAGGTATATGTCAACGCCATCCCGCACTGCGGGCGCGCGCGGTCAGAAGCGGATCTTGCCGGTCAGCACATCGCGGAACATCGCCCAGTCGCCGATCAGGCTGTAGATCGGATGCGCGAAAGTCGCCGGCCGGTTCTTCTCGAAAAAGAAATGGCCGACCCAGGCGAAGCCGTAACCGGCGACCACCGCGCCCAGAAGCCACCAGGCGTTCAACGTGAACAGCGCCAGTGCGAGACAAGCGAGCACCACCGCGGAACCGACGACGTGCAGTCGGCGGCAAGTCCGATCGCGGTGCTCGGACAGATAGAACGGATAGAACTCGCGAAACGAACGGTAGGGTTCGAGCATCGGGTGCCTCCGTTACCGGCGTCGTCAAGACGTAGCTCGGGCTCGTCCGACCTTGACTTGTGCGATCTCTTCCATCGGCAGGATGACGGCGGCGAGATCTTTTTCCCCGTGACCCAGCCCTGCCGCCTCGATGTAGCATTGCTGCGCCACCGCCGGCAACAGCATCCGGACGCCGACGGACTTGGCTGTCGCCGTCACGCATTCGAGGTCTTTGATCATCATGGCCAGGGCCGATGCCGGCTCATAATTGCCCGGCAGAAAGTGGTTCGGCACGACCCGCTCGAGCGTGTTGCTCCGCGCAGAGCTCGAACGCAACACTTCGTAGAGCAGCGACGGCTCGATGCCGAGCTTGGTTCCCAGCACCATCGCCTCGGCAATGAGCACATGCATCGTCCCTGTGATGACATTGTTGCAGAGCTTCGCCGAGACGCCGCTGCCGACGCCCCCGAGATGAAAAATGGTTTTGCCCACCGACTCGAGAACGGGGCGGCCGCGGGCAAAGTCGTCTTCGCTGCCGCCCACCATGATGCTGAGGTTGCCTGCCGCCGCACCGCCGGGGCCGCCGCTGACAGGCGCATCGAGGAAGGCGATATCACGCTCGGCCAGACCGGCGCCGATGCGGCGCGAGGTCGCCGGGTCGATCGTCGCGAAATCGATGCACAACAGGCCGGCCCGCCCTGCGGCGACCGCCCCGTCGGCACCCAGAAAGACCTCGAGCGAATGTTCAGGCGAAACGCGACAGGAGCAGAAGACATCGACGACGCAAGCGACATCGCGCGGCGAATGGGCGGAGCGCGCGCCGTCGCGCGTCAGTTGCTCGACGGCTTTGGCATCCCGACTGTGGATCACGAGTTCGTGTCCGGCGCCAACGAGATTGCGCGCCATCGGCAATCCCATCCGCCCCAAGCCAACAAAGCCGACCCGCATGGACATCCTCCTGGTGTGCGCATTACATGTACGATGAGATGTACCGGGCTGCGCCGTCGTCTTCAGGTACAGGATGGTGAGGGCAGCTCAAGGAGCAGTCTATGCCAGATGCAGCAAGAGTTGCAGTGGTGATCGGTGGAGGCAACGGTATCGGCGAGGCGACGTGCCGTCTGATGCACGAGCGAGGATGGCAGATCGTGGTCGCCGACAAGGATCGGCGGGCCGCCGAGCGCGTGGCGAGCGATGCAGGCGGACATGCGATCGCTTTGGATATCGCCGTCGCCGCGGAGGTCGAGCGCGCGGCTTCCGACATCGAATCGGCAAGAGGGCCGGTCGCAGCGCTGGTGGTCGCGGCGGCGATGTTCCAGGATGTTCTGCCGCCGGCGCAACTTCCGATGGACGTTTGGGAACGCACGATGCAGGTCAACCTGACCGGTACGTATCTCGCGAACCGGGCGTTCGGCACGCGGATGGCGGCGGCCGGCGGCGGCAGCATCGTCAACATCGCCTCGATCGCAGCCATTGCCTCGATGCCCGTCCACGCCTATGGAACCAGCAAGGCGGCGGTGGTCGCGCTCACCCGAAACCTGGCGAGCGAGTGGGGGCGCGCCGGCGTCCGCGTCAACGCCGTCTCGCCCGGCTCGACGCTGGTGGCACGGGTAGAGGAGCGCATCCGCTCCGGCCGCTATGCGGCGGACCCCGGCGAATTCACCGCATTGGGGCGCATGGTGCGACCGAACGAAGTCGCCGAGGCGATCGAATTCCTGGCCTCCAGCCGCGCTTCCGCGATCACCGGCGTCAACCTGGTCGTCGACGCCGGCTGGGATGTCGCGTCGACCTGGGCTCAGTACGGCGGCGTGCCACCGGCGCCCGGAGGCCGGCGTCAGCCGTAGGCGTCGGCGAGGACCTTGCGCGTCGCCGCGACTGCGCGCTGCAAGCGTTCGGCGGCTGGCGTGGTTCGCGCCAGCGTAGCGGTGGGGATTTCCAGGGCGATCGGGATCCCGCGAGGCAGCGCGCGCAGCAGACCAACGAGATCGATCGCGCCCTCGCCGGGGAACAGCCGCTCGCTTACCGCCGCATGCAGCAACGAGGCGCGATCCGGTGTCCAGACCCCGGGCGCGTCGCAAAGCTGCACATAGCGAAACCAGGTCCTGGGCAATGTGGCAAGATCGCAAACTCGACTACGTGAACGATCGAAATGCAGTGCGTCGACCGCAATGCCGAAATTTTCGCATGCGACTGCGCGTACCATGCGTGCGGCCAGCGCAAGATCGGCGATGCTCATCCACGGGACGAATTCCAGGTCCACGGTCAGCCCCGACCGTCCGGCGAGTTCGCACAGCTCGGCGAAACGGGCGGCGAGGCGCGGCTCGTCCGGATCGTCGCCGCTGGCCAGGATGTGTCTCGCGCCGAGCTCTGCGGCCGCATCGATGAATGGTGCAAACGCAGTCATATCGGTCTCGGGCCGCAACCGCGCGCCGCTCGCGTCGAGAACGCGTACGCCGGCATCGCGCAAGCAGGCGATGGTCTCGCGCCGCAGCGCCGGGTTTTCCAGCAATGGTGCGAGATCGCGACCGGGTTGCCCGTTGAGCAGCCTGGCACCCACGAACGCAAAGCCGGCGGCGGCGGCGGCCCTCACCATCTGCGACGGCGAAAGCTCGGGGACCGTGTAATACGAAAGCGATAGGGGAATCGTCCAGGGGTCTGCGGTCATTGCCGCGCGAGTCCCTGTCCCTTGCGCAGCAACCGGCGCGCATTCGTGGCGAAGCGCGGATCGACGGGACCGTGGTGGCCGCCGCCCGATTGGTCCCAGCCGGCAAAATTGGTGCCGAAGACAAGGCGATCGGCGCCGACGACCTGCGTCAGCAGAGCGAGCGCGCGTTCGTCGCTCACATGGGTATCGAACCACAATCGCGAGAGCAGAGACTCGAACGCACCGTCCTTCTTGTGCGCAGCCGACGCCCAGGGCCGCTTGATCGCAGCCTGTGCAAGCCGCCCGACCATGACCGGAATCGAGCCGCCGCCGTGGCTGATCCATACGTCGAGCTTGGGATGACGGTCGAGCACGCCGCCGAATATCAGCGTCGAAACGGCGACGGCTTCCTGCGCACCGAAGCCGACGATGATGTCCAAGTCGAAGCGCTTGAGATTCGGATCGCCCGGCGGTCCGTCGATACCGGCGGGCGCGGGATGGATGAAAAGCGGCACATCGAGCTCGACCAGCGTCTCGTAGAACGGATCGAGGGCCGGGCTGTGCAAAGGCTCGTTGAACTCCGTGCCGATCGCTGCGCCCCACAGCCCGAGCTCGCGGACCGCCCGGACGAGTTCCTCGCGCGCGGCGGTCGGATCCTGCATCGGCAGGGCCGCGAGCCCGCCCAGCTTGTCCGGATAGGTTCGCACGAGCTCGGCCATGGCGTCGTTATGGCGCCGGCAGAATGTCAGGGCCTCCCCAAGCTCGATGTGATGAAAATAGGTCAGTGGACTTGGCGACAGGACCTGAAAGTCGATCTGTGCGTCCTGCATCGCCTTCAGACGCACATCCGGGTCGGTGAAAGGACTGCCGGTGTGCTTGACGCCGATGAGCTTGTAGTTGCCGACGCGATACCATGGCTTGCCATTCTCGTCGGTGCCGAACTCCGGTCCATGCCGGCCGGCGGCGCCGGTGGTCGCCTGCAGCCGCACATGCGCGTGAAGATCGATGACCGCAGCACTGTCGATGCCCGGCGACCGGCTCGCGATTTTGGCCCGTCCCTGCTCGTCAGCGGGCATTGCGTCCCTGCGTGATCACGTAGGTGTTCTTTTCCGGCTGGTAGTAGTGACGATCGCGCTTATACGCTCCGCCGACGACGGTGATGCCGTAGGTCCCGTCGCTGAGCGCCGTGAAGCTGTGGATATCCGCAGGCGGCGCGACGATCGCAAAATCGCCGGGTTCAAGCACGCGATCGTCTGTTATCCGAAGCTCGGACGTGCCTGGGATCGTTTGATCATCGACGCGCTCGTAAACGACGTGCCGAATTCGGCCCCGGTAGACCGAAAGGGTTTCCCAGATGCCATGGTCGTGCGCCGGTATCGTCTTGCCGTCGGGAACCTCGAAAATGATGATCGACAGCTCTCCGTCGAAATAGAGATACTGCGAGAATGCGACATTGTTGCCCTCGCGCGGGATGCCGAGTTCCAGCAGGTTCGGCATCAATATCAGGTCGTGCAGCGACGCCTTGATGGCGGCTCCCAATTTTTCGCCGTCGCTGGCGTGCCGCGCGATGGCGGTCGCGATCGCCTGGGCGCAATTGCGAATGGTCGAGGTCGATGCTGTCACAGACATGGTTATCTATCCCGCACGGTATCAGAAAATTCGGTTAAATCCTCGCGGTTCGCGACGGGCTCTGACGGTCGATTACGTGCGCACCGGCGGCGGCTTGCGCGGCAGGTGATTTTTCAAGCTGAACGAGATGCCGCCGTCCACCATCATCTGATGCCCGGTGGTGTAACGGGCCTTGTCGGACACCAGAAAGGCGACTGCTTCGGCCACGTCTTCGGCCGTCCCGAGCGATCCCAACGGTACGCTCCTGCTTCGCGATTCACGCACTTCACGATCGGCATAGATCGCAGCCCCCATGCCCGCGTCGATGAAGCCGGGAGCCACGGCATTAACGCGGATGCCGTGCGGGCCGAGCACAAGCGCGAAATGCTGCGTCAGCAACGCGACCGCCGCCTTCGACGCCGGGTAGGCCCCGGCGTCCGGGCTGGGCGCGACAGCGTTGATCGAAGTGATGTTGACCATCGCGCCGCATCGGCGCGGGATCATGCGACGTCCGACAGCGCGTGACATGATGAACGTTCCGACAAGGTTGACGTCGATAACCTTGCGAAAATCCGCGACGCTGTGCTCGAGCAGCGGGCCGAATCGAACGATGCCCGCGTTGTTGACGAGCACGTCGGGAACATCGCCAAGCGCATCGAGCATCGCTTCGACCGCGAGCTCGTCAGTCACGTCGGTCGCGTACGCCACGGCATCAGGCAGCGCGTGAGCCCGGGCCTCGGCGCTCTCGATGTCGGTATCGATCACCGCGATACGGTAACTATCGCGCGCAAGGCGCTGGGCGATCGCCGCTCCAATCCCGTTGCCCGCGCCGGTGACGAGCGCCGTTTTCATCTGCATCGTCTTGACCTCGCCGTAGTGTAGAGTTAAAGAGTATATTTATCAACGATGTCCCCCACTATCGCCCGCGGGAACGCCGCTTGACACGGCGCCTTAGATTGCATGAAACCCAGCGCTAACGATGAGCCCAAGTCATGGACGTTTTGAATGCGCGACCGGCGCAAAGGCGGCCGGAAGGAATAGCCATCGCGCTCCACGGCAGCCTCGGCGCCGAAATCGGCACGATCGACCTCCGCCAACCGATATCGGAATCGCTGCGGGCGGAGATTGTCGCAGCATTCGATAGACACCATCTGCTCATCTTCCGCGGACAGCAACTCGGCAAGGATCGCATGGGGGAAGTCGCCGCGATGTTTGGCGAAGTCGAAGGCAACGTGTTCCGCAATCCCGACGGGTCGACGCTGGAAGCCATCCACCAGATCTCCAACCTCGATGCAGCGGGCAGGCCGGCGGAAAATCCCTATCTCAAGTCCAATTACTTCTGGCACAGCGATAAGGCCTACCTGCCAGTCCCCGCGCTGCTGACGATGCTTCATGCCGTCGAATTGCCGCCGTCGGGCGGCGACACGCAGTTTGCCGATATGATCCAGGCTTATGCCTCTCTGGGCGACGAAGTCAAGCGACGGATCTCTCCGCTTCGAGCCGTTCACAGCCTCGAATATATGCGCGCCAGTACCGATGACCGCCCGTTGACCAATGAAGAGAAGAAAGCGGCTCCGCCAGTCGTTCATCCATTGGTCAGGACCCATCCGGCAACGGGCGAGAAGAGCCTTTTCATTGGCATGTATTGTTCGCACATCGTCGGCATGGACAGTGCCGCGAGCCGCGCGCTGCTCGATCAGCTGCTCGCGCATGCGACACAAGAGCAGTACGTCTATACGCATCGCTGGACTCCGGGCGACCTGGTCATCTGGGACAATCGCTGCCTGCTGCACCGCGCGGTCGCCAACTACGACATGGCCGCGAACAGACGCGTGTTGTTGCGCTTGGTCGTCAAGGGTAGTGTTACACCCTGACCGAATTTGGGCGAGACAACCGCGCCGGATTCCCAGCTCGAACGGCCAACCGCCCGATGCGTCACCGTTCATGCCCGACTGTATTGCCGATCCGGAATCGTCCGGCGCGGTGCTTGAATGACCTGGAGGATACGTCGATGAGAATCGGTAAATTCATATTCCTGATTGCCGGGAGCATGCTTCTTGCGGCAAGTCTGCCCCAGCATGCCGCTGCGCAGACACGAATCGTCATGGCTGGGTCGTCGTCCGGTGGCACGGCGCATCTGTATTTCGCCTCGCTGGCGCCGCTGCTGAACAAATACATTCCCGGCATGGAAGCGAGCGCGCGTACCGGGGGCGCCGTGGAGAACATCGCGCTGCTCGAGCGCGGCGGCGTCCAGATCGCGGTTGCGGGCCCGGGTGATGCGCAAGCGGTGCTCGGCAAGGAAGGGCTCGCCAAAACAAGAATACGCACGCTGTTCGCGATGTTCCACATTCCATTTCATATTGTCGTACCGAGAGATTCACCTATTCACTCGTTCGCCGATCTGAAAGGCAAGCGGATATCAGTCGGCATCCGCGCGGGCGGTGAGGCCAATCTTTTCCTGCGCCTGATCGAGCTCTATGGAATGAAGGAGAGCGACTTCCACCTTGAGTTCCTCGGCAAGGGCGAGGGCACGAACGCGTACAAGGATGGCTCCGTCGATGCGCTGACGTTTCTCTGCCCGCTGCCCTGCCCCGTCGTCACCGAGCTCGCGACCCATCCGCGCGGCGTTCGGCTGGTGTCGTTCTCCGACGAGGAAATCGCAAAGATTCGCGCCAAGTACGACTGGTACAGCCCATTTACGATAGAGAAAAGCTGGTACACGAATGCCCTGAAGGACGAAGCGAAAGACGTGCATACGTTCACCGAGTGGATCTACGTCGCGACGCGGGATGATTTCCCCGAGGAAACGGCGTATCAAATCGCGAAAGTCATTGGCGACAAGCACGACGAGCTGGCCAGCGCGTTCAAGGCTGCCAATTCATCCACCGCCGAAAATACGGCGAAATATCCAGGATTCAAGCTCCATCCAGGGACCGAGCGCTATCTGCGCGAAAAAGGCCTGATCAAGTGAGTCGGAGCGCTACGTCGAGCTGAACGGGCGCCCGTTGCAGACCGAAACCGCGCCGGAAAGGCGCACCGGCTTCGAGCGCAGTACACGCGCGGTCGCCAAAGCGATCGCGCTTGCCATGGCAGGCTTTCAGCTGTTCACCGCGATCACCGTCAATTTCTCTCCGATGGTGCAACGCAGTGTCCACCTCGCCTTTGCGTTGAGCCTCTTGTTTCTGGTCACTCCGACGCGCGCGGGCGCGTCTCGGTGGGACCTGGCCGCCCGGTGCGCGGCCGCCCTGGCCAGCGTGGTCGTGACTCTCTACGCAGCGGTCGAATTCACCAACCCGGGCATCTTTCGGGCGATCGATCCGACGCGTACCGACATTATTTTCGGTTCGGTTCTCGTCGTGCTGCTGACCGAGGCGACTCGCCGCACTGCCGGACCTTCGCTGGCGATCATCGCGCTGTGCTTCTTCGTCTATGCCTTCATCGGCCCGTGGCTGCCGGGCCTGCTGGGTCACCCCGGCTTCAGCTACTCGGAGGTGATCTCTTCGATGTACGTCCGGCTGGAGGGCATCTTCGGCACCGCGCTCGGCGCCAGCGCCACCTACGTCTACGTGTTCATCCTGTTTGGCGCTTTCATGATGCGCATGGGCGGCGGGGATTTCTTCATCAAGCTCGCCCAGGCGCTGGTCGGAACGACGCGCGGCTCGGCGGGCAAAGTCTCGATCTTTGCAAGCGCGCTGTTCGCCACCATCACGGGCACGGGCCCGTCGAACGTCGCCGCCGTCGGCATCGTCACGATTCCGACAATGATCCGCAACGGTTACCTGCCGCGCATGGCGGCAGCGCTGGAGGCAGCGGCGTCGGTCGGCGGCCAGATCACGCCCCCGATCATGGGCGCGTCCGCATTCATCATGGCCGATCTTTTGGGCGTGCCGTACTACGAGATCGCGATGGCCGCACTTCTGCCGGCCACGCTCTATTTCGTCTCGCTGTTCGTCACTGCAGATCTCGAAGCGGCCCGCCACGGCCTGAAGGGGATGCGGCGCGCCGATCTGCCGTCGCTGCGCACGACGCTGCTCGAGGGCTGGCATTTTCTCGTTCCCGTCGCCGTTCTGATCTATTTCCTCGCGATAGTGCAGGTTTCGCCCGGGCGCGCCGGGGCGTGGGCAACCGTCGCGTTCGTACCGATCTGGGTGATTCGCGAGCTGTACGCGCGCCGGCGGATCGACGCCAAGGAGGTGATCGCGGCACTCGACGAATCGTCGCGATCGGCGGTCATGATCGCGGTAGCTTGCGCGATCGTGGGCATAGTGATGAACGTGACCGACCTCACCGGGCTCGGCCTGAAGTTCACCTCGCTAATCCTCGGCTATTCGAACGGCTCGTTGCTGATGCTGCTCGCGTTGACAGCCATTGCCGCCATTCTGCTCGGCACCGGGCTGCCAACGACTGCGACCTATCTGATCTGCGCCATTCTCGTTGCACCGGCACTGTCGAAAATGGGCGTGCCGCTGCTGACTGCGCATCTGTTCGTCTTCTATTTCGGCGTCGCCTCCGACCTGACTCCGCCGACGGCGGTATCGTGCTATGTAGCTGGAGCGATTGCCGGAGAATCTGGCATGCGCGTCGCATTCTCGGCGACCCGTGTCGCCTTGCCCGCCCTGATCGTCCCCTTCATGTTCGTCTATTCGCCTGCCCTGCTGCTCAAGGGCACGTTCCTCGGTGTGATCGCCGCCAGTGTTCCTGCGCTGCTTGGACTGCTGTCGATGTCGGTGGCGCTGATCGGCTACTGGATCGGCCCGTTGCGCATGTGGGAGCGAGCATTGGCTCTCGCAGGCGGCGCTCTGCTCGTGTTTCCGGGGCTGGCGTCGGACGGCATCGGCATCGCCTTGATGGTAATCATTGCGATAAGCAGCTCGCGGCGGCGCCGCGCGGCATTGATCGAGCGCCGAAGTCCGAGTCCTCCGTAGCATGGCGACGAACCTCATCCTGACCGGGGGTCACACGCACCGGTTCGATATCGCCGCACCGACGCTCGCTTCACTGCTGGGCGAACACGGGATCGAATCCCGAGTCACCGATGACATCGAAGCGGGACTGGCGACGCTGGGCGAATCTGGCCCCGATCTGCTCACCGTTTACGCGCTGCGATGGAGCATGGCAACGGGCGACAAATACGCGCCGCACCGCGCGCGCTGGGCGTTCAGGCTGTCCGCCGATGGACGTGCCTCGATCGAATCCCATCTCGCGCGCGGCGGCGGTTTGCTCGCGCTGCACACGGCGCTCATATGCTTTGACGACTGGCCGGCCTGGAAGGAAATACTTGGCGGCGTCTGGCGCTGGGGGCGTTCCAGTCATCCTCCGTACGGCGAGGTGCAGGTCCGGTTCGACGGCATCGACCATCCGGTGGTGCGTGGCCTGAGCGCCTTCCATCTGCGCGACGAGGCTTACGGAGACCTCGACCTGCACGCCGACGTCCGACCGCTGATGCATGCTCGCGCAGCGACCGGTGATTGGCAGCCGGCGCTGTGGACACGGGAGGTGGGGCCAGGGCGCGTCGCCGTCGACACGCTGGGCCATGACACCGGCGCGTTCGATCACACCGTTCACCGGCGCATCGTGAGCCGCGCCGCGCTATGGGCGCTCGGTGGCGGCGATCCCGAAATCGGACGGGCCTGACACCCCAGTCGGACCCACCCCCAAGGCTCCCCCGCGCTTCAACCTTCGCGCTTGAGCTGCGGAAACAGGATCACATCGCGTATCGACGGACTGTCAGTCAGCAGCATCACCAGCCGGTCGACGCCGATGCCTTCGCCCGCCGTCGGCGGCAGGCCGTATTCGAGCGCGCGGATGTAGTCGGCGTCGTAGTGCATCGCCTCGGCGTCGCCCGCCTCCTTGGCCTCGACCTGCGCCGCGAAGCGCGCCGCCTGATCCTCGGGATCGTTCAGCTCGGAAAAACCGTTGGCTATCTCGCGACCGGTGATGAAGAGTTCGAAACGGTCGGTTACCGCCGGATTGGCGTCGCTGGCGCGTGCCAGCGGCGAGACGTCGGTCGGAAACGCGACAATGAACGTAGGCTGCATCAGCTTGTCTTCGGTCGTCGCCTCGAACATCTTCAGCTGCAGCACACCGAGGCCGTCGGTCGGCAGCAGCTCGACACCCAGCTTCCCCAACGCGGACCTCAGGTATTCGGGCCGCGCAAGGTCGGCCGCCGCGTATCGCGAGTCGTATTTGGCGATCGCCTCGGCCATCGTCAGGCGATCGAACGGCTTGCCCAGCTCGATTGGCGCACCCTGGTAGTCGATTGTCGTCGTTCCGCACACCTTCTGCGCGACTTCGCGCAACAGTGCCTCGGTCAGGTCCATCAGGTAACGGTAGTCCTGGAATGCCTCGTAGAACTCGAGCATCGTGAACTCGGGATTGTGCCGGGTCGAGATGCCTTCGTTGCGAAAGTTGCGGTTGATCTCGAACACCTTCTCCAGCCCGCCGACGACCAGCTTTTTCAGATACAGCTCGGGCGCGATCCGCAGATAGAGATCGGTATCCAGCGCGTTGTGATGGGTGGTGAACGGCCGCGCGGCCGCACCTCCCGGGATCGGATGCATCATCGGCGTCTCGACTTCGAGATATCCGCGCGCGACGAAAAATTCGCGCATCGCCTGAACGATGGCCGAGCGGGCGATGAAGACGCGCCGGGACTCGGGGCTGGTGATCAGGTCGACATAGCGCTGGCGGTACTTCTGCTCCTGGTCGGTGAGACCGTGGAACTTCTCCGGCAGCGGCCGCAGCGCCTTGGCCAGCAGGCGCAACTCGGTCACCTTGACCGTCAGCTCGCCGGTCTTGGTCTTGAACAGCGTACCCCGCGCGCCGACGATGTCGCCCAGATCCCAGTGCTTGAAAGCGTCGTGGAGGTCGGCGCCCAGCACGTCCGTCGTGATGTAGAGCTGGATGCGGCCGCTCATGTCCTGCAGCGTGGCAAAGCTCGCCTTGCCCATCACCCGCTTGAGCAGCATTCGGCCGGCAACCGCGACGGCGAGGGCCTGCCGATCGAGCTGCTCGTGTGTTTTTGCGTCGAAGGCGTCGTGCAGCTCGCCGGCAAGCGCGTTGCGGTGAAAATCGTTGGGGTACGCATTGCCGCGCATGCGCAGTGCATTGAGCTTGCCGCGGCGCTCGCCAATGATCTGGTTGTCGTCCTCGGTCGGAGCCGGAGACTCGTTCTTCTCGTTCACGTCATACCCCCTGCTTCAGGCTCGCCGCGATAAACGGGTCGAGATTGCCGTCGAGCACCGCCTGCGTGTTGCCGACTTCGACATTGGTGCGCAGATCCTTGATCCGCGACTGGTCGAGCACGTAGCTCCTGATCTGATGGCCCCAGCCGATGTCGGTCTTGGCGTCCTCGAGCTTCTGCTGTTCGGCCTGACGGTTGCGAAGCTCCAGCTCGTACAAGCGCGACTTGAGCATCGCCATCGCTTCGGCGCGGTTGCGATGCTGCGAGCGATCGTTCTGGCACTGCACGACGATGTTGGTCGGCAAATGGGTGATTCGTACCGCCGAGTCGGTCTTGTTGATGTGCTGGCCGCCGGCGCCGGACGCGCGGAACGTGTCGATGCGCAAGTCTGCCGGATTGATCTCGACCTCGATCGTCTCGTCGACTTCCGGGTAGACGAAAACGCTTGCGAACGACGTATGGCGGCGCGCGTTGGAGTCGAACGGGCTTTTGCGCACCAGGCGGTGGACGCCGGTTTCGGTACGCAGGTAGCCGAACGCGTAGTCGCCGACCACCTTGACGCTGGCGCTCTTGATGCCGGCGACTTCGCCCGGGGACTCTTCCAGGACCTCGGTCTGATAGCCGCGCCGCTCGCAATAGCGCAGGTACATGCGCAGCAGCATCGCCGCCCAGTCCTGGGCCTCGGTGCCGCCGCTGCCCGCCTGGATGTCGATAAAGCAGGAGTTCGGGTCCATCGGATTGTGGAACATCCGGCGGAACTCGAGATCCTCGACCGTTCCGGCTACGCCCGCGGCGTCGCGCTCCAGCGCCGTGAGCGTGGCGTCGTCACCTTCGCCCCGCGCCAGCTCGAACAGCTCGGTCGTGTCCTTGAGCGTCCGGTCGATCCGCCGCAGGCTGTCGACGACCATCTCCAGTTGTTTTTTTTCCTTGCCGAGCTGCTGCGCGCGCTCGGGAGTTTCCCATATGTGCGGGTCTTCGAGCTCCCTCGCAACCTCCTCGAAGCGCGATGCTTTCACATCGAAGTCAAAGATACCTCCGCAGATCGGTGGCGCGATGCTGCAGATCGGCGAGCTGATTGGCGATTTGATTCAGGCGTTCGGCTTCCATTGGCGCTCTTTTCGCGTTCGGTATCGATTGTTGCGATTATACCTGTGGCCGCATCGGTTCCGGCGTGCGGAGGGCTGCCGGATGTTTCCCATGCCCTCGGGAATCCCCTATGATAGTCCGAGGTTCGTGGCGAAAGGCCGGTCGCTGCGGTTCGAGCGAGACCGAATGAGGAGGAACATGAACAAATTGCTCAGATCCCTGTTCGCGCTGGCGCTTGTCGCGGGAGCTCACCAGGCGCAGGCCGCCGATCCCGGCGTGACGCCGACCTCGATCCTGATCGGCCAGTCGGCGGCATTTTCGGGGCCCGCGATGGAGCTTGGCAGCGAAATGCGCGCAGGCGCGCTTGCCTATTTCCAGATGATCAATGCCGCCGGCGGCATCAACGGACGCAAGATCGAACTGCGCTCGCTCGACGACGGATACGAGCCGGATCGGGCGGCGGCCAATACCAAGAAGCTGATCGACGACGGCGTGTTCCTGCTGTTCGGCTACGTCGGCACGCCGACTTCCAATGCTTCCAAGCCGATTTTCACCGCGGCAAAGGTGCCCTTCGTAGGGCCGTTCACCGGCGCCGAATCGTTGCGCAATCCGATGAACCGCTACATCTTCAACATCCGCGCCAGCTACTTCGACGAGACCGACAAGATCGTCGCTCAGATGACCGGGCAGACGCTCGACCGCATTGCCGTCTTCTATCAGAACGACGATTACGGCAAGGCCGGCCTCGCCGGGGTGCAGCGCGCGATGGAAAAGCGCAATCTCAAGATCATTGCGACCGGCACGGTCGAGCGCAACACCGTCGACGTCGCTGCCGCCGTGAAAACGATCGCCAAAGTCGAACCGCAGGCGGTGATCATGATCTCCGCGTACAAATCCTGCGCCGCGTTCATCAAGGCAATGCGGGCGGCCGGGTCCAACCCGCAATTCATGAACGTTTCGTTCGTCGGCAGCAAGGCACTCGCCCACGAGACCGGCGTCGAGGGACGCGGCGTCGGCATTTCGCAGGTCGTGCCGTTTCCGTGGAATTTCGCAGCGCCGGTGGTCAAGGAGTACCAGCAGTTGCTCGAGGCGTCGACCAAGAAGCAGGACTATTCGTTCACGAGCCTCGAAGGATTCATTGCCGCCAAGACGCTGGTCGAGGGCCTGCGCCGCACCGGAGGGGACCTGACGCGCGAGAGATTCATCAACGCGATGGAAACGCTGCGCGACTTCGATCTCGGCGGCTACTGGATCACGTTCACGCCGACCAGCCACAACGGATCGAAATTCGTCGAGCTGACGGTCATCGGAAAGGACGAGCGGTTCCTTCGCTGACGCGCCGATGAACACACCCGCCGGATTCGAGCCCGGCGTCGTGATGCCGGCTCCGCTCGCGGCCAACGCGGTGTGCTTCGTCTGGCGCGACGACCGGATACTGGCCCGGATCGCAGAACCTCCGACACTGCCGACGCTGGCCGACGTCGCCCGGCTTGGTATCGAAGGCGTTCGCCATTATCTGGGCCGCTACCGCGGCACCGATTGCGTCGCCATTCGTGTCGCTGGCGACTCACCCGACATCGACGGCTGGCAGTGGCGCGGACTGCGCTCGCTGTTTCTGCAGCTGCCGGAGGCGCAGCTTGCGCTGGCGGGCCGCTCGTTCCAGATCTCCGAGTGGGAGCGCAGCCATCGCTTCTGCGGCCGCTGCGGCACGGCGATGCGCGACAAGACCCGCGAGCGTGCGAAGGAATGTCCGGCCTGCGGCCACGTTGCCTATCCGCGAATTTCGCCGGCAATGATGGTTCTGGTCACGCGCGGCGCCGATCTTCTGCTGGCACGGGCCAATCGCTTCCCTGCGGGCACGTACAGCGCGCTGGCCGGATTCGTCGAGGCGGGCGAGTCGATCGAGGACTGCATCCATCGCGAGGTGCGCGAGGAAGTCGGCATCGAAGTGCGAGACCTCGGCTATTTCACGAGTCAGGCGTGGCCGTTTCCGCACTCGCTGATGATTGCCTACAACGCAGAATACGCCAGTGGCGACATGCATCCTTGCGACGACGAGATAGCCGACGCGCAATGGTTCTCGATCGACGCGCTGCCGCAGCTGCCTTCGCCGATCAGCGTCTCGCGCAAGCTGATCGATGCCACCGTCGAGCGCTTGAGGCAGGCGCGGGATCAGGGAGCCCTGCCCCGCCGCTGAGCGCCCGGTTGGCCTCTGCTAGAATTGCCCGTGCCCTTCGGTCCCAAGCAGTCCTAATCCATGTCCCCACGCCCGTGGCTTATCATTGCCGGACTCGTCGTCGGCAACGCGGTCCTCGCGCAGCAGGCGCCCCCGCCGCCGCCTAGCTCGTCGATTACCCCGCCCGCGCCGCCGCCCGGCCTGTCGGTCGAGCTCGCCGATGCGGCCAAGCTGGTGCGCGAAGGTCACTACGAGCAGGCCCGCACCAAGGTCGATGCCGTGCTGGCCGGCGACGCCAAGAATCCGCAGGCGCGCTTCATCCTTGGAGTCATCGAGACCGACCAGGGCGCCGGCGACGAGGCCATGGCGACGTTCCAGGCCCTGACCGAGGATTACCCGGAGCTTCCCGAGCCGCACAACAACCTGGCGGTGATCTGGGCCAAGCGCGGCAGCTACGACAAGGCGCGAATTGAACTCCAGGCCGCGATTGCGATCAATCCCGACTATGCGATCGCGCACGAGAACCTGGGCGATGTCTATTCGCGGCTTGCCGGCACCGAATTCGAGCAGGCAACGACGCTCGACAAGGGCAACAAGAGCGCGCAGGCGAAGCTCAAGCTGGTGCGCGACCTGTTCACCGTGCCGCCGTCGGAAACTCCACCCAAGCCGGTTCTCCCGAAGCCCGCGGCCCAGCCCAAGCCGAAGAAGTAGCTCGCCCCGGCGTGCGTAGTCGCACGGCGGTAACCGAAACCACCGCAAAGGAGTCACCGATGTTTCGTCGCATCATCACGATCGCCATCGCGGCGATCGGCCTCGCTGCCAACATCCAGGCACAGGCCGCCAACCCCCAGGTCGACCTCGACACGACCGCAGGCAAGATTCGCATCGAGCTCGACCCGGCAGCGGCGCCGAAGACGGTCGAAAATTTTCTCGCCTACGTGAAGGCCAAGCACTACGACGGCACGCAGTTTCATCGCGTGATACCGGGCTTCATGATCCAGGGCGGCGGATTCACCACCGACTTCAGGCAAAAGCCGACCCGGCCGCCGATCGCGAACGAAGCCGAGCAGAGCAGCAAGGCCGGACTCACCAATGTCCCGGGAACGATTGCGATGGCGCGCACCGGGGATCCGAACTCGGCGACCGCGCAATTTTTCATCAACGTCAACGACAACAAGTCGCTGAACTTCCGCGAAGCCACGCCGCAGGGCTACGGCTACGTGGTATTCGGCAAGGTGGTCGACGGCATGGACGTCGTCAAGAAGATCGCCGCGATGCCGACCGGCAGCGGCGGACCGTTCGCGCGCGACGTGCCGGTCGAGCGCGTCATCATCAACAGCGCGACCGTCGTGGCGACGAATTGACATGACCACGGCGATCCTGCACACCAACCACGGCGCGATCACGATCGAGCTGGACCCGGCGCATGCGCCGAAGAGCGTTGCCAATTTCCTGGCCTACGCCAGGGCCGGACATTTCGACCATACGATTTTTCATCGCGTGATCGACGGCTTCATGGTTCAGGGCGGCGGCTTCAGCGCCGACTTCAAGCAGAAACCCACGAAGCCGCCGATCGAGAACGAGGCCAGGAACGGCCTCAAGAACGATCGCTACACCGTCGCGATGGCGCGTACGTCGGATCCGCATTCGGCGACTGCGCAATTCTTCATCAACGTCGCCGACAACGCCTTCCTCAATCATCGCTCGCCCGACACCAACGGCTGGGGCTATTGCGTGTTCGGCCGTGTCGTCGCAGGAAAGGATGTCGTCGACCACATCAAGGGTGTGCCGACCGGCAGGCGCGGCGGCCACGACGATGTGCCGACCGAGGACGTCGTGATCGAGCGCGCGGAAGTCGTCGAGAGCTGATTCGCGTCCGCCGCCGGACGCGCACCCCGGCGGACACCCCGCCCATGCCGCCGACGCTGTTCATCTCCGACCTGCACCTGTCGCGCGAGCGGCCCGCGCTGGTCGAGGCATTCCACGCGCTGCTCGCCGGGCCGGTGCGCGAGGCCGCGGCGCTGTACGTGCTGGGCGACCTGTTTGACGTCTGGCTCGGCGATGACCAGCTGCGCGACCCGCTCGCGGCTGGCGTCGCGGCGGCACTCTCCGCCAGCGCGAACGCCGGCACTCGCGTCTATCTGCAACGGGGAAATCGCGACTTCCTGCTGGGCGAGCGCTTCGCGCGCGCCGCCGGCGCGACCTTGCTGCCCGACGCCATCGTTCACCCGCTGCATGACACGCCGACGCTGCTGATGCACGGCGATCAGCTATGCACCGACGACCTGAAATACCAGCGCTATCGCGCGTGGTGGGCCGATCCGGCACACCGGCGGCGATTCCTGGCGCTGCCGTGGTTCGCGCGCCGCGGCATCGGCGCCGTGCTGCGCAACGCCAGCCGCCGAGCGAACATGGGCAAGCCGGAGACGATCATGGACGTCAGCGCCGATGCCGTCGTTGCGGCGATGCGCGAGCACCGCGTCGCGCGCATGATCCATGGCCATACGCACCGGCCCGCTCGGCACGAATTGGTCGTCGACGAGATGCGCTGCGAGCGACTGGTGCTCGCCGACTGGTATGACCGCGCGAGCTATCTGCGCGTCGGCAAAGAAGGCATCGAGGCGCGGACTTTCGAAGGCAGCAGCCGCGGCTGAACGCTCAGGCCGGTATCAGTCCAGTGCCTGCGCGAAGTCGGCGATCAGGTCGTCGCAGTCCTCGATGCCCACCGAAATGCGGATCAGCGAGTCGGCGATGCCCATGGTCGCGCGCCGCTCCGCGCCCATCTCGTGAAAGATCGTGTGCGCCACCGGAATGGCCAGCGTCCGGTTGTCGCCGAGGTTCGACGACAGCACGACGCAGCGCAGGCGATTGAGGAAATCGAAACAATCGATCGCCGGATCGAGCTCGAACGACAAGAGCGCGCCGTAGCCGGCGAAGAGCTCGCCTGCCAGCCGGTGCTGCGGATGCGAGGTCAATCCCGGGTAGTAGACAGCAAGCACCTCGGGCCGCGCCTCGAGAAAGCACGCCAGCGCGAGCGCGTTCGCGCATTGCCGCTCCAGACGCAAGGCGAGCGTCTCCGCGCCGACGGCGAGGTGGTGCGCCTGCTCGGCGGCCAGCGTGCCGCCCCAGTCGCGCAAGCCCTTTTTCCGGATCTGCGTGATCCCCCAGAGCTCGGGCTTCGGACCTTTGTAGTCGTCATAGATGTTGGGGTAGCGTGTCCAGTCGAAGGCGCCGGTGTCGGTGACGCTGCCACCGAGCGCGTTGCCGTGACCGCCGATGTACTTGGTCAGCGCATTGACCACCAGTGCGGCCTTCGCCGTCTTCGGGCGGAAAAGGTACGGCGAAGTCATCGTATTGTCGACGATGTACATGATGCCGCGCGCCGCGCAAAGCTCGCCGATCCGGGCGAGATCGGCGATCTGCGTCCGCGGATTGGCAATCGTCTCGACAAAGACCATTCGCGTGCGCGGCGTCAACGCCGCCGCGACGGCGTCGACGTTGGTCGCATCGACAAAACTGACTCGGTCGCCGTGTACGGCCAGCGTGTTGAACATGCTGTTGGTGTTGCCGAACAGGAAGGCGCTGGAAACGACGTGGTCGTCTTCGCGCAGCAGCGCGAGCAGAATGGCACCGATCGCGGCCATGCCCGTCGCGAAGCAGACGGTCGCCACGCCGTCCTCCATCCGGTTGACTTTTTCCTCCAGCGCAGCGGCTGTCGGGTTGCCCTGCCGTCCATAGACGTAGCCCGGCTGGCGGCCCTGGAAGACGTCGGCCAATGCGCGTGCATCGCGGTAGCCGTAGGCGACCGACAGGTGCAACGGCTTATGCAAGGCGCCATGCTCGACGGCTGACTCGCGGTCGGCATGCAGAATCGACGTGGTAAAACCGGTCTTGCGCGACATCGGATCGCTCCAGCAAAAAGGCCCGTCAGCTTGCGCTAAACGGGCCCCGGATCGATTGGTCGCCTCGCTTTAGCTGGATTTATATAGCGCCCGCAAGCTGCGGAGCCGCCGTTGCCGGCGACCCCGATTCAAATCAGCGCTCAGATCAGTATCGCCGCAAACGGCGGATGAGTCAATGCCCGTTCAGCCGGCAGCGAGGAGCGACTCTTCGGTCTCGCCGCGCGTCTCGTCGCGCTCGCGTGCGAGGTGCGACAGGTAATCGGCCGTCACATCTCCGGTCACGTAGTACCCGTCGAAGCACGAGGCCTCGAATTCCTTGAGCCGCGGATTGGCGCCGCGCACCGCGCGCTTCATCGCTTCGAGATCCTGGTAGATCAGGAGATCGGCGCCGATTTCGTTGGCGATCTCGGCTTCGGTGCGTCCGGTCGCCACCAGCTCGCGCGCGGTGGGCATGTCGATGCCGTAGACGTTCGGATAGCGCACCGGCGGACTGGCCGAAGCGAAGTAGACCTTGCGCGCACCCGCCTCGCGCGCCATCTGCACGATCTCCCGGCTGGTCGTCCCGCGCACGATCGAGTCATCGACCAGCAGCACGACCTTGTCCTTGAATTCGATGCCCATCGGATTCAGCTTCTGGCGAACCGACTTGCGGCGGATCGCCTGCCCGGGCATGATGAACGTGCGGCCGATGTAGCGATTCTTGACGAAGCCCTCGCGGTATTTGAGACCCAGCGAATTGGCAAGCTCCAGCGCCGAGGGCCGGCTGGAGTCGGGAATCGGTATGACGACGTCGATGTCCTGCGCCTCGGGCATGCCGCGGATCTTCTTCGCCAGCTCGCCGCCCATGCGCAGCCTCGATTCGTAGACCGAGGCGCCGTCGATCACCGAGTCCGGCCGCGCCAGATAGACGAACTCGAAGATGCACGGCATCAGTTGCGGATTCTCCGCGCACTGCCGCGCGTGAAACTTTCCGGTCTGGTCGACGTAGATCGCCTCGCCCGGCGCGACGTCGCGCAGCACCGAAAAGCCCAGCGCCTCGAGCGCGACGGACTCGCTGGCGACGACGTACTCGGTGCCGCCCATCGATTCGTTGACTCCGATGATCAGCGGCCGAATGCCGAATGGGTCGCGAAAGGCCAGCAAGCCGTAGCCCGCGATCATCGCGACGATCGCATACGCGCCCTGGCAGCGCTTGTGCACGGCGGCGACCGCGGCGAATATCGCGTTGGCGTCGAGCTTGGCATGATGCGCCGCGCGCTCGAGCTCCAGCGCCAGCACGTTGAGCAGGACCTCGGAATCCGAATTGGTGTTGACGTGGCGGAAGTCGAGCTGGAACAACTCGCGCTTGAGCGCCTCGCTGTTGGTCAGGTTGCCGTTGTGCGCGAGCGTGATGCCGAACGGGGAGTTGACGTAGAACGGCTGTGACTCGAGATCCGACGAGGCGGACCCCGCCGTCGGGTAGCGGCAATGGCCGATGCCGGTATTGCCCATCAGATCGCGCATGTTGCGCGTGCGGAAGACGTCGCGCACGTATCCGGGCCCCTTGTACATGTGGAAGATCGGGCCTTCGCTGGTCACGATGCCGGCCGCATCCTGGCCGCGGTGCTGCAGCAGCAGCAGCCCGTCGTAGAGCAGCTGATTGACCGGAGTGTGGGTGACGGCCCCGATGATTCCGCACATGTCAGCTTGCCCCCGCCTGGACAACCGACTTCGTGGGTTTCCGCTCCGAGCGCGGATAGGCGAGCTGCTCGGCCCAGGCGCGCGGCAGCCAGGGCTTCAAGCTCAATGCCGCATCGACCAGCGCCGGCGCGAACGTCGCCCGGCGCCACCACTCCTGCTGCGGCAAGGTCGTGAGCCCCGCGATCAGCACGCCGACCACGACGATCAAGAGCCCACGCGCGAAACCCAGCACGGCACCCAGCGTCCGGTCGACAAAGCCCAAGCCGACGGCGCGCATCAGGCGCGAAAGCAGCCAGCCGAGCAGCGCGCCGAAGAGCAACACGACGACGACGATCAGCGCGAAGGCGCCGATGTAGCGCATCCGCGGCTCCCCGCCCAGCCCCGCCAGCCACGCGGCAAGCGTGTCGGCATATTGGAAGGCGGCGACCAGCGCAACCACCCAGGCCACCAGCGAGATCACGACGCGCACAAAGCCGCGCGCGAAGGCGAACACGGTCGACAGGCCGACGATGCCGATGACGATGAAGTCGAACGCGGTCATGGCGCGGTGACGATCGCGTTGCCGTAACCCGCGGCCTTGATGTTGGCGAGCGCGACATCGGCCGCTTCGCGCGACGGATAAGCCCCAACGCGCACGCGCTGCACCGGTCCCTGGCGGGTGGCGATAGGCTCGACATGGGCCGGGAACCCGGCGGCGACGAGCTTCGCGGCCAGGTCGGCTGCGGCCTTGCTATCGGCGAGTGCTGCTACCTGCACGAACAGCGTACCGCCGGCGGCGGGTGCCGACTCGGTGCGCGGCGTCGCTGGGGTGGCGCCGGCAGCCGCGGCCGCCGGAGGCTGCGGGCGCATCGCCTCGGGCGCGGACGACATGATCGCCGGTTGGCGGTTCGCACCCGACTGGCCGAGAACGCGCTGCTCGGCCGCCGTCAGCGTGCGCTCGGGCGCCGGCGCGCCGCTGTCGGCGCTTGCCGGTGGCGCGGCAGGCGGTGTGTCGGCCGCGGCATTGGGCTTGCTGGCTTTGTCGGGGGGCAGGGACGTCACGAATTTGCCCTGATCTATCGGCGGGATCTGGATCGACACGTCGTTGCCCAACGGCTTGGGATCGCTTTCCAGCAGCATCGGCAATACGACCGCGGCCGCCAGCGCAAGCACGACCGCACCCACCAACCGGCGGCGTGCGCGCCGCTTGAGTTCATCGACTGCGAGATCGGCAATCTCGGGACGGGTCGCCATTCGACTCAGTTGGGGCTGGACAGGGTTGAATCAAGCTGACCGGCGCGGCGGCTGGGCGCGAAAGCGCTCGTGCCTCTAGCGTTGGTCGGCGGCGATTCATCGTGCATCCCTGGCCGGAGCGGCTCGCTCCCTCGCCGCCAGTACGGCCGCGACGGTGAGAAACGATCCGAAAACGATAATTCTATCAGCTTCCGCGGCATCATCGCGTGCGGCGCGATACGCGGCCAGAGGATCGGCGTATTCGCGCACTGCGCCGGCCGCGACGCCGGCGTCGTGCAAACGCTGCTTCAGCATCGCGGAGCTTGCCCCGCGCGGCGGCGGAAGCGTGGCCACCTCCCAGCGATCGACGCGCGAGAGCAGCGGTGCGATCACCGCATCGATATCCTTGTCCGCGAGGATGCCGAAAACGGCGATCGTCCTCGGATGAAAGCCCATCGCACCCAGGTTGTCGGCGAACGCATGCGCCGCCTGCGGATTGTGCGCGACGTCGAGCACGGTGACCGGCCGCCCGGCAAGCACCTGGAAGCGGCCCGGCAATTCGATTCCGACCAGCGCGGCGCGCACCGCGCCCATCGACAATGGAAGCTGATCGCGCAACGCGTCCGCCGCGCAGAGCGCGGTGGACGCGTTGGCGAGTTGATAGTTGCCGCGCAGCGCCGGATAGGGCAGGCCGTGTCGCGCTCCGCCCGGCCCCCGGTAATCCCATTGCGTGCCTTGGGCGTCGTAACCATAGTCGCGACCGATGCGCATGAGTCTCGCGCCGATCGTTGCTGCGTACTCGATAAGCGACGCCGGCGGATCGCGGTCGGCGCAGATCGCCGGCTTGCCAGGTCGGAAAATACCGGCTTTTTCACGGCCGATGTGCTCTCGCGTGGGACCGAGATAGTCGACGTGATCGATCGCGATCGTCGTGACCACCGCAACGTCGGCGTCGACGATGTTGACCGCATCGAGGCGCCCGCCGAGTCCGACCTCGAGGATCAGCGCATCCAACGGCTGCCGCGCGAACAGCCACAGCGCGCCCAGCGTGCCGAACTCGAAATAGGTCAGCGGGGTCGCGCCGCGGGCGGCCTCGACCGCGGCGAAGGCTTCGCACAGTGCAGCGTCGCTCGCTTCGGCGCCGTTGATGCGCACGCGCTCGTTGTAACGCAACAGATGCGGCGACGTGTACAGCGCGACGCGGTAGCCGTCGGCGCGAAGCATGTGCTCGAGCAGCGAAGAGGTCGAGCCCTTGCCGTTGGTCCCGGCGACGGTGACGACCGGACAAGCGGGGGCAGCATCGAGTCGGGCAGCCACATCGGAAACGCGCTCGAGCCCCAGCGCAATCGACTTGGGGTGCAGCGTTTCGAGATACGCGAGCCACTCAACGAGTGTGGAGGGCGGGCTCACGGGACGGCGGCGCGGGATGCGCCGGGATGGCGCGTCAGCCGGTCGGCAGCGGCTGCCGCTGCAACAGGGTCAGCAGCCTCGGTAGTTCGTCCTTCAACTGGCGGCGATCGACAATCATGTCGATCGCGCCTTTTTCCAGCAGAAACTCGGCGCGCTGGAATCCTTCGGGCAGCTTTTCGCGGACCGTCTGCTCGATCACGCGCGGGCCGGCGAAGCCGATCAGGGCGCCCGGCTCCGCAATGACGATGTCGCCTATCATCGCGAAGCTCGCCGACACGCCGCCCATCGTCGGATCGGTCAGTATCGAAACAAACGGCAGCCTTGCCTTCGACAACTCCTGCAAGACCGCTGTCGTCTTGGCCATCTGGAACAGCGAGCTGACGCCTTCCTGCATCCGCGCTCCGCCGCTCGACGTGATGCAGACGAACGGGACGCGATTGTCGTACGCCACGCGCACGCCGCGAACAAAGCGCTCGCCGACGACCGAGCCCATCGACCCGCCCATGAACTCGAACTCGAACACGGCCAGCACCAGCGGCGTGGATTTTATGCTGCCTTGCATGACGACCAGCGCGTCGGTCTCGCCGGTATCCTCGAGCGCCGCCGACAGGCGCTCCGGATACTTGCGCGTGTCCTTGAACTTAAGGCTGTCGATCGGGAGCACTTCGGACCCGATCTCGTAGCGCCCTTCCGCGTCGAGCAGCTGGTCGACCCGCTCGCGCGCGGTCAGGCGCGCGTGATGGTTGCACTTGGGACAGACGTTGAGGTTCTTCTCGAGATCGGTTCGATACAGCACGGCTTCGCAGGACGCGCATTTGACCCACAGCCCTTCGGGCATCGACTTCCTGCCCGTTCCAGGCGTTGCCTTGATGCGCGGCGGTAAAAGCTTCTGCAGCCAACTCATACGGTATCTCTAAGTCCCGTCAGGCCGCTCGCTTGGCGACTTGGTCCATCGCCGCGCGTATTGTAGCCAACCAGGCGGCGGCGCGCGCGGGCGCCTCTTCTGCCGGCCCCCCCTCGATCTCCTCGATGATGCGGCTGCCGATGACGACGGCGTCGGCGTGCGCGGCGATCGCCTGCGCGCTGGCCGCGTCGCGAATGCCGAAGCCGACGCCGACCGGCAGGCTGACGTGTCTTCGTATTTCCGCGAGCCTTGCGGCGACGTCGGCGGTGTCGAGATGGCCGGCGCCGGTGACACCCTTGAGCGAGACGTAGTAAACGTAGCCTCGTGCCATGCCGGCGACCAGAGACATGCGCGCGGTCGGGGTCGTCGGTGACAACAGGAATATCGGCGCGAGCCCGCGTTCGACCAGCAATGCAGCGAATTCTCGTGCCTCCTCGGGCGGATAATCGACGACGATGACGCCATCGACGCCGGCGGTCTTCGCCCGCTCGGCAAACGCTGCTGCGCCCATCGCTTCGATCGGATTGGCATAGCCCATCAGCACGATCGGCGTCGTAGAGTCGCGCTGTCGAAACGCAGCCACGATAGCCAGCACCTCGGAGAGCCCCACGCCTTGCGCCAGCGCGCGCTCCGACGCGCGCTGAACGACCGGGCCGTCGGCCATCGGATCGGAAAACGGCACGCCCAGCTCGAGCACGTCGGCCCCGGCGCCGACCAGCGCATGCAGTAGCGACAGCGTCACCGCGGGCGACGGATCGCCGGCGGTGACGTACGGAATCAGCGCGGTGCGGCCGGCTGCGCGCAACGTCGCGAAAGTCGCATCGATGCGATTCGCCAAGGCTTGGATGTCGGCTTGCGCTAGCGCCGCGATGGATCGCACGCGGGCCGGCAATGGAAGTGCAGGCCCGCGCGCTCGGCAACGGTGTTCATGTCCTTGTCGCCGCGGCCCGAAAGGTTGACCAGCAGCGCCTTGTCGCGCGGCAGCGTCACCGCCAGCCGCGCCGCATGGGCGAGCGCATGACACGACTCAAGCGCGGGAATGATGCCTTCGATGCGACAGCAAACATGAAACGCCGCCAGCGCCTCGTCGTCGGTCACCGTCACGTATTCGGCGCGGCCGGTGTCCTTGAGCCACGCGTGCTCGGGTCCGACGCCCGGATAATCGAGCCCGGCCGATACCGAGTGCGTCTGTGCGATCTGGCCATTCGCGTCCTGCAGAAGATAAGTGCGATTGCCGTGCAGCACGCCGGGCCGCCCGGCCGTCAGCGAGGCCGCATGCCGGCCCGTGGCGATGCCGTCGCCGGCAGCCTCGACACCGATCAGCCTGACCCGATCGTACGGAATGTACGGATGAAAAATGCCTATCGCATTGGAGCCGCCGCCGACGCAGGCGATGACCGCGTCAGGCTGGCGGCCGATCATTTCCGGCATCTGCGTCAGGCACTCGCGGCCGATCACCGTCTGGAAATCACGCACCATCATCGGATACGGATGCGGGCCCGCAACGGTGCCGATGATGTAGAACGTGTCCTCGACGTGGGTGACCCAGTCGCGCATCGCCTCGTTCAGCGCATCCTTGAGCGTCTTCGAGCCCGACTCGACCGGCACCAGCTCGGCGCCCAGGAGCTTCATCCGGAACACGTTCTGCGCCTGGCGCCTGACGTCTTCCGAGCCCATGTAAACGACGCATTGCATGCCGAAGCGCGCGGCGACCGTCGCCGCCGCCACGCCATGCTGGCCGGCACCGGTCTCGGCGATGACGCGGCGCTTGCCCATGCGCCGCGCCAGCAGCGCCTGGCCGATGCAGTTGTTGATCTTGTGCGCGCCGGTGTGGTTTAAGTCCTCGCGCTTGAAATACAGCTGCGCGCCGCCAAGCTTTTCCGACCATCTCCTGGCGTGATAGACCGGGCTCGGCCGGCCGACGTAATGCTTGAGCTCGTATTCGAACTCGGCGACGAACTCGGGATCGACTCGATAGCGCGCGTATTGCTCGCGCAATTCGTCGAGCGCATGAATCAGGGTCTCGGCGACGAACACGCCGCCATAGGGCCCGAAGTGTCCGCGCTCGTCGGGAAGGGCGTACGGTACGTCAGCCATCTGCATCACGCACTCCTCGGATGAACGCGGCGATCTTCGCCGGGTCCTTAATGCCTCTGTGCGGTCTGCCGTCGTCGCCGGTCGCCTCGACGCCGCTCGACACGTCGACCGCCCACGGGTGCAAGGCGCGGATCGCGCTGCCCACGTTGTGCGGCGTGAGCCCGCCCGACAGGACCAGCGCTTGCGGGAGACCCGCGTCGAGCCGAATTGCCAGGGCCTGCCAGTCGAAGGTCCTGCCCGTCCCGCCCGGCATCCCGCCAGGCTCGAACGCGTCGAACAACATGCCCCGCGCATCGGGATAGCGCGAGGCATATTGTAGCAAATCGACGTCCGGCCGCACCGGAACGGCCTTGATGTACGGACGTCCGAACGACGCGCACAGCGCCTGGGGCTCGTCGCCGTGGAACTGCAGAACGTCGAGCGCTGCCGCTTCGAGCGCGGCGCGCACCGCGGCCGGCTGCGGATCGACGAAGAGGCCGACGACGGTGACGAATGCCGGCAGCGCACCCGCGATCGCGCGCGCCTGCCCGAATTCGACCCGGCGCTGCGTGCCCGGCCAGAAGACCAGCCCGATCGCATCGGCGCCGGCGTTTGCCGCAGCCAGCGCATCGTCGACGCGCGTGATGCCGCAGATCTTGACGCGCGTTCGCAGGGCGGGCTCCATCGTCCGCGGCTCCCGATCAGGCCCCGAACGCACGGATCGGCATCCGTGTGAGAGGGAGATTCCAGCGCGGTGAATAGTCGATGCCGGTCAGGTACAGCCCGCCTGCGGCGAACGTCGGCGCGGCGCGCGTGCGGTCGCGGCCGGCCAGCAACTCGGCGATCCATGCCGGCGGATGGCGACCGTTGCCGACGTAGACCAGCGCGCCGACGATATTGCGCACCATGTGCTGCAGAAAGGCGTCGGCATGGAGGTCAAAGCGGATCATGTCATCCTCGCGCGCGATATCGAGTCGGTCGAGCATGCGAGTGGCCGTTTTTGCCTGGCATTCAGCGGCGCGGAATGCCGAAAAATCGTGTCTGCCCAGCAGCGCATCGGCCGCCACCCGCATCCGGTCCAGGCCGAGCGGTCGATGGTACCAGCCGACGCGACCGGCGAGCAGCGCCGGGCGCTCCGGCCGATCGAGCAGCAAATAGGTGTAATGCCTGCCGGTCGCGCCAAAGCGCGCATGAAATTCTGCCGGCACGACCAGCGCCCATCGCACCGCGACCGAGGACGGCAGCAAGGCGTTGACGCCGCGAACCCACGCGGTATCCGCGCGGCGCGCATCGGTGTCGAAGTGGACGACCTGGATCGTGGCATGGACGCCGGCATCGGTACGCCCTGCGGCCACCGTCGAGAGCGGCGCGTCGGCAATCGAGGACAGCGCGCGCTCGAGGGCGTCCTGCACGCCGCTGCCGTCGGCCTGCGTCTGCCAGCCGTGAAAGGGCGCCCCGTCGTATTCGAGGCCGAGAGCGATTCTCATCGGATGCGCAATAGCGTCATCGTCGTCACCGAGCCATCAGCGTACCAAACGCGGTGCAGCGACAAAAAAAACGGCGGCATGCGCCGCCGTTTTTATCCGCGCGAGGCGACTAGGCGAGTTTGGACAGCAGCGTCTTGGCCTCGGCCTTCTGCTCGTTATCGCCCTCGTGCAGCACTTCCTGGAGGATTTCGCGGGCACCTTCGACGTCACCCATTTCCTGATACGCCTTGGCCAGATCGAGCTTGGTGGCGGCATCGTGCCACTGGCCGTCGAGCACCGAAGGCGTCGGATCCTCGAAAGTCGAGCGGTCAGGGTCGAACGCAAGGTCGAGCTTGTCGAGCTCGACCGCCGCGGCCGGACGCGCGAGCTGCGGCGCAGGCGCGCCCGCGGTGGCCAAGGCGCGCTCGGGCACCGGCGCCGGCTTGGGTTGCGCGAGCGGCGGCGCAGCGCGCACCGGCTCGTCCAGATGAAAGTCGAGGTCGAATTTCGGAACGGATTCGGGCTCCAGACTGACACTGTCGTGCAACGGCGCAAACTTGTCGCTAGCCGCCTTGGGCGCCGCGCCGGCGAAGCCCGGAGACTTCTCGAACGGCATCGAGCCCGGCTCGCCACTGGTACGGCTGGATTTCGCAACTTCCTCCGCCGCGCCCGCAAGTATCGCGGCAGGCGTCTTGGGCTCCACGCCGGAGCTCGGCGCGAGCGAAATATCATCATCGAGCGAAAAGTCGAGCGGTGTGGCCATGCGGGGCTCGGGCTTGAGCTCCGGCGGCACCGAGAACACCTGCGTATCGCTGGCCGGAGCTTCGGCCACGGCGGCCGCAGCCGCGGCCGCGGGCACCACCGGCGCCGCGGCGAACGCGGCGCCACCGGCCTCGGTAAACAGCGGATTCGACGGGTCAAGCTGGTGCCCGAGCGCCATCGCCTTCTGCCATACCTCGCCCTGGCCGCCCGACACCGCATAGAGTTCGCTGGCGACGGTCTCGAACGCGGACGGCTTGTTGTGCTGCGAATGGATCTCCAGCAGCTTCAGGTAAATCTCCTGCCGCTGTGGATCCTTCTTGAGCGCGTCCTTGAGAATCTCTTCCGCCTGCGCATCGCGGCCGTAGGCGAGATAGACCTCGGCTTCGGCGATCGGATCGACTTCGTCGGTGTCGATGTTGCCCAGGCCTTCGCGGCTGAAATCGCTGGCCAGCGAGTTGTCGCCGGTGTTGACGACCCCGCCGCCGGTCGACCCGAAAACGGTATTCGTCTTGATGTCAGTGCCCGAGATGATGCTGTCCTCGAAGCGCGTGGTCTTGCGCCGGCGTGCGGCGACGATCGCGGCGATTCCCGCCAGCAGCACAAGCGCACCTCCGCCGATCGCCCAGGTCGGCGTATTGCCGAACAGATCGTCGATGAACGAGGTCTCGACCTTCGGCGGCGCCTTCTTCGGCGGGGCCGCCTTCGGCACGACGGCCTTCGGCTCAGCCTTCGCTTCCGGCGCCTTGGTCTCGGGCGGCGGCGATTCGGGCGCCTTGGTTTCCGGCGCGGGCGCAGCGGCGCTCGGCGCCGGCGGCGGTGCAACGACAGCCGGCGCTGTCGCGGACGGCGCTGGCGTCGGAGCCGGTGTCGACGGGGCGACCTTGGGAGCCTCTGCCGCAGCCGGCGGATTGCCCTTGGCGGCCCCGGCGTTGGCCTGGAGCGATGCCATCGTCTGGTTCTTGAGCTCGACCGCGCGCTGCAGATCGCGCACCGTTTTTTCGAGCTCGGCGACGCGCGAATTTGCTTCGCTCAGCGCCTTGTCCTTGGCGGCAAGATCTTCGGTCGCGGATGTTCCTGCAGCGGCACCCTTGCCCGTTTCGCGTGAGACACGCAACTGATCCTTACCCGGCTGCGCTGCGCTCGCCTTGTCCTCGACCGCCGTCGTGATCTTGCCGCTCGCCGATTGCCTTGCAGCGCTTGCATCGGTTGCGGGCGCGGCCGCGGCCACGCGATCGCGATACGCGCGCCAGTCCGCGGCTTGAACCTTGACGATGTGCGTCGCCTCGCTTTGAGGCACGGCCGCGATCTGGTCGCCTTGCGGCACGGTGACGATCTGGCCGGTGCGCAGGCGATTCATATTGTGGTCGTCGAAAGCATTCTCGTTGCTGCGGAACAGTGCGACCAGCATCTGCTCGAGACTGACGTCCGCGGGCTTGGCCTGCTGGGCGATTTTCGACAGCGTGTCGCCGCGCTTGACTGTGTAGCTCGAACCGGCGGCGGGCGCGCCCGCTTCCGGCGCGGCGGCGGCCGAACGGCGCGTACCGCGCGCATTGGCAGGCGGGGCAGCGGCAGTGGAGCTGGCCTGGGCGCGAATCGGCGCCGCCGGCTCGACGGCCTGGGTTTCGGTGCTGCTCGGCGGGTCGAGCAGGAACGTGTAATCGCGTACGACTCGCCCAGTTGCCCAGTTAAGCTCGACCAGAAGATCGAGGAAAGGGTCGTTGACCGCTTGCGAAGTCGTGATGCGCAGATACGGTCCGCTATTGGCCGCTTGTTCGACGACGATACGCGCACGCGAAGCCGCCGCTGGATATTGAACGTTGTTGTCGCGATACATGGCGGGATCGGCGATTCTCGCGCGCAAGGTATCGAGTTCATCCTTTTGCGCGGACGTGAGCTCGATCGTCGCGGACAGCGGTTGCCCGAGGCCCGATTGCACCGTGAGCTTGCCCAGCCCCAGTGCGAACGCCGAGATGGGGAGCGTCAGAGCGCTCGCCAACAGCCCGCAGGTGATATAGGGTTTTGCTCGCATGCCGACCTCAGTGTGCTTATTTGCTGACCTAAATTAACATCATGGAGTTAGCGGTGCAAGCTAAACCTCGGTATTAGCTTGATTTTTTGCCCGAAAGCACCGGTTCGGCAATCCCGGTCTCCTATCGCCTTCGATTCCATGCAAGCGCTACAGGTTGCGCTCATCATCCGGCCGGATACAACTTCTTGTATATGCTCGGGGCCGTCGAAGGCCGCCAATGGCTGTTGTAAGCGTGTCGCGTTCCGCAGCCCGGCGCCCTGCGGGTTTAGCGCTGAAGCATAAAACCGGGCAAAAACGCGAGCTTCAGCCGACCGGCCGAAGCGCATGTCATAAGCCGAAGCCATGGCCCGGCGAAGGCGACGCTCATCGTGCCAGCAGGATACGGAGCATTCGGCGCAGCGGCTCGGCGGCGCCCCACAGCAGCTGATCGCCGACGGTAAAGGCGCCCAGATAGCCGGCGCCGATCGCGAGCTTGCGCAGGCGGCCAATCGGAATTTCGAGCTTGCCGGTGACAGCGGCCGGCGTAAGCTCGCGCATGCTTGCCTCGCGCTGGTTGGGCACGACCCTGACCCAGGCGTGCGCGCCGGCGATCATCTGCTCGATCTCGGGCAATGGCAGGTCGCGCCTGAGCTTGATTGTCAGCGCCTGGCTGTGGCAGCGCATGGCGCCCACCCGCACGCAGATCGACTCGATCGGTATCGGCTGCGCCTCGCGGCCCAGGATCTTGTTGGTCTCGGCTCCGCCCTTCCATTCCTCCTTGGATACGCCGTTGCCCAGGTCTTCTGCGATCCAGGGAATCAGGCTCCCGGCGAGCGGGACGCCGGTGTGCTCGGTCGGGAAGCGTCCGTCCCGCAGGATGCCGGCCACCTCGCGATCGATGTCCAGGATCGACGACGCTGGATCGTCGAGCAGGTCCTTCGCGGCCAGATGCGCCTCCCCCATCTGTTGCAGCAGCTCGCGCATGTTCTGCGCGCCGGCGCCCGACGCCGACTGGTAGGTCATGCAGGTCATCCATTCGACCAGGTCGCGCTTGAACAGGCCCGCGAGGGCCATCATCATCAGGCTGACCGTGCAATTGCCGCCGATGTAGTTCCGGACACCGCGCGCGAGCGCCGCATCGATGACCTCCCTGTTGACCGGATCGAGCACGATCACCGCGTCGTCGGCCATGCGCAACGTGGACGCCGCGTCGATCCAGTAGCCGTTCCAGCCGGAAGCGCGCAATTTGGCGTGCATCGGCTTGGTCCATTCGCCGCCCTGGCAGGTGACGATGGTGTCGAGCGCGGAGAGCGCGCGCACGTCGGCCGCATCCTCGAGCGTGCCGTCCGACTTGCCGATCTTCGGAGCCGGCGCACCGGCATTCGAGGTGGAGAAAAAGACCGGGTCGATCAGGTCGAAGTCCTTTTCCTCGAGCATGCGCTGAATAAGCACCGATCCGACCATGCCGCGCCATCCGACAAAACCTACCCGCATCATTCCGACCTCCGCAGGCGCATGCGCCGCAAAGCGCGTGGCTTGTCCGCCGGCGCTGCAATCCTCGTTCGCTGAATTCGCAGCTGCATCGATTCAGCCGGGCGCCGCGGTGAACGTCGGACACAGCCGCGCCATCAGGTATGCATCGACATAGCTGCCATTGCGATACGCGTAAGCGCGGCAGGTGCCCTCGATCGCGAATCCGAACTTGCGATAGAGCGCCATCGCCGCGAGGTTGTCGGTGAAGACGGTCAGCTCCAGCCGCTGATAATTGAGCCAGCCATCGGCAAGCTCGATCGCGGACTGCATCAGCGCCGTCCCGACCCCGCGCCGTTGCCGATCGTCGCGGACCGCCATGCCGATATCGCCGACGTGCCGGCGCCGAGGCGACTTCGACGCGGCGCGCAGCCCCAGGTTGCCGACGACTTCGCCGGCGATGGTGGCGACCAGCAGATAGTCGGTGCCGACGCCTTCGGCGAGCCGCCGGCGCCACATTTCCACCGACGGGTATGGCAGCTGCAAGGTGCCGGCGATCGCGCGGGCACCGAGGAAGGTGGCGTGTATCGCCTCGGCATCGCCGGGCTCGGCGCGACGGACGACCACCGGATGGCCGGCGATGCTCATTGCAGCGCGGCGAGCACGCCGTCTCCCATCGCCCGCGTACCGATCGTGCGCTCGCCCGGAAGCGCGATGTCGCGCGTGCGCAAGCCTTGCGCGAGCACGTCGCGCACAGCGGCTTCGATGCGAAGGGCGACGTCGGCGCGGCCGAAGCTGTGGCGAAACATCAGCGACAGCGACAGGATGGTCGCCAGCGGATTGGCCTTGTCCTGACCGGCGATGTCGGGCGCCGAGCCATGAATCGGCTCGTAGAGGCCCTTGCCGTTCGCATCCAGCGACGCCGACGGCAGCATGCCGATCGAGCCGGCCAGCATCGATGCCTCGTCAGAGAGGATGTCGCCAAAAATATTGCCGGTTACGATGACGTCGAATTGCTTCGGATTGCGCACAAGCTGCATCGCCGCGTTGTCGACGTACATGTGGGACAGCTCGACATCCGGATACGAGGCGCCGACCGCGGTCACGACCTCGCGCCAGAGGATCGATGTATCGAGCACGTTCGCCTTGTCGACCGAGCACAGCCTCTTGCCGCGCTTCCGCGCGATCTCGAAGCCGATCTGCGCGATGCGCCGGATCTCCGGCTCGCTGTACGCCATCGTGTCGAAGCCCTCGATGTCGCCGGCATCGTTGGTGCGGCGTCCGCGCGGCTGGCCGAAATAAATGTCGCCGGTCAGCTCGCGCACGATCATCAGGTCGAGCCCGGCGACAACTTCGGGCTTGAGCGTCGATGCGCCGGCGAGCTCGGGATAAAGTATTGCCGGACGCAGGTTCGCGAACAGCCCGAGCGCCTTGCGTATGGCCAGGATTCCCTGCTCGGGTCGCAGCGCGCGCGGCAGCGTGTCATAGCGCGGCCCGCCGACGGCGCCGAGCAGGATCGCATCGGCGCGCCGTGCCAGCGCCAGTGTGGCGTCCGGCAGAGGCTGCCCCACCGCGTCATAGGCGGCGCCGCCGATAGGCGCGGTTTCGATCGAGAGATCCAGGCCCCCGGTGCGCAGCCGCTCGAGCACGCGGACCGCCTCGGCGACGATTTCGGCGCCGATGCCGTCACCGGGAAGGACAGCGATCTTCATCGCGGCTCCGGCAGGCGAGACCGCAGAGCGCGAGGAGGAGCTTCTAGTAGTCCCGCCCGCTCTGCCGTCGTCTCTTCATGCCATCGTCCGGTCAGAAGAGCCACGGTTGCTCGATTTTTCGCTTGGCTTCGAACGCGGCGATTTCGCCTGCGTGCGTCAGCGTCAAGCCGATCTCGTCGAGGCCGTTGAGCAGGCAGTGCTTGCGAAACGGTTCGACGTCGAACTTGAACGTCGCGCCGCCGTCCGGCGTGGCCACGGTCTGCCGCTCGAGGTCGATCGTCAGCCTGAATCCCGGAAAGGCCGCAGTGTCGTGAAACAGCCGCTCGACCTCGCTTTCGGCGAGCACGATCGGCAGCAGTCCGTTCTTGTAGCAGTTGTTGAAAAAGATATCGGCGTACGACGGGGCGATCAGCGCGCGAAAGCCGTAGTCGGCAAGCGCCCAGGGCGCGTGCTCGCGCGAGCTGCCGCAGCCGAAATTGCGGCGCGCCAGCAGGATCTGCGCACCGCGGTAGCGCGGCTGATTGAGCGCGAAATCCGGATTGAGCGGGCGCAGTGAATGATTCATGCCCGGCTCGCCCTTGTCCAGATAGCGCCACCCGTCGAACAGATTCGCACCGAATCCCGAGCGATTGATCGACTTCAGAAACTGCTTCGGGATAATAACGTCGGTGTCGACGTTGGCGCGGTCGAGCGGCGCCACCAGCCCGGTCAGAATGCCAAACGGCTGCATCGGTCGCGCTTCTTCAGGAAAGTCGACGCACGTCGACGAAATGCCCGGCGATCGCGGCGGCGGCGGCCATCGCCGGACTGACCAGGTGCGTGCGGCCGCCGGTGCCCTGGCGTCCCTCGAAATTGCGGTTCGACGTCGACGCGCAGCGCTCGCCGGGCTCCAGGCGGTCGTCATTCATCGCCAGGCACATCGAGCAGCCAGGCTCGCGCCATTCGAAACCCGCCGCGGTGAATACGCGATCGAGACCCTCGCGCTCGGCTTGCGCCTTCACCAGGCCGGACCCCGGCACGACCATCGCAACCTTGACGTTGCCCGCCTTGTGCCGGCCGCTGACCACCGCAGCCGCCGCACGCAAATCCTCGATGCGCGAATTGGTGCACGACCCGATGAAGACCTTGTCGATGCGGATGTCGGTCATCGCGGTATTGGGCGCCAATCCCATGTAAGCGAGCGCGCGCTCGATGCCATCGCGACGCATCGGATCGCGCTCCTTGTCGGGATCGGGGACGCGTCCCTCGATCGTCGTCACCATTTCCGGCGACGTGCCCCAGGTGACCTGCGGGGCGATCGTCGCCGCATCGATGGTGACGATGCGGTCGAATTTCGCGCCCGCGTCGGAAACCAGGGTCCGCCAGTGGGCGACCGCGCGGTCCCATGTCTCGCCGGCAGGCGCGAACGGCCGTCCGCGCAGATACGCAATCGTCTTGTCGTCGACGGCGATCATCCCGGCACGGGCACCCGCCTCGATGGACATGTTGCATACCGTCATCCGTCCTTCCATCGACAGCGCCTGGATCGCCGAGCCGCCGAACTCGATCGCATAGCCGCTTCCGCCGGCGGTGCCTATCTTTCCGATCACCGCGAGCGCGATGTCCTTGGCCGTGCAACCGAATGGCAGCGCGCCGTCGACGCGGACCAGCATCGCCTTCGACTGCTGGGTCAGCAGGCACTGCGTTGCCAGCACGTGCTCGACTTCGGAGGTTCCGATGCCGAAGGCGAGACAGCCGAACGCCCCGTGCGTGCTGGTGTGCGAATCGCCGCAGACGACCGTCATGCCGGGCAGCGTCGCGCCGTTCTCCGGCCCGATAACATGGACGATGCCCTGCCGCTTGTCGCGGAATGGGAAATACGCCTTCGCGCCGTACTCGCGCATGTTGGCATCGAGCGCGTCGACCTGGACGCGCGAAGTCGGATCCTCGATGCCGCGGTCCCAATGCTGGGTCGGCGTATTGTGATCGGCGGTGGCGACGATCGACCCGACTCTCCACGGCTTGCGCCCGGCGAGCTTCAGGCCCTCGAACGCTTGCGGGCTCGTCACTTCGTGCACCAGATGCCGATCGATGTAGAGCAGCGCGGTGCCGTCGCTTTCGCTGCGAACGACGTGGCTGTCCCACAGCTTGTCGTAAAGGGTACGTGCGGTCATGGACGTCTGGTGCGTAGCCTTGTGCGTGAACCTATAATTATTGCACAGCAGCAAGGCGGCGATAAGCGGGCGCAGCGCGATAGTCGCTAGGCGGCGAGCCCCTGCTCACCCAGCCAGCGGGCAACGTCCCCAGCCACCTGCGGCGTATCCGCATCGAAGGTCTGCAGTTCAAGCGAGCGCAGCCACGTCAACTGCCGCCGGGCGAGCTGACGCGTGGCGGCGGCGCCGCGTTCCCGCAGCCGCTCGCGGTCGCCATCGCCGTCGATGAACTGCCAGGCCTGCCGATAGCCGACGCAACGCATCGACGGCATCGATGCGGCGAGCCGAAAGCGGCGGCGCAAATCCGAGAGCTCGTCGACCAGGCCGGATGCGAGCATTGCGTCAAAGCGCGCTGCGATGCGCCGGTGCAACGCTGCCCGATCGTACGGAATCAGCCCGAGCGGGACGAGGTCCGCGTCGACGGGACTTCGCCGTGCGCCCTGAAGGGCGGACATCGGCCGGCCCGACAATTCGTGGACTTCGAGCGCGCGCTGGATGCGTTGGCTGTCGGTCGGATCGAGGCGCGCCGCCGTCTTGGGGTCGATGCGCTCGAGCTCGGCGTGCAGCGCCGGCCATCCTTCGTCGGCCGCGCGCGCCTCGAGACGCGCGCGGACCGTGGCGTCGGCCGGCGGCAAATCCGACAAGCCCTCGCGCAGCGCCTTGAAATACAGCATCGTGCCGCCGACCAGCAGCGGAATCCGGCCGCGTGCGCGAATGTCGGCAATCGCGGCCCGCGCATCGGTGCGAAACTGCGCCGCCGAATAAGCCTGATCGGGATCGATGAGGTCGAGCAGATGGTGTCGTACGCGGGCGCGGGTCGCGCTGTCGGGCTTGGCGGTGCCGATGTCCATGCCCCGGTAGACCTGCGCCGAATCGACGCTGACGATCTCCACCGGCAACCTCGCCGCGAGTTCCAGCGCGACCGCGCTCTTGCCCGAAGCGGTCGGGCCCATTAGCAACACCGCCGGCGTCATCGCCCGCGCATGAACAGACGATCGAGGTCGGCCAGCGTCAGCTGATACCAGGTGGGCCGGCCATGGTTGCACTGGCCGGCCCGCTCGGTCGCCTCCATTTCGCGCAGCAGCGCGTTCATTTCCGGCACGCTCAACGAGCGGTGTGCGCGCACCGCGCCGTGGCAGGCCATCGTCGACAAGAGGTCGTCGCGCTGCTCGGTCAGCACGCGGCTGCCGCCGTATTCGCGAACGTCGGCGAGCACGGCGCGGGCCAGCGCCACGGTATCGGCATCGGCGAGCAGCGCTGGAACGCCGCGTACGGCCAGCGTCGACGGACCGATTACCGACAGCGAGAATCCGAGCGCGGACAGGATCGCCGCGTTTTCCTCGGCGGTCGCGACGTCCAGCGGATCGGTGGAAAACGTCGCCGGCACCAACAGCGGCTGCATCGGCATCGCGCGATCGAGCGCGGTCTTGAGGCGCTCGTAGAGGATGCGCTCGTGCGCCGCGTGCATGTCGATCAGGACCAGGCCGTCGCGATTCTGCGCGAGCACATAGACGCCGTGCAGCTGCGCCAGCGCAAAACCCAGCGGATGCTCGCTGCCGTCCGGCAGATCGGGACGGTCGACCGGCGGCGTACGCTGTCCGAACAGTCGCGCATAAAACGACGCCGGCTCCGCCGTACCGAGCGTTATCGTCGCCTGCACCATGCCGGCGCGCCAGTCGCCGCCCAACGATTCGCCCGCGCGCGCAATTGGTGGAATCCGCGCCGCGGCCGCGCCCAGGCGCTCGGCTGCCGATACCGCCGGCTGCTCGGCCGCCGTCGCCGCCAGCGCCTTTTCGACCGCCCGGCGGACAAACTGGTGCATGGCGCCGCTGTCGCGAAAGCGCACTTCGCTCTTGGTCGGGTGCACGTTGACGTCGACGATGCGCGGATCGATCGAAAGCCACAAGGCATAGGCCGGCTGACGGTCGTGATGCAGCACGTCGCGGAAGGCTTCGCGCAGCGCGTGCGCCAGGATCCGGTCGCGCACAAAGCGGCCATTGACGAACAAATATTGCGCTTCGCGCGTCGCCGCGGCGTACGCCGGTCGCACGACCCAGCCGGCCAGATCGAGACCCGGCCCCGGCTCGTCGACCGGCGCCGCGTGCGCGGCGAAGGCCTCGCCGAGCAGCGCATCGACGCGGGCGCGCCGTCCTTGGGGCAGCAGTCGATGTTTGACGCTGCCGTTGTGTTGCAAGGTGAAGCCGACGTCGGGATGCGACAGCGCCGCGCGGCGAAACGCTTCCTCGCAATGGCCGTACTCGGTGGCATCGGTGCGAAGGAATTTGCGCCGCGCCGGCGTGTTGAAATAGATCTCGTGCACGGTGACCGTCGTGCCGTCCGAGAGCGCCGCGGGCTGAGTCGCGCCGATCTCGCCACCATCCACTTCGATGCGCCACGCGTGCTCCTTGCCGCGCAGCCGCGAGGTCAGCGTGAGGCGCGACACCGCGGCGATGCTGGCCAGCGCCTCGCCGCGAAAGCCCAGCGTCGTGATCGCCTCGAGGTCGCTCGCGAATGCGATCTTGGACGTCGCGTGCCGCGCCAGCGCCAGCGGTAGATCCTCGCGCGCGATGCCGTCTCCGTCATCGGCCACGCGTATCAGCTTGATGCCGCCGCCGGCGAGGTCGACATCGATCTGCCGCGCGCCGGCATCGAGGCTGTTTTCCAGGATCTCCTTGAGCGCCGCCGCAGGGCGATCGACGACTTCGCCGGCGGCGATTTGGTTGATCAGCTGATCGGGCAGCGGGCGGATCGCCGCCATCAGCGTGCGAGCCCCGTCGCCCAGCGTGCATAGACATCGTCGGCGACCTCCGACAGCGCCGCGAGCCGCGCGTCGAGATCGCGAAAGATGTCGTCGCGACTCTGTGTGGCCCCCTTCGATTGCGCTGGCAGCTCGCCGGCGCCGCTGCGGGTCCAGGTCTCGACCATTTCGCGGGTCATTTCGATGTGGCACTGGAAGCCGAGGTGCTTGCCCAGCGCGTAGCCCTGCTGCGGATTGAATGCATTGGTCAGCACGCGCGTCGCCCCGGGCGGCAGCTCGAAGATGTCGTAATGCCATTGGAACGTCGTGAACCGGTCGCGGCCGCCGAACCAGGCCGTCGCGGCATCGTCGATCGCGCTCACATCGCCCCAGCCGATTTCGGGCGTCGTTGTCGCCGACACGCGCGCACCAAGCGCCTTGGCAAAGAGCTGCCCGCCCAGGCAGTGTCCGATGACCGGAATGTCGTCGGCGACCGCTTGGCGCAGCAACGCGAGCAACGGTGCGTTCCAGGCAAGCGGATCATTGGCGCTCATGGGACCGCCCATCATGCCGATGCCGGCGAAAGCGCGAGCGTCGGCGGGCACGGCCTCGCCCTGGTCGAGCGCGACAATCCGCTGCGGCACGCCTTGACGTTCGAGCCACTCGCCGAAGTGGCCGGGTCCTTCGGTCGGAGAAAAGCGGAAGATCGCGACGGGACGCATGGAGGATCGGCGGCGCACGCCGTTACAATGCATCATTTTAGGGCCTGTTCACGCTGAATGCATGTTCATGTGAGCCGGCCCCGGCAGCCGCCGTCCACACCGCCACGAAGTCGGCGACGACTTGGCCCGGCCAATCGAGGGGATACCCATGAGTGATGTGCGAACGCGTTTCGGCCGGCGGTTGCGCCTGGCGATCGTCGGCGGCGGACCCGCCGCATGGATCGGGGACATGCACCGCACGGCCGCCGAGCTCGACGGCCACTGGCAGGTCGTCGGCGGCGTTTTCTCCAGCGACGCCGCGCGCTCGAGGAGTGGCGGCGTGGCGATGGGATTCGATGCGGCGCGAAGCTACGGCACACTGGCCGAGTTGCTCGAGCGCGAAAAGCAGCGGCCTGACAGCGCCGATGCGGTTGCGATCATGACGCCGAACGATACGCACTACGCGTACGCGGCCGCAGCGCTCGATGCCGGCCTCGACGTCGTCGGCGACAAGCCGGTGACGCACGACGCGGCAGAGGCGCGCGATCTGGTCGCCCGGACGAAGAAACATGGCAGGATCTATGCGATCGCCCATGCCTATTCCGCCTACCCGATGACCCGTTACGCCCGACATCTGGTCCGTGACGGCGCGCTCGGCGCGCTGCGCCTGGTCCAGGTCGAATACATCCAGAGCGGACTCGCGACCCGACTGGAAGATGGTCCGTCGAGCAATCGGCTGTCATGGATTCTCGACCCGCACCGCAGCGGCCTTTCGCTGGTGATGAGCGCGATCGGTTGCCACGCGCAGCATCTGGCGTGCTTTGTTTCTGGCCTCGCGGTCGCGCGCGTCGCCGCCGACGCAGGCGCGCTGGTGCCCGCCCGCAAGGTCGTCGATTACACATCGGCGCTGATGGAATTCGAAGGCGGCGCGCGCGGCACGCTGACGGTGACGCAGGCCGCGGCCGGCGGAGAGAACGACATCCGGCTTCGCGTCTATGGGGACAAAGGGATGCTCGACTGGTGGCATCGTGAGGCGAGCTATCTGCGGCTGGCGATGCAGGGCGAGCCCGCACGGGTGATCGGCCGTGGCGATCCCGGCCTCCCGCCTGAGATCATCGCCGCCGGCCGCACGCCGCGCGGGCATCCTGAGGGCTTGCGCGAGGCCTTCGCCAATATCTACCGCGAGGTCGCGCAGGATCGCATGGCCCGCGCCTTGGGCGAGGCGATGCCCGAAGCGCCCTACCCGCGCATCGAGGAAGGCGCGCACACGATGGCCTTCATCGAGGCCTGCATCGAATCGCAGCGGCGCGGCGGCTGGGCCGCGGTCGAAAAGTCGTCCTGACCCGGGACATTCCTACAACAAGATCAGACCGCGGCTGATGGCGGCTGCGGAGATCGACGCCTACGCTGTCGATCGTCGCCGCTTCCGGATCTGATCATGCGCGCCCTGGTCGCCTGTTTCAGCACCCTTTGCGCCCTCGGCTGGCCGATCGCCGGGTACGCGCAAGCCATCCACAAGTGCACGGCGCGCGAGGGCACTGCCTATCAATCAGCGCCGTGCGGCACCGGCGCCAACGATATCGTGCTCGCGAGCGGTGCCGGCGAACGCGCCGGCACGCGGCTCGCCGCGACGCCGCCGAGGCGAGCGCCGGAAACTCGCGGTGGGCGGGTTTTCTGGCGCACGAGTATCGCCCTGGGCATGTCCGACGACGAGGTGCTGAACCTGCCGAGCTGGGGCCGGCCCAGCGACATCACGCGCAGCAAGTTCAACCGGATCTGGCACGAGGAGTGGCTTTATCGCCGGCGCATCGGCGGGACGAGCCGGCTGTCGTTCGCCAACGGAAGGCTGACCGCGGTCGAGACCGGCCCGGGCGAAGCCGACCCTGAAACACAGGTCAGCCTGACGCTGCGCTAGCGCACCCGCGGGTTTTGCGCCTTCAGCCGCGAACGATCTCTGCGTAGGCCGAATGGTTGTGAATCGACTCGAAGTTTTCCGCCGCGACGCTGAAGCCGATCAGTCGAGCATCGTCGACCAGTCGTGCCGCGATACCGCGAACGAGGTCCTCGACGAACCGGGGGCGGTCATAAGCGCGCTCGGTGACGAACTTCTCGTCGGCGCGCTTCAGTAGTCCATAAAGCTCGCACGAGGCTTCCGCTTCGGCCAGCGCGATCAGCTCGCCCAGCGTCAATTGGGCTCCAGGTCGCGGCCGCACCGCAAGTGTCAGATGCGAACGCTGGTTGTGCGCACCATAGTCGGCAATCGCCTTGGAGCTGGGACAAAGGCTCATCACCGGCACGACGATCGTCGCCTCGACCGAGCGCTTGCCTGGCGCCGCGTCGGCCACGAGTCGCACGTCGTAGTCCATCATGCTATGCACGCCTGTCACTGGTGCGCTCTTGCGTATGAACCAGGGAAAGGCGATGTCGATGCGGCCTGCGTCGGCTTCCAATCGGATCAGCATCGTATCGAGGAAAGCCGGCAGCGTTGCGAGCGAAAGCGGTTCGGTGAGCTCGTCGATTGCCGCGACCAGGCGCGACATATGCGTACCCTTGCGATCCGCCGGCAAAGCGACGTAGGCGCTGCAACGAGCGATCGTATGCTCCGGTGGATCGCGGCCGTCGATGAAGCGAATCGGATAGCGCAGATTGCGTATGCCGACGCGGTCGATCGCGAGCTCCCGCGTGTCCGGGTGCGATTGGACGTCGGGTATCAGCGGTCCTTCAGGACGATTCATTTGCGTCAGTATTGCGTTGGAGCAACGCTTGGGGACGGGCCTGTTATTGTCTCACAGCAGCGGCGCCTCGGTCGGCTAGCGGGCCGAACCGGTCAACGATCGATGCGACGATGCCCTTGGCATCGAGACCGCATTGCGCGAGTTGCCGCGCAGGGTCGCCCTGATCGACGAAGGCATCGGGCAGACCGAGTTGCAGCAGCGACACGGCGACGCCGCGCGCGGCGAGCGCTTCGGCGACCGCGCTGCCGGCGCCTCCGGCAACCGCGTTTTCCTCGATCGTCACCAGGCATTCGTGCGTGCGCGCCAGTGCGACACAGAGTTCGACGTCGAGCGGCTTGACGAAGCGCATGTTGGCAACGGTGGCGTCGATTTCCTCCGCCGCAGCGAGCGCCGGATGCAGCATGCTGCCGAAAGCGAGCAGCGCGATGCGCCGGGTCGATTGTCCGGCCTCGCGGCGCAGTTCTCCTTTGCCGATGGGCAGCGCCCGCATTTCCGTCTCGATCGTCACGCCGGGTCCGGCTCCTCGCGGATAGCGCACGGCGCTCGGTGTGTCCAGCGAGTATGCGGTATAGAGCATGCTGCGGCACTCGTTCTCGTCGGCGGGCGCCATCACCGTCACGTTCGGCAGGCAGCGCAGATAGCAGAGGTCGAAGCTGCCGGCATGCGTCGGACCGTCGGCTCCGACCAGCCCGGCGCGATCGATGGCGAACATCACCGGCAGGTTTTGCAGTGCCACGTCGTGAATCAGCTGGTCATAGCCCCGCTGCAGGAACGTCGAATAGATCGCGACGACGGGCTTCATGCCTTCGCACGCGAGTCCCGCCGCGAACGTTACCGCGTGCTGCTCGGCGATGCCGACGTCGAAATAGCGGTCGGCGAACTCCTGCGAAAAACGCACCAGCCCCGATCCTTCGCGCATCGCCGGCGTGATGCCGATCAGACGCGAGTCGCGCGCCGCCATGTCGCAGATCCAGTCGCCGAAGACCTGCGTATAAGTCGGCTTGCCCGGCGGCTTGGCGACGATGCCCAGCGCCGGATCGAAGCGGGTGACACCGTGATAGAGAATCGGATCGGCCTCGGCTTTGGCGTAGCCCTGCCCTTTGCGCGTAATCACATGCAACAGCTGCGGCCCTGAGAGCTGCCTGACGTTGACCAAGGTCTTGCGCAAGGTCTCGATGTCGTGCCCGTCGATCGGCCCGATGTAATTGAAGCCGAATTCCTCGAACAGCGTGCCAGGCAGGACCATCCCCTTCATGTGCTCCTCCCAGCGCCGAGCCAGCGCCTGCACCGGCGGCACCCTGGCGAGAATTTCCTTGCCGCCGCGGCGCACATAGTTGTAGAGACGTCCCGACAGCAAGCGCGCCAGGTAGCTGTTCAGCGCGCCGACCGGCTCCGAGATCGACATGTCGTTGTCGTTGAGGATCACCAGCAGGTCGGCGTTGGCCGTGCCGGCGTTGTTCATGGCCTCGAAGGCCATGCCGGCACTCATCGCGCCGTCGCCGATCACCGCGACGACTTTTCGCTCCTCGCCTTTGCGCCGGGCCGCGATAGCCATGCCCAACGCCGCCGAAATCGACGTCGACGAATGCGCGGTGCCGAACGTATCGTACTCGCTTTCGTCCCGGCGCGGAAAGCCGGCGATGCCGCCCCATTGCCGCAAGCCGCGCATGCCGCCACGGCGTCCGGTCAGCACCTTGTGCGCATACGTCTGGTGTCCGACATCCCATACCAGGCGATCGTGCGGGGTGTCGTAGACGTAGTGCAGCGCCAGCGTCAGCTCGACGGTGCCGAGATTGGACGACAGATGGCCGCCGCTTTGGCTGACCGACTGCAGCAGAAACGCGCGCAGCTCGGCGGCGAGCGCGGGTAGCTGGCTCGCATCGAGCTTGCGCAGGTCCGCGGGACTGTCGATCGCTTCGAGCAACATCACCGACGCACGCCGGGACGCGCCGGGCACTCGCGCGCGATCCGATGACGACCGATTCTCGTCGTTGCCATCAGTGCGTGCGCGACGAAATCCAGTCGGCGAGCTCGATCAGGCGCCGTGCCGTGGCAAAGCCGCCGAGCGCTGCGTGCGCGTCAGAACGCAGGGTTTCGATGCGCTCCCTGGCGGCGGACAGGCCCAGCAGCGAAGCGTAAGTCGTCTTTCGCTGCACCGCGTCCTTGCCCGCGGTCTTGCCCAGGCTCAACGCCGTGCCTTCGACATCGAGTACGTCGTCGACAATCTGAAAGCCGAGCCCGATGGCCGACGAGTAACGGTCGAGTGCGTCGTTCTCGTCGGCACGCATCGGCCGGCCGCAGCCGGCGCCGAGGCGAACCGCCGCCCGGATGAGCGCACCCGTTTTGAGTGCATGCAGGTGCTCCAGTTCATTCAGCGCCAGCATTTCGCCGACAGTCGCAAGATCGATCGCCTGGCCGCCGGCCATGCCCGAGGCGCCGGACGCCTTCGCGAGCAGTGTGATCTGTGCTGCCGGCTCGCCCGCCGGCGTGCGCGCCACCACCTCGAAGGCGAGGGTCTGCAGCGCGTCACCGGCGAGTAGCGCGATTGCCTCGCCGAACGCGACGTGGCACGACGGCTTGCCGCGGCGCAGGGCATCGTCGTCCATGCAGGGCAGGTCGTCATGCACCAGTGAATAGGCGTGCATCAGCTCGACCGCTGCGGCGGGACCATCGACGTCATCCGGATCGGCACCGGTCAGCTCGCCGCCGGCGTATGCCAGCAGCGCGCGCACTCGCTTGCCGCCGCCCAGCGCCGCATAGCGCATCGCATCCAGCAGCAGGCGCGGCGTCCCGTCTGAAATCGCTAGCGCGCCATCGAGCACGCTTTCGATGCGCTCGCTGCGCTCTCGCGACCAGACTGCCCACGCGAGATCAGGATTCATCTTCCGCGGCGGGCGCCGATGTGTCGGGCGCAAACGCCTTGAGGACGCCGCGCTCGAGCACCTGGACCTGCTGCTGTGCATCCTTCAGGGCTGCCTGGCAGTATTGCAACAGTTCCGCTCCACGCTTGTACGCGGCCAGCGAATCGGCGAGCGGCAACTGTCCGCCCTCCATCGTCGCAACGATATTTTCGAGCTCGGCCATCGCGGATTCGAAACTCGACGGCGCCGCGGTGGTCTCAGACGTGGGTTTGGACATCGGGCGGGGTGCGCGCCGCGAATCGCTGAAACGGCGGTGCGCTCTTGAAAAGTGCTCAAGAATACCCGATTTGTCGGGTCCGGGAAACGCGCACCCCGGTCCCGCGTCCGGGTTTGCCCGAGTCAGGCAATCTCGCTATAATCATCGGTTCATTTGACGACGCAGCCTTGATACGAAGCCTTTTCGTAGCGGGCTGACTTAGCAAAGCGGTTGGGGGGCGGTTTCGAGAGCCTCTTATATTGTTTGTTGGGTTGGCAGGTTCACGAAAAGGGTAGGCTGATGTCGAATCTCGCTAATGCGGATCGGCTGCACGTGGCTTCGGTCGCGTCGCAGCTCCCCGTTTCTTCGTATTGCGATCCCAGGGTCTTCGCCGCAGAGCAGGATCTGCTGTTCGCGCGCGGGCCCGGGTACGTCGGGCACGAGCTGATGGTCCCGAATCCGGGCGATTATCAAACGCTCGCGTGGCGGGACAATGCGCAGATGCTGGTGCGCAACACCCGCGGGGTGGAGCTTTTGTCGAACATCTGCCGGCACCGGCAAGCGATCATGTTCGACGGGCGCGGATCGGTGCAGAACATTGTTTGTCCAATCCACCGATGGACTTACGACCTGTCCGGCAAGCTGCTCGGCGCACCGCATTTTGCCGAGCAGCCTTGCACGAGGCTGCATAGCACGCCGCTCAAGCGCTGGAACGGACTGCTGTTCGACGGCGCGCGCGACGTCGCCGCCGATCTGGCCCGGATGCGAGCATGGCAGTCGCTCGATTTCTCAGGCTACATGCTCGACCGGATCGAAACGAAGGAATGCGACTACAACTGGAAGACGTTTATCGAGGTCTACCTGGAGGACTATCACGTCGAGCCGTTCCATCCGGGGCTAGGCCAATTCGTTACCTGCAACGATCTCAAGTGGGAGTTCGGCGATCGCTATTCGCTGCAGACGGTCGGCGTCAACAACGCGCTCGCGAGGCCGGGTACCAAGAGTTACCAGCGCTGGCACAAGGCAGTGCTCGACTATTACCGTGGCGAAGTGCCAGCCCACGGCGCGATCTGGCTGACGATCTATCCGAACATCATGATCGAATGGTACGCGCACGTGCTGATCGTCAGCACGCTGGTGCCGCGCGGCGTCGACCGGACGACCAACGTGGTCGAGTTCTACTACCCGGAGGACATCGCGCTTTTCGAGCGGGAGTTCGTCGAGGCCGAGCAGGCTGCGTACATGGAGACGGCCGCCGAGGACGACGAGATCGCACTGCGCATGGACGCCGGCCGGCGGGCGCTGCACAAGGCCGGACGCAACGAGGTCGGACCATACCAGTCGCCGATGGAAGACGGGATGCAGCATTTCCACGAGTTCCTGCGGCGCGAGCTCGGGCCGAATCTCTGACACCGCCCTCGTCGCTGGTCGACCGGCGCCATCGCGGCGGCGCGTCGGGTCCACCGCCGCGCGGTTCCCGGCGACCCGCCCACGACACGCGCTGCCCGAAGCGGGGCAACCGCCATTTTCGAGGTAGCCCATGTTCAAACTCTTCTGCCTCGCCGGACTCGCTTCGATGCTGAGCGCAGCGCTAGCGGCAGCCGAAATCGCGCCGACGATCCCCTACGAAAAATACCGGCTGCCGAACGGCCTTGAGGTCATTCTGTCGCAGGATCGCGCGCTGCCGCTGGTCACGGTCGACATCTGGTACCACGTAGGCGCAGCGAACGAGGAGCCGACCCGCACCGGCTTCGCGCACCTGTTCGAGCACATGATGTTCACCGGGAGCAAGCACGTGCCGCGGGGCCTGGCCGACAAGCTGCTCGAAGCGGCCGGAGCGTCCGACTCGAACGCGTCGACCTCGTTCGATCGCACCAACTATTACGACACGGTGCCTTCGAACCAGCTCGAGCTGGCACTCTGGACCCACGCCGACCGCATGGGCTACCTGCTCGATTCGCTCGACCAGAAGGCGCTATCGAATCAGCAGGACGTCGTTCGCAACGAGCGGCGCGAGCGCATCGAGAACCAGCCCTACGGCATCGTCGACGAGGCGGTGTTCCGGAACCTGTTTCCGGTCGGCCACCCTTACCGGCCGTATATCATGGGCTCGCATGCCGACATCCAGTCCGCGCGGCTGACCGATGTGCGCGATTTTTTCAAGCGCTACTATCGACCGAACAATGCGACGCTGACGATCGTCGGCGATTTCGACGCCGCGACGGCGAAGCGTCTGGTGAGCAAGTATTTCCGCTCGTTCCGGCGCGGGCCCGACGTGGCTCGGCCGGCCGTCGTCACCCCGCCCATCATAGGCGAGCGTCGCGAGACCGTCACCGACCGGATCGAGCTCGAGCGGGTCGATCTGGCATGGCTGACACCGCCCCGGTTCAAGCCCGACGATGCCGAGCTCACGATCGCCGCGCACATCCTCGCCGGCGGCAAGTCGAGCCGGCTGTACAACAAGCTCGTCTACGAACTGCAGCTTGCGCAGGAAGTCAGCGCCGCGCAGGACGCCTATGCGCTGACGTCGATATTCGACGTGCAGGCATTCGCCCGACCGGGGCATACGGCCCCGGAGCTCGAGGCCGCAATCGATGCCGAGCTCGATCGCTTTGCCGCCGACGGGCCGACCGAAGGCGAGGTCGAGCGCGCCCGCAACCAAATCGAGCGCTCGATGTACCAGGGCCTGCAGAAAGTCGTCGGACGCGCCGATACGCTCAACATGTACAACCAGTACACCGGCGACCCTGGCTACCTGCCGAAAGACGTCGAACGCTATGCGGCAGTCACGCCGGCCGCCGTGCAGCGCGCCGTGCGCGCCCATTTGCGCAAGGATGCGCGCGTGGCCGTCTTCGCGGTTCGCGGCGCCAAGAAGCTGGACCCGGAGCCGGCGGTGACGGCACCGTCCCGCGCGCGCGCGACCGAGTCGATCAACGCCGACGAGCCATGGCGCAGCAAGCCGCCGGCGGCCGGTCCGGCGGTCGTGCCGACGCTGCCCGCGCCGCAGTCTTTCAAGCTCGCCAACGGTCTGACGGTGCTGCATCTGCAGCGCCCGGGTCTGCCGATCGTCACCGCCCAGCTCGTCGTCAATGCGGGGCTGGCCGCCAATGATCCGGCGCTGCCCGGGACGGCGGATTTTACGGCGGCGATGCTCGAGGAAGGCACGACGACGCGGACCTCCGTGCAGATCGCGCAGGAAATCGAGCAGCTCGGCGCGGGTTTCGCGGCACAGACGCGGCGCGACGCAACGCTGCTGCGGATCGACGCCTTGGCGCGCAATTTTCCTGCCGCGCTGGGACTGGTCGCCGACATCGCGCAACACCCGACGTTTCCCGCGGAGGAAATCGAGCGCCAGCGCAAGGCGCATCTGTCGGAGATCGTCGAAGCGCGCGAAGACGCCGGCACGCTCGCCGAAGTCGCGTTCGCGCGCGCGCTCTATGGACCCGATCACCCCTACGGCCGCAGCAACCTGGGCACCGAAGCTTCGATCCAGCGCATCGCCGAGGCCGACCTGCGTCGATTCTGGCAGCGCTGGTTCCGGCCCGAAAACGCGGCGCTGGTCGTCGTTGGCGCAATCGACGATGCGGCGTTGCGTGCGCTGGCCGAGCGCCTATGGGGATCGTGGACAGCCGCGCCTGTCGCGCCCGCATCCGCCCCGGAAGCGCAGACCGCGAACAGCGCCGCCCGGGTCGTGATCGTCGACAAGCCCGGCGCGCCGCAGGCGGAGCTGCGCATAGGCCGGATCGGCACGGTGCGAACGACGCCCGATTTCCCGGCGCTGCAGGTGCTGAATGAGGCGATCGGCGGCGGCTTCACCAGCCGGCTCAACCTCGATCTGCGCGAAGAAAAAGGCTACACCTACGGCATCGGCTCGCGCTTCGAATACGGGCGCCGCCCGGGACCGTTCGTCGTGCGGACCGCGGTGAGAAGCGACGTCGCGGTGCCGGCGGTCCGGGAGATCCTCGCCCAGCTCAAGCGTGCGGGCGCCGCGCCGCTGAGAACCGAGGAATTGCAGCGCGCGCGAGGTTCGCTGACGCAGTCGCTGCCGGCGATGTTCGAGACCAACAGCGCCACCGGAAGCTCGTTCGGCGAGTTATTCGCGTACGGCCTGCCGCTCGACTATTTCCGCCGGCTGCCGCCGCAATTGCGGCAGGTTCGAGCCGCCGATCTGCCGCCGCTGGCGCGGCGTTATTTCGATCCGGCGACGATGGTCGTGATCGCGGTGGGCGATCGCGCCAGCCTCGAGCCTGCGCTCGACGCTCTGCAGCTGGGGCCGCTCGAAATCTGGACGGTCGCGGACAAACTGTTTTGATTGCGCGCGGCCAAGCCCCGGCCCCGGTTCCGGCCGGACGATTTTCGTGCACGGTCGGGTCGCTTCGCGCCGGCACGAGGTGAATGCACACGATGGGGTGCGATGTATACGACTCTGATTTCCACCGATGCGCTCGCGCGCCGACTAGACGACCCCAACTGGGTGATCGTCGACTGCCGCCACAATCTCTTCGACGTCGCCGCGGGCGAGGGCGCTTATCGGGTCTCGCATCTGCCCGGCGCTCGCTTCATGCACCTCGATCGCGACCTGTCGGGCGAGCGGACCGGACGCAACGGCCGCCATCCGTTGCCGGAAGTCGGCGCGTTATCCGCGACCTTCAGCTGCGCCGGGATCGATGCGTCGAAGCAGGTCGTTGCGTACGATCAGAACAGCGGCATGTGGGCATCGCGCCTATGGTGGCTGCTGCACTGGCTGGGCCACGATGCGGCCGCGGTGCTGGACGGCGGCATCGACAAGTGGATCGCCGAGGGACGGTCGGTGACCGCCGATCCACCGACCGTTCGGCCCGCGCGATTCGTCGCGATGACACCGCGGCCTGTCGTGACCAGCGACGAAATCTTCGGGCGCCTCGACCAACGTGGGCCGGACCCACTCACGGTGCTCGACGCGCGCGCGCCGGAGCGCTTCCGCGGCGACATCGAGCCCCTCGATCCGGTCGCGGGCCACATCCCCGGCGCGCTCAATCGGCCGAACGGCGACAACCTGATGCCGAACGGAACGTTCAAGCCGGCGGAAGTGCTGCGCGCCGAATTCACTGCGCAACTCGGGCCGACGCCGCCAACGGCAGTCGTGCATCAATGCGGCTCTGGCATTTCCGCATCCCATAACGTGCTGGCGATGGCGGTCGCAGGTCTGCACGGATCGCGGCTCTATCCCGGATCGTGGAGCGAGTGGGTCGCCGATCCGACGCGGCCGATCGCGCGCGGCAACTGACGCGCGGTAGCGGCGCGACTAGTCGAACGGCAGGCGCGCCAGGACGCGATACACCGGACCTTCGCTCCCCGTGTCCGAGGCGACCAGCACGAGTCCGTCGACCGGCCACGCGATCGGCGACGCGAGACGGCGGCGCAGCAGTGTCGTGACCTTGCGCGCAAGCGTGACGTGCACGGCGAACGGCCGCGCATCGTCGGCGATGCCGAGTGCGGCGAGCGAGGCGATCAGCGATTTGCGCAACAAGGCGAGCGCCGGCGGGATTTCGCTCGCGCCGAGCCATGCGACGCTATTCTTGCGCCAGCAATCGATGTGATCGAGGCTAAGCACGAAGGGCGACGCTTCGATGGCGCCGGCCCGCGCGGCAAGCTCGGCAGCGCTATGCTGTGGTTGGGCACCGAGAAAGGCCAAGGTCAGATGGACGTTGTCCGGCGACGTCGCGCGGCCGCCGGTCTCGCCGGCGACGCGCTCAGCCAACGCGGCGAGTTCGGCCCGCGTGTGCGCATCGGGCCATAGCGCGAAGAACAGACGCAGCTTCGAATCGGCCATCGCGCCAATATAAGACAAACGGCGCGGACCCGCTGCGAAGCCCGCGCCGTTGCGCCGTCGGTGCGACGCCCGATCGCTCGCCTATCCGTTCGCGACCGACAATGCGGTCTTCGGCCGATCGAAGAACTGCTCGTCTTCGGTCGAGCCCTTGAGCGCGGTCGTCGACGATTTTCCACCCTGGATCGTTTGCGTGACGGCGTCGAAGTAGCCGGTGCCCACCTCGCGCTGGTGCTTTACCGCCGTGAAGCCCTGGGCAACCGCGGCGAACTCCGCTTCCTGCAGCTCGACGAATGCGCTCATCTGATCGCGCGCATAGCCGTGCGCCAGATGGAACATCGAATAGTTCAGGCTGTGGAATCCCGCCAGCGTGATGAACTGGAACTTGTAGCCCATCGCGCCGAGCTCGCGCTGAAACCGTGAGACAGTCGCGTCGTCCAGATTCTTCTTCCAGTTGAACGAAGGCGAGCAGTTGTACGCCAGCATCTTGCCGGGAAACCGGGCGTGAATGCCGTCGGCGAAGGCCTTGGCGAACGCGAGGTCGGGCTTGCCCGTCTCGCACCAAAGCAGGTCGGCGTAAGGCGCATAGGCGAGTCCGCGCGAGACGGCCTGCTCCAGACCATTGCGGGTTTTGTAGAACCCCTCGGCCGTGCGCTCGCCGGTGCAAAACGGCTTGTCGTTTTCATCGATGTCGGAGGTCACCATGTCGGCCGCCTCGGCATCGGTGCGCGCCAGTATCAACGTCGGCACGCCCATGCAATCGGCGGCCAGCCGCGCGGCGACGAGCTTCTCGACCGCTTCGCGCGTCGGCACCAGCACCTTGCCGCCCATGTGGCCGCACTTCTTGACCGACGCCAGCTGGTCCTCGAAATGCACGCCCGCCGCGCCGGCGTCTATCATCGCCTTCATCAGCTCGAACGCGTTGAGCACACCGCCGAAGCCAGCTTCGGCATCGGCAACGATCGGCGCGAAATAGTCGATGTTGCCGCCGCCCTCCATCTGCTGGATCTGATCGGCACGGGTCAGCGTGGCGTTGATCCGCCGCACGACCAGAGGCACCGAATTGACGGGGTACAGCGATTGGTCGGGATACATTTCGCCGGCCACGTTGGCGTCGGCTGCGACCTGCCAACCCGACAGGTAAATGGCTTTGAGGCCCGCCTTCACCTGCTGCATCGCCTGGTTGCCGGTCATCGCACCCAGCGTGTTGACGAATGGCTCCTCGTTGACGAGCTTCCAGAGTTTTTCGGCGCCGCGCTGCGCAAGCGTGTGCTCGATGTGAATCGAGCCACGAAGGCGCACGACGTTCTCGGCGGCGTAGCCGCGGACGATTCCTTTCCAACGCGGATTTTCCGCCCAGTCCTTCTTCAGTCTTGCCGCTTCGAGATCGTAGTTCATCACTGCTCCCATCATCTTTCGTCATGGCCGATCCAGCCAGCCAAGCGCTTGCATCGCGCTCCGCTGCCGGAACCCTGGTCCGCGGTGGCTTGCGCACGATCCGCGCGCTTGCCACCGCGCATGCGATGCCTCGCGCCCAAGGCGAGGAACATCGCACTGCACTGGCCGGCGAAGATTGTTCGGCCGGCCGGACGGGCGTGGATGGGTATGAATACCAAGCCCTGCTTACGACCGACGTCAAAATCCCGCGGCCGTTCGCGTAAGTTGACGTTAGCAAACGGCCGGCCCAATTACAAGCGGATCTTGCGCGCTGCAGTACGATAAATATTACAATTAATCATCATCTTAAAAACTAATTCCACGTGATGGAAGCAATTGGCCACTAAAACGGCTAAATGTTGCTGCGATGCACACATCGTTGGCCGGCGCAAGCCGCGCGCTACCGCGGAACCGATTGATTACACGCAATACCACGATCTTGTGAGCACTGGCTTGACCCGCCAAACCGACGCCGCCTGATGGAAATACGTTCCGCCGATTTGGGGCGGTCGCATTCGTCTCCCGGCCGTCAGCCCAACAGGTCAAACCAGATGCTCCGCCGAATGCAGCGGCAAAGCGTCGCGACAGATACGTCGACCTCATCGCCGCATCGTCGCGGATTTCGTCGTCGAATTCAATCGTCGCGCGGCAACCCGACAAAAGCAACGGGAGCCCGAAGGGGCTCCCGTTCCTCGCCGCGACACGGTTGCAGCTTACGCGACCGGCGCTGCCTCTTCTTTGGATTCGTCGAACTCGAGCGTGATCTTGTCCTCGTTGCCGATGTCGATCGTCACCTTGCCGCCGCTGACCAGCCGCCCGAACAGGAGCTCGTCCGCCAGCGCCTTGCGGATCGTGTCCTGGATCAGGCGCGCCATGGGGCGCGCACCCATCTGCGGATCGAAACCCTTTTTCGCCAGGAACTCCCGCAGCCGCGGCGTGAACGAAGCCTCGACCTTCTTCTCGTGCAGTTGGTTCTCGAGCTCGAGCAGGAACTTGTCGACGACGCGCAGGATCACCTCGTGGTCGAGCGCTGCGAACGAGATCGTCGCATCCAGCCGATTGCGGAATTCCGGCGTGAACATGCGCTTGATCGATTCCATCTCGTCGCCGGCCTGCTTGTTGCTGGTGAAGCCGATCGAGCTCTTCGACAGCACGTCAGCGCCGGCATTGGTCGTCATGATGATGATCACATTGCGGAAATCGGCCTTGCGGCCGTTGTTGTCGGTCAGCGTGCCATGATCCATCACCTGCAACAGGATATTGAAGATGTCCGGGTGCGCCTTCTCGATTTCGTCCATCAGCAGCACGCTGTACGGGTGCTTGGTGATCGCCTCGGTCAGCTGCCCGCCCTGATCGAAGCCGATATATCCCGGCGGCGCGCCGATCAGACGCGAAACCGCATGCCGCTCCATGTACTCGGACATGTCGAAGCGCAACAGCTCGACGCCCAGGCAGAACGCGAGCTGGCGCGCGACCTCGGTCTTGCCGACGCCGGTCGGTCCTGAAAACAGGAAATTGCCGATCGGCTTGCGCGGATTGCCCAGGCCCGAGCGTGCCATGCGGATTGCCGCAACCAGCGCGTCGATCGCCAGGTTCTGGCCGAAGACGACGTTCTTCAAGTCGCGGTCGAGCGTCTTCAGCGCGTTGCGGTCATCGGAGCTCACACTCTTGGCCGGAATGCGCGCGATCTTGGCGACGATCTCCTCGATCTCGCCCTTGTTGATCACCTTCTTCTGCTTGGATTTCGGCAGGATCTTTTGCGCCGCACCGGCTTCGTCGATCACGTCGATCGCCTTGTCCGGCAGATGCCGGTCGTTGATGAAGCGCGCCGCGAGCTCGGCCGCGGTGGTCAATGCGGCCGGCGCGTACTTGACGCCGTGATGCTGCTCGAACCGCGTCTTCAGTCCCTTGAGAATCTCGATCGTTTCGGCGATCGACGGCTCAGGTACGTCGATCTTCTGGAAGCGCCGCGACAGCGCGTGATCCTTTTCGAAGATCACCCGATATTCGTTATAGGTGGTCGCGCCGATGCACTTGAGCGCCCCGGTGGACAGCGCGGGCTTCAGCAGGTTCGACGCGTCGAGCGTGCCGCCCGAGGCCGCGCCCGCGCCGATGATCGTATGGATCTCGTCGATGAACAGGATCGTCTTCGGGTTTTCGGTCAGCTGCTTGAGCACCGCCTTCAGGCGCTGCTCGAAATCGCCGCGGTATTTCGTGCCGGCAAGCAGCGCGCCCATGTCGAGCGAATGGACGACGAAGTCCTTAAGCATCTCCGGCACGTTGCCGTCGTTGATCCGGCGCGCGAGTCCCTCGGCGATCGCGGTCTTGCCGACACCGGCCTCGCCGACCAGCAGCGGATTGTTCTTGCGACGACGGCACAGGACCTGGATAACGCGCTCCAGCTCGTACTCGCGCCCGATCAGAGGATCGATCTTGCCGGTCTTCGCCAGATGATTGAGGTCGACCGTGTACGCGTCGAGCGCGCCGGCGGGCTGTTGCTCGCCTTCGGCGTCCTCTTTCGCGGGCTCCTGCTTTTCCTGACCCTTCTGCGGCGTCTTGGTGATGCCGTGCGCGATGTAGTTGACGACGTCGAGTCGGGTCACGCCGCGCTGATTGAGGAAGTAGACGGCGTGCGATTCCTTTTCGCCGAACACGGCGACCAGGACGTTTGCGCCGGTGACTTCCTTCTTGCCGGACGATTGCACGTGCAGGATCGCGCGCTGGATCACACGCTGGAATCCCTGCGTCGGCTGGGTGTCGGCGTCGGAGTGCGGCGACAGGCGCGGCGTGTGCTCGTTGATGAAGTCGGTCAGCACGCCGCGCAGCTCTTCGATGTCCACGCCGCAGGCTTTCAGAACTTCTGCCGCAGACGGGTTGTCGAGCATCGCGAGCAGCAGATGCTCGACCGTGATGAACTCGTGCTGCTTCTGCCGAGCTTCGACAAAAGCCATGTGGAGCGATACTTCGAGTTCCTGCGCAATCATAGTTTCTTTCCGGCCTCAATCTCGGCAAGAGCGCCAGGCGCGTCCCGCCGCCAACGCTACGTTTCCTCCATCGTACACTGCAACGGATGCTGATGTCTGCGTGCAATGTTAAGAACCTGATCGACTTTAGCCGCAGCGACTTCACGGGTATAAGTGCCACAGACTCCCATGCCTTCTCGATGGATCTGCAGCATCACCTGGGTCGCCTTTTCGCGGTTCATTGCAAACACAGTCTGCAACACGACGACGACAAAGTCCATCGGCGTGTAATCGTCGTTCAGCAGAATGACCTTGTACAGCGGCGGGGGTTTGAGGCGAGTCTTTTCGGCCTCGAGGACGCTGTCGTCACGCTCTTGCATTGCCACCGTGCGCCCCGAGACAAGCCGCTAGCCGACGATGTGCGCCGCGACGCCGATCGTCGCCGCTGCGCTGCACCGGCGATGCGGCCCCGATCCGCCCCTCGGCGCACTTTCGGCCGGACCACGTCGCTGCCTTCGACTCGAGCGGGACTTCGCTACCAACGCTAGATTGATGTGCACAGCGGGTTTTTCAAGAGGCGCCTGGCGCGGCGGCAACTCCGGCGCCGACACCCGCCCTTGGCCCACGCGCAGTCCTTTCGGTCGAGTCGCCACGCTTACCATTCTTCGACGGAAGCATGCATAAGGCAAGCCCATCCGCCAACTGGTTCAGTCATGCGCGCCGATCGGCCCTGACGCATCGGCTGCCGAACGCGTCGTGCGCGAGTGTTTCGCCGGGGTGAGGCGCGCCGGATCGCAGGCGGGACGGCCCGAGAGCGCCGCGGGCCTGCGCGAGAGCCTTTGGCAGCGCAGCGCAAAAGCGGCGTTGGATTTGTGCAACAACCGATTGTCGCAGGCCCTTAGCGGGCACTCGCGACCGCCGGCTCGTCGCGACTCCGCGAATCTCCAGCAACTCGCGTCGCCGGCTTGCGCGCCTTCGCGGTCAGATCCCCGCTGCGCGCGGCCCCCTCTTCCGCGCTGCGGCGCACTCGGCCTCCTCATGGACTCGCGCGATTGGTAACGCCACGAGTCGGCCTTTGTGTCGACTCGCAATTCCCCGTCGATCCCCGCGCTTCGCGCGGGGCCCCTCGCCGGGCACTCGCGACACTACATCCGCTCGATCATCGCTTTGCCGAATCCCGAGCAGCTTACCTGCGTCGAGCCGGGCATCAGGCGCGCGAAGTCGTAGGTCACAAACTGATCCGCGATCGCCTTCTCGAGGCTGGACACGATCAGCGCCGCCGCCTCGGGCCAGCCCATGTGAATGAGCATCATTTCGGCCGAGAGGATTTCCGACCCCGGGTTGACGTAATCCTTGCCGGCGTATTTCGGCGCGGTTCCGTGCGTGGCTTCGAACATCGCGACCGAATCCGACATGTTCGCGCCCGGCGCGATGCCGATGCCGCCGACCTGCGCGGCCAGCGCGTCGGAGATGTAGTCTCCATTGAGGTTGAGCGTCGAGATGACGTCGTACTCGTCCGGACGCAGCAGGATCTGCTGCAGGAATGCGTCGGCGATCATGTCCTTGACGACGATGTCGCGGCCGGTCTTCGGATTGCGGAACTTGCACCAGGGGCCGCCGTCGATGGCGGCAGCCCCGAACTCCTTCTGCGCCAGCGCGTAGCCCCAGTCGCGGAAGGCCCCTTCGGTGAACTTCATGATATTGCCCTTGTGCACCAGGGTCATCGACTTGCGGTCGTTGTCGATCGTGTACTGGAGCGCCTTGCGCACCAGCCGCTCGGTGCCTTCGCGCGACACCGGCTTGATGCCGATGCCCGACGTGGCGGGGAAGCGGATCTTTTTCACGCCCATGTCGTCGATCAGGAACTTGATCAGCTTTTTCGCGGCGGCCGATTCGGCCTCCCACTCGATGCCCGCATAGATGTCCTCGGAGTTCTCCCGGAAGATCACCATGTTGGTCTTCTCCGGCGCCTTGACCGGGCTCGGCACGCCGGTGAAATACCGGACCGGCCGCAGGCACACATAGAGATCGAGTTGCTGCCGCAACGCGACGTTGAGCGATCGGATGCCGCCGCCGACGGGGGTAGTCAGCGGTCCCTTGATCGAAACGACGTATTCCTTGAGGATCGCCAGCGTTTCGTCGGGCAGCCAAACGTCGGCGCCATAGACCTTGGTCGACTTTTCGCCGGCGAAGATCTCCATCCAGTGGATCCGGCGCTTGCCGCCGTACGCTTTGGCCACCGCCGCGTCGACCACCTTGATCATCACCGGCGTGATGTCGACGCCGGTCCCGTCGCCCTCGATGTAGGGGATGATCGGCTGGTCGGGCACGACCAGGCTATAGTCGCTGTTGACGCTGATCTTCGCGCCGCCGGCGGGGACCTTCACGTGCTGATAGCTGGGCATGGATTCTCCTGAATGCGTCCGCGGCTGCGGGTCGCACAAGCTGCTGATTATCCGCGATTTCCATTCGGACTGCCACGCCACCGTGCTATGATGGGCCGTTGCGCCGCGTGTTTCTTCCGGCGCTTCGGACGCCTCGCCGCGTCGCTGCAGCAAACTGCCCCCAACCGTTGATGGCATCACCCCCATTCCCTCGACTCGCGGTCATGAGAACGCCGTCCGCAGCCTGCGCCCGCCGGATTGACCTGGGCGCCGCGCACCGGTCCGCGAGATAGCGAGGACAATGATCCGCCGTCTTCTCGCGCGTCTGGTTCCCGGCCGTATCGCGGCCGAGCCGCGCATCTACGGCCCGGGTGCGCATCCGGTCCGCAGGAGCCAGATCTCCCGCGGCGCGCAGGACGTCGTGCGCAAACTGCAGCAGGCGGGCTTCAAGGCGTTCATCGTCGGGGGCGCCGTGCGCGACCTTCTGCTCGGCATCACGCCGAAGGATTTCGACCTGGCCACCAACGCGACGCCAGAGCAGATCAAGCCGCTGTTTCGCCGTGCATTCATCATCGGCCGGCGGTTTCGGCTGGTGCATGTGCTCGCCGGAGCGGAGACAATCGAGGTCGCGACGTTCCGGTCGCGGCAAACGGGCGACGACATCGCCGACGAGCACGGGCGACTGTTGTCCGACAACGTGTTCGGGACGCAGGCGCAGGACGCGGCCCGGCGCGATTTCACGATCAATGCACTGTACTTCGATCCGACGACGGAGGAAGTCTGGGACTACGTCGGCGGCGTGGCCGACATGAAGGCGCGGCGGCTGCGCCTTATCGGCGACCCGGTCACGCGCTACCGCGAGGACCCGGTCCGCATGTTGCGCGGGGCGCGTCTGGCGGCGAAGCTCGGCATCAGCATCGAGAAAAAGACCGCGGCGCCGATTCCGGTGCTGGCGCCGCTGATCCACAACGTCCCTCCGGCGCGCCTGTTCGACGAGATGGAAAAAATCCTGCTCTCCGGCCACGCCGCCGAATCGGTCAAGAGCCTGCGCCGTCACGGGCTGCATCATGGCGTATTGCCGCTGCTGGACGTGATTCTCGAGCAGCCGCTGGGCCAGCGCTTCGTCGATCTCGCGCTCGCCAACACCGACCAGCGCGTGAGCGAAGGCAAGTCGGTGACTCCGGCTTTCCTGTTCGCCTCGTTGCTGTGGCACGAGGTACTGGCCAGCTGGAATGCGGCGCGACAGCGCGGCGAGCGCCCGACGCCGGCGCTGTTCGATGCGATGGATCGCGTGCTCGAGCAGCAGGCCGAGCGCCTGGCGATCCCTCGCCGCTTCGAGGCGACGATCAAGGAGATCTGGGCGCTGCAGCCGCGCTTCGAGCTGCGCGCCGGCCAGCGCCCGTTCCGCCTGCTCGAACACCCGCGGTTTCGCGCCGCCTATGACTTTCTCGTTCTGCGCTGCGAAAGCGGCGAATTGCAAGGCGAACTCGCGGGGCTCGCCGATTGGTGGACGAAATTCCAGGACGCCGACACCGCCGAGCGCGAGCGGATGCTGAAGCCCGACGAGGCGCCGAAAAAGCGCCGCCGATCGCGCAGCCGCGGACGCAAGCGCGAGCTAGCTGCGGACGAAGCCGCAGCCGGCGCCTCAGCCGAGGGCGAAGAAAGCGCCGAATAAGGCCCTGATGCAGCGCCCATTCCGGCGTTCGTCCGGCGCCTCGCTTGCCTATGTCGGTATCGGCAGCAATCTTGCCCATCCACGCCGCCAGCTTTCGCGCGCCATCCGCGAAATGGGGCGGCTGCCGCGCACCCGCGTGGCCGCCATTTCACCGAACTATGCGAGCGCGCCGCTCGGTGCCGCCGAACCCCAGCCCGACTACGTCAACGCAGTCGCTGCGCTGGTGACGTCGCTCCCGGCCGCGGCGCTGTTGAAGCGCATGCGCGCGATCGAGCAACGCCACGGCAGGCCGCCGACGGAGCAACGACTGCGCAATGCGGCGCGGACGCTCGATCTCGATTTGCTACTATTCGGCCGTCGCCGTCTGCGGCAGCGACAGTTGACGCTGCCGCATCCGCGCATGCACCAGAGGGCATTCGTGCTCCGGCCGCTTCTGGACATTGCGCCGGCGGCGGTCATTCCCGGGCGCGGTGCGGCGCGCCGCTGGCTGCGCCAGGTGCGCGGACAGCGCATCGCCCGCACGCGCCGCCATACCCGGTTGTAGCGATCGCCGCCCATGGATATCGAGAAGTGCCGGTACATCGTCGTCGAAGGCCCGATCGGTGCGGGCAAGACCAGTCTCGCCCACGCGCTGGCAGTCGCACTCGGCGCCGACACTCTTCTCGAGGCGCCTGACGAGAATCCGTTCCTGGCCAGATTCTACGAAGACATGCGCCGCTTCGCGCTGCCGACGCAGCTCAATTTCCTGTTCCAGCGTGTCGATCAGCTGCGGGGGCTGACGCAACTCGACATGTTCGCGCGCCATACGGTCGCCGATTTCCTGCTGGACAAGGATCCGCTGTTCGCGCGGCTCAACTTGAGCGACGACGAATTTGCACTCTACGACAAGGTTTATTCGCATCTGAAGCTGCAGACGCCGACGCCCGACCTGGTGATCTATCTGCAGGCGCCGGTGACGACGCTGATCGAGCGCGTACATCGGCGCGGCGTCGGCTACGAGCGCGCGATATCGGAGCATTACCTGGCTCGGCTGGCCGACGCCTACAGCCGCTATTTCTACCAGTATTCCGGTGCGCCGCTGTTGATCGTCAACAGCGAGCGCCTCAATTTCGTCGACGAGCCCGGCCACCTGCAGCTGTTGCGCAGCCGCATCGCCGCGATGCGCGGGCAACGCGAGTTCTTCAACCTCGGCTCGAACTGAGCATCGTGGCGCTCGCGACCGGTCAGCCGGTTTCCTGGCGCACCCTCGTCGGCCGCAGGGCCAGCGCGTTGCCCGCGATCGCCAGAACGACGCCCAGCGCGCCGACCCAGGTCCAGCGATAGCCTTCGAACAAGGTCGATAGCGCCAGCGCGATCACCGGCGTCGCCACCGCCGTATAGGCCGCGCGCGCCGCGCCGATGCGCCGAAGCAAGGTTAGATACGCGCCAAAGGCGACGACGCTCCCGAACACGGTGAGATAAGCGAGCGAGACGAGATACGCCGGCCGCGTGTCCAACGTCCACTCGACGCCCCGGACTGACGCCGTCACGGCCGCAACCAGCGCGCCGTAAGCCATACCCCACGCGTTGCCGGCCAGTGTCGGTATGCCGGCGCGCTGGTTGCGCTGCGCGATCAGGTTGCCGCTGCTGGCGATGACTGTCGCGCCGAGGCTGAACGCCACGCCATAGGAAACGGCGGCGCCGTCGCGCGCCTGCGCGATCTCCGGCAGGAACAGCAATGCAACGCCCGCGACGCCCATCGCGGCCGCGACGAAGGTCCGCACGGTCAGCGGCGTGCCGAAGAACACTCGCATGCCGATCGGGTTAAGGAAGACGATCGTCGAGAACAGCACCGCGACCAAGCCTGAAGGCGCAAAACGCTCGGCCCAGTAGATGCCGACGTAATTGAGCCCGAAGAGCGTCACGCCGACCGCGGCCAGATAGGCGTGGTTTTGACGCGAAAAACGCAGCGAGCGGCCGGTTGCCAGGCACCATGCGGCCAGCATCGCCGCCGCGAGCGCGAAGCGGTACGCGACCGCGACTTCGGGCGCGACCCCGCTGAGCTGGTACTTGATCGCAAACCACGTCGATCCCCAGATCGCCGAGATGAGGACGAACAGCCAGGTTGCGCCGATCCGCATACGTTTCAGGCGCCGTCGGCGTCGAGAAACGCCGCGAAGCGCGCGAGCTCGGCGTCGAGCTCCCGGCGAAAGCCGGCGTCGCGCGGCCGCTTGCGCGCGAAGCCGAGCTCGACGTCGAGCTTGCCGCCCCGGGTGCTGACGTTGGCCCAGCCGATCACTGCATCGCGCCAGAGCAGCGGCAACGCGTAGTACCCGAACCGGCGTCCGGACGCTGGCGTGTAAGCCTCGAAGCGATATGCCCAGTCCCATAGGTGCTCGAAGCGACGCCGGTCCCAGACCACCGGATCGAACGGTGCGAGCAGGCGCACCTCGGAATGCGGCTCGCGGCGTACATCTTCGTCGGCCGGCCAGAAATAGCGCTCGCCGTCCACCGTCGCGCTCGCGACCCAGCCGCTGCCCATGACGCGGCTGATCGCGGCGGCGCGCTCTTCCGCCGTCAACGAACGCGTATCGATCATCTTTGCCAGCGACTTCAGGCTGATCTCGCTCAACGGTGCATAGAGACGAACGAGCAGCCGGATCAGGCCCGTGGCGCGGACGGCCGGCGTCGAGGCCCGGGCATCCTCGGTCTCCAGATCGTAGACACGGGTGCCGTTGACGCGCCGCGCGACGCGAAGCATGCCGCGGTAATGCAGCAGCGCGAGGACGCGCGTCGTCGCCGCCGAGTGGCCGCCCCAGGCGTTGACGGTGCGCTGCGTGCCGAACGCGCGCGCCAGATCGCGCGGATGCGTCGCGCCGTGCCGGCGCACGTGCGCGAGCACGCGAGGCGGCAGCTGCGGATGCTCGCTTTCGATATGAAAGCGTGGCTCGCCGGCGCGCGGGTGGAGCAGCCGGCGCGTCTGGCGCGGAAGCACGCCATAGACATGCACGTAATCCTCGACCACGGGCAAATCCGGATAGCGCCGATCAAGATCGCCATTGCGATAATTCACGACGCGATGCCGGAGCACCAGATCCTGCGCACGCGCCGGCGCGCGGATCGGATCGATCTGGACGAAACCCAGCGTGCGGATCGCTGCCTCGAGTTCCCGCGGCGGGAACAGCGATCGCGAAACCGCGTGCGCGCGGAGCGCCGCGGCGTCGAATCTCGCCATCACGCCAACCCCGGTGCGACGATCTTCAGCAGCGCGCTCGAGCTCGCGGTGGCGCCGGCGCGCCCGCCGTTGGCGATTGTACGCAACAAACCGAGAGCGGCGATCGCAACAACGCCGAGCGCAGTTCTCAGCTCGCGACGCGATGCATTTCCGAGGGCGAAACCGAGCAGATACACGGCGAACCAGCGGATGGCGCTGCAGGCAGCGACCCGGAAGCTTACCGCAGTGGCGCGGTGCCGATCGCTCGTTTAATGATCCGAGGCATGGAACTTGCTCGATTGACAGCGAAAACCGGATCGAGTCGGCAGGCAACCGACCGGTGCCGGTCTCCTTTTGCTCGAGGCTGTCATGCGCATTTCGACTTTGCTCGTTGCTGCACCTGGCATCATCGCCGGCACGCTCGCGCTGCTGGCGGCGCCTTGTGCGGGCGCCCTTTCGCTCGGCGACGCCACCCCGCAATCGTCGCTCGGGCAGCCGTTGCGCGTCGCCGTCCCGATCGGGTCGGCCGCAGGTCAACCGCTCACCGCCGCCTGCGTCCACGTCATTGCCGACGCCGCCGGAGGCAGCGGGCCGCCGCGGCTACTGACGGGCAGAGTCACAATTGATCGCAGCACGGCCGGGGCCCAGCTCATGGTGACGACCGCCCGCCCGGTCAACGACCCGGTGGTCCGGCTGGCGGTTCAAGCCGGCTGCGACGGAACCACCCGCCGCGACTACGTCGTGCTGCTCGATCCGCCGTCGATGGGCGCTGCGACTTGGTCGCGCGCCCCGCTCGCCGCCGACACGAAACCTGTTGCGGCGCCACTCGCACGCCACACGAATCTTACGAATCTCGTGACCACCGCAGTCGCTCCGGCTATCGCCCATCTCGCCGCGTCGGCGTCCGGCGCCGGAGTGCAGGTGCCGGTGCCCAGCACGGTCGCCGCGGAACCGGTACACGCGCCGGCGACGATGCTGTCGAGCCCCGGCGGAAGCTCGTTCATTCCCGAAGCGTCGGCGGCCGGATTGCCTCGCGCGTCGTCGGCTCAGGGCGACCTGATGCTGGCCGATGCCGAGCCGCAGGTCGCGCCATGGTGGCCGCTCGCGGCCGCACTACTGGTCGTCGCCGCACTCGCGCGATGGCTGGTGCCGATGCGCCGCCGCTCTGCAATGGAACCTCCGGCATGGGTCGCGCCGACTGCACGCACCGAACCCAATCCTTCGGTGTCCGGCAGACCTGCGTCGAAAAGCTTCGGCACGACCGGTTACTTCGCCGCGATGACCGAGCCCGGCCCCGGATTCCCGCGCGGCGCCTCGAATGCGAAGCGCACCGCGTCCGGGGCTGACCCCGCAAAGGCCAAGCCGCCTGCGGCCAAGGCCGCATCGACGATCGAGGATCGCCGCTTCGCCGACTTCGACGCCGATATGCTGGAGGAACAAACGATCCGGGCCGAGTGGGCCAAGGCCGTGAACGATGGCGCGATCGACATGGGCAGCGATTCCATACTCAAGGCCATCGACGACGCCGAACGGGAAATCCAGGGGCCCCCGATGCATCCGAAGCAGGTCGCGCTCGACCGCTCGCTCGACGACGAGCTCGTGCCGCGCAGCACGCGCGGCTGACGCCTGCACAACCCCGCTTCGCCCGGCGTCAGGTCGCCGGTATCCGTTGGTCGAGGTCGATCATTCGCCACGCGGCTCCGGCTGCTGCGGCGCAGGCTTGATCAGCGCATCGGCCTCGAGCTCCGGTACCGGGCCGAGCAACGCTTGCTCGCCGCTCCTGGCGTCCCCGGCGAACGTGGTCAGCTTGCCGAGCTTGCGGCCCGGCGTCACTGCAACTTCCACCGCCTTGTCGCCGCGAACCACGTACAGCACCGTCCTGCCTTCGCGTTGCGTCAGCGCGCCTGAAGCCACGGCGGTGAGCGGCTGCTGTTGCTCGGCCGTGATCGGCTGCGACAGAAACGAAACCCGGGCGCTCATTTCCGGCAGCACGCGCGGATCGATGGTGTCGAAGCGCACCTTGGTCAGCACTGCCGGCCTGGCCCGGCCCATCGTGGGCACGATTTGCGCGACGGTGCCGAGAAAGCGCGCGTCTGGCAACGCGTCGAGCGTGATCTCGCAGGGCTGACCGGCCCGGACTTTGGACCGGCTCGATTCGAGAACGTCGGCCTCGACTTGCAGCGTGCTCAGGTCGGCCATGCTGACCAGGGCCGCCTTGGAATCGGCAGTCCACGAAAACGGCGTCACCATATCGCCGACGTTCGCGCTCCTGGACAGGATGACGCCATCGAACGGCGCGCGGATAAGAATGTCCTGCTGCACCTTGACGTCGCGGGCGTCCAAGCGGGCGATGACATCGCCCGCCTTGACGCGCGAACCTTCGGTCACACCCATCCATTCGACGCGACCGGAAACCTTCGACGATACCGCTGCCTTGCGCTGCGCCACGACATAGCCGGTCGCGTCGAGCACTGCGAACTCTTGCGATGCATAGACGGTGACGACGGGCGTCGTCGGCACAAGGGTGGCACGAGGGTGCGCTGCATGCCATGCCGCAGCGCCGATCGCGATCAGCGCGACGCCGGCGAGCGACCATCGGAGGCGCCGGCGCCCCGTGCGCTTGCTCACAGGGTCACCCGGCGAGAAACGACTCGATTGCCGCCGCCACCCGTGCTGGCTGATCGTGATGAAGCATGTGACCGGCGTCGGCGATCGTCATCAGGCGGCCATCGCGAAAGTTCGCCACGCGCCGCTCGAGTCCGGCCTGATCTTCGCCCAGCCAGCGCGGCACGAACGAATCGCTGGCCACCACCCACAGCACGGGTGCGCTGATCCGCTGCCAAGCCGCGCGCACCTCGTCGGGTCGGTAGACGGTCGGAAACGGCAGCTTGTGGCGAGGGTCGGAGCGCAGCCGCGCGCTGCCGTCAGGCAACGCTTCGGCCCAGTGTCCGGCAAGAAACTCCGCATGGTCGCGCGCCATGCGCGGATTGTTCTTCTGCAGGCGATCGGCGACGGCGGCGAGGTTCGCATACGGCGCAAACGACGGCGGATCGCGCAGCGCCTCCAGCCATTTCAAAAGCTTTTCCGGTGCGATCTCGGGCTTCTCGGCAGGGATGCCGAAGCCTTCGAGCGATACCAGTCGCGCGACGCGCTGCGGCCGCACACCGCCGTAGATGCAGGCAACGTTGCCGCCGAGGCTGTGGCCGACGATGTTCGCCGGCGCGTCCGGCGTGAAATGCTCGAGCAGCGCGTCGAGGTCTGCGATGTAATCGGCGAACCAGTAGCCGTCGGCGCACCACGCACTTTGTCCGAAGCCGCGCCAGTCGGGCGCGAGCACATACCAGTCGCGGGTCAGCGCGTCGACCAGAAACTGGAACGATGCGCCGACGTCCATCCACCCGTGCAGCATGAAAATCTTCGGCGCCGAGGCATCGCCCCAGGCTCGGACGTGGTACGTCAGGCCGCGCACGTCGAGAAACTGCGATGTCGAGGCCGTCATGGCGGCATCGGCCGCGCCAGTCACCGCGACGTTCGCTCGGTCGTCATTTCTTCCTGCACAGGAAGTTTCCGTCCTGCCACCCGGTGCGGTACTGGCCATCGCCTTTGAAACGGGCCGGATCCTTGTGCTCGACGCTGCCGATACTGGCGCAGCCATCGGCGTAGCCTTGCCGGTATGGCAGTGGAAAGCCCTGCAGGTTGACGTTGGCGGGCGGATTCGGGTTCCTGGTCGGCGGCGCCTGCGGTTTGGCTGGCACCGAAGGCTCGGTCCCGGGTCCCGCGGGTGGCGCAGCCTGTTCACCTGGCAGCGGCGGCGGAACCGCTGCGCACGCTGCGAGAACGACGGCGATCGCTAGCGCGACGAGGGCGCGGCGCGCCGATATTTGCAAAGTGGCGATCATCGGGGTCGGCAGCGGAAGCGAGTAAAATTGTACCTCATGAGCGTGTCCGCAGTCGCCCCGCTGTTCATCCATCTGCGCATGCACAGCGAGTATTCGATCGTCGACGGCATGGTGCGCATCGACGACGCGATAGACGCCGCCGCGGCCGATCGCATGCCGGCGCTTGCGCTGACCGATCTGGCCAATGTGTTCGGGATGGTCAAGTTCTACAAGGCGGCGCGTTCGCGAGGCATCAAGCCGATCATCGGTTGCGACGTCTGGATCACGCACGAAAGCGAGCGCGATGCGCCGCAACGGCTCCTGCTGCTTTGCCAGTCGCGCCCGGGCTATCTGCTGCTCGCCGACTGGCTGACCCGCGCGCATCGCGGGAACCAGCACCGCGGGCGCGCCGAGGTGAAGCGCGAATGGTTCGGCGACGGCACCGACGGCCTGATCGCGCTGTCAGGATTTGCCAGCGGCGAAATCGGCCAGGCGCTGGCGCAGGGCAATACAGCGGCGGCCGGCGCCGCGGCGAACGCATTGGCCGGCGCGTTTCCAGGTCGCTTTTATCTCGAAGTGCAGCGCGCCGGCCATGCGGACGACGAAGCGTTGACCGCGGCGACGCTGCGCCTTGCGAGCGCGCTGGCACTGCCGGTCGTCGCGACGCACCCGGTGCAGTTTGCGACGCGCGGCGAATTTCGCGCCCACGAGGCGCGCGTGTGCATCGCCGAGGGACACGTGTTGGCGGATCCGCGGCGGCCGCGACGCTTCACGCCCGAGCAGTATTTCAAATCGCAGGCCGAGATGGCGCAACTGTTCGCCGACATTCCGCAGGCGCTGGCCAACAGTGTCGCGATCGCGCAGCGCTGCAATCTGACGATTCCGCTGGGCAAGAACTATCTGCCGGCGTTCCCGACGCCGGCAGGGATCGGCATCGAACAGCACCTGCGCGACGAGGCCGCGGCCGGGCTCGAACGGCGGCTGGCGGCGCTGTATCCCGATCGGGAAGAGCGCGCGCGCAAGCAGCCGGAATATGCAGCAAGGCTCGAATTCGAGGCCAGGACGATCATCCAGATGGGTTATGCCGGCTATTTTCTGATCGTGGCCGACTTCATCAACTGGGCGCGGGCCAACGGCGTGCCCGTCGGGCCGGGACGCGGGTCCGGCGCCGGCTCACTCGCCGCCTACAGCCTGGGCATCACCGACCTCGACCCGTTGCGCTACACGCTGCTGTTCGAGCGCTTCCTGAACCCGGAGCGCGTTTCGATGCCGGACTTCGACATCGATTTCTGCCAGGACGGCCGCGACCGTGTCATCGACTACGTCAAGCACAAGTACGGCGCCGAATCGGTGTCGCAGATCGCGACGTTCGGCACGATGGCGGCCAAGGCGGTCGTGCGCGACGTCGGCCGCGTGCTGGATCTTCCGTACAGCTTCTGCGATAGCATTGCCAAGCTGATTCCATTCCAGCCCGGCCGCGCGGTGACGCTGAAGCGCCGCGGCCGCGATGCAGCGCCGAACGTCGTCTATGCGCGCGAGGTCGAGCCGCTGCTGAACGAGCGCGAGGCCGCCGAAGAAGAGGTGCGCGAGCTGTTGAGCCTCGCCGAGCAGCTCGAAGGCCTGCCGCGCAACGTCGGCATGCACGCCGGCGGCGTGCTGATTGCGCCTGGCAGGCTCACCGATTTCTGTCCGCTGTACACGCAGCCGGGGTCCGATGCGCTCGTCTCGCAGTTCGACAAGGACGACGTCGAACTGGTCGGCCTGGTCAAGTTCGACTTCCTGGGGCTGACGACGCTGACGATCCTCGACTGGACGATGCGCCACGTCCGGGTACTCGATCCGACGTCGACGTTGGCACTCGATGCGCTGCCGCTGGATGACCCGCGCGCCTATGACATTTTCCGCAGCGGCAATACGACGGCCGTGTTCCAGTTCGAATCGCGCGGGATGCGCGAGCTCTTGCTGCAGGCCCCGCCGAAGCGCTTCGACGACATCATCGCGCTGGTCGCCCTCTATCGGCCGGGTCCGATGGAGCTCATTCCCGACTACGTGCGGCGCAAGCAGGGAGCCGAGCGCTTCGAGTACGTCGATCCCCGGCTCGAGCCGATCCTGGCGCCGACGCACGGCGTAATGGTCTACCAGGAGCAGGTGATGCAGATCGCGCAGGTCATCGGCGGCTATACGCTAGGCGCCGCCGATCTGCTGCGCCGCGCGATGGGCAAGAAGCTTCCCGACGAAATGGCCAAGCATCGACAGGGCTTCACCGCCGGCGCGATCGACCGGGGCCTGACTTCGATCAAGGCGACGCAGCTTTTCGACCTGATGGAAAAGTTCGCCGGCTATGGCTTCAACAAGTCGCACGCCGCCGCGTACGCACTGATTGCCTACCAGACCGCGTACTTCAAGGCGCACCACCCGGCGGCGTTCATGGCCGCCAACCTGTCGGCGATGATGGACGACACCGACAAGCTGCGCCAGTTCTACGACGACGCGACAGCGCTCGGGCTGTCGATATTGCCACCGGACGTCAATGCGTCGAATTACCGTTTCGAGCCGGTCGACGCAGAGCACATCCGCTACGGCCTGGGCGGCATCAAGGGCACGGGCCGCGCCGCGATCGAGGCGATCGTCGTTGCACGCACCGAGCGCCCGTTCACCGACCTGTTCGATTTCTGCCGCCGGGTCGACAAGCGCAGCGTCAATCGACGCGCGGTCGAGGCGCTGATCCGCGCCGGCGCCTTCGACGCCATCGACGCGAGGCGCGCAAGTCTGCTGGCGTCGGTCGGCGCGGCGCTCGACCACGGCGAACGAGCCGAGCGCGCCGCCTCGCAGGTGTCGCTGTTCGGTGAAGAAAGCGGCGAGGGAGAGGCCGCGCCGGCATTGATCGCCGCACGCGAGTGGTCGGAAGCAGAACGCCTGGCGCAAGAAAAGGCGAGCCTCGGCTTCTATCTATCGGGCCATCCGTACCATGCACACGCGGCCGAGCTCTCCCGGCTGGTGCAGCAGCCGCTGGGCGCGCTCAAGCCCACACAGACGCCTGTTCGCATCGCGGGCATCGTCGTGCAGTTGCGCACACAGACCTCGCGCCGCGGCAAGATGGCCTTCGTCACTCTCGACGATGGCCGCGATCAGCCGGAGATCGTCATCTTCAACGAAACCTTCGATGCCAATCGCCATCTGCTGCGCGAGGACGCAGTGCTGGTTGCCGAAGTCAAGGTGCAGCAGCGCGTCGGCGACGATGGCCAGGTCCAGGGTTTGCGCATCATCGCCGACGCCGTCTACGACCTGGCGGGCGCGCGCCGGAAATGGGCGCGCGCGCTGCGTCTTTCGTGCAACGGCTCGAGCTCGGCACAGCGTCTGTTCGATCTGATCGAGCCGTTTCGCCGCGGTCATTGTCCGGTGACGATCAATTACTCCAACCATGCGAGCGGCGGCGACATCGAGCTCGGCAGCGATTGGCGGGTCAACCTGGACGAGCACCTGCTTGCCGGCTTGCGCGATTGGCTGGCGCCGGAGAACGTGACCGTCGTCTACTAACGCGAGTTCTGCGTGCGATTGGCCGCACGGCGCGCACTTTCCCCTCGATGCTCGACGACATCATAAGTCGCTACAAGTCGTTTCTGCGCCTGCCGGACGTCCCATGGTTGCTCGCGACCGCACTGATAACACGGCTGCCGATAGCCAGTCTCACGCTGGCGATGCTGATGCACGTGCGCGCACTGACCGGATCGTTCGCCCAGGCCGGCCTGACCGTCGGCCTCGATCTCGCGGCGTCGGCGATCGCTGCCCCTGTGCTGGGTCGCATCATCGATCGCCGCGGGCCGGGTGCCGTGATGCTCGTCACCGGCATTGTCTGCCCGTCGGCGCTGGTCTTCGTATTGCTGGCTGACCGGCTGGCGCTGTCGCTCGCGGCCCTCGTGGCCGCCGCCGCGATCGCAGGGGCCTTCGCGCCGCCGATCACGGTCCTGACGCGCACCGTTTGGCGCTATCGCTTCGACGATCCGGGCGAGCGCAAAACTGCCTTCGCCCTCGATGCCGTGTTGATCGAGCTCGCCTTCACGCTTGGCCCGGTGCTGGTCGCCGTGCTGCTGGCTGTCGCTTCGCCGCGCGTCGCGTTCACCGCCGCTTTCCTCCTGGTCGCCCTCGCCGTCCCGGTATTCGCCCTGTCCCCGGCGCTGAAGTACTGGCGTCACCAGCCGGGCGTCGAGCGGCGTCTGCTCGGACCGCTGGCCGATCCGCGTCTGCTGGCCGTTTACGCCGTGACGTTCCTGCTGCTGTTCTCGTTGGGTCTGCTCGAGATCGGCTACGCCGGCTTTGCGACCGCAGCCGCGATGCCGGCGTTCGCGGGCATCCTGATCGGCGTCAATTCAATCGGCAGCGGCGCCGGTGGCCTGCTTTATGGCGGAGTGCCGCTCGCGATGCCGGTCGAGCGGCAGCTGCCTCGATTGCTGCTGCTCGTGGTGCTGCCGCTGGCGGCGCATACGGTGACGAATTCGCCGTGGTTGCTTGCGGCGCTTGCGCTGGTCGCCGGCATCGGCATCGCCCCCGCGCTGACGGTGGTGATGCTCCTGATCAGCGCCAACGCGCCGTCGCGCTACGCGACCGAGGCGTTCACCTGGTCGACGACTTTCCTCGTCGGCGGCCTCGGCGCCGGACATGCGCTCGGTGGCAGAATCGTCGAAGGCCACGGCGCACGCGCCGTGTTCGCTGCCGCGACAGTGGTCGCCGCGGCAGCGGCGATCAGCGCCCTAGGCGTGCGCCAGCGCAAGCGAAAGCCGGTACTTCCCGATCGCTAGTCGGTCGCGTTGCAATCGCGCCCGGCGAAAGGGCGCGATCCGGGACGGTCAAGCGTTCCGGGAACGTGTGCGCGCTGCCTTGCGGGCTGCGGCCGAACGCGCCGCCGGGCCGCGTTTCCTGGCCGCCGCCTTCGCCTGCCGCGAGAGCGCAGTCGGGCTTGCGGCACTGCTGCCTTCGCGTTTCAGGGCGTTGGTCGTCGCCCTCGATCGCCGCGCCGAAACGCTGGTGGTCTTGCGCGCGCCGGCGGCACCGGCGAGCTTGGCGCTGCGGCGGGTCTTGGCGGAAGCCTTGCCTTTGGCGGGCGCCTTGAGCGCAACGCCCGCGCGGCGCGCCTTCGACAAGCCGATGGCAATCGCCTGCTTCGCCGATCGTGCGCCATGCTTGCCTTCGCGCACGTGTTCCATTTCCTCGCGGACAAACTCGCCGGCCTGCGTGCTCGGTGACTTTCCTTCGCGCTTGTCTTCGGCAGCGCGTTCCATCGTCTTTCGATCAGGCATCGGTTTCTCCTTCACATCGAATCGGGATCGAGTAAAGCTTACAAGCGGCAGCAATAGTTGCCGGACTACGCGCTGGCGCCACCGGCGTCGCGTCGCCCGCTGCTCAGCCGCGCTTGCATGCGGCGTGGCCACAACCACAGCCGCCCGGCGAAACCGACTTGCTCCCGGCGTTTTGCTCGCAATACTCCGAGCAGTACTTCTTGCCGGGAGCGACATCGCACATGCAGCCCGGGTGCGCGCATCTGTTGTAGCTTGCCGATCCCGTTGAACCTTGCATTTGCGCCATCGCTTATCTCCTGTAAAAAGCGCACAAACAAGCTCGCCTGACATGAGGGCAGCAAAAAACGTTCCGGATAGATCGCCGTCCTATCGCATTACGCCGGGCAACTGCGCCACGTTCACGGGAGCGGCCTTGGCAACGCTAGCCGACGCGCTCGAGCCTGTAGACGAAATGCTTGGTGTCGCCGAAAAAAGACCAGCGGAAATATTTCTCGTGGTAGAAAAGCTTCACCTTCGCATTGACCGCGATCGCATCGTCGATGGCCTTGCGCACCGCGTCATCGCCGTCGCGGACGCTGAAATCCCACAGCCGGGTGGCTGTGCCCAGCGTCGGATCCTGCTGCAGGAACCCGAAGTCCAGCGTCCCCTCCCAGGTCTTGAATACGTAGCCCGAGCGTGAAAGCTTGATGACCTGTCCGACGCGGTAGCCGTCGCTGTAGTCCGCGGCAAACGCAATCCAGGCCGCGCCGATAAACACGAGGAGGACGACAACGAGGGCGACGAACTTTTTCATCGGCGTATCGGTCGAATGACGCCCAAGTGTAGCCCGGATGTCCGGCGCGATGAAACGCGAAGGCCGGGCTACAATGGTCGCCCGTCCTAAGCTGCGTCAAAGCCTTTAGCGATGCCCGCCGCAATTCCGACCGTTATGAACTACATCGTGGCTCGCGAGCCCGGCCCGCCCGAGGTCCTGACGCCGGCCGAGATGGCCACGCCGTCCCCGAAGCAGGGCGAGGTGCTGATCGAAGTCGCCTACGCCGGCGTCAATCGACCCGACTGCATCCAGCGCGCGGGCAACTATCCGCCGCCGGCCGATGCTTCGCCGGTCATCGGGCTGGAAGTGGCCGGCACGATCGTCGCGCTGGGCGACGGCGTCGCCGAATGGCGCCTGGGCGATCGAGTCTGCGCGCTGACGCCGGGAGGTGGTTATGCCGAGTATTGCGTGGCGCCGGCGGCGTGCTGCCTGCCATGTCCCGAGGGCCTTTCCGCACTCGAATCGGCCAGCCTGCCGGAAAATTATTTCACCGTCTGGAATAACCTGTTCGACCGGGTTCATCTGAAGGCCGGCGAAACCGTGTTGATCCACGGCGGCTCGAGCGGCATCGGACTGGCAGCGATCCAGCTTGCGCACGCGATCGGGGCAGTCACGATGACGACCGTCGGCAGCGACGAGAAGGCGGCGTTCTGCAAGGCGATCGGCGCCGACCATGCGATCAACTACAGGCAGCAGGATTTTGCCGCCGAAGTCGCCGCGCTTACGGCCAAGCGCGGCGTCGATGTCATCCTCGACATGGTCGGGGGCGACTATATCGAAAAAAATCTGAAATGCCTGGCGCTGGAAGGCCGGATGGCGATCATCGCATTCCTGCAGGGCAGCCGCGTCACCGTCGACTGGCGCCATATCATGATGAAGCGGCTGACTATCACCGGCTCGACCCTTCGCGCGAGCCCGGCCGCGAGAAAGGCGGCGCTGGCGGTTTCGCTGCGCGAGCAAGTCTGGCCGTTGTTCGCCGCGCACAAGCTGAAGCCGGTCATCCATCGCGTTTTTCCACTGGCCGAGGCAGCGGCGGCGCATCGACTGATGGAATCCAGCGCTCACATCGGCAAGATCATGCTGGCGGTGCGGCCGTAAGGCGCGGGACTGCCGTTGCGCCTTTGAGCTGGTAGCGTGCGCAGTCAGTAGGTCGCGCGGCCCCCCGACAGGTCGAACACCGCGCCGGTCGAGAACGAGCAATCGGCGGTGCAAAGCCAGCCGACCAGCGCCGCAATTTCGTCGACCGTCCCGAAGCGGCCCAGCGGAATCTTCGACAGCATGAAATCGATGTGCTGCTGAGTCATCTGATCGAAGATCGCGGTCTTGACCGCCGCCGGCGTCACGCAGTTGACGCGCACGCCGGATTTCGCGAGCTCCTTGCCCAGCGACTTGGTCAAGCCGATGACCGCGGCCTTCGACGCGCTGTAGGCGCTCGCGTTGGGGTTGCCTTCCTTGCCGGCCACCGAGGCGATGTTGACGATGCGTCCGTAGTCCCGCGCGAGCATCGCCGGAACGAGCGCCCGGTTGCAGTGAAAAACGCCGTTCAGGTTGACATCGATCACCTGCCGCCACGCATCGACCGGGTAGTCCCAGGTGGTCGTGTTCGGGCCCGTGATCCCGGCCGAGCAGACGAGCGCATCGACGCGTCCCAGCGCCGACAGCGTCGCCTGCGCAACGGCGGCGACCCCGTCAGAGTCGGCGACATCGACCTGCCGCGTATCCGCGCCCTGTCCCAGGCTCGCCGCGGCCCGTTGCAGCGCGGTTGAATCGCGATCCCACAGGCTCACGCGTCCGCCGCTCGCCATAAGCCGTTGTGCAACCGCGAATCCGATGCCGGTCGCCCCGCCGGTGACGACCGCGACCCGGCCTTCGAAGTCCAGTCGATTCATCGCTAGGTGCTCCGTTGCTTTCGCTCTCGCGATCCGGCGGCAATCCTAGCATGCGAGATTCCTACATTCGAATCGGACCACCGCTGATACCGTCAGGCAGTGCGGAAGCCGATAGTTGACGTGCCGATCAGGAACGCCGGAGTAGCCTCGCCTGCGCGGCGACCGGGATTCGCGTGGAACTACTGATGAGGAGCTGATAATGGAAGAGACTCAACTGCGACCGGGCTCGTATAGCAACCCGACGATCGAACATGCCGCGCAGCAAGCGCATCAAAGCGTGGACCGCGTCGCCGACAAGGCGGTTTCCGGTGTCGGACGGGCCAGCGACTCGGCCCATCGCGCCGTCAATACAACTGCGGACAAGGCGTCGAGCGCCGCTGATTGGGCGAGCCGCGTACCGGAGAAAGCTCGTCGCGCGCAGGGCGCAATGACCGAGGCTGCGTGCAGTTCGATCCGCGCACGCCCGCTGACCACCGTATTCGGCGCGCTCGCGGCAGGCTACGTCCTCGGACGCATCGCCCGCTGGTAGCCGTCGCGCTAGCGCCGGCTGCTGCGTCTCGCGCGTGGCAGCATCGAGCGCGCTGCCCATACCAGCGCGAGCGCCAGAAGGGCTAATGCCCAGCGCTGGTCGACGGGGATCGCGGCAACGGCGCCGGTGTTGAGCGCGTCGTCGTCGGACGCCGATGCAACGGACAGGCTTCCCGGATCGGCGGCCGTGACGGTATTTACCAGGTGCGCGGGTGTCGAGACCGGCGAAAACTTCACCGGCAATCGAATCACCAGACCGTTGCCAGGGCCGGCCGCGATGGTCGCCCCGGTCAGGGTAACGAGGGTCCCGCCGGCCGCGCCGGTGACTGTGCCGCAATTGGCAGTCCCGGTTGCAGTGCACGTCGCGCTGCCGGTCAGCACGACACCGGAAGGAAGGCTATCGGTCACCGTGATCGAGCCCGCCCCGGACGGCCCGGCATTGGCGAGCGTAATCGTATAGATCGCGGTCCCACCGGGCGTGTAAGCGGCGCTGCCGTCCGTCTTGGTCAACAGCAGCGTAACCGACGATCCGGGAGTATCCGTGTCGCTCGCGCTGTTGTTGGCCGGATTCGGATCGGTCACACCCAGCGGTGCACCGACTGTCGCGGTGTTGACCAGGCTGCCCGTGGCCGCCGGCGCAACGGTGCCCGTCAGTAAGAAGGTCACGCTGCCACCGGCCGGCAGGTTGACCGAGGTCGCGATGTCGCCCGACCCGGACGCGGGGCAAGCGCCTCCGCCGGCGCCGGAACAAGTCCAGGTCGATCCCACGATAGTGGCCGACAACGTATCGGCGACCATCGCTCCAGTGACGCCGCTTGGCCCGGCGTTGCTCGCCACGATCGTATACGTCACCGCTGAGCCCGGCGAATAGCTGGCACTTCCGTCGGTCTTGGTGATGCCCAGATCGGCGGTCGGGGTCAGCACATCGGTGTCGGTGGCGCTGTTGTCGGCAGCGTTCGCATCGGTCGTCCCCGCAGGCGCCGCCACCGAAGCGGTGTTGACGAGGATGCCCGTTGCACCCGACGTGACGTTGGCAACCATTGTGTAAGTCAGTGTCGCGCCAGCCGGCACGTTTACTGTGTCATTGATGCTTCCCGACCCCGAGGCGCTGCAACTGCCGCCGCTCGCCACACACGTCCAGGTCGCACTGCCGACCACGGCTGGCAGCGTATCGCTGACGGTCGCGCCGATCGCGTCGCCGGGACCGGCATTGGAAACGACGATCGTGTAGCTCACTGCCTGGCCAGGAATAGCGATCGCGACGCCGTCTGTCTTGGTGATGCGAAGATCGACGACCGCCGACAGTGCATCGCTGTCGGAGGCGATTGCCGGCAGCAGCGCCTCGGGATCGGTCACCGTCACGGTATTGATCAGTGGATTCGCCGTCATGTTCGGCGCGTACCCTACCGGCGCGGCGAACGTGAGCGCGTTGCCCGCACCTGCCGCTATCTGCGCGCCGGTTGCGCCAAGGCTCGCCTGTCCTGCGCTGCCGGTCACCGTGCCACAGCTCGCGACACCGGCAGCTGCGCAGGTCGCGTTCGCCGCGAGGATCACTCCGGTCGGCAACGGATCGGCTATCGTCGTATTCAGCGCGTCGGACGGCCCGGCGTTGGTCACGACGACCGTATACGTCGCACTGCCGCCGGGTGTATAGGTTGTGGTGCCGTCGGTCTTGGTAACGTTGAGCAGGGCCTGCGCGGCGCGCGCGTCGGCGTCGGCGCCGCTGCCGCTCGCGCCGGACGGAATGTCGAATGCAGTTGCCGCGTTGATCAACGGGTCGTCCATCAAACCCGATGCAAAGATCACCGGCGCAGTGAACACCAGTGAATTGCCGCTTCCTGCGACGATGCTTGCTCCGGTGGCACCGAGGGTCGCCTGTCCTGTGCTGCCGGTGACGGTCCCGCAATCTGCGCTGCCGCCGGCGACGCAGCTCGCATCGGCGCTGAGCGTGACGCCGGGCGGCAGCGCGTCGCTGACGGTCACGTTCATCGCGTCGGACAAGCCCGTGTTCGCGACGGTGATCGTGTAGGTCGCGGCTCCGCCTGGTACATACGTCCCGCTGCCGTCGGTCTTCGTAACCGCGAGCGACACATGCCGGGCGAGAGCATCGCTGTCGGTTCCGGCACCGGTCGCGCCCGAAAACACGTCGGTAGCGGTCGCGGTATTGTCGAGAGGATCCGCCGTCATCGCTGCCGCGAACGCGACGGGCGCCGTAAGCACCAGCGAGTTGCCCGGGCCGGCCGCGATCGCGGCACCGGTTGCGCCAAGGCCCGTCTGGCCGTTCGTCCCTGTCACGGTGCCGCAGCTCGCAGTGCCGTTCGCGACACAGGTAGCGTTGGCGGTGAGCGTCAAACCGCCCGGCAGAGGATCGGTGACAGTGACATTGGTCGCATCCGACAGGCCGCCGTTGCTGATCGTGATCGTGTAGGTCGCGGAGCCGCCCGGCGTGTACGTCGAGCTGCCGTCGCTCTTGATGACGGCGAGGCTCACTTGCGGGGCCAGGAGGTCGCTGTCCCCGCCCGACGCCGTCGCGCCGGTTGGGACATCGAGCGCCGACGCAGTATTGATCAGGGGATTGGCGACCATATCCGGCGCAAACGCGACCGGCAGCGTAAACACCAGCGCGTTACCCATGCCAGCGGCGATCTGCGCGCCGCTGGCGCCGAAGCTGGTATCACCGATGCTTCCCGTCAGCGTGCCGCAGTCCGACACGCCGTTGGCGACGCAGGAAGCGCCTGCCGTCAGTGTAACGCCCGCGGGCAGAAGGTCGCTGACCGTGACATCTTCGGCATCGCTGGCACCGGTGGCGGTAACCGTGACGGTGTACGTCGCGGTACCGCCCGGCGTATAGCTTGCGCTGCCGTCGGTCTTGACCACGACGAGCGCCACCTGCGATGTCAGCGTGTCGGTATCCGTCGCGCTGTCATTGGCGCCATTCGTATCGGTCACGCCGGCCGGAGCCGCGATCGTTGCCGTATTGACCAGGTCTCCGGAGGCGCCCGACGAAATGTCGGCGATGACCGTGTAGGTCACTGTCGCGCCCGCTGGCAGATCGATCGTCTCGTTGATGTTGCCGCTGCCGCTGGGGCTGAAGCCCGCTGCGCCCCCGGTGCCGACGGCGGTGAAGGTAGCGCCGGTCACCGCGGCGGGGAGGAGGTCGACAACCGGTGCTCCGAAAACATCGCTCGGCCCGTTGTTGGCCGCCACGATCGTGTAGGTGGTCGACCCGCCCGGTGTCGCGCTGCCGACACCGTCGGTCTTGGTGATCGCAAGGTCCGCCTGCGGCGTCAGCGTATCCGTGTCGCTCGCCGACGTGACCGGGTTCGTGTCGATCACCGAGCCGGGGACGGCCAGGCTCGCGGTATTGGTGATGCTCCCTGTAACGTCGGACGCAATCGCCGCATCGACGGTGAACGTCACCGAGCCGCCGACAAGAACGGTCACGTTGGCGGCGATCGGTCCGCTGCCGCTTGCAGGGCACGCGGACCCGGCGGTCGCCGCGCAGGTCCACGAAGTAAAGCTCATCCCGGCCGGCGGTGTGTCGTTGACACCCAGACCGGTTACATCGCCCGGCCCCGCGTTCGAAACGCCGATCGTGTAGGTCGTGCCGTCGCCGGGCACGACCGATGCCACCCCGTCGGTCTTGGTGATCGTCAGGTTGACGGTGCCTGTCGCCGCCAGTGTGGCCGTTCCCTGGAGCGGATTCGTAACGCCTTGCGTGCTGGTGATCGCCGCCGCCGGGATCGTATCGATCAGATTGCCGGCGATGTTGGCCACGACACGGACCGACAGCGTGCAAATCGAGTTGGCATTGACGCTGGCTCCCGAGACGCTGATCTGCGTCGCGCCGGCCGGCGCGGTGATCGTGGCGCCGCTGCAACCCGCGCCGGTGAAACTCGCCGACGGCGTGGTGAAAATCGCCATCCCGAGCGGCAACAGGTCGGTGAGGCCGACGCCGGTCAGCGCGATCGCGCCGGCATTGTTGTTGCGAACCTGGATCGAGAGAGTGGAGAAATTCGGCGCACCGACGGCGACGGTGGTGGGACTGAACGACTTGTTCACCGTCACCGACGTCGAGACCAGCGTCAGGTTCGCGGTCACGTCGGCGGTCGTGACACCTTGCGTGGTCGTCATGTTGGCGGCGAGGATGCGGTTGGTGAACACTCCCGACGCCGCCGTCGTCGCCACATTGACCGCGACCGTGCAGGGCACGCCGGCGGCCAGCACGGCACCGGCAAGCGAAAAGCTGGTCGCGCCTGCAGTCGCGGTGACCGTCCCACCGCCGCAGTTGGTCGCCACCGGGTTCGGACCCGGGCCGGCGGAAAGCAGCGTGAAGCCCGCCCCCATCGTCGTCAGGTCGTCGACGAATCCGGCACCGGTGAGCGCGACCGTCGGCGTCATCGTGACCGTCAGCCGCGATGCGGTTCCCCCCTGGACGCTGGCGGGGTTGAACGCCTTGGTAACCGTCAACGCGCGCTGGACGTTGACCACCCCCGTGATTGTCACGGCGTTGTTGCCTGTGGTCGTGTGCACGCCATTGACGGCGTTGTTCGCGATTGCGATCGTATCGGTGCGGTTGCCGGTGGCCGCGGTCGGTGAAATGTCGAGCGGCAGGATGATCGTGCAGCTGCTGTTGGCCGCGATAAAGCCGCCGGTGGTCGTGATCAATGTGCCTGGGGTGGTCGAAGTGAGCGTCACGCCGCAGGTGCCGCCCGGCGTCGCACCGCTTTGCACGGTGAAGCCGGCGCCCATGGTCGTAAGATCGTCCCGCAGCGACGTGATCGTCGCGTCGCTAGCGGTCAGGTTGTTGAGCGTGATCGTCATCGTCGTCGAGCCGGTCTGCAGCGCCGGCGTCGTAAACGACTTGCTGCCGGTGATCGCACTGACCGACAGTGTTCCGCTCGCCGCGGCGATCACTACGCCGCCATAGTTGCCGGCCGGAATCGTATTGGTGCCGGACGCGCTCGCCGTGACCGGGGCAGTGATCGTGCAAGTGGTCGTGCCGGGTCCCGGACCGGCGACGCCGGCGAGGCTGCCACCCGCCAGCGAGAACGCCGTGTAGGGCGCCGGCGCCGGCTGCGCGGGCACGGTGTCGATCGTTCCACCGCAGCTGCTCACCGGCAGCGCAGTCGCCTGGATCGTCGCGGGCAGGGTGTCGGTGAATGCGATCGGCGTGAGCACCGAGGAATTGAAGTTGGTGACGGTGATCGTGAGACTCGACGCGCCGTTCGGCGCAACCGGCGTCGGCGCGAATGCCTTGGTCACCTGCGCGCCCGTCTGCACGTTGATGTTGGCGGTGACCGCCGGACTGGTGGCGCCCTCGGTCGTTGTCAAGGCACCGGCGGCGATCGAATTGGTCTGGTTGCCGTTGGTGAGCGCGTTCGGGTTGCGCGCGACGACATCGACGGTCATCGTGCATGACCCGTTCGCCGGGATCGTGCCACCCGACAGCGCGATGGTCGCCGGATTACTGGCTGCCGGACTCGCTGTCGCCGTCCCGGCACCGCAGGTCGTCGCCGCGTTGGGCGTCGCGGAAATGGTGATCGCCGCCGGCAGCGAATCGGTCAGCCCCGCGTTGGTCAGCGGAATCGGATTCGGATTGGTCAGCGTGATCGTCAGCGTCGACCCGGCTCCGCTGCCGTGCACGTTGGTCGGCAGGAATGCCTTGCTTGCGGTGATGTTCGCCGGTTTCGACACGACGAGCGTCGCTTGCGCGTCCTGCGCATTCTTGCCCTGCGACGACGACACTGCATTGGCCGCGATGGTGTTGAGATAGGTGTTCGGCGTCGACGACACGACGTCGATCGTGAGCTGGCACTGTCCCGGCAGGCCGGCACTGATCGCCGGGATCGCGCCGCCGGTGAGCGCGATCGGCCGCGTACCAGGCGTCGCATTCACCGTGAAGCCGCAAGTGTTGCTGGCGACGGTCAACGGATTGGCAACGACGACGCCGTTCGGCAATGTATCGGTCAGCGCGACGCCAGTGGCGGACGACGGATTCGGATTGAGCAGAACGATGGTCAGCGTCGAAGCCTGGCCGGCGACGACTGAATTCGGCGTAAAGCTCTTGTTGACACCGACTGCGGCAAATGCCGAAGCGCTGAAGGCCGCGATGACACAGGCGAATTGAAGATCGCGGCGGAGTCTCAACGGGCGCGGCTCGCGGGCATGGCGCAGTATAGACAAGGCCAGCCCCCAAGCGCGTCGCCGTCCGACAACCAGCCCGGCCACGCTTTACTTTGGCTGCGGCCGGCGCGACGGTTGTAGCGCGCATCCACGCAAGGGCAGCGTCGCACGCCACGGCCTGGCCCTTGGCGCGCCTGCTTAGGTTCGCGTGCCAAGCCGGACTGCGGGCATCCTGACAGCGAAGTTGTTCAGGACAACTCGCCGACGTCACCGTTGTGTCGGCGCCACAACTGCCCGCCCGCGCAGTACGCCGCCCCCATCTGCGGCAAGGTAGCTCACCCCTTCGCCCGACAGAAAAACCTCCGCCTCACCTTCGAAAAGCATCGCAATCGTCGCGCAGCTTCCTGCAAGCACGCACAGCGGCGCGATGACGCTGATCGACTGCCAGTGCGTAACCGGATGACCCGAGCGGGCGTCGATGATGTGGCAATAGCGGCGTCCGCCGAGGTCAAAAAAGCGCTCGTAATCGCCGCTGGTCGCGACGGCTCCGCTGTCGAGCTCGACCGTCGCGACGACTGCGTCCTTCCGACGCGGATCCGAAATGCCGACGCGCCAGGGCGATCCGTCCTGTTGCGGGCCCGCGACGCGAACGTCGCCGCCGAGATTCGCGAGCGCGTGCACCGCGCCGCCCTCATGGCAGATCGTGGCCATCCTGTCGGCCGCGTATTCCTTGCCGATGCCGCCAAAATCAATTTCCATGCCGGACCGCGGCAGGCGCCCTGCCGCCGCCAGGACGCCAGTCCGAGCGTTGCCGATAGAGCGTGACGGTGAGATCGATCTGCCAGCCGACGGCGCGGCCCAGGACATCGCCGTCAGCGCCGTCGCGCGGTTGCGCTCGCCGATCGATGCCGAGCGCCGCGCCCACCGCCATCAGCGCTGAGGCCGCTGTGGGCGCCGGTGCAGAAGCGGCCTAGCGTCGGCGCTTCTCCTATTTTGAAAGAGTGCCCCACCTACACTTAAAAGCGCGCCCGTCCGATAGCCAGCGGAAGCTCACTACGGCAACATGAATCTGCAACTTTGACGCAAAGGAACCTTATCGTGCTTGCACAACGCAAACTACTCGTCGTCGCCCTGGCCGCCGCATCGCTGGCACTGCCGCTGGCGTCCCAAGCCCGGGTCGACCTGGACATCAACATCGCTCCGCCGGCACCGCGTTACGAAGTGGTGCCGCCGCCGCGCGTCGGGTTTGTCTGGGCGCCTGGTTTCTGGGCTTGGGACGGCGGTCATCACCGCCACGTCTGGCGTGCGGGCCACTACGTGCGCGAACGCCGCGGCCAACACTGGGTCCCGGACCGCTGGGCCGAACACGGCGGCCGCTATCGCTATGAGCGGGGCCGCTGGGAGCGCTGACACCCATCGCCGCAGCTGCCGGCACGTCGCGCTTTGACGTTCCTGCGACCTAGTGAAATGAAAGCTCGCCCGTCGCGATCAGGCGCGGCGAGCTTTTTCTTATCAGCACTGGCGTATCAGTCCGATCGGACCGTGGCGTGCGCGCGCGCCAACGCCAGGATCCGCTCGGCCCGGCGCATATGAGGGACATCGACCATCCTGTCCTCAAAACGAAAGGCGCCGGCGTGCCCGTGCGCGGCCGCGAGCAGCGATTGCGCCTGCTTGATCTCCGATGCCGTCGGCAGGAACGCGGCGTTGACCGGCCCGACCTGTGCCGGATGGATCACCAGCTTCCCGGTATAGCCCATCGCCGCGGCCTCGGCGCTTTCGCGCTCCAGCACCTCGGTGGCAGCGATCTCGACAACCGGCGAATCGATGACGCCGATGCCTGCGGCACTGCCCGCGAGAAGCGCGAGCGCGCGCACGACGCGGAACACTTCGAGCATTGCACCGGACTCATCCTTGACCCGGCGGGCACCGATGGCAGCGGCCAGGTCTTCGTTGCCGCACATGATCGCGACCACCCGCGGGTCCGCGCCGCACAGCGATTCCAGGCGTGGAATGGCGCGCGGGTGCTCGGTCACGATGGGTACGATCGCAGTCGCTCCGACCCGCATTCCCGCCATTCCTTCCAGGCTCGCGAGCTGCGCCGACACGCGCCGTATGTCGGCGGGATCGCTCGCTTTGGGCAGCACGTAGGCATCGGGCCGACAGCGAAACGTCAGCGCGATGTCTTCGTCGGCAAGGCCGCTGTCGATGGCGTTGATGCGGATCGAAACGACTGTCTTGCCGCGCGCAGCAGCCGCAATTGCGTCGGCCGCCATGTCGCGTGCGATGGCCTTGCGCTCGCCGGCGACCGCGTCCTCGAGATCGACGATCAGCGCGTCTGCGTCCGCGGTCCAGCTCCTGGCCAGTTTGCGCTCCGAATCGCCGGGCACGAACAGCCACGAGCGAAGCAGGCGATAGTCGACAGGCATCGGCGTTTCCTCTCGCGCGCCGGATCAATCGGCACAGCGACAGCATAGAGGGAACGCCGGCTGGCGTGAACTCGAGCGGCGTTCAGCGTCCGGTAAGCTGCCGGCGAAGCGACGAGCTCCAAGCGAGAAGCCTCGCCGAGGCTACCGAGGACGCGATCATGTCGTCGTAAGCCCGGAACGGCACGCTGAAGGGCCGCTCGACCGATGCCGTATCGGTGACGAGGTGAACCAGGATGAAGGGGCTTATCGCCCGCAGCGCGGCGCGGATTTCGGACGAACTCCCGGCTTTAGTCATCGGTGGCCCAAAACGCCGGGGCCGCACCTGCTCGCGCGCTTTCACGACCGGCCACAATGTGAGGTTGGAGATGTCATTGCTGCGGCTCATGTAGCTGCCGGACACTGCCATCATGTCAATCATCATCGGGTTCCAGGTCCGATCGGCGTTAATCCGCGCCGCCAGTCGGCAGGCCCTGTCGATTAGCTGCCTGGCTTGTATCCGATCGAGCGGTGCAGTCACGCGCGCTTGCGCGAACTCGTGGAAGCGTAGCGTCAGGTGGTAATTCCCCGTGCTCCCCGGCTCCTCCCGCAACAATCCCTCGGCGGCGAGGGAGTGGACAAACGCGTCGCCCGAAGCCTCGTCCAACCGGAAGTCTTCAGCCAGGCTTTGCGCGTTTACCAGGGCACGCTCGGTAGGCAATCCGAAAACGCGGGACACGGTGCGCGCTGCGCCTCGGCGCAAATGCAATGGGTCCAGACCGAAATAGAGCTGATTCGAAACCAGCGTGCGAATCTTCATGTCGGCTCACTTGCCATTGGCATATCACAAGCCGCAATGTAATCCAGAATTGCAACTGCTGTATACATAGTTGTGGCATACATCTTTATTTTGATTGGCCGACCAGCCAAACACCCAGCGTTGGCCACTTCGCCAAGTGATGATAAATAATGCAATTAATTCATTTGTTTATGATATCCGGCTGCTGACAATACCGCTGCCCACGAAATCGATCACCATGGCGAAGAGCCAGTGGCGGCGCGGTTGTATGCCTCAATGCGCCAACATGTCAGGTAGTCCCATTGCGGCGGCGAGTGGGACAGCACGACTAGAACCTTGGCGTAGCGTTTTAACCACGGGCGATCCTCTGCTGGGCGGCCCACCCGGCGCGTCGATCCGCAGGGACATCGCCGCGCCAATGGCCGATGCCAGGCGCGCGGCTATCTGGCCGGGCGCCGTCGTGACGACGCAGCTCCGGCTCGTCGATGCCGCCGATCGCGACGCCGATCCGCAGTTTGCGGCGCTGCGCGAAGTGCTGCTCGACGTCTGGCCGTCGCGCCCGAACACGAGGCGAAAGGCGACGCAGCGCGCCCCCGCATCGACGCCGCCGCATCGCGCTCGCCCTGATCAGCCCGCTCAATCGGCCACGTCGTTTGATGCATAATCGACGCGGATCGCATTGGCGCCCTCTGTCTGGCTTTCCGAACACAGACGCAAGGCAGGTACGGCGCGCGGAGGCTTCAATGCTGCTGCTCGGCCGGCATCTGTGCGCGCTTCTGCTGGCGTTCTGCTGCATCGCCGCGGCGGCCGACGCGACCAAGATATTGCGCGTGGCCTCCCCGGACATCGACACGCTCGATCCGCAGCAATTCGCCGACGACCCGTCGTTCGAGATCGTGATGGCCGTATTCGAGCCGTTATACGAGTGGGACTATCTGGCTTCACCGCCGAAACTGTCGCCGCTTACCGCCGCGGGACCGGTTTCGATCACCGACGAGGGCAGGACGTGGACCGTTCGGCTCAAGCCGGGAATATTCTTCACCGACGATCCTGCGTTCAAAGGCAAGCCCCGTGAGCTCGTCGCCCAGGATTACGTCTACTCGTACAAAAGGTGGCTCGACCCCAATCTGCGCCGTGGCGGCGCCCCGATATCCGATCTCATCATCGGCGCGCGACCCGTCGTCGACGCCGCGCGCAAGAGCGGCAAGTTCGATTACGATCGACCGATCGAAGGCTTGCGCGCGCTCGATCGCTATACGCTGCAGCTCAAGCTCACCGAGCCGAACTATCCGACCATCCGCGACATCCTGGGATTTGTCGGCGCGGCCGCCCGCGAAGTCGTCGAAGCCGCCGGCGGCGACATTCGCACCCGGGCGGTAGGAACCGGTCCGTTTCGCCTGCGGGAATGGAAACGCGGATCGCGCATCGTTTTCGATGCCAATCCCGCGTACCGCCACGTGCGGTTTCCCGAGAGCAGCGATCCGGCACAGGCGGCGCTGGTTCGCAGCATGCAGGGAAAGACCTTGCCGCAAATCGGTCACGTCGAGGTCAACATCATCGACGAGGATCTGCCGCGCGTACTCCAATTCGAGCAGGGCGGCCTCGATTACATCGTCGTCAGAGGCGAAGTCGCCAACAGACTCCTCGTCGATGGCGCGCTCAAGCCCGAATACGCACGGCGGGGAATTACGAGGCGCGTATACGCGGAACCTTACCTGTTCTCGTTCTATTTCAACGTGGCCGATCCGGTCGTCGGGGGCATGAGCGACGAACGCATCGCGCTGCGCCGCGCGTTCGCCTATGCGCTCGACGTCGACACACTCGTCAAGGTCGTATACGCCGGCCACGCGCTGCCGGCGGATCAGATGGTGCCGCCGGGCGTGGGCGGACACGACGCAACGCTGAGCTCGAAGCCCCGGTACGATCCGGCAACGGCCAAGGCTTTGCTGGATCACTTCGGTTATGCCAAGGGCGCCGACGGGTACCGCAATACGCCGGACGGAAAGCCTTTGACGCTAATGCTGACGTTGCGCTCGAGCCCCGTCTCGCGCGAGATCCAGACGCTGACCAAAAGGGACATGGACGCCGTCGGCATTCGCATGGGCTACCGGTTGACGCCGTTCCAGGACGCGATCAAGGAACTGGAAAAGGGCCAATTCCAGTTGTACTTCGGCGGCTTCGGCGGCTCGCCGTCGGGCCACGTCGAGCTGCGTCAGCTTTATAGCAAGGAGCCGCAGCGGGTCAATGTCTCGCAGTTCCGGCTGGACGAATACGATCGCGCCGCCGAGAAGTTCGTGCGCAGTGAAAGCGACGCCGAACAAATCGCCGCTGCCAGGCAAATGACCGAGCTTGCCCGCACTTACATGCCGGAGCTGCCGACGATCTTCCGGCTGGAGAACGATTTCGTTCAACCCTGGCTTCTGGGCTTCAGCCCGCAGGTGTTCTCGACCTACTGGAAGTATCTGGACATCGACGTCGCACGGCGAGACGCCGCGCGTTAGGGGTTCGGCCGGCGCGCCTACATGGCGCCGTGCGTTCGACGCTCCCGCACGATGACGCAATTCACGCTGGGCCACCCATTGACGCAATGCGACGGGTCGATGGTCACGCGGAACTCGGCGATCTTGATCCCGTGATGATCTTCGATTTCCTTGATGATCTCGGTCAGCACAACTCGGGCCTTTTCATCCAGTTCCTGGTCGGCTCTCGCATAGCGAAGAATTGCATCACCATCGGTTGACATGGCACTTCCCCCAGCTCCATTCGCCGGTTTGAACGCGCGGAACGCGGCCGTTATCCGGTTTTGTTCGCTACCGTACCGATGGTGCTCGCTATCCGGGAGAAAGGAAAGGACTTTGGAGGGTTCATCCGCGCCGGCGACTCCGACATTTCCCCGCAGCGCGGTAGGGGCATACATTCCTACACTTGCGTCGGACTCGCGCCGACAACCAGCTCACGCGCGCGCCGGCATAGGATTTTATGGGTCGTCTGGCTTCTGAAGCGCCGGGCAGTGAGTGGCGGCGCTAAGATGGCGTCTTGCGTACCTTCATTTTTCTCCTGCTGATGATCGGCGCGGCGTTCGACGTCCACGCGCAGGGAAAGTTTTGCATCAGCACCGACACGCTGACCTTCGGCAACCGGACGGTCGGAACAAACACGACGATGAGCGCGATCGTTACCAACTGCGGTAGCGAGTCGTGGTCATTCACCGACGTGCATGTCGATCCGGCAACAGGCGCTGCCTTCCATCCGACGACGACCTGCTCGCCAGGCCTATCGCTGCCCGCAGGGGAGAAATGCACGATCAGCGTCCTGTTCTCCCCCTTCGCCGTGGGCCAGACGTCCGGCGGGATTTGGCTCAACAACTCGACCAGCTCGCCGACCCAACTGCTCACCTTTTACGGTCGCGGCGTCGACCAGCAGGCCGGAAGCGCAACGCTCAATTTCATTCCATCGAGCGCCGATTTCGGCGAGCAGCTGGTAGGAACCCAATCATCGGCGCTCGTCGTGGCGCTCAAGAACCTCGGGCCGGCGGCGTTGACGCCCAGCGCCATCATCCTGAATGGTCCCGCTGTCTATGACTTCTCCGGTTCGGAAGAGAGCTGTGGGGTAGGTGTGACGATTGCCGCCGGCAAGTCATGCCAGCTTTCGCTCTACTTCAAGCCAGCGCAAATCGGCCAGCGACTGGCGAACCTGGTGGTCGATGCACCGGAGCTTTCGTCGCTGGCGATTCTTCAGGTGTCAGGCGTCGGAACGACCGCCTCCCCGCCTGCAAGCTATGAAGGCTTGTGGTGGAAAGCGCCGGCAGGGTCCGAGGCCGGCTGGGGTATCAATCTCGCCCAGCAAGGCGACACGATTTTCGCATCATGGTTTACCTACGACCTCAGCGGCAAACCCTGGTGGCTGGTGATGAGCGCCAACAGGACGGCATCCGATACGTTCGCCGGAACGCTGTTTGAAGCGACCGGACCGCCATTCAACGCCGTTCCATTTCCGCCGGTAGGCAGCGCCGGCGGCGCGACCGGCGCCGCCGTTGGCAGCGGCACATTGACCTTCAGCGACGCCAACAACGGCTTGTTCGCCTACACGGTCGACGGCATCAGTCAGACCAAGCCGATCACGCGCGAGACGTTCGGCCCCTTGCCGACCTGCATGTCGGACGCGCAGAGCAATCCGGCGCTTGCGACCAATTACCAGGACCTGTGGTGGAATGCTCCGGCCGGCTCCGAAGCGGGGTGGGGAATCAATCTCGTCCACGAGGCAGACACGATCGTCGCCACCTGGTTTACTTACGATTTCGATCGTTCGCCGATGTGGCTGGTCGTAACCGCGAACAAGACGGGCACCGCGAGCTACGCCGGACAGCTATACCGCGCCACGCAAGGGCCCCCGTTCAGTGCTGTTCCCTTTCCTTCGCTTGGGACTCCCGGCGGCGTCCAAGGGAGCAATGTCGGCACGGCCACATTCGATTTTATCGATGGCAATACCGGAACATTCAGCTACACCGTCAACGGCGTGACGCAAACCAAGGCGATCACACGGGAGGTCTTTGGACCACTCGGCACGACTTGCCAATAGTTAACGGACGACCTGATCGATAATCACTTCGACGCCGCTGGACCCTACCTTCACTGGCTGAACGGTGCCTTGAAGGTCTCCTGCCTGAGGCGTCGCGGTGCCGCGATGGCTGACGCGCGCGGTGAGCGCGACTTCCGAAACGCGCGACAGGCGTAGCTCCGGCAGCATCGCCTGGCTTTCGTCGAGCCGGAACGCGAACGGGAATCCGGCCGTGTTCGCGCGGACGATCGCCAACGGCATCTGCGGCCCGGTGACTGCCTTCGCATAGACGAAAAGCGTGTCGCCGCTCGACACCTTCGCCGTCAACTCCGGCGCGACCCGCACCGTGCCGCTGATCGCGCTTCCGCCTGGCGCCGCCGGCGTTGTAACGGGAACGACATCGGCAGAGGCGTCGCCCGGCGCCGCCAAGGGAACCGAACGGCCGTCGAGTAGCGCGCGCGCCTCCGCGATGTTCGCCTCGATGCCGCGCGCGTCGTCGGAAGTCGGTGCAAGCATGGATCGCAGCCGTTCCCAATACGCGATCGCATCCCGGTATTGCTTGTCATCGAACGCCGCGCTCGCGGCAAGCGCCAACGCCTTCGGATGATTGGGATCGGCCTTGAGCGCGCGTTGCACGATCGCCGCCGGCTCACCACGCAGCGTCTTGCCTTTGGCCATGCCTAGCGCATCGGCGTAATCGGCGAGCAGCGTCGCGTCGTTCGGGATCCGTTTCGCGGCCTGCGCAAAGGCATCCGCGGCTTCCCGGTACTGCTTGATCTCGACATAGGATCGCGCGAGCAGCGCCCAGCCTTCACCGTCGTCGGGCGTTTGCGTCCGCATCTTCAGGGCGAGGCGCTGCGCCAGAACTTCCATGCTCGGAAGCGGCGCGCCGTCGGTTGTGGTGGTCTTTGCGGCGCCAGCAACGGTCGAGCCTGTCGCTTGCCCTGCCTCGCTCACGATTGCCTGCGGCGTACCCAGCCGCGCATACAGCGCCCATGCGCCGGCGATGGCGACGGTGGCCGTTGCCGCCACGACAAACCCCATCGGATTGCGCCAGCCTGTACGCAGATCGGCCGGGCGCCCTGGCGCCACTTGTGCGGGAGGCGTTGTCGCGAGCTCGTCGCCAAGCTGGGTCTCGATTTGCCCCCGAGCCACCGCGAATTGCGTCTCCGTCAGCGTACCGGCCGCGCGCTCGCGCTCGATCTCTCTCAACTGGTCGCGATGCACGGCGACCTGCGCAGTCTCGGGATCGAGCGCGACATGCCGTTGGCCACCGCGGCGCAGCAAGGGCAACGTGATAATCCCGAGCACGAACAGGAGCAAAGCGGTGCATGCTGCATAAAAGGCAAACAAGTTCATGGTCGTGATGTCCTTCTCTTTAGAATTCCCAGCGCCAGCCGAGATAGAAGAAATGGTGGTACTCGAGACTATCGAGTGTGCTGCCAAGCGAGCGCGTCCGCTCGAAGTCGTATTCGCCTTCCAGCGACAATCGTTCGCGCAATTGATAGGCGATTCGAATCGCCGGTGTGAACCGCGTCAGCCGTCCTCCCTGATTGTCCGTCTGATGGTAGTACCGCAACGACGGCTCGAGCGTCACGAGTGGAACCGGAATGAAGCGGTAGTCTATACCGGCCTGTATTCCGTCGAGCAGCGAGCCGCGCAGCACGCTTCCGTTGACGACGACGATGTCCTGGAAGCGGGTTAGTGAGGCTCCAATCAGCTGTGCCGTGTACGTGTAGACGTTGCCCGTGCCGGGCGCGGCCGGGACGATCGAGGTAGCCGGCGTCCCGCTCAGGCTGGATACCCGCATATCGAAGCCGAGCTGCCAATTCGTGCTCAGCGGTTGGGTAACTCCGATCAAATATACCTTGGAGATCGGAGTGAAAGCCTTCGCCTCGTCGCGAAGCGCAGACGCGCCGTTGCTGCGCAGAAGGGTTGCGATATCGCTGGTTTGTTCCGCCAGCACCACATTGGAGAGTTGCAGCGTCGGGGCGCGTCGATAATCTACGAGGACATTGAACGCCGTGCCGCCCGCCAGTTGCCAGCTGCCCTGGAATGACGCGACGTTGAGTGCGCCGAACATCGGATCGTAATCGAGCAGCCCGTAAGCGGTGCGCGTCGCGTCGAAATACCGCGCCTCGGCACCCAGACCGATGCGATCGGTCGTGCCCGCCACCCGCTGGTAGATGCCGAACAGCTGTCCGGTCGTATTGGGGAAGAAACTGTCGCCGTCGACGCTGATTCCAGCGAAGGTTTGCTTCACGCCCGGGGCCGTGTCGACGAGCTGACCTCCGACCAGGCCGAGACGCCAGTCGGGGCGGAAGTCCCACGCGAACAACCCCCCGTCGAACCGGCCGAAAACGCCACCGCTCGTACCGACTTGCCGACCAGCGCGGATCAACATTTTGGTTGGTTGATAGCGCGATTCCGCGAAGAGCGAATTGAGGCGATTGCTGTTCGTGCCGCCCGAAAGAAAGTTCCACGCGTATTCGTCGCGCAAGACGACACGGCTGTCCCACGGGCCCTGCCGCCAGCGGCCATTGAGGTCGGCGGTAGTGATTACCTGCGACTGATCCGTTGCCGAAAGTTGATTCGTCTCGATCGTGGTCGCGCCGGTCGCCGGAGTGACTATGGTTGTCGTCTGCTGCGCGCGGGACTGGCCGCCATAGTAGAACTGCGACACGCTGCCCCATGCCGAATGCGCCGGCCCGGCGGCTTCACGCTCGATCCCAGGTCCTGGCGCCGCGGCGACCGTCGCCGGGCGCCCGAGCGCGGCGAGACGCTCCCGCACGCGGACTGCGCCGGGGCCCTGAGGGTAGAGCTTAAGATAGAGCTCGTACTCGACCCTGGCCTTGTCGATCTCGCCCAACTTCTCTCGCGCGGTACCGATCAGTTCCTGGGCTTCCTGCGACTCGCGGTTGGGCGGAAGATTGAGCGCGCGGTTGAGGGCGAGAATCGCTGCCTCGAGATCGTCGCGCCGCAGCGCACTGCGCGCCCGTGCCAGCGCCGCCGAGGCTTCCTGCTCGACTTCGGGCCGGGCTTCGGGCGCGGTCGCAGGAGCGGCGTCACGGGATGGAGCCGGGCGTGCAGCTTCCGCAGGTGTGGCGGGGCGGGCCGGTGCTGTCTTGCGCAGGCTTTCGGCAGAAAGGGGGATGACGAGCGCGATCGTATGGTTGTCGACAGGCCGCAGGAGGAAATCCACGCGAGACTCGAACTTGATGTCGATCCGGCGCTGCGTATTGCCTATAGGAGCGATGTAGGTCACATCGAAACGCGGCACCAGATCGCTCGGCGGCGATCGCCGCCGCTCCTCTCGCGTCGACAGGATCGAGTCGTCGCCACCGACGACCTGAAAATAGACCCGGATCAGATCGCCACTACTCAGCGGCGCATGCCTCAGGTATTGAATTTGCGCCACGAACCGGATGGACACCTTCGCGTCGGCCCCCTCGCGAACGATGTCGATCGTGTCGATGACCTGTGCTCGCGCGCCCATGCAGAACATCGCCACGCCGACGCCGACGATCAGCGCGATGCCCTTGTGCAGACAGAGTTGGAGCATGACGAGCGGCTTGGCGAGCGCGACGACGAATGGACCCGCGCGATATTTAGAAACTGCCATCGGTCGACCGATGGCGCGAGGCGAAGGTCTTGGGCGCTTTTGCCGGTCCGGTGCCGAGGTGGCAGCTTCCGGAGCAGTCGCGCATGTCCACGATCATGTTGAGTCTGCCGGCGGCAGCGGGTTTGGGGTGTTGTTGGGGCCGGAATTGGTCCGCGTGGCACGCGGCGCAGTCCGGCTTGAACGCCGCGAATCGCCAGACGACGGTTTCGGCATTGGTCTTGTGGCATGCGATGCACGACACACTGGGCGCGTGCGTGCGATACAGCGGCGATACGTGTTGATACCGTACCGTCGTCCACGCCGTCGGCCGGTGACAGGAATCGCAGCTGCGCGCGGTAGCGAAGTGGCTCGCCGGCCTACTCTTCGCAAGCGCCCCGTTGTGACAGCTGAGGCACGTTCCGGGCGCAATGCCCTGATGCGTGAACGTCGCCGGAAGCCAGGTCGTGGTCCGGTGGCAGCTGTCGCAAGACAGCGCGGTCACGACGTGGCGTGCAGGCTTCGCCGTGGCGCTCATTCCGTTGTGGCAGCTCACGCAGCTGCCGGGCGCGATGCCGACATGGACGTCGCGCGACGCCGCTCCGCGCGGAACCTGCCCTTGAAACGGTGTTCCGACTACCGGGGCGGCACCGCGCGGCTGCCGCACCTGGCCCGTTGGTCCGACTGTCGGTGCCCGCAGCATGCGCGCCCCGAGTCGGGCCATCGCATCGCCACTATCGAAGGAACGGGTGGTATGGCAGGCGCCGCAGTCCTGTCCGGGGTTATGGTTGGCCGATGGCCGCGTGACAATGCGAACGCCGAACCAGCTCATACCCAATTCGTGGCAGCTGACGCACCTCATCCCCGCCACCGGAGTGTGATTCATCGGGGTGCCGGCGAAGCTGGCGAAGTTGCCGGCGGTGTGGCAGGTCTCGCAGGCGGCACTGTTGAACGGAATGTGATTGACCGGCGGCGCCTTGACCGTCACGCCGAAGAAGCTCAACCCGGAGGCGTGGCAGGTGGCACAGCCGGCAGTGATCCCGCTGTGGTTCATCGCCGTGCCGGCAAAGCTCGTAAAGTTGCTCGCCGCGTGACAGGTCTCGCACGCCTTGGTGGTTGGAATGTGATTCGGCGGCGGCGTCTTGGGTACGATGTTGGCAAAGCTCGAGCCGGCGGCATGGCAGGTGGCGCAGCCGGAGCTGATGCCGGCGTGGTTCATCGTGCCGATGCTGTAGTCGTTCGAGTTGCTGTGGCACAGCGTGCACGCTTGCGTGGTCGGCAAGTGGTTGGCTGGCTTGCCGACTGCGCCGTTGAAGGTGGTCGTGGTGTGGCAGCCGCTGCAATCGCCGGTGGTCGGATGGTTCGGATCCTGGGCCGGCGTGGGCCGGGTCACGATGGTGACGCCGAAGAAGCTCTTGCCGGTCTCGTGACAGGTGACGCAGCTGATCCCCGCCACCGGAGTGTGATTCATCGGGGTGCCGGCGAAGCTGGCGAAGTTGCCGGCGGTGTGGCAGGTCTCGCAGGCGGCACTGTTGAACGGAATGTGATTGACCGGCGGCGCCTTGACCGTCACGCCGAAGAAGCTCAACCCGGAGGCGTGGCAGGTGGCACAGCCGGCAGTGATCCCGCTGTGGTTCATCGCCGTGCCGGCAAAGCTCGTAAAGTTGCTCGCCGCGTGACAGGTCTCGCACGCCTTGGTGGTTGGAATGTGATTCGGCGGCGGCGTCTTGGGTACGATGTTGGCAAAGCTCGAGCCGGCGGCATGGCAGGTGGCGCAGCCGGAGCTGATGCCGGCGTGGTTCATCGTGCCGATGCTGTAGTCGTTCGAGTTGCTGTGGCACAGCGTGCACGCTTGCGTGGTCGGCAAGTGGTTGGCTGGCTTGCCGACTGCGCCGTTGAAGGTGGTCGTGGTGTGGCAGCCGCTGCAATCGCCGGTGGTCGGATGGTTCGGATCCTGGGCCGGCGTGGGCCGGGTCACGATGGTGACGCCGAAGAAGCTCTTGCCGGTCTCGTGACAGGTGACGCAGCTGATCCCCGCCACCGGAGTGTGATTCATCGGGGTGCCGGCGAAGCTGGCGAAGTTGCCGGCGGTGTGGCAGGTCTCGCAGGCGGCACTGTTGAACGGAATGTGATTGACCGGTGGCGCCTTGACCGTCACGCCGAAGAAGCTCAACCCGGAGGCGTGGCAGGTGGCACAGCCGGCAGTGATCCCGCTGTGGTTCATCGCCGTGCCGGCAAAGCTCGTAAAGCTGCTCGCCGCGTGACAGGTCTCGCACGCCTTGGTGGTTGGAATGTGATTCGGCGGCGGCGTCTTGGGTACGATGTTGGCAAAGCTCGAGCCGGCGGCATGGCAGGTGGCGCAGCCGGAGCTGATGCCGGCGTGGTTCATCGTGCCGATGCTGTAGTCGTTCGAGTTGCTGTGGCACAGCGTGCACGCTTGCGTGGTCGGCAAGTGGTTGGCTGGCTTGCCGACTGCGCCGTTGAAGGTGGTCGTGGTGTGGCAGCCGCTGCAATCGCCGGTGGTCGGATGGTTCGGATCCTGGGCCGGCGTGGGCCGGGTCACGATGGTGACGCCGAAGAAGCTCTTGCCGGTCTCGTGACAGGTGACGCAGCTGATCCCCGCCACCGGAGTGTGATTCATCGGGGTGCCGGCGAAGCTGGCGAAGTTGCCGGCGGTGTGGCAGGTCTCGCAGGCGGCACTGTTGAACGGAATGTGATTGACCGGCGGCGCCTTGACCGTCACGCCGAAGAAGCTCAACCCGGAGGCGTGGCAGGTGGCACAGCCGGCAGTGATCCCGCTGTGGTTCATCGCCGTGCCGGCAAAGCTCGTAAAGCTGCTCGCCGCGTGACAGGTCTCGCACGCCTTGGTGGTTGGAATGTGATTCGGCGGCGGCGTCTTGGGTACGATGTTGGCAAAGCTCGAGCCGGCGGCATGGCAGGTGGCGCAGCCGGAGCTGATGCCGGCGTGGTTCATCGTGCCGATGCTGTAGTCGTTCGAGTTGCTGTGGCACAGCGTGCACGCTTGCGTGGTCGGCAAGTGGTTGGCTGGCTTGCCGACTGCGCCGTTGAAGGTGGTCGTGGTGTGGCAGCCGCTGCAATCGCCGGTGGTCGGATGGTTCGGATCCTGGGCCGGCGTGGGCCGGGTCACGATGGTGACGCCGAAGAAGCTCTTGCCGGTCTCGTGACAGGTGACGCAGCTGATCCCCGCCACCGGAGTGTGATTCATCGGGGTGCCGGCGAAGCTGGCGAAGTTGCCGGCGGTGTGGCAGGTCTCGCAGGCGGCACTGTTGAACGGAATGTGATTGACCGGTGGCGCCTTGACCGTCACGCCGAAGAAGCTCAACCCGGAGGCGTGGCAGGTGGCACAGCCGGCAGTGATCCCGCTGTGGTTCATCGCCGTGCCGGCAAAGCTCGTAAAGCTGCTCGCCGCGTGACAGGTCTCGCACGCCTTGGTGGTTGGAATGTGATTCGGCGGCGGCGTCTTGGGTACGATGTTGGCAAAGCTCGAGCCGGCGGCATGGCAGGTGGCGCAGCCGGAGCTGATGCCGGCGTGGTTCATCGTGCCGATGCTGTAGTCGTTCGAGTTGCTGTGGCACAGCGTGCACGCTTGCGTGGTCGGCAAGTGGTTGGCTGGCTTGCCGACTGCGCCGTTGAAGGTGGTCGTGGTGTGGCAGCCGCTGCAATCGCCGGTGGTCGGATGGTTCGGATCCTGGGCCGGCGTGGGCCGGGTCACGATGGTGACGCCGAAGAAGCTCTTGCCGGTCTCGTGACAGGTGACGCAGCTGATCCCCGCCACCGGAGTGTGATTCATCGGGGTGCCGGCGAAGCTGGCGAAGTTGCCGGCGGTGTGGCAGGTCTCGCAGGCGGCACTGTTGAACGGAATGTGATTGACCGGCGGCGCCTTGACCGTCACGCCGAAGAAGCTCAACCCGGAGGCGTGGCAGGTGGCACAGCCGGCAGTGATCCCGCTGTGGTTCATCGCCGTGCCGGCAAAGCTCGTAAAGTTGCTCGCCGCGTGACAGGTCTCGCACGCCTTGGTGGTTGGAATGTGATTCGCCGGCGGCGTTTTCAGACCGACCACACCCAAAAAGCTCGATCCTGTTGCGTGACAGGTGGCGCAACCCGCGCTGATGCCTGCATGGTTCATGCTCGCGCCGGCGAAACTCGTAAACGTCGTCGCGGAGTGGCACAACTCGCACGGCTGAGTGGTCGGAACGTGGCCTGCCGGCATGCCTGTCGCCGTGCTTCCGTTATGGCAGGTCGCGCACTGCCCAGCGATGCCCGCGTGATCGAAGGTCGCGCCGCGGAACGTCGCGAAACTGCTATGGCACGTTTCGCAGGGCGCCGAGGTCGGCACGTGACTCACCGGCTTGGAAACCACGTCCGGAAACTGTCCGCCGTGACACGCCGCGCAGCCTCCGACGATCTGCGCGTGGTTCATCGTCGAGCCGGAGAAAGCCGTCGTGTTCGTGTGGCAGGTTTGACACGCCTGACTGGTCGGAATGTGGCTGGCCGGCTTGCCGGTGGCGGTTGCGCCGTTGTGGCAGCTGGCACACTCGGCGACGATGCCCGTATGGTCGAATCTCGCCGGAGTCCAGGCGGAGGTGCGGTGGCACACGTCGCAGGACTGGGTCGTCTGCACATGGCCCGACGGTTTTCCGGTTGCGGTCGATCCGTTGTGGCAACTTGCGCAGGCGCCCGGTTGCACGCCGGTATGGTCCCACCGCGCGCCGGCAAACGTCACCGTCGTATGACACAGATCGCAGCGCTGGGTCGTCGGCACATGCGTCGTCGGCATGAGGACACTGCTCAGTCGTGCACCAGGCGCATGGCAGCTGTCGCAGGTCTTCGGCGTGCCCTTGAAAATGCCCTTGACGTGGCAGGTCTCGCACTTCGCCGACTTGTGTGCGCCCGTAAGCGGGTAGCCCGTCGTCAGGTGGTCAAAGTCGGGTCCGGGGCTTTGCGCCAGCGCAATGGCTGGCAGCGCGGCAACAACCGCGAACGCGAGCGCGCCGCCAAACCGCGGCCTGATCGCCGACAGCATTCGGGAAAGCGCGCGCATCATTGGCGTCTACCCTCGTCTTTCGAGCGGCTGATCGATCCCGAGAGCGCGCGCAGATCGCGGAACGAGCCCGTGACGTGACAGCGCTCGCAGACCTGGCCGTACGCGCCCTCGTGCTTGTCGTCGCGACGATGGCACTCGATGCAGGCCGTGCCGAGGCGCAACGGATCGTCCGCCGGCGTTCGATGGCACGCCGCACACGACACCTTGGCATGCGCGCCGTCGAGGGCGAATCGCGTCTTCCTGTGATCGAAATCCCAGGCTCGCCAATCGCGGGTGTTGTGGCAGGAAGCGCAGTTCCGGCCGAGCGTGCGCCGATGCTTGTCTTCGGTCTCGTGGCAGCCGTAGCAGTCGCGCGGCGCGCTGTGGTAAGCAAGCGTCTTGTGGCACGCCTGGCACTCGATCTGCGCATGACGGCCGGCAAGCGGGAAGCGGGAGCGATTGTGATCGAAGCGCTCGACCTTCCACCCGGTCTCCGAATGGCAATCGCGGCATGACCTCCCGAGCTGTCCCAGGTGCTTGTCGTCTTTGGCGTGACAGGAGTTGCAGTCGGCGGCCAATTTGGTCCGGTACAAGTCGCCCGTGTGGCAGCTGTCGCATTGCACCGCGACGTGCTTGCCGGCGAGAGCGTACGTCGTATCGCGGTCGTGGCGAAAGATCACATCCTTGGCCTTCCACGACACCGCCGTATGGCATGTCGCGCAGCGATCGCCGTAGCGAGTTCGATGCTTGTCGTCCTTGCGGTGGCAAGCGATGCACTCTGCGGGAGTGCCCTTGTAGCTCTTCTGATCTTTGTGGCAGTCGCTGCATTCGACGTCCCGGTGCTTCCCGCGCAACTGAAACGTCGACGTGTCGTGATCGAACCTCGCTTCGCGCCAGCCGCGCTCCACGTGACAATTCGCGCATTGGGTGCCGAGAGTTCCGTTGTGCTTGTCGTCGGCGCGATGGCAGCCTATGCACGTCGTCGCCGGCTTTTCGTGCAGATTTGCCCCGGTATGGCAACTCTCGCACTTCGTCGTTCGGTGCTTGCCCTTGAGCGCGTATTTCGTGTCGCGATCGTGGTTGAATGCCGCGGTGTCGCTCCAGCCGCCGGCGTTGTGGCACGTTTCGCATTTCTCCCCCAGACGGCCTTTGTGACGGTCGTCCTTGCGGTGACACCCGTTGCAGGTCTGCGGCGTGTTCTTGAATCCGCTGTCCACATGGCACTTGGCGCAGGCTACGTCGACATGCTTCGAGGTCAATGGAAAGCGCGTCCTCGCATGATCGAATCTGACGTCCTTCCAGCGGACCTGGCTGTGACAATCCGAACAAGCTGCGCCAAGAGCACCGCGGTGCTTGTCGTCCTTGCGATGACAGCCGTTGCAGTTCGCGGGCGCCGCGCGAAACTGCGCTCCCTGCGTGTGGCATGACCGGCAAGCGACCTTGGCGTGCGCTGCAACGAGCGCAAAGTCCGTCTTCGTATGGTCGAATGCCTTGTCGTCGACCGGAGCGATGTTCGCATCGCGGCCTTTGTGGTCGGTGTGGCAGCTGCGGCAGGATTCGATCCTGATCCGTCCGTGATAGCCGCGATGCGCCAGCACGTCGCGTGCGACCGGCTTGTGGCAGTCGAGGCAGAGCCGATCCTGGGCCGCCTTGTCGAACCTTACGTGGCAATTCGCACAGTCCTGCTCGAGCTTGGCGTGGCCCCGGATCAGAGGACCCGACATCAATACGCCCTCGAGCGTTTGCGCTCCCGCTGAACCGAGCCAGAGCGCAGAGAGAAGGAGTCCGGGCCACGCACGCCATGTCGTCATGTCCGTCCGGTTCAGTACATGTGCACTGCGATCACGTGGGCGATCGCGCAGAGCACGAGCATATATACGAGCGGGACGTGCAACACGTGCCACCACGAGAACAGCCGTTCGAACACCGTGAATTGCGCGAGGCGCTGCACGGCGCGAAGGTACTGCGCCACAAGTGCGCGCGCAGCCCGCGTTCGCCGCGTCCGCTTGGTCTCGGTCCACCCTTCGGCCAGCGCGCGTTTTTGCAGCAGGACGGTGACTTCGTCGCACGAACGCCGCCGCTCGCGCCAGACGACGATACCGAGGAGAAAGAAACGCCAGGGCCGCGTCAGACCATCGCGCCCTATTCTCTCTGCGCGCTCGGCGAATAGCTCGAGACGAGTTTCGACCAGGGGAGCGAATGCGAGCTCCGATCGCAACTCGTCTGAACCCATGCCGGCCTCGGCGCGGACCTCCGCGAGCGACGTGCGCTGGCCATAGAGCCCGTGATGGATGCGACTGTAAAGGTAACGGCCCACGATGCCGCTGATCGCGACCAGCGTCATCGACGCGAACGCGATGGTGGCATTGAGCGAGCCGAAATGCAGCGTCGAATGCAGCACGATTAGCAACGGCCCCGCCACACCCAGGACCATGTGGATCGAGAACCACCACCGGGTTCGGCCCCAGCCAGCGGCACGCTTCCAGCGTTTGCGCAACGGGTAGAGGAACAGCAGCAGCATCGCCACACCACCGGCGACGCCGATCCAGTACCCGACGTCCGAGCCGGGCGTGAACGGAGAGCGCCGGGCGATGAAGGCAGTGCCCAACACGGCGACAACCACCAGGGCGAGCAGCGCGAGCTCGCGCGTGGATCGCGTCCGTCGCTTCCGAGCCGGCGATTTCGGCGCCGGCGCTAATCTATCCGCCACCGTTCTTCCGCCGACGGATGCAGTACCGTCGGGCATCACGCAAAGTCCTTCCGTTGCGGAGCCTGCTGCGCGATCATTGCATCGCGGCCGCAGGCACCTCGAGCCGCTACTGCACCGGCCAGCGCGCCCAAATCGAATCCACGATGCCCGAGATCAGCACTCCCGCCTTCGCCCTCTACGCGCTGCCACTGCTCGTAATCCTGGCGATCTACGTCGTGCGGCACCTGCGCGACGAAGCCGCGCACGCACGCAAGCTCGATGACGCGATCAAGGCGGGATTGACCGAACCGGCGTCGATGCACCCGACCGTCGATCCGGCGCGCTGCATCGGATCGGCATCGTGCGTCAAGGCGTGTCCCGAGAGCGCTCTGGGAATCATTGACGGCAAGGCCATGCTCACGAATCCCGCCGCCTGCATCGGCCACGGTGCGTGCGAGGCGGCCTGTCCGGTCGAAGCGATCACGCTTGTTTTCGGGACCGAGCGGCGCGGCATCGACATTCCGCGGGTCAGCCCCAACTTCGAGACCAATGTGCCCGGCATCTTCATCGCCGGCGAACTTGGCGGCATGGGACTCATTCGCAAAGCGTCCGAGCAGGGACGCCAGGCGATGACCGCGATTGCGCAGTTGCCTCGCACCGCGACGCCGCTGGACGTCGTCATCGTCGGTGCCGGTCCCGCCGGCATCGCCGGCGGCCTTTCGGCGATCGAGCACAAGCTGCGCTATGTGTTGATCGAACAAGAAAAGGACTTGGGCGGCGCGGTGCTCCACTATCCGAGGCAGAAGGTCGCCATGACCACCCCCGTCGACCTGCCGATCGTCGGCAAGGTGCGTTTCGCGGAGGTCAGCAAGGAAAGGCTTCTGGCGTTCTGGCAGGACATCGTCACCCGCGCCGGGTTGCGCATCCGCTTCAGCGAGCGTATGGAACGCATCGACCCCGCGGACGGCGGGTATATCGTCACGACGACTGTCGGCCGTCATCACGCACGCGCGGTCCTGCTTGCGATAGGACGGCGAGGGACGCCGCGCAAGCTCGACGTGGCGGGGGAGGAACTGCCGAAGGTCGTCTATCGTCTGCTCGATCCGGAGCAGTACCGCGGATGCAACGTTCTTGTCGTCGGCGGCGGCGACAGTGCGGTCGAGGCCGCGCTTGCCTGCGCCGGACAGCCGCAGACAAACGTTGCCCTCTCCTATCGCGGCGCGGCTTTCAACCGGATCAAGCCGGGCAATCGCGACCGCCTGCAGGAGGCGCAGCAGGAGCCACGCCTCACCGTCATGCTGAATTCGGAGGTCCGCCGGATTTCGCCGGAGAGTGTCGAGCTCGTCCAAGCGGACCGGGCTCTCACGTTGCCCAACGACGTGGTGATCGTACAGGCCGGCGGCACGGTTCCCACCGCGATGCTGAAGGACATCGGCGTCACCGTCGAAACCAAGTTCGGAACCGCGTAGCGGCGCTCGGCATGTCACTCGCGCGTTGTCGGCGCGCGGATCCGACCAGAAATCGAGTCGACCGCCGCATGCTGCGTTCGGGTACGCGGCAGGCTCTCCTCCAGCAGCTCGTTGACGATCCGCGCTCACGTCGCATCCTTCTGTGGAGGCCCTCAGGCAGCGGCCTGGCGTGATGTGGGAAATATTCCCACATGAACACGCATTATGCAAGCAGCATGGATGACCCCACGCCACTAGTTTAGAAACTCTTCTTTAAACAGGTAGTTACGCCATTGATCCCGAGCCCCATCAGGCGGCCCGGGGCCTGACAGGGCAGGCGATCAATCATCCAACTCTACCTCGGTGGCCTTGAGGACCTGGCCATTGAGGAATCCCTGCACCTGGACGTTGCGGCCGTTGGCGAGATCCGACGCTTTTCCGTCGCTGAATTTCGCGCTGGTCGCGTCGACGGTCCGTCCGGCAACGTTGAAATTCGCGACTGAGACAAAGTTCGTGATAAGTCCACGGACGTTGATTTCCACCGGTTCGGGCGGATCCTCAAGCGCGACTGTCGTCGCGATCAGCACACCGCTTTGCAATGCACCCGTGACATGCACCTTGCGTCCGTTGGCGAGATCGCTGGCGACGCCGTGAGAGATCGTCGCGTTCGACGCATTCACTGCCTGACCCGCGACGATGAAATTGGCGACGCTGACGAAGCTCTTGATCGTGCCTTCCACTTCCAGTGTCGTCGTCTGCGGCGGCTGAGCGAACGAAACCGTCTGCGCCACGAGGGACGCGCCCTGAAGAAGTCCTTTCACGGTCACCGTGCGGCCATTCGCAAGATCGTTCGCCGTGCCATTGTTGAAGCTCGCCGATGATGCGTCGACGTGTTGCCCCGCCACGATGAAATCGTTGATCGATGCGAAGCCGCTGATCGTCCCGCTGATGGTGACGCTGCTGGGGGGGGGACTTCCCGGCAGAATCTGGACCGTGCTGGCGTTCAATGTGCCGTTCGCCAAAGTGCCCTCGATTGACACATTGACGCCGTTGGCCAGATTTGCCGCGGTGCCCCCGACGAACGTGGCCCCGCCCGCGTTGACCTGCTGCCCGGCAACGATGAAGCTTGCGACCGACATGAAGTTGCTGACGGTGCCTTGTATCGACGACGATGGTTGGTTTGGTGGCGGAGCGTCGGGGTTGAGCCGCTCGAGTTGCGTCGCGATCAGCACATCTTCTTGTCGAAACGCAAGAATGGAGAGCCGATCGCCGACATGTACGGAAGCGAGCGAAAAATTCGGCACTGCGGCTGTACTGCTGTCGATCAACTGAGTCGTTGCCGTGACCCGAGCAGTCTGTCCACCGACCGTTACCGAGCCCGCTACGGCATCGACAGCCTGAGCAAAGCCGTCGAGAGCGACCACCGTCGCCTGTTCGATCTCGAGTTTGGCCGCCACCAGAACGCCCGCCGTGAGTCTGCCTTCGACGGAGACCAGGGATCCGTTGGCGATCATGTCGGCCATGCCGCCTTCGACGACTGCGCCCCGAGCGTCGGTCGGCTGGCCATTGACCTTGAAATTGCCGAGTCCGGTGAAATCAGTGATCAGCCCCTCGATTTCGACCGAGGGAACGTCCGGCGGTGTTGCAGGAACCACCGCGATCGCGTCTGCGAAAAGCGTGCTCGTCGGCGCCGATTGCGTGCCGCTTACGCGCACCGTCGCGCCCTGGCCCAGTGCCGGCGGCACCGACGGCGCCGCGATTGCGCTGTAATCGAATAGCTGCAATCCGATCGCAAATGTGCGCGCCATTCCATCGAACGCGCCGACAACGCCGGTGACCTGCAGCTTCGCGGACGTCGGGGGCACGGTGGGCTTGACGATGACGAGCGTCGCCAACAGGTCACCTGGCGTCGAGCGAAAACCGCTGACTTCGACCACCTGGTTTAAGAGCGTGTCGAAGGTTCCGCCGTCGTAAAGCGTCAGCTGGTCGGTTCGCACGCGTTGGCCGAGCACCGTGAAAGTCTGTGCTGCCGCGTCGACACCGGTGACCACGCCCTGCACCTCCGCATGGTATTCGATACTGGCCACCGTCACCGACCCATCGGGGTGAACCGTGCTGACGACCGTGACAACCATGCCGATTTTGAGCGACGTGTCGACCGCAGTTAGCCCATTCATCATGACGGTGGCGCCCATCGTGGCGACGCTCTGGCCGTTCAACGTGATCGCGTGGTTGCCCAGCGCAGTGATTTGACCTTGCGTCGAACGCGCCGATTCGCCGGTACCGACGATGCCGCCGCTGGCGTAGTTGGCGCCCCCTCCTCCACAACCGCCCAGCTGAAGAAGGACGATGGCGACGATGGCAAGAAGTGCCAGTGGGCGAGTGCAGCGCGACGAGTAGCGGAACTTCATTGACGGCTCCTGGGTTTTCGCTTGACTGGTTTGGCTTTTGCGGATTTGGCAACGCCGGAATTCGAACCGGACTGCGCGAGCGGGCGCGACGGCATCGGAGCGGCAAAGAAATAGACGCCAAGGCGCATGCGCATGCGCTTCCCCGGAGCCGGGGGATCGTCGCGCTCGAGCGCCATGCCCCGATTGTTGATTTCCTTCAATACTCCCATCGACAGGCGCTCGGCTTCGATCCGCAGGTCCTCGATCGCCTCGGGCGAAAGCTCGTCGTAATACACGCTTCGCTCGAGAAATGGCCGGGCGGCACGATCGAGATTGTGAGCCCCCGCCGCCAGGTGATCGTGCATCGCCTCGCCGAAATAAAACACCTTGGCGTCGAGCTCCTTGCCCGGCACGAATCCGGAGGTCACCAGGTGGACGTAGTCGTTGGCGTCGACTTCGATGACGCCCAGACGCAACAGTTCGTCGAGCACCGATCGAGGACGCACGTTCTTGCTGACAAGCTCGACCAAGGCTGCAAACGAATGGTCGCCGCCCTGGCTTGGCGTGCGCGGCAGGACGCGCGGCTGCCCATCGTCGTCGACATAGGTGCGATCGCTGAGCCAGCGCGCAATGATTTGCGTACCGAGCGTCAGCCCCGCCGGAATCTCCGGTTCGGGCACCGGTTCGCGCAATAACCGCCGGATGTCCTTGCGATGCACGCCGGTCAACACGGTGAGCCGACTGTCAGTGGGTCTCTTCCCGTCGAGCGTGAATTCACTCGCCGCAGTCTCGACGAAGATCGATTTGAGCATGTCGGCGAGAAATGGGTAGGTTATTCCGTGCGCAACGAGCACGCGCACGAGCGGCCGCAAAATGCGGCGAATCGCGGCCACAATCGAAGCCCGCGGCGCGAGCGACGACTCGGCCCTCTTTTCCCCCACCCACGATCTCCCGCGATTGGCCTTCACATCCGATAGTCCTGGCGGCCTCGCCGGCGGTTGTTTTGTGCTTGCGGGAAATTTTCCCACATCCGGCCGAACGGGGGAAGCCCCGCCGCAAGCATCCCAGCTCCTAGCGGTCTTCCTCGATGACCGCGCTCGCAGTCGGGCCGATGTTCCTTGTGGACTGGCACCGCCTGCGAGCACGGGCCCCCTCTCCGGCAACGTGCGCCGGGCGTCGGTGTCGTCGCTGAACCATCAGGACTGTGATTCCGCGAGCCAGTGCGAGGATGTGGTCGTCTCGCCTTCGACCAGATACTGCTTGGCGCGGCGCTGGATCTCCCGATCGGCGACGCTGACCCGCTCGTGCTGGCGCAGGTGTTCGAGCCAGGATTCGTCCATGAAGCATTCGATAAAGCGCGCAAGGTCGCCGGTATCGTGAAAGAGCTGCCAGAAATAGGCGCCGTTGCGGCGGCGCATTTCGCCTACTTCCTGCATTGCCGTGACGAATTCCGCGCGCTTGTCCGGACGAATTCGATAGGCGATCGTCACCAGCACCGGGCCGCTGTCGGGTTCCGGCGTTTCGGCGAGGAGAGGCGGCGCCCAATCCATCGTCGGCGTGAAATTGATCACTTCGTGGTGGCCGAGCCTGAAGCCGAGGGTCAATGCAATCGTCACCAACATGCCGGCTGCAGCCACCGTCAGCGTCGCGGGAATGCCTATCCTTGTCGCAACCTGTCCCCACAGAATGCTGCCCAGCGCCATTCCGCCCATGAAGACGACCACGAACGCGGCTAAGCCCCGTGCCCGCACCCATGGCGGCAATGTCATCTGCGCGGCAACCTGCAGCGCGGAAAGAATGGAAATCCACGCCACCCCGGTCGCGAGCATCGCAATCGCCAGCAAGCCGATATTCTGCACATATGCCAGCGCCAGAGCGGCCACGGCGTAGAGCGCGCTCGCGCCGGCAACCAGGACGTCGCGCGAGACCCTCGCCCGCACGCGCGGCAGCAACAACGCTCCGGCGACGGCGCCGACGCCGATGCAGGTGAGCAGCAAGCCGTAGACTTCCGGTCCACGTCCGAGCTCGCGCCGCACGATCAGCGGAAACAGCGACCAGGTTGCACTCGCAAAGACGAAAAAGGCGATGCCCCGGACGAGCACCGTCTGCAACGCACGAGTGTGCATGACAAAGCGCATCCCGACCCGTATGGCGCCGAAGAACCGCTCGGCGGGGAGCGCGCTCTTGTGATGCTCCCGCTTCCAGCGTATGAGCACGGCGAGAATGCCGAAGTAGGACAGGGCGTTCAACACAAAAACGAGCCATGGACCGACGGCTGCCACGATAAGCCCTGCAATCGCCGGCCCGATCGCGCGCGAGGCGTTGATGGCAACGCTGTTCAAAGCGACCGCCGATGAGAGCTCGTCGGGGCGAACCAGATCCGGGATGATCGCCGACCACGCGGGCATCATCATGGCCGCGCCGACGCCAAGCGCGAACGTGAGACCGAGCAACAACCAGATCGTTGTCAGACCGAGCAACGTAAAAACGCCCAGCGCGCCGGCCACGACCAGCAGGTAGATCTGAATCGCGATCAGCAGACGGCGGCGATCGACGATGTCGGCGAGCGCCCCCGCAGGCAGCGCGAGCAGCATCACCGGAATGCTGTCCGCCGCTTCGACCAGTGCAACCAGCGAGGGCGAAGACGAAAGCGAAGTCATCAGCCACCCGGAGCCAACGTCCTGCATCCAGGTGCCGACGTTGGAGACGATGGTAGCGATCCACAGGCTGCGAAAGAGCGCGTTCTGCAGAGGGCTCCAGGGCGATGGCGCCGGGGCGGAGTCGGCCGACGCGGTCGATCGGGGCGATTTCATCGGAAACGCCTGTTCTCGTTACCGCCAATGGCCACGGCAAGGAGCGAACGCGTGCGCCCGCGAATGCGGGCTAACGCACATACGGGCCACGGGCCGCCGATCATACTCTGCGATCCTACCAAAGACGGCCGCGAAAATGATGCAACCCCAGACGAACGAGCAAATCCAGCTTGGTGTTCAGGCGGCGGCGCACGCCTCTGCTGTATTGCGCCAGGCCCTGAGGCTAAACTCGGCAGACACCGTGCGCGAGGTTTTCGATCGAGCCGTAACCCGGGAAGTCGCCCACATGCTCTGGCTGGGAGTCACCGCGACGACAATTACAGCATTCGAGGGAGCCGCGGCTGACGTGCATATGGCATTGGGGCCGAAGCCCCGCGGGCGCGTGGTCGCTACTTCCTGATCGTCGAGCGCCTGCGTCGATTCCGCTCAAGGCTGGCTGAACTAAGTTCACATTCCGTTCGGCACCGCACAGACGATTCGGTCGCCGACGAGCATTCTCTCAGTCGTATAGCGACACGGCCACTTGCGGCAGCAGCTTCGCGGCTCGCGGCGTGCCCTAACGCGTTCCCGTTTTTTATTTGTGGGGGAATCAAGGGCATCTTAAGACTCATCTCGCGCTCCTGAGCGCTCTCGATGGAAGGCGACCATGTTGAAGAATTCGGCAAAATCCGTTCTCGTGCTTGCGGTGCTGGCAGCGGCTGGCTGCGCTTCCATTCCCGAGAGAGATGCTCTGATGGAAGACGCGCGAGTATCCGTCGATGCTGCGCGCAGTAACCCCCAAGTAGCGTCTTACGCTCCTGCAGAGCTCGATCAGGCCGTTGCGACACTGCGTCAAGCGGATGATCTGGCCGCCCGCGGCGGCCGACTCGGCGAGGTGCACCAGCTCGCAACGCTTGCAAGCCAGCGCGCGGCCTTCGCGCAAGACGCGGCGCGAACACGAAGTGAGCAAGCAGCGCTTATGGTCCAGCGGAGGGCTAACGACGCGCAGTCGACGGCCAACCTGACCCAGCGCCAGGCCGAGTCGGCACAGATCCAGGCGACTGCAGCGCAGCGTCAAGCTGAAGAGGCGCAGCGCGTTGCCTCTTCGATGCAGTTGCGCGCCGACGCCTATGCACCTCCCGTTTACGACTACCGCAGGCGTCAGAACGAGCCACTCTACGAGGCGAACGTGACTTATGTCCGCGCCGTGGTCGGCCCGCCGCAGCAACGCTGTTGGATCGATCGCGAGCGGGTGGGCGGCTCCTCCGGCGTCAACATTCCCGGCGCAATCATCGGCGGCGTGATCGGCGGCATCCTCGGCCACCAGATTGGCGGCGGCCATGGGCAGGATATCGCTACGGGTATCGGCGTCGTCGGTGGTGCGGCGGTTGGCGCGAACGTTGGCCGCGGCTCGGACGGTCCGGTTTACACGCAGAACGTGCAGCGATGCGAATACGTACCGACTTCAGCGAGCCTGGACTATTGGGATGTTACATACACCTACGGCGGCTACGAGCATCGCGTACAAATGACGACGCCACCGGGTACTACGATCTGGGTCAACGCACAAGGCGAACCCAGAGTCTGATCTGCGCCCATCGCTTGGCGGGCGGGCGCAGTCTTGCGTGCTCAGTTGTTGTAATACTTAGAACTAGGAAAATTCACTATGAGATATGCAGCCGTAATTGCAGCAGCGTTTTCCGCGCTGGCATTGAGCGCATGTGAACGCCCAGCGGTCGCGCCTCCCGCCGCTCCAGCCGTCGTGGCCGTGCCTGTTCCCGGACCTGCCGGGCCACAAGGAGCGACCGGCGCGCCCGCAGAAAAGGGCGAAACCGGTGCGACCGGGATGACAGGCGCGGAAGGTGCCAAAGGCGACAAGGGCAAGACCGGTGGCGATACGATCGTAGTCGTTCCGGCAACTCCTCCGAAGAGTTAATTGGGTAACCCTCCCTAAGGGTCCGATTAAGCGGAGTCCAGCGGCTGCGCGGCGGGATCCTACAGCAAAATCAGCCTGCGTCTGATGGCGGCACCTCGCCTTTGCAACCAATATTGCCGCCACAGCGCGACCTATGCGCCATAGCACCTTTTTCTCGCATACTTCAAAGGAAATGACATGGACCATTCCATCCCGATGGGCGGCAGCCCCGCCTCCGGCGGCACCCGCCCCAATTCGCCGAATGCAAATCCCGTAAATGCCAGGGTCGAAGATGCGGCCAAAACCGTACACCAGGCGACCGACAAGATTGCAGACCAGGCGGCGGACCAGGTAGATCGCCTGACCGGAACGGCACATCGCGCTATCGACAGTGCGGCCGGTGCGGCATCTTCGGCCGCAGAGTGGGCATCAGGCATTCCGGAACAGGCGAAACAGGCTCAGGCGCGGCTCGGGGAGGCTGCGAGCGCTTCGATACGCGCACATCCGATCGTCACAGTTACGGGCGCGCTCTTCGTCGGATACCTTCTCGGACGTCTTGCGCGTCTATAGGCGGGAATGCAGACGCCCCGCTCCGGTAGGGGTGCGCGCGGCTGTTGGTCTGTAGCAGGTTGGAAGGCAAGGTTCAGAAGGGCGTGGGGAATGTCGAGCAGTCACTCGACAAGGCCGACAGGAAGAAGACCCGCTGAACGCGGGCACTCGATAGACCGAATTGCTGCTTTGCACTGGATGGTTCGTGCTCGTGAGGAACAATAATGGGCTGGATGAATAGATTGCGTTCATCGGGTGTGGCCGGGCGGGTCGACCCGCTGGACGAGACCGTTATCAACGGCGAGCCGTATGACCCGTACCGAGGAGCGCCAAAATCCGCCGCTGCCCTCGGGCCCGAAGCAGAAATTCCTGAAGAGGTAAAGCGGCGACAGACGGCCCTGCTAGTAAGATACATCACGGCGGTGCGCGCTCGCTAGGTCCTGTCGCCTTGCCTCTACTCGGCCCGGCGTCCACCGGGCGGCCACGTTGCTTATTCGCGTGAAACACGGTCGAAACACTGATTGGAATGGTCTAGCTGGGAAAGGCGCGCACTCTGGACCGCGATTCGATCCTCCGATGCCTCTCGCGCTAAAGAAAAACGTTCCGTCCAATTTCGGAAGCAGCCGACGCCGTGTCAACACGGCAAGGCGTTTGGACTGGATGCTGCGCGAAGCCCGGTGCATAGCCAAGCCGGGAGCAGAGCGGAAAACACTGGAACTGCTGTTCCAACAGGAAGTTGCCAGAACACCATCATGACGAGGAAGCGTGGCCACCTGGCGTCGGACGACCCATGCGCTGCTTTGCGTACACGTGTGTAAATTCAGCCCCTAGAAAAAAGATCTGCGCCGAGTAATAGAGCCACAGCAACAGCACAACTACCGCACCTGCTGCCCCATAGGCAGATGCTATTGCGCTTCGGCCCAAGTACACGCCGATTGCAATCTGGCCAATGGCAAATAGCACGGCAGTGGTGAGGGCACCGATCCATACGTCACGCCACGCGATCAGCGCATTGGGCAGCCATTTATAGAGCATGGCAATGAGCACGGTAATAACCGCCAACGAAAGAAAAAAATTGGCAACGTGCAGAAACAGCGCCACTCCGGGGAACATAGTCGCCCAGTATTTTCCAGCCGCCGCCACCACCCCGGTCAGGACCAGTGAGACGAGCAGAAGAAATCCGGCCGCCAGGACCATTCCCAGCGATAGCACGCGCGCTCGCACAATGGTCAGCAAGCCGCTTCCTTCCCGGGGAGGCGCTTTCCAGATCCGATCGAGATCGTCTTGCAGCTCTACCAGTACCGTCGTTGCGCCAACGAGCATGGTGATCACACCTACCGTCGTCGCGACTACGCCGGTGGTCGTTTCCTGCGCTCCTTTCAGAAGTGCCTGAATTGCTTGTGCAGCTGACACGCCAACGACGGCACCAAGTTGCGCCACGATTGCCCCGCGCGCCGCGTCCTCGCCATACGCGGCGCTGGCAATCGCGATTGCGATGATCAGCAGAGGAGCTAGCGAAAACGCGCTATAGAAGGCTAGCGCCGCGCCCATGCTGGGCGCATTGTCCGCAACCCAAGCGCTGCCGGATTGCTTCAGTAGATCGATGTATAAACGCCAGGGCACAATGCGCAACCTAGCTAGAGTTGTAAGTGTCGGGAGCCAAGGTCCTACGGGGACCTCATGAAGTGTATCGGCGGCGCGGCTGCCACCTGCCAGCGCTACTTCGCGTCGTTGGGTCTTTCGCCCTCGGGTACATTTGCACTCGGCGGTGAAGTGGCCGTCCCCGCCGGTGAATGCGCCTCGGCCGCCTTTAGGGCTTGAGGCACTGCGTAACTGGGGCAAGGTAAGGGCCAGTTGCAAACAACGGCAGCTCGCATGATGCCTCACGTGTAGCAATGGACAGTCGCACTATGGGGGCGGCGAAATTCATGCGGTACCGGACAGATGATATTCCGATGTAGGAAGGAAACGCAACTCTCTCAGACGCTAGCTCGTAGTGGCCCGCCTCGGCGCCGATCCCAATCGGCGGTATTGGCGCAGCGATCGGGTCGGATAGGAATCGGCTTATGGCCGAAAATACCATGCCTTCGATTCCGGGCGAGTCCTGCGCCGGACCGCTACTGGCTTTCGTCACCCGAGACAGCCGGCGACGCGACGCATCAAGGAGCTCGCCCGGTGAATGCGAGCTAGCGTACAGACATGCTCAACGCGGCCGATCACACTTGCGATCCTGCCAAAGACCGGGCCGCGAAAATGACACGACAACGGCCCGATGAAAAAATCAGGGTTCCATCTGAGGCTGCGACGAACGCCTATGCCATATTGCGCAAAGCCCTGGCGACGACCTCCCGGGACACGGTCCGAGACCTATTCGATCCGGCACGAGAAGCGGCGCACCTGGTTGCGCGACTCTTGCCGGTGATCTTGGTTGCGGCGTTGCTGGGGCTAGGGGTCGTCGCAGCAGGTTTCGCGATCGACGCTCCTACCGTTGTCCTCTTCGTGTTCGTCGGTTGCCTCGCCCTGTTCGTTGCCGCCCTTATCGCGGGGGCTTTACATCCTGCGGGACGCTGAGCACCTTCAGTCTCGACGGCAAAGACGGCTGACCGAGTAGACGGGGCCACACAAGCCGGTCGTGCTGTGTACTATGAAGCCGGAAAGGAAATGGCCTCGAAAAGGGGTCGTCACGGGTGCCCTTCCTGAGAGAAGGGTAACACTTCATTCCGGACACATAGGTAACACTTCTGCACTTTGCGGGAGCGCAAAGTGCCTTGGCAGGAGTGTTACAAGATGGATGAGCGGCTGCGGTTTGTGGCCCGATTGCTCGATGGCGAGAAGATGGCGGTGCTGTGCCGGGAGTTCGATGTCTCGCGCAAGACCGGCTACAAGATCTTCCAGCGCTACAAGGATTGCGGGCTCGAAGGGCTGACCGATCGCAGTCGCCGGCCCTACCGGCCGGCAAACCAGCTGCCCTTCCAGATCGAGCAGCTGATCGTTCGGCTCAAGCGCGAGCGACCCAGTTGGGGCGCACCAAAGATCCGGGAGAAGCTCCGGCGCCTGCACAGCGATATCCCGACCCCGGCGATCAGCACCGTGCACGCCGTGCTCGATCGCCATGGTCTGGTCAGCCGCGGCCGGAAGCGCCGCTACAAGGCTCAGGGCACGACCTTGTCCAAGCCCCGGCTCCCCAACGAGCTGTGGTGCGCCGACTACAAGGGAGAGTTCATGCTCGCCGATCGCCGCTATTGCTATCCGCTCACCATCAGCGACTTCGCCAGTCGCTACTTGCTGAGCTGCGAAGCCTTATCGACCACCAAAGAGACCTACGCCTTCACCGTGTTCGAGCGGGTGTTCAAGGAGTTCGGCCTGCCCAAGGCGATCCGCACCGACAACGGCGTGCCCTTCGCCAGTCCGCACGCACTGTTCGGCTTGAGCAAGCTCGCCGTGTGGTGGCTACGCCTCGGCATCCACCTCGAGCGCATCAAGCCCGGCCATCCCGAGCAGAACGGCCGCCACGAGCGCATGCATCTGACCTTGAAGAAGGAGGCCACCAAGCCCGCCGCCCAGAACTTCCTCCAGCAGCAGGCCAAGTTCGATGACTTCATCGACTGCTACAACCGCGAGCGCCCGCACCAGGCGCTCGACATGAAGTATCCCGCCGAGCTCTACCGGCCCTCACCGCGCCCCTATCACGGGCTCGATGACCTGCACTACCCGTTCCACGACCGAACTATCACTGTCACCCACTGCGGGCGCATCTGCTTCGGCCGGCGAAAGATCAATCTCAGTACCGTCTTCGCCGGCCAGAACGTCGGGGTGAAGGAAGTTAGCGATAAAATCTGGCTCGTCAGCTTTATGGATTACGACTTGGGGTTCTTCGACCACGAAACCGGCCGCCTCGGCACCGCTGAGAACCCGTTCGCCGCAAAAGTGTTACCTATGTCTCCGGTATAAACCGTTACCTATGTGTCCGGAATGGACCGGGTCGGTTTGGTGCCGGCAGTAGGAGTCGAACCCACGACCTTCGGTTTACAAAACCGCTGCTCTACCAACTGAGCTATGCCGGCCCGGCCCTGCGAAAGCGCGCTATTTTACAACCTGCAGATGCTTTGGCCGGGTGCGCGGTTTGCCGTTCGGCGATGGATTGTCGGTGACTGCGGCCGGCGCGGGCGCCGTCGCGGCCTCGAGCGAGGCGACCGGATCGGTGGGCACGGTGAAGGCGAAGCCGTACCCCGACTCCTTGGCGAAGATGCCCGAAACCGCGCCGATGGGAACGGCGACCTCCTGCGATGCGCCGTTGAAGCGCGCGGAGAACCGAACCCACTCGTTGTCTATCGTCAGCCGTCGCGTGGCGCCGCGGCTGATGTTGAGCACGATCTCGCCGTTCTTGACGTGTGCGATCGGCACGCGCGTCTGGCCATTGACCTTGACCGCCAGATACGGTGTGAGGCCGTTGTCAGCGCACCATTCGCAGATCGCGCGAATCAGATAGGGCTTGGCGGATTGCTCGGACATGGGGCAAGCATACAGATAGGACGGCTGGCTGTGAACCCGGCTGGCCCTCGGCGGGCGCTCGCGCGGCTATTTCCGCATCCCCCGCTCGGCCGACGTCAGCGCTTCGATGAACGCCGGCCGCGAGAACAGGCGCTCCGCATACTTCATCAGCGGTGCGGCCGGCTTCGGCAGCACGATGCCGTAGTAGTCGAGCCGCCACAGCAGCGGCGTGATCGCCACGTCGAGCATCGAGAAATCCTCGCCCAGCATGTATTTGTGCTTGGCAAAGACCGGCGCGATCTGCATCAGGCTGTCGCGGACGAGTCCGCGCGCCTTTTCGAGCTGCTTCTGGTTGTTGGCTTCGAGCGTGTCGATATGCGAGAAGAGCTCTTTCTCGAAGCGGTGCAGGAACAGCCGCGCCCGCGCGCGCATCACCGGATCGGCCGGCATCAGCTGCGGGTGCGGAAAGCGCTCGTCGATATACTCGTTGATGATGTTCGATTCGTGCAGCACCAGATCGCGCTCGACCAGCACCGGCACCTGGTTGTACGGATTCATCACGGCGAGGTCTTCCGGCTTGTGGTCCAGGTCGACGTCGATGATCTGAAAATCCATCCCCTTCTCGTGCAGGACGATGCGGCAACGCTGGCTGAACGGGTCGGTTGTCCCGGAGTAGAGGGTCATCATGGTTTATATTCTCCCAGTGAAGCGAGACGCGACGAGACGCGTCCTGTTGGCGGCGCTAAAGCGACGCTCAGGTGTCGCTGCGCGTGCGTCAGTGAATGTCTTTCCAGTAGTTGCGCTTCAGCGCATAGGCAAAGGCAAACAGGACGCCGAGAAAGATCAGGGCGCCTATGCCGAAGTTGATGCGCTGATTGCGTGCAGGCTCGGCCATGTAGCCGAGAAAATTGACCAGATCGGCGACAAAAACTTCGTATTGCACCGCCGAAAGCGAGCCGGGTGATTCCTGGGCCAGCGTCTTGACCACGTATTTGCCGTCGCCGGCCCGCTCGACCTTCGCGAGGCTCTTGACGGCGATCGCCGCCGCCTCCGCCTTCTCGCGATCCTCGTACTCGGTTTCGACCAGCTTGTTCACGCCCTGTACCGACCACAGCACATGCGGCATCGCAACGTTGGGGAAGACCAGGTTGTTCCATCCGCTCGGTGCCTTGTCGTCGCGGTAAAAGGCATTCAGATAGCTGTACAGCCAGTCGGCGCCGCGCACGCGAGCCTCGACCGAAAGATCGGGCGGCGGCGCGCCGAACCACGCGGCCGCATCCGCCTTGTCCATCGCCACCGTCATCGTCGAGCCGATCCTGTCGGTCGCGAACATCAGGTTGTCCTTGATCTGCTGCTCGGTGAGCCCGAGATCGGTCAAGCGGTTGTAGCGCATGTATTGCGCGCTGTGGCAGCTGAGGCAGTAATTGACGAAATTGCGCGCGCCGCGCTGCAGCGATTCGTTGTCGAGCCGGCGTACCGGCGCAGGCTCGAGACGCAACCCCGTCTCAGCTGCGAACGCTCCGCCTGCCGCAACGAGCAGGATGACGCCGATCCAGCGGATGCCGGTCTTCATTTCCAGGTCAACCTTTCCGGCACCGGCTTGGTCTTGTCGCTCGCGGTGTACCACGGCATCAGCAGAAAAAACATGAAGTAGACCAGCGTCAGGACGCGCGCGACTACGGTGGCGCGATCGGCGGCACCCATCATGTCGCCGAACTGGCCCCAGACGGTGACCGGGACGGTGCCCAGATAGCCGAGAACGAGAAAGCAGACGACGAACACGGCGAGCCAGATCTTGTAGACGGGTCCGCGGTAGCGGATCGACTTCACCGGGCCGCGATCGAGCCACGGCAGGAAAAATAGGATGACAACGGCGGCGCCCATCACCAGCACGCCCCAGAACTGCGACTGAAGGAACGATGGAACCGCCCGCAGCATCGCGTAGTACGGGGTGAAATACCAGACCGGAGCGATATGCTCGGGCGTCTGCAGCGGATTGGCGGGAATGAAGTTGTCCGCCTCGAGGAAATAGCCGCCGCCGTCGGGCCAGAAAAAGACGACGACCGAAAACAGCGCGAGGAATGCGACGACGCCGACTAAGTCCTTGACCGTGTAGTAGGGATGGAACGGGATGCCGTCGAGCGGGTGACCGGTCAGCGGGTCCTTCTTGTCCTTGATCTCGATGCCGTCCGGATTGTTCGATCCGACTTCATGCAGCGCCATCAGGTGCACGGCGACGAGAAGCAGCAGAACCAGCGGCACCGCGATGACGTGAAAAGCGAAAAAGCGGTTGAGCGTCACGTCGGAGATCGTGTAATCGCCGCGGATCCAGATACCCAGATCGTCGCCGATGACAGGGACCGCCGAGAACAGGTTGACGATCACCTGCGCTCCCCAGTACGACATCTGGCCCCACGGCAGCAGATAGCCAAAAAACGCCTCGGCCATCAGCGCGAGATAGATGAAGCAGCCGACGATCCAGAGAAGCTCGCGCGGCTTCCGGTAGCTGCCGTAGAGCAGTGCCCGGAACATGTGGAGGTAGACGACGATGAAAAACGCCGATGCGCCGGTCGAATGCAGGTAGCGGATGAACCAGCCGCCGGACACGTCGCGCATGATGTACTCGACCGACTCGAACGCTTTCGCCGCGTCGGGCTTGTAGCTCATCGTCAGGAAGATGCCGGTGAGGAGCTGCATGACCAGCACGACCAGCGCGAGCGAGCCGAAGAAGTACCAGAAGTTGAAATTCTTCGGCGCGTAGTATTCGGAGACCTGCGACTTCCACAGCGCGGACAGCGGGAAGCGATCGTCGATCCAGTTGAGCATCTTCTGCATGTTGTCGCCTCCGCCTACGCGTTCTTTTTCAGCTCGTCTTCGCCGATCAGGATTCTGGTGTCCGACAGGAACTTGTACGGCGGAATGACCAGATTGGTGGGCGCAGGGACGCCCTTGAACACGCGGCCGGCCAGATCGAATTTCGACTGGTGACAGGGACAGAAAAAGCCGCCCAGCCACTCGGGACCGAGGTCCGCCGGCGCGACGTCGGGCCGGAACGTCGGCGAGCAGCCCAGGTGCGTGCAAATGCCGACGGCGACGAATATCTCGGGCTTGCGTGAACGGTCCTCGTTCTTGGCGTACGGCGGCTGATGATCGACGTTGGAATTCGGATCGGCAAGCTTGTCATCGAGCTTCGGCAGGCTTGCCAGCATCGCCGGCGTCCGGTTGATGATCCAGACGACCTTGCCGCGCCATTCGACGTTGATCTTCTGGCCGGGCTCGAGCTTGCCTATGTCCGCTTCGACCGGGGCTCCGGCCGCCTTGGCGCGTTCGCTCGGCCACATGCTCATCGCGAACGGCACGGCGACCGCGGCCGCACCGACGGCGCCGACGGCTGTCGTGGCGCCGATCAGAAACCGGCGTTTTCTCCGATCCACGCTCCCCGCATCGCTCATTGCCCGAATCCCTCGCGATCGCCCAATGCCGCAAAGCCGACAATTATAGATGATTTCACTCGTCTATCCAAAGCACTAGCGCGAAAAGACGCGACAAAACAGGTGCTTGGACCTTGTTAGGCGTCCGACGCCGCGACTGCGCGCGCTGCCGTTCTGCATCGCGGCACAGGGCGTCTATAATCGCTTTTTGAGACCTCCAATCCGGCCTCGGCCGCCAGCCATGCTCCGCCGGTTCTGGTTACTTTTCGCGCAGGTCGCGACCATCTGCGTCGCAGCGCTGTTCGTCGTCGCCACGCTGCGTCCGGACCTGCTCGCGCGATTCGCCGGCAAGAACAACGTCGTGCTGGTGCAGGAAACGCCGATTACCGTCGCCGCGCCGAAGATTGCGAGCCTCGCCGACGCGGCGAAAAAGGCGATGCCTTCGGTGGTCAACATCTACACCAGCAAGGAAGTCCGGCACCGCCAGCCGTTGACCGACGATCCGATCCTGCGCCGCTTCTTTCCGGGGCTGGACGACAGCGAGCCGCACCGCGCGACCAGTCTCGGCTCGGGCGTCATCGTCAGCAGCGAAGGCTATGTGCTGACCAACAATCATGTCGTCGAGGAGGCCGACGACATCGAGCTCGTGCTCGCCGACGGCCGCCGCATGCCTGCGGCCGTTCGCGGCAGCGATCCCGAGTCCGATCTGGCGGTGCTGAAGATCGACGGCAAGAACCTGCCGGTGATCACCTTCGGCCAGCTGGAGAACATCCAGGTCGGCGACACGGTGCTGGCGATCGGCAGCCCCTTCGGCTTCGGCAGCAGCGTCACGCACGGCATCGTCAGCGCGTTGGGACGCAGCCATCTGGGCATCAACCGGTTCGAGGACTTCATCCAGACCGATGCGGCGGTGAACCCGGGCAATTCCGGCGGCGCGCTGGTCGACAGCAGCGGCAACCTGGTCGGCATCAACAGCGCGATATTCTCGCAAAGCGGCGGTTCGCAGGGCATCGGCTTCGCGATTCCGGTATCGCTGGCCAAGACCGTGCTCGAGCAGATCATCAAGGATGGCGAAGTCACGCGGGGGTGGCTCGGCATCGAGCCGCAGGACATCACGCCCGAGGTGGCCACGGCGTTCGCGCTAGCGAAGTCCGACGGCGTCCTGATCCGCGGCGTGCTCAAGAGCGGCCCCGCCGACCGGGCCGGCATGCAGGTGCGCGACGTCGTCGTCGACATCGACGGCAAGCCTACGCACGACGTCACCTCGCTGCTCGCGCAGATCGCGGCGCTCACGCCGGGAACTCAGGCGAAGCTCCGGGTCATGCGCGAGCAAAAGCAGGTCGACATCGACGTGATCGTCGGCAAGCGACCGAAGCCGCGCGCCTAGCAGCGCGACCGGTACCTACCCGGGCGCTTTTTCCTCGTCGATCGCGTCGCCGCCGCGCTTGGGCACGGAGACGAAGCGCGCGGCCAGCAGCCCCATCTCGAACAGCAGCCACAGCGGCACCGCCATCATCAGCTGCGACAGGATATCGGGCGGGGTGAATATCGCACCGACGACGAATGCGCCGACGATGACGTAACCGCGAATCGCGCGCAGCTTTTCGAGGCTGACGACGCCGAGGCGGACCAGCACGATCACGATGACCGGCGTCTCGAACGTGATGCCGAAAGCGATGAACATCGTCAGCACGAACGACAGGTACTTGTCGATGTCGGTCATCATCTGCACGCCGGTCGGCGCGTAACCGGCGAAAAATCCGAAAGCGATCGGAAACACCACGAAGTAGGCGAAGCACATGCCCAGCGCGAAAAAGACGACGCTGGAAAGGATTACCGGCAGCGCGAGGCGCTTTTCATGGCGGTACAGGCCGGGCGCGACGAACGCCCACATCTGGTAGAGCACGTACGGCAGCGCGATCAGGAATGCCGCCATCAAGGTCACCTTGAGCGGCACCAGGAAGGTGCCGGTGACGTCGGTCGCGATCATCGTCGCACCGCGCGGCAGCGCCTTGATCAGCGGCGCGGCGAGCAGCGCGTATATATCCTTCGCCCAGGGAAAGAGGCAAAGCAGCACGACGAAGACCGCGATGATCGCGTGCAGCAATCGCGTGCGCAGCTCGACCAGATGCGAGATGAACGTTTCCTGCGTGCTTTCCGGACCGGGGGACGTATCGTTCATCGAGAGGCGAACCACGCGCAAACGCGCGCCAACCATTGTAGCGCGGCGGACGGAGGCACGCCGCCCCGCGCTTGCGGCAAGGTCAAATCCGGTCGAATCCCGGCAGTGCCGTCTGTCGCGGCGTTTCCTCGCCAGCCGCCGCAGGCGCGACCGGCGGCGTGCCGGTGTCGGCCGACGGCGCTGCGGATGCCGCCGGCGCGGTGCCCGCTTCGTTCAGCTCGGTCTCGACCGAGCGCACGCCGGAGTCGATCTGCCTGTGCCGCCTTGTGGATCGAGGATTCGAATTCGCTCGCGGCAGATTGCACTTCGCTCTTGAGCTTGCGCAGCTCATCGAGCTCCATTTCGCGGCTGATGTCGGCCTTGACGTCGTTCACGTAGCGCTGCAGGCGGCCGAACATGTGACCGAGCGTACGCGCCACCTTGGGCAGACGCTCCGGTCCAATGACGATCAACGCAACGACGGCGATGACGACGATTTCGCTGAAGGCGATATCAAACATCGAACGTCTCGCCTGCGGCGCGCGGGCCGGTGCGGATTCGCGCTCGCGTCGTAAGCCGGGGCCGGCCTACGACGCCTTCTCCTTCTTGACTTCGCCTTCGATCGTCTGACCGCCGATCTGTTGCGACGGAGCGCCTCCGGGTGCCGGCTGCTCGGCGTCCGGAGACTTCATCCCTTCCTTGAATCCCTTGACCGCGCCACCCAGATCCTGGCCGATGTTGCGCAGCTTCTTGGTACCGAAAATCAGCACCACGACCAGAAGTACGATCATCCAGTGCCAGATGCTCAACGATCCCATGTTCCCTCCTCTACGCGCCCGACTTGGGCAACATCGGGCCAAGCGGGCTTGGGCCACCGATGACGTGTATGTGCAGATGCATGACATCCTGCCGGCCGATGCGGCCGGTGTTGACGATTGTGCGGAAGCCATCGGGCGATCCCTGCTCGCGGGCGAGCCGCCCCGAGAGCGCGAGCATGCGTCCGAGGACCGCGGCCTCGTCTTCGGCGTGCGCCAGCGAATCGATGTGTCTTTTCGGTATCAGCATGAAATGCACCGGCGCCTGCGGGCGGATGTCGCGAAACGCCAGCACCTCGTCGTCCTCGTATACCTTGTCCGACGGAATCTCACCGCGAACGATCTTGCAGAAAATGCAGTTGTCCATGTTCGGGCCGGAAAAACCGCAACAAGCTCGGACGAATCAGCCGCGCGCGGCCTTTTCGGCGAGGCCGGAGGTTCCTTCCCGCCGTTCGAGCTCGGCCAGAAGGTCATCGGGTCCCAGACCCATGCATTCGAGCAGCACCAGGCAGTGGAACCACAGGTCGGCCAGCTCGGCGGTCAAACGGATTTTATCACCGTCCTTGGCAGCCATAACCGCTTCGGTCGCCTCTTCGCCGATTTTCTTGATGATCGCATCCTGGCCCTTGGCGAACAGTGTGGCGACATAGGATTGCACCGGGTCGACATGCCGGTGCGCGGCGATCGTGGAGGCAACACGTTGCAATACGTCGTCAGTCGCCATAGATAGCCTTCGGATCCTTGAGCACGGGGTCGACGGCGCGCCAGGCGTCGCCTTCGAGCCGCTGAAAGAAGCAGCGGTGGCGCCCGGTATGACAGGCGATTCCGCCCTGCTGTTCCACGACCAGCAGGACCGCATCGTTGTCGCAGTCGAGCCGGATTTCGCGCACGCGCTGCACATGGCCGGAGCGCTCGCCCTTTTGCCACAGCCTGCCGCGCGACCGCGACCAGTAGTGGGCGATGCCGGTGGTCTGCGTGGACGCCAGCGCCTCGCGGTTCATCCATGCCAGCGTCAGCACGTCGCCCGTCTGCGCTTCCTGGGCAATCGCCGGAACCAAGCCGTCCTCATTCCATTTTACGTCGTCAAGCCAGCTCATGGCGTCGGGCGAATCTCGATGCCGGCGGCAGCCATCGCCGCCTTGGCCTCGGCTATCGTGAATTCGCCGTAGTGGAAAATGCTTGCAGCGAGAACGGCGTCGGCGCCGCCTTCCAGGATGCCGTCGACCAGATCGCGCAGCGCACCGACCCCGCCCGAAGCGATCACCGGGACATCGACCGCATCGACGATGGCGCGCGTCAATCCCAGATCGAAGCCACTTCTCGCGCCGTCACGATCCATGCTGGTCAGGAGGATTTCGCCGACGCCGAGCTCGACCAGCCGCCGTGCCCATTCGACCGCATCGAGCCCGGTCGCGGTCCGGCCCCCGTGGGTGTAAACCTGCCACCGCCCCGGCTCGGCCTGCTTCGCGTCGATCGCGCCGACGATGCACTGCGCTCCGTACCGGCTCGCCGCCTCACCGATCAGCGCCGGATTGTTGACGCCCGCGGTGTTGATGCTGACTTTGTCGGCGCCCGCCGTCAGCAGCGCGCGGATATCGTCGACGTGGGTGACACCGCCGCCGACGGTCAATGGAATGAAAACCTGGTCGGCGACTGCTTCCACCATGTCATAGAGCAATGGCCGCGATTCGACGCTCGCCTGGATATCGAGAAACGCCAGCTCATCGGCGCCTTGCTGGTCGTAGCGCCGTGCGACCTCGACCGGATCGCCGGCATCGCGCAGATTGACGAAGTTGACGCCCTTGACGACGCGGCCCTTGGCGACATCCAGACAGGGAATGATGCGTTTGGCGAGGCCCATGGTTTTGAGGTCAGATTACGTCTTCCCGGCAACACGAGCGCGCCGGGGAACGGCCGGCAACGAAAGTGCAGGCTGACCCGCCTTAGCCCTTGGCCGCTTTCAGCGCCGCGATGAAATCGAGCGTGCCTTCATAGAGCGCGCGGCCGGCGATCGCGCCGCTGACGCCTTCGCTTTCGTACGCGGCGAGCGCCTGGATGTCCTCGATGCTGTTGATGCCGCCGCTGGCGATCACCGGTATCTTGAGCTCGCGCGCGAGCCGCACCGTGCCCTCGATGTTGACGCCGGTCAGCATGCCATCGCGCCCGATGTCGGTGTAAATGACCGCTTCGACGCCGTAGTCCTCGAATTTCTTGGCCAGGTCGACGACGTCGTGCCCGGTCAATTTCGACCACCCGTCGGTTGCGACCTTGCCCTCGCGGGCGTCAAGCCCGACGATGATATGGCCGGGAAACGCCGTGCACGCATCGTGCAGGAACCCCGGGTTCTTGACCGCAGCGGTGCCGATGATGACGTAGCTTATGCCGTCATCCAGATAGCGCTCGATCGTGTCCAGGTCGCGAATGCCGCCGCCGAGCTGAACCGGGATTTCTTCGCCGATGACGCTGACGATTTCGCGAATCGCCTGCTCGTTCTTCGGCTTGCCGGCGAAGGCGCCGTTAAGATCGACCAGGTGCAGCCGCTTCGCCCCCTGCTCGAGCCAATGCTGCGCCATCGCCGCCGGATCCTCGGAGAATACCGTGGCCGACTGCATCTCGCCCTGCTTGAGGCGAACGCAGTTGCCGTCCTTGATATCGATCGCGGGAATGATCTGCATGGCGGCGGTTGGGCGACGGGGCGTCGCTACCGTGACGACGTTGGCTCAGTTTCTTAGGCGCGTCCGTCCCACGTAACGAAGTTGGCGAGCAACTGGAGACCAGCGAGGTGACTTTTCTCGGGATGGAACTGCACGGCAAAGATATTAGCCCTTGCAATCGCGCAAGTAAACGCCGTCGGATAGTCGGCGGTCGCGACCGTCAACTCCGGCAGCGCCGGCACCGGGTAGTAGCTGTGCGCAAAATAGAAGCGGGTTTCATCGGCAATGCCATGCCACAGAGGGTGCGCGCGGCGCTGCCTTACCGGGCTCCAGCCCATGTGCGGGACCTTGAGCCGGCCGCCTTCGGCATCGAACATCGCAGCCTCGCGGAAACGCACGACCCGGCCGGGCAGCGCGCCCAGGCACTGCGTCGGCCCCTCCTCGCTGTCGTCGAACAGCATCTGCAGCCCGAGGCAGATGCCCAGGAATGGACGGTCGCGAGCCGCCTCGAGCACGACATCGCGCAATCCGCTCTCATTGAGGCAGCGCATGCAGTCCGGCATCGCGCTCTGGCCGGGCAGTACCACGCGCGGCGAGCGACGGATGACCGCCGCATCGGCCGTGACCTCGATCGCGCGCCCGGGCGCGACATGCACCAGCGCCTTGGCAACCGAGCGCAGGTTGCCCATTCCATAGTCGACGACGGCGATGTCGGGCATCAGCGGACGCCAAGGCCGGCAAAGCCGCGGCCTGTTTATCGAAACTAGAGCGTCCCCTTGGTCGACGGGACGACGCCGGCGGCGCGCGGGTCGCGGCCGATCGCCATGCGCAGCGCACGGGCAAACGCCTTGAACACCGTCTCCGCCTGGTGGTGGGCGTTGTCGCCGCGCAGGTTGTCGACGTGCAGGCTGACCAACGCGTGATTGACGAAGCCCTGGAAGAACTCATGGGTCAGATCGACGTCGAAGGCGCCGATCATCGGCCGGGTGAACTCGACGTGGTATTCGAGCCCGGGCCGGCCCGACAGGTCGACCACGACCCGCGACAAGGCTTCGTCGAGGGGGACATACGCATGCCCATAGCGCACCAACCCGGCCTTGTCACCCAATGCCTGCTTGACCGCCTGGCCGAACGTGATGCCGATGTCCTCGACGGTGTGATGCCCGTCGATGTGCAGATCGCCCTTGGCATCGACCGTCAGATCGATCATGCCGTGGCGTGCCACCTGATCGAGCATGTGGTCGAGAAACGGTATGCCGGTGGCGAGCTCGGCGCGACCGCTGCCGTCCAGATCGACGCTGACGGCGATGCGGGTCTCGCGGGTCGCCCGCTCGATCCGCGCCCGGCGCGAAGAGCTGCCGGTGGCGGTGGAGGCCGTGGTGGCGGAATTGCTCATGAGCCTGGCAGGAGTCCGGTCAGTGCGGCAAGGAGCGCTTCGTTCTCCCGCGGCGTGCCGACGGTGATACGCAGGCAGTTCGCCAGCAGCGGGTGCCAACTGTGTACATTTTTCACCAGAATGCGGCGTTGCTTGAGTCCGTCGTACAGCCGGTCGGCATCGGGCACGCGCGCCAGCAGGAAATTGGTCTGCGTTTCAAATACGCTGACGCCGGGCAATCGCGCCAGCGCCGCTGCGAGGCGCGCGCGTTCGGAACGTATGGCCTCGGCCTGCCCGTCGATCCAGCCGGGGTCGGCGAGCAGGGCCACGGCGGCCGCCTGCGTCAGCGCATTCACATTATACGGCTGGCGCAGCTTGTTCAACTGTGCGATCCATTCGGGCGCAGCGATCGCATAACCCAGGCGGATGCCGGCCATGCCGACTTTCGACACCGTGCGCAGGACCAGCAGATTCGGGAATTCGGCGACGCGGGGCAGAAAGCTCGCATCGGCGAATGCCGCGTACGCTTCGTCGACGACGACCAGGCCCGGCGACGCGCGGATGATCGCCGCGACATCGTCCGCGGCGAACAGATTGCCGGTCGGATTGTTCGGATAGGCGAGAAAAGTCAGCGCCGGGCGCTCCCGCTCGATCGCGGCCAGCATCGCAGCGCGGTCGAGGCCGAAGTCCCCCGCCAGCGGCACCGCGATGAAGCGCATGCCGGCATGAATCGCGTTCAACCGATACATGACGAACGACGGATCGGGCGCAAGCATCGCCGCCCCGGGACGGGCCAGCGCCGAGGTGATCACCTGAATCAATTCGTCCGAGCCGTTGCCGAGCATCACGCCGAGCGCGGGCGGGATGCCGAACGCACGCGACAGCGCCTCTTTGACCCGGTCGGCGGCGATGTCGGGGTAGCGATTCACGGCGACTTCGGCCAGCGCCGCGTCGAGGCGCGCCCGGACGGCGTCTGGCAACGGGTACGGATTTTCCATCGCGTCGAGCTTGATCATGCCCTCCGCGGCCGCGACGGTGTACGCCGACAAGGCGCAAAGCTCCGGACGCACGAGCGAGGCCACGATGGCCGCCGTGTCGAGTCCGGTCGGACGGTCGCTCATGAATCGATCCGGTACTGGGCGCTCGCTGCGTGCGCCGGCAGACCCTCGCCGCGCGCCAGCGTGGCCGCGATCGCGCCCAGCGTGCGTGCGCCCTCGCGCGACACGGCGATCACGCTGGTCCGCTTCTGAAAGTCGTAGACGCCGAGCGGCGAGGCATAGCGTGCGCTCTTGGCGGTGGGCAGCACGTGGTTCGGCCCGGCGCAGTAATCGCCCAGCGCTTCCGAGCTGAAGTGCCCGACGAATATCGCGCCCGCGTTGCGGATCTGCGGCAGCAATTCGTCGGGTGAGGCAACCGCGAGCTCGAGATGCTCGGGCGCGATGGCATTGGCGAGCGCGCAGGCTTCGGCAAGGTCGCGCACCCGGATCAGCGCGCCGCGCTGGCGAAGCGAGGCCGCGATGATCTTTTCGCGCGGCATGGTCGGCAGGAGCTTCGCGATGCTGGCTGCGACCCGGTCGAGCAGGCTGGTGTCCGGCGACAAAAGCAGCGCCTGCGCCGCCTCGTCGTGCTCGGCCTGCGCGAACAGGTCCATCGCCACCCAGTCCGGATCGGCGCTGCCGTCGGCGATGACCAGGACTTCCGACGGCCCGGCGACCATGTCGATACCGACGGAGCCGAACACGCGCCGCTTGGCCGCGGCCACATAGGCGTTGCCGGGGCCGACGATCTTGTCGACCTGTGCGATCGTCGCCGTGCCGAACGCAAGCGCTGCGATCGCCTGCGCGCCGCCGATCGTGTAGGCGCGCGTGACGCCGGCCAGGTGCGCGGCGGCGAGCACCAGCGCGTTCTTTACGCCGTTGGGCGTCGGCACGACCATTACGATCTCGGGCACGCCGGCGACCTTGGCCGGCAGCACGTTCATCAGCACCGAGGAGGGATAGGCGGCCTTGCCGCCGGGAACGTAGACGCCGACCCGTTCGAGCGGCGTGACGCGTAAACCCAGGCGCGTGCCGTCGGCTTCGGTGAACGACCAGGATTCGGCGCTTTGACGCGAGTGATAAGCGCGGATGCGTTCGGCAGCCTGGGCAAGCGCATGCTTCTGGTCGGCAGGCAACACGTCGTGCGCGGCCTTCAATTCGGCGGCAGGGACCTCCAGCGCAGCGACCGAGGTCGCCTTGACCCGATCGAACATAGCCGTGTACTCGAGCACCGCGGCGTCGCCGCGGACGCTCACGTCGGCGATGATGCTGGCGACCGAGGCATCGATCGCGTCGTCCTGCGCCTTGTCGCGCGCCGTCAGCTTCGCCAGTGCCGATGCGAATCCGGGATCGGACGAGTCGAGGCGGCGAATCTCAGGCATCGCGTCGCGCCGCCGCAGCAACGGCGTCGAGGATAGGCTGGACAGCCTCGCGCTTGAGCTTCAGCGCGGCGGGATTGACGATCAGCCGCGCGCTGATCGGCCGGATATGCTCGACGACCACCAGGTCGTTGGCTTGAAGCGTCTTGCCGGTGCTGACCAGGTCGACGATCAGATCGGCCAGGCCCACCAGCGGTGCGAGCTCCATCGACCCGTAGAGCTTGATCAGGTCGACGTGGATTCCCTTGGCGGCGAAGTGCTCGCGCGCCGTGCGCACGTATTTGGTTGCGACCTTGAGGCGGGCGCCGCGCTGCACGGCGCTGGCGTAATCGAAATCCCTGCGCGCCGCGACGACCAGGCGGCAGCGGCCGATCGCCAGGTCGAGCGGCTGATAGAGGCCTTCGCCGCCATGCTCGAGGAGCACGTCCTTGCCGGCGACGCCCAGGTCCGCGGCGCCGTGCTGGACGTAGGTCGGAACGTCGGAAGCGCGCACGATGACGAAACGCAGGTCGGCGCGATTGCTTGCAAGGATCAGCTTGCGCGAGGTCTCCGGATCGTCTTCCGGAGCGATGCCGGCCGCGGCCAGCAACGGCAGCGTCTCATCGAAGATGCGCCCGCGGGAGAGCGCGATGGTGAGCGGGGACATGGCAGGCGGGAAAGGCGCATTCTAGCGCACTCGCCGCCCGCATCCGCCGCCCGGAGCTTCAGCTCAAGCGACGGATGCGCGCCCCCAGCGCCGAGAGCTTGTCCTCGATGCGCTCGTAGCCGCGATCGAGGTGGTAGATGCGATCGATCACCGTCTCGCCTTCGGCAATCAGGCCCGCGATCACCAGGCCCGCAGAGGCCCGCAGATCGGTGGCCATGACATTCGCCGCGGTCAGCTTTTGTGCGCCGCGGACGATCGCCGTATTGCCCTCGACCTCGATCGCCGCCCCCAGGCGCTTCAATTCCTGCACGTGCATCATCCGGTTCTCGAATATCGTTTCGGTGATCATCGCCGCGTCGTCGGCGACGGTCATCAGCGCCATCAACTGCGCCTGCATATCGGTCGGGAAGCCCGGATAGGGGGCGGTGCGCATCGACACCGACTTGAGCCTGCCGTTGCGCTTGATCCGGATCGTGCTGCCGTCTATCGTCGCGGCGACGCCCGCTTCGGCGAGCTTGTCGAGCACGGCCTCCAGTGTATCGGGGCGGGTGCCCGTCAGCGCCACGTCCCCGCCGGTCGCGGCGGCCGCGACCAGGAAAGTACCGGTCTCGATGCGATCGGGCATGATCGCGTGCGTGGCGCCGGACAACCGCGACACGCCGTCGATCACGATGCGGTCGGTGCCGGCGCCCGAGATCGCGGCGCCCATCGCGTTCAGGCAGTCGGCCAGATCCACCACTTCGGGCTCGCGCGCCGCGTTGTCCAGCACCGTCGTGCCCGACGCGAGCGTGGCGGCCATCATCAGGTTTTCGGTGCCGGTCACAGTCACCATGTCGAAAACGAAATGGGCGCCGGACAGCCGCTTCGCTTTGGCGTCGATATAGCCGTGATCGAGATCGATCTCCGCGCCCATCGCCTGCAGCCCCTTGATGTGCTGGTCGACCGGGCGCAGGCCGATCGCGCAGCCGCCGGGCAGCGATACCCGCGCCTCGCCGCAGCGCGCCAGCAGCGGGCCGAGCGCCAGGATCGAGGCGCGCATCGTCTTCACCATCTCGTAGGGCGCGAGCGGCCAGTCGATGTCGGCCGCGGACAGCGTCAGCGCACCGTCGTCGGCTTCCGATCGCACGCCCATCTGCGCGAGCAGCGAGCGCATCGTGCGCACGTCGTTGAGATGCGGCACGTTTTTCAGCACCAGAGGCTCGGCAGTAAGCAGCGCGGCGCACAGGATCGGCAGCGCCGCATTCTTGGCGCCGGAAACCCGCACTTCGCCGTGCAGCGGAACGCCGCCGCTGATCGAAAGCTTGTCCATAGGCCTAGGCGGCAGGTGGACGCCACTGTGCCGGCGTCAGCGTCTGCATCGACAGCGCGTGAATCTCCTCGCGCATGCGCTCGCCGAGCACGCCGTAGACGAGCTGGTGCTGGCGCACCTTGCTCAAGCCGGCGAACGCCGCGCTGACGATCAGCGCCTGGAAGTGCCGGCCATCGCCGTCGACCGCGACGTGCTCGCAGGCGATCCCGGACTCGATCGTGCGCTTGATGTCTTCGGGAGTGATCGCCGCCATGTCAGGGCCTGTTCAATGCCGAAGTTTGTAGCCGCGCTTGAGCAGAACCAGCGTTATCGCGCTCAATGCGGCGCAGAAGAAGACGACGATTGCGAGGCTGGTCGCGGGTGCTATGTCCGACAGGCCGAAAAAGCCGTAGCGGAAGCCGTCGATCATATAGAAGAACGGATTGAAATGCGACAAGGTCTGCCAGAACGGCGGCAATGAATGGATCGAGTAGAACACGCCTGATAGAAACGTCAACGGCATGATGACGAAGTTCTGGAATGCCGCGAGCTGATCGAACTTGTCGGACCAGATGCCCGCGATCAGGCCGAGAACGCCCAGGATCGCGCTGCCGAGCAGCGCGAAGGCAAGCGCCCACAGCGGCTGCGCCGGAGCGATCGGCGCGAAGGCCAACGTGATGACGAATACGCCCAGCCCGACGACCAGGCCGCGCACCATTGCGCCCAGCACGTAGGCGGCGAACATGTCGAGCGGCGACAGCGGCGTCAGCAGGACGAAGATCAGGTTGCCGGTGATTTTCGACTGGATCATCGAGGAAGAGCTGTTGGCGAATGCATTCTGGAGCACGGCCATCATCACCAGGCCGGGGATCAGGAACGCCGTGTAGGAAACGCGTCCGCCAAAGACCGAAACATGCGATTCGAGCACGTGCGAAAAGATCAGCAGGTAGAGCAGCGCCGTCAGCACCGGCGCGAGCACCGTCTGGAAGCTCACCTTCCAGAAACGCAACAGCTCCTTGTAGAACAGCGTCAGCCACCCCGCTCCGCGCGCGGGCAGCAGGCGCGCCGGCGCGGCCGCGTCCGGCGCCCGCTGGTCGATCGCCTTCATTCCTGCCTCGCCATGATGCGAAGGAACACCTGCTCGAGGTCGGCCTCCTGCAGTGACAACTCGATAATCGTGATCCGCGCTTCGCGCAGCGCCGCCAGCATGTTCTCGAGCTCGGCGTAGTCGGCAAGGGTCAGCACGTAGGTCTGTCCGTCCCGCCGCAACACCCGGTCCGGCCAGGGACCGGGCAGCGGATCGGCGACGGTCAGGCGGATGGTCAGGCCGGCGAACGTCGACAGGAGCCTCTGCTTGGTATCCAGCGCGACGATCCTGCCTGCCTTCAGCATCGCAATGCGTCCGCACAGGGCTTCCGCTTCCTCCAGATAATGCGTCGTGAGGATGATCGTGTGCCCGTCGCCGTTGAGTTTGCGGATGAACGACCACAGACTCTGCCGCAGTTCGACGTCGACGCCGGCGGTGGGCTCGTCGAGAACGATCACCGGCGGCTTGTGCACCAGCGCCTGGCCGATCAGCATGCGCCGCTTCATGCCCCCGGACAGCGCACGCATGTTGCTATTGGCGCGCGAGGCGAGGCCGAGGTGATGCAGGATCTCGTCGATCCAGTCGTCCTGATCGCGAATGCCGAAATAGCCGGCCTGGATGCGCAAGGTCTCGCGCACGGTGAAGAAGGGATCGAACACCAGCTCCTGCGGCACCACACCTAGAAGGCGCCGCGCCCGCGCATAGTCGGTCACGACGTCGTGGCCCAGCACGCGCGCCTCGCCCCGGTCGGCGCGCGTGAGGCCGGCGAGGATCGAGATCAGCGTCGTTTTGCCGGCGCCATTCGGTCCGAGCAGGCCGAAGAACTCGCCCTGTTCGACCGCGAGATCGATGCCGGCCAGCGCCTGCACCGGCCCGAAGCGGCGCGCGACGTCGACGATTTCGACGGCGGCGGTCATGGGCCCCCCACGCTTGCGGCTGGCGCCGCCGCGCTGCCCCCGTCGGGGGCGCAATTCGCGCCTTGGAGCGGTCCGGCAGCGCTCATGGGCCCCCCACGCTTGCGGCTGGCGCCGCTGCGCTGCCCCCGTCGGGGGCGCAATTCGCGCCTTGGAGCGGTCCGGCAGCGCTCATGGGCCCCCCACGCTTGCGGCTGGCGCCGCTGCGCTGCCCCCGTCGGGGGCGCAATTCGCGCCTTGGAGCGGTCCGGCAGCGCTCATGGGCCCCCCGACCGGACGCAATCGTGGATGCGTACGTGCCGGTCGGCGCGTCATCGCGAAAGAAGCCGGGTCAAAGCGCTTTAGCGGAAGAAAGCAGGTCGTCGACGCCGTAGAGCTCGGCCAGCGAGGCCATCGTCGGTGGGACGTTCTCGAACGCGAGCGGCACGCCCTCGGCCGCGGCCCGGCGCTTCCACTCGAGCAATATCGCGACGCCGGCCGAATCGACCGGGTCGACGGCCTGGAGGTCGACCTGCCCCGTCGTGGGCAGCGGTACGCCGACGCTGGCCGCGAGCACGCCGGCGACATTGCTGATCGTCAGCGGACCGGCAAGCACCCAGCGGCCGTCGGCTTCGCGCACCACGGACGCGACCGCTTCCGCCGGTGCCGGGGCCTGCGCGCGTTTGCTCACTTCGGCGCCGATCCCTTGTTCTTGTCGACCAGCATCTTGATCAAGCCGTCTACGCCGGAGGACTTGACCGCATCGTTGAACTCGTCGCGATAGTTGGTCACCAGGCTCACGCCGGCCACGATGACATCGTATGCCTTCCATCCGTCGGGTGTCTTGGCCATGCTGTAATCGATCTGTACCGGCGCCTGGCCGGGCCGTCGCACCGAGGTGCGCACGGTGACTTCGGTGTCGCCGGGGTTCGTCCGCAGCGCCGCGTAGTCCATCGTGTTGTCGCGATAGTTGGACAGGGCCCCGGAGTAGGTGCGCACCAGCAGCGTCCGGAATTCATCGATCAGGGCTTTCTGCTGCTCGGGAGTCGCGCTGCGCCAGTTCCGCCCCATCGCCAGCGCGGTCATGCGGCTGAAATCGAAATGCGGCGCCAGCTTGCTCTCGATCAGCTGCTTCACCTTCGCCTGGTTGCCGGCCTGAAGGTCCTTGTCGCTGCGTATCGTCTGCAGCACGTCTTCGGCGACGCGCTTCACCAGAACATCGGGCGCTTCCTGTGCTTGCGCTTGCGCGGTCAGCGCCAGCGAAGCGGCGAACAATATCGCTATCCATCGGTAGATCATCGCGAACCTCATCGAATGTTTATGCTTGCAACCGAGCCCTCGATCCCGCGCGCCGCCGTGGCGGTGCGGGAGGCCCGGCCCGGGTCATTCCTCTTCCTCGGGCGGGGGCTTGCCCTCGTAGACCTGGTAGCGCCGCGCCCTCAGATACGCATTGCGCAAATAGCGATACTTGTCGAGCGCCGCCGCGTCGAGCACGCCTTCGGCGCCCAAGAGCTGCGCCCTGGTGTCGAGGTAATTCAGTCCGTAGAGCGAATTGCGCAACCGGACGTCGCCGATATAGCCGATCGGATTGGCGTAGATTCGTACCAGCCAGCCGGTGCCGTCACGCACCGTCGTCGGTCCGAACAGCGGTATGAAAAGATACGGTCCCTGCGCCGCGCCCCACTTGCCGAAGGTGATGCCGAAGTCGGTCTTGTCCTTGGCGATGCCCATATCCGATGCGAGGTCGAGGACGCCACCGATGCCGAACGTCGAATTGAGCAGCACCCGGCCGAAATCGTCGCCGGCCCGCTCCTTCTTGCCTTGCAGCACATTGTTGATGCCGGTGAACAGGTCGTCGATGTTGCCGAAAAAGTTCGATATGCCCGTGCGCACCGGCACGGGGGTCGACTTGACGTAGCCTTCTGCGATCGGCTTGATCACATTGCTGTCGACCGCCTGGTGAACCGAATACATCGCACGATTCCACTGCTCGAACGGATCGTCGCGCGAGGGCGCCACCGCACATCCAGCGAGCAGCGCGCACGCGATGGCGATCGTCGAGGCGATGCTGCGAGCGTACCGATTCATTTGCCGGCACCTCCTTGTGACGCCTTGTCGAACAGGAACTGGCTGATCAACTTCTCGATGACGACGGCCGATTGCGTCTTGCCGATGTGGTCGCCGTCTTTCAGCATCGCCGTATCGCCTCCCGCATCGAGGCCGACGTAGACCTCGCCGAGCAGTCCCGAGGTGTTGATCGAGGCGATCGTATCCTTGCTGAATTCGTAGTCGCGATCGATGCGCATCGTGACGACCGCCGCATACGTCTTCGGATCGAGCCGGATCGATTCGACGCGGCCAACGACGACACCGGCGGCCTTCACCGGCGAGCGCAGCTTCAATCCGCCGATATTGTCGAAGTTTGCCTCGACCCGATAGCTGGGCGTGCGGTCCAGCGTCAGCAGGTTGCCGACCTTCAGGGCCAGGAAAAGAATCGCTCCCAGCCCGATCGCGACGAACACGCCGACCCAGAGGTCGATCGCGGCACGGTTCATAGACCGACTCCCCTGAACATGAACGCCGTCAGCACAAAATCGAGCGCGAGTATCGCCAGCGAAGAAATGACGACCGTTCTCGTCGTCGCGCTCGACACGCCTTCCGCCGTCGGCTTGGCGTCGTAGCCTTCGAGGACCGCGATCAGCGACACCGCGGCGCCGAAGACGATGCTCTTGATGATGCCGTTGGTGATGTCCGGCCAGAACTTGACGCCGGCCTGCATCTGTCCCCAGAACGCGCCGGCGTCGATGCCGATCACCCGGACGCCGATCAGGTAGCCGCCGAAGATTCCGAACGCCGAGAACAGCGCCGCAAGCAATGGCATCGAAATCACACCGGCCCAGAAACGCGGCGCGACGACGCGGGCGATCGGGTCGACCGCCATCATCTCCATCGCCGACAGCTGCTCGGTGGCCTTCATCAAGCCGATCTCGGCGGTGATCGCCGAGCCGGCCCGACTCGCAAACAACAGACCGCCGATGACGGGCCCGAGTTCCTTCACCAGCGAAAGCGCGACCACGATGCCCGAGCTGTTCCTGCGCGCTGTAGCGGCGCAGCACCTCGTAGCCTTGCAGCGACAGCACCATCCCGACAAAAAGGCCCGACATCAGGATGATCACCAGCGAAAGCACGCCGGAAAAATAGATTTCGCGCACCGTCAGGTGCAGCCGGCGCAGCGCCATCGGCGTGTACCAGAGGATCGCGCCGAGAAAGCGCGCCATGTAGCCCAGCCGCGCGACGCCGCCGGTCACGGTGCCGCCGAGCCGGCGCAGGGCCAGCGCTAGATCGCTTGTCGCTTCACTCGACATCGGCGAGCAGAGCCTTGTGGTAGGGCGGCGCCGGGTAGTGGAAGCGCACCGGGCCGTCGGGCTGTCCGTCGACGAACTGGCGGACGAACGGGTCGCTCGAGGCGCGCACTTCGGCCGGCGTCCCGCTCGCTACTATTTTTCCCTCGGAAACGAAATAAAGGTAATCGACCATCTTCAGCGATTCGTAGACATCGTGCGTCACGACGATCGAGGTGATGCCGAGTGCATCGTTGAGCCGCCGGATCAGTTGCCCGACGATCGCCAGCGAAATCGGATCGAGACCGGCGAACGGCTCGTCGTACATGACCAGCATCGGGTCGAGCGCGATCGCGCGAGCGAGCGCAACGCGGCGGCCCATGCCGCCGGACAACTCGGACGGCATCAGCTGCGCGGCACCGCGCAAGCCCACGGCGTTGAGCTTCATCAGAACCAGGTCGCGAATCATCGATTCCGGCAGGTCGGTGTGCTCGCGCATCGGAAACGCGATGTTCTCGAACACCGTCATGTCGGTGAACAGGGCCCCGAACTGGAACAGCATGCCGAACTTGCGCCGAAGCGCGTACAGCGCATCGGGTTCGAGTTCGGCGACCGATTGCCCGCCGACCAGCACCTTGCCCTTTTTCGGCCTCAATTGGCCTCCGATCAGGCGCAGGATCGTCGTCTTCCCGGATCCGCTCGCGCCCATGATGGCGACTATTTTGCCCCGCGGCACCGTCATCGTGATCCCGCGCAGGATGAGTCGCGCGTCATAGCCGAAGGACACGTCCTTGAGCTCGATCGCCGCCGCGGCGAGATCGAGGCGGCGTGTCGGGCTCAGGGTGGCATGCGAATCCGCGGTAGCGGCGACCGGCATCGGAACGGTGGAAATCGGGGAAGGACGTTGATTGTAGCCCGTTCGCCGCAACGCAACAACGACGCGCGGCCGGAGCGTAGCCCCGTGCAACCGCGTTTAGCCGCGAAGCAATCGCCGCTCGGCGAACGCGATGTCGCCGGGCTTGCCCAAAAGCACCAGCACGTCGCCCGCCTCGAAGCGGAAATCCGGCGTCGGCGCGGCGGCACGTGCACCGCGCCGGCGCACGCTGTTGATCTCGACGCGTCCGTTCAGCGCGATTTCGGCAAGCGATTTTCCGACCGCGGTCGAGCGCTCGTTAAGCATCACCGAATGCAACCGCGGCTGAAGGTTGTCCTCGGCGTTGGCCGCGTCGGTCGCGCCATGGAAAAACCCGCGGAAAATGCTGTAGCGTTTCTCGCGCACCGCCTGGACTCGCCCCAGCACGCGGTTGAGCGGCACTCCCATCAGCAGCAGCGAATGCGACGCGAGCATCAGGCTTCCTTCGAGCGTCTCCGGCACGACCTCGGCCGCGCCCGCCTTCAGCAGCCGGTCGAGCTCGGAATCGTCGAACGTGCGCACGATCACTGGAACCTCTGGCCGCGTTCGCTGCACGTGGTGCAGGATTTTCAGCGCGATCGCGGTGTCGGCGAAAGTGATTGCGACCGCGCGCGCTTTCTGCAATCCGGCCGCCGTCAGCGCTTCCCGCCGGCCGGCGTCGGCGTAGACGACGTTGCTGCCGTCCGCCGCGGCCTCGGCCACGCGCTGCGGATCCGAGTCAAGCGCAAGAAACGGTATGCCCTCGGCGTCAAGCAGCCGCCCAAGATTCTGGCCACTGCGTCCGTAGCCGCACACGATCACGTGGTCCTGGCGGGAGATCGTGCGCGCGGCGATCTGCGTCACCTGCGCGGCGCGGGCGAGCCAGTCGTTGGCGGTCATCCGGCGGACCAGCGGCTCGGCGAGCTGGATCATGAAAGGCGCCGCCAGCATCGAAAGAACCATCGCTGCGAGCACCAGTTGTGGAAACGTCGCATCCAGGATGTGGAGATCGGTGCTCAGCGCCAGCAGCACGATGGCGAACTCGCCCGCCTGCGCCAGATAGAAGCCGGTGCGCAACGCCGTTGCCAGCGGCGAGCGGAATACCCTGGCGAGAATGACGACCAGGACCAGTTTGGCCAGCACCGGGCCGATCAACAGCGTCAGCACCCAACCCAAATGCTGGGCGACGACAGACAGGTTCAGATACATGCCCACGCTGACGAAGAACAGGCCGAGCAGGACGTCGCGAAACGGTTTGATGTCCTCCTCGACCTGGTAGCGATATTCGGTCTCGGCGATCAGCATGCCGGCGAGAAAGGCGCCGAGCGCGAACGACAGTCCGGCGAGCTCGGTCAGCGCCGCGAGTCCGAGCGTCACCAGCAGCACGTTGAGCATGAACAATTCCGACGAGCGCAGCCGGGCGACGATGAAGAACCACCCGTGCATCAGCTTCTGTCCGAAGAACAGGATCGCGGTCAACGCGACGGCGGCCTTTCCGGCGGCGATCGCGAGAGGCTTCCACAGGTCGGCGCCGCCCTCGGCCAGCGTCGGCACCGCGATCAGGAAGGCGACGACCGCCAGATCCTGGAACAGCAGGATGCCCATCACGTCGCGTCCGTGCGGGGAGTTGAGCTCGGAGCGCTCGGCGAGCAATTTCGACACGATGGCGGTCGAGCTCATCGCCAGCGCGCCGCCGAGCGCAAACCCGGCCAGCCAGCTGAAGCGCAGGAAGTGCAGCCCGACCATCGCCACCAGCGTCGTGATGCCGACCTGAGCCACTCCCAGGCCGAACACCGCCCGGCGCATCGTCTTGAGCTGCGGCAGGCTGAATTCCAGGCCGATCGAGAACATCAGGAACACGACGCCGAATTCCGCCAGATCGCGGACGTTCGCGTCGTCCGGCACCCAGGCGAGCGCGTGCGGTCCGACCGCGATGCCGATCGCCAGGTAGCCGAGGATCGGGGGCAGGCGCGCCAGCCGGCAGAGGACGACCGCGACGACCGACGCGGCGAGCAACAGCAGGATCAGTTGCAGCGTATGGGTCATCTTTTTTCGGGCGCGCCGGCGGCCTCTCGAGACGACGATGCGCGCCGTGCGACCGGCTCGCCCGGCACCGCGCGAGCGCCGTGCGAATGTAGCACAGAGCGTGCCCTTTCTAAGTGACGGTATACTGGCCGCATGCCGACGCCGATCCGCGCACACGCCCCGGCCGCGCCTGCCGCCGCGCCCGGCGTCGACGCCGGCCGGGCGCTCGCGCTCGGCCGCAGCGTTCTCGCAACCGAGGCGATGGCGATCGACGTGCTGCAGCATCGGCTGGGCGATGCCTTCGTCGCCGCGGCCGACGCGATCTACGGCTGCCGCGGCCGCGTCGTCGTCACCGGCATTGGAAAGTCGGGCCACATCGCGCGAAAGCTCGCCGCCACGCTGGCGTCGACCGGCACGCCGGCGTTCTTCGTCCACGCCGCCGAGGCAGGCCACGGCGATCTGGGCATGATCACCACCGACGACGTCGTGCTGCTGCTGTCGAACTCCGGCGAGACCGACGAATTGGTGTTGCTGATCCCGCATCTGAAGCGCCAGGGCGCCAAGCTGATTGCGCTGACCGGCAACGAACACTCGTCGCTCGCCCAGGCGGCCGACGTTCATCTGGATGCCAGCGTCGACAGCGAAGCCTGTCCGCTCGGACTCGCGCCGACCGCAAGCACCACCGCCGCGCTGGCGCTGGGCGACGCGCTGGCTCTGACGGTGCTCGATGCGCGCGGCTTTTCGGTCGAGGATTTTGCCCGCTCGCATCCGGGCGGCATGCTGGGACGACGGTTGCTGACGCGCGTGCGCGACGTCATGCGCGTCGGCGCGGCCGTGCCGGTCGTAGCGGCGGATGCCTCGCTCGCCGATGCGGTCGTCGAGATGAGCGGCAAGGGCATGGGCATGACCGCCGTCGTCGACGGCGAAGAGCGCGTTGCCGGCATTTTCACCGATGGCGATTTGCGTCGCAGTCTGGGGCGCGTGCGCGACTTCAGCGCCGCGCGAGTGAGCGAGCTGATGACCCGCAATCCGCGGACGATTGCCGCCGACCTGCTGGCGATAGACTGCGTCGAGCTGATGGAGACGCCGCCGAAGGTCAGTCAGCTGCTGGTCGTCGACGGCGAGCGCAAGCTCGTCGGCGCATTGCACATGCACGATCTTTTCCGGGCCAAGGTCGTATGAAGCAGGCCGACCTCGACGGCCGCGCTCGACGCGTGCGGCTTCTGTCGTGCGACGTCGACGGCGTGCTGACCGACGGCAAGATCTACTACGCAGCCGACGGCAGCCAGCTCAAGGCATTTTCGACGCTGGACGGTCTGGGCCTGAAAATGCTGCAGGAAGCGGGCGTGACCGTCGCCTGGATTTCCGGCAGCCGCGCTGCCGGCGGTGACCCGCCGCGCCGAAGACCTGGGCGTAGCGCACGTCGTGCTGGGCGCCGACGACAAGCTCGCCGCCTGGGAGCGGCTGCGACTGCAGCTGCGCGTCGACGCCCAGGATTGCGCGCACATCGGCGACGACATGCCCGATCTGCCTGTGATCATGCGCTGCGGATTCGGCGCGACCGTGCCGCACGCCCCGGCGCTGCTGCGCGAGGCGGCGCACTACGTCACCCGCGCCGATGGCGGTGCCGGCGCCGTGCGCGAGCTCTGTGAGCTAATCCTCGCCGCGCAAGGCGCGCTCGCGCCACTGCTGAAGGCGTTCGCGCAATGAATGTCCGCCAACCGCTGCTCGACCGCCTGGTCGCGTGGTCGCCGGCCCTGCTGCTTGGCGCGCTGGTCGCAATGACCTACTGGCTCGATGCGCAGGTTCGTTCGCCGCAGCCCAAATTCGACGGCTCCGGAAGGCACGATCCCGATCTCTATGTCGAGAATTTCAAGGCGACCAGCCTCGATGACAAGGGACGCGTCCACCAGGCGCTGGTCGCCCGCATCGCGCGGCATTATCCCGACGACGACTCGACCGACCTCGAAGCACCTCAGATCACGTTCAACGAGCCAGGCAGACCACGGCTGACGGTGACCGCCGACAGAGGCGAGCGTCTGCCGGCGATCGCGAGCATGTGGCGTTCACCGGCCATGTCAAAGGCGTGCGCGACGCATCGTCGGATACCGCGCACGACGGACCCACGACGATCACCAGCGAATATCTGCTCGTCATGCCGAAAGAGGACAAGATCGTGACCGACAAGGCGGTGACGATCGCCGACCCCCGTGGGATAATCAACGCGACAGGGATGGAATACGACAACAAGAGCAAGACGGTCAAGCTGAAGTCCCGCGTCAGCGGACAATTTGAGCCCCAGCAGAAATAGGCCGATGATCGATCATCCGATGCGCGTGCTGCTCGCCCCGGGCCTCGCGCGCCTTTGCTGCGCCCTCCTCTGTCTCGGCATCGCGGCGCCGGCGTTGGCGGAAAAAGCCGATCGGGACAAACCGATCAATTTCCAGGGCGACACCGGCGGCGGCAACGCCGAGAGCAAGAACGGCGAGCTCTCCGGCAATGTCGTCGTCACCCAGGGCACGCTGTCGATTCACGCCGATCGCATCACGTTCCACCAGAACCCGGACAACTCGCTGTCGGCGATCGCCTACGGCAATCCGGTGACATTCCGCGAGAAACGCGACGGTGTCGACGAGTACTACGAGGGCTTCGCCCAACGCATCGTGTATGACGGACAGAAGCGCTTCGTCGAGCTGTTCGACAACGCGCTCCTCAAAAAAGGCAAGCGACCAGATCCGCAGCAACTACATTTCCTACGACGCGGCAACCGAGGCCTTCAAGGCCGAAGGCCGCCCGGACAGCGGACCCGGCGCGACCGGCGAAGTACCGCTCGGGGCGCGGGTTCGCGGCGTGTTCCAGCCGGAATCGAAGGACGCCAAGGATGCCAAGGAAGCGAAGGACGGCAAGAATGCCAAGGGCGCGGGTAGCGCGTCGGGCACCAAGCCCAATCCTCCGCTTCCGCTCAAGCCCGACGACAAGATCGTCCCTCCCGCCGGCAAATGAGCCGGCGGCGAACGCAATGAGCACGCTATCGGTCGCCGCGCTGAATAAACGCTACAAGTCGCGCACCGTCGTGCACGATGTCTCGCTGGCGGTGGGAAGCGGCGAGGTCGTCGGACTGCTGGGACCCAACGGTGCCGGCAAGACCACCTGCTTTTATATCATCGTCGGACTGGTCGCCGCGGACGGCGGCACGATCGAGCTCGACGGCGACGACTTGACGCGAATGCCGATTCACGCGCGGGCTCGCCTGGGCCTGTCGTATCTGCCGCAGGAAGCGTCGATTTTCCGCAAGCTTTCGGTGGCCGACAACGTGCAGGCGATCCTCGAGCTGCAGGGCATCGACGGCGACGAGATCGCCAACCGTCTCGACGCGCTGCTCGAAGACCTCTCGATCTCGCATCTGCGCGATGCCTCCGCCGTCAGCCTTTCCGGCGGCGAGCGCAGGCGGGTCGAGATTGCGCGCGCGCTGGCGACCAGGCCGCGCTTCATCCTGCTCGACGAGCCCTTTGCCGGCATCGATCCGATCGCGGTGCTCGACATCCAGAAGATCATCGGCTTCCTGAAGGAACGCGAAATCGGCGTCATGATCACCGACCACAACGTGCGCGAAACGCTAGGGATCTGCGACCGCGCCTACATCATCAACGAGGGCCGGGTCCTGGCGTCGGGAACGCCGGACGAAATTGTTTATAATGAAAACGTCAGGAAGGTCTATCTGGGAGAGCATTTCCGGCTTTAGCCATGGCAACAATCGAATCGGGCAGGCGCGCTTTCCTGCCGGCCACGCGGCCCCGCCGCGCCGCCGGCGGCCGCGGCCTGCCCGTTCCTGCCGCGCAACACCGGCCGGCCCGCCGCGGATGCCGCGCCGCGCTCGACGCGCGGACCGTCGTGTCGGTGCGCCGCCCCACCGGCCGCTGCGCTGGCGCGAGACGATGAAGCCGACACTCCAGCTCAAGCTCAGTCAGCACCTGACGCTGACGCCGCAGCTGCAGCAATCGATCCGCCTGCTGCAGCTGTCGACGCTGGAGCTCAACGCCGAAGTCGAACGGCTCCTCCAGGAGAACCCGCTGCTCGAAAAAGCCGACGACGACGAACACGTCGCTCCGCCGCCGGAGTTCGCGCAGTCGGCGGCGACATCGGCGACCGTCGACGAGCCGCTGGAGCGAGCGGACGGCACACTGCAATCGGATTTCGACTCGATGACCAGCGCGGCCGGCGACGGCGACTGGGGCAGCTCGACCGGCGGGACCGACGACGACGATGAAAATTTCTCGCCGCAACAGGTCGCGACCAGCTCGCTGCGCGACCACCTCAATTCGCAGCTGGCCGAGCTCAACCTTCCGTTGCGCGATCGTCAGATCGTGGCGGCGCTGATCGACGCGCTCAACGACGACGGCTACCTGACGACGTCGCTGGAGGAGCTGCTCGAGTTCTTTCCCGAGGAGTTGGGCATCGACGCCGATGAACTGCAAATCGCGCTCAGGCACCTGCAGAACTTCGAGCCCGCCGGCGTCGGCGCCCGCGACGCTTCCGAGTGCCTGGCGCTGCAGCTCAAGGTGATGCCCGCAAAGACTCCGTTCCTTTGTGAAGCGCTGAAGCTGGTCGAGCATCATCTGCCGCTGCTGGCCGCACGCGACTTCGGGAAGCTCAAGCGGCTGTTGCATATCGATGACGCGGGCCTGCGCGGCGTGCGCACGCTGATCACCAGCCTGCATCCTCGTCCCGGCGGCGAATTTTCCAAGACCGAAGCGAACTATGTGATTCCGGACGTGGTCGTAAGGAAGGTAAGGGGTCGCTGGGTCGCGGCGCTCAATGAGGCCGCAATGCCCAAGCTGCGGCTGAATCGCATCTATGCCGATATCCTCACGCGCAACCGAGGCTCGTCGAATCAGCAGCTCGCGGCCCAGCTGCAGGAGGCGAAATGGCTGATCCGCAACGTGCAGCAGCGGTTCGAGACCATCCTGCGCGTGTCGCAGGCCATCGTCGATCGGCAGCGGCATTTCTTCGATCATGGCGAAGTCGCAATGCGCCCGATGGTCCTGCGTGAGATCGCCGAAATCCTGAACCTGCACGAGTCGACGATCTCGCGCGTCACCGCGCAGAAGTACATGCTGACGATGCGCGGTACCTACGAGCTCAAGTATTTTTTCGGCAGCCACGTCGCAACCGATACCGGCGGCGCCGCATCGGCTACCGCGATCCGCGCGCTGATCAAGCAGCTGATCGGCGCCGAGGATCAGAACTCGCCGCTGACCGACAGCCGCATCGCCGACCTCCTGGGCGACCAGGGCATCGTCGTCGCCCGCCGCACGGTCGCCAAATATCGGGAAGCGCTGCAGATACCTCCGGTCAATCTGCGCAAGGCCATCTAGTGACCTGTGTTACGGGCCACCACCCAGGCCTCGCGCCAATGCGAAGGAGAGCTGGATGAACCTGAGCCTTAGCGGACACCATCTTCTGATCACCCCCGCGATCCGCGATTACGTGACGACCAAGCTCGATCGCGTCACGCGACATTTCGATCACGTGATCGACGTCAACGTGGTGTTGTCGGTCGACAAGCTCAGACAGCAGGTAACGGCCAATCTGCACATACGAGGCAAGGACATCCATGCCGAGTGCATCGATCCCGACATGTACGCGGCGATCGACGCGCTCGCCGACAAGCTCGACCGGCAGGTGCTGCGGCACAAGGAAAAGAAAAACGGACACCGCCACGAGGCCGGTCCGATCAAGCGCGCCGCCGGCGCCCCGGCGCCGGGCAAGCCGCGCGCTCAGTAAGCGGTTGCGCGGCGTATAATCGCGTCCGGCCTTTAGCGGCGCTTGTCGAGCGGCGCTTGAGGATTCCGTCGACCACCGATCCCAGACGATGAACCAGATCGCGCAGCTTCTGCCCGAAGCGAATATCGCGCTCAACCTCGAAGCGACCAGCAAGAAGCGCCTGTTCGAACAGATCGGAGCGCTTTTCGAGGCGCACTCGCAGATCGCGCGCTCGGTCGTGTTCGACAGCCTGTTCGCACGCGAACGACTGGGGTCGACCGGCCTCGGGCAGGGCATCGCCATTCCGCACGGCCGAATCAAGGGGCTCAAGCAGGCGATAGGGGCCTTCGTCCGGCCGCAGCAGCCGATTCCGTTCGACGCGCCCGACGGCAAGCCGGTCGAGCAGGTATTCGTCCTGCTCGTACCCGAACACGCCACCGAGGAGCATCTGGAGCTCCTGTCCGAGCTCGCGCAGATGTTCGGCGAGAGATCATTCCGCGAACAGGTCGCGATGGCGGCCGATGCAGCCGAGGTGCACCAGGTGTTTGCCGACTGGCAGCCTGAGCCTTTATGAACCGCAGCGGCGCCGTGAGACAGGTGACCATCGAGCGCCTGATCGCCGACAACCAGGAGCGGCTGGGTATGGCCTGGCTGGCGGGGAGGCAGGGCGGCAACCGGGTGCTCACCGGCGAGTCCGCGCTGAAGCCGACGATCGGCCAGGTCGGTCACATGAATTTCATCCACCCGTTTCGCGTGCAGATGATCGGCGCGGCGGAGGCAAGCTATCTGCACAGCCTCCCCGAAGAAGCACTGCAGCAGGCGATCTCGCGCCTGTTCACCACCGACCTGGCGGCGATCATCGTCGCCAACGGCGAAGAAATTCCGAAACATCTGCTCGACACGTGCAACCGTCACCACATGGCGCTGCTGACCTCGCCGCAGCCGTCGCCGCACGTCGTCGACGTGATCCGGCTTTATCTGTCGCGCATGCTCGCCGAGTCCACGTCGCTGCACGGCGTGTTTCTCGATGTTCTCGAGATGGGCGTGCTGATCACCGGCGCATCGGCGATCGGCAAGAGCGAGCTCGCGCTCGAGCTGATTTCGCGCGGGAACGGCCTGGTTGCCGACGACATCGTCGAGCTGTACCGCATCTCGCCGGACACGCTCGAAGGACGCTGCCCGGCGGTGCTCAAGGACTTTCTCGAAGTTCGCGGCATCGGCGTGCTCAACATCCGCACGATTTTCGGCGAGACCGCGGTGCGCCCGCGCAAGCTGCTCAAGCTGATGGTGCACCTCGAGGACCACAGCAACGAGCAGTTCTCCGAGCTCGACCGGCTGCAGGTAAGCGCGACCTACCAGGAGATCCTGGGCGTGCCGATCCGCAAGGTGACGATTCCGGTCGCGGCGGGCCGCAACCTCGCGGTGCTGGTCGAGGCGGCGGTGCGCAATTTCGTTCTCAACCAGCGCGGCATCGACAGCACCAAGGAGTTCATCGAGCGCCAGCAGAAGCTGATGGAAGACGGCGGCTGACGCGCACGTATGGACCTGGTGCTGATCGGCGGCGTCTCGGGCTCGGGCAAGAGTGTCGCGCTGGCGGCGCTGGAGGACAGCGGCTACTACGCGGTGTCGAATCTGCCCTCGACCCAGCTGGGCGGTCTGCTCGATCACCTGCAGCGGGCGCTGCAGGACCGGGTTGCGATCGCACTCGACGTCAAGACCGATCCCGCACTCGAGGGCCTGCAGGCGGCGATCGAGGCCGCGCGCGGCGACGGGTGGACGGTGCGCTTCGTCTATCTGGACGCCAAGACCGAGACGCTGGTCAAGCGCTTTTCGGAAACGCGCCGCAGGCATCCGTTTTCCAGCGACGACCGGACGCTGCGCGAGGCGATCGAATTCGAGCGCGCGCGCCTGGCCGACATCCGCTCGCTGGGCTACAGCTTCGACACCAGCGACCTGCCTGCGGCTGCACTGCGCCGCTGGGTCAAGGATTTCATCAGCGTCGATCCATCGCGGATGACGCTGCTGTTCCAGTCGTTCGGCTACAAGCATGGCGTCCCTCTCGATGCCGATCTGGTGTTCGACGTGCGCTGCCTGCCGAATCCGTATTACGAGGCCGAGCTTGCGCCGCTCAGTGGCAAGGACCCGGCAGTGATCGCCTACCTCGAGCGCCATCCCGAGGTCGAGCGCATGTACACCGACATCTACCATTTCGTCGGCAGCTGGCTGCCCGACTACGCGCGCGACAATCGTAATTACCTGACGGTGGCGATCGGCTGCACCGGCGGCCGACATCGGTCGGTCTACCTCGCCGAGCGCTTGGCGCAGGCGTTCGGCGGCCGCTACCAGGTGCATACGCGCCATCGCGAGATCGGGTAAAGCGTTCGCGGTCGGCCCCGGGTAGCGGTGCGTGCCAATACGCTAGAATCGTCCAATGAACGCCCCGAAAACCGTCACCGTCGCCTTCACCGGCGCATCGGGCCTGCCGTACGGTTTGCGCCTGCTTGAATGCGTGATCGCGGCGGGCGCGCGCGTGTTCCTGCTCTATTCGCCGGCGGCGCAGGTCGTGGCCCGACAGGAGCTCGAGCTCACGCTGCCCACGCAGCCGGCCGCGGCGGCGAGCTTCTTCGCCGAGCGCTACGCTGCGCAGCCAGGGCAGCTCACCGTATTCGGCCGCGAAGACTGGATGAGCCCCGTCGCATCCGGATCGAATCCTGCCGATGCGATGGCCGTATGCCCATGCAGCATGGGAACGCTGGGCGCGCTCGCGGCGGGACTCGCCGACAATCTGATCGAACGGGCAGCCGACGTGATGCTCAAGGAGCGCCGAACGCTGGTGCTGGTTCCGCGCGAGACGCCGCTGTCCGCGATACACCTCGAGAACATGCTGAAGCTTGCGCGCGCGGGCGCCGTAATCCTGCCTCCGTCGCCGGGTTTTTACGGGCATCCGCGCACGATCGAGGACCTCGTCGACTTCGTCGTCGCGCGCGTCCTCGACCAGCTCGGCGTCGAGCATGCGCTCGGACCCCGCTGGGGCGCGGCGCGGGTCACGCCGCCGCGGCTCGAACGCGCCTAAAGGCGCTACCAATGCTGCCCTTCCGGCGCGACACGCCTTCGCGCGAGCTGCTGACGCTGCCGCTTTTTCCGCTGAAGGCGGTGCTGTTTCCCGGCGGCCTGCTGCCGCTGAAGGTGTTCGAGCAGCGCTACATCGACATGACGAAGCGCTGCATCCAGGACGACAAGCCTTTCGGCGTGTGTCTGTTGACGCGGGGCGAGGAGGTCGCGCGGCGCGGCGCCTCGGACAGTCCGGAGTTCTCACTGGTCGGCACGCTGGCGAAGATCACGTCCTGGGACATGCCGCAGCTAGGGATCCTGCAGCTCAGGACGGAGGGCGGCACGCGGTTCCAGGTGCAGTCGCATCGCACCGCCGACGACGGCCTCGTCCTGGCGCAGGCAACCACGATCCTCCCCGAACCCAGGGTCCCGCTGGCCGACATCCATCGGCCGCTCGCCGATCTGCTCGAGCTGATGATCAATCGCGTCGGCCGCGAAAATTTTGCAGGCGAGGCGCTGGACGACTCTTCGTGGGTGGGCTACCGGCTCGCCGAGCTGCTCCCGCTGCCGGCCAATATCAAGCAGAGCATGCTCGAGATCAACGACAGCGACGTGCGGCTCAAGGCGATCGCGCAGTTTCTGAAGCAGCAGGATCTCCTGTAACCGCGGCCGGCGTCCCGAGCCGGCAACACCCCGCTGCTATAATTTGCGCTCGAGCAGCACGGCGGGAATGCGTCATGGCAGGCCACAGCAAGTGGGCGAACATCAAGCACAAGAAGGCTGCTACCGATGCCAAGCGCGGCAAGATCTTCACGCGGCTGATCCGCGAAATCACCGTCTCTTCCAAGCTCGGCGGCATCGACGTGTCGACCAATCCGCGGCTGCGGCTTGCGGTCGACAAGGCGATGGACAACAACATGCCGAAGGACACGATCGAGCGCGCGATCAGGCGCGGCTCGGGCGGTGCCGACGACGCGAGCTATGAGGAGATCCGCTACGAGGGCTACGGCATCAACGGCGCCGCCGTGATAGTCGACTGCCTGACCGACAACCGGACGCGCACCGTCGCCGATGTGCGCCATGCGTTTTCCAAGAATGGCGGCAATCTCGGCACCGACGGCTCGGTGGCGTTCCTGTTCAGGCATTGCGGCCAGATCGTGTTCGCGCCGGGCACCGACGAAAACAGGCTGATCGAGCTCGCGCTCGACGCCGGCGCCGAGGACGTCGTCAACCACGACGACGGCTCATCGGAAGTGATCACCGCGCCGCACGAATTGGTCAAGGTCAGGCAGGCGCTGGCTGATGCAGGCCTCAAATCCGACTTCGCCGAGGTGACGATGAAGCCCACGGTGGAAGTCGAATGCAAAGGCGAGGACGCCGTCCGGATGCAAAAGCTTCTGGACGCGCTCGAAGCGCTCGACGACGTGCAGGACGTTTATACGACCGCGGTCATCGTGGAATGAACGACCCGCGACGGATATTGGGTATTGATCCAGGTCTCCGGGTGACAGGTTTTAGCTCCGGCGTAACATGTGCCTGCGGCACATGTTAGCCTCCACAGAAACCGGTCACCCGCGACGGATATTGGGTATTGATCCAGGTCTCCGGGTGACAGGTTTTGGCGTGATCGTCTGCACGGGCAACCGCCTGCAGTACGTCGCCAGCGGCTGCATACGCAACACCTCGGGCGAGTTGCCCGATCGGTTGAAGCTGATCCTGCGCGACTTGGCCAGCGTCATCGGCGCGCACCTTCCGACCGAGGTCGCGGTCGAAAAGGTCTTTGTCAACGTCAATCCGCAGTCGACCTTGCTGCTCGGTCAGGCGCGCGGCGCGGCGATCTCCGCGGCCGTCCTTGCCGAGCTCCCGGTCAGCGAATACACGGCGTTGCAGATCAAGCAGGCCGTCGTCGGCCACGGCAAAGCGGCGAAGGAGCAGGTGCAGGAGATGGTCAGGCGCCTGCTCGCGCTGCCGGCCGCCCCTTCCGCCGATGCAGCCGACGCGCTCGCCTGCGCGATCTGCCACGCTCATGGCGGCGCCGGCATCGGGGGCTTTCGCCGCGGCGGCTACCGCGTACGCAGAGGCCGCATCCTTTGATCGAGCGCTGGCCGGAAGCCGTCATCTTCGACATGGACGGCCTGATGCTCGACACCGAGGCCCCGGCACTGCGCGCATGGGAGAGCGCGGCACGCGGCCTGGGTCGCGACTTCGACCTCGAGCTCTGCCGCCAGATGATCGGACGCAACTTCGGCGACTGCGTCGCGCTGATCCGCGCCCGGCACGGCGCCGACTATCCGGTTGACGAGCTGACGCGCGCCTGGGCCGCCGACTATGACACGATCGTCGCCGCCGAAGGCATCGCTCTCAAGCCGGGCCTTGCCGAGATCCTGGATCTGCTCGACGAGCGCGGCATCGCCACGGCGGTGGCGACCTCGACGCGCCGCGTGCGCGCTCTCGCCAAGCTCGATCGCGTCGGCCTCACGCATCGCTTCGCTGCGCTGGTGGGCGGCGACGAGATCGCGCATGGCAAGCCGGCTCCGGATATTTTTCTCGCTGCCGCCGCGCGCCTGGGCGTTGCCGCCGGCGATTGCATCGTGCTGGAGGACTCGGAGCCCGGCATCATCGGCGCAGCGGCCGCCGGCATGATGCCGGTGATGGTCCCCGATCTGCATCAACCAAGCGTCGAGGTCCTGTTGCTCAAACCGCTGGTGCTCGGCTCTCTTTCCGCCGTAGCCGTGCATCTGCGCGCCATCGGCCCGTGAGGCGCAGCGGGCGACCGGCGATGCGGGCAGGCGTGCATGCGATAATTCGCGCCATGCGCGGCGTCCGTCTACACGATTTGCCCGATGCCTCCGGCTCGACGATCCGAAGCGCGCGCATCGCGACGGCGGCGGCAACGCGATGATCGGCCGGCTTGCCGGGACGCTGCTGGAGAAGAACCCGCCGCAGATCCTGCTCGACGTGCAAGGCGTCGCCTACGAAATCGATGTGCCGATGAGCACGTTTTATAACCTGCCCAACGTCGGCGACAAGCTGGTGCTGTTCACCCACCTGGTCGTGCGCGAGGACGCGCATCTTTTGTTCGGGTTCGGCTCCGAAAACGAGCGCCGCGCATTCCGTCAGCTGATCCGGATCAGCGGCGTCGGCGCGCGCATCGCGCTGGCCGTCCTGTCCGGCCTGTCGGTTGCCGAGCTTGCGCAGGCGGTCAGCATGCAAGACAGCGGCCGACTGATCAAGATTCCCGGGATCGGCAAGAAGACCGCCGAGCGCTTGCTGCTCGAGCTCAAGGACAAGCTCGGCGCCGATCTGACGACCGCGATCGGCGTGCATCGGCCGACGCCGGTCGCGGCCGACGTGTTGAACGCGCTGTTGTCGCTCGGCTACAGCGACAAGGAGGCCACGCACGCGGTCAAGGCGTTGCCGGAGGGCATTGCGGTCGGCGACGGCATCCGCCAGGCATTGAAGCTTCTGGCGAAGGCATGAGGACGCCCTCGCCGTCACGCACTGAGGGCTAGGTCACTGCAGGCATAATAGACGAATGATCGAGACCGATCGCCTGATCGCCGCCGCCCCGGTGAGCCCGCACGAAGAAGTGCTCGAGCGCACGCTGCGGCCGCGCGCGCTCGAGGAGTACATCGGCCAGGAGAAAATCCGGGGGCAGCTTTCGATCTTCATCGAGGCGGCCAAGAAGCGCAAGGAAGCGCTCGATCACGTGCTGCTGTTCGGGCCGCCGGGCCTGGGCAAGACCACGCTGTCGCACATCATCGCGCACGAGCTCGGGGTCAACCTGCGGCAGACGTCGGGGCCGGTGCTCGAGCGCGCCGGCGACTTGGCGGCGCTGCTGACCAACCTCGAGCCGCATGACGTGCTGTTCATCGACGAGATTCACCGGCTGTCGCCGGTGGTCGAGGAAATCCTGTATCCGGCGCTCGAGGACTTCAAGATCGACATCATGATCGGCGAAGGTCCGTCTGCGCGCTCGGTCAAGCTGGACCTGCAACCATTCACGCTGGTCGGCGCGACGACGCGAGCGGGCATGCTGACCAATCCCCTGCGCGACCGCTTCGGCATCGTCGCGCGGCTCGAGTTCTATACGCCGGAGGAGCTGACCCGCATTGTCACGCGCTCGGCGCGGCTGCTGGAGATCCCGATCGAAGCCGACGGCGCGCTCGAGATCGCGCGGCGATCGCGCGGCACGCCGCGCATCGCCAATCGACTGCTGCGCCGCGTACGCGACTTTGCCGAGGTGCGCGCGGCCGGCAATATCACCTGCGCGGTCGCCGATCTGGCGCTGCAGATGCTCGATGTCGACGTGATGGGCCTCGACGTGATGGACCGCAAGCTCTTGCGCTGTGTGCTCGACAAGTTCGGCGGCGGGCCGGTCGGCGTCGACAATCTCGCGGCGGCGATCGGCGAGGAACGCGACACGATCGAGGACGTGCTCGAGCCGTTCCTGATCCAGCAGGGGTTCATGCAGAGGACCAATCGCGGCCGGATCGCCACGGCGCTTTCGTATCGCCATTTCGGCCTCGCGCCGCCGGCGGCCGCCGGCGAGCTCTTCAACGAATGAGCGGGACGCGCGCTCGACCCCGCCGGTAGCCCGCCGGCGTTTACATGAGGACACCGACGCTTGAACGTTCATCCTGATCTCTCATTTGTCGCGATGGTCGTGCACGCCAGCGTCGTCGTGCAGGCGGTGATGGTGCTGCTGCTGCTGCTTTCGCTTTGGTCGTGGTGGCAAATCTTCCTGAAAATGTTCGCGCTGCGGCGAGCCGAAGCGAAAACCGACGCCTTCGAGGACGAATTCTGGAAGGGCGGCGACCTGAACGCGCTGTTCCAGCGCGCGACCCAGGCGCGCGATGGCGGCGCGCTGGAGCGGGTCTTTTCGGCCGGCTTCCGCGAATTCTCCAAGCACCGCAAGCAGGGTTCCTCATCGGCGGCGACGATGGACAGCGCGCGCCGCGCGATGCGCGCGTCGTACCAGCGCGAGATCGACGCGCTGGAGGCGAACCTTGCGGGTCTCGCAACCGTCGGCTCGGTCAGCCCCTACATCGGGCTCTTCGGCACCGTGTGGGGAATCATGAACGCGTTTCGCGGCCTGCAGAGCGTCAGCCAGGCCACGCTGGCGCAGGTCGCTCCGGGTATCGCCGAAGCGCTGATCGCCACGGCGCTCGGACTCTTCGCCGCGATTCCGGCGGTCGTCGCCTATAACCGGTATACGCACGACGTCGACCGGCTGGCGACGCGCTTCGAGACGTTCATCGAGGAATTCTCCAACATCCTGCAGCGTCAGGGCTGATGCGATGCGCCGCCCGCGCAAAGCGATCAACCAGATCAACGTCGTTCCCTATATCGACGTGATGCTGGTGCTGCTGGTGATCTTCATGATCACCGCGCCGCTGATCACGCCCGGCGAGATCACGTTGCCCAGCGTGGGGAGCGCGCTGACGACGCCGGTCGCGCCGATCGAAATCCGGATCAACCGCGATCAGGCGCTGTTCCTCAAGGAAGGGACGGCGTCGCCGGTCCGCGTGTCGCGCGATGAGCTGATCGCGCGTATACAGGCGCGGCAAAAGCAGGCGCCCGGATCGCCGGTGGTGATCAGCGCCGACAAGGACGTGCGCTACGAATCCGTCGTCGAAGTACTCGACATGCTGCAGCGGAACAAGGTCAGCAAGGTGGGCCTGCTCGCTAAGCGGCAGCCGGGCTGATCGACCGTGCCTCCGTCGCGTCCGGCGCCCGGCTGGTCGGTCGGCAAGTGGATTGCCGCGATCCTCGCCGTCGCCGTGCATCTGGCGTTCGTCGTATTTCTGATCGTCAGCGTAAATTGGCAGAATCGCGAGCCCGAGCCGGTGAGCGTTGAGCTCTATGCACCAGCGAAGGAACCGGCGCCGCGCACCGCCGAACCAACCGGAGCCCCGAAGCCGCAACCGGAGCCTCCGAAACCGCAACCCGAGCCGCCGAAACCGCCGCCCGAGCCGCCAAAGGCGGTGCCGAAGGCCGAGCCGCCGCAGCCGACGAAGGCCGATATCGCGCTGAAGGAAAAGCAGGAGCGAGAGCGCAAGAAAGAGCAAGCCGATCGCGAGCGCAAGGAAAAAGAGCGCATCGATGCCGAAAAGAAGAAGGTCGAGGAGAAGCGGCTGGCCGAAGTGCGCGAACGCCAGGCACGCGAGGCCGACGCGCTCAAGGCACAGGCCGCGCGCGAGCAGGCCGCTGCCGCGCGCGCCGCCGATGCGGCGAAGGCTCGCGCGTTCGACGATTACAAACGACGCATCCAGGCCAAGATCAAGGGCTACGTCATCGTGCCGCCCGAGATCGCCGGCAACCCGGAGGCCATCTTCGACGTCGTGCAGCTGCCGACGGGCGAGATCATCGATGTGCAGCTCAAGAAGTCCAGCGGCAACCGCGCGTACGACGAAGCGGTGCAGCGCGCGATAATCAAGTCCTCGCCGCTACCGAGGCCGGATTCGCCGGACATGTTCCAGCGCAGCTTGAGTCTTAAGTTCCGGCCGCTGGACTAAGGCTAACTAACCTTCCTCGCGCACCTTCTTGTCGACCAGCTGGATCGTCGCCCAGCTCCAGTCGGGCCGCTGCTCGACCAGATGGCGCATCGACACCGTATACACCGACCGCGCCGTCGTCAGCAGGACGTTGCGCCCTTCGGCGTATTCGGAGGTTGGCACAATGATCGTCTTCATCGCCAGCGGCTTGTCGGGACGCGAAGGCGGCGGCAGGTACAGGCCCTCGAAGCGCTCGCCCATCGTCGACATGTCGAGCCCGTTGATAACATAGCCCATGTCCTCGTTCGCGCGCCGCTTCGCCGCCAGCGTCACCGCCACGACGCGTTCCGCGATGATATTGACGCCGGCTTCGACTTCTTCGTTGGAAACCTTGTTCAGGCGCCGCACGACGCCCAGCAGCCAGCCCCCGACGTCGGACTGCCGGACGGCAACCAATGCGCCCAAGGTCAGGCTCTGGCCGATGCCGCCGGTCGCCGCAATGCGCAGTCCGGCAACGCTGCGGTCCTTGATTTCCCAGGTTGGGTCGGTCCACGATGAAAGGCTCACGGCGAGTGAATCGTCCTCGGACGGCAGCTTGCGCCTGACACGCGGCGTCCCCGTGACGGCAAACACTTCGATCTGCTCGGTTCCCGCGTTGACGTCGTTGCTGGTTTCGCCCGCGGCCTGTGCGCCGAGGTCCTGACAAATGCGCGACAGGCCGATGCGCACGCGCGCCAATACCGCGACCGGTACGCGCGGATCGCGTCGCAACTCGGTTTCCGAAGTAGGCGCAACGGCGGGCTGGATCTTGCGCAATACCGACAGACGCTGCTGATTGATCGCGGCGACCGGCCCCTGATCGGTGAGTTCGGCATCGCGCAACGCGGCGATCGCGCGGTCGAGACCGTCGGCCAGCGGCGTCGTGTCGAGATAGCGCAGTACGGACCCGCGATCGTTGCCGGTCCGCTTCACCAGGCCTTCGCGTCCGGCCAGATCGACGAAAAATCCTTCCAGCGACAGCGGAATCTGCTCGAGCGCGAGTCGGCGGGTCCAAGCGCGAAGCTGCGAGCTCGCCCAGTCGATCTCGGTCGGGTTGAGGTTGCCGGTGTTGAGCTGATGAACGAGGAGCACGTACAGATATTCCTGTTCGACCGACCATTGCTGCGCCTGTGCTCCTGCCGCGGGCAGCACTGCCGGCTCCTTGTCGCACTGCAGCTCGCACGCGCGAAGATAGGCCTGATGCAACTCGATCCACTTGGCCGGAATCCATCGTTCGTACTTGAACACGCGCAGCTTGGCGTCGGTGCCCTGGAAATGAACGAAACGCACGAACAGCAGCGGCAGAATCGCGCGCCAGCGCGCATTGCCGGCCTGCGGCAACGCGCTCTCGAGCGCCTGCTGATAGGCGAGCGTGAACGCCTGACTCATTTCCCAGAGCGCCTGCCAGATGCGCTCGGCGAGCTTGGGCGCGTTCTCGATGTTTTCGATGTACTGCTTGATCAGCTGCCGGCGATCGGCACCGAGCGCGGCGTCGACGAATCCGATCGCATTGATGCGGTTCAAGTCGATCGGACGCTGTGTTCCGCGAACCGCGTCGAGTGCGCGAATCACGTGCTGCTGCCGCCCGATCACGTCGAGCGCCGGAAGCTGCCGCAGCCATGCGGCCGCAGCCTTCGGGCTTTGCAGCGGATCGGCAGAGTCCTTGCCGTGCGGGGTCAAAAATCCAAACATCGCTTTGATTGGGCCAGCTTGACGACGATGGCTCTGCTCTGAGTTCTGCCCACCGCCCGTGCCGGACGTCGCGCTCATTGCGGCCCCATCGAACTGATTGCCGAGTTGCGGAGGAACCCTGATTTATAGCCGAAATCCGTCGGCCGCGCAAAAAACAGCATCGGGTTGGAGTAAAATTATCGCCTCGTTAAAAATCGTAGCGCGCATTTTGTCCGCCGCGCTCATCCAGGGGGTCTACGTGCCAAGCGTCTCATTTTCCACGAGACAGATGCGGCTTTCGCTTGCGGCAGCCGCGCTGGTGCTCGCCACCTGCTTGGCTCTCGCGCAAACGGGCGCGACAGATCCCTCAACCACAGCTAGCAAGATGGGTGCCAAATTGAATGAACTGCAAAAGATCGACAACAAAATCGGCACCGGTGCGGAAGCGGTCAAAGGTGCGTCGGTAGTTGTTCACTACACTGGCTGGCTTTACGCGCCTGCCGCGGCCGATCACAAAGGAACCAAATTCGATTCGTCGCGCGATCGCAACGAGCCATTCGTTTTTCCGCTCGGCGGGGGACGGGTCATCCGCGGCTGGGATGAAGGCGTGGCCGGAATGAAAGTCGGCGGACAGCGCACGCTGATCATCCCTCCCGACATGGGGTATGGCAGCCGAGGCGCCGGCGGCGTTATTCCGCCCGACGCGACGCTGCTTTTCGACGTCGAGCTGCTGGACGTCAAGCGCTGATGCTGCCTCGCGACGCGGCGCCGCCGGTCGTACAACGGCTCGCCTATCGTCCGCCCTCGCATCTCATCGACGACGTCGAGCTCCGCTTCGAGCTCGATCCCGGCGCCACGCGCGTGACGGCGCAATTCGGCTACCGCAGGAATCCGGCGGGCGAGCACGGCGCCGCGCTGTCGCTCTGCGGCGAGCAGTTGAAGCTGGTCGAGGTTCGCCTGGATGGCCGTCCGCTGACGCCCCGCGAATACGCGCTCGGCCCGGCCGGCATCACTTTTCCGGCACTGCCTGACGCGGGTGTACTGCACATCGTCTCCGAATGCGCGCCGGACGCCAACAGCGCGCTCGAGGGCTTGTACCTGTCATCGGGTGTATTTTGCACCCAATGCGAAGCGGAAGGGTTTCGCCGCATCGCTTTTTTCCAGGATCGGCCGGACGTGCTGGCGCGGTACACGGTGACGATCGTCGCCGAGCGCAAGCGCTACCCGGTGCTGCTTTCGAACGGCAATCTGGTCGAGCGGGGCGCGGTCCCCGGGGACGCCGGGCGGCACTACGCCATCTGGCACGATCCGTACCCGAAGCCGTCGTACCTGTTCGCGCTGGTCGCGGGCGACTTGGCTTCGCTCGACGACGAGTTCACCACCGCGTCAGGACGCAAGGTCGCGCTGCGTATTTTCTCGACGCAGGCCAACCTCGCCAAATGCCGCCATGCGATGGCGGCGCTGCAGCGCGCGATGCGTTGGGACGAGCAATGCTACGGCCGGGAGTACGACCTCGATACCTTCATGATCTTTTGCGCCGATGACTTCAACATGGGCGCGATGGAGAACAAGGGCCTCAACATATTCAACAGCAAGCTGCTATTGGCCAATCCGGAAACGGCGACCGACGCCGATTATTCGAACATCGAGGGAGTCATCGCCCACGAATACTTTCACAATTGGACCGGCAATCGCGTCACCTGCCGCGACTGGTTCCAGCTGTCGCTGAAAGAGGGTCTGACGGTATTCCGCGACCAGGAATACTCGAGCGACGTCGGCTCGCGCGCGGTCGAGCGCATCGAAGCGGTCGACTTCCTGCGCGCACAGCAATTTGCCGAGGACGCGGGTCCGACCGCGCATCCGGTGCGTCCCGACAGCTACGCCGAGATCAACAATTTCTACACGGCGACCGTCTACGAAAAGGGCGCCGAGGTAATCCGGATGCAGCGAGCGCTGCTCGGACCGGAAGCTTTCCGCCGTGGCATGGATCTCTACTTTGATCGCCACGACGGCCAGGCGGTCACCTGCGACGATTTCGTCCAGGCGATGCAGGATGCCTCAGGCGTCGATCTCGCCCAATTCCGCCTCTGGTACAGCCAAGCCGGTACACCGACGCTCGCGGTACATGGCCATTACGAGGCCGCGGCGCACGCCTTCACCCTTGACGTCGCGCAATCGTGTCCTCCGACGCCCGGCCAGCCGGGCAAGCTCCCGCTGCATATTCCGCTGGCGATCGGACTCGTCGACCGCGACGGAAGCGACCTACCGCTGCATCTCGACGGCGCCGCCGCGGGCACTGTCCCAACCACCACGACGGTCGTGCACCTGCGGCAGGCGCGGCAGTCGTTTCGCTTCATCGATGTCCGCGAACCACCGGTGCCGTCGCTGTTGCGCGGGTTCTCGGCGCCGGTCAAGGTCGACTACCCCTACGACGAGGCGGATCTCGCGCTGCTCGCCGCGCACGATTCCGATCCGGTATGCCGCTGGGACGCCGCACAGCGGATATTTTCGCGGGCGATCCTCGCCGAAGCCAGTAGAGGCAAAGCCGGCGCTGCGTTCGCTCTGCCGCCGGTGCTGGTCGACATCGTCCGCGCGCTTCTCGCCGATCAGGCGAGCGATCCGGCCCTGCTCGCGCTCGCGCTGCGACCGCCGCGACTAAGCATCCTCGCCGATCAGCAGACGCCGATAGACATCGAAGCGCTGCATCGCGTGCGCATTGCGACGATGGCGGCGCTGGCGCGGGAGCTCTCAGCCGAATTCGAACGCGCCTTCGCGGCGCATCGCACGGCCGGCGCCTATTCGGCCGACCCCGTGCAAGTCGCGCGACGATCGCTGAAGAACGTCTGCCTTGCGTATCTAGGAGCGCGCGACGATGCGGCTTCGCACGCGCTGGCGCTGGCGCAATTCGACGCCGCCGACAACATGACCGACTCGATCGCCGCGCTGGCGGCGCTGAACGACACCGGTGCGGAAGCACGCAGCATTGCGATGGCGCGGTTCGAGTCGCGCTGGCGCGGCAATTCGCTGGTGATGGACAAGTGGCTGGCGCTGCAGGCGACCTCGGGTCGGTCGGACACGCTGGCTCGCGTGCGCGCGCTGCTTTCGCATCCGGTGTACGACGCGCGCAACCCCAACCGAATCCGGTCGCTGGTCGGCGCGTTCGCCCAGTCGAACCTGCCGGCATTCCATGCCGCGGACGGTGGCGGCTATGCTTTCGTCGCCGATCAGGTGCTCACGATCGACCGCAGCAATCCGCAGATCGCCGCCCGGCTGGTCGCCGCATTCAATCGCTGGCGGCGATTCGATGCGGCACGCGGCGCATTGCAGCGCGCTGCGCTCGAACGGATTGCGGCCGCGCCGGCGCTGTCGGCCGACGTCGCGGAAATGGTCGCGCACAGCCTGGCCGACTAGACCCGGAAGCTACCAGTACGTCTCGAGCGTGTAGTTCCCTGGCTCGCGGCGGCGGTGGCGTTTCATGCCGCGCAATTCGAGCACGCCCTGCGTCTCGCGCACCATGTCGGGATTGCCGCAAAGCATCGCGTGTGCGTTTTCCGCCGTCAACGGCGCTCCGGTCCACGCTTCCAATCGGCCATCGCGAATCGCGTCGGGAATCCGGCCGGACAGCGCGCTGCGATCGGTCTCGCGACTGACGAAGGGCGCGAACGCGAACCTGCCCGCATGCGCAGCCCCGATGTCGGCGATTACCTGGCCGTAGGACAGATCCTGCGCATAGCGCACTGCGTGCACGAGCACGACGCGCTCGAACTTTTCCCAGGGATCGGCAGTGCGCAGGATCGACAGGAATGGGCCGATGCCGGTGCCGGTGGCCAGGCACCAAAGCACGGCTGCCGAAGGCACCTCGGGCATGCTGAAAAATCCGTTCGCGCGCTCGAGCAGCCAGACCGGGGCCCCGGGCTCCAGTGCGGCGAGACGCGGCGACAGCGGACCCTCGGGCAGCACGTTGAAATAGAATTCGTGCGGCGCGAGCTCGGGTGGATTGACGAACGAATACGGCCGGCCGAGCATCGGCTCCTTCGACCCGGGCGGCGCGGGCAAGGCCAGCCGCGCGAACTGTCCGGCGACGAACGTCAAGGCGGGTGCTGCAACCTGCAGCGAGAAGAGCCTCTCCGTCCACTGGCGCTTGCCGGCCACCTTGCCTTCGATCCAATGGCTCATGCCAGCACACCCCTCGCGGTAAGATACGCATTATGCCAGCCCCGAAGCATGCGCTCGCCGTCGGACCCAGGGTTTACCTGCGACGGCCGAGTCCGCGCGACGGCGCGGCGTTTATTGCCGGCGTGCGGCTTTCCGGTCAGCTGCATCGAGGCAGGGTGCAGGCGCCGACGACCAAGGCGGGTTACGCCGCGTATCTCCGCCGTTTCGCCGGACCGAAGTCGCGGGACCCCGCAAGCGCGTCGCACATCGGCGTCGTCGTCTGCAGGCTCGACGACAATGCGCTGATCGGCGTGTTCAATTTCAGCGAAATCGTCCGCGGCGCATTCGAGAGCAGCTATCTGGGTTACTACGCTTTCGCACCGCATGCCGGTCATGGCTACATGTCCGAAGGGCTGAATCTCGTGCTGGCGCTCGCGTTCGCCCGGCTCAAGCTGCATCGGGTCGAAGCCAATGTGCAGCCGACCAATCGGGCGTCGGTGTCGCTGGTGCGGCGGGCAGGATTCACGCACGAAGGATTTTCGCGCCGGTACGTCAAGATCGCCGGACGCTGGCGCGATCACGAGCGCTTCGCGATGCTGGCCGAGGACTGGCGCCGCCTGCGCCGGAGCAGTCGTTGATCGCTGGCGGCAAACCGCTTGCGGTCGCGCTGGCCACGTCGCTTGGGGTCGCCGCCTGCGCCACGGCGCCCGACCGCCTGGACGCGCCCAAGGTAGTCGCCGGCCTCGAGGTCGCGCCCTACGGCGTCTACGAGGAATGCGTGGAGTTGCAGGCGGAACAGCGCATCGGCTACCTGTTCAGGAGCAGCGTGCCGCTGGCATTCAATGTCCATTTTCACGATGCCAATGCGGTGATCGAACCAATATCCGCCGCACGCACGCAGGGCGAGTCCGGCGAATTCACCGCCGATCGCGACCAGACCTATTGCCTGATGTGGGAAGCCGGCGCCGGCGGCAGCGTGCTCGATTACCGGGTCGAAAGGTTGCGGCGCTAAAGAGCCGTCTTTGCGCGAGCGGCGGCACGCCGCCGATGCGCTACAGCTCCTTGTAGCTGTAGGTTCGTCCGTTCTCGACCTCGCCCAGCACCAGCCTGTCGACGATCTTGCCCGCAACGACGTCGGGCGGGACCAACTGTCCCGACGCGTGAAAGTCGCGGAACATGTCGACATTGGCGTATTTCTCGCGCGGCAAGCTGCGCATATAAGCCTGCATGCCGGTGTCGATGATGCCCGGTCGCACCGAGATCGCCCGAAACGCCGGCGCGGTCTGTTCGGCAGCGATCTGCCGCGTCAGCATTTCCAGCCCCGCCTTGGCCATCGAATAGGGACCGCTGCCGCCGAGTGGGCTGGCAGCCGCCCCGGACGAAACATTGATCACCAGCGATTGCGTCGCGCCGTCGGAAAACGCGCGGCAAAAAAGATTGACTAGCGCGAGCGGCGCGACCAGGTTCACCGCCAGCGACTCGGCGATGGCCGCGGCGTCGAGTGTGCCCAGCACGCCTACCGGTCCTGCGACGGCGGCATTGTTGATCAGGCAAATCGAGCGCGGGCGCGCGGCGGCAATGTCGGCGAATACCGGCGCCAGCGTGGGCTCGATCGCTGCGACCTGCCCGAGATCGCAGCGTACGAAGCGGTATCGCTCGCCCGACAGCCGGTCGGCGCTGGCGCGCCCGACGCCGGTTACCGCAAAGCCGCGCGCCAGCAGTGCCGCGGCCAGGGATTCGCCCAGACCGCGCGATACGCCGGTGATGATTGCCGATTTCATCGGGGGCTCCGGTGCAGACATCGAATCGATCATCCGATCGCGAATTGAATCGTCAGCGGTGAGTGCCGAGCGAAAGCACGACGAGCACTGCGATCAGGATCGCGATGCCCAGCAGCGTGAGCTTTACCCAGCTCTTCGGGTACTCACCCTGCATCGCGCCGGTGACGCCGTTCATGACCGCCTGGAAGCTGCGCGAGCCGAAATTGTAGGTCAGCAGCCAGATCGGCGCGAGGATGTGCTTGAATGTCTGCCCGGAATAGGCGGCGCGCACGTCGAGATTGCGATACGTGTCGCCCGGAATCTGTGCCGCACACAGGCGTCGGAGCTCCTCGTCCATCGCCTCGCGCGCCGCCTTCGCCGCACCGACCAGATCGATTTGGTACCGCTCGACCACCCAGCCGGCGACGTATGCCGCGTCGTAGGGCTTGAGCTCGCCGGTCGGAAACGGCTCGACGCCGCGCAGCAGCGCCGGGTGCACGCCTACCGAGGCGCAGACCAGATCGTCGTCGAAAACGTGCTGCAGGCGCCCTGCCGCCGGCTCCCAGCGTATCTGGCGAACTTCGCGCGTCTGCGTGCGTCCGCTGCCGTCGGCATAGGTTTCGGTCGTGTAGTAGTAGTGGCCGGCCTCGGCGGTCCACGCGGCGTCGGCTTTGGCGTCGAACGTCCAGTACGGCAGATAGACGCCTTTGACCGTGTCCGTCAGCGCGGCGCGCTTCAGCGCATTCGGTGCCAGCCAAAGCCTGCCGTACCAGGCGCGGATGCCGTCGCGCGCCTTGTCCTCGCCTACCGTGAACGGCAGTACGCTCTCGGGGCGAAACGCGTCCTTGACCGCTTCGTAGGGCACGAGCTGCGCCGAGCCGCAGAACTCGCAGCGTTGCGCCTGCCGGCTCGCGTCCATGACCGATATCGCCTGGCAGCTGCGACACTTGATGTAGCGCTTTTCGATTTGCCAACCGCGCTTGTCGTCGCCGATGTCACGAAGCGCGGTGACCAGATCGTGCTCGACGATGACGCCGCCGTGGTCGATCGTTGCCGGGGATGTCGTTCCGCAGAATGGACACACCAGCGCCTGCTGCGCTGGATTCCAGACCGCCTCGGCGCCGCAGGCGGGACAGGCGAATTTCTGCTGCGCGAGATCCTGCTGGTCTTCGGCCGAAGCGCCCGACGGCGCCGCGTCAGCCATGGGCAAATGACCGGCTCACCAGTCGCCCGCCGATCATGCTCGCCCTGATCATGTCATTGGACGAAGTATCCGATTACGCGCCACGCGCCGTCGGATTCGTGCTCGAGCGTCACTGTTTCGCTCGCATTGGCTTTCTTGGCGAAGGTCGTGCGAAAGATGACGAATGCATACTCACCATCGGGTGCGCCGGGGAAGCTTTTCCGGAATTGCGTCTTCAGCAGCGCGCGCTGCGAAACGGCTCCGAGCGGCGGACGTACCTGGTTGAGCGATTGCGCCCAGCGCTCGACGGTAATCGCGTTACGGAACTGCTTGCCGGCATCCTTCCAGCTTGCTGCGGCATCGCCGCGGTCGGTATGGGCGAGCCACGCTCGCGCAGCCTCCTGCGCGAGGCTTGCGCGCGGATCCTGCGCGGCGAGGTGGCCCGCATAGCAAAGGGCCGCAGCAAGCGCCAATACCGCGCGCAAAGCGCGCCAATCGTGTTGGGTCGCCGCCATGGATCTTGCCTCGCCTTGGAGAATTGGTCAGGAATGCAGGAACAGATCGACTGCAGCACGCGTGACGCGCCACTGGGTGCCGATCTGCTTGCCCTTCAGATCGCCCTTTTCGAGGCTGGATACGACGTCCGACTCGGCGACGCCGAGGAGCTGCGCGACCTGCGCCGGCGTGAGCAATTGGGGCTCGGGGTTAGCAGCCACTGCGCTGCCCGGGGCCGTCGCGGCCGTTGCGGCAACCGCCGGCGTCGCCTGCGGCCCCATGATGCCACCCGACTGGTTCATCATCTGCTGCGCCATCGACATGCCCACCGCCATTTCGGCCGCCATGCCGCCCGGTCCGCCATTGCCCTTCTCGAGTCCCTGCGCCATCTGGAACTTGACGTAGTCGTTCAGGCTGCCGACCGCAGCCATGCTCGAGCGCTTGTCGATCGCCTGCTCGACCTCGGGCGGCACCGAAACGTTCTCGACGACGAAGCTGGTGATTTCGAGACCGTATTTGGCGATCGTCTGCGGATTGATCAGCGGCAGCAGCGCGTTGCCCAGCTCGCCATAGCGCGCCGCGACGTCGAGCGCGGGAATCTTCGACTGCGCGAGCGCCTCGGAAAAGACGCTGACGATGCGCGAGCGCATCGTGTCGGCGAACTCGTCCAGACGGAAATGATCGTCGGTGCCGGCCACTTCCTTCAGGAAGAGTTTCGGATCAACGATGTGGAAATCGTAGATGCCGAACGCGCGCAGGCGGACGATACCGAAATCCTGATCGCGCATCATCACCGGGTTGGCCGTGCCCCATTTGTTGCCGGTGAAAAGCCGCGTGACCACATAGTAGACGTCGGCCTTGAACGGCGATTCGAACCCGTACTTCCATCCTTTGAGATCGCTAAGCACCGGGATGTTGTCGGTGGTCAGCGCATACTTGCCCGGCCCGAACGTGTCGCCGAACTGGCCGAGATAGATGAATTGCGCGACCTGCGATTCGCGGACGATCAGCTGGGCACCGCGCTTGATTTCCTTGTCCTCGTCCGGAAAGCGATACGACAGCGTGTCGCGCGAATCGTCGCTCCATTCGATGATGTCGATGAACTGTTTCTTGATGAAATCCATCAGCGCCATATCGTCTCCGGTGCCTTAAGGCGTATCGCCGCCGCTAGCGCTTGACTGCCGCCTGGTTCTTGGTCGCCGCCTCGGCCTGCTTGAGTTCGCTCTCGAGCTGGTCCAGCGGGATCGCGCCCGGCACCATCGTGCCGTCGGCGAACACCAACGTCGGCGTCGCGCTGATGTGGTACTTCTGTCCGAGCAACGCGGTCTTCGCGATCGGCGTCGCGCAATCGCCCTTGTTGCTCGGAAGCTTGCCCGACGCAAACCAGTCGTCCCAGGCCTTGGCCCTGTCCGACGCACACCAGATCAGGGCGGACTTCCGCGCAGAGTCGGGATGCAGCTGCGCAATCGGAAACAGAAACGTATAGATGGTCACGTCGTCGAGCGCTTTCATCTCGCCTTCGAGTCGCTTGCAGTATGGGCAGTCGGCATCGGAAAAGATGGCGAGCTTCCGCGCGCCGCTGCCCTTGACCTTCTTGATCGCGAGATCGAGCGGCAGTTGATCCCAGGCGACGCGGTTGAGCTGGCGCAACCGCGCATCGGTCAGATTCAGCTTGGTGTCCGCGTCGAAAATCGACCCCACCATCACATAAGTGACTTTGGCGTCGGTGTAGATCATCCGGTCGTCGAACTGCGCTTCGTACAGACCGAAATAGGGCGAGCGCGCGACGTTGCTGACCGGGGCGCCGGGAAACTTGGCCTCGATCAGCTGCTTGACGGCGGCGAGCTCGGGCGTCATGGCGTCAGACTGGGCCGCGGCGTCCGGCGCCTGCGCCGATGCGGGATGCGCGCCGAGCAGCGCGCAGGCCGCGGCCGCGGCCAGGAACTTTAAGAATCGCATGAGTTACTCCTTTGACCGAGCAGTTTACCGTAGCGCGGGCTGTGCCAGCAGCCTCTTCAGCGGACCGACGGCGCCGACGGCGCGCATGCCCCGGTTGCGCAGCACGCGCAGCCACGAAGCGCGCACGTCGAACAGCCGGACCAGTCCATCGGTGACCGCTTGCATCGCGAGCACCGGACCCGCGCGACGGCGCCCATAGCGCTCGAGCAGAATCGCGGCGCCGGCATCGGCGACCGGCCCGCGCGCACCGAGTATGGCCGCGAGCGCCGCGGCGTCGCCGAAGCCGAGGTTCACACCCTGACCCGCGAGCGGATGTACGCCATGGGCGGCATCGCCGACCAGCGCCAGCCTGTCGCCGACGACCGATGGCAGTTTCAGAAACGAAAGCTCGAACGCCGCCGCCGGCGTGATCGCAGTCAGCGCGCCCAGCTCATGGCCGCCGGCACCGCCTACGCGCGCGGCGAGTCCCGCCGCATCGAGCGCCATAAGCTCGGCGGCGAGCGCCGACGGCGCCGACCAGACGATCGAGATGCGACGGCCGGGCAAAGGCAACCACGCCAGCACGCTGCCATCGGGAAGAAACCACTGCAGAGCGCGACCGCGATGCGCGCGCTCGGTAGCGAAGTTGGCGACGACGCCGGATTGGCCATAGCCGCGCGGGACGCTGCGCATGCCGGCTTCGGCTCGCGTCCACGAATGCACGCCGTCGGCGCCGACGATCAGCCGGGCCGATATTGTTCGTCCGTCATCGAGGCGCAATTCGGCCGCGCCGGCACGCCAGGCGATCGAGGCAGGCGTGCACGGCGCAACGACGTCGAGCCCCGGCGCGCTGCGCGCCGCCCGAACCAGCGCAGTGTTTAGCGCGCGGTTCTCGACGATCCACGCCAGCGCGCGCTCGCCAAGCTCATAGGCGGAAAATTCGATTCTGCCGCCGGCATCACCGCGCACGTCCATCGCTTCGATCGGCGCGATGCGCTCGACCGGCAGCAGCTGCCACGCGCCGAGACTGTGCAGGAAACAGGCACTGCCCGGACTGATCGCGTAGACCCGCTGATCCCAGTCCTCGCCGCCGGCATCCCGCGCCGCTGCCGAGGTTGCGACAGTGCCGCGATCGGCGATCGTGACGCGCAAGCCGGCGCGCGCCAGCGCCGCCGCCAGCGCCAGACCCACCAGGCCGGCGCCGACGATGATCACGTCGCGCGTGCCGGCAGTAGTACTCAACCGAGCACCTCGATTACATGATTCTGGTTGGTGTAGATGCAGATGTCGCCGGCGATCGTCAGCGCCTGCTTGACGATCAGGTCGGCCGGGAGCTCGGTGTGCTCGAGCAGCGCTCGCGCGGCGGCTTGCGCGTACGGGCCGCCGGAACCGATCGCAACGATGCCGTACTCGGGCTCGAGCACGTCGCCGGTGCCAGTGATGACCAGCGAGGACGTCGCGTCGGCAACCGCCAGCATCGCCTCGAGCCGGCGCAGGATGCGATCGGAGCGCCAGTCCTTCGCCAGCTCGACTGCGGCGCGCTGAAGCTGTCCCTGGTGCTTGTCGAGCTTTGCTTCGAAGCGCTCGAACAAGGTGAAGGCGTCGGCCGTCGCGCCGGCAAAGCCGGCAAGCACGCGATCGTTGAAGATGCGGCGAACCTTGCGCGCCGTGGCCTTGATGACGACGTTGCCGAGCGTGACCTGGCCGTCACCGCCAAGCGCGACCCGCGCGCCGCGGCGCACGGAAAGAATCGTCGTGCCGTGAAAGAGGTCCATGGTCGAATGCTGCGCAATGGGTGCGGCGGATTTTAGCGCCGGCGCGGCGCGCCGGGCTCGGCGTGACCGGCGAGAGCCGCTTTCTACGTCGCCTTCTTGATGAAATGCCGGGGCGAGATGCCGATCAGCAGCAGCAGCGCCCGGATGATCGGCGACGCGCCGACGATCTGAATCGACTTGCGCTGCGATTCGGCGCGGCTGATGGCGTTGAACAGCGCTCCTGCACAGACGAAATCGATGCGCTCTATCCCGCCCATGTCGATCGGTATCGCATGGCGTCCTTCGCCGAACATCGCGAGCTTGGCGAGCTGCGGATCCGACGAGCCGGCGAGCGTCCCCTGCCACACCAGCATTTCCGGATTGTCGGACGCCGCGTCGGCCGGCGCAGGCGCATCGCCCGCGGCGTCCACGGGCAACGACGAAGGCGGCGGCTCCCACGACGGCGGCGACACCTCGAACGCTACGGCGAATTCCACCGCGCGGTCCTCGAATACCTTGTGATCGTTCTGCCACTGCAGCAGTTCGAGCAATAGAATCCAGTAGCCTTCTCCGGCGGCGCGACCCTGCACGACCGAATGTTCGAGCGCGTTGCGGATCTTCTCCGGATGTTGCAGTGCAAGCGGATAGCAGCGCTTGCGCAACTGCGCCATAGCATCGGCCAGGAGCTTCGCGCCCGCGTTGTCGGCGCCGGTGAGCGAGCCCAGGTCGAGACGGAGCTGCAGTTGCTTTTGCGACGCCGCGAGCAGATTCGCGATCTGCGGCGCATGACCGGCGTTCAGCTTGCCGGTCAGGCCGACATAGCCGGCGGCGACCGGACGCGCACCCTGCCGCGCCTGATTGCCCAGCTCCTCGCGCGACGGCGCCGAGCGCTCGAAGGCGACCACATATTGCAGCGACAGACGGTCGTACTCGGCGTGGTCGCCCGAGCGCTGCAGCAAATCGAACAGCGCGAGCCAGGCCAGCGGCGAGATCTTGGCGTCGTCGTCGTTGGCGATGCCGTCCTCGAGCACGAGGCGGGCCTGGGCGGCTTGCCCGTTGGCATACAACAGCGCCGCATTCTCGAGGACTGCGCACAGGCCCGGGTTCGCTTCGGCGACCTGGATCTTCTGATTGAGCCCCGGAGTCCACTCGATCAGGCTGGGCGGGCCGGTGACGGTGATCTCGCGCTCGCTCTCGACCGCGGACGGACGGGCGGCGCTGCGCGACGGCGCGGCCGGCCGGACCTTCATCGTCGCCGCGAGCTCACGCGCTGACCCGGGCGGCGAACGCGGATCGGGGCGCGCGCCCGGCTCGGGCCGGGGCTTCGCATCGGGCGCTTTGCCCTTGACGGGGGGTTTGGGAAATAGATTAAACGCCATCGCAGTCCGGGACCTGCGCCGGGTGGCCGAAAGGCCTTGATTATGGGCCGATCGCCACCCGCCAACAAGCGGGCGCCCCCGGACGGCAAGGGCTTACAACGACAGCGGGTCAGTGCGCCAACGCGGTTTGTGATCCCTTGACTGCGCCGACGTTGGCGAGATTGTCCGCGGCGAATTGCCAATTGAGCAGTTTGTCGATCACGGCATTGACATGATCTGCGCGCCGGTTCTGATAGTCGAGGTAGTAAGCGTGCTCCCAGACGTCGATCGTCAGCAGCGGCGTCATTCCCTTGGTGAACGGGACTTCGGCATTGCCGGTCTTGACCACCTTGAGCGAATCGTTCTCGACGACCAGCCATGCCCAACCGCTGCCGAATTGCGTCACCGCAGCTTCGGCAAATGCCTTCTTGAAATCGTCGTAACTGCCGAAGGCCGCATCGATACGGGCAGCTATCGCGCCCTGGGGTTTGCCGCCGCCTTTCGCCTTCATGCATTGCCAGTAGAACGCATGGTTCCAACTTTGCGCCGCGTTGTTGAATATTGCCGTCGAGCTGGCCTTGCCGGCGGTGGCCGCGATGATGGCTTCGAGCGGTTGTCCCTCGAATTCGGTGCCGGCGACCAGCTTGTTGAGTGTTTCGACATAAGTCTTGTGATGCTTGCCGTGGTGAAAGCCGAGCGTCTGCGACGAAATGACCGGCGCCAGCGCGTCTTCGGCGTACGGCAATGGGGGAAGTGTGTAAGGTCGTGCCATGGAGTCGCCTTTCGATTGTTCGTAAACGGTACAAGACTGGAGCGATCCGACCCTCCTTTGCGCCGACCGCCCGCCCGGCAGGATCGAGATGGCTTGATCCGCTGCCGCTTGCTACAATCGAGACGACAGCTTTGACGCGCTAAAGGTTCCGCACCGGCCGCCCGCCGCTTCGATTCACCATCCGGCGAGCCGGCCACATCCATGGGAGAAAACGATGAAGAATCCGCTCGATTCGCTGTGGGGCACGATCATTTGCGGGCTGGTCCTGACCGCAATCCTGTATTACGTCGTCAAAAGCATTCCACTCTAAAGCGAGGCCACGATGGATTACGTTCCCGCACTCGCAAGGTGGTTGCACTTCATGGCCGGCGTCATGTGGATCGGCCTTTTGTATTATTTCAATTTCGTGCAAGTCGCGGCGCTTAAGGCTGCGACCGCCGACGGCACCAACGCCGGCATCGCCAAGCATGTCGCGCCGCGCGCGCTTCTGTTCTTCCGCTGGTCGGCGGTCGTAACCTGGCTTGCGGGTGCCGCGCTGCTCGGCAATCAGTTCGCCAACGCATTCACGCTGAGCCACGGCATGGCTGGCATCGGCGTCGGCGCCTGGCTCGGCACGATCATGCTGTTCAACGTATGGGCGCTGATCTGGCCCAATCAGAAGAAAATACTCGGAATGAAGCCCGCGACCGACGAGGAGAAGAACAAAGCCAGGCGGGTGGCTTTTCTGGCGTCGCGCACCAATACGGCGCTATCGATCCCGCTACTGTTTTTCATGGCGGGCGGGTGGTCGCATCGCGCGATCTTCGGCTTGTAGAATTTACCGACGGCGGCGCAAAGTTCCAGACCCGGCGCTTTGCCACGACGGCTGCCGGGCGAGCGAACCGCCCGCGGCCGCCGGCATGGCATGAGCGCTCAGTCGCCGTAGAGCTTTTGCACCCGCTCGCGGCGCTCCTGCGCCTCGAGCGAAAGGGTCGCCGTCGGCCGGGCGAGAAGGCGAGGAATGCCGATCGGTTCGCCGGTCTCCTCGCAAAAGCCGTAGGTGCCGTCGTCGATCATCTTCAGCGACTTCTCTATTTTCTTGAGCAGCTTGCGCTCCCGATCGCGGGTGCGCAGCTCGAGCGTGTATTCCTCTTCGAGCGTGGCACGATCCGACGGATCGGTCGTCACTTCGTTCTCGCGCAGATGTTGGCCGGTGTCGTCGGCATTGTTGAGCAGCTGCGCGCGAAGCTCGAGCAGTCGCTGGCGGAAGAACGCCAGCTGCTCTTCGCTCATGTATTCCTTGTCGCTCGCCTTGAGAAGATCTGGCTCGGTCAGCACCCTGACCTTTTTCGCTACGCTCTTTGTCGCCACGTTTCCACCTTCCCCCGCCATATTCGCCTGCGCCGAATCGCGTTACCCGATGGGCCCGTCATCGCATCGACTCGCATGCGCATCCCGGCCCGGCCAGCGGCGGATCTTGCCGGCAATCGAAGCCCGGTTGATCACCGCACTAAACCGCCCATTATATCGCGAACCGGCCGCTGCAAGCCAAGGCGAAGGCGCTTTGCTTCGGCTGCCCCGCGGGCGGATGGACAGCCCGTATAATGCATGCAAAAACAATGCCTGACATGCTGACGATCACCCGCCCCGACGACTGGCACCTCCACCTGCGCGACGGCGAGCCAATGCGATCGGTCGTCGGCGCGACGGCCCGCGTTTTCGCTCGCGCGGTGCTGATGCCGAACCTCGATCCTCCGGTCACCACGATCGCTGCAGCGGCCGCCTATCGCGATCGAGTCGTCGCGGCGCTGCCCTCGAAATCGACTTTCACGCCGCTCTTGACCCTGTACCTGACCGACGACACCAGCCGGGTCGAAATCGAGAGAGCGCGCGCTGCCGGCTTCATCATCGGCGTCAAATATTACCCGGCCGGCGCGACGACCAACTCGGCATCCGGGGTCACCGATCTCTCGCGCGTCTACCCGGCGCTCGCCGCGATGGAAAAGTGCGGGCTGCCGCTCTTGGTGCACGGCGAAGTGACCGACCCCGATGTCGACGTGTTCGATCGCGAAAGAGTGTGCGTCGAACGCGTGCTGGCGCGGATCGTGCACGACTTCCCGGCGCTGAAGCTCGTCGTCGAGCACATCACTACGCGCGAAGCGGCCCAGTTCGTCGCGGCCGCGCCGGCGCACGTCGGCGCTACGATCACGCCGCAGCATCTGTTGTGGTCGCGCAACGCCTTGTTCGCCGGCGGGCTGCAGCCACACGCCTACTGCCTGCCGGTGCTCAAGCGGGAAACGCATCGCCAGGCGCTGGTCGACGCGGCGACCGGCGGCAATGCCAAGTATTTCCTCGGCACCGATTCGGCGCCGCACGCGAGGCACGCCAAGGAAAGCGCCTGCGGCTGCGCCGGATGTTTTTCGGCCCCACTCGCGATCGAGCTCTACGCCCAGGTGTTCGACGGAGCCGGCAAGCTCGACCGGCTCGAGGGCTTCGCGAGCTTCCACGGCGCCGACTTCTATGGCCTGCCGCGCAATGCCGGCACGGTCACGCTCAAGCGCGAGTCCTGGACGGTGCCTGCAAGTTATCCGTTCGGCGCCGAGACGGTCGTGCCGCTCTTCGCGGGCAAGACGCTTTCCTGGCGCGCCGCTGACTAGCGCGATTGCCGCGTGATAAACTGAGGATCGAAGTCGGCCAGACCGTCGCTGTCCGCTCAAGGCGCAAGCCCGAAGTTGGCAGAGGAAAGTCCGGGCTCCGCAGAGCAGGATGCTGGGTAACGCCCAGACGTTATAAGTCGTTCGCGAGAGCGGCGACGAAGGCGAGGAACAGGGCCACAGAGACGAGTCGCCCCCGGTTCGGGTCAAACTGCGCCGGGAGCGGGTGAAACGCGGCAACCTCCATCCGGAGCAACACCAAGTAAGCGGACGATGACGCTGCTCGCCGAGTCCGCGGGTAGGTGGCTCGAGCGCCGTGGTAACGCGGCGCCTAGACGAATGATGGTCATAGGACGCGCTTTGGCGTGCCCCGTAACAGAACCCGGCTTATCGGCTGACTTCGACTTTTATTGCGCAGCACCTCTGGCGCCCCGCGAGTTCCGCGGGGCGTCGCCTTTTCCGGCGGAAGATCGCATGCCGGCCCGCATCGCGTCGACCGCTTCAACCGTGCTTCCGCCGGCGCAGGTCGCGCAGGATTTCGCGCGCGGCGTTGTGCCCCGGCACGCCGGTGACGCCGCCTCCGGGATGCGTGCCGGCGCCACACATGTACAGGCCCTTCAGCGGTCCGCGATAGTGTCCGTGGCCGAGGACCGGCCGCGCCGAAAACAGCTGGTCCAGCGACAGCGCGCCGTGGAAGATGTCGCCGCCGATCAAGCCGAACTCGCGCTCGAGATCCAGCGGCGACAGAATCCGCCGGCCGATCACGCTGGCCGCGAAGTTCGGCGCGTGGCGATTCACCGTCGCGATCATCAGGTCGGCAACCTCGTCCCGCGCGGCATCCCACGAGACGCCGTCGGGCAGTACCGGGTTCGCATGCTGGCAAAACAGACTCGCGACGTGCTTGCCCGGCGGCGCGAGCGTGTGATCGACCAGCGATGGAATCAGCAACTCGACAATGGGCTCGCGCGACCAGCCATGCTGCCGCGCATCGAAATAGGCATGCTCCATGTAGGCGAGCGAGGGCGCGATGATGATGCCCGAGCGCAAGTGCGCGCCGTCGCCGGGAAGGCAGGCGAAGTCGGGCATGGCGTCGAGCGCGACGTTGATGCGAAACGTCGCCGAGGCGCAGCGGTATGCTTCGATGCGCTGCCGGAAGTCGCCGTCGAGCGCTGCCGCATCGATCAGCTTGAGGTACAGGAGCTTCGGATTGACGTTGGCGACGACCCTTTGCGCGGCGATCTCGCTGCCATCGTCCAAAACGATGCCGACGGCGCTTCCATCCCTGGTCAGCACGCGCGCAACGGCCTCGTCGGTAAAGATCTCGACGCCGCGCTCGATTGCTTCTCGCGCCATCGCCTGCGTGATCGCGCCCATGCCGCCGAGCGCGTGGCCCCATTGCCCGCGCTTGCCGTTGACCTCGCCGAAGACGTGATGCAGCAGCACGTACGCCGAGCCCGGCGTATACGGGCTCGCGAAGTTGCCGACGACGGCGTCGAAGCCCAGAGCCGCCTTGATCGGATCGGATTCGAACCAGCGGTCGAGGATGTCGCCGGCGCTTTTGGTGAACAGGTCGAGAATGTCGCGACGCTCGGCCATCGGCAGGCGCTTGAGCTTGCCGCCCACTTTCCATGCCTGGAACAGCTCGTGCACGCCGCCGCCGACGTTGGGCGGCGTCTCCAGCAGCAGCGCGCGCAGTACGTTGGCAACGCGCTCGAGCATCGCGTAGTACGCCGGCAGCGCCGCTGCATCCTTGGGTGAAAACCGCGCGACTTCGGCTTGCGTCCCGCCGCGTCCATCGGCCGGCGCGGCCCCGACCTTCAGATACTCGCCGCCCGGCAACGGCAAGAAATTCGACATCGGCCGCTCGACAATCTTCAAGCCGTGCTCTTTCAGGCACAACTCGTGGATGACCTTGGGATGCAGCAGGCTGACCGTGTAGCTCGCCGTCGAATTGCGGAAACCCGGATGGAATTCCTCGGTCACTGCGGCGCCCCCGACGATGCCGCGCCGCTCGAACACCGCCACTTTCAATCCGCCGCCGGCGAGATAACAGGCGCAGACGAGGCCGTTATGACCGCCGCCGATGACGACGGCGTCGTATCGGTCCTTCAGGCGCGGCGCGGCGGCGTCCGCGGCGGGTCCGGCTGCGGGGTGCGGCGTCGCCGCCATCGCAAGCTAGGCGCCGCGCAATGCGGCGACTGCGCGCTGCGGGCTCGCTCGCGAATTGCTCATGACTCATCCATGCCCGCGGCGACGGTCGAAAATCCGCAGTCGACGTAGGTGATTTCGCCGGTGACGGCGCTGGCCAGATCTGACAGCAGAAACGCGGCGACGTTGCCCACTTCCTCGATCGTGACATTGCGTCGAAGCGGCGCGGTCCTGGCGGCGAAATGCAGAATGCCCGAAAAGCCGCTGATGCCTGCTGCAGCCAGCGTCTTGATCGGGCCGGCCGAGATGGCGTTGACGCGCACGCCTTCCGGACCCAGGCACTGCGCGAGATAGCGCACGTTGGCCTCGAGGCTCGCCTTGGCGAGCCCCATCACGTTGTAATTCGGCAGCGCCCGCACCGCGCCGAGGTAGGTGAGCGTCAGCAGCGCGCCGTGCCTACCCTGCATCAGCGGCCGCGCGCCCTTGGCCAGCGCCGCAAAGCTGTACGAGCTCACGTCGTGCGCAATGGCGAACGCCTCGCGCGACATGCCATTGAGGAAGTCGCCGGCCAACGCTTCGCGGGGCGCGAACGCGATCGAGTGCAGCAGTCCGTCAAGCCCGCCCCATTCGCGCTCGAGTGCATCGAACAGCGCGGCAATCTGGTCGTCGTGCGTCACGTCGCAGGCCAGCACCGGCGCGCTGCCGAAATCGGCGGCCAACTTCACGACGCGGTCCTTCAAATCGTCGTTCACGTAGGTGAATGCGAGGTTCGCGCCTTCACGCTTGCACGCATGCGCGATCCCGTAGGCGATCGAGCGGCTGGACAGCAAGCCGGTGATCAGGATTTTCTTGCCGGCGAGAAAGCCCATGACCGTCCTTGTCGATTACTGTGTGCGGTGGCGCGGGGCGCCGCCGATTCACTACGGCTCGGTTTGGTACGGTTCGATGACGCCACAGGCGAGCCAGTCGTTGGCGACGCCGTATTCGGGCTTGGGATCGGGATCGAGCTTGCCATGGACCACGACCGAATGCCCGACGACATCGTTGGCCGCTCCAGTGCCTACCGACAGGCCCGTCACGCGGGCTTCGAGCGTCGCATTCTCCTCGTGCCGCACGACGAGGTCGGGCAATTGCCCGGAGCGTCGCGCGCCAGCCGGCGCATCTTTCGCATTCCAGACCGGTCCCGCGCTGGCCGCATTGGGCGAGCTGCAGTTACCCGTTTCGTGGATATAAAGGCTGTGCGGTCCGCCGGCGACATTGAACACCTCCACGAGCAGCGCAACCTTGTCGCCGCGCTGGGTGAACATGACGAGGCCGTTGGTGCCGCTTCCGTTCTTGGCCACGAGCCGAGCGATTGCCTGATTACCGGAGGGAGGCATGATCTCGTTCATCTTCGGCAGTTCGACCGTGCCGCAGGCGGCAACGATCAGACTAGCCAACGAGGCGACTATCGCGCGCGGCGACAGGAGCGAAGGCGCAATTCCCATCAACGCTTGTGGATGATGCCGCAGGCCACGCGGGCGCCGGAGTTGCCGGTCGGCTGCGTCGTGTAATCGTCGGCGTCCTTGTGCACGATGACTGCCTTGCCGACGATGTCGGTCACGCCGCCGCCGACGCTCATCGGCGCGAGCTCCGCTTGCAAGGTAGCGTTGCCGGCGGCGTCGGCGACGAGCGCCGGCATGTCACCGGCGTGATGGTCAGCGGACGCGGGATTGCCGTGCGGCTTGCCGGTCGGATTGAAATGCCCGCCCGCGCTCATCCCGTCGGGTGCACTGCAATCGCCTTTTTCGTGGACGTGGAAACCATGCGTACCCGGCGCGAGGCCGGACAGCCTAGCGTCGACAAAAACCTTGTCGCCGCGTTGCTCGAAGCCGATCGTGCCTTTGGCGCTGTTTCCCGCCGTCGAATTGAGCGCGGCGACGGCGGACTGGCCGTGCGCGGCCATTGCCACGCACGCCGCAAGCGTAGCAACCACCGAAACGAGCATCGGTCGTTTCATGAGTTCTCCTCTGGCGCCATCGACTGTTTTGGCCGTCACAAACGGGCCGTCGCAGCCTGTCCGTCGCATCATAAGCGAAGCGCCATGCATTGCCAAACGCGAGGCTTCGCGGGCGACGCGCCCTGAAATGCTCCAGGTTGAGCAAAATGCGCTGCTGCCGTCCGACCAGTTGCATTCCGCACGGCGGCGGCATCGCCGATGGACCGGCTCAGCCGGGGCATGGTGCGAATCTTTTCCAACCCTGACGAGGGCGAACCCGGCGGCGGGGGCATCATATGCTGAAACGGGTAAAATGATGCGGCCGCCCCACGTGGGCGGCCGTTTCTTTTTACGAGCTGCAAGCGAGCCCCGCCATGTCGTCGATGACCCCGCAGGAAATCGTTCACGAGCTGAACAAGCACATCGTCGGCCAGGACGCCGCCAAGCGCGCGGTCGCCATCGCACTGCGCAACCGGTGGCGGCGCCAGCAGGTCGCCGATCCGCTGCGCCAGGAGATCACGCCGAAGAACATCCTGATGATCGGGCCGACCGGCGTCGGCAAGACCGAGATCGCGCGCCGGCTGGCAAAGCTCGCCGACGCGCCGTTCATCAAGGTCGAGGCCACCAAGTTCACCGAGGTCGGCTATGTCGGCCGCGACGTCGACACGATCATCCGTGATCTGGCCGAGACGGCGATCAAGCAGACGCGCGAGGCGGAGGCGCGCAAGGTGCGCGACCGTGCCGCCGACGCGGCCGAGGAGCGCGTTCTCGATGCGCTGCTGCCGCCGGCACGCGAGGTGAACTTCCACGACATGCAGCCGACCGATTCGGCGGCGCGTCAGAAGTTCCGCAAGATGCTGCGCGAGGGCAAGCTCGACGACAAGGAGGTCGAGGTCGAGATCGCCATGCAGTCGACGCAGATGGAGATCCTCGCGCCGCCGGGCATGGAAGACCTGACCAGCCAGATCCAGGGCATGTTCCAGCAGATGTCGGGCGGCAAGCGCAAGCTCAGGAAAATGCACGTCGGCGAGGCGCTCAAGGTGCTGATCGACGAGGAAGCGGCCAAGCTGATCAATGACGACGAGCTCAAGACCAAGGCGCTCAACAACGTCGAGCAGAATGGCATCGTGTTCCTGGACGAGATCGACAAGATCGCGAGCCGTCAGGAAATGCAGGGCGCCGACGTCTCGCGCCAGGGTGTGCAGCGCGATCTCTTGCCGCTGGTCGAGGGCACGACCGTCGCGACCAAGTACGGGATGATCAAGACCGATCACATCCTGTTCATCGCCAGCGGCGCATTTCATCTGTCCAAGCCGTCGGACCTGATCCCCGAGCTGCAAGGACGCTTCCCGATTCGCGTCGAGCTGGCATCGCTGTCGGTCGACGACTTCGAGCAGATCCTCACCGCGACTGACGCCTGCCTGACGCGCCAATACCAGGCGTTGCTCGCCACCGAGCACGTCGATCTCGACTTCCGGCCGGACGGCATCCGGCGGCTGGCCGAAATCGCCTACGCGGTCAACGAAAAACAGGAGAACATCGGCGCGCGACGCCTGTACACGGTGATGGAGCGCATGCTGGACGAGGTGTCGTTCAGCGCCGCCAAGCTCAATGGCCACACGATCACTATCGACGCCGCGTACGTCGACGAGCGCCTCGCCGGCATCGTCAAGGACGACAACCTGGCGCAGTACATCTTGTGACCGCGGAGCGGCGAAGGGGCGATTCGCTTCGGACCTCCCGGTTCGCATGACGAGCAGCCGGGGCTGACCCGTCATGATCGAGCGCATCCTCGGCATCATCCTGCCGGTGTTCGGCGTCATCCTGCTGGGTTACTTCTACGCCCGCCGCGCCCATCCGGACATGACGTGGGTCAACCGCATCAACATGAACGTGCTGGCCCCCGCGCTCATTTTCAGCGCGCTGGCGAGCAAGGACTTCGATCTCGCCTCCAACCGCGTGCTGATCATCGGCGCGATCGGCGTCGTGCTCGGTTCGGGGCTCTTGGCGTGGCCGTTCGCGCGGCTGCTGCATGAAGATCCGCGCACGTTCGTGCCGCCGATGATGTTCAACAACTGCGGCAACATGGGACTGCCGCTGGCCGTGCTGGCCTTCGGCCCGCCGGGGCTGTCGGCGATGGTCGCGGTGTTCACGATATCCAACCTGCTGCACTTCACGCTCGGCGTGCACATCGTCAACCGCCACGCGGCATTCTGGCCGATCTTCCGCAATCCGATGGTGATCGCGACGTTTGTCGGCTTCGCCTTCGCGCTCGTTCATCCGCCGGCGCCCGACTGGCTGATGCTCGCGATCCGCATGACCGGCGACGCGATGATTCCGCTGATGCTGATTTCGCTTGGTGTTCGCATGGCAACCGTCAGCTGGGGCGGCTGGAACCTGGGCGTCATCGGCGCGCTCGTGTGCCCGTTGACGGGGATCGCGATGGCGGCGGTACTGTCGCCGGTACTCGCGCTGGACGCGACACAAGAGGGGCTGCTGATCCTGTTCGGCTGCCTGCCGCCGGCGGTGCTCAACTTCATGGTCGCCGAGCAGTACAAGCAGGAGCCCGGCAAGGTGGCCTCGATCGTCCTGATCGGCAATGCGGCATCGATCGTGTTCGTGCCGGTCGCGCTGTCGCTGGCGCTGCGTTAATCCGTTACCGCGGAAACCTGCCGCCGGCAGATGCCGCTTCAGTACGTCGCGCGACCGCCGGAAAGATCGAATACCGCACCGGTCGCGAACGAGCAGTCGTCCGAGCAAAGCCACGCGATCTGCGCGGCGATCTCCTCGACGGTGCCGAAGCGGCGCATCGGAATGCGCGCGACGATCTCCTTCTCGCGTTCAGGCGACATGCCTTCGGTCATCGGCGTAGCCACGATCGCGGGGGTTACCGTGTTGACCGGAATGCCCGATTCGGCGAGCTCCTTCCCGAGCGTCTTGGTCAGCGACACGATGCCAGCCTTCGACGCCGCGTAGGCGGCGGCCCGCGGCATGCCCTCCTTGGCCTGAATCGAGGAGACGTTGACGATGTGCCCGCGCTGACCGGTCTTCGGGTCCGGCGCATTGGCGAGCAGCAGCGGCACGATGACGCGGCAGCAGATGAACGTCCCGGTCAGGTTGATGTCGAGCACGCGGCGAAAGTCGTCGGTGCTGTGCTCCCAGGTGTTGGACACGGGGCCCAGGACCCCGGCATTGTTGATCAGGAAATCAATGCGCTCGAACCGCTTCAAGACGGCTCGGGCGGCCGACGTGACGGCGGCTTCGTCGGTCGTGTCGACGGCAAGCCCGAGCGCGCCCTCGCCCAGCAATTGCGCCGCCGCAGCGACACCGGCTGCGTCGCGGTCCCACAAGGCAACCGATGCGCCCGATGCATGCAGGCGCGCCGCGATCGCGCGGCCGAAACCGCCGGCGCCTCCGGTGATGATGGCCGTGCGGCCGGTGAAATCGTATTTGACCATGGGAGCACCGCCAGCGAATGGTGAGGCGCGACGGGTCAAACGGCGGGACGCCGGGTTGACAGCCGCGGTAAGCGCAATTATACGATGGGGAGCGCTTGAGCCTTCCGGCGCGCCAACGCAGGACCCAAGCGAAAGAGCCCCGATGGACGCAGCACGGATCGAAGCCGCCGCACGAGTGCTCGTCGCCGCCCGCGCTGCGCGAACCCCCGGTGCAAGGCTGCCCTCGTCATGCCGACCCACGGACGCCGACGCGGGTCTGGCGATCCAGCGTCGCGTCGGCGAAATGCTGGGACTGGCGATCGGCGGCTGGAAATGCTCGGTCCCCACGCCGGAGCGAAAAATCGCCGCAGCGCCGATTTTCGCGCCGACGATCGTCAGCGTGGCGCCCTGCCCGATCCTGCCGATCGCCGGCAACGCGCGCGTCGAACCCGAGATCGCGTTCGTTCTCGCGCGCGATCTGCAGGCACGCGCGACACCCTACGACGAAGCCGAGGTGCGCGCGGCGATCGGGGAATCGCGGCTGGTGCTGGAGCTGATGGGCCCGCGCTATGCCGACCCTACAGTCATCACCTTTCCCGAGCTCCTCGCCGACAGTATCGCCAACCAGGGACTGTTCGTCGGGCCGGTGCTGTCCAATTCGGTCGGTCTTGCGCTGGATTCTTTTGCCATCGTCATCGACGGCGCTGACGGAACGCTGGTGACACGCGAGGGAAAGCATCCGGACGGGCACCCGCTGCGGCCGCTCTATTGGCTGGCCAATTTTCTTGCCGGCGGTGGCTACGGCGAAGGCGTGTGGCTCAAGGCAGGCCAGATCGTCACCACGGGCTCGTATTGCGGGGTCGTGGACCTGCCGCTGGACACGGCACTGGTCGTTCGCTACGGCGATCTGGGCACGCTGAACGTGCAGTTCTCTGCTGCGTGACGCGATGAGCCTGGCCGGACGCGGTGTCGTCTGCATCTGGCACGATCTTGCGCCGGAGGCCACCGACGAGTTCTATCAGTGGCACAACCGCGAGCACATGCCCGAGCGCGTCGGCATACCCGGCTTCTTGCGCGGGCGGCGCTATATCGCGGTCGCCGGCGCGCCCGCGTATTTCAATCTTTACGAAGCCGAAAGCGCCGACGTGCTGGGCGGCAAAGACTATCTCGACCGGCTGAACACGCCGACCGAATGGACGCGTCGCGTCGTACCCTCGTTTCGCCGCGTCTCCCGCTCGATCTGCCGGGTCGAATACACCGAGGGTGTCGGCCAGGGCGGATTCATGCTGACGCAGCGCTTCGAGCTCGCCGCCGCCGATCGTGCCGGTACGATCGAGGCGCTGCGCATGCGGCTCCTGCCGCCGCTCGCCGGACGCAAGGGCGTCGCCGGCGTGCATCTGTGCGTTGCCGACGACACGATCAGCCGGATCGAGACCGCGGAAAAAAAAGCGCGTGCCGATTCAACGGCGGTTCCCGGCTGCATCGTGCTGATCGAAGGCACCTCCGAAGTCGATGTCCGCGATGCCGGCGACTCGCTGGCCGCTGAGTTGCGCGCGCTCCCCGGCGGACCGGCGCCATCGATCGATACGTCGATTTACCAGCTTCAGCACGCGCGCTCCAGGGCGCCCTGATACGCCGCCAGCATCGCGTCGATGCCGTCTTCCAGCCGCGTCGCCGGCACGAAACCCAGCGCAGCCTCGAGACCGTCGTTGCGCAACGTCCAGCCGCTGGCCGGCGTGCTGACCGCTTGCGGATCGACCTGGACGCCCGGAAAACGGAGCTGCAGGTGCGCAACCGCGTCGCGTATCGTGCGCCGATCGCCAACGACATTGAACGCCGCGAAACGCGGCAGCGGCGCCGCAAGCGCACGCAACAGTACTTCCGCGGCATCGTCGACGTAAGTCCAGTCGATCGGCCCGGGAAAATCGGGAACGACAACGTGGGGATCGCCGCGGGCGAAGCGCTCGACCACTTCCTGCGCGACGCGCCAGCCACGCCTTCGTCCGGGGCCGTAGACCCAGCCGAAGCGCAAGGCGACGCAGGCCGGATAGCCGTCGAGCGCGCTCAAGGCGCGGCACAGATGCTCGCCGGCCGCCTTGGTCGCCCCGTACACGGTCTGCGGCCGCAGTGCGACCTCGTCGCCGCTGCCTTCGGCGCAGGGGCCGACGGCGGCTACCGAGCTTGCATAGACGATGCGTGGCACCCCTGCGGCGCGAGCCGCCGCGAATACGGCGGCGGTGCCGCCGACGTTGACGCGCACCGCCGCCGCCGGATCGTCGGCCGCGGCGTCGGTCAATAGTGCGGCGAGGTGCACGACGACTTCCGGCCTGACGTTCGCCATTGCCGCCGCCAGCGTCGGAACGTCGGCGGCGTCGCACCGGATGTCGGCATCGCCGCCGAGATCGAGCGTCGTCACCTGGTGCCCGGCGCGTCGCGCGCGCACGGCGAAGGCATGACCCAGGAAGCCCGCGCCTCCGGTCGCCAGGGTTCGCATTGTTCAGTACTTGATAACGCCCATCCGCAGAAAGGCGCGATGGATACGCTCGGCGTAGGCATTGAAGCTCGCGTCCTCGCCCAGTACCGCAGGACGCGGCCGCGGCAAGTCGATCGCGATCTCGTCGACGATGCGTCCCGGATTCGGCGACATGACCAGCACCCGGTCGGACAGGCCGATCGCCTCTTCGATGCTATGGGTGATGAACAACACGGTCTTGCGCGTCTCCATCCACAAGAGCTCGAGATCGTGACGGATCTGCGTCCGCGTGATCGCATCGAGCGCGCCGAACGGCTCGTCCATCAGCAGGATCGACGGTTTATGGATCAGCGCGCGGGCGATCGACACGCGCTGTCGCATGCCGCCGGATAACTGGCGCGGATAGCGCTCGCGCGCGGGCTCGGGAATGCCGAGCTTGCCCAGGATGCGCGAAGCCTCCTCGCGGGCGCTCGCCAGCGGCAATCGGCGAATCTGCGCCTGCAACAACACATTGTCCAGCGCACTGCGAAACTCGAGCAGCAGGTGATCCTGGAAGACAATGCCGACGTCGGTCAGCGGCCGCTCAAGCACTTCGTCGCCGACGACGAGCTCGCCGGTGCTGGCGGGGAGGAGGCCGGCGGTGATCAGCATCAGCGTGCTCTTGCCGCAACCCGAAGGTCCGATCAGGCTCACGAATTCGCCACCGCATATGTCGAACGATACGTCCTCCAGCGCGGTGAACATTCCGCTCTTGCCGGCGAACTGTTTGCCCACGCCGCGGCTCACGATCGAAGCGCCGCCGACCGCTGCGGCCGGGCGCTTTTCGATCGCAGCCGGAGCCTGCATCGTCAGCACTTCGGCGCGTTGGGCGGCAGGAAATCGTTGCTGTAGTAATCGCCGATCGGTTTGTCTTTGGGCAGATTGAGATACATCGTCAGCAGGTCGAACGTCGTCTGCCAGTTCTTGTCCGGCACCCGTCCGAGCGACGCTGCACCGGGAGCGCAGACCAGCATCAGGTCGACGTTGAGCTGCTTCAGTATCTGGTCCTTGCTCGCGGACGGAAATTGCTCGATGACCGCGGCAGACGCGGCGTCGGGATTCTTGCGCGCTTGGTCCCAGCCCTTGAGGCTCGCCGCGACGAACTTCCGGTACAGGTCGGGATTTTCCTTCAGACGGTCGTCCCGGGCGATGATCGACAAGCCGACCGTCGGCACGCCGACGTCGCGATACAAAATGTCGTTGACCTTGAAGCCCCGGTCGCGCATCTGGACGCTCTGGAAATCCGCACCGGCGAGGATCGCATCGACTTTCTTTTCCAGCAGCGCCCCGACCAGCGCCGCCGGATCGATGTTGACGATGTCGAGCTTCGCCTTGTCGAGCTTGTTTTCCGCCAGGATGGCGTCGAGCAGCGTCGTCTGCGCGGTTCCCGGCTGCACCGCCAGTTTCTTGCCTACCAGATCCTTCGGCGATTTGATGCCCGAGCCCTCGATCGAGATGATCGCGAAGCCGTTGGTCTGCAGGATCGGCGCGATGATCTTCAGCGGGGCGCCCTTGGCGCGGATCTGCATCGCTGCCGGCGCGTCGGCAAAACCGACGTCGGTCTGCCCGGTCGCGACCTGTTGGGCGGTGGTCGCCGACCCCTTGCCCTCCTCGATCGTCAAATCGATGCCGGCATCCTTGTAGTAGCCGAGCTTCTTGGCCAGCATGAACCCGGCCTGCGGCCCGCCGGCGAGAAAGTTGAGCGTCAGCCTCATCGGCTTGCCTTGCTGCGCTGTGGCTGGCAGTGCCAGGCCGGCGAGCACTGCCATCATGGCGGCAGCTAACAGTTTCTTCATCATCCTCTCCTCCGGTTTGGTTGATCGAGAAATGCCGCTCAATTCCCGTGCAGCCAGGGCATGCACAGGCGCTCGAGCAATTGTACGGCGTAGCTGAACACGATGCCGATCGCCGACAACGCCACGAGGACCGCGAATATCAGCGGCATGTCGAGATAGCTGGTGGCGCGCAGCAGCAGGTAGCCCAGACCCGAGTTCGAGCCGACAAACTCGGCGACGATCGCTCCGGTGGCGGCGAAGACGATGGAAACCTTGAAGCCGCCGAAAATGTGCCCGATCGCCGACGGAAGGCGGATGTAGCGGAATGTCTGTCCGGCGTTGGCGCCCATCGAACGCGTCAGGTACAGCACGCGTTCGTCCAGCGCCCGAAAGCCGGTCATGCTGGCGACCAGCGTCGGAAAAAAGCAGAGCATGAAAGTGAGAAGCACTTTGGGAAACGGCCCGAATCCGAACCAGACGACGAACAGCGGGGCGACCGCGATCTTCGGAATCAGCTGGAAAAAAACGATCAGCGGGTAAAGCGATCGCTCCAGCCACTTGAACGAGACGATCATCAATCCCAGTGGAACGCCGATCGTCGCCGCAAAGAGGAATCCGAGGAGGACTTCGCTCGCCGTCACCAGCGTGTGCTGCCAGATCAGCGCTCGAGACTCGACCAGCTTGTGCAGAAACTCGGTTGGCAGCGGCAGGATGTACTCCGGCACGCCAAACAGTCGCACCAGGAACTGCCAGGCCACCAGCAGCGCCGCAAAAGTCGCGATCGGGAACAGCACCGCGGAAATGCGATCGCGCGCCTTGACCGGCGGAGGAGCAGCGGCCGCCAGCTGGTCTGCGGCCGGCATTGCCGATGCATCCGGCGCGACCGGATCGACGCTCACTCGCGCGGTCCCGCTGCAGCGCCGGGCTCGGCGCTCAATGCCCAGGTGCCGTATCCCGCGGGTAGGTTGATTTCGATCAACTCCATCTTTTCGGAACGGGCGACGACGTTGTGCGCCACCCCGGCCGGTTGCGACAGCGAGGATCCCGCGTTCACCCTCACCACCTGATCTGCACCCGCGAAGCGAAACTCGATCCAGCCCTGGAGCACGTAGACGAAATGCGCGCTCATATCGTGCCAGTGCCAGCCGGTCTCGGCCTCGAACGGGCGGATGGCGCGGATGTGTTTGGCGCCGATCATGCCGCCGCTCGCTGCCGCCCATCCTAAATCCCGGTACTCGACATCGGCGCGCGGTCCGTCGCGGGTGAAGACTCCATCGCTGCGGGCGAGACGCGTCAACGCCTGCGCCAGCGTTCGCGGTCCGGTGTAGCGCGGCGGAAAGGCGGTGCCGCCGTCACCATGACGATAGACGCCTTCGCCGGCAGCGGGGAACGACTCGGGGACAGGTTCGGTCATTGCGGGAAACTCCGGATCACAATAAGCCGCACCGTCGCGAGCGGTCAAGCTGCGGCGCAATGGCGCGTCAATCGAGCGTGCTGCGGAAGGTCCTGAGCCCGATCGCCATGATGACGAAACCGAACAGGGCAATCGGCCACGCCTCCGGCCAGATTTCCGTCCAGCCGTTCGCCTTGAGCAGGACGCCGCGGATGATGCGCAGGAAGTGAGTCAGCGGCAGCGCTTCGCCGATGACCTGCGCCCACCCGGGCATGCCGCGGAACGGAAACATGAATCCCGACAGCAGCATCGACGGCAGGAAGAAGAAGAAAGTCATCTGCATCGCCTGCAGCTGGTTCCCGGCGACCGACGAAATCGTGAGTCCCAGCATCAGGTTCGCGGCGATGAACAGCAGCACCGACAGATAGAGCACCGTGACGCTGCCCTGGATCGGCACGCTGAACAGCAGGCGTGCGAGCACCAGCACGATCGTTACCTGGAGCAGGCCGATCAGGATGTATGGCACGATCTTGCCGGTCATCACCTCGAGCACCGTCGCCGGCGTCGCGAGCAGGTTCTCCATCGTGCCCCGCTCGCGCTCGCGCGTGATCGCGAGCCCCGTCATCATCACCATCGTCATCGTGAGGATGACGCCCATCAGGCCCGGAACGATGTTGTATTGGGTGATTGCCTCGGGGTTGTAGCGCGGATGCACGATGACGCTGAACGCGGCCGGCGTTCCGGCGAGCGGCGCCAGCGATCCGGTGAGATCGTGGCTCAGCACCGTCTGCGCCAGCTGGTTGACCGCTGCGATGGCATTGCCGGTCGCGGTCGGGTCGGTCGCGTCGGCCTCGATCAGCATCGCCGGGCGCTCGCCCCGAACCAGTCGTCGCGAAAAATCAGCCGGTATGGTGACGACAAACTGGGCCTTGCCTGTCGCCAGCATCCTGTCGGCATCGCCCTCGTCCCTCGCCTCGCCGATGAAGTCGAAATAGCTGCTGTTCTGCAATCCGGCAAGGATGCTGCGCGAGAACTCGCTGCGATCGGCCACCAGCAGTGCCGTCGGCAGGCGCTTCGGATCGGAATTGATCGCGTAGCCGAACATCACCAGCTGGACGACGGGAATGCCGACGATCATCGCGAACGTCAGCCGGTCGCGCTTCAACTGGATGAACTCCTTGCCGACGATCCCCAGCCAGCGCGAGAGCGAGAAGAAGCCGCCATTCATTGCGCGCGCGCTCCCGGTGCTCCGGCCGTCTTCGCATCGGCCGGCGGCGGCGCGTCGTCGACGTCGCGCATCAGGTGAATGAACACATCTTCCAGGCCCGGGCCGACTTCACGCCAGCTTCGATCGGCCTCGTGCATCATCGGCCCGAGCGCGGCCTTGAGCGTATCGCGATTCGACCCGGTGACGTGCAGCGCATTGCCGAATGCGGCGACCTGCTCGACCGCGGGAATGGCGCGGAGCCGCTCGGCCAGCGCCGGCAGGTCGCCACCGGTGACCTCCCACGTGGTCAGCGACTGGCTGGCGACGACCTCCTGTGCGGTGCCCTGCACCAGCAACTTGCCGTACAGGATATAGCCCAACTTGTGGCAGCGCTCGGCTTCGTCCATGTAGTGGGTGCTGACCAGCACAGTGATGCCGCGCGCCGCCAGCGCGTGCAGTTCCTCCCAGAAATCGCGCCGCGCTTTCGGATCGACGCCTGCAGTGGGCTCGTCGAGCAGCAGCAGCTGCGGGTCGTGCAACAGGCAGGCAGCCAGCGCGAGCCGCTGCTTCCACCCGCCGGACAGCGCGCCGGCGAGCTGATTCGCGCGCGACGCGAGCCCCAGGTGCGCCAGCGCCTGGTCGACGCGCGCCGCGCCATCTGCCATCCCGTACATGCGCGCGATAAAGCGCAGGTTCTCGCGTATCGTCAGGTCTTCCCAGAACGAAAAACGCTGCGTCATGTAGCCGACGTGGCGCTTGATCTCTCGCGTCTGCTGGCGGATGTCGTAGCCGAGACAGGTCCCTTCGCCACTGTCCGGCGTCAGCAGCCCGCAAAGCATGCGGATCGACGTCGTCTTGCCGCTGCCGTTCGGGCCGAGGAAGCCGAAGATCTCGCCGCGTCGCACGGTCAAGGTCAGGTCCTTGACCGCATGATTGTCGCCGAAGTGCTTGTTGAGATCTCGTACGTCGATGACGACGCCGCTGCCGCTGTCTGCGTCCTGCCTGTCCGGCGTCACTGTTTTGCCGCCGGCACGTACGACAGGGGCTGTCGGGCGAAGCGCTCGACGCAGGCCAGCGAACAGAACCAATAGGTTCGCTTGTCGAAATGAAGATCGCCGGCCGCTCGACGCTTGTCGACCTGCATTTTGCAGACCGGATCGATTGCATACTCACGCGAACAGCCCGGCAGCGACAGTTCGTACAAGTCCACCGGCTGCGGCAGGTTCCGGAGCAGGACCGAGCCGCGATGCTCGATTTCGATGTCGGGAAGCGCGGAGGCGACTAGCGCATCGGCGATCGGCCCGGTGCACAAGACTTGACCGCCGACTGCCTGCGCGGCGACCCGCGCCGCGACATTGACGGTCGAACCGAAGTGGACGTTGCCGCGCAACAACGCGGGACCGTGGTGCAAGCCGGCGCGCACGATCGGGAAATGCCGGCGGTCGGCGATCGAACGGTAAAGCGCCGACAGCGCGGCGATCGCAGCCAACGGCTCGGGAAATACCAGAAACGCGCAATCGCCGGTCACCGATTGCAATCGACCCGAGGGTTCGATCGAGGCTCGGACCAGCGCGCCGAACTCATCCAGAAGATCCGCCGCGGCGTGCTCGCCATGCGTGTCGGTCAGTGCCGTGTAGCCGGCGATGTCAACGAAGCAGAAGGTCGCTTCGATCGTGGTGCCGGAGTTCATCGAGCTCGTGACCGCTTTTTAGCGGAACTTCGTCAGCATGACATCCACCGGCTGGCCCGCATTCAGCCGCGTCGCCACGTCCCCGGCCGGCTTCGCCTCGACCAGGTACACCAGCTTGGCCCGGTTTTCCTTCGAGTACAAAACCGGTGGCGTGAATTCGGCGCGATCGGAAACGAAGTTTACGGTGGCGCTCATCGCAGCGCCGCAGCCGTCGCAACTGAAGTCGACGGCTTGTCCCGGCTTGATGCGTCCAAGCTCGGTCTCGGGGACGAAAAACCGAATCTTGACGTTGGCCGCGGGCAGCAGGCTGACGACGACCCCTCCGGCCGGAACCCAATCGCCGACGACATAATAGGTATCGCTGACATGTGCCGCCGTGGGCGCGGCGACGGTGCGCTGCGACACGCGCCAGTCGGCTTGCGCCAGCGCATCGCGCGCCGCGGCGGCATCGGCCTCGGCGGCCCGGATCTCGTCCGGGCGACCGGGCAGTTTCGCGGTCGCGACCGACGCCCGCAACTGCCCGACGGCTGCATCGTCATGCTGCAACTGCGTGCGCACGTCGTCCAGCGCGGCCTTGCTGATGAAGCCCGACTTGAACAGCGCTTCCTGGCGCCGAAGATTCGCTGCGGAAAGCTCGCGCGCCGATTGTGCCTGGCGCAATTGCTCGGCGACCGTCTCGACTTCGGGCGGGCGCTTGCCGGTCCTGAGATTGGCCAGCCGCGCCTGCGCGGCCTGCAGTTGCTGCTCGGCCTGGCGACGTGCGGCGATCTCGTTTTCGCTTTCCAGCGCAAACAGCGGCGCGCCGGCAGCGACCTCGGCACCGCGTTGCACGGCAAGCTTCTGCAGCGCGCCCGCGAAGGGCGCCGCGACGCGCACGTACTCGCCTTCGACGTAGCCTTGCAGCGGTCGCTCGGCGGCCGGTCCGCAAGACGCGAGCCACAGGCCGCCGGCGAGCGCTATCAGCCGGCGCCGCCAGCAGCCGCGCAGTCCGGACATCCGTTAGCGTGCGCGACCGCGCATCGCTGCCGGATGCCCCGGGAGGCTCATGCGCCGTCCGGTATCGACAATCCGGTCGCCATCGACCCGCAGAATCGACACATCGCTGTCGAGAAAATTGCCGACGTAGATGTATTGACCGTCGTCGCTGAACACCACGCCTTCGGGCAGGCCGCGAACTTCGATCTCGTTCAACCGCGTCACTTTCTTGCCGTCGATCTTGAGCGCGACGACGCTGCCGTTGCGGTTGTAGAAGAACGCGCTCTTGTCCGCGTTCGATCCGCGCAGTATCAGCGCGACCGCGATCTTGCCGGTCGGGCTGATCGCGAAACCTTCCGGCCCATCGCCGACAACGACCTTGTCAATGACACGCGGCGGGTTGGCTTCGATATCGATGACGCTGACCGTGTCGACGTTGCCGTCGGAGGCACCCGAGAATCCATTGTCAGCCGAGATCGCGAGCTTCCCGTCAGGCGTGACATCGAACATATAGGGCCACGACCCGACGGGTAAGTCGCGCTTGCCATAGGTCACCTTGTCGCCGTCGATGTTCAGCAGCGCCACCTTGTGAGTATTGAATTTCGCCGCGACCGCGTGCTTGCCGTCCGCCGTGATCGCGACATGGGTAACCATATCGCCCATCGCCACGGTGTCGATCACCTTCACCGACCGACCGTTGATCTTGAGCACCGAGATCGAGTTGTCGGCGCGGTTGGCGACAAGCGCCATGTCGCCCGCCCGGTTGAACGACAATCCCGACGGTTGCTTGCCGACGAGAATGGTGTCGACCAGATCCGGCGGCCTGGCGGTCAAGTCGATGACGTAGAGCTTGTTGTCCGGCACGCCCTTCCACCCTGCACCATCGTGAACCCATTCCAGCGAGTTCGCGACCAGCGCGAGCTTGCCATCAGGAGAAATTTGCAGGTTGGCCGGCGGCCCGACGATGGTATTCATCAACGGCAGCTTGCCTATGATGGCCGGCGACAGCGGATCGGTGCCGATGTCGACGATCAGCACCTGATCGCGCCCCGGCGCCATGTTGACCGGCTTGCCGGCATCGTCCCAAGTGATCTTTTCGTCGTCGGCGATCAGCATCAACTGTCGCGTCAATGTCGTCGCCGTCGCCGTCGCCGGCGCCGCAGGAGCAGGCGCGGGCATCGTTGCGCATGCAGCGAGCAGGCCCGCGATGCTGCCCAGTGAAATGCGGCAAAGTCGTTGAATGCTTGGCATCGCAGCCTCCCCGTGGTGGTTCAAGTGCGAGGGCAAGCATACGCCAGGCCTCGAAAAACGCCAGCGGACGCCGTCCCCGCCTGATGCGTCCGCCGATCTGCCCGGAACGAAGCTAGCCCGGATGCAGCGTGCCGATCGCGGCGAGAACTTCCTGAGTGCTCAGCAGCTCCGACAACAGCAGCGGCGCCCCATCCGGACGATACAGAACGTAGACTGGAACGCCGTCGCGTCCCAATGCGGCGAGTGCTGCGCCGATGACCGGATCGCGGCGCGTCCAGTCCGCGCGCACCAGCGCGACCTTGCCCTGCGCGAAAGCCTGGCGCACGGTGTCGGTGTTCAGGACCAGACGCTTGTTGACCTGGCAGGTGACGCACCAGGCGGCGGTGAAATCGACGAATACCGGCTGGCCCGCGGCGACGAGCTGGGCGACGCGCTGCGGCGTGTAATCCTGCCATGGTTCCGACGCCGCGACCGAGGGCTTCGGGCCCTCGCTCGTCACGCCAGCGGCGACCGGCCATCCGACGACAATCGCAGCGGCAAGGCTCGCAATCGCCGCCGCGCCCCAGGCGCGCGCGCCGCCGGCACGCATCGTCTGCCACGCCCAGAGCGCCAGCGCGACCAGCAGCAACGTGGCAGCAAGGCGTGCGACCGCGTCGTTGTCGAGCTGTGCGCCGAGCACCCAGGCCAGCCAGATCACCGTCGCATACAACGGAAACGCGAGCAGCTGCTTCAGGCGCTCCATCCACGCACCGGATTTCGGCAGCTTGGCGCGCCACGCGGGGAAATAAGCGAGCATCAGATACGGGAGCGCCATGCCGACGCCCAGCGCAGTGAAGACGATCCACGTCGAGCCTACCGAGTTCGCGAGCGCGTAACCCAGCGCGGCGCCCATGAACGGCGCCGAGCATGGCGAAGCGATGACCACGGCGAGGACCCCCGACAAGGCATCGTTGACGTACGGATTCTTCGCGTTCCAGCCGGCAAGCGGAGACGGCAGCAGCCGCCGGATCTCGAACAGGCCCGACAGATTCAGCGCAAGAACGAAAAAAAGCAGCGCAAGCCCCGCGACGACGGCGGGCGACTGCAGCTGGAAGCCCCAGCCCAACTGCGCTCCCGCCGCGCGCAGCGCCATCAGCGCGGTCGCGAGCAGCCAGAACGAGGCGATCACTCCGGTCGCGAATGCGAGTCCATGCCGGCGCATCGTGGCCCGATCGCCGCCGTGCGCGGCAAAACCCAGAACCTTCAGTGACAGCACGGGAAACACGCAGGGCATCAGATTCAACAACACGCCGCCGACCAAGGCGAATGCGATCGCAGCGCCCAGCGACAGCGCGTTCTCCGCCGGCGCGAGCGGCAGCGGCTGCAGCTCGGCTTGCTTCGGCGCAGCCGGCGCGACAACCGTTCCGGAAAGCGGGACGTCGACTTGCGCGGCGCGCTCGTTGCCCCCTAGCCCGGCCGTCGATTCGAGCACGCCCGAAAGGCGCGTGAATTCACCGACGCGCTGCACCGCGACCGGCAGCGTAAGCGTCCAGCCCGCTTCATTGCGCGAAAGTTCCTGCGTGCCGCTCGGTTCGATCTGGCCCGCGCTATACGCAAAAAAGCGCAGCTTGCCCAAGTCGACCGGCGCGGCGGCGCCGGGTGCCGGCATCAGGACCAGATCGACGGTCGAGCCCTTCGCCGTCGCGCTGGCGCTCCAGCCGTCGAGCGTGCGTGGAAACGACGTGCGCGTCTTCGCGATCGCTGCGCTCCAGCGCGAATCTCGCGCCGTCGTCGCGGCAGCGCTTTCGCTGGCCGCGACCGGCAGCTCCAGCGTCAGGTCCGCGCCCTCGGGAATGCAGATTTCCTTGCAGACCAGCCAGTCGGCGCGCGCAGCCAGCGTGACCGTCGATGCGCGGGCGATCTCGCCGGTGCTCGCGATATCGCTCAACAACAGCACTTCGCCTTCGTACCCGTAGTTGGTGAGCGGCCCCACGGGGAGCAACTGTGGCGCAGGCCACTGTATGGGTCCGGCGTGCACGCCGGCCGGGAGCTTCCAGGTGAGTGTGGTCGGCAATCCGGAATCGCCCGGGTTCTGCCAGTAGGTATGCCAGCCGCGATCCATCGCGAGCCGCAGCGCAACGGTCAGCGCCTGGCCGGGAACAAAGGCACCGCGCTCAGAAATGAGCTCCGCCTCGACGTGCGCGGTCCGCACCGGCACGGCGTGCGCGACCGGGGCCGCGACGGCAAAAAAAGCGGCGGCGATCAGGCTGACGAGAAGTCGTGGGTAAGGCATGGCAAATCTTGGCTTGGGCCGCTACGGCGGCGCCCTGGTTCCGATACGGTACAATTTTAGCAGTCGCGTCTACCTAAAGCGCTGCGCTTTGCCCCGTGAGGCGGCAAGCGGGCGATCCCGCCCGACCGATGGCCCCGGCCGCCGGCCATTCTCCCGAAGATCTGTCCCCTCCGTGGAAGCCCTCCTCGCCTCGATCATCGTGGTTGCCGTCGGCGAAATCGGCGACAAGACCCAGTTGCTCGCATTGATGCTCTCCGTGCGCCTGCGCCGGCCGCTGCCGATCATCCTCGGCATCCTGGTCGCAACGCTGGCCAACCATACGCTCGCTGCCTTGGTCGGCGATTCGGTGCGGCACGCACTGCCGGCGCAGTGGCTGCGGTGGTTGGTCGCGGCATCGTTCTTCGGCGTCGCCCTGTGGGCGCTGAAAGCCGATGACGCCGAAGACACAGGCAAAGTCGCCGCCAGCAATTTCGGCGCGTTCGCGCTCACCGCAGGCGCGTTCTTCGTCGCCGAAATGGGCGACAAGACGCAGATCGCCACCGCAGTGCTGGCCGCGCAATTCGGCAGCGTCGCCACGGTCGTCGCGGGCACGACATTGGGCATGCTGCTCGCCGACGTGCCGGTCGTGCTGCTCGGCAACGCCGGCGCGCGCCGCATTCCTTTCAAGCTCGTGCGCATGATCGCCGCCGCGTTGTTCGCGCTGATGGGAGTCGTCGCCTTGGTCGGACCCTTGCCGGGCCTGACGGGATAACAGCCCCGTGCCGGTATAATTCCACGCCAGCTTCCCAATCGCGATGCAACCCTACCGCCCCGCTGACGTCGAAAGTCGCGCCAAGTCGCACTGGCAGCAAACCGACGCCTATCGCGTCGACGAAGATCCTGCCCGGCCCAAGTTCTACTGCGTCTCGATGCTGCCCTATCCTTCCGGCATCCTGCACATGGGGCACGTCCGCAACTACGTGATCAACGACATGATGTACCGGCATTTGCGCGTGAACGGCTACAACGCGCTGATGCCGATGGGCTGGGACGCGTTCGGCCTGCCGGCCGAGAACGCCGCGATCAAGAGCGGCGTCCCTCCGGCGAAGTGGACCTACGACAACATCGCGACGATGAAGCAGCAGATGAAAGCCGTCAGCCTCGCGATCGACTGGTCGCGCGAGGTCACGACCTGCAAGCCGGAGTACTACCGATGGAACCAGTGGCTGTTCCTCAAGATGCTGGAAAAGGGCATCGCGTACAAGAAGACGGGCGTGGTCAACTGGGACCCCGTCGACCAGACGGTGCTCGCCAACGAGCAGGTGATCGACGGACGCGGCTGGCGCTCCGACGCACTGGTCGAAAAGCGCGAGATCCCGATGTACTACCTGCGGATCACCGACTATGCCGACGAGCTGCTCGACAACCTCGATCGGATGGACGGCTGGCCGGAGCGCGTGCGCACGATGCAGGCGAACTGGATCGGCAGGAGCGAGGGTGTGCGCTTCGCCTTCACGCACGACATCCGGGGCGAGGACGGCAAGCCGATCGGCGACGGCCGGATGTACGTTTTCACCACGCGCGCCGACACGATTATGGGTGTGACGTTCTGCGCTGTGGCACCCGAGCACCCGCTGGCCGAACAGGCGGCCAGGACGAACCCGGGATTGGCTTCGTTCATCGCAGAATGCAGGCGGGGCAGCGTGATCGAAGCAGACCTCGCGACGATGGAGAAGAAAGGTATGTCGACTGGATTCTCGGTCGTGCACCCGCTGACCGGCGCTCGCGTCCCGCTCTGGGTCGCCAATTACGTGTTGATGGCGTACGGCGACGGCGCCTTGATGGGCGTGCCCGCGCACGACGAGCGCGATCTGGAGTTCGCAAAAAAATATGCGCTGCCGATCAAGCAGGTGATCGGCGTTGCCGGCGAAACGTTCTCGACCGACATGTGGCAGTCATGGTACGCCGATAAGACACGCGGCCGCTGCGTGAATTCGGGCAAATACGACGGGCTCGACTACCAGTACGCGGTCGACGCCGTCGCCGCTGATCTTGCCGCAATGGGATTGGGTGAGAAGAAGGTGACATATCGCCTGCGCGACTGGGGCATTTCGCGGCAGCGCTACTGGGGCACGCCGATCCCGATCGTTCACTGCGAAGACTGCGGCGACGTGCCGGTGCCGGAAGCCGATCTGCCCGTCATCCTGCCGGAAGACTGCGTGCCCGACGGCACGGGTAACCCGCTTAAAAAACGGCCCGACTTCGTCAACTGCAAGTGTCCGCGCTGCGGCAGGCCCGCGCAGCGCGAAACCGACACGATGGACGTGTTCGTCGATTCGTCCTGGTACTACATGCGCTATGCCTGCCCCGACGCGGCGACGATGGTCGACGCGCGCAACGACTATTGGATGCCGATGGACCAGTATATCGGCGGCATCGAGCACGCGATTCTGCACCTGCTCTACGCGCGGTTCTGGACCAAGGTGATGCGCGACATGGGGCTCGTCCGCTTCGACGAGCCGTTCACGCGGCTGATGACGCAAGGCATGGTGCTCAACCACAGCTACTCGCGGCGAGGCGACCAGGGCGGCATCGATTATTTTTCACCTGAGGAGGTCGACGTGCAGCACGACGCCGACGGGCGCGTCGTCGGCGTAACGGCGAGAGTCGACGGGCTGCCGGTCGACTACGGCGGCATAGGCACGATGTCGAAAAGCAAGAGAAACGGCGTCGACCCGGAGGAGATAATCGCCCGCTATGGAGCGGATACCGCGCGACTGTTCGTCATGTTCGTCGGCCCGCCGGAAGACAGCGCCCTCTGGTCGGACGCCGGTGTAGAGGGCTCGCACCGGTTCCTGAAGCGCCTTTGGGCCTACGCGCAGTCGCGGGCAGACGCGCTCGCCGCCGCTGCGCAGAAAATAGCCTGGCCCGGCGCGCCGCCGGAGCTCCGCGCGGTGCGACGCGAGCTCTACCTGCAATTGAAGCAGGCCGACTACGATTACCGCCGCATTCAATACAACACCGTGGTGTCGGCCGGGATGAAAATGCTCAATGCCCTGGAAGACGCGCCGTTCGACGGCTCACGCGCGGCGATCGAGCTCGCCCGCGAGGGCCTGTCGCTGTTGTTGCGCGTCCTGAATCCGGTCGTTCCACACATCACCCATGTGCTTTGGGAGGATCTGGGATTCGCCGCGATTCACGGTGACATCATCGACACGCCGTGGCCCAAGGTCGACGCGCTGGCGCTCGCGCAGGACGAAATCGAGCTGGTGCTGCAGGTCAACGGCAAGCTGCGCGGCAAGCTCACGGTGCCGTCGAGCGCGGATCGCGCGGCGATCGAGCGTGCCGCAGCCGCGAGTCCCGAAGTGCAAAAGCACGCCAACGGCGCGACGCCGAAAAAAATCGTCGTCGTCCCGGGCCGCCTGGTCAATGTCGTCGTCTAGCCGCTGCGCTCGATGGATCGGCATGCTCGTTTGCGCCAGTGGGCTCGCCGCGTGCGGATTCCACCTGCGCGGCGAAGCGCACTATGCGTTCGAGACGCTGTTCCTGAGCGCGCCGGCGGCGCTGCCGATCACCGTCGAGCTCAGGCGCTCCCTCACGGGCATCGGATCGGCCAAGCTGGTCGAGAAGGCGCCGGACGCGCAGGTCGTGCTCGACATCGTCAGCGTCGAGGACAACAAGCAGATCCTGTCGCTGTCCGGCGGAGGCAAGGTCAGCGAATTCCTGCTGATCAAGCGCGTGCTGATCCGCGTTCACGACAACGACGGCAACGACTGGCTGCCGACGTCCGAAGTGCTGGTCCGCCGCAGCTATACCTACAGCGACACCGAGGCCCTGGCCAAGGAAGCGCAGGAACAGCGCCTCTGGCGCGAGATGCAGACCGACGCCGTGCAGCAGATCGTGCGCCGACTGCAGGCGGCAAGGAAGCCGACCGCGTAGCTCTCGCCTCGGCTTCGATCCATCGCACCGATGCAGGTCCGTCCCGCCCAGCTGTCCGCACACCTGGCCCGTGACCTGCGGCCGCTGTATATCGTGCATGGCGACGAGCCTCTTCTGGCGATCGAGGCCGGCGACGAGATACGCGCGGCCGCGCGTGCAGCCGGCTACGACGATCGCGAAATCCTGGTGGCCGAAAGCGGATTCAAGTGGGATGCGCTGGCCGCGGCCAACCGCAACCTCGGCCTGTTCGGCAGCCGTCGGCTGATCGACCTGCGGCTGCCGAGCGGCAAGCCGGGGGTCGAGGGCGCGCGCGTGCTGGAGGATTGCGCCAGGCATCCGAGCGCCGATGCGATGATGCTGATCACGTTGCCGCGGCTCGATCGCGCGGCGTCGGGCTCGGCGTGGTTTTCGGCGCTGGAGCAGGCGGGCGTCACGATCGCCGTCTACCCGCTCGAACGGGACGAGCTGCCGCAATGGATCGCGGCGCGCCTCGCGCGACAAAAGCAACGCGCGTCGGCTGACACGCTGCAGTTTCTCGCCGATACAACTGAGGGAAACCTGCTGGCCGCGCAGCAGGAAGTGCAGAAGCTCGGATTGCTGCTGCCCGAGGGCATGCTCGATCCGGCCGCCGTCGAAGCGGCCGTTGCCGATGTCGCGCGCTTCGACGTGTTCCAGCTCTCCGAAGCATGGCTCGCCGGGGACGCCGCGCGCGCCTGCCGGATACTCGCCTCGCTCGAAGCCGCCGGCGAAGGCCTCCCGCTGCTGCTGTGGCAGCTCGGGGAAGACATCCACGCGCTCGCCGCCGTACTGTCTGCTGCGGCCGGCGGCACGCCGGTCGGCGTCGCCGTCCGGTCGGCGCGCGTCTGGGGCAAGCGCCAGGATGCGATGGAGCGCGCGGCGCAGCGCGTCGCACCGGCGGCGATTCCGCGCCTGCTGACGCGACTGGCTCGTCTGGACGCGCTGGCCAAAGGCATCGGCCGCGGCAACGCCTGGGACGAATTGCGCGATCTCGCCTTGCTGCTGGCCGGGAAGGCCGTGCTCGCGGCAGCGTAGGCGCTGGCACACGCGCCCACGAAACGAGAAAGATAGCGCGCCCGATGGCGACGCCAGGGCAACACATGTCGCAGCGGGAGCGCCGCTGGATCATCGCGACGGTGATGCTGGGCACCGTCTCGACGATCACGGCCGCGACAATCGTCAACGTCGCCTTCCCCGCGCTGATCGCCGAGTTCCACATCGGCCACGACTCGCTGCAATGGGTGGCCGCCGGCTTCCTTGGCGCGATGACGACGACGATGCTGGCGACCGCATGGCTGGTCGAAACGCATGGCCAACGGCGCACGTTCATCGCCGCGCTGGCGATCTTTCTCGCCTCGTCCGCGCTGGGCGCGGCGAGCTTCAGTCCCGAGGTTCTGATCGTCTCGCGCGTGCTTCAGGGTGCGGCCGCCGGCATCCTGCAGCCGCTGGCGATGATCGCGCTGTTCGAGGTGTTTCCGGCCGAGCGACGCGGCAGCGCGATGGGACTGTTCGGCCTCGGCATCGTGCTGGTGCCCGCGATCGGTCCCAGCATCGGCGGCATTCTGCTGGAGAGCTTCGGCTGGCGTTCGATCTTCTTGCTGCCGCTGCCCTTTTGCATCGCCGGCCTCGTCCTGGGGTGGCGCTTTCTTCCCGGTCGACACGGCAGCGGAGCCGGGGCGCGTTTCGATTGGGCCGGCTTCGTGCTGCTCGCGGCAACGCTGGCCTCGCTGCTCAGCGTGCCAGTGATCGGCCATCGGGCGGGATGGGCGTCGATCGCGCTCGCCGCGATTGTCGTGCTGACCTTGCTGCTGCTCACGACCTTTATCGCGTGGGAATTCCGCGCCCGTGCACCGCTGCTGGCACTGCGACTTTTCGCCGGGGGCGGCTTCCGTGCCACCTCGCTGGTTGCGCTGGCGTATGGTCTGGGCCTTTTCGGCACGACCTACCTGATCCCGGTATTCGTCCAGGATGTCGCCGGCTATTCGCCCTCACGCGCCGGCGCGCTGCTGATCGTACCCGGTCTCGGCCTCGCGGTGACGATCGCGCTGGCGGGTCGCTGGACCGATCGCATCGAACCGCGACGCATCGTCATCGCCGGGCTCGCGCTGTTCGCACTGTCCAGCCTGCTGCTGGCCTTCGCCGGCCGCGGTACCGGCTTTGCCGTCCTGGGCATCTGGCTGCTGATCGGCCGTATCGGGCTCGGCATGATCATTCCGGCGCTCTCGGTGGCCGCGGTGCAAGCGCTCGACGAGCGCTACATCGCTTACGCCGCCTCGTCGGTCAATTTCGTTCGCCAGCTAGGGGGCGCCATCGGCGTCAATCTGCTGGCGGTGCTGCTCGAATGGCGGCTGGGCGTGCACGGCGCGGCCGGCGCTGCGACGGCCTTTCAAGAATGCTTCTGGGTGGTTACGATTGCGTTTGCGGCCGCCACTGCGGCCGCCTGGTCGATCCGCAGGCATCGGCCGGAGCACAATTGACCTGTCCAGCTGAGGAGAGGCTCATGTACCGCAGGATACTCGTCGCCTACAACGGCGCCCCGGAGTCGCGTCTGGCGCTCGACGAAGCGATGCGGATCGCGCCCGCCGCCTCAGTCGAAGTGCATCTGGCCGCGGTCGTGCATTACCCTTCGGCCTATCTGCTGGCCGGCGAGTACGTGCCCGAAGTCGCGCTTGCCGACGAGCGCGAGCACATGGAGGCGGACCTCAAGACAGCGCACGAGCTGCTTGCCAGCAAGGGCCTGAACGTCATCGACCATTTGGTCGTCGGCGAGCCGGTCGACGTGTTGACCAAGCTGGTCGCGGAGCTGGGGGTCGATCTTCTGATCCTCGGTCATCCGCGCAGCAAGTCGTTCGCCCTGCGCTGGTGGCGCGGCTCGGTCGACGCGATCCTGATCGAGCGCGTGCGCTGCAGCATCCTCGTTGCCGCCGATCCCAAGCGCTGATCGACAGCCTCAGCACGCCGGCGAAAGGCTCAACTCGCCGTAGAGAGTCTCGCAGGCGGCCAGGCAGATCAGTACCGCGATGCGTTTGATTGGAGCGCCTAACGAGGCGCGGACCGGATCGTCAGGCTCGATCGCGCCTGGACCTGCGCAAGCGGCGAGCAGCGCGACCGGAATCGCGTTGATCGTCCGTACGATGCGATCGTGGATGCGCATGGCGGTCGCTAACGCCAGTCGCCCCACTGCGCGTTGAGCGCTGCAAGCAGGGCCGGACCCGCCGTATCGGTGCGCAGAATTCGCGGCCCCAGCCGCAGCGCGCGGAATCCGTGGCGCAGCGCAGCCGCGGTCTCGTCCGGCGCCAAGCCACCTTCGGGGCCGACCAGAATGTCGACCGGACCCGCCGGCGGGGCGAGGCTCGCGAGCGTGAGCTCGCCGTCCGGCGCGAGCAGCAAGCGCAACGAGGCTAGCGACGATGCGGCAAGCCAGGTGTCGAAGGCGAGCAGCGGCTGCAAGCGCGGCAGCCGGTTGCGTCCGCACTGCTCGCAGGCGGCGATGGTGACATGCCGCCAATGCAATGCCCGCTTTGCTGCGCGCGCCGGATCGAGCCGCGCGACGCTGCGCGCCATCGTGACCGGTTGTATCGCGTGCACGCCGAGCTCGACCGCCTTCTGGATCGCGTAATCCATCCGGTCGGCGGCGGCAAGACCCTGCACCAGGGTCACCGCCAGCGGCGATTCGCGGTCGGCCGCATGCGCCGCCCCGATCCGCACACGCACGCTGCGCGGCTCGATGCGCAGAATGCGCGCGGCGAACTCTCCGTCGTCGCCGCCGAACAGCGTGACGGCATCGCCCTCGGCGAGGCGCAGCACGCGCGCCGCATGATGCGCGGCGGCGTCGGGGAGCGCGATCTCGGCGCCCTCGGCCATCGGCAGCGGGCAGTGGAAGCGCGGCGTCACAGTGGCCACGACGGGAAGGTGCCTCGCATGTGCTAGCATTTTGCCACAGCATTGGACAAGGAGAACGGCATGGCGGCTGCAGCGCCGGTGTGCAACTTCGGTTGGCCGGCATCCGATTTCGAGCTCGTCGGCACCGATGGCAAGCGCCATCGCCGCGACTCGGTGCGCGGCGACAAGGGACTGCTGGTGATGTTCATCTGCAATCACTGCCCGTATGTCAAGGCGGTGCTGGACAAGCTCGTGCGCGATGCCGGCGAGCTTCGCGACCACGGCATCGGCAGCGTGGCGATCTGCAGCAATGACGCCGCCGATTATCCCGAGGATTCGTTCGATAACATGAAGGCGCTCGCCGCGCGGATGCGCTTCCCGTTTCCCTATCTTTGGGACGAGACGCAGGCCGTCGCGAAGCACTACGGCGCCGTCTGCACTCCCGATTTCTTCGGCTTCAATGCCGCGCTCGAATTGCAGTACCGCGGCCGGCTGGACGACGCCGGGCGCGCGCCGAAGCCCGATGCGCCGCGCGAGCTCTACGAGGCGATGCTGCAAATCGCGCGCACCGGTCGCGGTCCGGCGCAGCAGACGGCGAGCATCGGCTGCTCGATCAAGTGGCGCGCGGCGGCGTGAACGTCATCGCGCGCTGGCGATAAATTCGCGCAGCGCATCGAGCACCGTATCGGGCGCTTCGGCCATCATGCTGTGACCGCATTCCGGAATCGTGACGATGCGTTTGCTCGATAACGCGTCCTTCAGTGGTCCCGCGTTCTTCGGCGGGACCATCAGGTCGCGCTGACCGAAGATCAGCAACACCGGACAGCAGACCGAACCTGCCGCAGTGAGCCCATCGGCATAACGATGGCAGGCGGCCAGATCCGCGTGCAGCACGCCGGGTCGCGAGCGCTCCATCAGCCGCAGCGCAACGGTCGTCATCCAGATTCCCGGCTGCCGGTTGCCGCCGAGATGGCTGGCCGGGGAGAATGTCCAGTCGGTCATCAGCTCGTACGCGAGGTGGTCGTTGGCCTTTGCCGCGTCGAGCAGCACGTCGCTGACCAGCATCGGCGCTGCCGGGCCGAGCAGCGCAAGCGCCTGCACGCGCGCCGGATGGCGCGCCGCCATGTCGAGCGCTGCCAGCGCGCCCATGCTGTGGCCGATCAGCAGCGCGCGATCGACGCCCAACGCATCGAGCAACGCGACGAGCCAGTCGGCGATCGCCCCGATCGACGACCGAGCGCTGCCGTCGCTCCTGCCGTGCGCCGGCAAGTCCACCGCCAGCGCGTTGTTGCCGTGATGGGCGAAGTACCGCGCCTGCAATCCCCAGACGCTGTGGTCGTTGGCAGCGCCGTGCACGAACACGATCGTCGGCCGCTCGCGATCGAAGGCGCGCGCGCCGGTATACACATAGGCGGAGTCGCCCTCGACGGTGACGTACACGATTGGGGACGCGGCAGCGAATCGAGGCGGCGCGCGCTTCAGGCCTTGCCGGCCGCGTGCAGCGCGCGCGACAGATCGTCGATCAGATCGCCCGGATGCTCGAGCCCGACCGACAGCCGGATCGTGCCTTCGGTGATGCCCGACGCCTTGAGCTCCGCGGCGGCCATGCGGAAGTGGGTCGTGCTCGCCGGATGGATGACCAGCGACTTGGCATCGCCGACGTTGGCCAGATGCGAGAAGAGCTTCAGCGACTCGATGAATTTTCGGCCCTGCTCGCGGCTGCCCCGAATCGCAAAGCTGAACACCGCGCCGCTGCCGAGCGGCAGCAGCCGCTGCGCGAGCGCGTGATCAGGATGGCCGGGGAGCTCCGGATAGGCGACCGATTCGACCAGCTGATGCGCAGCCAGGAACGCGACGATCTGCCGCGTGTTGTCGACATGGCGCTGCATGCGCAACGGCAGGGTCTCGATCCCCTGCAGGATCTGAAACGCGGTCATCGGCGCCATGCAGGCGCCGAAATCGCGAATCCCCTCCCGCCGCGCACGCAGCAGGAAAGCGGCGGTCGTCGATTCCTCGGCGAATACCATGTCGTGGAAGCCCGCGTAGGGTTCGGTCAACGTGGGGAATTTGCCGGCGCTCGCACCCGGCCGGTCCCAGTCGAACTGGCCGCTGTCGACGAGCAGCCCTCCAATCACCACGCCGTGGCCCGACAGGAATTTGGTCGCCGAGTGATAGACCAGGTCCGCGCCGTGCTCGAACGGACGCATCAGGTAAGGCGTCGTGAATGTCGAATCGACCAGCAGCGGCAGCCCGTGATCGTGCGCCAGCGCCGCGATGCGCGGGACGTCGAGCACGTCGAGCCCGGGATTGCCGAGCGTCTCGCCGAACAGCAGCCGCGTTTCCGGCCGGATCGCCGCGCGCCAGGCGTCGATGTCGCGCGGATCGACGAACGTCGTCGCGATGCCGAAGCGCGGCAGCGTGTAGTCGAGCAGATTGTGCGAGCCGCCGTACAGCGCGCGCGAGGCCACGATGTGCGCGCCCGCGCCGAGCAAGGTCACGATGGCAAGATGAAGCGCCGCCTGGCCGCTCGCCACCGCGATGGCGCCGACCCCGCCTTCGAGCGCGGCGATACGCTCTTCCAATACGGCGCACGTCGGATTGGCGATGCGCGAATAGACGTAGCCGGCGCGCTCCATGTTGAACAGCGCCGCGGCATGATCGGTGTCGGGAAAGACGAACGACGCGGACTGATAGATCGGCGTCGCCCGCGCGCCGGTCACCGGATCGGGACGCGATCCCGCGTGCAAGCTCAGCGTGTCGAAGTGAGTCGTCTTGGGCTTGGTCATCGCACGTGCCGAAGTAGGACCAGGTCCGACGTATGGTAGCGCATCGCCGGGCGGGTGAGCGCCCGCTACTTGGCCGATCGCGGCTGGCGGCATACACTGCAATCGCAGAACAGCTGGTGACAAGCAGAACTGGTCAAGCCGCAATTTCCGGAGGAAATCATGCAACGCAAGGCATCCGCTCGCTGGCAGGGCACCGTCAAGGAAGGGCAGGGCACGATCTCTACGCAGTCCGGCGTTCTGAAGGATGCGCCATACGGTTTCAACGCGCGCTTCGGCGACGGAAAGGGGACCAATCCGGAAGAGCTGCTAGGTGCCGCGCACGTCGGCTGCTTCACGATGGCCCTCTCGCTCGCGCTCAATAACGCGGGATTTACCGCCGAGGCGATCGACAGCGAAGCGGCGGTGACGCTGGACAAGGTCGGCGAGGCCTGGACGATCACCGCCGTGCATCTGACGACGCGAGCGCGCGTGCCCAAGATCGACGCCGCCAAATTCGCCGAGATCGCCGCCGGTGCGAAGGCCAACTGTCCGCTGTCGCGCGTAATCAATGCGACGATCACGATGGACGCCAAGCTGGTCGGATGAGGCGGCGTTGAGCAGAGAACCGACGACGCCGACCAAGGGACGCGGCGCGACATTCAATCCGGGCAACCGCTTTCGCCGCGATTCGCGCGAAGCCGTCGACGACGGCTGGACGCCGCGGGGAAGCGCCGAGGACGACGCTCCGCCGCCGCTGAAGACGACGGTGACGGCGCAGCGAGCGCGCACAATCATCGCGCGCAACGATTCTCCCGATATCCCGTTCACGCAGTCGATCAATCCGTACCAGGGATGCGAGCACGGCTGCGTCTACTGCTACGCGCGCCCGACGCACGCCTATCTCGATCTGTCGCCCGGGCTCGACTTCGAGACTAAGCTGTTCGCCAAGCCCGATGCCGCGAAGATGCTAGAAGCGGAGCTCTCCAAGCCGGGGTACGTCTGCGACGCGATCGCCTTGGGCACCAACACCGATCCATACCAGCCGATCGAACGGGATTGGAAGATCACCCGGCAGATCCTCGAAGTGCTGTCTGCGTGCGAGCATCCGGTGTCGATCGTCACCAAGTCGGCGCTGGTCGAGCGCGACATCGACATTCTCGCCCCGATGGCGGCCAAGAATCTCGCGCGCGTCTACGTCTCGGTCACGACGCTCGACCGCGAGCTCGCGCGTAAGCTCGAGCCGCGAGCCGCTGCTCCGCCGCGGCGGCTCGCCGCAATCAAGACACTGGCCGAGGCCGGCATTCCCGTCGGCGTGATGACCGCGCCCATCATTCCGCAGCTGACCGACAAGGATATGGAGGCTATCCTCGAGGCCGCTGCGGCGAACGGCGCCGAATACGCCGGGTGGACGATGCTGCGGCTGCCATTCGAGGTCAAGACGCTGTTTCGCGATTGGCTGGCGCAGCATTACCCGTTGCGCGCCGGGCACGTGATGAGCATCGTCCAACAGATCCGGGGCGGACGCGACAACGATCCGGACTTCGGTTCGCGCATGCGCGGGCAGGGACAGTTCGCCGACTTGATCGCCCGCCGCTTCGACATCGCGACGCGTCGGCTCAACCTCAACCGGGAGCGGGCACCGATGGACACCTCGCGCTTCAGGCCGCCGCAGACGCCCGCGCAGCGTGCCCAGCTGACGCTGTTTTAATTGGTCTTGCTTCATGAGAACGAGCCGAACCACAGGCTCGCAAGGCAACGGGAACGATCGGCATGATTTGCCTCATGTGCACGCTGGAGCCTTATCGCATCGATTGGCTGCCGCAGTTTGTCGCGCACTACCTCGCCCAGGGTGTCGAGCGTTTCTTGCTCACGCTGCAGATCGACCCGGAACTGCCGGAGGACGAAAAGAGCCGGCATCGAACGCGATTCGGTGAGACTCTGGCCCAACTGGACGTCACCGAGGCGTTCTTCTGGGAGCACGTCTGGGACGGCCCGAGCATGGGCGCGCATCATCGCCTCCTGCAGGAGGCTCACATCGGTGCGGCCGACTGGATCGTCTGGTGTGATTCCGACGAATTCCAGGTCTATCCGGAGCGGCTCGATCACATCGTCGCGCAATGCGAGGCCGCGGGCGTGGACTTTCTTCGCGGCGTCTTCATCGACCGCATCGCCGGCGACGGCAGCCTCACGGCGTTCGATCCGCAGCGCTCGATCTGGGAAACATTCCCGCGCACCTGCAGCGTCACCAACGCGCTCGCCAAGGCGGATCCGTGCAAGGTCGCGCTGGCCAGGGGCAGCCTGCGATTGCTAGGCGGCGGCAAGCATCGGCCCGAGGGCGGCGCGCTAAAAACCATCGGCGGCTTCGTCCAGGTACACCATTTCAAGTGGGATGCGGCGCTGCTCGAGCGCCTGAGGTTTCGCGTGCGGCCCGAATGGCAGGCCAGGTTTCCCTGGTGGCTCGAGTCGCAGCGATTACTCGACTATTTTGACGCGCACGGTCAGTGCTTTGATTTGGCCGACGTGGCGCCGATCAGCATTCAGGGGCCGTACTTCATTGCCGTCGCCTGACAGCGGCGACGCCGCGACCAGGCCTTTAGCCGGGCGGCGTCTCGCCTTCGACCGGAGGCGTCGCGCCCTCGGCAGCGGCGTCCGCTTCGGTCTTTTCCAGCTTGCGCTTGCGCTTTTCTTCCTGCTTCTTTTTCTTCTCCAGTTCTTTTTGCCGTTTCTGGTACTGATAGTTGGGTTTTGCCAAGGTTGCACCTCCCGTAGGATAGGGTTGCGGCGAATTCGGTGCCGCACCGCAGCCGCAAGGCGTTTCGGTGCGGCACAAAACGCCGCGTCTGCCCCCATTGTAGGGGCAATCGGTCGCTTCGCGTGAACTATACGGCGCGATGCGTGCGCTGCGCTTGAAGCCAACGCTAGTGGCTGGGCCGCCCTACCCTGGCGCCGGACTTGCCGACGAGGAACTCGAGATCGACACCCAGGTCCGCCTGCTGCACGGTCTCGCAGTAGAGCTTCACCCAGCCGCGCTCGGCATGCGGCGGCGGCGCCTTCCATTTCGCTTTGCGGCGCGCGAGCTCGGCGTCCGATACATCGAGATGGATGCGGCGCCTGGCGACGTCGAGCTCGATCGTGTCACCGTTCTCGACCAGCGCCAGCGGGCCGCCGGCGGCAGCTTCGGGCGCGGTGTGCAGCACCACCGTCCCGTACGCGGTGCCCGACATGCGCGCGTCGGATATGCGGATCATGTCGGTCACGCCCTTCTTCAGGAGTTTCGCCGGCAGCGCAAAGTTGCCTACCTCGGGAAATCCCGGATAGCCTTTGGGCCCGCAGTTCTTGAGCACCAGGATGTCGGCCTCCTTGACATCGAGCTTCGGGTCGTCGATGCGCTTGTGCAAGTCGTCGATGTTCTCGAACACGACCGCGCGTCCCCGATGCTTCATCAGTTTCGGCGTCGCCGCCGAAGGCTTCAGCACCGCGCCGCCCGGTGCCAGGTTGCCGCGCAACACCGCGATGCCTCCCTGCGGCTTGAACGGCTTGGCCAGCGGTGTGATGACCGCCTCGTTGTAATTGACCGCGTCCTTGACGTTGTCCCAGATCGTGCGGCCGTTCGCAGTCAGCGCCTTCTTGTGCAGGAATTTGCCGATCGCCTTGATGACCACCGGCAGGCCGCCGGCGTAGTAGAAATCCTCCATCAGATACTTGCCCGAGGGCATCAGATTGACCAGACACGGCATGTCGCGCCCGAGCCGGTCCCAGTCGTCGAGCGACAGCTTGACGCCGATGCGTCCCGCGACCGCCAGCAGGTGCACGACCGCGTTGGTCGATCCGCCGATCGCGCCGTTGACCATGATCGCGTTTTCGAATGCCTGCTTGGTCAGGATCTTCGACATCCGCAGATCCTCGTGCACCATGTCGACGATGCGCCGGCCGGCCATGCGCGCGAGCACCCGGCGTCGCGAGTCGACGGCCGGAATCGCCGCGTTGGTCGGCAGGCCGATGCCCAGCGCCTCGACCATCGACGCCATCGTCGACGCGGTGCCCATCGTCATGCAGTGGCCGGCCGAGCGCGACATGCACGATTCGACTTCGACCATGTCCGATTCCTTCATCGCACCGGTCTTGAGCATCTCGGTGAACTTCCACACGTGCGTGCCGGAGCCGATGTCCTCGCCGCGAAACTTGCCGTTCAACATCGGCCCGCCGGAAATGCCTATCGTCGGCAGGTCGCACGACGCCGCGCCCATCAGCAGCGCCGGCGTGGTCTTGTCGCAGCCCATCATCAGCACGACACCGTCGAACGGATTGGCGCGAACCGACTCCTCGACGTCCATCGCGACCTGGTTGCGGAACAGCATCGTCGTCGGCCGCATCAGGGTTTCGCCCAGGCTCATCACTGGAAATTCGATTGGAAAACCGCCGGCGTCGAGCACGCCCGAGCGGACGTGCTCGGCCAGCTCGCGAAAATGTGCGTTGCACGGCGTCGCCTGCGACCAGGTGTTGCAGATGCCGATCACTGGCCGACCGTCGAACTGGTCGTGCGGTATGCCCTGGTTTTTCATCCACGAGCGATGAACCAGCGCGTCACGGTCGTGACGGCCGAACCACTTGGTGGAACGAAGCGGCGTTGCCGATTTGCGAGGCTTCTTTGCCATGCTTGTCTGTTGTCCAGTCGGTCGTTGGAAACGCTTGCGGGCGGCGGCCTAGCCGCGCGGCCTAAGCTGCAAGCCGCTGTCCGGTCGCTTGGTCGAACACATGCACCATCGCCGGGTCGACGGAAAGGCCGATCCGGTCGCCCGGCTTGACTTGAGGCCGACCGTGCGTGACCAGCACGATCTGCGAATCGCCCGCCTGCACCAAAAGCTCGGTTTCGGCGCCTGTCGGCTCGACGACGGTGATCTCCGCAGGAACCGCATTCGCGACGCCGCCCTGGGCGAGCGACAGATGCTCGGGGCGGATGCCATAGGCGACCGCCTGTCCGTCGGCGCCTGCCATCGAGCCCAGCGGCCAGCGCAGGCCGCTGTCGGCCTCGACGAACGCGCCGCCATCGCCGCGCCGTAGCTTGCCGTTGACGACGTTCATCGCCGGCGAGCCGATGAATTGCGCGACGAACAGGTTGTCGGGCCGGTCGTAGAGATCGAGCGGCGTGCCGATCTGCTCGATGCGTCCATCGTGCATCACCACGATCCGGTCGGCCATCGTCATCGCCTCGACCTGGTCGTGCGTCACGTACACGGTCGTCGTCTTCAGCCGCTGGTGCAACGCCTTGATCTCGGCGCGCATCGCGACCCGCAGTTTGGCATCGAGGTTCGACAAGGGCTCGTCGAACAGGAAGACCTTCGGGTCGCGCACGATCGCGCGTCCCATCGCGACCCGCTGTCGCTGTCCACCCGACAACTCGCGCGGGTAGCGGTGCAGATAAGGATCGAGATTCAGGATCTTCGCCGCCCTGGCGACGCGCTCTTCGATCGTCTTCGCGTCGGCCCTGCGCAGCTTCAGGCTGAACGCCATGTTGGCGGCGACCGTCATGTGCGGATAAAGCGCGTAGCTCTGGAACACCATCGCGATGTCGCGATCCTTCGACTCGACGTCATTGACAACCTTGGTGTCGATCGCGATCGTTCCCGCGGTGATCTCCTCGAGACCCGCCAGCATGCGCAGCAATGTCGACTTGCCGCAACCGGAAGGGCCGACCAGGACCATGAACTCGCCGTCCTTGATATCGAAACCGATGCCGTGGATGACCTTGGTCGAGCCAAAACTTTTTTCGATGTCGTGAAACGATACCGATGCCATGACTGTTGTCTCCAGGAGAGCGTAAAGCCCCCGCGGTTCTCGTCGTTAACTCTTCACCGCGCCTGCGGTCAGGCCGCCGACCATGTAGCGCTTGAACGCATAGTAGATCGCGGCGGGAGGGAGCGCGTAGATGAGGCCGACGGTCATCAGAAGTTCCCACGGCGAATCGTCGGCAGCCAGGAAGTTGCCCAGCGCGACACCCAGAGTGATCTGCTTTTCGTTCGAGAGCAGCAGGAACGCGTACAGGTATTCGTTCCACGCGAGCAGCAAGGCGTAGGTGCCGATGGCGACGAGCGAGGGCATCATCAGCGGCACATACACCAGCCGGAAGAGCTGCATCGGCGATGCACCGTCGATCCTCGCCGCCTCGTCGAGCTCGTAGGGCAGCTTGTCGGACGCCTGCTTGAGCACCCAGATCGAATACGGCGAAGCGATCGTGATCATCGCCAGGATCAGCGCCCACTGGTTATTAAGGAGGCCGTAATTCCCCATCGTCTTGTACATAGGCACCGCAAGGAACGCCGCCGGAATGAAATAGGTGAGCAGCGCCAGGTTCATCACCAGTCTGCCGCCTTTGACCCTGAGCCGGCTGATCGCGAACGCGGCCCCGGTCGCGACCAGCAGCGTCAGCGCGCCGACACTGACGGCGATCAACAGCGAGTTCCACAGCTGCAGCCAGAAATGATTCAGATAATAGTGCTGCTCCCGGAAGACAACCTCGAAGTTATGCAGCGTCGGATGATCGGGCCACAGCTTGCCGGCGAATGCCGATTCCTTCGGCGAGATCGAGAAAAGAAACAAGTGATAGATCGGCAGCATCGTCCACAACAGCACCGGAATGCCGATCAGCAGCAGCTTGGCTTCAGCGGCGACGTCCTTGAGTTTCACTTCGACAACCGCTTCATCATGAAATACACCAGAGGGAGCACCAGGGGCAGCGCGCAGACGATCGCCGCCATCGCCAGGTCTACCTGATCGAGGCGCAGGTACCGGATGCCAAGCGTCGCGAGCACGTGCGTCAGATCGGCGGGGCCGCCGCCGGTCAACAGATAGACGCTGTTGAAATCGCCCAGCGTCCAGATCATCGACAGGATCGTGGACGTCAGATACAGCGTCCGCATCGACGGCCAGGTGATGAAACGGAATTTCTGCCAGGTCGAGGCGCCGTCGACCGACGCTGCCTCATAGTGCTCGGCGGGTATCGCCAGGCGTCCGGCGATCAGTATCAGCGTCCAGAACGGCAGCGATTTCCAGATATGCACGGTGATCGCCATCGCCAGCGCGATCGTCGGATCGTTCAGCCAGTTCGGGCCGTCGGCACCCGTGACTCTGAAGATCAGGCTGTTGATGATGCCCCACTCGGGGTTGAGCATGAACCGTATCGACAAGATGGTCGGAATCGACGGCACCGCCCAGGGGAGAATGAACAGCAACGACAGCCACTTGATCCACCATCGCGCTTGCACGAAGAATCCGGAAAGGAAGAGCGCGATCACCATCTTGATGTTGATGCCGACGATCAGGAAAACCAGCGTGTTGATGACCGACCGAGTGAATATCGGATCCTCGACCAGCTTGACGTAACTCGCCGGATGGCGCGCGAGCCATAGTCCGTAACCGATCGGGTAGAGCACGAAGACGAGGAAGACCAGCACGTACGGCGCGATCAGGATCAGCCCCCACGTCTGCCAGGTCGACAGGCGCCTCTTGGCCGGTCCCGCGGGTAGCGCAGGCTCGACGCGCGGAAGTGCGATCGTGGACACGTTTCAGCAAGTCTGACGCATTGAATCGGGTCAAGGCGTCGTCCCCGCGGAAGCGGGGACCCAGTGGCTTTGACTCAAACGACACTGGGTTCCCGCGTTCACGGGGACGACGAAATATCTCAGCCGGCGACCGCCTTGATGCGCGCGATCATTTCGTCGACAGCCTTGTCCACCGGGACCTTCTCGTTGACGACTCGATTCATCGCCTTCGCCCACACGTTCTCGTTGTTGAGAATCGTGAACTTGTAGTTCTTGGTGAACTCGAACGTCACCGTGCCGGCATGGAACTGGTTGTACACCGACTGGCGATGGCGGTCGGCCTTCCAGAACGCGCTTTCCGCCGCCTTCTTGGTCACCGGGTACCAACGGCCCAGCGAACCTTCGACGTACGGTGTCAGATTCTGCTCCTGCAGCATGAACGCCACGAATTCCTTCGCGCGCTTTTTGTTTTTCGCGTTCTTGAAAATCACCCCGGTCTTCACGGCCGCGCGGTACACCATCTTCGAGCCGTCGGGTTTGTTGGGGAAGCCAGCCGTCGCGATCAATTCCTGGTAGTTCTTCTTCGCTTGCGCGCGCTGTTCGGCGGAAAGCGTTTCGTTGTTCATGTCGTCGAGCCATTTCGCGGCAATCGAGATCGTCGCGTTGTGGGTCATGATGATGGTCTTGTTGTGGAACGCGACGTTGTTGTCCGGATCTTTCCACGAAGTCGACGACGGCGGCGTGCAGCCCTTGACGTACGGCTCGGTGTAGTCGCGCAGCGCGTTGATGAGCCCTTGTTTGACCTTGGGATCGTCAACCAGCAATTTGCCGTTGTCATCGACGAGCTTCACGTTGTATGCATCCATGAACGTCAGGAACGAGAAAAACGAGTCGCTCGAATCGACACCCATCGGAAAGCCGGTGGCGTAGTTGCGCGTGCCGGACTTCTGCCGGTAAGCCGGTTGCACCTTGTCGCACCAGAACGACCAGTAGCCCTTCCAGTCGGTCGGAATGTCGGACTCCTTGAAACCCGCGGTGTTCAGCATGTCGATCCAGTACTGGATATGCATCGTCTGCTGCTTCAGCGGGAACGCGTAGTACGCGCGCTTCTTGGTCTGGTCGTCGTACAGGTAGGTCGTCTCCAGCGTGTTGGGCAGGAACTGCGCCTTCATCGGCGTCAGGATGTCGGAGAGATCCTCGAGCTTACCGTCGAACGCCCATTTGCCGGTGACCTGGAAGTCGTAAACGTCGCCATAGGAGACGTCGGGCGGCGTGCCCGCGTCGAGCGCCGCGACCGTTTTCGGAATCGTGTCCTGCACCGGATACTGCGAGAGCTCGACCTTGACCTTGGTCTTGTCCTCGAATTTCTTGATCGCCGCGAGCAATGCATCGTCCTCGGACTTGTAGAAGCCCTTGTTCCACCAGACGTTGAGCGTTTCCTGCGCCAACACCTGTCCCCCAAAGGCCAGTGCACAGCCGGCGACAACGCCGGCAACGATATTTCTCATTGCGTTCCTCCTTCGATTCCCTGGATGATGATCTGCCGCGTTCCGCAAGTGGCCGAGGCAGCGTAAGGTCAAGCTGTTGCGCTGTCAATTCAAGCCGGCATCACATGACGGCTCCCAGATACCACGGTACGAATTCGTTCTGTCCGTATCCGTGCAGTTCGCTCTTGCTCTTCTGCCCCGACGCCGTGTCGAGGATCATGCGGAAGAATCGCTCGCCTATTTCGTCGACCGATGCCGCTCCGTCGACGATCTCGCCGCAGTTGATGTCGATGTCTTCTTCCTGCCGGTTCCATAGCGCGGTGTTGGTCGCGAGCTTCAGCGACGGCGACGGCGCACAGCCGTACGCGGAGCCGCGACCGGTGGTGAAGCAGATCATGTTGGCCCCGCCGGCCACCTGGCCGGTCGCCGATACCGGGTCGTAACCCGGCGTGTCCATGTACACGAAGCCCTTGGCGGTCACGGGCTCGGCGTACTCGTAGACGGCGACCAGGTTGGTAGTGCCACCCTTGGCCACCGCGCCCAGCGATTTCTCGAGTATCGTCGTCAACCCGCCTGCCTTGTTACCCGGCGACGGGTTGTTGTTCATCTCGCCCTTGTTGCGCGCCGTGTACTCCTCCCACCACTTGATGCGGCCAATGAGCTTGTCGGCGACTTCCTTCGAAACGGCGCGGCGAGTCAACAGGTGCTCGGCGCCGTAGATCTCGGGCGTTTCGGACAGGATCGCGGTGCCACCGTGCCGCACCAAGCGGTCGACTGCCGCGCCCAGCGCTGGATTCGCGGTGATCCCCGAGTAGCCGTCCGAGCCGCCGCATTGCAGGCCCAGCACCAGATGGCTGGCAGAAACGCTCTCGCGCGTGACCTGATCCGCGTGCGGCAGCATTTCCCTGACCATCTCGACACCCCTGGCGATCGACTTGCCGGTGCCTCCGGTGTCCTGGATGCTGAACGTGTGCAGCAGCGGACCCTCCTTAAGGCTCTCCGCGCCGAGCAGCGCATTGATCTGGTTGGCTTCACAACCCAGGCCGACGATCAGCACGCCGGCGAAGTTGGCGTGGCGCGCGTAGCCGCCGAGGGTGCGCCGCAGCACCTGCATGCTCTCGCCCTGCACGTCCATGCCGCAGCCGCTGCCGTGCGTCAGCGCAACGACACCATCGACGTTGGGAAACTGCGCCAGCGCCTCGCCTTTGAACGCGTCGGCGATGCCGTGCGCGACGGTCGCCGAGCAATTCACCGTCGACAGGATGCCAATGTAGTTTCGCGTCGCGACGCGGCCATCGGGACGGACGATACCCAAGAATGTGGCCGCCGGCTCGACGAATTGCGTGGGCTTCGCGTCGGCGCCGACGGCGTAATCGCGTGCGAAATCGCCCATCGCCAGATTGTGCAGGTGGACATGCTCCCCGGGTCCGATCGGACGCTTGGCGAAACCGATGATCTGGTTGTAGCGCTTCACCGGCTCGCCCACCGCAATGGCGCGCGTGGCGACCTTGTGTCCGGGCGGGATCAGCCCGGAGATCGTGACTTTTTCGTCGAGCAGGACCGTGCCCGAGACCAGCTGTTGCCTGGCGATGACGACATCGTCCGCAGGGTGCAGGCGAATCGTGAAGGAAGTCTTGGTCAGCATGGCTTGGCTCCCGTCGCTTAAGCTGCGACGACCTGGACCTTGGTGCTGCGGGTTTTGTCTTTTGCCAGCGCGAATGCCTCGACAGCGTCCTGCAGCGCAAACTGGCCCGACAGCAGGGGCTTGACGTCGACCCGGCGCGACGACAGGTAATCGACGGCCCAGTCGAACTCGATCCCCCAGCGAAACGCGCCCTTGAGATCCAGCTCCTTGGCCATGACGTCGTTGACGACGAACGGCATCGGCTCGTGCGGGATGGTACCGACCTGCACGATCGTGCCGCCTCGCTTCGCGGCCGCGACGCAGGACTTCAACGCGGCGAAGCTGCCGGAAACCTCGAACGCAACGTCGTATTGCGGTGCGGCGAGGGCATCGGGCTCCCGGTCCGCGCGTATCGTCCGGTCCGCGCCGACTTGCCGCGCAGTCGCGAGCGGCCGGTCCAGAATGTCCGACACCGCGACGTGCCTCGCGCCGGCCAGCCGAGCCGCGATCACCGTCAGGCAGCCTATCGTCCCGGCGCCGGTGATCAATACCGACTTGCCGAGGAGCTCCGGGCCGCGATTGACCGCGTGCAGTGCGACCGCCAGCGGCTCGGCGAACGCGATCTCGCCCAGCGAGATGTCGGCGGCCACCGGATAGCATTGCCGCTCGCCCATCACGAAATACTCGCAGAACATGCCCTGCACGTGCGGATAGATGCTGGCGCTCCCCAGGAAGCGCATATTGCGGCAGAGCTGCTCTCGGCCCTCGCGGCAGTAATCGCATTGCCCGCAGGCATGCGACGGGCTGACGGCGATCCTGTCGCCCGGCTTGACGCGGGTGACGCCGGCGCCGACCTTGGCCACGACACCCGAAGCTTCGTGCCCGGGAATAAGCGGCTCCCGAACGACGAAGCTGCCGTTTCGGCCTTCGTAATAGTAGTGAAGGTCGGAGCCGCAGATGCCCCCGGCGCCGAGCCGGATCAGCACCTGGCCGGGGCCGGCCTCCGGCAGCTCGCTGTCTTCGATGCGCAGGTCTTCCTTGGCGTGAATGCGGCAGGTCAGCATGATCTTTCCTTTATCGGGCCGGGCGCGCGGCTATTGCCGCGCATCCCAGCCGGTGTTGAAGCGCTTATAGGCCTTGTTGACATGCCTCTGCATTGCCGCGCGCGCCGCGTCGGCATCGTGAGCGATAATCGCCTTGAGCACGTTGCGATGCTCGGCAATCGCGGCAACCCACAGCTCCGGGGTGTCGTAATGATGCTCGAGCTGCGCGAACAGCGGCCCCATCCGCTCTTCCCACAACATTTTAACCACGGCCACCAGCGCGCCGTTGCCGGTCGCCTCCGCGACGCACAGGTGAAACTGACGGTCGGCGGAGAGCGGCTGCACCTTTTCCTTCTCTATGATCCGATGCATCTGCGATAGCGCGTCTTCCATCGCGGCGATGTGCTCGCGTTTCGCCGACCTCGCGGCCAGCGCCGCGCATTCGCCTTCGATGATCCAGCGCGCGCGCTGAAGCTCGAACGGCCCGGTTGCAGCCTGCACCCTGTCCCCGTCGTGGCCGTTGCTGCTGCCGAGGACATAGATGCCCGAACCGATGCGCACCTCGACCAAACCCTCGACTTCCAGCGCGATCAAGGCTTCGCGCACCGAGGGCCTCGATACGCCGAGCTGCCGGGCCAGATCGCGCTCCGGCGGCAGCCGCTGCCCGGCCTTGTATTCGCCCGACCGGACGAGCGAGCGAATCTGGTCGGCGATCTGCCGATACAGCCGGCGGGGCTCGATACTCTGAATGGGCATGGTCGAAAGCCGCGCCGTTTGGCCCGCATGAGGCGAGCAAGGCGCTTCGTGACAGCGTAGCTAAGCAAAATACACCGATTTGGTCAAGTGGTCTTACCAATTTTGCGGTTCCCTTTGCTAAAATGCGCTCCCACACCCTGAAAGGCATCGCTTGAGCGGACGACTCGCGGGCAAATTGGCGCTGATCACCGCCGCCGGACAAGGCATAGGCCGCGCCGCGGCGCAGGCCATGGCGAACGAAGGAGCCCACGTCTGGGCGACCGACGTCAAGCCGGAACTGCTGGCGCAGTATCGCGGTGTTGCCAACGTCAGCACCCGGGTGCTCGACGTGCTCGACGATACCGCCGTCCGCGAGGCCATCGGCGCCCTGCCGCCGCTCGACATACTGTTCAATTGCGCCGGATACGTGCATCACGGTACGGTGCTCGACTGCACGCCGAAGGACTGGGCGAAGAGCTTCGACCTGAACGTGCGCGCAATGTACGTCGCGATCCAGTGCGCGCTGCCGAAGATGCTCGAGCATTGCGCCAGGACCGGGGGAAGTGCCAGCATCATCAACATGGCTTCGGTCGCCGGCTCGCTCAAAGGCATTCCGAATCGCTTTGCCTACGGCGCGAGCAAGGCCGCGGTCGTCGGTCTGACCAAGTCGGTCGCGGCCGATTTCGTCGCCGGAGGGATACGCTGCAACGCGATCGCACCGGGCACCGTCGACACGCCGTCGCTGCACGAGCGCATCAACGCCTTTCCGGATCCGATCGAAGCGCGCAAGAACTTCATCGCGCGCCAGCCGATGGGCCGGCTCGCCACGCCCGAGGAGATCGCTCCGGTCGTCGTGTTTCTGGCTTCGGACGAATCGGCCTTCGCGACCGGCACCGTTTACTCGGTCGACGGCGGCATGACCATTTGACGCTTCAGTCTTGCATCGCCGTCCGTGCTTCGACGTTGGCTCGGCACGAACGGCGGATCGCTTAATCGTTCGCCTCGAGCCGGCCGAAGGGCGAACCCGCATGAAAGACCGACGATGAAACTCGTACGCTACGGCACTGCGGGCAAGGAAAAGCCCGGACTGATCGACGCCGACGGCAAGCTGCGCGACCTGTCGCGCAAGATTCGCGATCTCGACGCAACTTCGCTCGCGCCGGCCAGGCTCAAGGAACTGGCGAAGCTCGACACGCGGCGGCTGCCGCTGGTCAAAGGCAAGCCGCGCCTCGGCGCTTGCGTCGCGACGCCGTCGAAGTTCGTCGCCATCGGGCTCAACTACATCGATCACGCCAAGGAGACCGGCGCGCCCATTCCCGAGCACCCGATCGTCTTTTTCAAGTCGCAGACCTGCATCGTCGGGCCGAACGACAACGTGATGCTGCCGCAGGATTCGACCAGCACCGACTGGGAAGTCGAGCTCGGCGTCGTCATTTCTCGCACCGCGCGGCAAGTCGCCGAAAAGGACGCGTTGAAGTACGTCGCCGGCTACTGCATCGTCAACGACGTCTCCGAGCGCGAGTTTCAGATGAAGCGCAGTGGCTCGCAGTGGAGCAAGGGCAAGAGCTGTGACACCTTCGGACCGATCGGTCCGTACCTGGTGACGACCGACGAGATCAAGGACCCGCAGAATCTCGATATGTGGCTCGACGTCAACGGCGTGCGCCGCCAGACCGGCAACACGCGGACGATGATCTTCGGCATCGCGGCGCTGGTTGCCGACGTGTCGCGCTACATGACGCTGCTGCCCGGCGACGTCATCACGACCGGCACGCCGCCCGGCGTGGCGCTCGGCATGAAGCCGACGCCGCAATACCTGAAAGCGGGCGACGTCGTCACCCTGGGCATCGAGGGCCTGGGCGAGCAGCGCCAGAAAATCGTCGCGTTCAAAAAGGGACGCTAGGAAATCGTGACCGGCAACGATGCGCCGCGCGCGCTTTCGCGCGACGCGTTCCTCTATCCGGCGCTGGCCGCGAACCGCACCGGGCGCCTCGAGATCGACGCCTTGCACACGATGTACTGGGAGGAGTCGGGCAATCCGCGCGGCGTGCCGGTCGTCTTCCTGCATGGCGGCCCCGGCGGCGGCAGCTCGCCCGACCATCGCCGCTTCTACGATCCGGCTTACTACCGGATCGTCGTCTACGATCAGCGCGGCGCAGGGCAGTCGACCCCACTGGGCGAATTGCGCGAAAACACGACGCCCCAGCTCGTCTCGGACATCGAGCGGTTGCGCGAGCACTTGAGCATCGAGCGCTGGCTGATGTTCGGCGGCTCGTGGGGCTCGACGCTCGCGCTGGCCTACGCCGAAGCGCATGCCGACCGCGTGCTGGGACTCGTGCTGCGTGGCATTTTCCTCTGCCGGCCGCAGGAGATTCACTGGTTTCTCTACCAGATGCGCTTCATGCAGCCGGAAGCGTGGCGAAGCTTCGCCGAGTACCTGCCCGAGGCCGAGCGTGGCGACCTCCTGGCCGGCTACCATCGCCGCCTTATCGACCCCGATCCGGCGGTGCACATGCCTGCCGCGCATCGCTGGAGCCGATACGAAGGATTGTGCTCGACCCTGTTGCCCGATCCCGATCTGGTTTCGCACTTCGACGAGGATGCGGTGGCGCTGGCGATCGCGCGCATCGAGGCCCATTACTTCGTCAACCGGATCTTTTTGCCGGACAACGCCCTCCTGGCGGGCGTAGGACGCATCCGCCACCTGCGCTGCACGATCGTCCAGGGCCGCTACGACCTGGTCTGCCCGATCTTCTCCGCCGATGAGCTGCACCGCGCGTGGCCGGAAGCCGAGTACGTCATCGTCGGCGACGCCGGTCACTCGGCGCGCGAACCGGGCATCGCGCGCGCTCTGGTTGCGGCAACCGACCGGTTTCGCCGGCGGCTGGACGGTCTTAGCGCACGGTAGCGCCAACGATTTCGCGCACGCACGATCGTCGTTCCCGCGGCATCGGTGCTACGGCGCGCCCTCTTCGCCGTCGGGCGGCACGCGAAAGGCCGTCACCTGGAACGACAGGCCGATATCGTCGCCAACCATGCCAAGCGCGTAGCTCATGCCGAAATCGGAGCGCCTGACCGTTGCGTCGACCTCGGCGCCGCAGCCTTCGCGGCCGCTGTCGGGATCCTTCCCGCAGTCGAGCCGGGCCACGCGCAACTCGACCGGACGAGTGACGTTGTGCATCGTCAATTCGCCGGCGACGGCGATCAGGCGCGCGCTATCGAACGTCAGGAGAGTCGAGCGGAAGCGCACGACCGGGTAGTGCGCGGTATCGAACATGTCCTCGCCGCGCAAAAAGGCGTCGCGCGCGGCCCAGCCGGTGTCGACCGACGTGGCGTCGACGACGAATTCGATCCGGCCGGTATGCGATTCGGCATCGAGCACGATCGTCCCGCGCGTGCGACCGAAATGTCCGCGCTGCATCGACATGCCCATGTGGCCGACGGCAAATTGCGCGTTGGTGAGCTCCGGGTCGACCCGATAGACTTCCGGCGCGACGCCTGCTGTCGCATCGGCGAACGCCACCGCAGCGGCCAGCATCCCGACAGCGAATACCAGCGCCCCGACCGGGCGGCCACACGCCTCGAACGAGCGGAGCGCGGCGTCGGCCATCGACTGGACCATGCGGCTACTCCCGATAGGCCTCGATCGGGATCGTGATCTTCACTTCGTCGCCGGACGAACGCCCCACGCCAGTCTTCATGCCCCAGTCGGAGCGTTTGATCGTCGTGGTCACTTCCGCGCCGCACATCGGCTTTTTGTTGAACGTATTCTCGCCGCACTGGAAATCGGCGACTTTGAGCGTGACCGGCCGCGTGACTCCGATCATCGTCAGCTCGCCGTCGACGCCGGTCAGGCGATCGCCATCGAAGCGCATGGCGGTCGACTTGAACGTCATCGTCGGATACTTGGTGACGTTGAAATAATCCTCGCCCTTCAGGATGCTGTCGAGCCGCGGGTCGTGCGACCTGATCGACGTCGTATCTATGCTCACGTCGATGCTGCCTTTCTTCGCTTCGCGATCGAGCGTTATCTTCCCAGTCGACTTGGTGAAGTCGCCGCGCTGCGTCGAGAAGATCGTGTGCCGGATCTCGTACGATGGCTCTGAGTGCACCGGGTCGGTGACGTAGCTTTCCTCGGCGGCGGCAGCGGCGCCTGAGGCGACCGCGACCAGCAGCGCGAGGGTAAAGGCGTCGGACTGTCTTGGCATGGAATGATTCCTCGGTTCGGAAAGGGGCGATTCGCAGCAGATCGGGACAACAGCCGCCGCGCCGCGATTATTCCATGCGTGGGAGCCGCGGTCCTATTTGACCGGCGGCAACACCATCCGGACCCGCACGATGACCTCGTTGGCCACGGTGTCGGGGTCGGCCCAGTCGGCATCGCCGATCCGGTAGTCGAGCCGCTTGACCGTGAACGCCCCCTCGGCGACGCTGTTGCCCGAGGCATCCCTGCCCAACACGATAGGCACGACGGCGTCGTGGACAATGCCCTTTAACGTCAGTTTGCCCGCGACCTCGTACTTGCCGCCGCCCAGGTCCTTGATCGAGCTCGAAACGAATCGGGCGACCGGAAACTTCGCGGTGTCGAACCACGAGGGGCGCCTGACCTCGGTTTCGGCTTCGTCGCTGGCCAAGTCGATGCTGGCGAGCTCGATGTCGAAATCGGCCTTCGAGTGCGCGAGGTCGCCCGGCATGAAAACGATATTGGCCTTCCACCGCCGAAAAGTGCCTTCGACGTTGATGCCCATCTGCTTGGACACGAAGCGGATCTCGCTCTTGTCGATCAGCACCCCCTCGGCGCCGGCCTGACCGGTGGCGAGCAACATCATCCCGAGCGAAGGAATAAACGAGCGCAAGCGCATTAGCGTGGACCTTTCCCCTGGATAACCGACCGCCACGGCGGCAGCATCCGTGTCAGCACCGTGTCGCGGTCGATGAAGTGGTGTTTGAGCGCTGCCGCGGTATGGACACAGACCAGTGAAAACAACGTGAAGTTCAACGTCAGGTGCAACGCCAGCAGCGCGCGGGCCAGCGCGCGGTCCTTCGGAACCAGGTCGGGCAGGGGGAAAAGACCCAGGTAGACGACCTGGACGCCGGTCGACGAGCTGTAAACCCACCCCGACAGCGGGATGACCAGCAGCAATCCATAGAGCGCGCCGTGGACCAGCACCGAAGCCCGGCGCTGCCATTGCGGCATCGTCGGCAGCGGAGCCGGCGCGCCACGGAACGCACGCCAGGACAGACGCAGGCAGGTCACCAGGAACAAGGTGATGCCTATCCACTTGTGCCAGGCATACCACTGCAGTTTCTGCCTTCCGAACGGAAGCCCGACCATCGACAGGCCCAGGGTAAAACTGCCGATCAACAGCAATACAGTGAGCCAATGCAGCGCGATCGCCGCGCGACCGTATCGGCCGCCGTCTAAGTCGTCCACCATTGCGGGCGCGAAATCGTCCATGCCGCACCTCTTGTAATGCGATCGGCCGCGCCCTGTCAACGCGACCGATGCACGAACGAATGCGCCGCTATAATGCGCCGATCATCATGATGGCCAAGTTGCAATCGATCCCCGCCGTCACGGCGGGAAACGCCGAGTGGCTCGCCCGGAGCCGCGCCGCAGTGTGGCATCCATGCACGCAGATGAAGCGGCACGAGACTTCGCCGTTGGTGCCGATTGCACGGGGCCGCGGCGCGTGGCTCTACGATTTCGACGGCAAGCGCTATCTCGATTCGGTGAGCTCGTGGTGGGTCAACCTGTTCGGCCACGCGCATCCGACGATCAACGCGGCGATCGCATCCCAGCTCGAAGAGCTCGAGCATGTGATGCTCGCCGGCTTCACGCACCGGCCCGTCGTCGAGCTGTCCGAGCGCCTGGCCTCGATCGCGCCCGGCGGTCTCGGTCATTGCTTCTACGGCTCGGACGGCGCTTCGGCAGTCGAGATCGCGCTGAAGATGAGCTTTCACTACTGGCGCAATCGCGGCGAATCCGGCAAGACCGGTTTCATCGCGCTCGAGCACGGCTATCACGGCGAGACGCTCGGCGCGCTGTCGGTCACCGACGTCGCGCTATTTCGCGACGCGTACGCGCCGCTGCTCCGGCAACACGCGGCCTTGCCCTCGCCCGACGCGCGGCAGGCGCGCGACGGCCAGAGCGCAAAGGATCATGCGCTCGGCGCGGCGGCGGCGCTGGAAGCGCATCTGGCGCTGCATCATCGTTCGATCGCCGCGCTTATCGTCGAGCCGCTGGTGCAGGGCGCGGCCGGGATGGCGATCTACGATCCGGCGTATCTCGAACGGGCTCGCGCCTTGTGCACGCGCTACGGCGTGCACCTGATCGCCGACGAGATCATGACCGGCTTCGGCCGCACGGGTACGATGTTCGCCTGCGAGCAGGCCGGGATCGCGCCCGATTTTCTCTGCCTGTCGAAAGGCCTGACCGGCGGCTACCTTCCGTTGTCGGCGGTGCTCACGACCGACGAGGTCTACGCGGCGTTCTACGACGACGATGTCTCCCGCGGCTTTCTGCATTCGCATTCGTACACCGGCAATGCGCTCGCGTGTCGCGCCGCGCTGGCCGTGCTGGACCTGTTTCGCGACGAGGACGTGATCACCGCCAACCGCGCCCGCGCGACGACGCTCACCGCGCTGGCGCAGCCCATTGCCGAGCATTCCAAAGTCCGCGCCTTTCGCCACCTCGGCATGATCTGGGCATTCGAAGTCGACAGCGGACGCGAGGAGTTCGCTTCCTGGTGTTTTAGCGCCGCGCTGCAGCGCGAGATTTTGCTGCGTCCGATCGGACGCACCGTCTACTGGATGCCGCCGTATTGCATCTCCGACGACGAGATGGCGCTGCTGGCAGGACGCACGCTGGACATCGTCGGATGCGCCTGACGCCGATTCTTCTGCGCCCCGCGCTCGCCGCGCTGGCGCTGACGCTGGCGGGAATCGCTTGCGCCGGGTTGCCACCGCCGGTCGCGCGCGCCTTTGCCGAGCAGCACATCCCGCTCGGTGCCGTCGGGGCTTACGTGCAGGAGCTGGGCAAGTCGCAGCCGGTGTTCTCGCAACAGCCCGGGCGGCCGATGAGCCCGGCGTCGACGATGAAACTGGTGACCACGTTCGCCGGCCTCGAGCTTCTCCGGCCCGAATACCGCTGGAAGACCGAGGCGTATGCCGACGGAAAGATCGAGGGCGGCGTGCTGCACGGCGATCTGGTGCTCAAGGGCTACGGCGATCCCAAAATCACCGTCGAGCAATTCCAGGAGCTCATCAGTCGGTTGCGGGCGACCGGGCTGACCACGATCCGCGGTGATCTGGTCGTCGATCGCAGCTATTTCGCGCCCGGACCGTACGACCCGGGCGCGTTCGATGCCGAGCCGCTGCGTCCGTACAACGTCGGACCCGATGCCCTGCTGGTGAACTTCAAGAGCGTGCGCTTTGTCTTCACGCCGAGCCTCGCCGGGGACGCCGTCGCCATAAGCGCCGAGCCGGCGCTCCCCAACGTCAGGGTACACGGGACTCCGCGTCCGGTCGGCGGCGATTGCGGCGACTGGAAAGCGGGCCTCGTCGCCGCATTCGATACGCGCGACGACGGCGCCGACGTGACCTTCGGCGGCGACTATCCGTCCGCCTGTGGCGAGCGCGAATGGTTTATCGCCCTGCTCGACGCACCGCACTACGCGCTCGGGGCCTTTGCGCGCATGTGGGCGGATGCCGGCGGGGCCTTCGCCGGGACCATGCGCGAAGGACTTGTGCCGCAGGACGCGCAGCCGATCGCGGTGCTGCAATCGTCACCGCTGTACGACGCCGTGCGCGACATCAACAAGCTGTCGAACAACGTCATGGCGCGACAACTGTTCATGACGCTGGCGACGACCTACCGACCGCCGCCCGCCACCTCGGTCAATGCGCGCCGCGCGATCAGCCGCTGGCTTGCGGAGCGCAAGCTCCGCTTTCCCGAGCTGGTCCTGGACAACGGTTCCGGCCTGTCGCGGCGCGCACGAATTTCCGCGCGGAGCATGGCGCGGCTGCTGATCGCGGCCGATTCGAGCGCCGTGCGCGATGAATACGTGAGCTCGCTCGCGGTCGCCGCAACCGACGGCACCGTCAGGAAGCGTTTCCTGACCGACGAAGTGGCCGATCAGGCATTTCTGAAAACCGGGACGCTGGACGGCGTGCGCGCCATCGCAGGTTATGTGTTCGATGGTGCCGGGCGGCGCTTTGTCGTCGTTTGCTTCGTCAACCACCCCAACGCCTTGCGCGCGCAGGCTCCGCTCGACCTGCTGGTGCAATGGGTGTACGACCATGCCCACGATGAAACCCGCGGCATCGCGCGCTGATCGGGCCGCTCACATGCCCGGTATCGGCTTGCTGTCCTTGAACAGGAGGTAGCCGCGAACCAGCCGGTACAGAACCCAGATCGTGGTCGCGATCCAGATCGCGATGGCGATCGGTATGCCGATCAGGGTCACCGCCGCCAGCCAGCCGACGACATTCCACAGCACCGAGAACCAGAAGGTGCGGATCAGCCACCGGAAATGCGACTGCAGCCACGTTCCGGCAGCTTCGCCGCTCTTGACGTAGGCGATGATCAGGCCGATGAGGCCGATCAGTCCGAGCAGCGGCGTGCTGAGCACCCCTGCCGAGACGAGTCCGGCGATCGCCGCCACGCCGAATAGCGCGTAGACGAGCAGCGTCGTCGAAATCAGCGACTGCGACGGGGCGCCGGTGCCGGACGGCGGGCCTTGCGGGGCGGAAGACTCGCTCATGATCGCTGCTCCTTCGGAACGGGTTGAATTCGGCGAAACCCGGCATGACCGCTCGCCGCAAACCGTGCGCCGCGGATCGTCAGTCGACGCTCACCGGGCATAGCGGCGCCCGTCCCGGTGCGCGGCGTATTCGCCATCGCCCTCGTCGCACCAGACAAGATCGTCATCCGGGTAGAAACAGTTGTCGCCAGCGATGCGGTTGCCCACCTCGAGATAGGTCGCCGGCACCGTGCCGCGATTGATCATATGATGGGCATCGCGCTTGCCCGCCGGATAGCCGGCGCACATGCCGGGACCGAGCGTTTGCTCGCCGGCGTCGGTCACCAGGATCACCTCGCCCGACAGGATGTAGACAAATTCGTCCTCGAGTGTGTGCCAGTGGCGCAGCGCCGATTGTCCCCCGACCCCGAGCGTCACCAGGTTGACGCCGAATTTGGTCAGCCCGCAGGCGTCGCCAAGCCGCCGCTTGGCGCGATCGCCCATGCGAGACCGAAACGGCTCCGGATATCCTGTCCCCGAGCCGGGCTTGACTGCGATATCGTTCGGGTCGATGGCGGGCAGCTCGAGTCGGCTCATCTGACGACACTCCCGGAGTGGTTCGGCGCGACTTGACGCAGCGCTATAATACCGTCGAGCGGCACATTGAAGGGTCGCGCCAATCGCGGCCGATGCGCTCTTTGCCTGGAGATGACCATGACTGCAGCAAAATTCGAACGCAGCCGCGAAGCCCTCGTCAAGGATTTTACCGACGTGCTGGCCGAAGCGGAATCCCTGTTGAAACAGGCGGCCAAGGAGTCGGGTGAAAGGGCCAATGACCTGCGCAGCCAGGTCGAGGCGAAATTGCGATCGGCCAAGATTAGGCTGCACGACTTGCAAGAAGACGCCACCGAAAGCGCCAGGGCAGCGGCGCGCGTGACCGACGACTACGTGCGCGACAATCCGTGGCAGGCGATCGGCATCGCGGGTGCCGTCGGCTTCCTGGTCGGACTCGCCTTAAGCCGCCGCTAGGCTCCGGTGGCTGATCCGCACGTCAGGCCGCCCGCGGGACTGGGCAGCGCGCTTTCGCAGCTCTCCGCGAGTGCGCTCGCGATGCTGCGCACGCGGCTCGAGCTCGCCTCGGTGGAGTTCACCGAAGAGCGCGAGCGCGCCAAGGAGATGCTGCTGCTGGTGTTTTCGACGGTGCTCGTCGCGCTGTTCGCGCTGCTGTTCGCATCGGTTTTCATCATCGCCTATTTCTGGGACAGCTATCGCCTGACCGCCGTCGGCGCGGTCACCGGGTTCTACGTGCTGCTGGCGGTCATTTTCCTCGTCCGGCTCAAGCAGCGGATGCAGGAAAAACATTCGCCGTTCGCCGCAACGCTGTCGCAGCTCGAGGAGGATGCCGAGGCCTTGAGGCGCAGTCCATGAGCAAGCGGCTCGACGAACTGGCGGCACGAAAATCGCTGTTGGTGGCGCAACTGCGCCTGCAGCGGATGGAATTCGCCTTGCACGCCAGCGACGTGCGCAGCTCGCTGCGCCCGGCCGGCCTCATAGGCAGCGCGGTCGCGCAGCCGGCTGCGGTCATCGCGCTGGTCGAGGCGATCGCTCCGGTGTTCGGACTGCAGCGTTACGCGCGCTGGGTGCGCCTGGCGTCGATCGCGTTCGCCGTGACGCGCATTGCGCGCAAGTGGCGCAGCTCCGCCGACTGAAGCTCCCGCAGTGAAGTTCTGGGGCGTCGCGATGGTGCGCGACGAGGCCGACATCATCGAGGCCTTCGTGCGTCACAACCTGACGGTCGTCGATGGCCTCGCGATCGTCGACCACGGGTCCAGCGACGGCACGACGGAGATCCTGGCCGCACTCGCCGCCGAGGGCCTGCCGTTGCGCACGACGGTCGACACAAGCGCCGACTTTCGCCAGTCCGCCGTCGTCACACGGCTGGCGCGCGCAGTGTTCGCCGACTGCGACCCCGACTACCTGTTCCCGCTCGATGCCGACGAGTTCCTCAAGGTCCCGTCGCGCGCGCGGCTCGAGGCGCGGCTGGCACCGCTGCCGCCGGACGTCCATGCGGTCCAATCGTCGCAGACCTACGTTCCCGATTTCGCGCGAGACGGCGACACGATCTCGCTGCTGAAGACGGCGCGCCGGGCGCCGCCACCTCGGCCCGCGGTCACCAAGGCGATCGTCTCGCGTCATTTTCTGCACAGTCCGACGCTGATCGCCGAAGGCAACCATCTGGTCGTGCGCGCCATCGGCGCCGAGTCGTACCCGGTGGTTCGCCACGCGGTGTTGCCGCCCGACGAATGCGTCATCGCGCACGTGCCGGTTCGCTCGGCGACGCAGTTCAGCGCCAAGATCGCCGTCGGCTGGCTGTCCTGCCTGGTGCAGCCGGGCCGCGCCGAGCAGCTTTCCTACCATTGGCGCGACGCGTTCGCGCTGCTCTCCTCCGGCCGGCAGCTGACGCCGGATCTCCTGACCGCGATCGCGTCGAATTACGGCGCCCCCGCTGCGGACGGTGTCAAGCCGGCGGCGGTCGAGCTGGTAGACGATCCTTTCCTGGCCGAATTTTCCAACCGCCATGGCGGCGTCGGGTCGACCGATGCGCTCGCGCTGGTGCTGCGATACGCCGAGCGCCTCGCCCGGCAGATCGGCGGCAAGGACGCGAGCGCGGCGAAGCTGCCAGCCGGCTAAAACCCCAGCGCCGACCAGAGCGCGTCGACCCGCCGCCTGACGGCATCGTCCATTGCGATCGGCCGGCCCCACTGGCGCGACGTTTCTGCCGGCCACTTGGCGGTGGCGTCGATGCCCATCTTGGCGCCAAGCCCGGCGACTGGCGAGGCGAAATCCAGATAATCGATCGGTGTGTTCTCGACGATCAGCGTGTCACGCGCCGGATCGACCCGGGTCGAAATCGCCCAGACGACCTCTTTCCACTGGCGGATATCGATGTCGTCGTCGGTAACGATGACGAACTTGGTGTACATGAATTGCCTGAGGAAACTCCACACGCCGAACATCACGCGCTTGGCGTGTCCCGGATACTGCTTCTTCAGGCTGACGATCGCCACCCGGTACGAGCAACCCTCCGGCGGCAGATAAAAGTCGGCGATCTCGGGAAACTGTTTTTGCAACAGCGGCACGAAGACCTCGTTCAGCGCGACGCCGAGGATCGCCGGCTCGTCCGGCGGCTTGCCGGTGTAGGTGCTGTGGTAGATCGGCTGGCGGCGCATGGTCATGCGTTCAATCGTCAATACCGGAAAACGCTCGACCTCGTTGTAATAACCGGTGTGATCGCCGAACGGGCCCTCGCGGGCGCTCTCGAAGCCGCTGACGTCGGCTGCGTCCGGGCGGATGTGGCCTTCGAGCACGATCTCGGCCGACGCGGGCACCGAGAGATCGTGGCTTAAGCACTTGACGATCTCGGTCCGCGCGCCGCGCAGCAGTCCCGCGAACTGGTATTCGGACAGCGTATCCGGCACCGGCGTTACCGCACCGAGCATCGTCGCCGGGTCGGCGCCGAGCGCAACGGCGACCGGGAACGGCGCGCCGGGATGCTGCTGCGCATGATCGCGAAAATCGAGCGCTCCGCCCCGGTGCTGAAGCCAACGCATAATCACGCGATTGCGCGACAGTACCTGCTGCCGGTAGATGCCGAGGTTCTGTCTCGCCTTCAGCGGGCCGCGCGTGACCGTCAAGCCCCAGGTGATCAGCGGCGAGACGTCGTCCGGCCAGCAGGTTTGCACCGGCAGTCTTCCCAGATCGACGTGGTCGCCCTCCCACACAATCTCCTGGCATGGTGCCGACGAACGCTCTTTCGGCGCCATCTGCATCACCTGCATGAACACCGGACGCGTGTTCTCCCAGGCATCCCTGAGGCTGCGCGGCGGCTCCGGCTCCTTCAGAAACGCGAGCAGCTTTCCGACTTCGCGCAACGCCGCAAGCGGATCCTCGCCGGCGTCGGCGCCCATCGCGCGCGCGACGCGGCCCGGCGTGCCGAACAGATTGCACAGCACAGGAATCGAGTGCCCTTTCGGCGCCTCGAACAGCAGTGCCGGACCGGCCGCCTTGAGGACGCGATCGCAAATCTCGGTCATCTCCAGCTGCGGGTCGATTTCCACCGCGATGCGCTTGAGTTCGCCGTCGCGTTCGAGTTGGACCAGAAAATCGCGAAGATCGTCGTATTTCATCAGCGCATGTTAGGGCTTGTTCGGCCTGAATGCGTGTCCGCGTGGATGTTCAATGGCGCAGCATGCCGAGCACGAATCGGGTTTTCCTGTGAGCAACAAGGGGAAAAACGCCCGATTTGTCGGGATGCGGCGACACTCGGCGTCGCGCGGATACCACACCCCGTCCGAATGACGATACTATCGGTGCCCGTTGCTGGACCTAGGCAAAGGCCGGCGTCTATGCTGGGCTCGACTGGCGCGCATCGCTTCAGCGCGGCGCCAGGCTCCGTGGGAGATTTCTGTTTGCGCAATACGACGATGACGCTCAAGGCGATGCTGGGAATGTTTGCCCTGTTTTCGGCAGGAGCAGGCCTCGCCGCGCCCAACGCCGGCACCGACGGCGCGCAGCCGCTGACCGACGTCGTCGTTCAGGCTGCCGTGCTTCCGTCGATCGAAATCCTGCCCAAGCAGCTCAATCTCGCGGGTCGGTGCAACGGCTCGGCATTCGACCTCAACACCTTCATCAACACGACCGCGCAGACCTCGGCCAGCGTCCAGCTCTCGTCGAGCGCTGTGAGTCCCGGCCTGCTCGAGCGGTTTACCGACAATACCGGTGCCAACGTCGGTGTGTTCAACGACAACTACCCCAACTTCCACATCCTGGGTTTCGGCGGCGGCCTCGCGCCGAATACGCCGATCACCATCAGCATCGCGACCTACACGGGCCCGAACCTGACGGGCGCGGTGACTTTCACCAGCACGATTACGTTTGATTGCACGACCGGCCAGATTTCGCGGCTGGCGCGCGATCCACCGCTGCAGACGCCGGTGCCGGCTCTCGGTGTCACCGGCCTTGCGTTGCTGGCGATGCTACTGGGCCTGGGCGGGGCCGTCGCAGCCTCGCGTAGCCGGCGCGCCGCCAAGCGGGCACGCCGCTAGCGTTGGCGGCCCGGTCTTTCGAGTCGCCAAAACGCCTTCATCGGCGCGCCGCCTCATCCCCTTCGAAGACGCTTCGCAATCGTGGCCGGCTATGCACCGCGTCAGCGAGCGCTTCCCGCCATGCGGCAAGCTTGTCGGCGAACGGCAGCGTATAGGCGGGACTGGACGAGGGCAGCACGCGGACGGCGCAGCCTGCGTCGCGCCATAGCGGCGCAGCCCGGGCAGCGGTCTGCCCATTGAAGCAGACCAGCGCGAGCTCGGGCGAGCGGCGCTGCGCCAGCGCGATTTCGGCAAGCTCCGCGCGGCGGATCGCAGCGTCGGCACTGCCGGCACGGGCGCAGCGCACGATGCTGTCCCACACGCCGATCCGATTCGCGCGCAGCAGCGAAAGCCGTCTCGCGTAAGGCAGCCCCGCCAGCGGCAAGTCGAGTAACGCGCCCATCAGCGGCCAGAAGTGATTGCGCGGATGCGCGTAGTACTGGCGTGCGGCCAGCGAGGCGACGCCGGGGAAACTGCCCAGTATCAACACCCGCGTTGCCGCATTGAGCACCGGCGGCAATCCGCGTTGCAGCCGGAGCGATCGGGGCGCGGGGCTTATTGCGGCCACCACGGCGTACGGTGCAGACGCACGACGTAATCGGCGACGATGCCGGAAAATACGGCGAGCCCCAGCCAATGGTTGCCGAGAAACGCGCGAAAGCAGCCGGCGCGCTCACGCCTGCGGATCAGGACGTAGTGCCATAACGCGATCAACGACGCCGCAAGCACGCCCACATAGAACAGCGGCCCCATCTGCCGCTCGCTGCCGACCCAGGTCAACCCGGCCAAGTACACCGCGTAGCAGAACATCACGACGAGCACGTCGAACTTGCCGAACGCGATCGCCGAAGTCTTCAGGCCGAGCTTGAGGTCGTCGTTGCGGTCGACCATCGCATATTCGGTATCGTAGGCCATAACCCAGAACAGATTGATCGCGAACAGCGTCCAGCCGAGAACCGTCACCTCGCCGTACACCGAGGCGAACGCCATCGGAATGCCGAAGGAGAACGCGACGCCGAGAAAAGCCTGCGGCAGGGCGAAAAACCGCTTGCCATAAGGATAAGCGATCGCGATCAGCAAAGCCGGTACCGACAGAAGTATCGTCTGCCGGTTGAGCGGCAACACCAGCAGCAGCGCGCACAAGGCGAGCGCGGCGGCGACGGCAAGCGCTTCCCACGGAGCGATCTCGCTTCGTGCCAGCGGGCGATTGGCGGTGCGTTCGACATGCGGGTCAAAATGGCGGTCGGCATAGTCGTTGATCGCGCAGCCGGCCGAACGCATCAGCAGTGTGCCCAGCGCGAAAATGCCGACGACGACCCACGACGGCGATCCGAATGTGGCGAGCCACAGCGCGGACAGCGTCGGCCACAGCAGCAACAGCGTGCCGATCGGCTTGTCGAGACGGGTCAGTCGCTCGTAGGCATCGAGCCGCGCGGCGATCGCCTGCCAGCGCGTCGGCACCTTCGCTCCCGAGGGCTCGCCGTGGGTCATCGGGCACCCAGCGGCAGCGCAAGCTGCTTCTTCAGCGCACGCGGCGCGATGTTCGCCAACAGCACATCGGGGGTCGGAAACTCGAGCCGCAGTCGCAACTCGCGCTTCATCCGCGTGTTGATCAGGCGCCTGGATTCGCTCATGAAAGAAAGCAGCGTCGGCGCGATGCGCACTTCGGCCTCCTCCCAGGAGACGCGCGGGGGCCTCGGCAGGTGAAACGCGTCGGCGACGGTGTCGAGCCAGCTGCCGAGCTTGAGCTCGGCATCGTCGCAGATGTTGTACGCCCGGTTCGGCTTGCCGCGAAATAACGCGGCGACCGCGGCGCGAGCCAGATCGTCGGCGTGGATGTGATTGGTGAACACGTCGTCTTCCGCCCGCAGCACCGGTGTTCCCTGCCGGATACGGTCGAGCGGCAAGCGCGTCTGTGCATAGATGCCTGGCGCGCGCAGCAGCGAAAGCCGCACGCCATAGCGACGTGCCCAGCTGCGCAGCCGGTCCTCCGCCGCGACGCGCCTCTTCGCCCGCGGCGTCTGCGGTTTCCGCGGATGGGTTTCGCCGACCCTCACGCCGGCGCAGTCGCCATAGACGCCGGTCGTGCTGATGTAGACGAAACGCTGCGGTATAATTCGCGCTTTTGTCAGGGCTGCGACGAGCCTTGCCGTACGCGGATCGTCGCGGCCTTCGGTTGGCGGCGGCGCGAAATGCAGCACCGCAAACGGCGCCGTCCGCAGGCGCTCGAGGCTGTGATAGCGATCGAGGTCGCCGATGATAGGCACGATGCCGCGTCCGCGCAGCTTCGATATCTCGTCGTGCCGGCGCGTGAGCCCGTACAGCCGCACTTTGCCGCGAAGCAGATCGGCGGTACGCAGCGCGATGTCGCCGCAGCCAATTAGCAAGACTCTGATCACCGTCGTCTCTACGCCGCGCGCTTAAAGCCTACCGATGCCGCACCAGATTACCATAAAACCCGGCGAGCATTCGTTCGACTGCGACGACGATGAAACCGTGCTCGCGGCAGCGATGCGCGCCGATCTGATGATTCCGTACGGCTGCCGCAACGGCGCTTGCGGAACCTGCAAAAGCCACGTCCTCGAAGGCGTCGTCGACTACGGGCAATACCAGCCGGGCACGCTGACCGACGCCGAAAAAAAACAGGGCTACGCGCTGCTGTGCGTCGCCCGCGCGCAGACCGATCTGGCCATCGAAGTGCGCGAGGTTCGCAAGGCAGGCGACATCCGGATTCGCAAGCTGCCTTGCCGGATCGAGAAGATCGACAAGGTCGCCGCCGACGTCGCGATCGTCTCGCTGAAGCTACCGGCCAACGACCGGCTGCAATACCTCGCCGGCCAATACGTGGATTTCTTGCTGAAGGACGGACGCCGGCGCAGCTTCTCGATCGCCAACGCGCCCGAGGACGATGCACTGCTCGACCTGCACGTGCGGCACGTTCCGGGAGGCTATTTCAGCGGCCAGTTGTTCAACGAGTTCAAGGGTCGCGAGATCCTGCGCATCGAGGGCCCGCTGGGCAATTTCTTTTTGCGCGAGGACTCGGACAAGCCGATCATCCTCGTTGCCGGGGGCACCGGCTTCGCGCCGATCAAGGCGGTGATCGAGCACGCGTTTCACCACAGCACCGATCGCCAGATGGTGCTCTATTGGGGCGTGCGCTCGCGCGCCGATCTTTATCTGCCCGATCTGCCGGTCGAATGGCAACGCCGCCATCCGAACTTCAGCTTCATCCCGGTGCTGTCCGATCCGTTGCCCGACGATCGCTGGACGGGCCGGACCGGATTCGTGCACAAGGCGGTGATGACGGACTTCAACGATCTGTCCGGCTACCAGGTCTATGCCTGCGGTGGCCCGGCGATGATCGACGCCGCACGACGCGAATTCTCCGGTTTGCGAAGGCTGCCGCCGGAGGCGTTCTACGCCGACTCGTTCACCTACGCGGCGCAGACCGACGCGCCGGCCTAGGCCGGCGGCATCGTCCTGATGGACCGGCGGCCGCCATGACGTTCGATTCGCTCACCTTCGTCGTCTTCCTGGCCGTCATTTTCGGCGGCTACTGGACGGTGCGCTCGTGGACCGCGCGCAAGGTCTTTCTGCTGGGCGCGAGCTACCTGTTCTACGCTGCGTGGAACCCGTTCTTCGTGCTATTGATCATCGCGACGACCGGATTCGACTGGCTGGCGTCGCACTGGATGAACCGCGTGCAGCGCGCGCCGTACCGCCGGGCGATCCTCGGCGCCTCGATCGCGGTGAACCTGGGCTCGCTCGGCTTTTTCAAGTACGCGCAGTTCTTCTCCGACACGGCCGTCGATCTCTTGCATGTCTTCGGCATCCGCTTCGAGCCGATGTCGCTCGGCATCCTGCTGCCGGTCGGTATTTCGTTCTACACGTTCGAGAGCCTGTCGTACGTGATCGACGTCTACCGCCGGCGCATCGAGGTATCGAAAAGCCTGCTCGACTACGGCCTATACGTGACGTTCTTCCCGCACCTGGTCGCCGGACCGATCCTGCGCTACGGCGACTTTTCACCGCAGTGCGCGGAGCCCAAGTCGTGGGCTTCAGCCGAGGTCGGCAAAGGGCTTGCGCTGTTCATCTTCGGCCTCGCCCTCAAGGTCTGTCTGGCTGACCTGGTGTTCGCGCCGGTCGTCGACCGGGTGTTCGCCGCCGGCGCGCAGGCCGGGTTCGGCGAGAGCTGGCTCGGCGCCGCGTCGTTTTCGCTGCAGGCGTATTGCGACTTCGCCGGGTATTCGCTGTGCGCGATCGGCGTCGCGTTCATGTTCGGCTTCCGCTTTCCGATGAATTTCGAAAGCCCGTTCGGCTCGGTCGGTATGGCCGAGCTGTGGACGCGCTGGCACATGTCGCTGGCGAGCTGGATTCGCGATTATGTCTTTGTTCCGCTGGGCGGCTATCGGCGGGGCCGGCTGCGCGGCGAAGCCAACCTGCTGTTCGCATTTCTACTGGTCGGGTTGTGGCACGGTGCGGCGTGGACGTTCGTCATCTGGGGCGGGCTGCAAGGCGTTTTCATCTGCGGCGAGCACCTGGTCAAGCGGTATGTCTGGGACTTCGGCAAGGTCGACGATCGCTTCGGGCGCGCCGCGCTCGCGGTGGCGACCTTCGGCATGTTCAGCATCGCTGCCGTCTTCTTCCGCGCACATTCGTTGCGCCAGGGAGCATCGATTATGGCGTCGATGTTCGTGCCCGGCGCGCACTCGACGCTCGTTCCGTTCAGCGAAGCGCTGGTCGCGATCGTGCTGGGAGCGAGCGTCGTCGGCTCGCATATCCTGTTCGGCCACCTGCGCCGCTGGGACTGGCTCGACCGCTGGCCGGTCGCGCCGCGGGCGATTTCGATTGCGCTGGCGCTGGCCGCCGTCATGTTCTCGCCGGGGTTCAATCCGGCGTTCATCTACTTCCAGTTCTGACCATGGATCGACGGTGGCTACGTGCCTGGATCGCTGCGCTGCTCGCCTGCGCGCTGCTCGCGGTCGGGTACGAATGGCTGCTGCGCCAGCACGGCTACGCCGTTACCGTGCAGGACGACGCCGACCTGTGGTCGATGCAGCTCGATCGGATCCGGAATTCACCCCGCGCGATCGCGCTGCTCGGCGCCTCGCGCATCGAATTCGCCGTCGATCCGGCTCTCCTTTCGCACGAGCTCGGTGACCGGCCGGTCGCGATGCTCGCGGTCAACGGCAGATATCCACTGGCGGCGCTGCGCGCGCTGGCCGACGACCCGTCATTTGTCGGCCTCGCGATCGTCGGCGTCGATGCACGAGGCATGCAGCGGCGACATTGGGATATGCAGCAGAGCTACTTCGACCACTATCGCCACCGCTGGACGCTATCGCGCTGGATCCACCGTACGCTGCTGACCGTACTGCAGGAGCATCTGATATTCGTCCGCTCGGCGTTCGCGTTGACCAATATCGTCGAGCGGTGGATTGCCGGCGAAGGGCTGCCGATGAACGACCACGTGTTCGTGCGCGCCGATCGGGTCGGCTTCATCGACTATCATCGCCCGGATCTGCCCGGCATCCGCGCATCGCGCATCGCCGACCTGGTCCGCTACTATCGCGAGGAGCCGCCGACCGATGCCGGAACATGGCTGCACGACCTCGACACCGTAACGAGCTGGGTCGAGAAAATCCAGAAGCGCGGCGGGCGTGTCGTCTTTTTCCGCGAGCCGGCCGCCGACGAAAGCCTGGCGCTGGACGAAGCCAACTTCCCGCGCGATCGCTATTGGGATGCCTATGCCCGGCGTGCACCGGCGCCGATGATCGACTTTCGCGACGTTCCCGGAATGGCGTCCTTCGTGCTGCCCGATACCTCGCACATCGACGGCACCGATGTGCCTCGCTTCACGATCGCGCTGGCGAACCTTCTGAAAAGCCGGAAGCTGGTCGACTAGCGGGCGTCCGCCGGAAGCGGTCGCGCCGGGTTACGGCCGCCGCAATTCACCGGTCGCGAGCTTGAGTGCCGCGGCAAAATGCGCGTTTGCTTCTTCGTCGCGGTTCAGATGCCCGAGCATTTCGCCGAGCGCCAGATGAGCGCGCCAGGCGTTGTCCAACGCGAGGCTCGCCTCGAAATAGGTTTGCGCCTTGCCCCAGAGTTGCGCGCGCTGGCACAGCGTGCCCAGAACCCGCAACAGCACCGGATCCTGGTTGTGCCGCAATAGCCACCGCTCGGCCTGTTCGAGCTGGCGCGTCGCGTCGGCCGGGCGACATTCTCCGTAGAGCTCGACCAGCTCGGAGTTCCAGTCGCGCTCGAGGCTCTCCACGAGGATGTCGATGGCTTCACGATCGCCGCCGAGCTGAAGGAAGCTCGTTGCCGCGGCACGCGCGACCTTCGGATGACGCTTCGCCGCGTCGGGCAGCCGGTTCCAGTATTCGCGCAGGCCCGCGGCGTCGTGCGCCAGCGCCTTCAGCTGCTCGCTTTGCGCCGTCACGCGCACATGCTCGGCTTGCGTGCTGTCGAATACCTTGCGCCGGACCAGCTGTTCGAGCAGCGGCGCGACTTCGGTCCAGCGCCGAGCCGCCTGCAGGCAGCGGAGCTCGAGGCGGAGCGCCGCCGTATGCATGCCCGCTTCGCGACGCAGCTCGCGCAGGATGTCGAGCGCTCGTTGCGGCTCGCCATGCTCGAGCGCGATTTCGGCGAGCAGCATCAGCCGGGCGACCGCCAGGCTCGTCGCTTGCGCATCCGGCCGGTTGAGCATCGTCTCGGCCGCGTCGAAATTGCGAACATCGATCGCGGCGCGCGCACCGATGATCGCATTGAGCCCGCTGGATCCCGGGATCGCCAGTGCCTCCAGTGCCCGCTGTTGCGCCTTGCCGTAGCGCCCTTCCAGCAGTGCAACGACGGCCGAGTCCTGCGCCGCACGTGCGCGCTCCAGCTTCTGCCGGCGGCGCCACGTGCGCACCGTCTGCGGCATGCGCATCGTGCGCATGATCACGCGAAGCGTCCCGTACAACGCGGCGAATCCGACGACAGCGATCAACAGCAGCAGGTTGAGCGAGAGCTCGACCCGATACGGCGGCGCGACCAGCAGCACGTAGCCCGAGTTCAGCTTGACCGCCAGCGCGGCGGCGACTGCCGCCGCGGCGAGCAGCAAGAACCAGAAGAGAAAGCGCATGGGCGGCGAGTGTGGCGCTAGTGGCGCTGTGCCGCGCTAGCGCTGCGGCTTGTCGCGCGCGATCTGCAGCACGCGCACCGCATCGAGGCTGGCGGCCAGACCCGGCAGCTCGCTGGTCATGTCGATCGTCTTCAGCAGTCCGAGCAGCGTCCGCAACGCCTGCACAGGTTTGGATCGTGTATCGAAATACCTGGCGAGCGACGCGTCGGCGGCAGTGAGGTCGGCGCGAAAATTTGCCTGATCCCGGAACAGCAGCGCGAAGCGCGCCGACAGCAATCTCAGCTTCAGATTCTCCCGCAGGAAAAACTTCTGCTCAGGCGGCAGCAACGGCAGCTCGGGATGATCGACCTTCTCGATACGGACCAGCTGCCGTATTTCCTGCCAGGCGACGTTGAGCAGCCGGCGCCAGCCGGTCTCATCCTGCGGCGATGCGGGCGGCGGCGACGCGTCGAGCCGCCCGTCGAGTGCCATCGGCAATGCATCGATCTGCCCGATCGCCTCGTCGAGCCGCAGCGACAACCCGGCGACGTCGACATAGGGCACGGCCTTGAGGCGATCCATGTCGCGCGCCAGCGCGCGGCGCAGCGGGACGAATTGCGGACGGTCGAGCCGCTGCAACTTGGTGTCGGCGACCTGCAACGCGGCGAGTGCGCCGCGGACGTTGCCGGCAAGCTGCAGCTGCTGGCTGGCCAGCATCAGGACCTGCTCGACCTCGGTCAGCGCCCATTCGTCGTGCGACGGCGAAAGCTCGCGATACAGCGCCTCGAGCGCCGCCTGCTGTGTTTGCGATTCGCCGAGACGATTTTCCAGCAACGCGATCTTGGCCTGCGCGTCGCGCAGGTTGTCCTGGGCATCCTTGACGATCGCGCGCGTTGCCTGCTGGGTGGCGTCGATGTCGGTAAGTCGCTTCGCGAGCTCGACGCGCAACTCGCGCTGCCCGTGCCGCGCATCCAGCCACGCCGCCGCAATCGCCGCGGCGATCACCAGCAGGGCAACCCACGCCCAGAGCGCAAGTCGCGTCGAGGCAGACGCAGTGGCGGAGATTCGGGGCGGCAGCGAGGAGGAAGCGGGCCGGTCGGCCGCCGGTTCGGGCATGAGTGTGAAGGCGAGCGCAGACACATCGATTGTAGCAGGATGGCACCTCGCCTCCGGACACGGGCTGGCCGGGATCGCCTCGCTCCACTAGAATGTCGCACTTCCGCCGGCGCTCCTGGCGTCCCGCGGCCCCGCCTCCCGATGCTCATCCTCGCATTCATCGCCATCGTCGCCGTCGCCGCGCTCACCGGCTACGCGTATGGATTGCGCCGGCGCCAGCTTCCGGCCGGCACGCCGACCGGCTCGACCGTGATCGGCGCAATCGAGTCGACAGACGCTGTTTCCGCCATCGACGCCGAGCGCATCGGCGCGGAAAAGGCGCGGATCATACGCAGCAGCGAAGGCGAGGCGGCGCGATTGCGGCGGGCGCTGGCCGACGGCGAGGCCAGCCACTATCAGGCGGCGGTTTTCGGCGACGAGCGGGCGCGACTGTTTGCCGCGCTCGCCGACGCGCGCGGCGACAACGCGCGCTACCGGCAGCTGGTGATCGACATCGAGAACAACGCGCCGCCGCCGATCCTGTCGGGCGCGGCCGGACCCGACGATCTCAAGCTGATCGTCGGCATCGGCCCGGTGCTCGAGCGCATGCTGCACAACCTGGGCATCATGAGCTTCCAGCAGATCGCTCGCTGGAGCGAGCGCGACATCGCCGACTTCGACGCGCGTCTGCCCGAGTTTCCGGGACGCATCCGCCGCGATCAATGGGTGACGCAGGCGCGCTCGCTGCATCAGGCCAAGTACGGCGACGGCGGTGCCGACCTGCGGCCCGACGGGCGGCGTCCATGATCGCCGTCGCACACGCCGCCATTCGATGACGTCGGCTCGCCGGGCGGCGCGGCGCGTTTCCGCCTCGGGCATTTTTCTGGTCGCGATCGTAACCGTGGTCTGGGGATGCAACTGGCCGGTGCTGAAGCTCGGCGTCACCGAGCTCGCGCCACTGACGTTTCGCGCCGCAACGCTTCCTTTCGCGGCGCTCGGCTTGCTGCTGGCGGCAAGGCTGTCGGGCGATTCGATCGGGATCCCGCGCGAGCATTGGGGCAAAGTCCTGGTACTCGCCCTATTCAACATCGCCGGATGGAACGGGCTGATCCTGTTCGGCGTGCAGCAGATGCCAGCCGGCCGGTCCGCGATCCTGGCGTTCACGATGCCGGTATGGACCGTGCTGCTCGGCATGGCGCTGCTGCACGAGCCGCTGTCGCGGCGCAAGATCGCAGGGCTCGCGCTCGGCATGTTGGGCATGGCGGTTCTGCTCGGCGAAGACGTGGGGCATATCACGCGCTCGCCGATGGGCACCCTGTTCATCGTTGCCGCCGCGGTCTCGTGGGCGTTCGGCACCGTGCTGTTGCGGCGCTGGAAGCCGCCGCTGCCGCAGAACACGCTTGACCGGATGGATGCTGCTGATCGGCTGGCTCCCGATCGCGGTTTGCGTGCCGCTGTTCGATCCGCATCCGTTGAGCTCGCTCGCCCACATGTCCGGCACGGCCTGGTTCGCGGTCCTCTACAACATCTTTCTCGCCGGCACGCTCGCGCACTGGGCATGGTTCACGATGGCGCGGACACTTCCGGTCGCGGTGAGCTCGCTGTCGTCCCTGCCGGTGCCGGTCGTCGGCGTGCTGTCCGGAATCCTGTTCCTGGGCGAGCATCCGGGACCGAGCGAATACCTGGCGCTCGCGCTGGTGCTCGCGTCGCTCGGCGCGGTGCTGTTCGCGCCGGCAGCGAAGCCGGTCGCCGCTCCCGAATAACTGCCGCGGCGCAAACCACCGCCGGACCTTACTGCAGCTCGGGAATCAGCGTCAGCACCTTCTTGTCGCCAAACCAGGCGTCGAGGTTTGCCTTGCACAGGTCGCCCATCGCCTGTCGCGTCTCGCGCGTTGCACTGCCGACGTGCGGCAGCAGCACCACATTGTCCATCGTCATCAGCGCCGGCGGAATGCGCGGCTCGTCGGCAAAGACGTCGAGCCCGGCAGCCTTGATCGTGCCCGCCTTCAGGGCGGCGACCAGTGCCGGCTCGTCGACGATCGAGCCGCGCGCGATGTTGACCAGCGTCCCCTTCTTGCCCAGCGCGGCAAGCACTTCGGCGTTGACGATATTCCGTGTCGCCTCGCCTCCGGGACACGCGACGACGAGGAAGTCGACCGCGGCGGCCAGCGCCTTCAACTCGGCGATGTATTCGTAGCGCACGTTTTGCGGCTTGCGCCCGGTATAGGCGACCTTCATGCCCATCGCCGAGACGCGCTCGGCGATCGCCTTGCCAATCCTGCCCAGGCCCAGGATGCCGACCTTTCTGCCGCCCAGCTTGGTCGTAAGCTCGGGGCTATGCTTCAACCACTCGCCGGCGTGGACGAAGCGATTCAGTCGCACGAAGCCGCGACCGGTCATCAATATCAACGCGAGCGCGACGTCGGCAACGTCGTCGGTCAACACGTCCGGCGTGTTGGTGACCTTGATGCCGCGTTGCCGGCAGTAGGCGGTCGGCACGCCGTCGTAGCCGACGCCGAACACCGAAATGATCTCGAGTTTGGGCAGCGCGTCGAGCAGCGTCGTCGGCGTCACCGTTCCTCCGCCCTGGACCAGGCCGCGGATCGCGCCGCCCTCGGCGGCCAGCATCGCCGGCTTGTCGCTCGCCTGGTGGTAGTCATGGCAGCGATATCCCGCCTTCAGCGGATCGTACAGAAAAGGCGGCAGCGGTGCGGTGATCAGAATATCGGCTGGCATGATTTACGCGATGCTCCGTTAAGAATCGGCGCCGAAGTATTGTAGCAACGACGCGATGAGCCCGGCGTCGGTGGGCTCGGCGACGATGACGTGCGCGAGCTTGAGCGCGTGCGCGCGTTCGGCGATGCGCGGATGCGAGACAAAGGCCGGCGTCGCGGCAAGCTCCTGACGGCCATACGCGTCGAGCATTTCCCAGAGGTTGTCCAGCCCTTCGCTGCTGGTCAGCGTCATCGCATCGACGCGGCGCTCGCGCCACGCCTCGATGAGGCCCTGCGCGCCGCTCTGGGGCTTCGCGCGGCGATAGCAATCGACGCGGGTGACTTGGGCGCCGCGTGCGGTCAGCGTATCGGCCAGCAAATCGCGTCCGGCGCCGCCGCGAAAGATCACAACGCGCTTGCCGGCGGGTGCGGCGAGCTCCGCCAATTCGAGCAGACCCTCGCTGTCCATCGTCGTGCGCGACTGGCGCACATCGCGGATGCCGGCCGCGGCAAGCGCCGTTGCCGTGCCCGGGCCGGGTGCGAAAGCGGGCAGCGCGCGAGGCCACGCGGCGGGCTTTCCAACGCCGTATTCCGCCGCATTCGCGCTGACAAAAATCGCGTAATCGAACTGCGCGAGCCGGCGGTGCACTTCGTCGAGCGCCCGGGTATCGTCGGGTGGAAGAATCGCGATGGTCGGAAAGATCAGCGGCGTGCCACCGACGGCGGCGATCTGCTGCGCCAGCAGGGCGGCCTGTCGTGCGGGGCGCGTGATCACGATACCCGCGCCGCGCAGGGGTCCGCTCATGTGATCGCGAGCATGGCAGCGGCGCCACGCTGCAGGAATTCGGCGCCGAGTGCAGCGCCGAGCGCCTCGGCCGCGTCGACCGTGTCCGCCGTCGCGAGGCGTTCGCCGCGAAGCACCTGCCCGCCGTCGCGGCTGGCGACGAGTCCGCGCAGCCACAATTGCGCTCCTCGCTCCATCGCATACGCCGCAAGCGGCGTGCGGCAGTTGCCCGCAAGCACGCGGCCGAAAGCCCGCTCGGCAGCGGTCGCCCGCGTCGTCGCCGCATCGACAAGCGGCCGCAGCGCCGCCACCACATCGGCGCGGTCGGCGCGGCACTCCAGCGCCAGCGCGCCCTGCCCGATCGCGGGCAGGCTATCGGCCGGATCCAGCAGCGCCGCGATTCGCGGCGCGAGACCCAGGCGCCGCAAGCCCGCGGCGGCGAGAATGATCGCGGCGTACTGTCCGGCGTCGAGCTTGTCGAGACGCGTGTTGACGTTGCCGCGCAGCGGCTTGACGACGAGCTGCGGATAGCGCTCGCGGAGCTGCGCTTCGCGACGCAGGCTCGACGTGCCGACGACGCTTTCCGGCGGAAGATCGGACAGCGCGCGACATCGTCCCGACACCAGCGCATCGCGCGGATCTTCGCGCGACATGATCGCCGCCAGCGCAAAGCCCTCCGGCATATCCATCGGCACATCCTTGAGCGAGTGCACGGCCAGATCGGCACGCTTGTCGTGCATCGCCTGCTCGAGCTCCTTGATGAACAGACCCTTGCCGCCGATGTCGGCGAGCGGTTGATCGGTCACTCGATCGCCCTGCGTCGTCAGTCCGAGCAACTCGATCGCGCAGGAAGGATAGAGCGCCTGCAAACGCATACGCACGTGCTCGGCCTGCCAGAGCGCGAGCGCCGATCGCCGCGTCGCGATCACCAATCGTGCCGGCAGGGCGGGCGCGGCGGACATCGTTCAGGAAGTCAAGGGGCGGCTGGAGTGCGGCGGGAATGTCGACGGTCGATGCTCAAGCGATGCGTCGATCGACTGGCGCGATTCTAGCATGCGCACATCGAGGATCTGAAGCGCAACGGCAGCAGCTACGTTCGGCGGCGGAACCATCCGCTGACCGCCAGGCGCTCGCGCGCGGACGGCAGGACTTCGTGCTCGAAGCGTTCGGCGATAAAGCAGGCCAGCGTGCCGCCTGCCGGCATGATGTCGTGCGCGCCTTCGGGCAGATGCATGCGCAGCGCTCCGCCATCCTCGACCGACCAATCCTCGTTCAGGTAGAGCACGCACGAGATGACGCGGGCGTCGTCGTCGCGAAATCGATCGCGATGCCGGCGGTAGAACGCGCCGGGAGGATAGAGCGCATAGTGGCCTTCGAACGAGTCCAGCCCGAGGAAAAGCGTTTCGTTGAGCGCCTCACGCAGCGCTGCCAGCGCACGCCACAACGGGGCCTCGACCGCGCAGCCCGCGTGCTCGTCGAGCCAAACGATGCGATCGCCCCGAATCTCGCTGCGTTCGACCCGCGCTGCACCGCGGCCCACGCCCGCGACGTGAAACTCGCCGGCGGCGTCGCGCCGGCGCGCTTCGACGCGGAGCGCCGCGATCGAGGCCGGCGGCAGGAACGCCGCTTCAACTGCCCAGCCGCGCTGCTCGATCGCTGCGCAAATCCCGGGATAGCTCGGATGCGGCATGGCCGGAGTATCGCCGCAAAAGCGCCATCTTATAATGCGATCCTCGCCCCGCGCTTTGCTTCGCGGCGTAACCTCGCTGTCATCACATGGAGTCCCCGATGCGCATCGTGATCACCGGCGGTGCCGGTTTCCTCGGCACCCGTCTTGCCCGCAAGCTGCTCGAGCGCGGCAACCTGGTCGACTCCGCCGGCAACACCCGCTCATTGCGGCAGCTGGTGCTGCTCGACGTCGTCGCCGCAACCGTGACCGATCCGCGCGTCACCGCCATCGCCGGCGACCTCGCCGATCCCGCGGTCATCGAGCGCGTCGTGACGGCCGACACCGATTCGATATTTCATCTCGCCGCCGTCGTCAGCGGCCAGGCCGAAGCGGAGTTCGACACCGGCATGCGGGTCAACGTCGATGCGACCCGCGCGCTGCTCGAGCGCTGTCGCAAGCTGGACAAGCCTCCAAAGTTCGTGTTCACCAGCTCGCTCGCGGTGTTCGGCGGCCCACTGCCCGATCCGGTTCCCGACGACGCGCCGCTGACGCCGCAAACCTCGTACGGCGACGCAAAAAGCGATCGGCGAGCTGCTGGTCTACGACATGACGCGCAAGGGTTACATCGATGGCCGCAGCCTTCGCCTGCCGACGGTGACGGTGCGGCCCGGCAAGCCGAACAAGGCCGCATCCTCGTTCGCCAGCGGCATCATTCGCGAGCCGCTGTCCGGCGTCGACGCGGTGTGCCCGGTCGGTCGCGAGACCCAACTGTGGGTGACTTCACCGCGCCGGGTCATCGACAACCTGATCGTCGGCCACGACGTGGCCGCCGACAAGTTCGGGCAGACGCGCTCGGTCAACGTGCCCGGCATGCGCGTTTCGGTCGCCGAAATGGTCGACGCGTTGCGCCGCGTTGCGGGCGACGCGGTCGCCGCGCGGGTCAAATGGCGAATCGATCCGGCGATCGACAAGATCGTGCAGACCTGGCCGCCGAACTTCGCGCCGCGGCTCGGGCCGGCGCTGGGGATGGCGGCGGACACGAACTTCGAAGCCATCGTCCGGGCCTACATCGCGGACAGCGGTTCACTTAGCATCCCGCGCGTCATTCCGTTTGCACCCTGACCGCGCGAAACGCACGCAGCGTGCGTAAGCGTTGCCGCGGAATTTGTAATCCGTTCAACCGTTGTGCCATCTGGTCGGTTCACGTGTCCGACCCATCGCGAATAGCCAGAGGAAACGCCGGAAATCGCGACCTGGACGTCTTTCTCGCGGGCATGTTCCATGCTTGCGATTTGCAGGCGACTCGAGGTAGCAAAGAGCGCTGCCTTTGCTACCTTGCCCGAGAGAGCGACCGCAGCGCTGCAAGAAAAACGATGACGCTGCCAAAGGAGGATCCATGCGCACCCCCGCAAGCATAGCCGGGCATCCGTTGCACGCAATGCTGATCGTTTTTCCGGTCGGACTATTGATCTTCTCGCTCATCTGCGACCTCTGTTCGCTGGGTAGCGCCAACCCGGCGACATGGGCAACTGTCGCGCTCTATACGATGGTCGGCGGTTTCATCGGCGCGCTGGTCGCCGCCGTGCCGGGCCTGATCGATCTGCTGTCGCTGACCGATCCGAGCGATCAAGAAGATCGCGATCACTCATATGTCGATCAATCTCGTTGCGGTGGCGCTTTTCGCGGTGAACATCTGGCTGCGCGTCGGCGGCGCGGGCAATACCGGAACGCCGTTGATCCTGTCGGTGATCGCCATCGCGATTCTGGCCGTGTCGGGCTGGCTCGGCGGAGAAATGGTGCATCGGCACGGCGTGGGGGTCGACACGACGCCGCGAGTGTAGCGATTCCGGCGCGAGGGTCCTTGCCGGGCCTTCGCGTCAAGCCGCGTCGGCGATCGTTTCCGGCTCGACCTCGCGCAGCGCCGAGACCAGGAACTCGGCGCTGCCGCGTTGCAGCAGCGCTGCGTCGGACAGCATCCGGCGCCAGGTGCGCGCACCCGGACAGCCGTGGTACAGACCGAGGATATGGCGGGTGATCGCGCGCAGATGAACGCCGCGTGCGAGCTGCGCCTCGACGTAGGGCAGCAGTGCCGCGACGATTTCCGCGCGCGAGCGAGGTCTCGCGCCGGCGCCGAAGCACAGCGCATCGGCATCGGCGAGTGCGTACGGATGGTGATAGGCGGTGCGACCGAGCATCACGCCGTCGACGTTCGGCAGCTCGCGCGCGATATCGGCGGGTGTGGAAATGCCGCCGTTGATGACGATCGTCGTATCCGGGAAGTCGCGCTTCAGCCGATGCACGAATTCGTACTTCAGCGGCGGGACCTCGCGATTCTCTTTCGGTGACAGCCCCTTCAGGATCGCGTTTCTGGCGTGGACGATGAAAGCACCGGCGCCAGCCGCGACGACAGTGCCGACAAAGTCGCGCACGAACGCGTACTCGTCAACGGCATCGATGCCGGTGCGGTGCTTGACCGTTACGGGCAGCGCAACGGCATCGCGCATTGCCGCGACGCAATCGGCGACCAGCGCGGGCTCGGCCATCAGGCAGGCGCCGAAGCTGCCGGTCTGCACGCGCTCGCTCGGACAGCCGACGTTGAGGTTGATCTCGTCATAGCCCCACGCCTCTCCCAGCCGCGCACAGTGCGCAAGCGCGGAAGGATCGCTGCCGCCGAGCTGCAATGCAACCGGATGCTCGGCCGGATCGAAGTCGAGATGCCGCGGAACGTTGCCGAACATCATCGCGCCGGTCGTCACCATTTCGGTGTACAGCAGTGCGCGCGGCGTAATCAGCCGGAGAAAGTAGCGGCAATGACGGTCGGTCCAGTCCATCATCGGCGCTACGCACAACAAATGAGATTGATTTTTCAAGTACTTACCGTTATAATTCAATCACATTTGCACACGGTTTGTACCCTCTCGTGTGCACTCAAAAACGCCCGAATACGCCCAATTTCGCCCTACTAGTGCACACATAGCGCACACGAAATGGCGACTTTCAAGCAGCTCGCTTCGGGCAACTGGCGGGTGCAGATCCGCCGGAAGGGGAGCTACGTCAGCGAGACGTTCCGGCGGTATCGCGACGCGGAGGAATGGGCGCTGGCCGCTGAGCGGAAGATCGATCTGGGCGAGGCCCCCAACAAGCGCGGCCATATCGATCCCACCACGCTGAGCCATCTGATCGATCTCCATATCGAGGACATGAAGGAGGTCAATCAATCCCCGCGCCGATCGAAAGCCTTCACGCTCGAAGCGTTGAAGGACAAGATTGGCAAGCTCAAGATCAAGGACATCACTCGCGAACGCATCATTCAATTCGGGAGGGATCGTGCTCGCGAGGGGGCCGGCGCAGTGACGATCAGCATGGACATTGGATACCTGAAGCTCGTAGTTTCTCACGCCGCAGCTGTCCACGGCATCCCCATCCATGTCGAGCCGATCAATCTTGCGCGTATCGCGTTGAAGCGCCTTGGTCTCGTCGGCAAGGCGCGTGAACGCGATCGCAGACCGACTCAGGATGAACTCGACCGACTCATTGAGTATTTCGAGACCAGCCTCCGCCAACTGATACCGGTCGCGAGAATCATTCGGTTCGCAGTCGCCACGGCGATGCGTCAGGATGAGATTTGTCGAATTCTTTGGGAAGACATTGACCCCGAGAATCGAACTGTCGTTGTCCGCGATCGTAAGGACCCGCGCGACAAAGAAGGCAATCATCAAAGGTGCCTTTGATCGACAATACCGGGTTTGATGCGTGGTCGATTCTGCGTGAGCAGAAGCCCTTCGCGGGCCGCAGCATCCGCGTTTTCCCGTACAACTCGAAATCAGTGAGTGCCGCGTTCACGCGAGCTTGCCAGCACCTCAAGATCAAAGATCTGAGGTTTCACGACCTGCGACACGAAGCTACGACGAGGCTATTCGAAGCCGGATTTAGCATCGAACAGGTCGCATTGGTAACCGGACACAAGGATTGGAAGATGCTGAAGCGTTATACGAATTTGCGGCCCGAACACTTGCACCGCGTAACGGCTCAGGCGCACCTGCAACCCCAAAGGCAGGGGCGTCCTGCGCCCATGGTATCCGCCGTAGATTCAATTGCGACAAACAGCGCTACACTTGGATTAGACCCGCTTCTCGCGGATGTGGATAAATTAACATCGGTTCCCACACACGCGCCGAATGACTCGGCCGTCCGAATTGTCCGGCAAATACTGCCTCAGACGGATCAGAAAATTAAACAGAACCCCCGTCTCTATCGAGTGCAGCAACAGTCATCTTGACCGTTTGCGCACACGCGACGGCGCGAGAACGCCCGCCCCCATGCACCCCGGGGTTTGTGCATCCCGGGTCTGCGACCGGTGGAGCTAGTCCAAGGACAATATCCAGCGCACGAGGCTTCGCGCGTCCGCTTCGCTGATTTCGGGCGTATTGGCCGCCATGAACGGATCGCTTACTTTGTTTGCCGACTGCCTCCCGTCAGCGCTGGCGCGGGTTCCACCTAACAAGGGGTGGCGCGAGGGCGGCATGCAGGGCCCGCCCGAAAATGAAGGGCCTCATGTTCGCGTGCTTAGGATCAGCTCTCCTCTTCGCGTTCGGTGCTTGCGGAGCCTAAGTTTGTCGAAGGGCTCGATGCAAAATCTTATCCTCTGTGCGCGCCTTATCGTTGCGTCAAATGAGCTGCAAAGATTGAGAAACGGCAAGACAACGCCTGGCGGCAATGTCCTCGATATCGAGCATGACGAGGAACGAAGCTGGAATATGGCGCGATCGAAAGCGGTTGGTGGCGAGCCAGAACTAATAGTGCTCGGCGCCTTTCTGACTTTCCACAGCGTTCTTTTCCGCGTCGGCTTGGTTCGCTCTTGCACACTTTTTTTAGGGACAAGGTCCACCGGCGCACGCCAAGGAATCCACGCAGATTTACTATGCCGCTTTGGTAATCGATCCGGACGGCACAATATCGAAGCGGTCCGAGGCGCCGCAAATCGAGTCGAATGAAGGCGAACACTCTTGACCATCGACCCACCCAAGTCATGTCGCAAGTTACAGCTTGACGCTTTGCTTCTTACACTTCCCGGTGTCAGCGCGAGAACGATCAACGGCCTCGATGCGCCTACTTCGTCGCCGACAAGATGTTCGCTTGCATTAGGGCAAGGGGGTTGGACTGCGCCCCCGTTGCCGCCGCGACGGAACTGCAGTTTTCCAAGGACAACGTCGTTCCGTTCCAACCTGGCGGCGTGGCAAGCACACGAGAATGGATCCAGATCGATCGCGCCGATGCGGCCGACTACGAGAAGGATCTCCCCCTTTTTCAGGCTTCCATTGAGTTCGTCAAAGGCGGCCGCGTCGGGTAGCGTCGGCGTAAAGTCTTGACTGTCGCCGCCCGGTCAGTTGCGATCGAGTCGACGACCATCTAGAACCGTCCATATCAAATCTGGGGGTGCCTGGGTAGCCACGACGTGCGTAGAAGCGCGCGCGATAGCGGGGTCTGTACTCCAGCCGCTGCTATCAGGACGCGATCGCCCTTGGCCCCGGCGGCTTGCATTCGAGTCGGGCGCCCAAGGTCTCATGCGCGCAAACAACAGCCTCGCGCGGAGGAATATTGACCTCCTGTCCGTTTTGTTGCCGTCCGGAACCATTTGGGCAGTAGCATCCTCGAACATTCCTCCTTGCCCAATCCTGTTCCTCTTGGGGGACAACTCGGAGCCGCCTTTGAAATTGAAGCGCGCCTTTGTCCGAAGGGTATCGAAAATCCTGCGTCCGACGAGTTACCTTAGTTGCCTATTGGGCCAATCGACATCTGCGCACGATTTACAGTGCGCCCTCCGATCATGATCAGCCACGAGCGAGAAAAGCTTGTCCAGGCAGTGGTCTTTTTCGCGACGAACGTCCGAAAAACTGGGCAAGGTGAAGCTATTCAAGCTTCTTTATTTTCTCGACTTCAAACATTTCCGGGAAACTGGCCGGTCAGTTACTGGCCTGGATTACTTCGCTTGGAAAATGGGTCCCGTGCCGGTATCGCTCCAAAACGAACTTGAGTCTCCTCAACAAGATCTGGCGACGCAGGTGCTGTTTAAGACGATTCCCGTTGCCAAGGGAAGCATGCTTTCGATGAAGGCGTTGACGAAATTCGATCCCGCACACTTCTCTCGCCGCGAACTTCGCCTGCTGGAACAGGTAGCCCGTGATATTCCATGATGTCGACGCTGATGACATGATCGAGGCGGCTCACCTCGAGAACTCGCCGTGGCACAAGGTGTGGGTGGAACAGAATGCGCGTCAAGCTCCAATTCCAGTACGAATACGCACTCCGCAAGCAAGACTTCGAAATTCTCAAGGAATTTGCCAAGGAGCGCGAAGAACTGCTGGGCGCGTTCAGCAAGTAAATGCCGCCAGGCACGATTCTCTTTCATGAGAATTTCGTGTTCTTCGACGGGCAGTCGGCCGACAAATACCTGATCGTGCTCGGCGCGACGCCTATATACGCCATTGTCGCAAAGACAACCTCCAACGGCGCGCGGTACCGGTTAGATCATGGCTGCCAAGCGGGTTGCTACTTCGCTGCCTTTCTATTAACCAAGGGTTGCTGCTGTCTGAAAGAAACTCTTGGGTCTGCCTGAGCGAATTTTATGAAATACTCCTAGCCGATCTCAACGCGAAAGTGGTTGCCGGCACGGTCCGAAGGTATGGATCGCTGAGCGCCAGCTTGACTCGAGATTTGCAGTTTTGCGCGGTCGGATGCGACGATATTTCGGCGAAGCAGGAGGCAGTTGTTCGCGCGAGTTTCGTGTCGGTTCCATGAAAGGGTGATTCGATAGGATCTGCCAGCACGCTCGCTGCCGAGAAGCATCCGCATTTACGATCACATGAACGATTCGGTCCGCAGGACTCCAAAGAGCCGAAAGCATGCGCGGCGCAAGCCGTCTCAGGAGGTTTGGCTGAGACACTTTTTCGTCGATGGCGTAAAGCAATCAGTGGGACTAAGCGTCCGCCGCGACCGGGGCTATCCGCCGGAACTCTACCGAACTTCCTGGTTGGAATTCGACGCGCGATTCGAGGAACTATTAGGGGCTATTTGCGCCTTCAAAATTAGCGTGTACCCGGATGCGCGAACGGAGCCGGCGCCTGGGCCGCCTCCGTGTGTGGGATCGATCATCCAACTGAAACCCGAATGCCATGTTGTGGCGCCGTACCCCGGAAAGAGTTTGAGCGCCTCTGGGAGCTCGCGGCGCATTGCGCGTCCGCACCGGGCACGTCGCCTTCACGCCGCCGTATCGTGGCCGCGCGGCGGTCGTAAATGTAACGACGCGAACGGGAGCGGTACTTAGGGCGCATGGAAAAGCCTCTCGGTCGACGCGACTGAATACTGGCGACGTATCTACTCGGTCGAGGAACTGCTCTTGCGAAACGCGCGATCGCGCGCGATGAAGGTTTCGAGCATGTACCGGATCAGAGTTGGCACGTCGACTTTCTCGCCCCAGGTCTGCGCATGTACTTCGGCATAGCGATCGAGATCAGTTTTGAGCTGAGAAGATAATGCGATTGTGAGCTTGACCGTTTCAGCTTTCGGAATCGGCCCCAGCCGTAGCTTCGCGCTCATGGCGCCGTCCTGTCGAAAAACAATGGCTGATACGGCCGCAATACCAGGTCCTTGTTCACGATCACGCGCACAGGAAATCCCGGCCGGATGGTAAGTGTGGGCTGCACGTTGAGACTCCGCCTCGTCAGCTCCTGTCCGACCTGATTGACGCTGTCCTGCACGCTCTGCCGCGTCGCGACAATCACCTGACTCTGCCCATTGGTTCGATCCGGCGCCGCAAGCTCCGCGCCGATTCCGATCAAGGTCGACAACGCCGCGCCGGCCAGCAGTTGCTGCCAGTGCCAATCCACATCATCCTGCAGACCGGCGTAGCCGGATGCATCGACACCCGGCAATCGATCGAGCGCCATCGATGAGGCGTCGGGCAGCATCAGGCGCGTCCAGACCAGCAATACGCGCTTCTGCCCGAAGGCGACCTGACTATCGTATTGGCCCAGCAGGCGCGAGCCCTGCGGGATCAACAAATGCCGTCCGGTCGCCGTGTCGTAGACGTTTTCGGTGACCGAGGCCATGACCTGCCCGGGGAGGTCGGAATTGATGCCAGTGATCAGGGCAGCAGGAATGACGGTCCCTGCCATGACTTGGTACGGGGAAATAGGCGACTGAAGTTCATGGGTGCTGAGCGCCGTTGCGACAGACGATCGATCAAGGAACGCTTTCTTCTGCTGCTGCGGGTCCTGTGCGCTGGGCTTGTCGTTTGACGCCGAACCATTTCCCGTTGGGGAAAGCGCGATCGATGTTGCCGGCGACGCCGATGCGCTGGGCACAGAGGCCGCGATCGAAGGAACGTCTTTCCGAGAGCTTGCCCGAAAAAACAGCGATGCCTTCGCCGCCTCCTCCGCTTCGCGCAGCCGATTGATGCGTTCCGCGCGCGCCGCATCCGCTACAGGATCGGCACGAAGCGTCGGCGAACCCGCGAGGGAATCCGTTGCCGGCCTTTCGGCACGCAACAGCGCTCCGCCCAAGTCGCCCGGAAGCGGAGGTCCCAGCACCGGCGCGGCGCGCACCGGAGGCACAATCTTCGAATAGTCATCCGGCAATTGCTCCAAGCCTTCGGCGTGCGCAATGCGGTCGACGTTGTGGAGTTCGACCGGAGCTTCGCCAAGCCCCTTGTGCTGCGACTGCAGCGACCATAGGGTGCCGCCCAGCACGGTTGCCGCGAGCACGCCGGCCACGATGGCAAGCGTGCGGCGATTGAGTCGCGTCACGGGTCGCGGTGGCGCGCGCAGCGCCAGGGTGTCCGGGCTTTCCTTTGGCGTGCTCATGAGCCACTCGGCCGCTTGATGCCGTCGGTGCGGCTGATGCGAACGATCTGCGCCTTGTCGCCGCCGAGGCGCAGTTCGGCCGCGCCGAACAACCGGTCGACGATGTAGTACGGCGCGTGATAGCGGTAGTTCACGAGCTCCGCGCCGCCACTCGCGCCGACGACAAACAGAGGCGGCAACTCGCCTTGGGCGATCCCCGATGGAAACTGGATGTAGACCCGCTCACCATCGTCGAATGCACGCACCGGCCGCCACGACGGGCTGTCGCCGGTGATGTCGTAACGAAAGGCCAGCCGCTCCAGCGCAATGCCCTGCGCGACCGGCGTCGCGGCATCCGCGCGTTGCGCCTGGTTCTTGAGCGCGGTGAGCCGATCGCGCGGATACTCCCATGACGCGGAAGCCATCCAGGTTTGTTCGGTCGCTGTGAGTTCCAACAGATAGATGCGCCGGCTGGTGGTAATGACGAGATTGGTTTTGAGATTCGCTCGCACCGGCTTGACCAGCACGTGCACGCGCTGCGCCGCACCGCTTGCGCTGGTGGTGTCGCCAACAATCCAGCGCACGGTATCGCCGGCAGAGACGCTGATCAGCTCTTCACCTTCCTGCAGCATGATGTCGGTCACGCGGCCCGGGCTAGCGTAGACCTGATAGAGGGCGCCTTCGCTGAAGGGCCAGACTTGAATTGCGTTGAGATAGCCTTCGCGCGTTGGGGCTACGCGCGCATCGTCGTTCGCCTTTGCCACGCGCGTCGCGAGGATCGGGAGCGTCCGGCACGGGCGTTGGCGTATCGTCCAGCGGCTTCAACTGGCCCGGCAGCGGCAGCGGCTGCGGTAGTGTAACCACCGACACCGGCTTCGGCGGTTCCGGAACTGCATGTGCTGCGACAGGTTCATCGAGCGTGATCTCGGGCGGTGGCTTCGGTGTCGACGCGCAACCGCCGGCAAGGACCGCGAGCGAGACGATCAGAAGCACGTGTTTTCATGGCGACTTGCCTCCATTGTCTGAGCCCAGCTCCTTCGACCAGGAGAGGCCGTTGATGTAGATGCCCAGGGGATTGCGGCGCAGGCGCTCTTCGGTCCGCGGGGGTTGAATGACGATCGATAGAATCGCCGTCCACCGCTCCGTGCCGTCGAGCGAGCCGCGCGCGTAGCTCCGCTCGATCCACCGCACCTGAAATGAGGAATCACTCGCGCGCACGACACTGGTTACTTCGACTGCGATCGATGTCTGGCCGACGCGCGCGAAGGGATCGCTCGCGCGTGCGTAATCATTCAACGTCGCCGCGCCCTGATCGGTGGTGTAGCCGTAGGCCTCCAGCCAGCTCTGGCGCACGATCACGGGATCGATGGCAAGTGAGCGCACGTTGGTGATGAAGTGCGCTAGATGGAAGGCGATCTGCGCGTCGGTCGGGCGATAAGGCATTGCGGCTTCGCCGACGGCTCGGATCTGGCCCGACTTCATGCTCAGCAATCCGCCGTACGGCAAGAGCTGGAAGAGCGATCTGGAGCGCATGGGCGGCAAGGATGGAATCAAGGACCCTCGACTCCTGATTGAACACGCCGGCGATCCGGAGTACTCGCTCGTCACGCGATCGAGCGACGGGCAGATGCTCTTCCTGGCCAACATGCTGAGCAAGATGAAGCACGAAACGAAGCTGGGCAGCCGTATCGCTGAAGTGCACAACGGCAGCTCGCTCTTCACCGGTGACGCGGGTCAGGGCGAGAGCAACATCCGTCGTTGGATCATTGAGAGCGACTGGCTGGAGGCCATCGTTGCGCTGCCACTCAACATGTTCTACAACACGGGCATCGCGACCTACATCTGGGTACTCAGTAACCGCAAGCCCGACCATCGCAAGGGCAAAGTGCAGCTCATCGACGCCACGCAGTGGTTCAAACCGCTCCGCAAGAATCTCGGCAAGAAGAACTGCGAGCTGTCGGACGAGGACATCCAGCGCATCTGCGACACGTTTCTTGCATTCAAGGAAACCGAGCAATCCAAGATCTTCCCCAATGCTGCTTTCGGCTATTGGAAAGTGACGGTCGAGCGCCCGCTGCGGCTCAAGGGCATCGAGCCCGAGCGCGCATACGCTCCCAAGGAGATCAAGACGCTCAAGGAGACTGCCGAGCACTCGAACGACGCGCCCCCGGTCATAAAGAAGATTCACAAGAAGGGCGCTGTCCCCGATCCTTTGCGTGGCCTGATTGCTGCCACCATCGGTGGCAAGCCCGCCGTCGTCGAGTACGAGCCCGACCCGGACCTGCGCGACACCGAGCAGGTGCCGCTCCTGGAAGAAGGCGGCATCGAGGAGTTCCTGCGCCGCGAGGTGCTGCCTCACGCAGCCGACGCGTGGTACGCGCCCGAAAGCGTCAAGATCGGCTACGAGGTGAGCTTTACCCGCTACTTCTACAAGCCTCAACCACTGAGGGCGCTTGAGGAAATCCGCGCGGATATCCTGGCACTGGAGAAGGAGACCGAGGGCTTGCTCGGCGAGATTCTTGGTGCGAGCCCGGCGGTATAGCGAAGCGTGCGTTTAGCAAGCAGCAAAGGCTTGCTCATGTTAAACGCAGCGTTTATCATGGTGGCATAACTCTGCCATGGTAAACGCAGGACATCACCACGAGGGTAACGGGGGAAGCGAGGCCCGGGCGGGTCGGTACCTGCCTCAGCCCACAGGTTACCGCGCCTTCATTCCGGCGCCCATGCCGCCGGCTCCTCCGGTCCGGATTGCGGGCAACTTGCAGCGCCTGCTCTCGGACGCCGACCGCGCGCTGGGCCGGCTGGAAGGTTCAGTCCGGACGCTGCCGAACCCGGACCTGTTCGTCTACATGTACGTCCGCAAGGAAGCGGTCCTGTCGAGCCAAATCGAGGGCACACAGAGTTCGCTTCAGGACCTACTGGCCGCCGAAGCGCATGTACTCGGCGACGGGCGCCCGCGCGATGTCGACGAGGTCGTCAACTACGTCCGCGCGATGAAGCACGGGCTCGATCGGCTGGCCAAGCTCCCAGTGTCCGTCCGGCTCATCCGCGAGATCCACGAAGAGCTGCTCAAAGGCGTTCGCGGCTCCCGGCTGACGCCCGGCGAACTACGCCGCAGCCAGAACTGGATCGGTCCCGGCGGATGCACGCTCGCGCAGGCGACGTTCGTGCCTCCCCCGCCCGATGAGGTGCCGGTTGCGCTCGGCGCGCTCGAGACGTTTCTGCACCAGCAGGACGACCTTCCGCTGCTCGTCAAGATCGGCCTCGCGCACGCGCAGTTCGAGACCATCCACCCGTTTCTCGATGGCAATGGCCGCGTCGGGCGTCTGTTGATCACATTTCTGCTTTGCGAGCGCGGCGTGCTGCATAAGCCGGTCCTCTACCTGTCGCACTACTTCAAGCGTCACCGGCAGGAGTACTACGAACGGCTCCAATCCGTGCGGGATGCCGGAGACTTCGAGGGTTGGCTCGCGTTCTTTCTGCGCGGCGTTGCCGAAGTGAGCGTCGAAGCAGCGGACACGGCACGGCGCATCCTCGAGCTGCGGGAACAGCATCGACGGGCGATCACCGAGCATCTTGGTCGCGCCGCCGGCAACGGGCACCGCGTGCTGGAACAGCTCTACGAACAACCGATCGTGAGCGTGAGCGACGTTCGTACGCTTCTCGGGACGACCTTCGCGGGCGCGAATCAGATCGTTCAGCGGCTTGTGGACCTGACGATCCTTGCTGAGTTCACCGGGCAGGCACGCCATCGGCGTTTCCGGTATGACGCGTACGTCCGATTGTTCGACGAGGAAGCGGGCGCGTGATCGTTTATCGCAGGACAAAGAACCCCGGCGCTCGGTGGCTGGAGATATTGCTTGACGAGATCATTGGATTGGAGTCCTGACACATGTCCACCCAACGCTACTCGGTCACCCCGCACCCCATCGAGACCCTGCTTACCTGGGTCAAGTCCGGCGAAATTGCCATCCCCGAAATCCAGCGCCCTTTCGTGTGGGATGCGACCAAGGTGCGCAATCTGCTTGACTCACTCTATCGCGGCTATCCAGTCGGATACTTGATCGCGTGGCGCAATCCCACGGTGAAGCTCAAGGACGGTACGTCATCCGCCGGCAAGCGCATCCTGATTGATGGTCAGCAACGGGTAACGGCGCTCATGGCAGCGCTGCTCGGCCGCGAAGTACTGACCAAGGAGTACGAAACTGTCCGCATTCGCATTGCCTTCCACCCTCAGGAAGAGCGATTCGAAGTCGCCAACCCTGCCATCAAGAAAGACGCGGCGTGGATTGAGGATGTCGCCGACGTCTTCTCGCCTTCGACAAGTGTTTTCCAGCTCGTTGGGCGTTACTGTGAGAAGAACACCGGGGTTTCGCAAGACTCGGTGTTCGCGAGCATTGAGACACTTCGCAAGATCATCAACAACCACGTCGGCGTAATCGAACTGGCGGATGATCTTGATATCGAAACCGTCACTGAGATCTTCATCCGCGTCAACTCTGCGGGTGCCGAACTCTCGCAAGCCGATTTCGCGATGTCTAAGATCGCCGTCAACGAGACTTACGGCGGCAACATGCTACGCAAGGCAATCGACTACTTTTGCCATCTCGCGGTGGCGCCAGAGTTCCTTTCGCGTATCGAGAAGGGTGACAAGGCCTTTGCCGATTCCGAATTTCTTCCGCAGATGCGTTGGCTGAAGGACGTCAACGACGACATCTACGACCCAACATACACCGACATGCTGCGAGTAGCGTTCACATCCGAATTTGGACGCGGCAAGCTCCAAGACCTAGTGGCTCTCCTCTCCGGCCGCAATTTCGAAACGAAGGTATTCGAGGAGACGATCGCCGAGGAATCGTTCGGTCGACTAAAGAAAGGCGTCCTCGCATTCATCAATAAGACGCACTTCGATCGCATCACGATGATCTTGCGTTCGGCAGGCTTCGAAACCAGCGACCTGATTGGTGGCCGCAACGCGGTCAACTTCGCTTACGTCTTATACCTTCGGGGACGCGCCGAGAAATTGAATCCCGACGTCCTCGAGCGGCTGGTACGGCGCTGGTACGCGATGTCCGTTCTCCGTGGTCGCTACACCGGAAGCCCCGAGACGGCCTTCGACTTCGACATTCGGCAGGTCGAGACACGGGGGCTCAAGAGCTACGTCGATTCAGTACTTGAGAACGAATTGCCTGACAGTTACTGGACAGGGATGCTGCCACAGCTCATGGACACATCCTCTGCCCAAAGTCCGTACTTCCTTGCGTACCAGGCTGCGCAGGTGAAGCTCGGCGACAAAGGGTTCCTATCTCGGGACATCACTGTGCTCGCCCTGCTGAAGAATCGTAGCGATGTGCATCACGTTTATCCGAGCAACCATCTAAAGAACCAGGGTCTACCCAGGGGGCGCTACAACCAGATCGCCAACTTCGTTCTAGCTCAGAGCGAGATTAACATTGCCATCGGCGACAAGGCGCCGGAGATCTACTTCAAGCAGTTGGCAGAGCAGTGTAACGGTGGCAAAAAAAAGTATGGCGGGATCACCGATGTAACTGACTTGCGAGCCAATTTGCGCATGAGCTGTGTACCAGAATCGATGCTCGACAGCCCCATACCGAATTATGACGACTTTCTCGAGGAGCGTCGGAAATTGATGGCACAGAAGATCAAGGCGTGGTTCGAGACGCTGTAATGATCGCTGACCTTAAGCCCTATCCGGCGATGAAAGACTCCGGCGTGCCGTGGCTGGGCCAAGTGCCGCAGTGCTGGGAGGTACGCAAGCTAAAACACCTTACGCGCTTCCACAACGGCATCGCCTTCAAGCCAAGCGATTGGACTCACTCAGGCGTTCCCATAATCCGAATCCAGAATCTGAACGGATCGAATCGATTCAACTACACGAAACAACCCGATCTTCCAGATCTCCTCCGCATTCGGCCGGGAGACCTCTTGTTTTCGTGGTCTGGCAATCGGGGAACCTCGTTCGGTCCCTTTATCTGGACCCGGGACTTCGACGGATATCTGAATCAACACATCTTCAAGTTGGACGGGTACTCGCTAGACCGCAGGTACTTCGCGCATCTGCTTCGAGCTGTAACGCGGCATATCGAGGAACAAAGCCACGGAATCATCGGGCTTGTGCATGTTACTAAGCCCGAGCTTGGCTCTGTCATGGTTCCCCTGGCATCTCCTCTCGAGCAAGTTGCCATCGTCCGGTTCCTCGACCATGCGGACCGGCGGATCCGGCGCTACATCCGCGCCAAGCAGAAGCTGATCAAGCTGCTGGAGGAGCAGAAGCAGGCCATCATCCACCGCGCCGTCACCCGCGGCCTCGACCCCAACGTCCGCCTCAAGCCATCTGGCGTGGAGTGGCTGGGGGATGTGCCGGAGCATTGGGAGGTGCGTCCAGCGAAGCGGTTCTTCCACGAGGTTGACGAGCGCTCTGTTAGTGGCGAGGAGGAGCTTCTATCTGTCTCACACCTTACAGGGGTGACGCCTAGAAGTCAGAAGAACATCACAATGTTTATGGCCGAATCTTATGTCGGTCACAAAATGTGTCGAAGCGGGGACTTGGTGATCAATACGATGTGGGCATGGATGGCAGCGCTTGGCGTTGCCAGACAGACAGGTATCGTCAGCCCTGCGTACGGCGTGTATAGGCCGCTCGATAAATCGCCGCTTCTAGGTAGTTATGCCGATCTACTCCTTCGAACAAAGCCGTATGTAGCTGAGTACCTTTGTCGCTCCACTGGCGTACAGGAGTCCCGCCTAAAGACTCTATCCTGAGCAGTTCTTGCGGATTGCAGTGGTGTGTCCCTCAGGCGCAGAACAGGAGGCCATTCTCGAACACATTGCCCTGGAGAATGCCGAAGCAAATCGGACGATTGCTATTGCTGACCGCGAAATCGCGCTCCTCCGCGAGTATCGCTCCCGCCTGATCACCGACGTGGTCACCGGCAAGCTCGACGTGCGCGAAGTGGCGGCGCGCCTGCCGGACGAGGTCGACGAACCGGAGTTGGTCAACGAGGTGGACGCGCTAACCAACGAAGAGCAAGGCGCGGCCGGTGACCTCGACGCCGCCACGGAGGAGGCGGAGGCATGAGCGGATTACTTGATCGACTCGGCCAGAAGGAGCAGAGGGGAAGCAAGCCACGCTGCCATTGGCTTACTCATGGAAAACCGGATCAAGTCGCCGCACGCCTCAGCGCGCTGGTTACCCCGTGGGCGATGATCTCTCCCACCGATCGGTGGATGCCAGAGGGCTTCGACGTGCAGAAGGAAGCCCAGCTTCACCAAGCGGTGCGGCTACTCAACCCGGACATTGGTCGACGGCTTGCGGACTGGTGGCTGCCTGTAAAGCGGCATGACGCCAGAACCCCCAACTTCGATATTGCAAGCACCTGCACGATCGAAGAGCAACACGGCCGGGCCTGTTGCTCATCGAAGCCAAGGCCCACGCCGAAGAGCTGGAGAAAGAGGCTGCGGGTAGGAGCCTCTCCAGAGACGGGTCGCTGGATCGCAAGGCGAGTCACGGGACGATCGGGGCGGCAATCGGGGCTGCTCGGAAAGGTTGAGTGATGCCGACGTCGCTTGAGTGGAGAATCTCTCGCGACTCACACTATCAGATGTCGAATCGTTTCGCATGGTCGTGGAAGTTGGCTGAGTTCGGGATCCCAGTGGTCCTGGTCTATCTTGGCTTTCTCAACGCCACCGAGATGGCCGACCGTGTGCACTTTCGCGACCCATGCCGCATGGGAGACCCTGGTAAGAACGCACAGCGCGCCGCTATTTCCAGACGCTGTCTGGAACCAGTGTTGGCCGGTGAATGGCGTACCGTTCATTCCACTCATTAGGTCGCTTGAGCAGCCATTCGATCAAGAGGCTGTGCCGTGACTGTACGGACACCAGCGAACGCGGCCTCGAGCGGCTGATCTGCACGGCGCTGACCGGCGCGCCCTGCGATCCGGGCGCCGACAACGCGAACGCGCGTGCGCGAGCGCCCGGCCGACCTACGGCGCGGGCTGGATCTGCGGGCGTCCGAGGACTACGACCGCGAGTACTGCGTGGATCTCGTCGCAGCTCGCGGCCTTCCTGCGCGCGACGCAGCCCGACGGTGGCCGAGGCGCTCGACCTCGACCAGGACGGCCCGACGCGGCGCAAGTTCCTGGCGCGGCTGCAGGGCGAGATCACGCAAGCGCGGCACGATCGACGTGCTGCGCCACGGCATCAAGCACGGGCCGCATCACGTCGACCTCTTCTACGGCACGCCCTCGCCGGGCAACGTCAAGGCCGCCGAGCGCTACGCCGCCGAACCGCTTCAGCGTCACCCGCCAGCTCCGCTACAGCCGCGACGAGACCCAGCTCGCGCTCGACCTGGGCCTCTTCATCAACGGCCTGCCGGTCGCCACCTTCGAGCTGAAGAACAGCCTCACCAAGCAGACCGTCGAGGACGCCGTCGAGCAGTACAAGCGCGACCGCGACCCGCGCGAGAAGCTCTTCGAGTTCGGCCGCTGCGTGGTGCACTTCGCCGTGGACGACCACGAGGTGCGCTTCTGCACGCACCTGAAGGGCAAGGCCTCGTGGTTCCTGCCCTTCAACCAGGGCTGGAACGACGGCGCGGGCAACCCGCCCAACCCGGACGGCCTCAAGACCGACTACCTCTGGAAGCGCATCCTCACGCCGCGACGGGCCTGACCGACATCCTCGAGAACTACGCCCAGGTCGTCGAGACCAAGGACGAGAAGACCGGCAAGAAGAAGGCGGTGCAGATCTGGCCGCGCTTCCACCAGCTCGACGTGGTGCGCAGGCTGCTGGCCGACGCGCGGCGAGCACGGCGCGGGCCGGCGCTACCTGATCCAGCACTCGGCCGGCAGCGGCAAGTCGAACTCCATCGCCTGGCTCGCGCACCAGCTGATCGGCCTCGAGAAGGACGACGCGACGGTCTTCGACTCGATCATCGTCGTCACCGACCGGCGCATCCTCGACCAGCAGATCCGCGACACCATCAAGCAGTTCGCCCAGGTGGGCGCGACGGTCGGCCACGCCGAGCACTCGGGCGACCTGCGCAAGTTCATCGACGAGCGGCAAGAAGATCATCATCTCCACGGTGCAGAAGTTCCCGTTCATCCTCGACGAGATCGGCGAGCGAGCATCGCGGGCGGCGCTTCGCCATCATCATCGACGAGGCGCACTCGAGCCAGGGCGGGCGAACCTCGGCGGCGGTCATCGATGGCGCTCTCGGAGGCCGGCGCCGAGGACGAGACGACGAGACCACCGAGGACAAGATCAACCGGCTGATGGAGGCGCAAGAAGCTGCTGCCCAACGCCAGCTACTTCGCCTTCACCGCCACGCCCAAGAACAAGACGCTGGAGATCTTCGGCGAGCCGTAGCCGCAGGCGGACGGCAAGGTGAAGCACCGGCCCTTCCACAGCTACACGATGAAGCAGGCGATCCAGGAGGGCTTCATCCTGGACGTGCTCAAGTACTACACGCCGGTCGACAGCTACTACAAGCTGGTCAAGAAGGTCGAGGGCGACCCGGAGTTCGACACCAAGCGCGCGAAGAAGAAGCTGCGCCGCTACGTCGAGAGCCACGACCACGCGATCCGGCTCAAGGCCGAGATCATGGTGGACCACTTCCACGAGCAGGTGCTGGCGCTGAACAAGATCGGCGGGCAGGCGCGGGCGATGGTGGTGACCAGCGGCATCGAGCGGGCGATCCAGTACTACCACGCCATCCGCGACTACCTGGTCGAGCGCAAGAGCCCGTACCGGGCCATCGTCGCCTTCTCGGGCGAGCACGAGTACGGCGGCGCGAAGGTGACCGAGGCGTCGCTCAACGGCTTCCCGTCGAGCCAGATCGCCGACAAGATCCAGGAGGACCCGTACCGCTTCCTGATCTGCGCCGACAAGTTCCAGACCGGCTACGACGAGCCGCTGCTGCACACGATGTACGTGGACAAGGTGCTGTCCGGCATCAAGGCGGTGCAGACGCTCTCGCGCCTCAACCGCGCGCACCCGCAGAAGCACGACGTCTTCGTGCTCGACTTCATGAACGACGCCGACACGATCCAGGAGGCGTTCGCCGACTACTACCGCACCACGATCCTCAGCGAGGAGACCGACCCGAACAAGCTGCACGACCTCAAGGCGGCGCTCGACGGCTATCAGGTCTACGCCGCGACGCAGATCGACGAGCTCGTCGGCGCTCTACCTTGGCGGCGCCGACCGCGACAAGCTCGACCCGATCCTCGACGCCTGCGTGGCCGTCTACAAGGAGCAGCTCGACGAGGACGGGCAGGTCGACTTCAAGGGCAAGGCCAAGGCGTTCACTGCGCACCTACGGCTTCCTCGCCTCGATCCTGCCCTACACGAACGCCGAGTGGGAGAAGCTCTCGATCTTCCTGAACTTCCTCGTCCCGAAGCTGCCGGCGCCCGTGGAGGAGGACCTGTCGAAGGGAATCCTCGAGGCCATCGACATGGACAGCTACCGCGTCGAGAAGCAGGCGGCGATGAAGATCCAGCTCGCCGGACGCGGACGCCGAGATCGAGCCGGTGCCGACGACGCGGCGGCGGCCGCAAGCCCGAGCCGGAGCTCGACCGGCTGTCGAACATCCTCAAGACCTTCAACGACCAGTTCGGCAACATCCCGTGGACCGACGCCGACCGGGTGCACAAGCTGATCACCGAGGACATCCCAGCCGCGTCGCCGCCGACACGGCCTACCAGAACGCGAAGCAGAACTCCGACAAGCAGAACGCCCGCATCGAGCACGACAAGGCGCTGGCGCGCGTGATGACGGCCGTGCTGAAGGACGACACGGAGCTGTTCAAGCAGTTCATGGACAACGAGTCGTTCCGGCGATGGCTGACGGATACGGTGTTCGGGTTGACCTACAATTCGCCGCGAGTCCAGGTCCGGGATTGACTGGCTCCGCAAGCGCGCCAAAGGCCTGTTCCGTTGTTGGGGGACCGCTCGCGGGGAGCCGACTACGAAAGACGCTCTGGAATTTGTGCGGGCCCGCGGATTGTCACGATCCGCGGCAGGGTAATGAATTCAGCGGAGCGTAAGAGCGTGGCTCGGTATCGGGCCGCGCACAACGCGATGTGTGCCTGGCCATGCGGATTGGAGTTGCCAGACGCCTGTTAGAGAATATGGGGCATGGCAGACCTGACGTCATCGGAAAAGCGGAAGCTGGAACGCCTCTTCGGAATGGGAAGCGGGTACGTGCTCGACTTCTCGAACCGGACGTTCGCGGAATTCGTAACTGAAACCGCAGGGCGGGAAATCTACGATTCGCGCTATGACTACGGCAGCGGGTCGAAGGCAAACCGGTTGCGGGGATTTTGGGCGGCTGAAGCCAACCACCTGGCCGGGAAGCTGATCGGTGCCCTAATCGACTACGGGCAGGATATCGATGCGTTCAAGAACGACGGCGCGCTGCCGGACGATTGCCGCGCGATCGTGACGCGGCTAATGCGGGAAGGCCCGGTGCCAGACCTTGATGCCCTGAGCGCGCCAGTCGATGAGCGGGATTTCGAAACGGTCGCGAAGCAGGTGCGGGAGGTGATCGAGCAGAACAGGCCGGAGGCTGGGCTCGACCGACTGCACACCTTTGTCATCAAGTTTGTGCGCACGCTCTGCGAGGAACACGGGATCGCGGTCACGCGCGAGAAGGCGCTGCACAGCCTGTTCGGCGAATACGTAAAGCGTCTTCGGGTCGACGGCCATCTCGAATCCGAGATGACGGCCCGCATCCTGAAATCGAGCATTTCGGTGCTCGAGGCCTTCAACGACGTGCGCAACAACCAGAGCCTCGCGCACGACAACCCGATCCTGAACTCGACGAGAGCCTTCTGATCTTCAATCACGTCGCTGGTTCGGTCCGCTTCCTGCGGTCGCTCGAGGCCAGGATCAAGAAGGCGAAGTCGCCGGAGACGGCGGGCTTCGAGGACGACATCCCGTTCTAGGCGGGACGAAGGGGTCACGACGCAGGGACTTGAACCCCGATCTCCGGTGCTGCTAGGATGCGGATACCCCTACCGCGCACCCCGGAGCCGCTCTCAGCGAGCGGCTTGCGCACCGGCGCTCTGTCCGTTGAGCTACGCCGTTTAGCTTTTGACGACTGCGAGCTGCGGCTTCTTCCGCGCGAGCTTCGCTTCCTTGGCCTTCTTCCGCTGCTCGATCTCCTGCAGCTCCTCGATGGCGAAGGGGTTGGCGGCGGCAATCAGTCCGGCGAAGTCGTACATGTTGGAATTGCTGCCGTTGAGCACCGACTTCCGCTCGATGCGGCGGATGAACTTGGCCTTTTCCATCGCCGCGATGCGCTTCTGCACGGTCCTGGGATGAACGTCGATCGCCGCGGCGATCGTTTTCTTCGACGGGTGCGGGAGGTTCTTTGGCTCCCACCAGTAGGCGAGAAGCTGCAGGAGGATGTTCACGTCAAGCGGCGTGAGGCCGAGCGCCTTCTGCCGCTGGATGATGACATTGGGGATCGCTGTCCAGCCGGCAGGGGTGAGGTCGTGGCCCCACCGCCTTTCTATCTTGCGATCGATGGTGGCGGGTTGTTTTGCGGGTGCGATCGTCATGATGTTGTTCCCTTTCCGTTGAGCAGAGTATTGACGCGGGGCGGCGGCCAACGCAAGGCTTTGGCGGGGTCACGGGGAGGGCCTAGGGGCCTCCCCCACGCTATATATTCTGCGTCTACCCTTCGCATCGGTATGGCTTGGCCACGGGTCTGCTTTGGGAGGCCTGAGCGCCTCGGGATTGGGAGGCCCCAAGGACTCCCCGGGGAGAACACTGGGCCGCCCCCCTTTTTTGAGGGACGAGCGATGCAGCAGGATCGACAACACCCGCCCCATCGTGTCACGCAGGTGATGGCGGCCCACCCGTAGCTCGGGGTCGGCCTGGGCCAAAATCTCTTTCGCCTGTAGAACATTCACGGCCCCATCGGCATAGGCGCGGGGTCCGCATGCCGGTGGCGGCCTCGAGCGGCTACCACAGCCCCGCGAATCTGGCCGGGTTGAGCGCCGTATACCGCACCGTATTCTGGATCTGCTTGTGCCCCAGGTAGTCCTGGATGAGCCGCAGATCGCAACCCTTGTTCGCCAGGTAGTAGCCGCAGGCGTGCCGCAATTGATGCGCATACGCCTTCACCGGCAGTCCGGCCCGATCACCGGCCTGCGATACGATGCGCCAGAAGGCGCTGCGGCTCATCTTTTCGGCCCGCTCGGATTGGAATACATAGTCGGTCGCCTGCAGCTTGCGTCGCGCAGCACCTTCTCCAGCGCCGCGACCTCGTCCGGCTTCATCGGGTGCAGGCTCGAGCGCGAGCCCTTGGCGCGGCGGCAGTAGATCGTCCCGGTGGCGAGATCGAGGTCGCTCATGCGTAAGCTCCCGTCACCTCCGAGGCGCGCAGCCCGTGCCGATAAGCGAGCAGGATCATCGCGTAGTTGCGCGCGCCATGGCGCGGGCTATTCTTCGCGGCGCGGAGAAGTGAGGCGACTTCGTCGCGGGTGAGGTAGTCGCGCAGGCGCGGTTCGTGGGACATGCCACAACTTACCGCGATCGCCCTCCCCTTCAAGTCCGCGCAGAGAACCATGCGCGTCAATGCTCGGCGCACAAAAAAGGCCCACCGCCCGCGTCGCAATGAGCCTCTTCCTACAGACCGGTTTTCGGCGCCGCAACTCGCAACAAAACGCCCAAAAGGTTGCGGGCCGTCCGTCGCGATGTCTGTTTGTCCGGCGCGTTGTCAAGACGGAAAACACCCCGAAATG